>JBDKRG010000010.1:0-331277 GCA_039683515.1 Candidatus Sumerlaeia bacterium | reverse complement strand
CGAGTTTCGAGTTCAGAAATCCTGGCCGGGCGGTTCTTGCCTGGCGAGAGAAAGCGTAACATGGAAGATTTGGATTTGGGTATTCCCTTACGGGCCCTTATGACACTTGCGGGAAACTAATCTTTGGAAAATGCGGGGGACGGGCGGTGGATGATGCTTCGTTGGGCGTGGCGAAGCCGGACCTTTTCGCGCAAAACGCAAATCGCGGGCGTGATGGGTTTATTTCTATTTTGTTTCCACGCGCGGCAGGCGCTTTTCGAGGTTTTTCTTGATCGTGCTTTTGTCGAAGGCGCCGGCGCCGTTTTCCTCATCGTATGCCTCGCGCCACAATGAGACCGTTTCCTTCGGCGTCAAATCGCGCTGGACGAGCTTGATTTTTGCCGGGTCGGATGGCGGGCCGCTGAACGCCGCCTTGAGGCCGGTCGCCTCACAGGCCACAAACCGGCCCGAGCTTTTGCCTTCCTGCGCCGCCCAAAGCCGATCGCGGTCGCCGAACAGTTCAGCCAAAAACACGAGCTTGTCATCACCGTCCCACTTGACGGCGTGAACCGAGGCGATGATGTTGCCAGACGGTTTTTTTACAGCCCAGCCGTCCGGTTCGATGAACTTGGCCGGATCGTCCGTCGGGTTGAAGCCGATCGCGATCGCGGGATAAATCACGACGTTGTCGACGAACACCGCCTTGTCCGAGTCGCGTTCGCCGATGGGGTAGGTATAGGCGATGTGGCGGCGGTCGGGCGAAATCGATAATGGACCATTGATCGCATAGCCTTTTTCGATCCGCTGCTTTTCCAGGTCGAGCAGGACCGCGCCGCCCATGCGCTTGCCGAGATGGCTGATCATCCACGCCTCGCGCGGGCTGAAATAATTGATTTCATAAACCAGCCGGGAGCTGACGGGATACTTGAAATCTTCGGCCGCGATCGTCCATGTGCGTCTCTCGCCGTTGATCAGGTAGCGCAGTTCCACGCCGTCGAGGGTCGAGGTCGTGCCGTCGGGATTGGTTTTGACCGGCCGAACCCACGCGAGGCTGTTTTTGCCGTCGAGCCGAATCGTGGCGCCGGGCTCCGGATCCTCCACCCTGGCCGCCGAGGCCACGCGCGGGGAATTCGCGATCAGCGCGCCTGCCAGCAGCAGCCCGACGAGTATCTTCTGAATATGCATTTCGAATCTCCCGCGTCGCGTGATTGCGTATCCTCCGACGGTAATATGCTACTCCGCGAGGTTTTTCAATCGGCAAAATCGAAACCGCGATTCACGATCCGGAGTTCGAATCCCGAACGATCGGCAAGGCCAAGTAGATGCTTCGGCGCTGTTTCAAGTCAGATGATGGCCGGATCTTGCCAATACAGAATATAGATTCCGATCGGAACCTGGCGATTCGGGTATAACTTCCGGATTTGCTTCAGAATATAGTCGTTCAAGTCGGCGAACTGGTAGGAGGGCGCCTGCGCTCTGGCCAGGAGTTCAACGTCGCGTGTGTTGGGAGGCACCGGCGCGGCTCCAAGTTCCTTATACCCCATCAGCGACCTGTAATACCGGCACGCGAACATCGACTTGTCGTTTTGAACAGCGAGTCCGACGTTTTGAAAGGCCGGCATGATCGCCTTTTCCATGATGGTCGATGTCGAAATCTCATCCTTGAATTTTGAGACACCGGGCCACCATATTTCCGCCTCGACGAATGTGTAGATTTGGTTGACGTGTTGATACTGGATGTATCCATCCTCGTTTTTCAACTTGATCACGAGAATGTCGGAGGTATTCCGGTTGTCATGGGGCAAATAATATTTGGCAACGGAGAGAGTCACGGAGTCGATGATTTCTTCCTGAGCCGATCGCGGCGGCTCCGCGCCGGAAGCCAATGGCGCCAGTCCGACAAGGATGATGAAGATGATCAGAATTTTCATGTGCGCCCCATCCCGTGACGTATTAAGCATCCAGTAGCATGAAATGCCGCCGAAAAGCAAAGAGCGCTCAACGAACAAGCCCGCCGCGTGGCGCGGCGGGCTTTGGAGTTTTTGGTGGAGATAGCGAGAATCGAACTCGCGACCTCTTGAATGCCATTCAAGCGCTCTCCCATCTGAGCTATATCCCCACTCGGGCGGACCGGGCGCGACTCATGCCGATGGGGCGGCGTCACCCAGTCACGTTCGGGATCTTATAACAACCGGGCGCGGCGTGTCAAATTTGTTTTCGCATGCAATTTCAAAGGACGAAAAGGACGTAAGGGACCCAAGGAATGGCGCGCGGGATCATCCCACGCTTTCTTTGCCACGCCCTTGGATTTCTGCTATCTAATGGAATGTCGCCGTGGCGGGATCGCCGCCATTCTGGATCACAGGACGCGCCCATGTTGCACATAGAAACACCCGGAAAGATGCCGATCCGGAGATCGGCGTTCCCAGGACTTGTTCTCGCCACGCTCATGTTGCTGCTCATCCCGATGGGATGCGTGTCGATCCGGCGGGCGCCGCTCGAGGTGCCGGCGGGGGTCCAAGCCCCGACCGACCCGGCCACGCGCATCGAGGCCTACAAAAAACTGTTCCCGGAACTCCCGATCCTCAAGACCGGCGCCAGCCGCCTGATCGCGTCCAAGGGGCGGCTCTCCGGCAAGGAGAACATGCAGTTCATCCTGCTCGCCGTCGACCGCGACAACCTGCGCCTCAACCTGTTCTACACGGTCAACGCCAAGCTGCTCGACGTCATCGTCAAGGACGGCATGATGACCGTCATCTTCTACAAGGCCGGCGATTTCCCCGGCGCGATCTTCCAGGGCGACATCATTGGCAACCAGTCCCCGTTCGGCAGGCGGTTCGGATTCGAGCCGTGGGACCTGATCCCGGTCTTCGAGGTCGGCCAGCTCGTCGCGAGCGGCAAGTTCGAGGCCGCCGGCTCCGAGCGCCGCCCGGCGTTCACGCCCGCCGACCTGTCCGCCCCCGGCCTGCCCCAGAAGATCGAGCTCGACCCGGCCACCGGGCTGCCCCGGCGCGCCGTGTGGAGCCGCCCCGTCGAGCGGCGCTGGTGGCAGCTGTGCAGGAAGCCGGCCGGCCTCGACGTGACCTACCAGGCCTGGAACGCGTTCAAGGACGACCGGATGCCGCAGGAGCCGGCTCACCTCATGCCGGCCACATTCCGCATGCTGAACAGCAATCCCAAGGTGGTGTTCGACGTCAGGATCGAGAACGGCTACCGCTACAGCCCGACCGTTCCGGCCGCGGCGTTCGTGATCAACGCCAACTACAAGTACTACCCGCTCGAGCGGCTGGATGAAGTCCTGCAAGACCTATGAGGCGACGGTTTCTCAATTTCCTCGGGATCTTCGTGTTTCGCCAGGCGATCTGGATGACGCCGCTGGTCATTGCGTTGACCGCCTGGGCGGGGTGGGTCATCGCGCAGTGCGAGTTCGACACGCGCCTGATCGATTTCATCCCGTACTCGTCGCGCGTCCACGAGCAGGCGATCCGCGACATCATGAGCGACTACCGGACGCTCGAGCCGGTCACGATCGTGATCCGCCACGCCGAACCCGGCCACGAGGCCGACCTGCGCGCGGCGGCCAAGATGCTTGCCGACCGGCTCGACGACCACAAGCATTTCCAGCGGCCGGTCTACCGCGTCGACGAGCTGGCGCAAAGCTATTACCAGTCGCTCTCGGACCTGCGGCTGATCCAGCTCCTGACCGACGAGGACTGGGACCGGCTGCGGCAGGCGATGAGCAAAAGCATCAGCGCCGAGCGGCTCAAGCTCATCAAGGCCTACCGGTGCAATGCCGCGCTGCCGCCGGCGTTCCAAAGTATTTCGCCGAAGGATCCGCTCGGCGCGCTCGACCTGATCCGCGAGCGGCTCGCCTACAGCCGCGGCCCGACGCGGCTGACGCCGCGCGAGGGCTATTTCATCAGCCCGGACGGCCAGTCGATCCTGCTGCTGGCGTATCCGCTGCAGTCGGCCGAGGACGGCCGCAACGCCACGCGCGCCTACCACAAGCTCACGCAGACGGTCGAGGACCTGTGCAAGCGCTACCCGGCGTGGCGCGAGCAGTTCACGTTCGACTTCGCCGGCTCGCACGTCACCGTCGCGCGTCACATCGAGCAGATGCAGGACGAGCTGGGGCTCATCATCAAGCTGTCGATCCCGATGACGCTCCTCCTCATCCTGCTCGTGTTCCGCAAGGTCGAGGCGGTGCTGTTCATCCTGCTGCCGCCGGCGATGGGGCTGACGTGGGCGCAGGCGATCAGTTACGGGGCCGTCGGGTCGACCTCGGCGCTCACGTTCGCGTTCCTGCTGGTCATCGCGGCGATCGGGGTCCAGTATTGCATCCACCTCTATCACCGGTTCACGATCGAGCTCTACCAGAATCATAATTATTACCGCGCGCTGCGGCGGGCGTATGCGGAAACGGGGCGCGGCCTGCTCGCATCGGCGCTGGGCGTGGCGCTGCTGTTCGGGTTCCTGCTGGTGACGTCGCTGTGGGGGGCGGACAGCTCGACGGACGCGCTCGAAATCCTGCGCGAGGGGCGCGGGTTCGCGCAGCTGGGGCTGGTGTCGGCGATCGCGATCCTGTGCCACCTGACGGCGTGCCTCGTCGTGATCCCGCTGCTGGCGGCCATCAAGCACCGGCTCGCGCACGGCCGCGTGAAGCCCGTGGCGCTCTACCGGTTCGGCCTGGAGCGCCTCTACGAGCCGGCGATCGGCAGCCCGCGCTCGATGATCGGGACGATGCTCCTGGTCTGCGTGTTCTTCGGCTGGGAGGCGCGCGCATTGGATTTTTATTCGCCGTTCGCTTCGATTTCGGCGTTCTTCTTTAAAGCCGAGGCCGGCGGCGCGCCGCGGAACGACGCGTTCCCGCGACCCGGCCGGCCGATCATGGCGATCGTCGAGGGAGAGACGCTCCAGGACGCCCTCGAGCGCAACGACCGGCTGCACCAGAACCTGCAGACGATCCACCGCGCCGGCGGCGAGGCCGAATACAACCTGCTGGCGTTCGATTCGCTGCGGACGGTCCTGCCGTCGCTCAGGTCGCAGCAGCGCTCGATCGAGCAGCTCAAGAAGCTCGACCTGGCGCCCTTGCGCGCGACGATCGCCCGGGCCAGCCGCGAGGCCGGCGTGAAGCCATCGGTCTGCGAGCCGTTCATCAAGGTCCTCGAGGACTTCCGCAGCCAGGCCAGGCAGCCGCGCTACATCGAATACAGCTTCGACGAATCCGACGCCCTGATCGCGAACGTCCAGCGCTACGTCCACAGCCGGGACGAGACCGACGACTCGGGGGCGACGAAGCGGCACTACTATGTCGTCACGGCGATCTACCCGCACGCGGACGGGTTCAAACGGGGGGGGATCGACCGGCTCACGAATTACATGTCGAGGGGGATCGACCGCATCACGTTCATCGGCGACCCGCTCATCGAGCGCGACCTGCTGCGCTCGATCCGGTTCAACCTGGCGCTGATGATCCTGCTGTCGTTCATCACGGTTTTCGTCGTCCTGGCGCTCCATTTCCGGCGCATCCGGATGACGATCCTCACGTTCCTGCCGATCATCGCGGAGATCATCTGGTTCGGCGGCGCGATGGGCCTGGCCGGCCTGCACATCCATTTCTTCACGGTCCTGGCGATGCCGCTGGTGCTGAGCCTGGCGATGGACAACGCCCTGCAGCTGACGCAGTATTACGAGGACCGCAACCCGTGCTCGATGCGCCACACGATGCGCGCGGTCGGGCGCGTCAGCGTGCTGACGTGCGGCGTCATGGCGCTCGTGTTCGGGACGCTCGGGCTGGCGACCTATCCCGGCGTGCGCGATTTCGGGCTGGCGGTGCTGTTCGGCGCGATGGCCGTCCTGGCCGGCACGGTCATGTTGCAGCCCGCCCTCCTGCAGCTTCTCGGCCGCGACCAGCCGTTTTTCTCGGTCCTCGGCGATTCCGAAGACGGCGCGGAATAATCGGCCGTGGCAGCCGGGGAAACCGTTGAACGGTTTTAAAAGGAAGGGCTGCCTGGACTACGCGAAGCGCTCGCAAGACTGATGTCGCGGGCGCCCCTCCGGGGCGCGTGTTGGATGGCATCCTGACCCCCGGCGGCGCTTCGCTTCGCCGGGGGCTACTCGCGCCGGCCCCGCTGGGGCCGTAAAATCGGGGGAATGACAAGTGATGAATCGCGGGGTGACCGGGATGGGTATTTCATGAGTGCGCGCACGCGGAGTTGGCAAGAGGTTGGCCCTCATCTTTTTGCATGAGGCTCATTGGGTTGGGATGGTTTTGTTTAAGTGTTGGTTTCGAATTGATTTCCGATTTTGTCTGATCAGGAGCGATTTCAAAGATGCTTGTTGGCACGCAAAACCGGCGGACGGTGTGGATGGAGGACGGGATCGTCAAGCTGATCAACCAGCCGCTCCTGCCGCACCGGTTCGAGATCTTCGACGCCCCAGACCACGCCGAATCGGCGCGCGCGATCCGGGAGATGATCGTGCGCGGCGCGCCGGCGATCGGCGCGACCGCCGCGTTCGGGCTGGCCCAGGTCTACGCCGAGGCGCCCGGCTCGGGGCGCGAGGAATTTATCGAGCGCGGGTATGAATTGCTCAGGTCGACCCGGCCCACCGCCCAGAACCTGTTCCACGCGCTGGAATACGTCCGCAACGCGGTCAAGGACGAGCCCGCCGACCGCCAGGCCGCCGCCGCGCTGGCCGCCGCCCAGGCATTCGCCGACGCCGACGCCGAGGCCTGCCGCCGCATCGGCGAACTCGGCGCCGAGCTCATCCCCGACGGCGCCACGGTCCTGACCCACTGCAACGCCGGCTGGCTGGCGTGCGTCGATTGGGGGACCGCCCTGGCGCCGATCTACGCCGCCCACCGCGAGGGGAAGAAGATCCGCGTCCTGGCCGACGAAACGCGCCCGCGCTGCCAGGGCGCCAACCTGACCGCGTGGGAACTGATGCAGGAAGGGGTCCCGGTCGAGGTCATCGCCGACAACGCCGCCGGCTACTTCATCCGGCGGGGCGAGGTGAGCCTGGTGATCACGGGCGCCGACCGCGTGGCCGCCAACGGCGATGTCGTCAACAAGGTCGGCACGTACGAAAAGGCCGTGCTGGCGCGCGAAAGCGGGATTCCGTTCTACGTGGCGCTGCCGACGTCGACCATCGACCCGGACTGTCCCGACGGCGACTCGGTCCCGATCGAGGAGCGCGATCCGGAGGAAGTCCTGTGCGCCCGCGGGATCGACGAGACCGGGCAGATCCGGACGGTCAGGCTGACCCCCGCCGGGGCGCATGCGCGCAACCCGGCCTTCGACGTGACGCCGGCCCAATACATCAAGGCGCTCATCACCGAGCGCGGCGTGTTCGAGGCCTCAGCCTACGGCGTGGTCATGTGCCTGGAGTAAAAAACATGCCGGCGCGCACGCCGGCTTGATATGGTGGGATTTATGTTGGTGCCGGAGGGGGGAATCGAACCCCCACGAGACTCACGCCCCGACGGATTTTGAGTCCGTTGCGTCTGCCAGTTCCGCCACTCCGGCACTCAAGGCAACGGCATTATTCAAGATTCCGTGGGTTCAGTCAATCGGGTTTAGCCGCCGATTTGTCTTTGTTTTGTTGTGCTCATGCAAACAGTCTCGATCAGAACCGCAGAGGGAAACCGTTGAAACGGTTTCCGGGTGAAGATTGCCTTGGCCCCCGCGATCAATCGCTTGTCATTCCCCAAATGATTGATCGAAAAGAGGCCCAATCCGATCTGGACACACCGTAGGTGTGTTCGCGAGTAGCCCCCGGCGGCGCTTCGCTTCGCCGGGGGCTACTCGCGCCGGCCCCGCTGGGGCCGAAAAATTTGGGGAATGACAAGGGATCAATCGCGGGGTTACAGCTTTTTAACAAAAGATAGCTGCAAAAGTGAAAGAGGGCTGAAGCCGGAAACGTGAAGCACGCTGAAGCGCGCTGATCGATATGAAAAGGCTCTCTGCCCACCGGCTCAAGCCGGTGGCAACCGGTTCAGCCCGCTGAAGCGGGCATACGGATCATGCCACTTCGCAGGCATGATCACTTAAAATGCTTTAGTGGGACGTTGCCCTGTAACCCGCCAGATTCCCTTCAAGTTTTCATGCGCTCCTGACGAAACGTGAAACGGGGGGATTGGATCCACCCCGGGAGAATCGTTTTATTGCGGTCAAAACCTGGCGAAACGAGCGTCTGCCGAATGTTTACACACACCCGATCCCGGCCGGCCGGCCATGGGCGCCGCGGCTTCACGATCGTCGAGGCGATGGTCACGGTCCTGATTATCACGGCCGCCAGCATCGGCGGCATCGAGATGGTCGTGTTCGTCCGGACCCAGAACACGCTCGAGCAGGAACGCTCGCGCGCGCAGCAGATCGTCAGCTCCGAAATGGAGCGGCTGCGCCACGAGCTCTACACGCACATCACCGGCGGCTCGACGGTGACGGTGTGGGACAACGGCACGCCCGACGACACCACCGACGACACGATCGGCACGCTCGAAGTGATCGTCCATGACCCGGACGGGAACCTGTTGACTGAGGCGCCGGTTCCGTCGGTGGCGGTCAAGGTGGAAGTGACACTGACGTGGAATCCCCGCGGCCGCCGCCACGGGTCGACGTTCAAAGAAACCGTCATGACGTATATCGCACCGTGAGGGACGGACCATGCGCGCATTCACCCCAGCATCCATGCGGCGTCAAAGAACGGGCTTCACCCTGTCCGAGCTCATGATCGCGCTGTGCATCAGTTCGCTCGTGATGATGACGATTGCCGGCCTGATGTACATGGCGGCGCGCCATTCCAAGGACGTCCTGGGCCAGGCGCGGATGCGCTCGGCGCGCACGCAGGCGATCGACGAAATCCGCTACCGGCTGTGCAACGCCAGGATCGGCTCGATCGAGATCACCGACTCGGGCCACACGATCACGTTCATCAACCCGAACCTGAGCCAGACGGTTCGCAGCAAGTTCCATTTCGACGCCTCGCTCAAGACGCTCTACTACGACGACCAGGTCGGCGTGGGGCTCGATTCCCAGCCGTGCGCCAAGGGGCCGATCAATATCGAATTCATCTTGCAGGATGACGGGGCCGTCGTTCAGGTGAACGTCAAGAGCGACTCGTCGATGGCGTATAAGCAGATCGATGAGCAGGAAGGCCAGATCGCCGTCTTCCTGCGCAATATTTGATCCTTCATGAGGGTGCGACGATGATCCTGAAATCCACTGCAACCCGATGGCGCCGCCGCGGATCGACGCTGGCGATCTGCATGGTCCTGGTCAGCCTGACGGCGCTGGCGCTTGTGTGGCTCGGGCAGACCGTCCTGAACCTGCAGCGCCTCAACAAGCGCAAGGCCGACCTTTCGCGCGCGTATTACGCCGCCGAGGGCGGGGTCTCGCTGATCCAGCATTTCGGGAATTACCCGGCCACATTCACGAAAAATCCCGTCCTGTTCAAGCACCAGTCCGGGACAACCGGTCCGGAGATTTTTCCGACGTTGAACTCGGTTCTGACCGGAACCGATTACGTCATCACCAACAACGAGCTGAACTCGATGGATTTCGGCGACCTGCAGTCCAACGACGGCGAGGACGTGGCCATCATCAAGCAGATCACGCTCAGCAAGGGCGATTCGACCGACCCGGTCACGTGCTTCTTCAAGGTCCGCAGCGTGGGCCAAACCAAGAGCGGGCGCGAGCGGACCGTGGTCTCCTACATGGATGCCAACATCATGTCGCTCAAGATCCAGTTGCCGGCGGCCCTGCTCAGTTACAATGTGGCCTCGGCGTTCGGCAACGCGCGGATCCACTGGGGCGAGTCGTGGTCCAAGGGCAATTTCAGCATGTTGAACAAGTCGCAGATGGATTACCTGATTCCGTTCAACGCGGGTTACGACCCCTACGCCAAATACCGGACGGAGGGAACCGTCACGTTCCCATCGAACTGGTCATGGGGCGTCGGCAAGGACCTGTACGATCCCACCAGCATCAGGCCCGGCAATTTCCCGGCAAGCGGGCTGTACGACGCCTTTTATCAAAAGCTTCCCGCCGGGACGCTCAACTGGCCCGATTTCGATTATCAGACGTTCAAGAACCTGGCCATGTCCCACGGCCGGTATTATTCGACCGACGCGAGCGGCAACATCTACAAGAACGGCATCGAGGATGCCGACCACATTGTGGATTTCTACACGGAGTTCACCGTCGCCGATCGGAATAGTTCGCCTTACGACCTGATTTTCATCGACACGATCGACAGCAACCCGCCGGCGAGCGACGGCTCGAACCTGGCCACGGTTACGGTCGCCGGTTCCGGCAACGGCACCAAGGGGGTGATGTATATCGCCGCCAACTTTGACGCCAGCGGCGTCGGCAGTCCCCCGTCGCTGATCGGGACGAACCCGGTCGGGGTCAGCAAAAGCCTGTCGCAGATCTTCCATGACGGCGTGATCTACGCGTCGGGAACGATCGCCATGAGCGGCAACGCCGGCGTCTACGGAAGCGTCGTCGCCCAGCGCGGGTTCGCCGGCGGCGGCACGCCGGACGTCTATTACAACGTCAAGCTCAAGGACGGCCTTGAATACGGCAACGGCAACGTCGGCTCCGTTTTCAAGGTGCTGATGACGAACAATTATTAGGCTCCGTCCGATAAATCTAAAATGGCTGAAGCCGCGGGACGAGAAGCCGGCTAAAGCCGGCTAAAATTTAATACAAAGCCTTGAACCACCGGCTGAAGCCGGTGGCAACCCGTTCAGCCCGCTCAAGCGGGCTATATTCTTAGGAATTTCCTGGGAATATCCGGGATACCACACTTGTAGACCGACCAGGTGATGATGATCTGTGCGGGACGCGTTCGATGATCGAACCGGTAAACCGGTTCCGATTTCAATTCGATCCGACCGGGGGTTGGATTGGCTCGCAAGCTCGCCAATCCAACCCCCGGCTTAGGGATCGAACCGCTTCGCGGTTCAAAAACACATCCGACAGATGGCATTTGAAGCGTCACCAGTAGGCTGATCAGCTGCTTGTGATGGGTTCGAGAAAGGACCTAAGGGAAAAGGGTGGACGACCCGTCAAATGGACGTGGCCGACCTGCCCGCCGCTATTCAAGGCGGTCTCCGGCGCCGCGCCGGCCGTCAGAGAACATCCTTGTGCATGGTCGGCCCGAAATGGTCCTCCCGCAGCATCTTTGGGGTGAGGGGGAGCCTGGGGATCATGTCGCGCCTGACCCACACGCCGACCAGGTAATCGACGTGAAGCCGCTGGTAGAGCGCCGTAAATTCGGCCGGCTCGGGCGGGATGAACATCGGGTGCGTCATTACCAGGTCGGGCTTGAAGTGCATGATCGCCGCATACGGAAAAACGCGGCAGCCGGCCGGCAGCTTGTCCCGGACCTCGGGTTTGAGGACGTCGAGCACCTCCGGCGAGATCAGGCCGAAGAAGTCGAGCAGCGGGCCGCGGTAATAATAGCCGAAGATGCCGATCTCGGTGCAGCCGACGACGAGGGGCGCCGGCCCGTTGTTCCATCCGCGAATCATGTCGGCGATCTTGACGTACTCCACCTCCCGGTCGGAAGCGCCGGCCTTACGAAACCGGAACGCGAGGCGCTCGCTCATCGTGTCGCAGGAGCGGCCGGCGCGGTCGATCTGTTGCGACAGGCTGAACCAGTAGGCGGCCAGCAGGCAGGCGAGCGCGGCGGGGTAGGCGAGCCTGCGCCATGCGACAAGGGACGCGCGGAAGCGGCGGTAGACCGCTTCGCCGACGGCCTGCCAGCCGGCCGTGGCCAGCAGCAGCGAGCCGAAGAAATACGGGACGTAATACCAGTCGATGATCATCGGGTTCGTCAGCGCGTAAAACATGAACCAGCCGGCGACGAACACGGCGAGCATGACCGAGAGTTGCCGCCGGCCCCTCTGCCAGATCCACGCGGCGCCGGCGGCCATGAGGGACAGCTGCGCCAGCGCGATGATCAATGAATTGATCTTGTCGCCGATCGTCCCCCACGACGAAACCGTGCCGTGGAAAACGTAGAACGGCGTCAGGTCGCCCAGCCGGATCAGGAACATCGGGGCGGAGAAGCCGGCCTGGGTGTACCAGTCGGCCGATCCCTTGGCGACGACGCTCTGGGGGATGAACGTGCCGAAGTAGGCGAGCATGACGCCGGCGGTGGCCGACGCGACGGCGATGGCGACCGCATACAGCCTGGGGATTTCGCGGCGCCGGCCGCCGACCCACAGGCCGCCCGCCACCGCCAGCCAGACGATGGCGCCTTCGGGGCGGACCCAGCCGACCAGGCCGACCATCGCGCCGGCGACGATCCAGCGGCCGCCGAGCGCAAAGGCAAACAGGATCATCATGAAGACGATGAAGAAGCTCATTTCCATGCCGGCGAGGCTGTAATGCATCCGCAGCGGCTCGGCGGTCAGGATCAGCCCGGCCGCGTGGCGCATCAGCAGCGGCATGCCGGCCCGGGCGAACCATGCGATGGCAATCAGCACGATCACGATGTCGGCGACCATGTTCATGTTCCGGGCCAGGAGCGGGAGTGGCCCCCCGACGACGCGGTGCAGGCCGGCAAGGGCCGTCACGTAAACGGGCGAGGTGGTCCCCAGCAGCCGGACGCCGTCGTTGAACACGAAGCCGTGCCCCTCGGACCAGTTCTGGGCGATATGGAAGTGCGTGTAGGCGTCGTCGACGTCGATGGCGGGCTGGCCGAGCCGCGTGGCCAGCACGAAGGCAATTTGAATCGCGATCAAAAGCCATTCAATCGGGGCAATGCGTTTCAGGCGGGTTGCAAGGTTCATGCTGACGAGTCCAGGTTGTGTTTCGAGCCGGCCCAAGGCGGAGCTCGTGATTATAATCATTAATCAATCGGGCGTCAGCATGCCATGAAAAAACCGGCGGCGCCGGTTCAAGGCCGGCGCCGCCGGTTTTCAATGGAAGAGAGGGCCTGTTTACTTGGCGATGACCTTGGGCATGTTGAAGATCGGCAGGTAGAGCGCGATGACGATGCCGCCGACGAGGGCGCCCAGGAACACGATCATGAGCGGTTCCAGCAGCGACGTCAGGGCGTTGACCGTGTCGTCGACCTCGCGGTCGTAGGCCTCGGCCACCTTCGTCAGCATGTGGTCGATGGCGCCGGTTTCCTCGCCGACCGCCACCATGTGGACGACCAGCGGCGGGAACACGCGCTCGGTCGAAAGCGGCTCATGGATGGTCTCGCCGTCCTTGACGCTCTGGTAGACCTTTTCCATGGCGCGGGTGATGACTTCGTTGCCGGAGCTGTCGCGGCAGATGTCGAGCGCCTGCAGAATGGGGACGCCGGCGTTGATCAGGGTCGAAAGCGTGCCGGCGAAACGGGCGATGGCGACCTTCTTGATCAACGAGCCGAAGACCGGCATCCTCATCCACATGCGGTCGAAGACGTACTTGCCCTGTCGCGTCTTGTTGATCTGCTTGTAAATCACGACGATGACGACGACGAAGATCAGGGGGATCCAGGCCTTATAGATCAGGAGGTTGGAGGCCTCGACCAGGATGCGCGTGGGCAGGGGGAGCTCGGCGCCCATCTGGCTGAAAATTTCGGTGAACTTGGGGATGATCTTGACGAGCAGGAAAACGACGATGGCAAGGGCCATGACCGAGACGACGACCGGGTACATCATGGCCGACTTGACCTTGCCCTTGAGGGCCTCGCTTTTTTCGAGGTAGTCGGCGACCTTGTTGAGGACGTGCTCGAGAACGCCGCCGATCTCGCCGGCGCGGACCATGTTGACGAACAGCTTGTTGAACTGGCGCGGATGCTTCGAGAAGGCGTCCGAAAGCGAGGAGCCGGACTCGATGTCATTGGCCATCTGCCTGATCTTGTCCTTGAAGATCGCCGATTCGACCTGCTCGCGCAGAATCGTCAGCGAACGCATGATCGGCAGGCCGGCGTCGATCAGCGTCGCGAGCTGGCGGGTGAACGTGCAGACGTGTTTGGTCTTGATGCGGTGGAAGATCAGCTTGAGGCCCGGCAACGCCAGGATGTCGACATCCTGGCCGGCCTTCTTCTTGTTGGGCGACACCCGCAACGGGTAATAGCCCATGTCGCGCAATTTCTCGATGATGACATCTTCGTTTGCGGCGTCAATGGTGCCTTTGACTTGTTTGCCGCCCTTATCCAGGGCCTCATAGGAATATTCCGCCATGGCAAGCACCTCCTGCGCGCAGCCTGTAATAAACATATGTCAAACGGGGAGATCTGAAAATCAAAAAATTACGCGCGCGGCGGAATAATAACGGATCAAAACGACCGAAACGACCAAAAGGGATCGTTTCGATCCCCGAACCGGTTCCCGTCCCGCCATTTTCCGCATCATTTGGTTGAATGCACCCCCGATTTCTGGAATGGTGATAGGGCAGTGGGCGCATGAGGCCCGACACAGTGGTTTTGAGGTAATCGTCATGAATAACCCGACTCCGATCGTCATGATCGGCGCGGCCGGACGCATGGGGCAAATGATCCTGGAATTGGCCCTGGCCGATCCGGCCCAATACCGGATTGCCGGGGCCGTCGATCGCGCCGACCACCCGTTGACCGGCCACCCGATGGCCGAGCTGGTCCCGGGCGTGCCGGCCGGGGTCCGGCTCGAGGCCCGGCCGCCGGAGAACCCGGCCCGGGAAACCGTCGCGATCCATTTCAGCCTGCCGGCCGCCCTCGGCGAACACCTCTCGTGGAACGTCCAGGCCGGCTGCGCGGCCGTGATCGGCACGACCGGGCTCACTGACGAGCAGAAGCGGATGGTCCAGTCGGCCGCCGAGCGGATCCCGATCATCCTGACGCCCAACACCAGCACCGGCGTCGCCGCCCTGTGCTGGCTGGCGCGCGAGGCCACGCGGCTCCTCGGCCCCGCCTATGATATTGAAATCGTCGAGATGCACCATCATCATAAACAGGATGCCCCGAGCGGGACGGCGCGACGCCTGGCCGAGGTGGTTTTGGAGGCGCGCGGCGGCGACTACGATCGCGACATCCGCAACGGCCGCGCCGGGCAGGTCGGCCCGCGCACCCAGGGCGAGATCGGCATGCACGCCGTCCGCGGCGGCGACGTCGTCGGCGACCACACGCTCATCTTCGCCGGGCCCGGCGAAAGGATCGAGCTGACGCACCGCGCCACCAGCCGCCAGACGTTCGCGGCCGGCGCGCTGCGCGCCGCCACGTGGCTTTCCGGCAAGCGCCCCGGACTTTATTCCATGAACGACGTCTTAGGTCTATAGATGCCCCAGTACACCACCCAAAGATCAACGTTTTCGCCGTGGCTGGCCATGATCGCCGCCGCGGTCGCGATCGTCATCTACTTCAGCGTCATCGACAACGAACTGCTCCGCGAAGGGCGCGACCTGACGGTGAACAATCCGCAGGTTCAGTCGCAGGCCCCCGTGGCGCGGCTCTGGCACGGGCCGACGCCCGACGTCGAGGGCTCGACCGGCTACCAGCCGGTGCTGGCGACGGCCCTGCGGATCGAGCGGCGCGGCTGGGGCGCCAGCCCGTCGAGCTTCCACTCGATGAACCTGATCCTGCTCGTGGGTCTGTTGATTGCCGCGCAGCTGTGGGCGACGCGGCTGACGGGGCGGCTGGACGTGACGGCGTTCGTGGTCATCCTCCTGGCCGTCCACCCGATGGTCGGGCAATCGGTGCGAACGATTGCGGGGCAAGGGCTGCTGCTCGCTCTGATGGCGATTTTTCTCGCGATGTACGTGCTGCACGCGTGGCGCGACGGCTCGCTCCGGCTGCCGTGGGCGATCGCGGCGATGACGGCGCTTTCGATCGTGGCCTACGGCTCGCATGAAATGGGGCTGCTCCTGCCGGCGTGGCTGGGCATCCAGTGGTTCGCGCTGCGGTCGGCGCCGCTGCCGGCCCCGGCCGCGAGCAAGAAAAAGGGGGCGCCCGCCGAGCCGCGGGCGATCGGGAAATTCGATTGGATTTTGCTGTTCGCGCCGGTCGTGGTCGTGCTGATCGGCTACCTGGAACTGCGGCACATGGCGCTCGGGACCATGATTCCCACGAGCGGCGGCGCGGGTGGCGGCGGGCTCTTCAGGGCCATGGCGCTTGCGGTCAAGCGTCTGTTCTGGCCGGTTCACCCCACGCTCGTCTATTCGCTCGAGCACGACGCCACGTTCCTGCCCGCCGCGTTTTGGGGCGGGGTCGTGCTGGCCGGCCTCGGCGCGAATATCATCGCCTTCCGGCGGCGGATCCCGGTTCTTGTCGCCGCGTTCGCGCTGGCGCTGACGGCCGTGATCGCGATCGGGATCGGGTTCGCGCTGACGGGCGAGTTTTCCGAAGCGCCGCTGCTGTTCGCGGTTCCCGGATTCGCCCTGATGCTGGGGATTTTTTACCAGGACGCGCGGTTCAAATACAAAAACATCGTGGCGGTTGTGGCCATCGTGCTTGCCGCGATCAGCTGGCACGCGGGGCGCGCGTGGCACACGGCGGAGGCGCTCTGGACCCACGAGGCCTCGATTCATCCCGGCAACCCGTACCCGCTCATCCAGCTCCTCGAGGATTACGTCCGGCAGCCGCGGATCGACAAGGCGCTCGAGACGGTCGACCGCGTCCGCCCGCTGCTCAAGCGCGTCGAGGACAAGGACCGCGTCACCGAATTCCAGGCCGGCCTGTATGCGGGGGGCAATCGCGTCGACGATCTCAACCGGCTGCTTGGCGACGAAATCGCCGCCGGCGGCGACCATACTCCCGGCCACATGATGCGGCTGGCCATGATCGCGCGGATGAAGAACCTGCCCGACCGCAACGCGGGGCTGCTCCAGTCCGAGCTCGACCGCGACCCGAATTCGTTCGGCGCGCTGCACGACCTGGCCGAAGTCGAACTGGGGCGGCGCAACCTGCCGCGCGCGCTCGAGCTCGCGAAATCGGCCATCAAGAACGCACCGAACGAAAAGCTGCGCGCGCAGGCCCTCGCCCGTTACGGGGTCATCCTCGCCAACGCCGGCCTCCTCGACCAGGCGGCGTCGCAGCTGAACGAAGCGCTCAAGGGCGACCCGACCCAGTACGAGGCCTACATCCATCTGGCGCGGGTCCTGCGCGACATGAAGCGCTACGACGAGTCGCGCAAGGTGATCTATGAATGCCTCCGCCGGGTCAAGGTCGCATCCTTCGTCGACCTGGCCAAGGTGTTCGTTTCGACGTTCGAGGCGCAGGGGCAGTATGGGCAGGGGGCGGACTGGCTGCAGAACCTGATCGCCACCTACCCGAACGACTTCGAGCTGAACCTGTTCGCGGCGCATTACCTCGTCGAGGTCAGCCGGTTCGCCGAGGCCCGCAAGCTGGTCGGGCGGCTGGCCGAGTCCGCCACGGGCCGCGGCCTCGTTGAGCTTTGGAACATCCAGGCGATGATTTACTTCTTCGGCGACAAGAATTACGACGCGGCCGAGCGGCTCACGCGCCAGGTGCTGCGCGCCGTGCCGGGCCACCCGGAGGCCTCGCGCCTGTTGCCGATGATCACGGCCGCGCGCGCAAAGAAACCATGATGAGCAATCCCGACCGCTTCCTGTTCCTTACCGGCGCGACCGGCCACACCGGCTCGCGGCTGGCCCGGCGCCTGGTGGCCGAGGGCTGGCGGCTGAAGTGCCTCGTCCGCACGGCCGACCACGCCAGGTACCTGCCCCACAACATCGAAATCGTGCAGGGCGACATCCAGAACCCCGCGACGTGGAGCGACCGGCTGGCCGGCGCCCACGCCATGTATCACCTCGCGCACGTCGGCTTCGCGCCGCACGTGATCGAGGCGTGCGGCGCGGCCGGCGTCAAGCGCGTCATCAGCATGAGCTCGACACGGCGGTTCACGAAGTTCCCCGAGCGCACGGCGCGGCTGGTGATGACCGGCGAGGCGGCGTTCGAGGCCTCCGACCTGGATTACACCGTCATCCGCTCGTCGATGATCTTCGGCGGCGACCGCGACAACAACCTCGAAAAGATCGTGCGCATGCTGCGCCGCTGGCGCGTGATGCCGCTCGTCGGCGGCGGGCATAATCTCGTGCAGCCGATTTATGTCGGCGACCTGGTGGACGCGCTGATTGCGGCGCTTGCGCACCCGGAATCGACTTCGCGGCGGATGTTGACGGTCGCCGGACCGACGCCGATGACGTGGCGCACCATGGTCGAGGTTCTTTCCGAGGCCATGTGCCGGCCCGTCATCTGGGTCCGCGTGCCGTTCGCCCCGACGATGGCCGCCGCCTTCGTGATCGAGAAATTCATGAAGAAGCCGTTCGTCACGCGTGACCAGATCCGCCGCCTGTTCGAGGACAAGACCTTCGACATCACCGAAGCGCGCTCGGCGCTCGGCGGCTGGTCGCCCCGGCCGTTCGCCGAGGCGATCCGCTTCAAGCTGAGCGGCAAGGCGTAAATATTATTTCAACGGGAGGAAACGGAGATAACGGAGAATTCGAATATAGATTCTCTGTTGCCTCGGTTTCCTCCTGTCAGGGTTTTTGTCATGAGGGTTTCAATTTGAGCCGGAAGCAACTTCACATTGCCGGATATGTTCTTCTGCTCATCCTGCCGAGCGCGCTGATGGCCGGGGCGCTCCTGCGCGGCGAGATCCCCAATTTCATGGACCCGGTGATGTATTTCTTCCCGCTGCGGGTTCACGCGGCGCGGCTGATGCATGGGGGGGGATTTCCGCTCTGGAACAGGTGTTTGATGGGCGGGATGCCGCTGTTCGAAAACCCGCAGGCGGCGATCGCCTACCCGCTGCACTGGCCGTTTTTCGCGTGGCCCAGCGGCTTCTGGTTCCTATGGCCGATGCTGATTCAGCTTGGCGCGTACGCGGCGCTGACGGCGTGGGCACTGCGGCGGATGGGCGCGGGAAAGAGGGCTGCGTTGTTCGGCGGGGCGCTCGCGCTGGCGGGGTCGTACGGCTGGAGCCGGCTGCAGTACGGCAACTACATGAACGTCCTGCCGTGGTGGCCGCTGTGGCTCGGCGCGGCGCATCTTTATGTTCAAAACCGGCGCGGCATGGCGATCGGAACGCTCGCGCTGACGCTATCGATCCTCGGCGGGGCGCATCAACTGGCGGCGTACGGCATCGCGCTGCTGCTTGTGTATGCCTGTGCCCAAATGGCGCTGGACGCTCCCAACCGCAGAAAATGGATGCAATTTCTCATTACATTTTCGTTTGCGTTATTGATTTCGATGCCGGGTTGGGTGCCGCAAATGGATTTTATCCGGCAGACAAGCCGGCCGGGCGGGCTCGACGCGCGGGCGATCCTTGACGGCTCGATCGGATCGATCACGGAACTCCTCAAGGCGCTCGGCGGAGACTGGGGGCTGATTCGCGGCGGGGTGGTCGATGCCGAAACCGCCGATGCGATCGGGCCCATCGCATTTTTATTGGCTTTTTTCATCCCGCGGCGCGGTTCCCTGCGGCGGGCTTGGATCGGTTGCTGGGCGGCGGCCCTGGTTGCGATCGCGCTGTCGCTGCGGATCGTGATGGCGCCGCTGCTGGATGCTTTGCCGATCTCGGGAATTTTCCACGGACCGAGAAGGTGGCTCGGAGCGGCGCAGTGGTTTTTGATTCTGGCCTCCGCATTGAGCGCCGCTTCGTTAATGAAATATCGCTATCAACGCATTGTCATTGGCTTTATGGTCGCGGCGGTTTTGATTCCCGCCTGGTTCACGTGGAAGACCGTGGACCTTGCGACGGTTTCCACGCGCGACATGCTTTCGGCCCGGCCGCCGATCACGAAAGCCGGACTGCGGCCCGGCGAGCGGTTCTTCTCGATCGATTACAAGCGCGACGCCAGCTACGACTACCGGCGGACGGGGCTGCTCGATTGGGCGCTGCCGAATCTGGCGATGCTTTACGGGCTCGAGGACCTGGGCGGCTACGAGCCGGCGCAAACCGCTGAATACAGTCAGTTCATGAACGCCCTTCATGAGCCCGAGCCGTGGCGCCGGCCGTGGTCCAACCACTTTGGCCTGATTGTGAACCCGTCGGCAAAAGAGTTCCTCGATGCGGGGAACGTCCGCGCCGCGATCATGCCGCGGTTCGGCGTGCCGATGTTTTTCCGGCCGGTTCAGGATCAGGTCGGCCTGGCGGCGGGTTCGTGGAAAGAAAAACGCATTGTGGCCCTCATACGCGGCGCGGCCGGCGCGCCGGCGCGTCTGTTTGCGATGGATGGCCGGGACCAGAAATTGATCGGCGAAACCTCGACGCATCGAATTTCGATTGCCGACGACCAGATTGCAACGGGGTCGATGATCGCGCGGGAACCGGCGCCGCTTTCGGACGCGATCGTTGCGGCGGATTTCGCGACGGCGAACGAAAAAGCCGAGGCGCTCGCGATCCAGGTCGCTCCCGGCCAGCAATTCGTCGAGGGATATGCGTGGGGAAGAGCCGAGGCCGCGCTCTGGCAACCGGTTGAGATCGGCGAAGTCGCGTCGTTGATGAAATATCGAGGCTCGCCGTCGTATGCGGCGTGGCGGGCCGGGAGCGGAAAAATATTCAAGCAGGAGATCAGGGCCAACCGCGTTGTCCTCGACGTGGAAACGACCAGCGGCACGATCGTGATTCACGATGCCTGGTGGCGCTGGTGGACGGCTCGGGTGGATGGCAGGCCGGTCCAAATCAAGCGAGAAGGGCTGTGGCGGGCGATTGATCTGCCGGCCGGGCGCCACAGCATCATCATGGAATATAAACCTTTCCTGCTATCCGGGACGGCTTACATTTCCGGTATCACGATTCTATGCGGCATCCTGTTTTTTGCTCTCCTCGAGAGAAAACGAAGAAATCTGGTCAAGCGGGGTATATACATCCTGGAGCACCCTGACGAATACCGGAAATATTAACAGGAAAACCCTGATCACTCGTAGCTCTATGCGGACCTTTTCAGGTTTACAAAAATTGTGATGCCGGGTTCGGCGAACCCGGCCTACGAGTAGGACTGGTAGTATTCCTCGAGCTTCTTGAGCTTCTTGCCCTTGAGCTCGTGGCCGATTTCGCCGAGTTTGGCGAGGGCGTGGGAGATGCGGCGGCGGGTCATGTCGGCGCCGACGATCTCCATCGTCTCGAAGAGGGGAAGAGCCACCGGCGCGCCGGACATCGCCACGAAGATCGGGGCCAACAGGTCGCGCAGCTTGACGTTTTCCTTCTCGGCGACCT
Source organism: Candidatus Sumerlaeia bacterium (assembly GCA_039683515.1). Taxonomy (GTDB): domain Bacteria; phylum Sumerlaeota; class Sumerlaeia; order MVZB01; family MVZB01; genus JAJFUE01. The sequence goes on along the minus strand of JBDKRG010000010.1, from coordinate 310,141 downwards.
TGTTGAAGATCTCCTTGACGAGCGCGCCGTCCCACGTGCGCAGCTTTTCGAGTTCCCACAAGGTGATGCGAAGCAGGGAGGCGACGCGCTCGCCGTCGAAGCCCTTCGGGATCAGCGTGTTCGCGTCGTATTGCGGCATGTCGCCGAACAGGTAGGCGGCGGTGGGAACGATGTCGCTCAGCTTTTCGGCGCGCGGCTGGGCGAGGGGAAGGATCCTGCGCCACGTCTCGTCGTTCAGCATCCAGGTCTTGAGGCGTTCGAGAAGGTCCTCGGCCGACAGGCGCTCGCGCATCCAGCGGCCGTTGAGCCACGCCAGTTTCGCCATGTCGAAGACCGGGCCGCCGAGGCTCACGCGGCCGATGTCGAACGAGGCGATCATCGTGGGCAGGTCGAACATCTCGCTGCCGTCGGGCATCGAGTAGGCGATCAGGCCGAGGTAGTTGAGGAGCGCCTCGGGGAGGTAGCCGGCCTGCTTGTAGTAATTGATGCTCGTCGGGTTCTTGCGCTTGCTGAGCTTGCTCTTGTCGGGGTTGCGCAGCAGGGGCAGGTGGATCAGTTCGGGCATTTCCCAGCCGAAGCAGTCGTAAAGGAGCCGGTGCTTGGGGGCGCTGCTGATCCACTCCTCGCCGCGGATGACGTGCGTGATGCCCATGAGGTGGTCGTCGACGACGTTGGCGAGGTGATAGGTCGGGAAGCCGTCGCTCTTCATCAGGACCTGGTGGTCGATCTGCGTCCACGGGAACCTGATCTCGCCGCGCAGGCGGTCGTTGATGACGCACTCGCCCTCGGACGGGACGATGAGCCGGATGACGTGCGACTCGCCGGCGTCGGCGCGCCGCTTCGCCTCCTCGGCGCTCACGCGGAACTCGCCGCGGTAGCCGGGATTCGCGCCCGACGCGACCTGATTCGTGCGGAGTTCATTCAGTTGCTCGGGGGTCGAAAAATCGCGATAGGCATGACCGGAGGCAATGAGCTTGTCGCATTCATGCTTGTAGATGTCGAGCCGCTCGGATTGGCGGTACGGGCCGCACGGGCCGCCGGCGTCGGGGCCTTCGTCGTAGTTCAGGCCGAGCCAGTGCAGGGCGTCGAAGATCGCCTGTTCGCTGGCGCGGGTCGAGCGCGCCTGGTCGGTGTCCTCGATGCGCAGGATAAACTGGCCGCCCTGCGACTTGGCGAACGCAAGGTTGAACAGCGCCATGTAGGCGGTGCCGATGTGCGGATCGCCGGTGGGGGAGGGAGCGACACGGGTGCGGATGGTGGCCATGAGAAAAATTCCATGATCGAACCGATCAATCGGTTCTGATGTGTTGCGATCGGACCGTGGGTTGGTTCGGCGCGCAAGCTCGCCAAACCAACCCACGGCTTTGAGATCGAACCGCTACGCGGTTCCGAAAAAATGCTGCATTCAAGGGGAACCGCCGAAGGCACGGAAGAAAAGCAACATTTCTTCCGCTCTTTCAGAGCTCGGGTTCCAAACTGACCCTGACCTGGGGCGACGCTTCGCTCTGCCCCAGGCTATATTCTTTCGCGCTTTCAGCGCTCAGTCATTATGAGCGCAGCGTTGCTCCGAACTGGTTTTCAAGGCTTCTCGTGACTTTGTCCATGACCTGCTTGATCTCGTCCTCGGTCAGGGTCTTCTCGAGCGAGCGCAGCTTGAGGCTCAGGCCGATGCTCTTCTTGTCGGCGGCCAGGTGCTCGCCCTGGTAGACGTCGAACAGGACAAGGTCCTCGAGCAGCGCGCCGGCGGCGCGGCGCGTGGCTTCGAGAATCTGGCCGACCGGCAGGTCGCGCGCGACGACCAGCGCCAGGTCGCGCTGGCTGCCCGGCAGACGCGGCACGGGCTTGGCGCGCCGGCTCACGGTCGGGATCGCGGCGATAAGCTTGTCGATCTCGAGATGCGCGACGTAGACGCGGTCGCGAAGATCAAGCTGGGCGGCAAGCTCGGGGTGGAGCTCGCCGATCTCGCCGACCGCCTGGCCCTCGACCAGCACCCGCGCCGACCGGCCGGGGTGGAACACGATCGAATCGGTCAGGGGCTCGAACGCGGGCTGCGCCGCGAGGTCCGCCATCAGCGACTCGACGATGCCCTTGATGTCGTAGAAGTCGTATGCGCGCGCGGCGGCCGACCACGTGGGCGGCAGCGGGCCGACGACAGCGGCCACGGCGTCCCAGCGCTCGGCGTCGGGATCGGCGTGCCTGGCGTCGGGAGGCCAGACCTTGCCGATTTCGAACAGTGCGATCGTGGACGCGTCGCGTTTCTGGTTGAGGCCGACGGCGGCCAGGACGCCCGGGATCAGCGACGGGCGCATGATGACCTGGTCGACCGTGAGCGGGTTGGCGACGCGCGGCTGGCGGGACGGGTCGAACCCGATCCGCCGGGCGTCGGCCTCGCCGATGAAGCTGTAAGTCATGGCCTCGCTCAGGCCCATGCGCGCCAGGCCGTCGCGGCAAGCGTCAATGACCTGATAGAGGCGCGCCGGTTCGGCCATCGTGCACCGCGTGCGCGGCAGCGTCATCGGGATGTTGTTGTAGTTGTGGAGGCGGGCGATGTCCTCGATCAGGTCGACGTCGCGGCTGACGTCGACGCGATGAGTCGGCGCACTGACGATCAGTTGATCCTGACCACCGCCGCGGACCTCGAAGCCGAGGTTCACGAGGTAATCGGCGATCTGCGTGCCGGTCAGCTCGATTCCGAGCACCCGGTTGACCTGGTCGATCGCGAGCACGATCGGCGGGCGCTCGGGGACGGGCGCCTGAACGTCGACGATGCCGCGGGCGATCTCGCCGCCGGCGAGTTCCTGGATGAGCTGCGCGGCGCGGTGAAGGGCGAGGAGAAGCCCCTCGCGGTCGGTGCCGCGCTCGAAGCGGTAGCTGGCGTCGGTCGAGATGCCGTAGCGCTTGCTGGTGCGCCGGATCGTGACCGGGTCGAAATACGCCGCTTCAAGCAGGACGTTGGTGGTGCCAGCGCGGACTTCGCTGTCGAGGCCGCCCATGACGCCGGCCAGGGCCACGCCCTGATTGGCATCGGCGATGAGCAGGTCCTCGGCCGTGAGCGTCAGTTCGGTGCCGTCGATGATCTTGAGCTTTTCGCCGTCCGCGGCCATCCGCACGCGGATCTCGCCGCCGGCGAGGCGGTCAAAGTCGAACGAGTGAAGCGGGTGGCCGAGCTCGAGCAGGACGTAGTTGGTCACGTCGACGACGTTGTTGATCGAGCGCAGGCCGCCGGCTTCGAGGCGGCGCTTCATCCACAGCGGGCTCTCGCCGATCGTGACGCCCTTGATCAGGCGGCACGTGTAGCGCGGGCACTGCTGGCGCGCCGGGACAGTCAGCTTGACGAGGCTCTCGACGCGCGTGAGCATTTCCTTCGGTCGCGGCTTGGGCGGGTAGACCTTGCGGCCGTGCATGGCGGCGACTTCGCGCGCCACGCCGAGAACGTTCAGGCAGTCGGGGCGGTTGGGCGTCACCTTGATCTCGACCAGGAAATCGAACGGCTCGCCGACGGGGGAGTCCTCGGGCAGTGGCATGATGCCGGTGTGGTCCTGGCTGAGCATCAGCTCCTGCGCCGAGCAGAGCATCCCCTGGCTGGCGATGCCGCGGATCTTGCGCGGCTCGAGCGTCATGCCGCCGGGGAGCGTCGCGCCGAGCAAAGCGCACGGATAGATCGCGCCGGCCTCGACGTTGGGGGCGCCGCAGACGATCGACAGCGGCTCGCCGCCGGCGTCGACCTTGCACAGCGACAGGTGGTCGCTCTGCGGGTGCGGCGCCTTCTCGAGGACGCGGGCGATGACGATCTTGCCCGAGCGCATGCCCAGATCGATTTCTTCCTCGACCTCGAGGCCGGCCATCATCATCGTCTCGATGATCTGGTCGACCGTGAGATCCATGTTGAGGAAGGTCTTGAGCCAACGGATGGATAAACGCATCGGAGTTACCTTGGAACAAATTCGAATATCTAATACCGAAATCCAAAACAAATTCGAATCATTCAGAATCGTTCACAAATTCGAAACAATCGGCCGGAAATAAATGCAAATCAGAAAAAAAACAAACAATTCAAAACCCAATAAAATCAAAAAATCGGGCGGATCGGTTTAAAACTGCCGCAGGAAGCGCAGGTCGTTTTCGTAGAACGCGTGGATGTTGTCGACGCCGCTGCGGAGCATCGCGAAGCGCTCGACGCCCAGGCCGAACGCGAACCCGGTGTAGAGCTTCGGGTCCAGGCCGACGGCCTCGAGCACGGCCGGGTGGATCATGCCGGAGCCGAGCACCTCGAGCCAGCTCGTCGAGCCGTCCTCGCGCTCCCACAGGATGTCGAACTCCGCGCTCGGTTCGGTGAACGGGAAGAACGACGGGCGCATCCGGTAGGGGCGGTCGGCGCCGAAGAAGCGCTTGAGCAGATGCTCGAGGACGCCCTTGAGGTCGCTCATGCGGATGTCCTCGGCGACCATGAACCCCTCGACCTGCGTGAACATGGGCGAGTGGGTCTGGTCGGCGTCGCAGCGGTAGACGCGGCCGGGGGCGACGACCGCCAGCGGCGGCTTGCGCGTGGCCATGGCGCGGATCTGCACGGGGGAGGTGTGCGTGCGCAGAAGTCCGCCACCGGTCAGGTAGAACGTGTCCTGCATGTCGCGCGCCGGGTGGTCGGCGGGGATGTTGAGGGCCTCGAAATTGTGGAACTCGTCCTCGAGGTCGGGGCCGCGGACTTCGTCGAAGCCGATGTCGCGCAGGATGGCGACGATGTCGCGTGTGGCCTGGGTGAGGGGGTGAAGGTGGCCGCTCGGGCGGGGCCGGCCCGGCAGCGTGATGTCGAGCTTTTCCTCGCTGAGGCGCCGGCGGCGCTCGGCCTGTTCGAACTCGGCGCGGCGGGCGTCAATGCGGCCGGAGATGGCCTGCTTGATATCGTTGATCACCTGGCCGGCCTGGGGGCGCTGGTCGGGCGTGAGTGATCCGAGGCCGCGCATGAGGCCGGCCATCTCGCCTTTTTTGCCGAGCCAGGCGACGCGCAGGTTTTCGAGGCAGGGGAGGTCGGCGGCTTCGGCGATGCGTTGGCCGGCGACCTCGCCCAGTTCACGTGCGCGTGCAATCAGGCTCTCAAGCTCGTCGTTCATTGCGCCGCCGCCTGGCTGAGGCCCCCGCGGACGCGCTCGACGATCGCGGTGAAGCCCGCGGCGTCGTTGACGGCGATGTCGGCCAGGACCTTGCGGTCGATCTCGAGGCCGATCTGCTTCAGGCCGAACATGAACTCGCTGTACTTGATGCCGTTGGCGCGGACGGCCGCGTTGATGCGGGCGATCCACAGGGCGCGGAACTCGCGCTTCTTGACGCGGCGGTCGCGGTACGAGTAGTTCATCCCGCGCATCACGGTTTGCTTGGCGCTCTTGAAGAGCTTGGACCGGCCGCCGTAGGCGCCCTTGGCCAGCTTCAGGACCTTTTTGCGACGGCGCCGGGTGGCGACACTGTTCTTGACGCGTGACATGGGTGATCTCCAATCAGTTGGAAAGAAATTCAAAAATTCTAATCGTTCATAAATTCGAAACAATATTTTGGAAAATCATTAAAATATAAATAATTATCCAAAAATCGAATATTTACCGATCAGCTGCCGGGCATGAGGCGCTTGATGCGCTTCTGGTCGACGGCCGCGATCATCGTGGTCTCGCGCAGGCGGCGTTTGCGCTTGGCGCTCTTCTTGGTCAGGATGTGGCTGTGACCGCATTTGCCGCGCTTGAGCTTGCCGGCGGCCGTCACGCGGAGGCGCTTCTTGACCGATCCCTTGGTTTTCATCTTCGGCATGTGTCGTCTGACTCCTTATCGTTATTCGGTCGGAACTGTTTCGGGCGCATTGGGCTTGCCGGCGCTGGCAACCTTGCGCGGGGCCATGATCACGGTCTGCATGCGCATCTGCGCGACGCCGCGCGTCGAGGACTCGACCAACGCGATGTCGGACAACTGCTGGACGAGCTTGTCCACGCACTGCGTGCCGATGTCGTAATGGCGCATCTCGCGGGCGCGGTAGCGCATCGTGATCTTGAGCTTGTTGCCCTTCTCGAGGAACTCGCGCCCGTGCTTGAGCTTGATCGAGAAGTCGTGCGGATCAATATTGGGGCGCAGCTTGAGTTCCTTGATGTCGGTCTTGACGGTCTTCTTGCGCGCCGCCTTGACCTTGCGCTTCTGCTCGTAGACGAACTTGGTGAAGTCCATGATCCGGCAGACGGGCGGCACGGAATCGGGCGCGACCTCGACAAGGTCAAACCCCTTCGAGCGCGCGCGCTCCATGGCGTCGTCGATCGCGATGATCCCCAGCTGCTTGCCGGTTTCGTCGATCAGCCGCACTTCCGGCACGCGAATCTGCTCGTTGGTGCGCGTATTGGTCCTGATGGTTCTACCCTCCTCGTTTCAAAATGTAAGGCCCATCGGGAGCGTCCTTGGGCCGCGGGCATAAAAAAAACCGCGGCGTGGATGCTCCCGCCCCGGTTCGTCTATGACGATCCAACGGCCCGTGACGGCCGCCGGTCGTTTCGATCGCGGCGCCGGCTCCCTCTGAAGGTCCGGCGCGAACCCACCGCACAGCCTCGCAAGAGGCGCTGGGGGTGAGAGGGCGGGAATGTTTGCAAGCCCTCTGCTTGACTGCTTATAAGTTTTTCAGTCGCATGGCACGGCAACCCGCCAGGGCGGCCGTCCCAATCAAACAACCCTTATACCGTTCCACGCCACAGCCGTCAACCAGTAAAATGCACCAGCACGCCCCCCAAGCCATTCCGGCGGAGGTCGTTCAACGTCATGCCGCACGTCCTTATCGAGAAATACTCACAAACCAATCGAGCGTGAACAACCCGGGCGGTTTTGTAAAGTCCGATCGACTTGTGGATCATGTTCAACGCAGGCGCGCAGGGGGCGTTTCCATCCCTACGATTTCGCCGCCGCGGCCTCGTCCGGCTCCGGCTCTTCGTGGGCGTTATAAAACAACCGATCCATCACGGCATGGGCCTTTTCGAAATCGGCTTCGGCGGGGCGGGGCGCATTGAGCGGCGCCGACGACCGGATCGCCGCGGCCTCGGGGGTGATGATGCTCCCAAGAACCGACAACTTGATCGAGTCCAGCCGCGAGGGCACGTTGTAAATGAAGAGCATGCGGACGGTCGCCGGCATCGGGGCGAGCGCCGGCTCCAGGATCTGGCCGGAGGCCGGGTCCAGGAACACGCAATTCCACAGGGTCCTGTTGTAATCGGCGATTTTGTCCGTTTCCGGATCCACGATCTTCATCTCGTCGAACCGGGTGTTCTTGCTGAAGCCCTCGATCGTCAGGTCGATCGCAACGGCCTTGTCGCCCCGATCGGGCGCGCAAAACTGGAGGCCGTCGTATCGGCAGACGCCGTTCACTTTGACTTTATGCTTCAGTTTGGGCGCCTCCTTGAACGACTCCCGGAACGGCCCGATGTCCCATGGCTCGTTGTGGAGCCTGAAATACTGGCGGAAATGCCGGGCCGTGGCTTGCGGCGGATCGGCCGGCGCGCTCTCGGCGATCCGCACGGCCTGAGGCGTGATGTCGTAATCGTTGTACTGCAGTTTGAAACTCTTCATGCCGGATGGCACGACGAAAACAAGGAATAACCGGAACTCGGAGGGGAGCCGGTATGGGACATGCTCCACGAGGCGGCCGCTTTCGGGATCCAGGAAGGCCACTTCAGTCCAATCCTCGGCAGTCTCGGTGGATTTGGGGTCCTCGGTTCCGGCATCGACGATGTTGATGTCGTCGAGCTCGATCCCGGCGCTCGGGCCGCGCCAGCCGGCGTCGACCGCAATGAGCTTTTGCCCGGACTCCGGCTCAAAGAAATCGCCGCCGTCGGTATAGGGATAGGCGGCGTTGATCGTCAGCCTGACGTCCTCGAACTTTTGGGCCATTTCGGCAAGCGACTTCTGCTCGAGTCGCTTGATCTTGAAGTCAAAATACCTTTTCACCAGGAACGCCATAATCACGATCGCGGCGATCCCCGCGAACCCCCCAAACCGTATGGCAACAAGAAAACCGAGGCCTAAAAACGCCGCAATGGCGAGGATGCCCACCGCACATCCGAACAGCTGACGAAGTAAATACATGCCGCCGCTCCGTATCGAATTTGGTTTGTATCATGCAGAGAACAGGATCGATATGCACACAAAAAACGATTGCAGTCCGGCCGGTTCAAGGATACTTGTCCTTTAAAATCCAAAAAAATTCCTCAGCGCGCCAAGCCACCCCGTCTTGGGCGGATTGCTTGCGGGCTCCCGTGGATCGTCTTTCCGCCGGAAATGGTCAGGGTCCTTCAGGTATTCGTCCAGGTCCGGGTCCTCGCGGTGTTCGGCCTCGTCATAGATCACATCGAACCGGCCGTTCGCCTCCTGCACGATCCGCTCATAGATCTCCCTGGCCTTCTTGTTGAAGCGGTCGCATTCGTTCTGGCGCCATGGCCCCGGGTCAATCGGCGACTCCCAATTCAGATACGAGTCATGCCACTCCCCCGTTTTTCTGATCTCGTCAATAAGCTCTTTGGAGAAGCCTAAAGCCTCGAGATCGCCCTGAGCGCTGTCGCCCAGAAAATCCCGAGCCTCATCGTTATCCGCCCACAGCGGGTTGTCGCAGCGCCACTCGTACCAGTATCTGAATGCGGGCTTGGCCATTTTCGTTGACTCCGCGCCCATCTTATCCGCGGCCCCAACGCGCCTCATCAAAAAAATCTGTTCTTTTGCTTGCCGTGGCGGCATGCTTGCATGTGACTGGAGTGTGCTTTGCCAGGTATGCCGTCTACGCCACAATCCCCCGTCGCGATCCCGCCGCCCGATGAGGCCCAGGTCTGGTTCGATTTCGACGGAACGCTCAGCCAGCGCGACGTGCTCGACGATGTGGTCGACAAATTCGCCGTCGACGACTCGTGGAAACCGGTTCTGGAGGACTGGTACGCGGGCCGGATCGGCTCGTTCGAGATCCTCGACAAAATGATGGACGTCGTCCGCGTCACCGACGCCCAGCTCGCCGAATTCCTGGACAGCATGAGCGTGGATCCCGGCGCCGTCTCGCTCTACCGGCGGCTCGACGGGCTGAACGTCCCGATGACCGTCCTGAGCGACGGGGTCGACGTTTTCATCAGCCACGTGCTCGGCCACGCGGGGCTCGACCATATCCGCGTCAGGTCCAACACGATCCTCAGGCGGGGCGACCGGATGAAGCTGGCGTGCCCGTACCGCGATCCCGAATGCGAAAGCCACGCCGCGCACTGCAAGTGCGGCTCGATGAAGAAATTGGGCGTCCACGGCCGCCAAAATATTTATGTCGGCGACGGCCGCAGCGACCTGTGCGCCGCGCGCAAGGCCGACATCGTCTTCGCCAAGACCGCGCTGGCCGACTGCCTCGAGCGCGAAGGCCGGCCGTTCATCCCGTTCCAAACGCTATGCGACGTTGAAGAGACGCTGGCCTCAGCGTGGGAGGATTCCCGCGAGCCGACGGACCTTCGCCGCGGGTAGAACAGCTTATTTTTCAGGCATGTTTTGACGAACGCGCAAGACGTCCGACAGGATTGGAATACTCATCAAGTCTTTCGCGCGGCCGGCGGCTTTTTTACTCGCGAGGATTCGTTCCAGTTTCAAGACCGGTATATTTTGACCGCCGATCGGCAGAAGGATTGTGTTCTTGATCTCTTCGTCGAAACTGCCGAGCCCGGTCATATTGACGACGATATCGAGCTTTTCGAGATTCGGACCGGCGAACATGGGCGGCTGGTCAATCTGCGGAGCTACGTAAGCGACCCCTGCTTCCCGGAGTGCATCCCTCAGGGCAGGATCGTCAAGACGGTTAAACCACAGATCGATATCCTGAGTTACAACCGGCGCGCCTTGCATGGCCGCGGCTGACAAACCGACAATCATGAACGGCACATGATGCGCAGCAAGCGCCTCTAAAAAGGCGATCTCAGAGTTTGTTAGCCCGTAGACCTCGCCCACGCAACAGGCTCCATTCGAGGCGTTCCTGCGGCGTCTGACGCAGCGCCAGCAGGGTGTGCCAGACGGTGTGGCGGTCGGCGTCCGGCAACAATTTCATGATGCGATCGCATTCAGCGCGAAGACGCATGACTTCGTCAACGTCGAACGCCGCGCTGGATTTCGGTTCGATCGATTCGGTCATCGAATGCTCTCCACAATCGATCATATCCGTCCATGCTCCACATCATCAAGCGATTAAGGGCTTCAGGTTTTAATTCCGTAATCTGAAATCCGCACTCCCCCTTGAACTCGACCCCCATCTATGCAATAGTGCTGAAGTTTAGGCTGCTGCCGCGATTGCCGCCGGCATGCAACGAACCCCGTCCCGGAGTGCCCCATGCCCGTATCCGACCAGGCCCTCGCCATCCTCCGCCGCGCCAAACAATTCGGCTTTTCCGACCGTCAGGTCGCGTGGCTCATCAACCAGCGTCGCGACAACAAACCCGAGCTCTCCGAGCAGGACATCCGCCATATGCGCTGGGAACTCGGCCTGGAGCCGGTCTACAAGTCGGTCGACACCTGCGCCGGCGAATTCGAGGCCTACACGCCGTATTTCTACTCGACCTACGAGCGCTCCAACGAGTCGATCCGCACGCCCAAGAAGAAGATCATGATCCTCGGCGGCGGCCCCAACCGCATCGGCCAGGGGATCGAGTTCGACTACTGCTGCGTTCAGGCCGTCTTCGCCCTCAAGGCCGAGGGCTACGAGACGATCATGGTCAACTCCAACCCCGAGACCGTCTCGACCGACTACGACACGGCGGATAAATTGTATTTCGAGCCGCTGACGGTCGAGGACGTCCTCGCCATCTGCCGGGTCGAAAAGCCCGACGGCGTCATCGTCCAGCTCGGCGGCCAGACGCCGCTCAACCTGGCGCGGGCGCTCGAGGCCGAAGGCGTCCCGATCATCGGCACCTCGCCCGACTCGATCGACCTGGCCGAGGACCGCAAGCGGTTCGGCGCGCTTCTGGCGAAGCTCGGCATCCCGCAGCCCGAAAACGGCGCCGGCCTGACGATGGACGATGTCGCCGTCATCGCGCGCCGGATCGGCTACCCGGTCATGGTGCGCCCGTCGTACGTGCTCGGCGGCCGCGCCATGCAGATCGTGTGGGCCGAGGACCAGCTCGTCGAGTTCGCGCGCGCCGCGATCGAGGCCGCCGAGGGGAACATGATCCTGATCGACAAGTTCCTCGACCGCGCGACCGAGGTCGACGTCGACGCCCTGTGCGACGGCCACCAGGTCGTGATCGCCGCGATCATGGAACACATCGAAGAAGCGGGCATTCACTCCGGGGATTCCGCCTGCATGATCCCGCCGCGCAACCTGTCGCCGGGCGTCCTCGAAAAGATCCGCAACTACACCAAGCAGCTCGGCATGGCGCTCGGCGTCCGCGGCCTGATGAACATCCAGTACGCCGTCAAGGACGAGGTCGTTTACGTCCTCGAGGTCAACCCGCGCGCCTCGCGCACCGTTCCCTACGTCAGCAAGGCGGTCGGGGTGCCGATCGCCCAGCTGGCCACGCGCATCATGGTCGGCCGCACGCTCGAGGAGATGGGCTTCACCGAGCAGCCTACGATCCACTACTACGCGGTCAAGGAAGCCGTCCTGCCGTTCATGAAGTTCGCCGGCTGCACGATCGAACTCGGGCCCGAGATGCGCTCGACGGGCGAGGTGATGGGGATCGACCCCGACTTCGCGATGGCGTTCGCCAAGAGCCAGGCCGCCGCCGGCAACCAGCTGCCCACCGGCGGCTCGATCTTCATCAGCATCAGCGACGGCGACAAGCCGGACTTCATCCCGATCGCGCGCAAGTTCGCCGACATGGGCTTCAAGCTGATCGCCACCCCCGGCACGGCGCACTACCTGCGCAAGCATGACATCGAGTGCACCGAGATCCAGAAGATCAGCGTCGGCCGCCCCAACGTCGCCGACCTCGTCGCCAACAACGAGATCGACATGATCGTCAACACGTTCACCGGCTTCCAGGCGCGCGCGGACGAAAAACAGATCCGCAACCTGGCCGTGCAGTCGGAGCTGCCGCTGATCACGACGATCGCGGCCGCCCGCGCCGCCAGCGAGGCGGTCGAAGCCCTGCGCACCCGCCCCATGAACGTGAAGCCTTTACAGGATTACCATAAAGAGCTGGGCCGGTAGCGTCAGCATATCGCTTCGGCTCGAAGCGACATGGAATATGTGCGCGCTCGAGTTTCGTATCGGTTGCTGATGTCGCTTCGAGCCGAAGCGACCTACCGACAAGCCACTTTTAATGTTGTGAATTGCACAACGGGTGGCATACCATGATCCGTCTGCGCCGCGGGGGACCGTGAGCGCCCGATCCGGTTTGTAGATCGCAGGAAAGGATCTCTCGCCACCGATGAGTGACCAGGAAAAGACCCCGACGCCCGATTCCGCCCAGCCGGCGGCCGAACCCACCCAAAGCGCGGCCGAGCCGCAGGGCAAGCCTCATCCGAGCCAGCACCTCGAGCGGTTGCTGGGGGAGATGCGCGCCAGCATCGAAAAGGACGGCATGGCCGTCTACAAGCGCTGGGGCCTGGCTCTGTTCCACAACTATAGCGACGCCGAGGCCGAAGCCCAGCGCGAGGCGTTCGGGTTTGAGCCCAAGGACGCCCTCGACTTTTACAACCGCGGCTGCCTGCTGGCCTCGCGCAACGATTTCGCCGGCGCGGCCAAGGCTTTCGCGCAGGCCGCCAAGCTCGACGCCACGCTGGCCGAGGCCCAGTACAACCTCGCGCTCTCGCTGGAAAGCGCCGGCCAGAACGCCGAGGCCAAGAAGGCCTGGAACCAGTATGTCGAGCAGTTTGCCGACAGCGAAGACGTTGCCGAAGTGCGCGAGCACCTGGCGGCGCTGGCCTAATTTTACAGATGTAAAGATGATGCCGGGTTCGGCGAACCCGGCCTACTTTTATGATGCGTTCCTTGACAGTCCTGTTCGTCCTGATCTGTTCCGCTCGGGCCGGCGCGGCCAGCCTCAAGTCTTTGGACTGGCGCGCCGGCTCGGGCAACGTCACGTTTCAAATCGAACTGGACGCCCCGTGCTCGCCGCGCATCACCAACCAGGCGCTCAAGAACAATTATTTTTACGTCGATTACTACGGCCTTGACGGCCCGGCCGAGAACGCCCAGTGGGACATCAAGGGCCCCGGCGTTTTCCACGTCAAGCGCGTCTACTACCCCGCGCAGCGCGTCCTGAGGCTCGTCTTCTACACCAAGGGCGACGTCCACGTCGCCATGGGCGGCGACCAGAAATACCAGCAGCTTCAGGTCACCCCCGTAAGTTACGGGAAGATCGGCGACAGGCGCTCCGGCGCCGCCCGCAAGCGCATCGTCATCGACCCCGGCCACGGCGGCAGGCCCGGCGACGCCGAGTGGCACATGGGCGCCGAAAGCTCGCGGCCGGTCGGCGGCCGCACGATCTACGAAAAAGACGTCACGCTCGCCATCGGCCAGCGCCTCGCCGCGCTGATCTCGCGCACGACCAACATGGAAGCCGTCATGACGCGCACGAGCGACGTTTACGTTTCGCTGCCGCGCCGGGTCGAAATCGCCGAGCAGGCCCGGGGCGACCTGTTCGTCAGCATCCACCTCAACGCCACCGACACGCGCCGCAAGACCGCCCGCGGCTTCGAGATCTATTACCTCAGCGACGGCTCCAGGGTCGTCAACCGGCACCTCCTCGCGCTCGAAAACGAGTGGCCCGTCGACATGGACGACAAGACCTCGAGCCGCGAGGACATCCGCGAAATCCTCCGCTCCCTGGCCGGCGACAAGCTCGCCGAGCGCCAGGCCCAGAGCGCCCGGCTCGCCGAGCTGGTCGGCGACGAATTCCGCAGCTACGGCATCTCGCGCGACGAATACCGCGGCGTCAAATCCATGCCGTTCCGCGTCCTCGTCCAATACACCATGCCCGCCGTCCTGGCCGAGTGCTACTTCCTCGACAACCCCCAGGAAGCCGCCCAGCTCGTCCGCCCCGAGGTCCAGGACCAGATTGCGGCCTTGCTTTTTAATGGAATCAATCGTTATGTTGCGCTGAGCGATCCGCGGTTCGTGCCTCAGCTGGCCGACCGCGGCCTCGCCATCGCAGCCAGGAAGGACGCCGCCCCGAGCGGCCGGCCATGACCAGCATCCGACACCTGGCGCGTCAACGCGCCATGCAACTCCTCTACGCGCTCGAGTTCGCCGCCGTGGCGAGCGAGGACGACTACGTCGCCACCGAGCGCCGCTTCCTGGCCGCCGACCCGACCCACAAGCGCGGCTGGGGGCCGTTCGCCCGCGAACTGGCGCGCCGCTCCTACGACGGCCGCGCCGGGCTCGACGACACGATCGGCCCGATGCTCCACAACTGGAAGCTCGAGCGGCTGCCGATCCTCGACCGCGTCTGCCTGCGCATGGCGCTGTGCGAGCTGCGCGACTTCCCCGACATCCCGCTGCGCGTCACGATCAACGAATACATCGAGCTCGTGCGCCAGTTCAGCAGCGACGAGGCGACGCAGTACATCAATGCCGTCCTCGACCGCCTCGCCCACCAGTTCCCCGAAAAAGACTTCAAGACGGGCAAGGGGAGCGAGGAAGAAAAACCCAAGACCCCGCGCCGCCCGAAACCCGAACCCAAGCCCGAGCCGAAAATCAAGCCGCGCATCGATCCGCATACCATGAAGGACGAGGCCAAAGAGTCATGACCCAGCCGATCTCCACCGACGCCGAACTCGACGCCCTCATCAGGAAGGCGCACACGCTCATGGAGGCGCTGCCGCACATCCAGCGGTTCCGCGGCGCCACGGTCGTCATCAAGTACGGCGGCCACGCGATGATCCAGCCCGAGCTCAAGCAGAGCGTCATGCAGGACGTCGTCCTCATGGAGAGCGTCGGGATCAAGCCGGTCATCGTCCACGGCGGCGGCCCGGAGATCACGGCCCTCATGGAGAAGATGGGGATCAAGCCCGAGTTCGTCGACGGCCAGCGCGTCACCACCGCCGAGACGCTCGACGTCGCCGAGATGGTCCTGGCCGGCAAGCTCGCCGGCGAAATCGTCACGCACCTCGGGACCCTCGGCGGCCGCGCCGTCGGCCTCTCCGGCAAGGACGGCGGCCTGATCACCGCGCGCCGGCTCACAGGCAAGGGCGGCCGCGACATCGGGTTCGTCGGCGAGCCCGAGGAAATCGACCCGGCCATCATCCGCGTCCTGGACAAGGGGGGGTTCATCCCGGTCGTCTCGCCGATCGGGATCGACCGCGACGGCCAGACCTACAACATCAACGCCGACACGGTCGCGGCCGAGCTCGCCACCGCCGTCGGCGCCCAGAAGCTCATCCTGCTGACCGATGTCCGCGGCATCCTGCGCGACCCGAAGGATCCCTCGACCCTCATCCCGCGCATCACCATCCCCGAGGTCGAGCCGCTCATCACCCAGGGCGTCATCACCGGCGGGATGATCCCCAAGGTCCGCGCCTGCGTCAAGGCCATCCAGCTCGGCGTCGGCTCGACGCACATCCTCGACGGAAGGATCCCGCACGCCCTCCTGACCGAGCTGTTTACCGACCAGGGCGTCGGCACGATGATCTGCCAATGACCGGCAAGGGGACCAGCTTCGCCGCGCGCCTGCGGCTCGTCGTGGCCCTGAACGTGGCCGTCTGGGCGATGCTGGCCTTCACGATCGGCCTCCTGTGCGCCTGGATCAAGCCCAACGACGGTTTCCAGCTCATGGGGCTCCTCATGGCCGGCAGCTTCACGCTCGTTTCCATCGCCGGCCTGTTTCGTCAGTAGGTCGCTTCGAGTCGAAGTGACCTACTGACCATGCTCATTCCTATTGCCTCGCATCGATTGTTGGATGAATATGTTTTAATGTTTGTGAGTTCATCCAAAGGTTGAGCATGATGGCGGCGTTTCGGCGGGTCGGGGTTCTGGCGGTTTTGTGGCTGTTCATCGTTTTCGCGGGCGCTCAGACGCCGGCCCGCAACATCATCCTGTTCATCGGCGACGGGATGGGGCAGGCGCATATCGACGCCGCCCGGATTTATAAATTGGGCTCTTCCGGCCGGCTCGGGCTCGACGCGCTCCCCGAAGGCGGTTCCTCCCGCACTTACAGCACCAGCCACTTCGTCACCGACTCGGCCGCCGGGGCCACGGCCCTGGCCTGCGGCGCCAAGACCTACAACGGCGCGATCGGCGTCACCGACCCGGCCATCGACCCGACCCACACCTCCCGGCCGCTGCGGAACATCACCCAGCTTGCCCTCGCCGCCGGCAAGTCGGTCGGCCTGGTCTCGACCGCCCGGGTGACGCACGCCACGCCGGCTTGTTTTTACGCGCACCAGTCCAGCCGCGGCGACGAAAGCGGCATCGCCGACCAGATCACCTCTTCCGGCCTGAGCCTGCTCCTCGGCGGCGGACGGATGTATTTCCATGGAGCCACATGGCATGACCCCGAGGACTCCGTCACGACCGGGGCGCGAACCGACGGCCGGGACGTGGCCGCCGAACTGGCCGGCGGCGGCTGGACGGTCGCCCAGTCGCGCGGCGAACTGCTGGCGCTCGATCCGGCCAAGGCCGGCCAGCGGGTCCTGGGGCTGTTCAGCGCCTCCTACATGCAATACGAGCAGGACCGCCCCGCCGACGTGCTCGGCGAGCCGTCGCTGGCCGAGATGACCGAATACGCGATCCGCGCCCTCCAGGGTGACCCGCAGGGCTACTTCATCATGATCGAGGCCGGCCGGATCGACCACGCCTCCCACGCCAACGATGCCGGCCGGATGGTCAAGGACGTCCTGGCGCTCGACGAGGCGGTCACGCGGGCGAGGGGATTGGCCTCGGCCGATACGCTCATCGTGGTGGCGGCGGACCACGAGACGGGCGGCCTGACGCTGCAGGGGAGCGGGACGCGCGCCGCGACCGCGGGGACGACGCTGCTGGCGGCGGTCAAGTGGAGCGAGACCGAGCACACGGCCGTGAGTGTCCCCGTTATGGCGTGCGGGCCGGGGCAGGGGCTCCTGGCCGGCCGGATCGACAACTCGCAGGTCGGCCAGCGCCTGGCCGAGGCGCTGGGGCTGGCGTTCACGGATCCGGTCAACGTCGCCTATGGGGCGGCGCTGGAGTTGGCGCTGCACGGCGGCCCGGCGGCGGCAGGGAAGGGCCTGCACTTCAAGTAAAGCACAAATAGGGACTGTCACAATTATACGCGGCGCGTTTTTCCGCGCCGGAACGATATATTTTGGACCAACGATACCAGGGACAGTCTTCACTGAAACGCGGAGACTTCCCGGAACTTTGCGGGGCCAAGCTGGCGGCGTATTTAATTGTGTTCTATTTATTTATCCATTCCGGGAGAATGTATTTCATGAGCGCCAAAACCCTCTTGACTATCTGGTTAGCGTCACTATTTTTGGCCGTTCCGGCCTGCCGCATCATCGGCGCCGACCCCGCGACAAAAAACCTCGAAATGGTCGAGGGGCCCAGATTCGCCGACGGCATCCTCACCGCTCACGAAAAGAGTTCGTTCGAGGCGGTTTATGCCGCGATCCCGAAAGCGTTCAGCGCGCTCGAGATTCAAATCGTCGATTTGCAGCCCGACCGGGGGAATGTTTTCGGCCGGACCAGCGACGGCAAATTCGTCCGCATTCACGTCTCAAAGTCCGCTTCGGGCGGCGCCGATATTCAAATCCAGATCCCGAACGAAAACGAGCAGGCCCGCACGCGCCTGATCCTCGAGCAGATACGCCGTTTCGCCCGAAACAGCGCTTGAAGGGAAGTCTCCGAACCGGTTCATCGTCAATGCGCCGCCATGCCTTGCCGGCGGCGGCTCTTTGTTGCCTGGGCATCCTGATGTCCCTGCGATAAAACTTTTAAATTTCTCATTTCTCATTTTACATTTTAAATTTAAAGTATGTCGCTGTGCGTGATGTGCACGCTTACTCCCGTCGTGAAGGACTCCTGACATGCGGCTCAGTCAACTGGTCGGCACCCGTTATAAGGAACGCCCCGCCGAGGCGACCCTCGAAAGCCATGCGTTTTTGCTGCGCGGGGGCTACGCCCGCCAGGTCGCCGGCGGCATCTATTCGCTCCTGCCGCCGGCCCTGCGCTCGGTCCACAAGATCGAGCAGATCATGCGCGAGGAGATGGACGCGATCGGCGGCCAGGAAGTCCTGATGCCGGTCGCCCTGCCGCGCGAGCTGTGGGACGAGTCGGGGCGCTACACGTCGGTCGGGAACGAGTTGGCGAGGTGGAAAGATCGCACCGGCCACGACATGGTCCTGGCCATGACGCACGAGGAAGGGGTCGTCCACCTCTGCCGCAACGAGGTCAGCTCCTACGCCCAGATGCCGTTCATGGTCTACCAGATCCAGACCAAGTTCCGCGACGAACCGCGCTCGCGCGGCGGCCTGATCCGCGTCCGCGAGTTCACGATGAAGGACGGCTACTCGTTCCACACGAGCCAGGCGGACCTGGAGAAGTATTACGACGTGGTCTACAAGGCCTACGAGCGGATCTTCGCCCGCGCGGGCCTGCCGGAGGTCGTCGCCGTCCTGAGCGACACCGGCATGATGGGCGGCGGCCTGGCCCACGAGTTCATCCTGCTGTGCGAGGCGGGGGAGGACACGATCGTCATCGCGGCGGACGGGTCGTATGCGGCCAACCAGGAAGTCGCGAAAGGAAAAATTGAGGGCCACCCGGCCGAGCCGCTGCCGCTGGAGAAGGTCCACACGCCGGGCAAGAAGACGATCGAAGAGGTGACCGAGTTCCTGGGCGTGCCGGCGTGGCAGTCGGCCAAGGCGGTTTTTTACGAGAATGATGCGGAAGGCAAGCTGGTCTTCGTCCTGATCCGCGGCGACCGCGACGTGAACGAGAACAAGCTGGCCAAGATCATCGGGAAAATGCCCGAGCCGGCGAGCGAGGAGAAGATCAAGGCGGTCGGGGCCGTCCCCGGTTACGCCTCGCCGATCGGGATCGATTTGAGCCGGGTGCGGCTGGTCGTCGACCACACCGTCCGCGAGTCGAACAACCTCGTGACCGGCGCCAACGAGGCCGATTACCACTACAAGAATTTCAATCTGGATCGCGACACGCCGGGCGTCCAGACGGTCGACATCGCGGCGGCGGCCGAGGGCGATCTGTCGCTCGGCACCGGCAGCCCGCTCCAGCTCAAGCGCGGGATCGAGGTCGGCAACATCTTCCAGCTCGGGACGAAATACAGCAAGTCGATGGGGATGACCTACCTCGACGAGGCGGGCCAGACGCAGGTGCCGATCATGGGCTGCTACGGCATCGGCGTCGGGCGCCTGCTGAGCTCGATCATGGAAGTGCGCCGCGATCAGTACGGCCCCAAGTGGCCGATCACGATCGCGCCGTGGCAGGTCCACATCTGCGCGCTGCGGCCGGACCAGGAAGGCGTCGGCGCATTCGCCGAAAAGCTGTTTGAAGAGCTCGGCAAGATGGGGATCGAGGCGCTGTGGGACGACCGCGGCGCGCAGCCGGGCGTCCAGTTCGCCGACGCGGATTTATTGGGTATTCCAATCAGGGTGATCGTCGGCGGGAGGAATTTGAAGCAGGGCAAGATCGAGCTCAAGCGCCGCGACACGGGCGAGATGGAGCTGATCGAGGCCGAGTTCGCGGTGGAAAAAATCATCGAGCGCGTCATCAAGGCGAGGGAAGAGATCGAAGCCGTGGCGGACGCAATCAAGTAAGCCGGGGTCGCCGACCCCGGCATCCCAACCATCGAGCAGCGTTCGGCGCAACGAGATTGTTGAACGAGCCTTGGATGCGCGATCCAGCCGGATGGACGCGCCGGCCATCCGGCTGACTTGTCTTTTCAGGGGCAAGAGCGGTTTCGGCGCAATCCCTGATTTTCTCCCCAACTCCGGCCATCTACCCAATAGCTCTGTTCGCCTTGCGTATTCCAGGCCGCTTTGATATGCCTGCTTTCACCGGCATTCGACCATCCTGCGCAAAGGAACATTCCATGGGCAGCTTTGTTACGATCGGCTTTGTTGTTGTGTGTGTGATCGCCGGCGTTTATGGGATCGTCAGCGGAATCCGGGAGGGAAAGAAAGAGCTCAAGGCGCGGACCGTGGACGACATGATCAAGAAGGCGGCCCGGGAGGCGGCCGAGGACATCTGCGATTCGACGATCTATCCCTACGTTGTGCCTGCAGGCTACCTGCAGGATATCGGCCCGATGCCCGACGGCTGCATCCGGCCGCTGGGCCATGGGATCTATTCGGTCCTCGCATCCGATCTGGGCGGGATGGTGAGGATCTTCAACGCGCGCGACATCCAGGAATTAAACAAGACTCCGGACGAGATCTACCAGTTGGCCATTGCCAATCTCGAAAGGGTGGCGCGCGATCGCGAAGTGGATATTAAAGTGGTGCCAAAGGGGCCGCAGGACAAACCGTTTATTCTTTTCACCGACCACTGGACGGCCGCGACCTGCATCTTGCTGCCAAAACTGCGCGCCATGGCCACGCAAACCCTGGGAACCGGTGAATTCTGCATCAGCATCCCGCACCGCGACGTCATGCTTGTTTTCGCCAAGGGCGACAAGGCATATCGCGACGAGATGATGGCGATGATCCGCGAAAAAGAAACACCCGACGCGCAAAAGCCGCTGACATGGGATTTGTTCGAGTTCCGCGACGGCAATATTTGCGAATTCACGGAATAAAATCCGGACCATGCTGTGCATCGGCTCGTTTGGAGCCGGGAAACCGCGCCGAAATCATGCGGGGGAATTCGACACATGGATGACATGCCTGTGCGGCGGCCGATCAAGACGCGCGGGGCGGAATGGGCAATCCGGCTTTCGGAGCGCCTGATTGAAGCCCGCGTGTCACCCAACACGATCTCGCTGACGAGCATCGCATGCGCCGGCGTGGCCGGGCTTGGCCTTGCGCTCAGCCCGGGCGTTTCGGGGGGGTGGCGCGCGCTGCTGTATCTTGTCGCGATCGCGGGCATCCAGTCGCGCCTGATCTGCAATCTGCTCGATGGCATGGTGGCGGTCGGCGGCGGGATTCAGTCAAAGGGTGGCGAGGTGTTCAACGACCTGCCCGACCGGTTCTCGGACGCCCTGATCCTGGTCGGCTCGGGGTATGCAATCCGGCACCTGCGCTGGGGCGTGGAACTGGGCTGGCTGGCGGCGTGGCTGGCGGTCATGACGGCATACGTGCGGGTGCTGGGCGGATCGCTGGGGCTGAAGCAGAATTTCATCGGCCCGATGGCCAAGCCGCACCGGATGGCGGTGATGACCGGCGCGCTGGCGCTGGCGATCTGCACGGCCCAATCGGGCTTCGATGGACGGATGATTGAATTGGCGCTGGCGGTGATTGTTGCGGGATGCGCGATCACGCTGTGGCGGCGGACCGCGCGGATCATGGCCGAATTGAAAATGAAATAACGGAACCGCGCGGCGTCGGCCGTCGTTTAGTCAAGCCGGTGGCCCAGGCGGTCGCGCTTGGTGTTGAGGTAGCGTTCGTTGTGCTCGCACAGGCCGACCTGGATCGGGACGACCTCGGAGATCTCCAGGCCGTAGGCTTCGAGGCCGACGATCTTGCGCGGGTTGTTCGTCATCAGCTTGATGCGGCGGACGCCCTGGTCGACCAGGATCTGCGCGCCGATGCCGTATTCGCGCAGGTCGGCCTTGAATCCCAGCTTCACGTTGGCGTCGACGGTGTCGAGGCCCTGGTCCTGAAGCGCGTAGGCGAGGAGCTTGTTCTTGAGGCCGATCCCGCGCCCCTCCTGGTGCAGGTAGACGATCATGCCGCGGCCCTCGGCGGCGATCTGCGCCATCGAGGCGTCGAGCTGGTTGCCGCAGTCGCAGCGCATCGAGCCGAGCGTGTCGCCCGTGAAGCACTCGCTGTGCATGCGGACGAGGACCGGGTTCTCGTCGATCTCGCCCATCGTCATCGCCAGGTGCTGGCCCTGCTCGAGGACGTCCTCGTAAAGCGTCAGGTTCCACATGCCGTGCCGGTTGGGGATCTTCGTCGTGACGATCTTCTTGATCAGCTTCTCGGTGCGGCGGCGGTAGGCGATCAGGTCCTTGATCGTCGCGATCGGCACGTTGAGCCGCTGCGAAATCTGGATGAGGTCCGGCAGGCGCGCCATCGTGCCGTCCGGGTTGAGGATCTCGCACAGGACGCCGACCGGCTCGAGGCCCGCCAGCCGGCACAGGTCGACGGTCCCCTCGGTGTGGCCGGCGCGGCGCAGGACGCCGCCTTCGCTCGCGGCCAGCGGGAAGATGTGCCCGGGCCGCACGAGGTCCGACGGCCGGCTCTTGGGATTGGCCAGGACGAGCGCGGTCTGGCAGCGGTCGGCGGCCGAGATGCCGGTCGTGACGCCGTGGCGGGCGTCGACCGACTGCGTGAAGTTCGTGCCCATCAGGGCGGTGTTTTCCTCGAGCGGCGGCGGGAACAGGTCGAGCCGGGCGAGGCGCTCGCCGTCGGCCGGGACGCAGACCAGGCCGCGCCCCTCGGTCGCCATGAGGTTGATCTTTTCGGCCGTGGCCTTCTCGGCGGCGAACACGAGGTCGCCCTCGTTTTCGCGCTCTTCATCGTCGACGAGGATGATCACGCCGCCCTGGCGGATCGTCGCGATGATCTCGGGGATGGGGGTGAATGGTGAAGCGTTGATATCCATGGACATCCTGTGTGCCCGAGCAGGGCTCTCTCACCCCGACACATTACATGTTTTTGAAGAGGATGGCAATGGTAGGTCGGGTCGATGACCCGATGTTTTTCCGGAGTCGGGTCGTAGACCCGACCTGCCGTTATTTCCTGACGACGACTTCGATGTCGCCGTCGCGGTCCTCGATGTTGATGCCGACGGCCAGCGGGTAGCGGATGAGCTTGATATCGATTCTCGCGCCGCCGACCGTCAGGTTGCGCATGCTCAACTCGTCGAGGTAGGGGGGCAGAACCGGGTGGTCGAACCGGATCTGGCGGGCCTCGGCGTCGATCTCCATGTTCAGGCACGACTGCAGCAGCAGGAACGGCGCGGCGGTCGCCCACGCCTGCGGCGAGCACGCCACGGGGTAAAGGGTCGGCCCCTGGTTGGCGCGCCGCCGGAACCCGCAGTAAAGCTCGGGGAGGCGATGAAGCTCCATGTGCAGGGCGGCGTCGTAGATGGCCGTCATGATGTTTTCGACGCGGCGGGTCATGCCGTTTTGCGACATCCCCCAGGCGATGAGCGCGTTGTCGTGCGGCCAGACCGAGCCGTTGTGATAGGACATCGGGTTGTAGCGCGATTCCTTCTCGTGGAGCGTGCGGATCCCCCAGCCCGAAAACAAGCCTTCGTCCATGAGCTGGTCGGCGGTGCGGCGCGCGCGCGCGGGGCTGGCGATCCCGCACATGAGCAGGTGGCCGGCGTTGGAGGCGCGGATGCGGCACGGCTCGCCTTCGCCGTCGATCGCCATGACGTACATGCCCAGTTCCTCGTCCCAGAAGCGCTCCTCGAACAGCCGGCGCAGGGCCTCGGCCTGGCCGGTCAGCTTCTCGGCCAGCGCGCGCCGGTTGAAGGCGTGCGCAAGCGCGGCGGCCCCGAGCCGCGCGGCGTAGACGTAGCCCTGGACCTCCACCAGCGCGATCGGCGGCTTGGCGAGGCGGCCGTCGGCGTGAAACACCGAGTCGTGCGAGTCCTTCCACCCCTGGTTCGTGAGCCCCTCGCCGGCCGGGCGGTATTCGACGAAGCCGTCATGGCCGGCATCGCCGTATTCGTCGATCCACTCGAGGGCGCGTTCGATGTTGGGCCAGATCTTCTCGATGAACGGGAGGTCGCCCGTGCGCCGCCAGTACTGATGGGCCAGCATGACGAACAGCGGGGTCGAGTCGACGCTGCCGTAGTATTGGCGGAACGGGACCTCGCCGAGGTTGGCCATTTCGCTGGCCCGGACCTCGTGCAGGATCTTGCCCGGCTCGGCGTCGGCCTCGGGGCGGGTTTCGGCCGCCTGGTGGTGGGCGAGGTAGCCCAGCACGCCGCGGGCGATCCCGGGGTCGATCTGCAGGCACATGAGCGCGGTCAGCAGGCCGTCGCGGCCGAAATACGTGCTGTACCAGGGGATCCCCGCGTAGGGGTAAAACCCTTCCTGCGTCGCGGTCAGGAGCATGTGCAGGTCGGCATAGGCGCGGTTGAGCCAGTTCGAAAACAGGGCGTTGCTGGACTCGATCCGGCACGCGCGCGAGCGGAACGAGGCGAACGATTCGATGAGCGTGTTGAATGACTGCTGGTAATCGCCGACGCGGATTTCATGGTTGGCGTCGTGGCAGGCAATCGTGATGTAGAAGGTTTCGCTCTGGCCGGGCTTGAGGCGCAGGTCGTGCGTCAGGCGGCCGGGCTCGACCTTCAGCGGGGCCGGAGAGCTGGTGACGCGCGTGTGGCGTTCGATCCCATCGAGCCCCCTGTAGCCAAGCTCGAACCCGTCGGGGTGCAACTTCTGTTCGAGGGCCGTGCCGTGATGATCCCGGATCGTGCCGCGCACCTCGAAGATATCGGCCCAGTCCGTGTCGAAAAACAGATGCATGCGCAGCGCAACCGGCGCCGCATGGTAATTGGTCACGCGCAGCAGCTGGTAGCAGCAGTCGTCCCACAGGTAAATCGCCCGGAAGATATGAATCACCCCCTGCGGGATGGAATGGCCGTCGCCCTCGCCGATGATCGGGTTGGTCAGGTCGATGGCGAGCATGCCGTTGTCGTTGACGATCGACGCGTTCAGGACGATCGGGTGGATCCGGCAGATGGTCATCTTGAGCTGCGACAGGAAGCGCGTGCCGTGGAAATAAATCCCCTGGTCCTGGCTGCCGGCGAGGATGTCGCCGCTGTGGTCGAAGACGGCGAACGTGTCGCCGTGCTTGAGCACCTGCCCGTGCGACTTGCCCTTCAACGCCGCGGTGTGGATGCCATACATCTGCTCGCTGGAGGTTTCAGGCGATTTGAGCATGGGGGAGGCTCCTGTCCCTGGCCAGCAGCCGATAGACGGCGAGATACTCGGCGGCCATGCGCTCGGCGGTGTAATGGGCCTCGAACACGCGGCGGATCTCGCGGCGGTCGAGCCGGTCGATCCGTCGCAGGGCATCGAGGGCCTGATCCGGCCCGTCGACGATGAAGCCGGTGACGCCGTCTCGCATGACCTCGGGGACGGAGCCGCGGCGGTAGGCGAT
This sequence comes from Candidatus Sumerlaeia bacterium, assembly GCA_039683515.1. Lineage (GTDB taxonomy): Bacteria > Sumerlaeota > Sumerlaeia > MVZB01 > MVZB01 > JAJFUE01. Next base: position 284,968 of record JBDKRG010000010.1, on the reverse strand, counting down.
CACGGGGGTGCCGCAGGCGAAGGCTTCGATCATCACCAGGCCGAACGGCTCGGGCCAGTTGATCGGGAACAGGAGCGCGCGGGCGTTGCCGATGAAGTCCTGCTTCTGGTCCTCGCCGATCTCGCCGATGTACGTGACGCCGTCGCCGGCGCTCAGAAGCGGTTCGACGATCTTGCGGTAATAGCGCCGGTCGACCCGGTCGATCTTGGCGGCGATGCGCAGCTCGATGCCGGCGGCCCGGGCGATCCGGATGGCGTGATCGGCCTGCTTCTCGGGCGAAATGCGGCCGAGGAAGGCGACGTAATCGGACGGGTCGGGATTGAAGCGCAGCAGGTTCGGCGGCAGGCCGTGGTAGACGGTCCGCTGCCAGTTGGCGTGGGGGAGCGGCTCGCGCTGGGCGTTGGAAATCGAGACGACGGGGATCTCGCAGAAATCCCTGTACAGCGCCGCGAGCCCCTTGATGTCGAGCCGGCCGTGCAGCGTCGTCAGGTGCGGCGTTCTCATGCGGCGGCTGAATGGAAAGTGCAGGTAATCGACATGGTAGTGGATGAGGTCGAATTTATGCGACGCGCGCCAGACCATTTCCAGCATGCGCACGTGATGCACCAGCTGGTCGACCACCCCGCCATCCAGGCGCAACGCGCGCCGGGTGATGGGCACAAGCCTGGCCGAGGTGACCGAATCCCCGCTGGCGAACAGGGTGACCTCATGGCCCTGGGCGACGAGCTCCTCGGTCAAATAATGGACAATGCGTTCCGTCCCGCCATAGAGCCGGGGCGGGACGCTTTCATACAAGGGGGATACCTGCGCGATTTTCATATGAGTCGTGTCCGATCGCATGAAATGGTATTGCGGCGGCTGAATACAATTTTAGCCTGTGGCGGCGCGGGACGGATAAGGAGAGTCAATGGGGAAAAGCCTGATTTTTCCGGCGGATCGTTTTTAGCTGATTTTACGCATCATGCCAGGGAGGTAAACGGCGCACCACGCAACCGGTTCGACAATGGGTTTGCGCGGTTTTGTCGAACCGGTAAACCGGTTCGGGTTGATGCGATCGCTTTCCGTGGGTTGAATCGCAACAGCGGCGATTCAACCCGCGGCTTTGAACGTCGAACCGCTGTCGCGGTTCCACATCTCACATTTTTTCAGCGCTTTCAGGCATCATCCGCAATCGGCGTGAGACACTACGCTAGTAGACGTCCCCCAGCTCGTAGAACTCGCACTGGAACGTCTCTTCGCACAGTTTTCTCAGGTCGGGGTGGACCTGGATCGAGCCGTCATTGGTGTCGGGGATGCATTTGCCGCAATCGATCACAAGCGCCATGCAGTAGGCGCCGCCACCGGGGATCTTGCGGCCGTCCTCGGTCCAGCCGTTGCGGATTTCGGCCTTCATGTTCGAGACGTTGATGGTGTTGAAGCACCGGGGGCACTTGCGGTAGAGACGCGAATCGAAGAACAGCTTGCTGTCGTCGGAAAACTCGACCGCCTGCCCGCAATCGCATTTCACCTTGTCCTGGAACGGGTTGATGCACTCGGAGGAATGATAAATATAATTCGTGCCCAGGTGCAGTTCCATGTCCCAGTACCAGTCCTGGCTGTCGTCGCGCGGGACGGGAATGAGCGGGTAGCGCAGGATCGAGGTTCCCGTCGTCGGAACCGGCCAGCGCACGATGGCGTCGTTGCGCAGCGACTGGCGCAGCTTCGGCTCGTCGGGCGGGTAGATGCCCGGCTCGATCCCGGTTTTCAGCTTGACATAATAACCCGAGGCTTTGGCATGGGCGTTCGTTCCGTTTTTATACTGAACCTTGCCCATCGCGGGCACCGTCGGGCAGATGACCCATGAGTCGTGTCCCAAGGCAGTAATGAAGTCGGCTACCTGCTGGGACGATGGCCGGAAGTAATTCGGCTTCGCGATCAGATAATGGCGGTACTCAAAACCAGGCATACGGCTTACTCCTTGGACTAAAAATGATGTTCGTCGACGCCCACGCCCCGTATATCAATACGGGACTCACGGATCGCGCCGAATCAGTTGAGGATTCCGATCGAATCAATTCCAAGAATGAACAACTTCTACTGCTTTGAGAGGAAAATATGCCCCGTTCCCATCCGTGATGCAATAGTTTTCGACTCCCGGCTGGATGGGCGGCGCATTTTTCCTTGGCTTTCGGCGCCGCCGTGCCCAAGATGCCAGCATGCGGATTCTGGTGCTGGCACACGCCTTTCCCTACCCGCCCCACGATGGCCACGTCGGGCCGATTTACCAATTCCTGCGCCATCTGGCCCCGCGCCTCGACCTGACGCTGCTCACGATCCGGCCGGCCGACGAGAAAAACTGGGGCAAGGGGAGCGGGATCTTCGCGGATTGGGGGATCACGATTCGTTCGGCCCCATGGCGCGAGGTGGCCAAGCCGGTGCGCGCGCTGGCGTGCCTGCGCGACGGCCGCCCCTGGCCCAACCGCTTTTATTCGCCCGAACTGGCGCGGCTCGCCGCGGCGGAACTGGCGCGCGGCGATTATGACGCCGTCCTGTCGTGGGGAATCATGAGCGCGCAGCATTTGCCGCGTTCCATGGCGATCCCACAGGCGCTCATGGCGCGCGACTGCCTGTCGCTCGCTCACCGGCGCCGCTTCGAGGAGACCCGCTCGCCGCGCGAATGGTTGCAGTGGAGGAAGATCCGCGCCATGGAGCGCGACCTGTTCGGCCGCGCCGACCGGGTGTTTGCCGTCTCGCCGGTCGACGCCCAGGCGATGCGGGAGATCGCCCCCGGCACGCGGGTCGAGGTCCTGCCGACGGGGGTTGATGCCGAGGCATACCGGCCGACGCCGGAGCGCGAGGAAAGCGGACTGGTCCTCTTCAGCGGCGTTATGGACTTTGCGCCCAATGAGGACGCAGCCGTCTGGGCGGCGCGCGAGATCTGGCCGGGCGTCCGTAAGGCCCGTCCCGACGCGCGGCTGGTCCTGGCCGGCAAATCGCCGACACCCCGCGTCCTCGAGCTGCGAGATATTGAAGGCGTCACCGTGACCGGCCCGGTCGAGCGGATGGAGGACGAGGTCGCGCGCGCGTCGGTCGTGATCTCGCCGCTGCGGCAGGGGACGGGCATCAAGAACAAGGTCATGGAGGGGGCGTTCATGGCCAAGGCGATGGTCGTGACGCCGCTGAGCCTCGAAGGCCTCCCGCTCGAAGCCGGCCGCGACTGCCTCGCCGAAAGCGATGCGGAGAAGTTCGCGGCGGCTGTCGTGAAGCTGCTCGGCGATGAAGGCGAAAGAACGAGACTCGGCCAGGCGGCACGGCAGGCGATCGCGGGCTACGACGTCAAAACCCTCGCCCTGCGGCTGATCCCGGTTTTTGAAGAGCTCAAGAAACAGAAATAAAATCCAATGCGGTCACGAAACGCACGAAAGATACAGCCCACGAAAATTCACAAAATTCATTGTTTGAATTTTTTCTTACTATAATCCGTCAGAATCTTCTCTGCACCTCTGCCAAACTCTGCGCCTCTGCGACAAGACAAGTTTTTCGTGTTTCATTTCGTGCGTTTCGTGACTGCATTTGTTTCTGTTGTTTGGTTGCGGTTACGCCGCGCCGGGAATTTCGTGTTTTGATTGGGTTTCCATGAATTTCGTGTTTTGATAGGTTGTTTGTCGTGATCTTTCACATGGGAAGCCGTCATGCCCGAGGATGCCAAAGAACTCCGAATCGCCGAAAAGATTCTCGCCGAGCCGGGATGCGCGCGCCTGATCGATTGGGGGCTGCGCGAATATGGCGAGGTGCTCGCCATGCAGGAGAAGCTGCGCGAGGAACGCCGCGCGGGCTCGATCCCCGACACCTGGCTCGCCGGCGAGCACCCGACCGTGATCACCCAGGGGGTGCGCGGCAACAGCGCCGACGTCGCGACGTATGCGACGATCCCGGTCCACACGATCGACCGCGGCGGCATGACGACGCTGCACAATCCGGGCCAGCTCGTGATCTACCCGATCGTGCGCACGCGCGAGGGGCTGCTCGCGCAGGCGCGGCTGTCGCGGGCGCTGCTCGAGGCCTCGGCCGAGCTGATCGAAGCGGTCAGCGGCGTGCGCCCGGAGATCGAACGCGGCCGGCCGGGCCTGTTCGTCGGCGGGCGCAAGCTGGCCGCCATCGGCATCTCGATCCGCGGCCGCGTTTCGATGCACGGCATCGCGATCAACCTGTGCAACGATCTCGCGCCGTGGCGCTGGATCGTGCCGTGCGGCGAGCCCTCGACGCGCCCGGTGACGCTGAGCGAAGTGGCGGGAAGAAAGTTCGAGCCGGCGGAGATGGCGGCGCTGTTGCCGGGGTGGCTGAAAACGTCCTGGGGGTATCGGGAAACAATCACAAACTGAACGTGGAGAATCCAATGCAACCTCGCAAACCGCGCCTCTTCGATCACGATGAGCCGATGCCGTACGGCCGCGGCGACACGGTGACCGGCATCCTGCAGGCCTCGATGCGGCGCGGGGCGTACCTCGTGCCGGAGACCGCCGGCTGGCCCGACATCCGCATCCCGCCGACCGCCATGGGCGCGGCCCTGCACGGCGACCGCGTCGAGGTCGAGGTCTTCAAGGCCAGGCCCGGCCGCCAGCCGAGCGGCTCGATCACGAAGATTCTCCACCACGCCAACAAGCAGATTCTCGGCCGGCTCGTGCGCGCGGGGAAGTACTGCCTCGTTTACCCCAAGAACCAGCGCATCCGGCGCATCGTGCAGATCCCGCGCCGGTTCGACCCGGACGAGGTCCCCGAGGAAGCGTGGGTCATCGTCGAAGTGAAGCACTGGACGGAGCAGCCGGACGAGCCGCTCGTCGGCAAGCTGGTCGAGGTGCTCGGGACCGACGACGAGAAGGGGCTGCCGATCCTGCTGCTCATCCGCGAGGGGGGCGTGGCGATCGAGTTTTCGGAGAACGCCGAGAAGGAAGCCGCGGAGCTCGACCAGGCCGGCTCGCCGCACATGGAAAAAGGCCGGCGCGACCTGCGCCACGAGCGCGTCTGCACGATCGACCCGGCGACGGCCAAGGATTTCGACGACGCGATTTCGCTGCACGGCGTCGATGAGAAAGGCTGGCGCATCGGCGTGCACATCGCCGACGTCGCCCATTACGTGCGGCCGGGGATGGCGATCGACGACGAGGCCTACGAGCGCGCCACGTCGATCTACCCGGTCGACCGCGTGATCCCGATGCTCCCCGAGGCGCTCTCGAACCGGCTGTGCAGCCTGCGTCCCAACGAGGACAAGCTCACGATGACGGCGTTCTTCACGGTCGACCGCCACGGCCAGGTCTGCCAGACCGAGCTGTGCAACTCCGCGATCCGGTCGCGCCGGCGGTTCGCCTACGAGGAAGTGCAGGGCCTGTTCGATGCCGCGGATAGCGAGACCGGGATCAAGGTCGAGGTCGAGCGGCCGCGGCCGGCAATCGACCCCGATCTGCTCTCCGACCTGCTGCACATCCGCGAGGCGGCGCGGGCGCTCAACCGGGCGCGCCTCAAGCGCGGCGCGCTCGACCTGGACCTGCCCGAGACCGAAATCCTGTTCGACGCCGAGGGGCGGGTCAGCGACCTGCGCCGGAGAGAACATTTCGAGGCCCACCGATTGATCGAGGAGCTGATGATCGCGGCCAACGAGGCGGTCGCGCGCGAGCTTGAAAAGAAAGGCTACCCGACGCTCTTCCGCGTCCACGACGAGCCCGACGAGCACAAGCTGCGCATGGTGACGCCGGTCCTTGGGCGGCTCGGCATCCCGCTGCCGGCGCGGGGAGGGATCTCGCGGGAGGAACTGCAGCGCGCCCTCGAGAAGGCCCACCAGCACCCGGCCGGCACGATCATCCAGCGCTGGCTGCTGCGCACGATGATGCGCGCCAAATACCAGCCCGAAAACATCGGCCATTTCGGCCTGGCGTCGGCCAGCTACCTTCACTTCACGTCGCCGATCCGGCGCTACCCGGACCTGATCGTGCACCGGGTCGTCAAGGACATGCTCGCGCGTGAGCCCTCGGACTCCGAGAAGATGATCGACCTCGCCTCCAAAATGCCTCTATGGGGCCGCCACGCGAGCCAGCGCGAGGAACGCTCCCAGCGCATCGAGTGGGACGCCGTGGAACTGCTCGGCCTCGATTTCATGCGCCGCTATCTCGGCGACATCTTCGACGGGTTCATCAGCGGGACGATGGGGGCGGGCTTCTTCGTCGAGCTCACCGAGTGGCCGGTCGAGGGCTTCATCCCGATCCGCCAGCTCGACGACGACTATTACGAGTTCGAAGAGGACATGCAGCTGTGGCGCGGCCGCCGCTCCGGCAGGGTCTATGCCATCGGCGACCCGGTGACGGTGTTGGTCGAGAAAATCAACGTGCTGGCCGGCCAGATGGATCTGGTCCTGCTCAAGAGAAAGCAGGCCCCCGGCAAGGGAAAGAAAAAAGCCGGGCGAGGGAAGAGTCGGCGGATGAAAAGAAAATAAGGGCGGCAATTTAAAAGAACTGGGGCGGCTGATTGGCCGCTCCAGTTCTTTTACACGCCGTCCGGAAGCGTGGGAGGGGGGAAACCGCGCCCCCCTACCCAAAACAATCCTGCCCCATTATCTGCCGCTCATGCGCTGTCTTACCTTGACCAGCTCGGGCGGATACCAGCCGACGCGCTTCAGCTCCTTCAGCGCATGCTGGTATTTCTTTTCCTCGTCGCTGTTGAGGCGCTTTTTGGGGCGGCCGTTCGAGTCGATCAGGTTGGCATTGAGCTTGGCCTGGCGCCGGAAATAAAACTCTTCCTTCTGCTTCATCACGTCCGGGTCGCCGCTGGCGCGGCGCGAACGGCTGTCCGCGGTTCGGTGCTGTTCGGGCGGGAACAGCTTGTGATGGGCGGTCGCAATGGCTTCCACGCCGTCGTCGACGGCGCGTTCCATCGCATCGCGTTCCTCGACCGCATCGGGCATTTTCAGGCCCGCGAGTTTCTCGCGCAATTCCATGATGATTTGGCGCTGGCGAAACAGTTCGCTGAACTCGGCCTTGATCGCCTCGCGCTCCTCGAGCTGGCGCCGAAGCCGGTCGATTTCGTCGTCCAGCGTTTCCAGATTGAGCTTCTGCTTGACCATGTACGTCGTCCCTCCCAATGATGGACCAAAACTCGATGTCCCGATTGAGCCAGGGTGAAGACTGCAATCGATGAATGGTTTCTCGCGAAACCGCTGCCCATTCCGTACAAATCGATGCTTTTTCGGGGAACCAGCCAATGACCGCTATCGTTTACCCGGCGCCACGGCCATTGCCTTTCATTACATTCAGGGGTATACCCGCATCTTGCCAGAAAGTATCAACGCCGGGTTCCGTTTTTATGTAATCCAAATAGTTTTAGTTTGTAAAGGGCAATCGCATAAAAAGTTTTAAAAATAACGCACACCCGAGGATTGTCCATAAACACCCCTCTTTGGCGGTTGTTTTATCAAAATAAACTCCGGCCGCGATTGTTTTAGAGCGAGGTTTCATTAAATTTTTACAAAATGGAAATATTCTCCAATTGCCCCCGCCGGCGACAATCGCCTTTTATTTTTGGTATGGGCGGTTCACCCTGCGTTTTGGACGATTTTGTCCGAAACGTGAACGTGCGTTACAAAAAAAAGACAGCCCGCCCAGGTGGGGCGGGCTGCTTTTTGTGTTTCGCGCCGGTCTCAGCCCTGGGCCCGGGCCTGCTTGCCCTGTTTCGCCGCGGCCTGCTTCTTGGAGGCCTCGATGAACCCGACGAACAGCGGGTGCGCCTTGAGCGGGCGCGACTTGAACTCGGGGTGGAACTGGCAGCCGACATACCACGGGTGGTCGGGGATCTCGATCATCTCGACCAGCTTGGCGTCGAGCGTCGTGCCGGCCAGCATCAGGCCGTGTTCCTTGAACAGCTCGCGATACTTGTTGTTGACCTCGTAGCGGTGGCGGTGGCGCTCGCTGATCTGGGTCTGCTTGTAGTACGGGGCCGTGCAGCTCTTTTCGTCGAGCCGGCAGGTGTAGGCGCCAAGGCGCATCGTTCCGCCCATCGAGCTGATCGTCTTCTGGGTGGCCAGCAGGTCGACGACCGGGTGCGGCGTGTCCTGGTCGAACTCGCGGCTGTTGGCGCGCTCAAGGTTGCACACATTGCGGGCGAACTCGATGAGGGCCACCTGCATGCCCAGGCAGATGCCGAAATACGGGATCTTGCGCTCGCGGGCATACTGGGCGGCCAGGACCTTGCCCTCGATGCCGCGCGTGCCGAAGCCGCCCGGGATCAGGATGCCGTCGAGGCCGGCGAGCGACTGCTCGACGTTTTCGGGGGTCAGCTCCTCGGAGTCGATGCGGGCGATCTGGAGCTTGACGTTATTGGCGATCGCGCTGTGGCGCAGCGCCTCGTAGATGCTCTTATAGGCGTCCTGCAGGTCGATGTATTTGCCGACGACGCCGATCTTGATGCTCTCGCTGATGGCGTCGACGCGCTTCATCAGGTCGGCCCACTCGTCGACGCGCGGCTCGGTGCGGGGCAGGCCCAGGCGCTTGACGATCGCCTGGTCGATCCCCTGCGCGGCGTACAGGAGCGGGATCCGGTAGATGTCGTCGGCGTCGAGGGCCTCGAAGACCATCTCGTTGGCGACGTTGCAGAACATGGCGATCTTGTGGCGGTTGGACTCGCCGATCGGGCGCTCGGCGCGGCACAGCAGGATGTCGGGCTGGATGCCGATCTCGCGCAGGGCGCGGACGCTGTGCTGGCTCGGCTTGGTCTTGAGCTCGCCGGCGGCGTTGAGGTAGGGAACGAGCGTCAGGTGAATGTAGCAGACGTGCTCGCGGCCGATGTCGTAGGGGATCTGCCGGATGGCCTCGAGGAACGGCTGGCTCTCGATGTCGCCGACCGTGCCGCCGACCTCGACCATGATGACGTCGTAGGAATCGTGGTCGGCCAGCCGCAGGATCGAGCCCTTGATCTCGTCGGTGACGTGCGGGATGACCTGGACGGTCGAGCCGAGGTAGTCGCCGCGGCGTTCCTTGCTGATGACCGAGAAATAGATCTGGCCGGTGGTGACGTTGTTGAGCCGGCCCATCGGGACGCCGGTGAAGCGCTCGTAGTGGCCCAGGTCGAGGTCGGTCTCGGCGCCGTCGTCGGTCACGTAGACCTCGCCGTGCTGGAACGGGCTCATCGTGCCCGGATCGACGTTGAGATACGGATCCATCTTCAGGAGGCTGATATGGTAGCCGCGCATTTTGAGCAGCGCCCCGAGCGACGCGGCCGCGATGCCCTTGCCGAGCGAACTGATCACGCCGCCGGTCACGAAGATGAATTTGGTCATGTCAAACAGCCTCCAGGGTGGTATTTAAGAAATAGAATTCAAAACGCAATTCAAACACGAAACGCACGAAATGAGACACGAAAGGACACGAAAGGGATTTTGTCGCAAAGAAGCAGAGATGGGCAGAGTGCGCAGAGAAAATCGATTCATTTTCGTGCATTTCCGTGTCCTCCTTTCGCGTGTTTCGTGTTTTTCCGGTATTCATTTCTGTTCGTTCAGCCTCGCCAGTTCCTCGGGGGTGTCGACGCCGATCGAGTCGTGCTCGACGACGGCGACCTGGATCGCGATGCCGTGCTCCATGAGGCGCAGCTGCTCCAGTTTCTCGCGCGTCTCGAGCGGCGTCGGGCTCCACTTGGCGAAGCATTGCAGGACTTCGGCGCGGTAGGCGTAGAGCCCCAGATGCTTCAAGCCCCACGTGAACCCCGGGGATTCAATGTCTTTGGCCTCAAGCCGCGCCGGCGAGGGGAGCGGCGAGCGCGAGAAATAGAGCGCCCGGCCCGACGGCGCCACCACGGCCTTGACGACGTGCGGCGATTCGAAGTCGGCGCGGTCGCGGATCGGGACGACCGCCGTCGCCACGCCGCAGTCGGGCGAGGCGAGCAGCGCTTCGATCACCGCGTCGACGACCTTGGGGTCGATCGTCGGCTCGTCACCCTGGACGTTGACCAGGATGTCCCAGTTCTCGCCGGGCTGGAGCGAGGCGATGATCCGGTCGCTCCCCGAGGCGCAGTCGGAAGGGGTCATGCGGGCTTCGAAACCGGCTTCCCTGACCGCCTCGGCGATCCGCTCGTCGTCGGTCGCGACCCACAAGTGATCCACGAGCTTCGACAGCCTAACCCGTTCGCACACATGCACGATCATCGGCCGCCCCCACAGCAAAGCCAGCGGCTTGCCGGGGAACCGGGACGACCCGTAACGGGCAGGAATGACGGCGGCGATGCGGTGGGTCATGAGGCGCTATTGTTTTCAATATTAATTTTGTTCGTTGGGGTAAAGAAATAGCGCCAACACATCGAAAAAAAGACAAGCGTAAGGAGCCCAAACACTAAGAAAACGTAATCTAACAATGTTATATTTGGGAGACCAAGCGAAAGAAGCATGGCGCATGCAACGAAAAGCAAAATGAGAACATAAGCGACCCTTGAACCAATCAATAGCGCCAAACCAAAGACAAGCCCAAATAGCAGAGTAAGAAGCATTGACGAAAGCGGCACTTGGTGGATACTGCCATCATTCGCTGTATAAACTCCATTGCTGCTGAAATCTCCTATGAATTGCATCAGGACAACAAATATATAGCAACCAAAACCAAGCCAGAAAGATAAGGGGGCTTGCTTGATTTGTTGCAATGATTTCATTGTTCATTCCTTTCAGTCGATCACCTTATTCAGAGGATACTCAATGATCCCCGTCGCGCCGGCGCGTTTGAGGGCGGGGATGACTTGCTTGACCTGATTTTCATCGGCGATGACTTCGATCGCCACCCAGTCGGCGTCGACCAGGTGCGAAATCGTCGGCGACGTCATGGCCGGCAGCAGTTTCTCGATCTCGCCCAGGGCCTTCTTCGGGACGTTCATCTTGAGGCCGACCTTGCCCTCGGCCGCGATCGCGGCCTGGAGCAACATGGCGATGTTTTCGATCTTCTCGCGCTTGGCGGGATCGGCCCACGCCGCCTTGCTGGCGATCAGGCGGGTCGAGGACTCCAGGAGCGTGTCCACGACGCGGAGCTTGTTGGCCCTCAGGCTGCTGCCGGTTTCGGTCACTTCCACGATGGCGTCGACGAACTGAGGGGCCTTGATCTCGGTGGCCCCCCAGCTGAACTCGACCTCGGCCTTGACGCCGTGCTTTTCGAGCCAGTGCCGGGTAAGGTTCACGACCTCGGTGGCGATCCGCTTGCCCTCGAGGTCCTTGACCGACTGGATTTCGCTGTCCTGAGGCACCGCCAGCACCCAGCGGACCGGGCGCATCGAGGCCTTGGAATAGACCAGCGTGCAGACCTCGACCACGTCGGCGTCGGTCTCCATGATCCAGTCGAGGCCGGTCAGGCCGACGTCGAACTTGCCTTGGGAGACGTAGCGGCCGAGTTCCTGGGCGCGGATCAGGACCGCCTCGATCTCGGGGTCGTCGCTGCCGACGTAATAGGAGCGGCTGCTGATGTTGAAAAAGAAGCCGGCCTTTCTCATCAGGTCCAGGGTGGCGTCCTGCAGGCTGCCCTTGGGCAGACCGAGCCGGAGCAGGGGAGTCATCGGCGGGTTCCTTCCTGTGCGTGATTGCGTGATCTAGAACGTTCCGGCCGGGCCGGGACCGGGATGCTGGAGCGGCCGGCGGGGGTCATCGCCGGGGGCTGCGGGGCGGCGGGCGCGGCGGCCGGAGCCTGCTGCATGCCTGCCGGCGGGGCGGAGGCGCCCGTGCCGCGCCGGGCGGGCGCGGTCAGGTCGGTCGCCGACAGGGCGGCGCCGGTGGCTCCGCGCGCGCCGATGATCTTGACCGGCGTGCCGACGCTGACGAGGTCATAGAGTTCGATGACGTCGTCCTTAACGAGGCCGACGCAGCCGTTCGAGGAATACGTCCCGATCGTGTTCGGGTCGATCGCCTCGTGGATGCCGATCGAGCCGCTGATTTCCATCCAGCGGCAGCCGAGCTGGTTGTTCGGGTCGCCGGGCCCAAGGCGCGCGCCGGTCTTGGGGTCGGTCCACGGCGGATCGACGACCTTGCGCTGGATCGTGTATTCGCCCGGCGGGGTCATGTATTCGTACTGCCCGGTGCGGACGTCGTACTTCTTGAAAAACTTGCCGTGGTTATAGAGGGTCAGCGTGTTATCCGATTTATTGACAAGGATCGACAGCTCAAGCTTCGGGATCTTGATCCGGTGGCCGATGCTCAGGGCCTGCGGGTTCGTGATCCGGTTGACGCGCATCAGCAGGTCGGCCGAGACCTTGTATTTGCGGCGCAGCCGGTCCATCGAGTCGCCCTTCTGGATGGCGTAAATCTCGTCGCCTTCGTGCGGCTCGGGGGACATCAGCAGGAACAGGTTGGCGCGTCCCAGGGCGGCTTCCACGTCGGCCCGCATCGCGTGGTCGTTGCGGAGGGTGTCGAGCAGGGCGGCGAGCCGGTCGCGGCCTTCCTGCACCTTGCCCGGCGTGGCCAGGTCGACCCAGCCCAGCCCCAACTGGCCCTCGGTATGGCCAAATTGATCGGGGGCGAGGGAAGCCAGGGCGTTGAAATGCTCACGGGCGGCGTCCAGCTGCTCCTGGTTCACGGCGCGCCGGCCGAGGATCAGGTGGGCTCTCACCCACCCGTCGTCGCCCTGCTGGACCCAGGCCTTGTCCGGGTTCAGCGCCTTGGCTGCCCACTGGGCGGCCGACTCCTGGTCGTTGATGCCTTCCAAGGCCTGCAGGCGCAGGTCGACCCAGTCGGCCAGCCACGACTGGCCGGGCTGGGCCCGGCCCTCCAGGGCCGCCAGCTGGGTCTCGGCTTCCTGGAACTTCTTGTCGGTCACCAGCTGGCGGACGGCCGTGAACTGCCGGCCCATCGACCAGCGCTGGTAGTAGCCATACCCGATCACGCCACCGGCGGCGATCGCCGCGACGATAATCAGGATCAGGATCGTGCTGAGGGTGCGACGCACCGATGCCACGCTCGAAGCCTCCTTGGCCCGCCGTGTGGGCCCCTTCAAAAAAAAATCCCGTAGCCGAGCGTTCCCGGGTTGGGTCGGTCTCGTCTACGGGATTTCAGCCTATCCGGGTTGCCGTGGGGTTGTCAAGAGCCCAGATGGAGGGGAACCGCGCGGATTAAACGAACCGCGCCCCCGTCGGCCGCGGCCGCGCCGGCTTGAACGGACGCGGCTTAAGGCGGCTGGCGGGAACGCTGTGGCCCCGCCCACCCGGCCCGGCGGCAAAGGTTCGTTAAATTAACATTTAACGAACCTTGAAAAAACACTCAAAAGGACCGTGCCCGGATGCCGTGATCGAACTCCGCGTCCCGCGGGCGCCGCCGCTGACGGGCTGTCTCCCAAATGATGACACCCGGATGCCCGGCTTGAGTCGCGCGCCCGGACGTCCGATGAAGTAGGCGGCGGGTTCTTCATCCTCGACGCACATCACCATCCCACCACCACGCATGAGATTCGGTTGCGACGGGAGTTGCCTCGATGCACCGGCCGTTTCCTGATCATGGACGTCCCGTTCGACGGGCGAGCGGCGCGTTTTCGCTCGTGGAAGTCGTCGTCGCCTGCTTCCTCCTGTCGCTCATCGCGCTGTCGGTGATCGGCGGCCTGCAATACGCCTCGTACATGGCCCGGCTCAACACCAATGCCATGGTCGCCAAGAACATCGCCCAGGGCTACCTCGAACAGATGATGATCGACGACTTCGACCATGTGGACGCCGACCATTACCCCGACATCACGGTGGACACCGTGCCGCCGGTCTATATTGACCAGACGCTCGACATCCGCTGCGCCGTCGCCTTCCAGTTCAAGGGGTTCGGCACGCTGGTCGACGCCAGCGTCAACAACCTGGTCGACGACGAGGCCAAGACCCGCTGGACGGCCGACGAGTGGGCGGGCGACACGGTGTTCCTCGTCAGCGGCGACGGCGCCGGCCAGAGCGCCCTCATCGCCGGCAACAACATCAAGCAACTCAACCTCGCCGCTCCCCTCGCGTATAAGCCGTCCAAGGGGACCGGCTACCTGATCAACAACGGCAAGACGGTCGAAATCACCACCACATGGACCTACCGCGGCCGCGAGTATCACCAGACGATCGAATCGCTGATCGTCAACACCCGCAGCCGGAAGGGACTGGGCTTCTGATGCGCACGCACGCCGCACGCCGGGGGTTTACCCTCACCGAGCTCATCGTGGCCAGCGCCATCAGCGCCCTGGCCGGGATCGGGATCATGTCGCTTGTCGTCTACAGCAGCCGGATCGGCCGCTCGGTCGGCATCCAGCAGCGCTCGGTCGTGGAGGCGCAATCCGCGCTCGAAGGGATCAACCGCGCCGTCCGACCGGCCACGATGCCGCTGCGGGTGCGTGACGACGACGGCAACACGGCCGCCGCGGGCAACTGGCTCGAGCTGGCCTGGCAAGGCGAGACGCTCGGCACCCGCACGATCCGGCTCGTCTCGGACGACGACAACCTGCAGACGCCGTGGGACAACCGGCTCGTCTACGACCCCAATACCTCGCAGGCCGGCGACGAAGTCGTGCTGGCCCGATGGGTGACGCCGATCCCGGGCCAGGCGCTGTTCACGTATCAAGGCGATGCAAGCTCGCTCGTCGTGCGGCTGCGGGCCGGCGACTCGCTCGATGAGAGCGTCAAGGCCGTCAACAACGCCAAATCCGGCCCCGGCCTGCAGGGGACGGAGATCACGGCGACCGTGGCGCCGCGCAATGGATAAGGAGCCCTCCGCAATGATGATCCGGTTGACTCACTCCCCTGCCCGGGGGCGGCGCGGCATGGCCATGGCGGTCGTCCTGGTGCTTGGCCTGCTGCTGATCGGGATGACGGGCGGGCTGGTCATGATGGCGCGCCAGCAGACGCTCAACCGCGCCCGCTACGAGACCTACAAGGACGAATTCGCCGCCTGCGAGGAGGCCCTCAACAAGGCCTACGCGCAGATGCAGTTCCTCAAGGATTACCACGCGGCCGACTTCGAGGCGCAGATGGCCGCGATCACGCCGCCCGTCGTCGCCGGCTACGAATACCCGAAGTTCACGGCGACCAAGACGCAGGACGGCCCGTTCCTGATTACGGAAGGCTCGCTCAAGGGCTACTCCGTCAAGCAGCTTGCCTACGAGATCGAGGTCACGGCCCGCAAGCGCGGCAACACCGCCGACCGGCTCACCCACCCCGGCGTCACGCTGCGCCAGACGGTCGTGATCACCTACGTCCCGCTCTACATCTTCGCGATCTTCTACGACAAGCTCATGGAGATCGCGCCGGGGGCCGCGATGCAGGTCAACGGCCTCGTCCACACCAACGGCGACGCCTATTTCCAGTCCAACAACGGGCTGGATTTCCTCGCGCCGGTGTCGGTCGCCGGGTCGGTCTATCACGGCCGGGCGCCGAGCTCCGGCCAGAGCGGCTCGAGCGGCGACGTGCGCTTCAGCAATGACGGCGACATGGTCAGCATGAAGCGCGGCAACGACGCCGACGGCTGGCTGACCCACGCCGACGCCGACTGGGCGACCGCCGCGCCGGAGCGCTGGGGGAACGGCCTGGCCGACTCCTCGCAGGGGATCACCGACATGTCGCTGCCGCTGCCGACGACCGTCGACCCGCACGCGATCATCGAGCGCGCCGACTCGGGCGACAGTCAGGCCCTCAAGGACGAAAAATTCGAGAACAAGGCCGACCTCAAGGTCCTCGTCAAGACCAACGGGACGATCGAGGGCCAGAGCGCCTCGGGCGCCTCGGTTCCGCTCACGTACAAGGTCGGCAGCACGAGCTACGAGATCGCGAAGATCACCACGTTCTACGACGCGCGCGAGGGAAAAACGGTCAACTCGCTCGACATCGACATCAGCCGGCTGCGGGCCAGCGGCGTCTCGCCCAGCAACGGCATCCTGTACGTCGCCAACGAACAGGGCGGCAACAAATACGACGCCGTCCGGCTGGTCAACGGCTCGACGCTCCCCTCCTCCAGCGCGGGCGGCTTCACCGTCGCCACCCCCAACCCGCTCTACATCCAGGGCGACTACAACACGACCAACAAACAGCTGGCCATGGTCGCGGCCGACGCGCTCAGCATCCTGTCCAACAAATGGAGCGATGCGAACAGCACCGATTACAGCAAGCGCATCGCCAACCAGACGACCGTCAACTGCGTCTGCATGCAGGGGATCGTCGCAACGGCGGACGGCAACTACAGCGGCGGCGTGGAAAATTATTTTCGCCTGCTCGAACAGTGGAGCGGGGTGAACCTGAAGTTCAGCGGGTCGATCATCAACATGTGGGAAAGCGAGATCGCGCTGGGGATCTGGAAGCAGACGGGGAATTTCTACTCGCCGCCCAACCGGCTGTGGTCGTGGGACACGGCGCTCGGCGGCCTCGCCGGCCCGCCCGGAGCCCCGTCGGTCATCTACATGAAGCGCACCAACTGGGAAATGCCGGAACAATAAAAACTGGCGATGAGCTTTGAGAGATGAGCGATGAGAGAATGCATCTCATCTCTCATCGCTCAAAGCTCATCTCTAAAAAAAACGCCCCCGATCGGTTGACCGGGGGCGTTTCGTAGAAACGGTTCTGAAGGCGCGGCTTAATACCGCTCCATCTTCCGCATCTGCTTGATCATCTTGCGCCGCTGCTTGCGACGGGCGGCCTCGAGCTTCCGGCGACGCTTGATCGACGGCTTCTCGTAAAACTCCCGCTTGCGCAATTCGGCCAGGATGCCAGTCTTCTGGCACTCCTTCTTGAACCGACGCAACGCTTTGTCGATGGGTTCATTCTCTTCGACGTAGATCTGAGGCAAGATGCGTTCACCCCCCTTCGGGTACAGGTCAAACCCCCAGGCGCACTGCGCACCGGGCCATCCACTATCATAGTCTGAATAGGCAAATGCAAGAAATTTTATGCGGAATGGGGCTCCCCGTTGCCTTTTGCCGACGAGAACCGTCCTGCGTTCAGAACCGCTTAAAGATGTGACACGGCCTTTGGATCCGGAAATCCCGTGCCGGGGTCGGCGAACCCGGCCTACTCGATTATTTCTTCGGTCGCGTTGCCGCGCGTGGCGGGGGGCATCGGCTCGAACAGGGCGTCGGGTTCGCGCTCGTCGACCTCTTCCCGCGAAGAGAGCGACTGCGTCAGCTTCCCGGTGCGCAGCTTGGTGCGCAGGCTACGGTCGACCTGGACCGGCGGCGGCGCGGGCGTGGCGCTGTCGGGGCGTCTGATCGGTCTCACACCCGGTGCGCCTCAACGAGCTGGCGCAGCGTCTCGGCCGTGATCGACTCCTGTCCATGACGCGCGGCCCAGATGAGCGCGTTGTGGCAAATCCGGTTGAGCTCGCGCGGGATCCCCTGCGAGAGCCCTTCGAGCGGGGCAAAGACATCGTCGGCGAAGAGCGCCGGCCGGCCGCCGGCGACCAGCAGGCGGAACTTCACGTATTGGGCGATCTCCTGGCCGCGCAGGGGGCGCAGCTCGACGCGCGTGAACATCCGGCTGAAGACCGCCTTGAAATCGGGCCGCTTCATCTTCTCGAGGAAGCACTGCTCGCCGAACAGCAGCACCGTGACCAGCTTGCGTTCGGGGACCTCGAGGTTCGACAGCGTCCTTAAAATGTGAAGCGGTTCGGCCGTCAGGAAATGCACCTCGTCAATAATCAGCACGAGGCGCAGGCCCTTGATGTAGAGGCTGATGATGTGCGCCTGGATCGCCCAGATGAGGTCCTGCGTCGTGCGCCGCTTGGGCATCTCGAGCTTGAGTTCGTCGGCGATCTCGCGCAGCAGGCCGTTGCCGGTCATGCCCGGGTGGCACAGGATCAGGATCGGCTGGAACTTGCGCGGGTCGAGCTCCTGGATCAGCACCTGCGTGAGCAGCGTCTTGCCGGTGCCGCTGATGGCCGTCGTCAGCCCGAGCGAGATATGCTCGTCGATGCACCGCTTCATCGCGAGGAACGCCTCTTCATGCGCCTCGGTGCGGTAGAAAAACTCCGGGTTGACGTTGTCGTTGAACGGCTGGGCGTGCAGGTTGAAGAACTCGACCGGATCGGCGTTGGTCTCCGGAACGACGGCGCGCGAACCGTCGCCCTTGTCGATCAGCTCGTTGAGAAAAGCTTCGGGGTTTTCCATCTGATCCATCGTGAGCTCCTTGTATAATCCGTCAAAATCATTCGAAATCATTCAAAAATTCGAAACAAAATTGAGGTGAATTGAACGCAAATTAATATGAACAATCATTCCGACATCTGTTCACTGGTCCGCTTCATGACGGGTTTCGGAATAATTATTTCTCCTTTGAATCATGATTCATTTTCATTGTTTCGAATTTGGCGAGCGATTTTGCCTGATTCTTTTCTGATTTTTTTCAGTTTCGCCAATCAGGAGATTGGCGTTCCCGGGTTACATTCCCACCATCGTCCTCTTGAGCTGGCCCATCAGGTCGCCGAAGGCGGATTCCTTCTGGCGGTTGACGAAGACCTTGTCGTTGAGGATCGTCTCGGTGATGGCGCGCATGCACTTGGCCGCCTCGCTGTAGGGGTATTCGAGCATGAGCGGCTTGCGCGTCTGGCAGGAGGCCTCGACGTGCGGGTCGCCGACGACGAAGCCCAGGTCGCCGACCGAATTGCCGAGGTACTGCTGGCAGGTCGTGTTGATCCGGTTGTAGATGTTCTTGCTGTGATACATGTTGTTGACCATGTTCGTGACGAGCCCGATCTTGCTGTTGGGCTCCATCTCGAACAGGATCTTGATGATCGAGTAGCCGTCGGCCGCCGCCGCGATGTTGGGGGTGGTGACGACGATGATCTCGTCGGCGAACGTCGCGAATCGCAGGACGTTGTCGCTGATGCCCGCCCCCGTGTCGACGAGGAGGATGTCGACCTCGCGCTCGACCTGGTCGAGCGTGCGCAGGATCGTGCGGCGCTGCTCGGCGGAGAGGTTGGCCATCTCGCGCACCCCCTGGCCGCCGCTGATGAGCTTGACGCCGTTGGGCCCCATGACGATGACGTCGTCGAGCTTGAAGTTGTCCTCGACGACGTGGCGCAGGTTGAAGCGCGGCTTGACGCCGAGCAGGATGTGGACGTTGGCCAGGCCGAGGTCGGCGTCGAAGATCGCGACGCGCTTGCCGGCCTGGATGAGCGCCATGGCGAGGTTCACGGTGAAGAACGTCTTGCCCACCCCGCCCTTGCCGCTGGTGACCGCGATGACGCGGGCGTAGCGCGTCGACATGGGGACGGGGGTCGGCGTGACGACGTGGCTCGTCACCTCGCGGCGGACCGGCTTATTCAGGGCGCCCTTGAGTTCGCGCTTGACCTCGTCGATGGAACGGCCCTGCTTCTGGATCAAATCCTTGATCCGGCGCAGCAGGTCGACATGGTCCTGCGTGAACTCGGTGTGGTTCGGGCTGAGCTTGCTGAAGGTGAGGTACTCGCGAAACACCTGCTCGTAAAAGCGGATTTCGCACTCCTCAAGGCCGGTGGCCAGGGCCACTTCACTGATGGTATAACGCCTCGTCATGGATTCATGAACCTCCTTCGCGGCAGCATCGGGACAATGGGCAACGTGACTGCATAATCGTGTGAATGAGCTACGGTTTCAGCATCAACGGGATCAACGGCCGATGATCAACGGGTTTGGACGTAAGGCCTTGGGGAGTTATCAAAGAACGCGCGCGGGGAAGAGCTGTCAATGACGCGCGCCGATTTGAGACTGTCTTTAGCAATAAAATCGCGTTAAATCAAGTCAAATTATGCCCTCACGCCTGAAAAATCGCCCGAAACGACACAAAGCCCCCGTCCGATTTTTCACGATCGCATTGTTGGTCGTTCTTGCGTCGGCCATCGCCGGCGAAGTATAAGAGAAAGGAAGATCACGGATCGCGCTGCCAGCCCGGCAGCCGGGGCAAATCACGCCTTATTTCGCGTATTTCACATAGATGACGATGGCCCAGAAAACAAAAACACCATACACCCCCGCTGAAACCCACGGGTTTTTCAACCCCATCACCCTGGCGCGGATTTTCTTTATCCTCCTGACCGTCTGGTGCGGCATGTGGCTGGCCCAGCCCTACGAGCGCGTCTATTTCCTGATCCCGGGGACCGATACCGACATCTTCATCATGAAGCGCTGGCTGTATTCGTTCGTGGCCGGCCTCGTCGCCCTCATTTTCATCCTGTTCGAGCACGCCACCGACGCCATCAGCTCCCACAAGCTGCTGATGGGCTTCATCGGCATGTTCGTCGGCCTGACGTTCTCCGCGATGTTCTACCGGACGATCCCGGCCTCGTTCGCCGATCCCCAGAACGTCCTCATCGTCTGCAACCTGATCTTCGGCTATTTCGGCGTCATCCTGGCCATCAAGCACGCCGAGCGCTTCCACCTGAGCCGCCTCAAGTTCTTCATGACGCAGTCCTACGAGAAGCCCAAGGTCCTGGACTCGAGCGTGATCATCGACGGGCGGGTCCGCGACCTGATCGAGATGCAGGTCATCCGCGGCCAGATCCTCGTCCCCGACTTTGTCATCCATGAAATCCAGGTGATCGCCGACTCGACCGAGCCCAGCCGCCGCGCCCGCGGCCGCCGCGGCCTGGACGTCCTCGAGTCGCTGCGCGACGCCAACCGCTCGCTCGAGCTGGTCGACAAGGATTACCCGGACGTCGCGGCCGTCGACCAAAAGCTGGTCCTGTTCTGCCAGGAAATGGGCGGGGACCTGATCACGAACGACTACAACCTGCAGAAGATCGCCCAGCTCCACCGCATCCACGTCATCAACATCAACGAACTCGCCAACTCGCTGCGGCCCGCCGTCTACATCGGCGAGCTGCTCAACCTCAACCTCGTGCGCGAAGGCAAGGAATACGGCCAGGGCGTCGGCTACCTCGAGGACGGCACCATGGTCGTCGTCGACGAGGCCGCGCAGCTGATCGGCCAGGAAGTCCAGGTCATCATCAGCAGCATCCTGCAGACCTCCTCGGGCCGGCTGGTGTTCGCGCGCCTGCGCGAGTCGGCCGCCGGCAACGGCGAATCGCACCAGCCCCCGTCACGGGCCGCACTCCAGTGAGGATAAGGACCGAGGCATGAGGACTGAGGACTGCGTTTTTGAGAGAACTCAGTCCCCAGTCCTCAGACCTCGTGGCTCTTTCAATGCCCATCTACACCGCTGAATCCTCAGTCCGACAGCCTTCGGCCGTTTTGCGGGAAATGCTCGCCGGCGTGCGCGAGTCGCGCTACATCGCCTGGCGGCTGTTCGTCAAGGACCTGCGCACGGAGTATTCCAAGTCGGTCCTCGGGGTCGTGTGGGATTTCATCGATCCGCTCGTGCTGGCGCTGATCTTCTGGGGATTGTGGAGGATCGGCATCATCCGCGTCACCGGCCTCGCGATCCCCTACCCCCTGTTCATCGTCTACGGCTTCCTGCTCTACCAGACGTTCGTCGACTCCGTCCTGATGCCGATGTTCATCCAGGAGCGCAGCCGCGCCCTCATGGCCCACGTCAAGCTGCGCCCCGAATCGATGCTGCTCGCGGTCGTCTACCGCGTCCTGTTCAATCACGCCATCCGCGCCGTGATCCTGCTCGGCTTCACGGCGTTCATCCTCAGGCCGGCGTGGCTCGGCGGCGACGCCGGGATCCCGTTTTCGCCCCTCGGCTTTGCCCTGTTTATCCTCGGCTCGCCGCTGCTGATCCTGACCGGGATGGCCTACGGGCTCGTCCTCGCGCCGTTCCACATGATCTACGGCGACGTCGGCCGGGCGACACAGATCTTTCTGAACCCGCTCCGCTACGCCTCGCCGGTCATGTACCAGTTCCCCAACGCGGCGGTCCACTACTGGATGATGACGATCAACCCCATCGCCGCCGTCCTGGACTGCCTGCGCAGCCTCGCCACCGCCGGCCACGCCACATGGCTCCCGCAGCTGGGGGCATGGACCGCCTGCCACGTCCTTCTGTTCCTCGCCGGCTGGCTTCTCTACCACCTCTCCGTGCCCATCGTGGGGCAGCGCTACTGAACCCGTCTTTTCGCAACAGATCCAGGCCCAAGCCGACTTACTGCTAAAATATTAACAAATGCCGCTTGACATCCAGCACCTCCTTGTGCCAATTATTTAGCAGATGTCAAAGATCGAATTTTTCAGGAGCCGCCCCATGGCCACCCCGTTCGACCAGCAGTTGAGCCGCCGCGAGCGGCAGATCATGGAAATCGTCTACACGCTCGGCAAGGCCTCCGTCGCCGACGTGCTCGAGGCTATGGACGAGCCGCCCAGCTACAGCGCCGTGCGCACGATCATGAACCTCATGGTCGAGAAGGGCTTTTTGAAATACAAGGGCGAGGGGAAAAAATACGTCTATTACCCGGCGGTCGCCCGCGAAAAGGCGAGCCGTTCGGCGCTCAACAACGTGCTCGAGACGTTCTTCAGCGGCTCGGTCGCGCAGGCCGTCGTCTCGCTCATCAACCAGAACAAGGACAAGATGAGCGCCGAGGACCTGGACCGGCTCTCCAGGCTCATCGACGAAGCCAAACGCAAGGAAGAAGGAGGCCGGCGATGAACGCGATGTTTTCGATCCTGGTCGACAGCGCCGCCAAGGGGCTGATCCTGCTGGCGCTGGCGTGGCTGGTCGCCGCGGCGATGCGGCGGTCTTCAGCCTCGGCGCGGCACATGGCGTGGGCGCTGGCCTTGTGCGGACTGCTTCTGATCCCGATTCTGTCGGCGGCGCTCCCCAAGTGGCAGTTGCCGATCCTGCCGAACCATGCAATCGTCGCGCCGATCCCGCAACCGGCCACCGCGCAGGCGCCCTCACGGCCCGCGCCGATCGACGCGCCCGCGATCATGACGTCCTCCCCCATGCCCCCGGTCGCGGCGCAGGAGCCGCCCGCGCCCATGCCACAGCCGCGCACGACCATGGCGCTTCCGCCCCTCCCCCCCGGCGCCTGGTTGACGGCGATCTGGCTTGGCGTGGGCGCGGCGGCTCTTGTGCCGTTGTGCGCCGGCATGGTGTGCGTCGGCCGGCTGATCCGGCGCTCGAAACGGCTGGACGATGCGCCGTGGCCGGAGCTGGTGCGGTCGCTCTCCGCCCAGCTGTCGCTGCGCCGCCCGGTGCGGCTGTTCAAGACCGATGCCCCGACGATGCCGATGGCGGTCGGCGTCGTGCGCCCGGCGATTATTCTGCCCGCCGAATCCGACACATGGCCCGACGAAAAACGCCGCGCGGTGCTGCTGCACGAGCTGGCGCACATCCGGCGCTGGGACTGCCTGACGCACATCCTCACGCGCCTTGCGTGCGTAGTGCACTGGTTCAATCCGCTCGCATGGATGGCGCTGCACAGGCTCCAGAACGAGCGCGAGCGCGCCTGCGACGACCTGGCGATCGAGGCCGGCGCCCGGCCCGTGAACTATGCGCATCAATTATTGGAGATCGCGCGCACGATGCAGGCCGGCGCGGCGACGGCCACGGCGGCGATCCCGATGGCGCGCAAAACCCAATTGGAAGGCCGCCTCCTCGCGATCCTCGACGCCACCCGCAACCGCCGCGGCCTGACTCGGTTCGCCACGGTCCTGAGCATCGCCCTCGCCGCGGGCATCCTGCTGCCGCTCTCGTGCGCGCGTCTGACGAAAGCCGGCACAAATAAATATTTGCGCCCCCCAATCACGCTTTCAGCACACAAGTATTATGTAACCGGTGGCGCCATCACGGTAAATATTTCGATCGGCAATTGGGATTATGAGTCGTCCGGTCCGATGCGCAAATTTCTAAGATTTGAAGGCCGCGATTACCCCATAGGATACGCATCCGTGATTTCCGGAAACGCGGGCGAGGGTTTTGGGCTTCAGAATCCAGTTCCGAATGGGATGCGACCCGATGAGATGCCATGGCTCAAGCCGGGCAAGCACAAGATTTCCATTGTTGTCCGCGATGTAAAAATCCGGGCCAAAAGCAATACGCAAGAGAAACAGCCGGTGCTTGCGAGCTTCGATGAAGTTGTCACCAACGAAGTCGAGTACGAAGTGGTCGACCGATTTCCGGATGGATATTTCGAATTGATTCGCGACAAAAAACTCGTCGATGCCGTTCGCCAGAAGTTCGCCGGCATCCGCTATTGGCCTGGCAATTCATATCCGAGTTTTCGGCTCCACTGGAAAGCCGGCCTGCCTGTCAATCTCGCCTATGACATTGCCATTCAGGCTGAGAATGA
Source organism: Candidatus Sumerlaeia bacterium (assembly GCA_039683515.1). Taxonomy (GTDB): domain Bacteria; phylum Sumerlaeota; class Sumerlaeia; order MVZB01; family MVZB01; genus JAJFUE01. The sequence continues at coordinate 260,823 of JBDKRG010000010.1, read as the reverse complement.
AACAACGACGCGCACCGTGGCGACGATCGCCCTGGAAGCGGGCGGGGACGAACATTCCTATTGCTTATCCATGACCGAGAACTCCGAATTCCCAAAAGAACTCGAGGGCAAACGAATTCGCCTGATCATGACGCCCTCATTCAAGGCGGCGATGAGTGAACCGTCCATTCGAAAATTCTACGGCGAAACCGTGGTGACGGATTGGATGCGGCTCAAGCTCGACATCGATTCGGCGGCGATAAACCTCCAAGATATTGGGATCACGCGGCGCACGCATACCGACGTGAAGCAAAACGAGGGCGTATCGGAGCAAAAGGCATTGGGTGTTGTGCTGCGGCCGGGCAAGGACGGCGGCGGGATTGAGGTAATGTCAGGCCGCAACAGCCGGATCATGCAGCTCAGCGGGATCAGGGAACCCAAAGACGCCCTCAACATGGCTCAGGCCAGCTTGGAGCAACTTGCAGCGAGCGAGACGAAGCGGATTCCCGCCCAACCCGACGATTTCACCTGGATCGCGATCCAAACCGATTTCGACGAAAATCTAGTGATGCTGATCGACGCGTCAGTTGATCTCGACCAGCAATTCAGCTGGTGGAATCTGGACCAGAAGACCACATCGCTCGTGGTTGTCACCGGCGAGCCCAACGACAAGCAGCGCTACGAGATGGGACTTGGTCACGGCTCGATGACCCAGTTTTATATGAAAGCCAAAAAGCATCTCGGCCAGCTTGAATGGAAATACCTGGGCGATGGCCCAACTGGAAAGAAATACCATCTCGAATTCAGTGAACAAGCCGGCATGCCTTTCAAACAGGTCATGGCCAAGGACATCGAATACAAATCCGGCAACCTGACGATCTTCGACAATGGCGAAACCTGGATTGGGATCGAGGTCAAGTCGTGGGGGACAACAGGAACCGGCAAGGAGATCCGGGAAACACGCCCCGCTATCAACCAAACCTCCGGGTCGCTGACGATTCACATCGTGGATCCGGCGGGTGGGGCGATTGCGTCCGCCGAGGCGCTTGTTCAAAAGCTGCCTCTCTACGATTGCATCGGATGGAGGCGCGCGCAGGACGGGATCGTTGTCTTCGAGCGATCGGACCTGGCGGATTTCTACGGCCAACCCGTCAAAGAGTGCATCGTGTCGGTCAGGGCGAAAGGGTATGCGCCGCAGGTGGTCCGCGTCATCCCCGGTCAAAACCAGGCGAAGACGATCGCATTGAATCAAGGCAAAGCGATTGAAATGACCCTTCAGGATGAGGCGGGACGGCCGATACCCGACACGCTGGAACCCTCCGTGGTCACGAAGGACGGATCGTATGGCTTTAACATCAAGACACAATCCAGCGACACATTTGGATCGCATAAGCTGAACTTGTGTCCGATGGAAAAACGCGGGGGCGGTAAATTCCTTTTTCACTGGAACGAATCCATTCCCGAATTCAACGTGGTCGTCAGCGAACCGGGCTTCATCCGGCCGTTCCAGGCGCAATTCAAATCCGATCAATGGGCCGGCGGACGGATCGTTGTCAAGCTGTCCACGCCAGGCTCGACACAGGCGGCACGGGGATCGATCCCGGGCATCATGACAGGAGCATTCCGCAACTTCGATGTCTCGATAAGAAACGTGAATGTGCTTCGCGAGTATCAGGGCTGGAAGCGGCCGGCGCTCGAGATTTTCGCCCAGGCCGCCAATCGGGGCGAGACGAGGCTGTTCATGGATCGCAACGGCCACAATTGGCAGATCGAGGTGGACGGCAAATGGTATGAGTGGGTCGATCCGCGAGTCTATACGGGCGCCTCATTCAATGGCATTCCAATGATCATCGAACCCCATTTCGGCCAAGCCATCACCGAGTTCCTGCCGGGGGCTTTGTTCGACGACCTGCATTGCGTGATCGACCGGAACTGGCGCGAGATCCCCGCCGGCCATGAAGAACAATATGCCATGCGCGGCTACGGCGACAGCTTCATTGTCGCCAAGCCGAGCGAATATGGCGAGCCTTTGAATCTGGAAGCGGGCAAACACCGGGTCCGTCTCGCCATCGTGTGCACGGCCATGCCCTACGAACCCTATCGCAGCGTATCGGCTCCGGTATCGGTCGAAGTTCTTGGGCAATCGGGGCCACTATCGGCGGCCGAAGCGAGATTGGCCGCGGCCGAGAAGGCGCTCGAGACGGCTCAGGGGCAATACAATGCCGGTGTCGCTCTGCGGGTCGATGTTCGCAAGGCCGAATACGAACTGGCCCGCGCCAAAGCCGATGCCGGCGGCGACCGCAAAGCGGCTCTTGAGGCGAAACTTAAATGGGCCGAGGAGGAATTGAGCACTGCCAAGGGCCAATATGATGCGGGCGTTGCGCCGCGCGAGAATGTTCGCAAGGCCGAAATCCAGCTCAAGGAAGCCGAGGCGGAGCTGGCCAGATTCAAAGCCCGAAAATAATAAATGCAAAGAGCCGATCGGGAGATCGGCGTTCCCGGGTTTATGCCTCGTTTGCCTCGCGGGCGGCTTCGATCGCCTTTTCGTAATTAGGTTCCTGGCCGAGGTCCGCGCAAAGCTCGCGGTAGACGACCGTGCGGTCCTTGCCGATCACGTAGACGGCGCGCGTGATGAGGCCCATCCCCTCGATGCGCAGCCCCCAGCGCTTGGCGAAGTCGCGGTCGCGGAAATCCGAAAGCAGCGTCGCGTGGTTGATCTTCTCGGTCGTGCAGAAGCGCGACTGCGCGAACGGCAGGTCCATGCTGATCGTCAGCGTCTTGATGCCGTGGCGCGCGGCCTCGGTGTTGAACCGGCGCGTCTGCGCGGCGCAGACCGTGGTGTCGACCGACGGCACCGCGCTGATGATGACCACCTGGCCCTTGAAATCGGATAGCCGGACGGGCTTGAATTCGCGGTCGAGCGCATAGAAATCCGGCGCATGCTCGCCCTCATTGACCGGTGTGCCTTCCAGCGTAATCGGCTCGCCCCTGAACGTGATCATGGTCCGTCACCTCATTGTGCGTTGATGAAATGATTATCCCACACGATCATGCGCGAGGCAAAAAAACGGCAGGTCGGGTCTGTGACCCGACTCTGGAATAAAAACATGATGACGCAAATATGAGTCGGGTCGTAGACCCGACCTACCTCCGCGCCGCCTGCGCGACGCGGTCGATGCCGGCGTAGTCCTTGATGAACGAAATCGACTCGAACGCGCCGGTCTGCTCGAGGAGGTTTTGCACGGCAAGCGATTGGCCGGCGCCGATCTCGATCCACAGGCGTCCGCCGGCGCGAAGATGATGAGGAGCCTGCGCGACCAGTTCGCGGATGCAATCGAGGCCGTCCGGGCCGCTGAAGAGCGCGGTATGGGGCTCGTAAGCAATTACGTCGGGAGCAAGCGTTGCCCGGTCGGTTTCGGCGACGTACGGCGGATTGCTCACGATCGCGTCGAGCTCTTCGCGGATCGGTTCAAACAACGCTCCCTGCCGAAATTCGATGCGATCGGCAATGGCGTGCCGCTCCGCATTGCGCTTCGCAACGACGAGGGCTTCAACCGAAACGTCGGTCGCAATGACGCGGCAGTTCTCGACTGCGTGCGCAATCGCGACGGCGATGGCTCCGGAGCCGGTGCCGATATCGGCAACGAGAGGCGTCGAATTTCCTGTTCGGAGTTCATACTTTAGTTTGCCTTCTCTCATCCACTCAACCGCCGCCTCGACCAGATGCTCCGTCTCCGGCCTTGGGATGAGGACCGCCGGGCCAACTTCAAAGCTCAGGCCGTGGAACTCGCGCCGGCCCAAAATGTAAGCGATCGGCTCGCGGCGCACGCGCCGGTCGAAGAGCGCGCGCAGGCGCTTGCGCTCGGCCTGGTCCATCGGGCGGTCCTGATTGAGGTAGACGCCGATCCGGTCGCAGCCGACCGCCTCGGCGATCAGGAGGCTCATGTCGAGCGCCGCGGATTCAATCCCCGCCTCGCGCAAATGACGCGTCCCGGCCACGAGGGCATCGCGAACTGTGGGTGGTTTGTTGTCAGACATCAATCAAGATTGAACCGCAAAGTCGCAAAGGACGCAAAGAGATATCCGTTTAAAGAAAGAAACCCATCCCGGTTCGGGATGGGCTTCTTTCACTCTTCACTCTTCACTCTTCAGCTCTTGCGGCCGCCGCGGACGTTGTAGAAGTTGGCGATGCCGCCGAAGATCGCGGTGTCGCCCAGCTCTTCCTCGATGCGAAGCAGCTGGTTGTACTTGGCGATCCGGTCCGAGCGCGACAGCGAACCGGTCTTGATCTGGCCGGCGTTGGTCGCGACGACGATGTCGGCGATCGTGGAGTCCTCGGTCTCGCCCGAGCGGTGGCTGACGACGGCGGTGTAGCCGGCGCGCTTGGCCATCTCGATGGCGTCCAGGGTCTCGGTCAGCGTGCCGATCTGGTTGACCTTGATCAGGATCGAGTTGGCGCAGCCTTCCTTGATGCCGCGGCTGAGGAACTTGGTGTTGGTGACGAACAGGTCGTCGCCGACGAGCTGGATCTTGTCGCCGAGCGCCTCGGTCAGCTTCTGGAAGCCTGCCCAGTCGTTCTCGTCCAGGCCGTCTTCGATCGACAGGATCGGGTACTTGGCGACGAGGCCCTTGTAGTATTCGATCATCTCGTCGGTCGTCTTCTCGACGCCCTCGCCCTCGAGGACGTATTTCTTCTTCTCTTTGCTGTAGAAGCTGCTGGCGGCGGCATCCAGCGCGATCGTGACGTCCGAGCCGGCCTTGTAGCCGGCCTTCTCGATGGCCTGCAGGATGACTTCGATCGCCTCGGCGTTGCTCTTGAGGTTCGGGGCGAAGCCGCCCTCGTCGCCGACGGCGGTGTTGAGGCCCTTGCCCTTGAGGACGGACTTCAAGGCGTGGAAGACCTCGGCGCCGCAGCGAAGCGCCTCGTGGAACGAGCCGGCGCCGACCGGCTGGATCATGAATTCCTGGATGTCGACGTTGTTGTCGGCGTGCTGGCCGCCGTTGAGGATGTTCATCATCGGGACGGGCAGGTTCTTGGCGTTGACGCCGCCCAGGTACTGGTACAGCGGCAGGCCGACGGCTTCGGCGGCGGCGCGGGCCGCGGCGAGCGAGACGCCCAGGATGGCGTTGGCGCCCAGCTTGCTCTTGGTCTCGGTGCCGTCGAGCTCGATCATCTTGCGATCGATGGCGACCTGCTCGGTCGCGTCCATGCCGACGATCTCGGGGGCGATCAGCTCGTTGACGTTGGCCACGGCCTTCAGGACGCCCTTGCCCAGGTAGCGTTCCTTGTCGCCGTCGCGCATTTCAAGGGCTTCGTTTTCGCCCGTGGACGCGCCCGACGGGACGCACGCGCGGCCGACGGCGCCGCTCTCGGTCAGGATTTCGACTTCGACGGTCGGATTGCCGCGCGAATCAAGGATTTCGCGGCCCAGAATTTGGATGATCGTGCTCATGGTCAGCTCCTCAGATCCTCAAAATGTGCTGTGACATCGGTTCAGAATTCAGCATGAACCGCCGAACCGGACACTGCTGCCGGAACCGCGGGACCCGCTGCCGAAAGTCAAGCTTCCACATTGTCAATTCGATCCGCAAAAGGCAAGGAAAGAATCCATGAAATGATGAATGATGAGTGATGAATGATGAAAATAATGGCCGTCCCCGACTGTTTTTTCGCGCCGAAAATCATTGCCCCGCGGGGGCGCTTAAGTTACCATGAATATGGTCGATAAGACCAAAGGCAACCATTGATCGGTGAACACTGGCTCCGATCTCGTTTTTTGAAACATTTTGAATGACATGGCCCCTGTAACGTTGGTACTCCGACGCATGGCTTGAACCAACAGTTTCGCTACGGGAGCCTGATTCCGGCGGTGGACGGCACGCCCTCTTAAGACGAGGGATCCCTGAAGCAACCGGCGAAGGCACCCACTTGAACCTTCAGGTTCAACATCAACGAAGGATACGGCGAAATGGGGGCCTATTTTTATGTACGGCAGTGCTGAGTTCCGGGTGCTGATTTCTAAGTGTTGCGAAGTGGCGTTTCGGTTCTCAAAAACCGGACTAATATCGATCATCTTCCTCGCGGACGAACTTTGAATCATACCCCTTCAGGAAACCTTCCATTTTCTCTATGGGTTTCAAACGCACGATCGTGATTCGGTCATCAATTTCGCAAAATGCAAGCTTATCTCCCGGTTTAATTTGCATCTTTTGACGATACGATTGTCTGCCGAAACCGTGACGATCCCCTCGCCCCGGCGAATGGTATGTTGCTTGGGTTTCATATGTAACCCACCTCGTTCGATTGGGTGGATTTTGTCACACCTGAATGGTTTCATCAAGGCATGGCAAGCATGTCGCTTCGGCCGAAGCGACCTACCGCTCCTCGATCGGCACGTACTGCCGCTCGGCCGGGCCGGTGTAGATCTGGCGCGGGCGGTAGATCCGGGCGTTGGGGTCGCGCCAGACTTCGCGCCAGTTGGCGATCCAGCCGGGCATGCGGCCGATGGCGAACATCACCGTGAACATGTCGAGCGGGATGCCGAGCGCGCGCAAAATAATGCCGCTGTAGAAGTCGACGTTCGGGTAGAGCTTGCGCTCGATGAAGTAGTCGTCGGCCAGCGCGGCCGCCTCCAGTTCCTTGGCCAGGTCCAATTCGGGGTCGACGATCCCAAGCTTGGCCAGCACCTTGTCGCACCATTCCTTGATGATTTTGCAGCGCGGGTCGAAGTTCTTGTAGACGCGGTGGCCGAACCCCATCAGCTTGAGCTTGTTCCTGGGATCCTTGACCTTCTCCAGGTATTGCCTGGCGCCGATCTTGTTTTGCAGCATTTCGGTGAGCATCTCGATCACCGCGACGTTGGCGCCGCCGTGCAGCGGGCCCCACAGCGCGCAGATCCCCGCCGCCGCCGAGGCGAACAGGTTCGCGCCGCTGGAGGCCACCATGCGCACCGTCGACGTCGAGCAGTTCTGCTCGTGGTCGGCGTGCAGCAGGAACAGCAGGTCGAGCGCGTGCACGATGTCGGGGTCGAGGACGTAATCCTTCCGGGGGATCGAGAACATCATGTGCAGGAAGTTGGCCGTGTATTTGAGCGCGGGGTCGGGGTAGACCGACGGCTCGCCGATCGACTTTTTATACGAAAACGCGGCGATCGTGCGCACCTGCGACAGGAGCCGCGCCGCCGCCTCCTCGAACTCCTCCTCGTTGTCGATGTCGATCAGGAACGGGTAATAACAGCTGATGGCGTTGACCATCGCCGACAGGATCGCCATCGGGTGGGCCGAGGTCGGGAAGCCCTCGAAATGGTGCTTGAACTGGTCATGGATCATCTCGTACTTGGTCAGCAGCCCGGAGAAGCAGCCGAGCTGGCCGCGCGTGGGCAACTCGCCGTTGATGACCAGGTACGCGGCCTCGACGAACGTCGATTCCTTCGCGATCTGCTCGATCGGGTAGCCCCGGTATCTCAGGATTCCCTTTTCTCCATCGATGAACGTGATCGCGCTCCGGCAGGAGCCGGTGTTGCCGTAGCCGTCGTCGAGCGTGATGTATCCGGTCGACGAGCGCAATGCGGAGATATCGATCCCTTTTTCGTGCTCGGTCCCGACCACGATCGGGAATTCGTGGGGCGCGCCGTCGAGGGTCATGACGGCCTTGGCGGTTTCGCTGGCTGGGTTCGGCATGGCTTCCTCACCTCGCTTGAAGTCAACTTGTTGGAGTCATTATCCCACACGATATTTGGTCATGTGAAAAGTTTTTATGCGAATCGACTCGATCATCGGCGCGGGCTACCGGCCGACTGCTCAGGATGTTGTGGCGATCGCCGGAACAAAATGTTATCCATAAACGCTCTGGGCCAGTGCCCTGCCGCATGGGAACACGCCCGACTGTCCGCCATCCCGTTTCCAATGGCGGAAACAATCGATTTATAACAAAATTGACCAAAGGCGGGCGTTGCCGATGGACACGTTGAGTCTGGTCGGACTTCAGTTTTATGGCCATCACGGCACCGAATCCTGGGAACAGGAGGTCGGGCGCCGGTTCAGCGCGGACGTCGAAATCGAGATTGACCTGACCGCCGCCGGCCGCAGCGACCGGCTGGCCGATGCAATCGACTATTGCGCAGTCTACCAAGCCGTCCGATACGTTATGGAAGAGGAGCGCCACGAGCTCATCGAGCGGCTGGCGTGGCGCATTCTGGAGGAGCTGTTTCGCCGATTTGACCAGGCGCGCGCCGTCAGGGCGCGGGTGAGCAAGCCTGAAGCCCCCATCGGGGGGATCAACGCCGCCGCGGTGGTGGACCTGAAGCGCACGCGCCGCGAATGGGAAAATGCATAAAGGACCGTTGAGATGTCGTCTGCCGTCGATCGCCATTACGCCCCACTCCCCTCGCTCGAGCCCGATATCGAAATCGCGCGCGCGGCCCAGCCGCTGCCGATTTCCGAAATCGCCGTTCGCGCCGGCCTGAACGCCGATGAAATCGAACCCTACGGCAACACCAAGGCCAAGGTCAGCGAGGCGGCGTTCAATCGGCTCGCCAATAAACCCGACGGCAAGCTGATCCTCGTCACGGCGATGACCGCCACGCGCGCGGGCGAAGGCAAGACGGTCACGTGCATCGGCCTGGCGCAGGCGCTCGGGCGGCTCGGCATCCGGCACATGCTGACGCTCCGCGAGCCCTCGCTCGGGCCGACGTTCGGCATCAAGGGGGGCGCCGCCGGCGGCGGCCGCGCCCAGGTCCTGCCGATGGACGAGATCAACATGCATTTCACCGGCGACATCCACGCGGTGACCTCGGCGCACAACCTGCTTGCCGCCGTCCTCGACAACTCAATTTATTTCGGCAACCCGCTCGACATTGATCCCGATCGGCTGACCTGGCGCCGCGCGATCGACCTGTGCGACCGCCAGCTGCGCCACATCGAGCTCGGCATCGGCGGCAAGGGCGACGGATTCCATCACACGTCCGGCTTCGATATCACCGCCGCCAGCGAGATCATGGCCACGCTGGCCCTGGCCGACGACTTGGCCGACCTGCAGGAGCGCCTCGGCCGCATCGTCGTCGCCTACACGCGCGACGACCAACCGGTCTACGCCAACGACCTGAACGTCGTCGGCGCGCTGGCCGCGCTGCTCAAGGACGCGATCCAGCCGAACCTCGTCCAGACGATCGAGAACACGCCGGCGCTGATCCACTGCGGCCCGTTCGGCAACATCGCCCACGGCTGCAACAGCGTCCGCGCCACGCGCCTCGCGCTCAAGCTGGCCGATTACGTCGTCACCGAAGCCGGCTTTGCCGCCGACCTCGGCGCCGAAAAATTCTTCGACATCAAGGCGCGCCAGGCCGGCCTGCGCCCGGCGGCGGCCGTCCTGGTCGTCACCTGCCGCGCGATCAAGATGCACGGCGGCGTCGCGCTCGAAAACCTCGGCCTCGAAAACGTCGCGGCCGTCCGCGAGGGGCTCGCCAACGTGCGCGTCCAGGCCGAAAACATGCGCAATTTCGACGTCCCGGTGGTCGTCGCGGTCAACCGGTTCCCGAATGACACCCCCGCCGAGCTGAACGCGGTTTTTGAATTCTGCGAGGAAATGGGGCTGCCCGCCGCGCTCAGCGAAGTCGCGGCGCTGGGCGGCGAAGGCGGGGTCGAGCTGGCCGAAAAGGTGATCGAGATCATCGAGGAGGACGGGGCCTACAAACGTCCGCTCCGGACGGCGTACCGGCTCGAGCAGCCGGTCAAGGCCAAGATCGAGGCGATCGCGACGCGCATCTACCGCGCCGACGGCGTCGACTACAGCGAGGCGGCCGAGGAACAGATCGAGCGCATGCACCGGCTCGGATTCGACCGCCTGCCGATCTGCATCGCCAAGACGCAGCTTTCGCTGAGCGACGACCCGAAGCTGCTCGGCGCGCCGAAAGGCTGGCGTCTCAACGTGCGCGAGGTCCGCGTGAGCAACGGCGCGGGCTTCCTGGTCGTCATCACCGGCAGCATTTTGCTCATGCCCGGCATGCCCTCGACGCCGGCCACCGAACGCATCAGCGTCGACGAAGACGGCAATATTCACGGATTGTTTTAGGTCAAATCCGAAATCCGAATCAAAAAAGCACGGCGCAACGGCCGTGCTTTTTGATTCGACCCAGGACTCAGGACCCAGGACTCCGGACTCGTATTTCACTCCGGCAGGGGCGGCTTGGGGAGGTCGTGGACCCAGATGTTTTCGGCCGGGGCGAGGCCGGCCTTGAACAGCTCGCTGTGCACCCGCCGCGCCATCACGAAGAACAGGTCCGAGAGGCGGTTTAAAAACGGGCGCGCCGCGTCGGGGATCGCCTCGAGCCGGCCGAGGGCCTCGGTTTCGCGTTCGGCGCGGCGGCAGATGACGCGGCACTGATGGATCGCCGTGACCGCCGGATGGCCGCCGACAATGATGAACTCCTTGAGCGGCGGCAGCGCCGAGTTCAGCCAGTCGATCAGCTCTTCCATGTAAATCACGTCGCCGAGCTCGATCGCCGGCATTTCCGGCCAGCGGTCTTCCATTCGGGTGGCGAGCTCGCTGTTGAGCGTGAACAGGCGGTTCTGCAGCCAGATCAAATGAAGCTCGACCTGGCGCAGCAGCAGCGGGGCTTCCGTCCCGAGGTTCTGGATCAGCGCGCCGATCTGGTCGCGCGCGCCGGCGATCGCCACCTGGAGCTCATCGCCGGTCCCGTATGCGTTCAGCCGCTGGTCGCTTTTGGATACGACCCTGCCGCCGACAAGTTGCGTCGAGCCCGCGTCGCCAAACTTGGTATACACCTTGGTGATCCTCATTTTTTGTTCGGATTCTGGCTCGGTCATGGTTTCGCTCCAAAGATGTTGATTCGGAGTTCAATTAGGACTGAGGCAAGAGGACTGAGTCAGCTCAGTCCTCAACGCTCAGTCCTCAGTCCTGATTGAATACCCCCTTTTACTACTCGAACCGGATCGGCGCGAAGTATTGCGGCTGGTGGAAGCTGAGCCGCTCGCCGATCGGCGACCACTGGCCGTAATTCGGGTGCGAGCACTCGCCGGCGATCTTGTAGAAGTTCGCCCGCCACGCGTCGCCCGATTTCGGCGCGACCGTGCCGAACACGCTCTCCAGCACCGCGAACGGGATGAAGCTTTCGATGTACCACGTGACCGGCCCCTCGATCTCGGGATCGGTCGTGCGGGGCATCGAGGCGCGCGCGCGGATGTTCCTGCCGATTTCGCCCATGAACGCGCGGCCGAATCCGGGGGGCGCGTCGGGCGGGATCGGCTCCGAGCCGGGCGGGGGCGGGATCTTGACGAGGAACGCGCCGCCGCAGTTGGTCTCGATGTTGACGTAGCCCACGGCCGGGTCGGGCTCGACGAAGAACTCGACCGCGCTGTCCTGGTAGACGTCGCTCTGATACTCGGTCCGCGTGCTGTGAACGTATTTGTCCTCGACGCGCCAGAACAGGTAGAGGCCCTTGTCGTCATACAGGACCTTGCACTGAGTGCGCGGCTTGTGGTCGCTGCCGAGCGGGTGCCAGTGCGTAATTTCCAGGGTCGCGGCCTTCTGCCAGTACGGCCCGTTCCACAGGGCTTCCCACTCGGTGCCGGCCGGCGGCGGCGAATCGGTGCGGCGGATCGTGTACTCCATCATGCGTTCCTTTCTTATTCTGCGTTCCAGAGTTGTGCTGCATTCCTGGGCATCGGCTCAAACGTGATCGGGGCGAAGATCGCAGGCTGGTGAAAATTCAAAACCGTGCCGATCGACGACCACGCCCCGTAATGCTTGTGCAAGGAGACCGCGGGGGCGGACGACTCGATGATCTTGTAAAAGTTCCCGCGCCAGGTCGCGCCGGACAGGTCGCTCGCCTTCAGGCCCCACGCGTAGTCCAGGATCTCGACCGGGATGAACGACTCGAGATACCACGTCGTCGGCGTCTCGATCGCCTCCACTATTTGCGTCTGCGGCAACGATTTGCGGACCTGGATCTTGAGTCCCACCTCGGGCGTCGGGTTCTCCTTGACGTACTTGGGCGGGTAGGTGACCGTCACGTCCGAACCCGGCTCGGGCCGCTGCACGCGCCACAGCATCGTGCCGACGGCGTTGGTTTCCAGATTGATGTAACCGAGCGCCTTGGCCGGCTCGAAGAAGAATTCGACCGTCGAGTCGCGCGACACCGGATCCATAAAGGCCGTGTACAGGACGTAGATGTAAGTGTCCTGAACCCGCCACAGGATCCGGATCCCGGTTTCGTCGTACAGAGCCTTCGCGTGCGTCACGGGCCGGGTCGAACTGCTGGCGGAGTGCCACTGGTCGACTGAAACCGTCCCCGCCTGCCGCCACGCCGGGCTGTTCCAGTAGGCCGCCCAGTCGCCCGTGAAGACCGGTTTGACCCGGGCGTACATGACGGTGTATTGCAAACCGCCCCCCCTGGCGGTGGCCGGGGGGGATGATTCATTCCTCGCGGCGGAGACCGTCGCGGCCAGGCAGGTTATCGTGATGATCAGCAGAAACCTGCGCATCTCGTCCGTTCTTTTCGCCTATTTCTTGGCCGGGGATTTCCCGCCGGCCTTCGGCTTTTCGAACTTGAGCGTGCCGAACTTGCCGGGCTGGTGGAAATTCGCGACGCCGCCGAGGTTCGACCACGACGCGAAGTGCACGAACTCCTTGGCCGCGGGGTCCTTGCTTTCCATGACCTTGTAGAAGTTGCCGCGCCACGTCGCGCCGGGCAGGTCCGCGGCCTTGATGCCGTACGACCACTCAAGCAACTCGGCCGGGAAGAACAGCTCGAGATACCACGTCGTCGGCGTCGTGACAGGCGTCTCGATGGAGTCCTGCGCAAGCGACTTGCGGACCTGGACCTTCGTGCCGAGCTCCGGCGGGGCTTCCTTTTTACCCCACATCCGGTACTTGATGGCGGTGTAGCTGGTGTTGATGTCCATGCCGGCGGGCCAGGTCTGCGCGCGCCAGAGGTAAACGCCGCAGGCGTTGGCCTCGAGGTTCAGGTAGCCCTTTTCCTTGGCCGGCTCGAAGAAGAACTCGACGCAGGAGTCGAACGAGACGCGGTCCATGAACTTTTGGGCCTTGCAGACCACGTAGGGATCGTCCTGGACGCGCCACAGGATGCGCAGGCCCGTTTCGTCATACAGGACCCTGGCCTGGGTCTTCGGGCGATTCGCGCCGCTCTCCTTGAGCCACTGGTCGACGTTGGCCACGCTCGCCTGCTTCCACGCGGCGCTGTTCCAGTAGGCCTCCCAGTCGCCCTTGAACTCGGGCTTCGCTTTGGCGTACTTGATGGTGTAAGTCATGGCCTTGCCGGCGCCGTCGGATTTCGGCGCGGCGAAGACCGCTGTCGCCAGACAGCTGATCAGCGTCAACAGGAATAGCTTGCGCATCGCATGTCCTTCCTTTGTTTTTTATTCGGTCTTACAAGGCAATCAATATGGTAAAACCCCCGCCCCGCGGTTGTCGATGAAGTTTTGCCGTCAGTCGGCCGAGCGCCTGGGCGTGGTTTTTTTATTGGTTTTCGGGGTTTTCTCGAACTTGATCTGGCCGAAGATCGCCGGCTGGTGGAAGTTGACCTTCGAGCCGATCGACGACCACGCGCCGTAGTGCCTGTGCGCGGCGATGGCCAGTTCCCGCGACTCGATGATCTTGTAGAAATTGCCGCGCCACGAGGCGCCCGACAGGTCCTCCGGCTTGATCCCGAAGGCGTAGTTCAGGACCTCGATCGGGATGAAGGACTCGATGTACCACGTCGTCGGCGTCTCGATCGGCGGGTCGATGACCGTCCGCGGGATCGACTTGCGGACCTGGACCTTGAGCCCGATGTCCTCGGGCGGCGAAAGCGGCGGGCGCTGATATTTCGGCGGGTAGGTCACGTTGACGTCCTGATCCCGCACCGGCTTCTGAACGCGCCACAGCATCGTGCCGCCGGCGTTGGTTTCGAGATTCAAATAGCCAAGGTGCTTCGCCGGTTCAAAGAAGAACTCGACGCACGAGTCGCGCGACACCGGGTCCAGGAACTTCCTGGCCTTGGCGACCACGTAGGTGTCCTCGACCTTCCACAGCAGGCGCACGCCGGTCTCGTCGTAAAGGACCCTGACCTGCGTTCCGGGGCGGGTCTCGGTGCTGGCGGTCGACCACTGGTCGACCGTCACCGTGTTGGCCTGCTTCCAGGCCGGACTGTTCCAGTAGGCCGCCCAATCGCCCTTGAACTCGGGCTTGATCTTGGCGTACTTGACCGTGTACGGCTTGGGCGGTTTGGGCGCTTTCGTTTCGCCCGCGGCCATCGCCGAAGCCGCAAAGCACCCCAGCATGAAAATCATCGCCAACCTGCGCATGAGTTCGTCCTCCATAGATCGATTTAAGCCGCATCGATCCATAACGTACCGCATTCAAAATTGAAAGTGTCATGTGGAGTGCGCAGGCTTGCCTGCAGACTCCACACCAATACAAGTGGGCTTCGGCCGGAAATCATTTTGCGGTCGAATTCAGGGCTTCGAACCGGATCGGGGCGAAGCTCTCCGGCTGATCCGGATTTGAGATTCCGGTCTGGAGCGGCGACCATGCGCCGAGGTGATTGTGAGCCGCGATGGCCGGATCCTTCGAGTCGAGAATCCAGCAGAAGTTGCCGCGCGATGTGACTCCGGACAAATATTTCGCTTCAAACGAATAGACGGATCTCAGCACTTCGGACGGGACGAACGTCTCGATATACCATGTCGTCGATTTCTCGAGAGGTGTTTTGATATCGTCTTCTGACGTCGATTTGCGAACCTGAACCGGGAGCCCCAGCTTGTCCGGCGGTTCAGGCCTGTCTTCCTGATACTCCGGCTCGTAAATGTAACGGCCCCTGATCGGCTCGGGAACCGGCTTGTGAACGCGCAAAAGGCAGGCGCCGCCGGCATGGGTCTCCACGTTCACATAACCCCAGCCCTTGACCGGCTCGAAGAAGAACACGACCTTCGAGTCGCTCGACGCCGTATCGGCATCCTCGACCTTCCACAGCAGCCAAATGCCGGTTTCGTCGTAGAGGACCTTGGCCTGAGCGGCGGGCCGGGTTTGCGTGGAATCTGTGGACCCGTGGTCGACCGTCACCGTGTTCGCTTGCTGCCAGGCCGGGCTGTTCCAGTAAGCGGCCCAGTCGCCGCCCTTGAACTCGGGTTTTATTTTCGCGTATTTCACCGTGTAGGAAACATCGCTGAAGTTACTCTTGATAAAATCCAGGTAATCGTCGCAAAAGCTGCGGAAATGGAGATTTTTGTATTCGAACTGGAATGGGGCCTTGTCTTCGCCCGGCAATTTCAACATCCGCGCGATTTCGTCTTTTTTCTCGGCAAAGAGCTTCCCCATTTCACGCGCGACACTGGTCGCATGGTCATCCGCCAAAGCATATTGTTTGTAAGCGCTTGACGGCCACCCTTCACGCCCCTCGACAAGAACGACGCCATTATGCGCCAGCCAGCGGCGTGTGTGTTGGGGATGATTGTAGACATCAACGTAAGAGCTTAAGACCGTGTTCCGCTTGAGCGCCAGCACGATCAAACGCCCCGGCCCAAAATGGACGAAAAGGTGGTCGAACGACGCGGCATCAACAGGAACCAAGGCGCAAGGGTCGAGTTTCAATGCCGCCGCATCATCTCCAAGTTTCAGCCCATACACATATTTCTCGATAATCTGCTGCTGAGCCTTGGTATCCAGGTTGCGTTGGACATTGAACATGACCACATATCCCACCAGCAGCACGATCGGAAGGAGCAAAAGCGTCAGAATAAACCACCCAATAGTATTCATTACTTTTTCAAAGAATGTTGTGGCGGTCATGGCGATGCTCTCCAGAATTCAACACGAATTACACGACACAGATCAATTCGGTCAAGTTGAACTTGGACAAGATTTTCGTATCGGGTCGATTTTCACAAGAAAAATACACATACAAGAAAACACCCCGGGTTCGCGTCTAACACGAATGCCCGGGGGTGAATCAATCTTGGACGGGGAGAGCAAACTCCCCTGGGCTTTAAGCGCAGGCAGGCCTGCGCGCTACACATTACGACTCGGCATCGGCGATGCGGAACACCAGTTCATCCCCTTGCAGGTCGGCTTCGATCGTCGAGCCGTCGCGGATCTCGCCGGCGATCATCTTTCTGCCGAGGGCGGTCTCGACCTGCTTCTGAAGGAGCCGCTTGAGCGGGCGCGCGCCGTAGACCGGGTCGTAGCCTTCGCGGGCCAGCCACGCCCGCGCGTTTTCGGTCAGCGCGAGATGGATGCGGCGGTCGGCCAGCCGCTCGCGGAGCTGTTCGAGGAGCAGGTCCACGATCTGCTTGATCTGCTCGAGCGCCAGCGGCGTGAACAGCACGATATCGTCGACGCGGTTCAGGAACTCGGGCCGGAAAATCCTTCTCAATTCCGCCATGACCTGCGCGCGCGCCGTCTCGATCAGCTTGCCGTTTTCAACCGCGCCCTCGATGAGGTAGGTCGAGCCGACGTTGCTCGTCATGATGATCACGGTGTTTTTGAAGTCGACCGTGCGGCCCTGGCCGTCGGTCAGGCGGCCGTCGTCGAGGACCTGAAGCAGGATGTGGAAGACGTCCGGGTGCGCCTTCTCGATCTCGTCGAGCAGGAGGACGCTGTAAGGGCGGCGGCGGACCGCCTCGGTCAGCTGGCCGCCTTCCTCGTAGCCGACGTATCCGGGGGGCGCGCCGACGAGCCGGCTCACCGAGTGCTTCTCCATGTACTCGCTCATGTCGATGCGGATCATGTTCTCTTCCGAATCGAACAAAGCCTCGGCAAGCGCCTTGGCGAGCTCGGTTTTGCCGACGCCCGTCGGGCCGAGGAAGATGAACGACCCCACGGGGCGGCGCGGGTCCTTGAGGCCCGACCGCGCGCGCAGGACCGCGTCGGCCACGGCCGAGACCGCCTCGTCCTGGCCGATGACCCGCTTGTGCAGGACCTCGTCGAGGCGCAGCAGCTTCTCGCGCTCGCCTTCCATGAGGCGCGTCACCGGTATGCCCGTCCACTTGCTCACGATTTCGGCGATCTCTTCCTCGGTCACCTCCTCGCGAAGCAGCTGCGCCCGGGCGGCATGGGTCTGCCGGGCTTCGAGCTCCTTGATCTCATGCTCGAGCTGCGGCAGCCGGCCGTACTTCAATTCGGCGGCCTTGTTCAGGTCGTAGGCGCGCTCGGCGTGCTCGATCTCCGCGCGCAGCTTCTCCAGCTCCTCGCGCGCGGCGCGCACCTTGTTGATCGATTCCTTCTCGGTCTTGTACTGCGCGTTGAGCTTGGCCTGCTCCTCGCGCAGGTCGGCCAGTTCCTTCTCGAGCGCGACGAGGCGCTCGCGCGAGGCATCGTCCTTTTCCTTCTTGAGCGCGGCCTCCTCGATCTCGAGCTGCATGACGCGCCGGCTCGCCTGGTCGAGCTCGGCCGGAAGGGAGTCGATCTCGGTGCGCAGCATCGCGCCCGCCTCGTCGACGAGGTCGATCGCCTTGTCGGGCAGGAACCGGTCGCTGATGTAGCGGTGCGACAGGACGGCGGCGGAGACGAGCGCGCTGTCCTGGATGCGGACGCCGTGGTGGACCTCGAAGCGCTCGCGCAGGCCGCGCAGGATCGAGATCGTGTCCTCGACCGTCGGCTCGCTGACGAGGACCGGCTGGAACCGCCGCTCGAGCGCCGCGTCCTTCTCGATGTATTTGCGGTATTCGTCGAGCGTCGTCGCGCCGATGCAGTGCAGTTCGCCGCGCGCCAGCATCGGCTTGAGGATGTTGCCGGCGTCGATCGCCCCCTCGGCCTTCCCTGCCCCGACGATCGTGTGCAGTTCGTCGATAAACAGGATGATCCGGCCCTCGGCCTTCTGGATCTCGTTCAACACGGCCTTGAGGCGCTCCTCGAACTCGCCGCGGAACTTGGCGCCGGCGAGCAGCGCCCCCATGTCGAGCTGGAAAATCGTTTTTTCGCGCAGCCCCTCGGGGACGTCCTGCCGGACGATCCGGTGCGCGAGCCCCTCGACGATCGCCGTCTTGCCGACGCCGGGCTCGCCGATCAGCACGGGGTTGTTCTTGGTCCGCCGCGACAGGATGCGGATCGTGCGCCGGATCTCCTCGTCGCGCCCGACCACCGGGTCGAGCTTGTTTTTCTTCGCGAGCTCGACGAGGTCGCGGCCGTAACGCTTGAGCGCCTCGTAGGTGTCTTCCGGGTTGTCGCTCGTGACGCGCTGGTTGCCGCGCACCTCGGCCATGGCCTTGAGGAGGTTGTCCTTTTTGAGCCCCGCGTCGGCGAGGGCGCGGCCCGCCGGACGGTTGCGCCCGCTTTCGACCATCGCCACGAGGACGTGCTCGACGCTGACGTATTCGTCCTTCATCTCCTTGGCGAGGTCCTCGGCGCGCGTGAGGACCTGGTTGAGCGCCTGCGTCATGTACATGCCGCCGGCCTCGGCGCCCGGGCCGCTGACCTTGGGCATGCGGCGCAGGTCGGCCTCGACCTTGACGCGCAGCGGCTCGACCGCCACGCCCGCCCGCTCGAGCAGCCGCGGGGCGATCCCGTCTTCCTGGTCGAGCAGAGCCGCCAGCACATGCTCCACGTCGATCGCCTGGTGCCCGAGCTTGACAGCCAGACTCTGCGCCGCCGCGATCGCCTCCTGGGTTTTCTGGGTCAGCTGGTTCATGTTCATATGTCAATCATCTCCGTAACGACCGTATTTCATCCTACACCATTGCAAACAAGAAATGCGCCAGTCATTTCAACGGCCCTCAACGCCGATTTTGCGGGCTTTTTGACCATGCCCATGCGAATCAGGACTCGCATGCGCGCTAATCCAATACAGGCGCGCGCCAGACATGAATCAAAATGACCCATATCCAATCCGAATTGAATTGTCTTCCGGCTCATACTTCAATAAGTTAGTTTTCATACTGCCACGGTGGCAGGCAGCATCTCCCGTGAGCGCCGTAACTTGGGAATCAAAATGAACCGAACGCGCCATGTGACGGGCATTGTATGCGTAGGACTTGGATTTTGGATGCAGCTCGGCGGCTTCCTTGGGATAAAGTCTCAGGTGCTCGACAACTCCTCCAGTTCATGGCTTCTGATTGGCCTCGGAACCATTCTTGTTATTGTCGGACTTTCGTTGGGAGCAAAAAGCAAAGGTTAGCACCCCACTGTGGGTTGTGTTCCGGGCGATTCGGTTATATATGTCTCGTAGGGTCTTGCGCGTATGTCTTTTCACACCATCCGCTCTTTTACATGGCTCCTGTCAGTTTTCTTTTTTGCTGTTGCAGCAGGCGGCAGCTTCGCCGCTGCCGACAACCCGATCCTGCTCGGGGTGGACATGGCGGGGGCCTGGTTTATCGACCACGACACCGGGGTCGAATACTGGCAGCACGAGCCGTATTACAAGGCGATCAATGAACTCGGCGCGCAGTTCGTGGGGATTCATCTTTATCCGGAAACCGCATACGGCGATCTGAACTCGACGCGCACGCTCGAGAAAATTCTGCGCATGGACGCCGGGATGCGCGCGCACGGGCTCAAATACCAGCTCAATAATGAAGATGCGAATTTTGTCGAAATTCAGCGGGTCACCCCCGGCGTCAACGAATACGACGCGCCCGGCGGCCTGCATCGCTGGGACCTGCGCATGAGCTGGCTGCGGCCGGTCATGAACAGCGGCGCGTTCATGGGCGTTGTTTACGACGAAGCCGACCACATGCAGCTCGAGAACAACCGCTACGCCTATAATGAGGAAAACCCGCTTCCCGACAATACCTACGACGTGCCGTACCTGGCCAACACGCGCGGCATGACGGTGCCGCAGGCGTGGGCGGCGGTTGCGAATGCCTGCGCAAACCTCAGGACCGGCCATTACGAGAACAAGGTGCGGCTCTACCCGGAGCTGCTGTGGACCGGCGGCGCCCATATCTTCGCGCGGGCGGGGTGGATCCTCTCGCCGAAACTCCTGAAGGAAAGCATCGATCCGGCGATCCTCGCCGACAACATGGGGGCGGCGCTGCAATACAGCGACCGGACGCAGCTGTGGATCTGCGCCGATCTGCACCGCTGGTTCGACTTCCCCGGCCACTCGAAGGAGGCGCTGCGCTCGGCGCTCCTGACCGCCTACTGGATCGGCGCGGACGCCGCCTACGTCGAAAACCTCGACTACGCCGACAACGCCAGCCGCATCACGGCCGCCGACCCGGGCGGGCTCGTCAGCTGGAACGACACGACCAGCTACACGCTCACGCGCCACGGCGCGGTCGTGCGCGACTTTTACAAAAACTACGTCCCCAACCACCCGCGGCGCGTCAACTGGCGCAATTACCAGCCGCGCGTCGCGATCGTCCGCCTGCCCGACACCGACTGGGGGCGCGACACGAACAACTTCTTCCGCAACCGGCTGCTCGGCAACCCCGACACGCCGTCCGACACGCTCAGCCGGCAGTGGCACAAGCTGTGGCCGATCCTCACCCGCGACGCCATGGGCGGGTCGACCTCGATCTCCAACACGGTCGAATACCCCGGCTACGCCACGATGCCGTGCGACCTGCCGGGTTTCTTCGTGCCGATCGACAGCCTCGCGGTCTTCGACCACACGGTGACCGGCCCGGTGCTCGATTCGGTCAAATGCTTCGTCGTGTGCGGCCACGCGCTTTCGGCCGCGACGTTCAACGAGATCAAGGCCCGCGTGACGGCCGGCGCGACGTGCATCATCTCGAACTATCTTTACAAGCAATACGCGACGGGGACGCTGCCGGGAAAGTGGCTCGTTGTCGATTCGTTCAGCGACAGTCGGATTGCCGCGACGCTCGCGCCGTTCGCCGGCGAGACCGGCGTCGCGCGCTACCGGTTCAAGGACCAGATCGTCGAGTTCCGCCCGACCGCGACGCCCGACGAGATCACCGTCACCGTCTTCGACCGCACGCGCATCGACGAATATCAAAACGCGCTTGTTGGGAAAGGGGCCATCCCGCCCGACTCGGACCTCAACCGCGACGGCAGGTTTGACATCGCGGACCTCGTCGCGCTCATTAAGAAATTCCAGTAAATGACCCAAAGGACTCAAAGGACCTAAGGACTTCGAATGGACTTCATCACGCACAGCCTCGTCGGCGCCGCCACCGCGCGGCTCGTCACGCCCAGGAAGGAACTCCTCCCGCAGGCGACGCTCGCCGGGATCGGCGGCAGCATGCTGATGGACAGCGACTCGTGGCTGTTCTTCATCGGGCCCGACGCCTACGGCCGGTTCCATCGCGTGTTCACGCACTGCATCTGGATGCTCGTCTTCTGGGTCGTGCTGTCGGCGGCGCTCGTGCGGGTGATCGGGTACGTCAGGGTTTCGCGGCGGTTCGGGTGGTTCCTGACGGCGAACCTGGCGCCCGAGCCCATTTCGCCGCGCGCGCCGTGGGGGCTCCTTCTGCTCATCGCCGCGGTCGCCGCCGCGATGCACTGGCTCGGCGACGTGATCACCGGCTACGGCAACCTGCAGCCCTACTGGCCGTTCAGCAAGCACGAATACAGCTTCGACATCGTCACGTCGTTCGACTGGTTTATCTTCGGCGTGACGTTCAGCTACCACCTCGCCACGCGCGAGCTCGACTGGCCGCGCCGCAAGGAGGCGTGGCTGGCGGGCGCGTGGCTCGCCGCGGTCATCAGCTATCTGTTCATCCGGCATGCGTTGGGATATGGGTCGGTGTGGTGACTTGAATCACCGCGCCCTGAATAGATGCGATCCCGGGTTCGGCGAGCCCGGGATATTTTCTTGTTGACGCGAAATACATAGAGGGCCTATGCTTTATACCTAGGACGTCGTTGTATAGTTCACCGGTGAGGTGCCTGCCATGGATTCCCGACTGCTTTGGGGGACCGTCGACATGATGATCATGGACGTCATCAGCCGCGGGCCCACGTATGGCTACCAGATTTCGCAGACCGTGCTGGAGCGCTCGCAGGGGACATTCGACCTCAAGGAGGGAAGCCTCTACCCTTGCCTGCACCGGCTCGAGAGCCAGAAGCTCCTGACCTCCTACTGGGTCGAGACCGACGAGGGGCGCCGCCGCAAGTATTACAAGCTGACCGCGGCCGGCGAGCGCGCGCTGGCGGCCCGGCGCAAGGAGTGGGGCGAGTTCGCAACGGGCGTGGCGCACGTGCTGGGGGACGCGACCTATGGAGTTGCCTGAATCGCTGTGCGAAGAGCTGCGGCGGGCGATGCCGGGGCCGCACGAGCGCGAGCCGCGCAGCCTGCGCCGCGACATCGAGGACGAGCTGGCCGATCACCTGGCCTGCTCGATCGAGCGCGAGCGCGCCCGCGGCCTGGGCGACGCGCAGGCCCGCGCCGCCGCCATCGAGCGGTTCGGCAACCCAGGCCGAATCGCGCGCAAACTTTGGATGCAAGCCATGAAGGAGCACATCATGCGAGACCGACTGATCGTCGCCGTCAATATCCTGCTCGCCGTGGTGATCATTTTCGCCGCCGTGATGGTCTACAGGATTTCCGAGCAGTCGCGCCAGAGCAACCTCGCCCTGGTCAGCGCGCTCGAGCGGATCGGCAAGGCGCAGGCCGCTCCGGCCGTCAACAACATGGCGAACCTGACCATCAAGTGCACGCGGAACACGCCCGACGGCCCGCCCGCGAAAGCTTGGCTAAAAGTATATGGCGAAGCGTTTAATCCTGGAACCCAGGCCGATCTGAAGGGGCAGCTGGATTCATCCGGCATCGCCAAATTCGGTCCAATGCGCCCGGGTTCGTACGGCATTCAGGTCGGCACCGGTTCCGATCCCGGTTTGATGGGATACAAAGCAGTCGTTCTTTATGCCGGCGATCAGCGCGATGAAACCATTGTTGTTCCGGACGTCACGACGGCAACGGCGACGGTGTCGTTCGATTTGCCCGACGAACTGAAGGCCGCCGACATCGCGGTTCGCCTGTGGCTCGAGTATGAACCGCTGGTTGTAAACGATATGCCTTTCAATTACGAGCCCAAACCGATCGTCGTCACGCCTTCGGGGAAGCTTTACATGGGCTATCTGCAAAGAGACCGAAGCATTGACATCTTCCTGGATTCGGACGTCAAGCAGATCAATTTATGGGCGAAGGATCCCTTCATCTCCAGAATCGATGTTTTTTGCAAAAACGAGGGCAGCGCGAATCAATATCTCTTGCTGGAGTCGCGTTCTTATAACAGAGAATCCCGGCCGGTGTTGCACGTTCAGCCTGGAATGAATCGGTTGAAATTTCAACTGCCCCAGAATCTTCTTGAGAAAGTCCGCTTGAATGAGCTCCTCGTCAAGTCGGGGGTCGAAAGCAATTATGTCGATCAAGGGTTCACCGCGTCTTTCGGTGACAAGCTTCAGCGCATCCTGCCGGTCGACAAAGACGCCATGATTTTGAAATACCTGCCCGACTGGAATCATGGCGACGTGGACAACATTTGCATCGCGAATAATGATGGCGGCGTGCGGACGCTGCTGAGCTGGCCGGACGTTCCGCTCGAAGAGTTGAAACCCGGCTACAAATACCTGCTGGCCATGTATTCGCGCAAGACCACCTACCGGTTTACGAACGATGCCGATACAAAGGGTGCGATCGCCGCAACCGAGATCAACGCCAACTGGACCGAGGATGTATCCTGGAAAACACAGCCGCCGACCGCGAAGCAGCCGGTGGCGAAGTTCGACATGACACCCGGCGAAGGCTGGAAGGTGTTCGACGTGACGCCTATCGTTCTAGCGCACATGCAATCCAAAACGCCCGTCCGCGGCATCATGCTGCATTTTATAAATGAGAATCTTTCCGGTGACCTGAAGAACTGGTCCGGCTACGAATTCGTCAGCCGCGAAGGAGAAGGCGTCATCGCTGAAAATATGGAATTAAACAGATCCAAACATCACCCGATGCTTCTCGTCGTGAAGGAGTAAGTCCGAGAATCAATCCGAGTTCAGCCCGGCGAGGATTCCGCCCTTGGGGGGCTTGATGTTGGTCGAGTCGAGCGCGTGGGTGTTGGCCATGTCGTAGCTGATGTCGCCGCGCTCGTAGAGCTCGGCCAGCGACATGTCCATCGACTGCATGCCGAACCGCTTGCTCATCTGGATGACCGACGAGATCTGGTGGATCGAGTTGTCGCGGATGTGGGTCCGCACGGCGGAATTCGCGATGAGGATCTCGCAGGCCAGCACGCGCCCCTTCTTGTCGGCGCGCGGCAGCAGCAGCTGCGCCACGACCCCCTGCAGCGAGTTGGAGAGCTGCGCGATGATCTGGTTCTGCTGGTTGCCGGGGAAGGCGCTCACGATGCGCTCGATCGTCTGCTGCGCGTTGGGGGTGTGCAGCGTGGCGAGGACGAGGTGGCCGGTTTCGGCGGCGGTCAGCGCGGTCTCGATGGTTTCCAGGTCGCGCATCTCGCCGACGACGATGACGTCCGGGTCCTGGCGCAGGACGTTGCGCAGCGCGGCCGAGAACGAGCGGACGTCGCTGCGCAGCTCCTGCTGGATGACGATGGCGCGCTTGTGGCTGTGGATGTATTCGATCGGGTCCTCGATCGTGACGATCTTGCAGCGGCGCTCGCTGTTGACGAGGTCGATCATGAAACTGAGCGTGGTGGTCTTGCCGACGCCGGTCGGGCCGGTCACGAGCACGAGCCCCGAGCGGCGGCGCGCGAACTCCTCGACGATCTTGGGCAGGCCGAGCTGCTCGCGGGTGGGGATGTCGGCCGAGCAGCGCCGGATCGCCATTTCGGGGCTGCTGGCGTGATAGTAAATGGTCACGCGGAACCGGTTGCGCAGATCGTCGGCGATCGAAAAACACAGCTCGAGGTCGTGCTCGAGCGTGGCGCGCTGCACGTCGTTGAGCATCGAGTAGATGATTTCGCGCAGCTGCTCGGCGGGGATCGGCGGCGCGTCGGCCAGCACGATCTCGCCGTGGACGCGGTAGGCCGGCGACAGCCCCGCGACGAGGTGCACGTCCGAGGCGTGCAGCTTGTGCGCATGGCCGAGAATGGCCGAGAAGTATTTTTGTGCCTGTTGCGAATCCATCGTGTGACCATTACTCCTTCCAGAACATGAACAGCCCCAGGAGGCCCGGCGTGCGGTAGCGCTCGAGGAGGCGCCTGGCCACGATGCAGTCGCGGCTCAGCTCCACGGCCTGATCGAGCGAATGCTTCGCGTCGCGGTTTTTCAGGGCCAGCTGGCAGTGCGCGAGCTCGAGCCACGCGCCCGCCTCCGCCGGCAAAAGCCTTGTCGCCTCCTGCGCGAACGGGACCGCCTTCGAAGTCTTTTTGTAACGCCGCAGCAGCCGCGACACTTCCCAGTTGGCCCAGCCGGTCTTGTCCAGCTCGACCGCCTTGGCCAGGCAGTGGTCGCCCATCGGCTTGCGGCTGGCGAACAGGACCTCGGCCCGCGCGAGCCACACGAACGAGGTCGTCCCCTTGCTGGCGAGGGCGCGGTCGGACATGCCGAGCGCGGCCGGCTTGTTCCCCATCCGCAGGAGCGCGATCGCCTTGACGGCGAGCAGGTCGGCCTGCTCCGGGAAAAGCTCGAGCGCCTTGTTGGCCCACAGGTCCGCTTCCTTGTATTCGCCGGTCTCGAGGAGCACGCGCACCTGGCCGAGCCAGCCCTCGAACATCGCGCTGTCCTGCTCGAGCGCGCGCGAGTATTCGCGCAGCGCCGGCTCGAGGTTGCCCAGCCGGAACTGAACGTCGGCCTCGCGGCAGAAATAGCGCGAGTCGCGGATCGGCGTCCCCGTCGACCCCAGGAACGGATTCTCCTCCTTCTCCTGCTTGTCGACTTTTTTGCGGGGTTCCCCGTCGTCGAATTCGAGCTGATCAAAACGGCCCATGTGAAACGTCCGAAAAACCGAATGTCGGGTGTCGTATTCCTGATGAAAATGGTGCCAAGAAAGCGGCCGAAATGCACATATTATTTCACGCGCATGTCATAAAGCCTGGTCGGGATCGGCGGCGGGAGCCGGAAGGGCCGGCAAAGGCTGGTGCCGCATCCATTCGTGCTCCCAAAGCGGGTGGTAGACGGCCCAGCCCCGGCCATTGATCCAAGCCGGCGTGACCCGCCCCATTTGGTCATATGTCATGCCCAACATTTGCCTCTGCCCCATTTGCTCGCCCCCCTGGCCCATCGACATCCCGATGGGCAGGCACCAATACTCGGTTTCCTGCAGCGTCAGATCGATCGGGAACAGGACGTCACACGCCCGGATGTTGTAAACGGTAATGGTCCCGTCGGGCGCGGTGACGGTCAGCTTGCCGGCCTTCGCCTTGATATGTTCGCGGGGCAGGCCGAACACTTTGCCAACACTGACCGACTCCGGGCCCGGCCGGCCTTGGATATTGTAATGCAAGATATCGCCCCGCCGCGGTTTGTCCCGTTCATACGGATGCCGTCGAAAATAGACGAAATCCCGGCCGCGCAACCCGTCGGCCGGCAGGTCGAACGGGATCGTGACGCCGAAGATCCAGTCCCGTTCGATCACGGTGCGCAGACCGGCATAGAACAAGATCACCAACACGCAAAACGCCAACACGAACACCAGCCGGGAGGTGAAGGCCGCGAACAATTTGCGCAGCTTGCCGGCATCGCAGATGATCCACACATGCAGCGCGATCATCAGGCCGACGAAAAAGCCGGTGATTTCGCTTCCGAAGAAAAAGGCGGAGGCGGCGGTCGAGGCGGCCCACGCCGGCCACTGCCAAAGCAAGGCGCGCCACTGGCCGGAAATCAGATGGCCCAACCCCGGGATGATCGAAAGCGCCGCCAGGAAGATCCCGTGCATGGATTTCGTGCTTTGTATCCCGAGATTGATCGGCGCGAACACAGTGGAAAAGCGCGAAACAATCCGGTTGCGGACGTAGAACAGCGGCCGGAACGGCTTGCGCCAGCCGGCCCGCGGCGGATGCACGTTGATTTTCTCCGCGACTAGCGCCGAGTTGCAGCGCATGCACGTCGTGATCCCCGGCATGTTCTCGAATCCGCAGCGCCTGCACTGCATGAACGATCACTCCGCTCAATGGTGAATATGCTGCTGGTTCTCGATGTCGACCATCACGCGGGGGTCGGGCTCGTAATACTCGTGCGTGAGCTGTTCCTCCTTGACCTCGCCGACGATCTGCTTGAACAGCTCCTGGTACTTGATGCACTGCTTGCCCTTGGCGCCCTCGATGTGGACCTTGACCTCGCCGTCGGGCCGGATCTCGATGTCGATATGGTGTTGCTGCATGGCCGTCACTCCAGTGTGTTGCGGACGTGGATGTGCACCGACTGGTCGGCGGTGACTTCTTCGGTCTGGATCTCGAGGCCGCGCGCCTTGAGCTCCGTCACGACCCGGTTGTAGATGTAGGTCTGCGTGATCTTGTCGATGACCTGGTGGCCAAACTCCTCGAGCTCGGCCTTGGTGTGGTTTTCGCCCTCGACGCAGCAGCGGAGCTGGTTGCGCTCGTCGCGATAGACCCGCAGCGTCATGGCGCCCTTGCGCAGCACGATCTGCTCGCTGCCGACGTTCTCCGAAAGGACCTCGCTGTTGCCGACTTCGAGGTCGACCTTGGTCTTGCGGTCGGCCTTCTGGTTCAGTTCGCTGGCAATTTCCTGCGCCTCCTTGGCCATGTTCAGGCCCATGGTTGTCGCGGCGGCGGCCGCCGCGGCCGTGATCGCGGGCCATCCGGTGATGATCGCCGGGGCTAGGAAAAATATCACTGACATGCTTCACCCTCCTTGTCGAGTATGGTCTGGGTTGATCCTGATAGGGATGTCAATGCGCCGGCCGGCTGGATGCCCGGCAGCGACGCCTCGAGGCTCGTGGCGTTGCGCGCGCGCCCCTCGCACCAGGTTCGAACGAAGTTGATCTCCTCCTGCATCGTCTTGGAGAGCGGCACGGTCTGGCGGATCGCATTCAGGATCACCTCGGTCGTGACGTCGTGCCGCTCGTAGAACGAATCGAACAGGGCCGAGACAATGCACTCCTCGATTTCCGCGCCGCTGAACCCCTCGCTGCTTTTTGCGAGCGCATCCAGGTCGAACTTGGCCGGGTTGCGCTTGCGCTTCGCCAGATGGATGCGAAATATGTCCGTCCTCTCCCAGTGGCTCGGCAGGTCGACGAAGAAGATCTCGTCGAGGCGCCCCTTGCGCAGCAGCTCGGGCGGGAGGTTGCGGATGTCGTTGGCGGTGGCGACGACGAAGACCGGCGACTTCTTCTCCGACAGCCACGTCAGGAACGTGCCGAACACGCGCGTCGAGGTGCCGCCGTCGGTATTGCCGCTCTGGCGCGAGAACGCCTTGTCGATCTCGTCGATCCACAGGATGGCGGGCGAGACCGACTCGACGACCTGGATCGCGCGCCGGATGTTGCTTTCGCTCGTGCCGACGAGGCTGTTGAAGACGCGGCCGACGTCGAAGCGCATGAGCGGCTGGTTCCACAGCTGCCCGATCGTCTTGGCCGTGAGGGACTTGCCGCAGCCCTGGACGCCGAGCAGCAGGATCCCGCGGGGGGCCGGCAGGCCGAACTGGCGCGCCTGGCTCGAGAGCGCGATCGTGCGCTTGCGGAGCCAGTCCTTGAGCTTGTCGAGGCCGCCGACGCCGCTGAGGTCGCCGCCGGTCTCGATGTATTCGAGCAGGCCGCTCTTGCGGATGATCTGCTTTTTTTCCTCGAAGATGTGGCGGATCTGGCTGACGTCGAGCTTGCGCGCGGTGACCAGCGCCTTGGCGAAGACGTTCTCGGCCTCGGTGAGCGTGAGACCGAGCGCCGCCGCGATCAGCTTCTCCCGCGTCTCGAGGTCGAGCTCAACCTGGATGTTGGGGTTGTTGACGACGTCGCCTTGGATGCGGGTCAGGAGCCCGTCGATCTCGTCGTGGCCGGGCATGTCGAAATCGATGACCGTCACGTCCTTCTCCAGCTCCATCGGCACGTCCGAGCAGGGGGCGATGACGATGACGGTCTTCTGCGTGTGCTTGAGGTTGTTGGCGATTTCGCGCAGCCGCCGCACGACGGCGTTGTTCTGGCGGTTCAGGAACGGGTGCAGGTCCTTGAAGATATAAATGGCGGGCTCGAGGTCGTCGATCACCTGGTCGAGCGCGGCCAGCGGGTCCTTGGTCTTGGGGTCGCGGAGCTTGCCCGCCTGCAGCAGCGCGCCGGCCGGGGCCAGCCCGGTGGTGATCGACCATTCCAGGACGCGCTTCTCGCGCTCCTGCGCGATGCGCGTGATCTCGGCGACCGCCCGCATCTCTTCCCACGTGACGATATAAATGATCGGGTACCGCGCGCGGATCAGGATTTCAATTTCCTTGCTCTGTCTGGACAGGGCCATCGGTCATCTCCTGGGCGGCTTTGTGTGCGCTCGGCGCCTTGGCCCGGCGCATGATCTCGAGGCGGCGCTTGATCTCGGGGTCGTGCGGGCAGATCGCCGCGGCGACCTCCAGCAGCTCGGCCGACAGGGCGCTGAACTGGATGCAACCGTCACGCCGAATTCGGATTTCGATCCCTTCGAGCATCAGCCGCGATCCTGGACGTCAAATCAAAGCGAGAACTTCTCTCAATGGTATATTCTGTTCCCGCCCAACCATCAACCGGCGATTGCCGCTTGTTACAATATAATTACCCGCGCACGGGCGGGGGGCTCGGCCCGTATGGGCAGACCCGCCTTAAAACATTGGATGCGCACCCCTGCGAAAAGTTTGGAAAGATATTTAAACTAATTCCATCCCCAGCCCAATCGCCCTGTCTCTGGCCTGCTCGAATTCTTTTTCGTCGATGGCTCCCGTCAGCTCCGGGAATTCCGGCCTGGCGTTCGGCGGGCGGTAGCCCCAGTTCAGCGACAGGCGCGGCTTTTCAACATTCTCGCTCAGCCATTTGAGCGCCGGGATCGTGCAGCACTCAAAGTGCCCGGGCAACATGAGATGCCTCACGATCAGGCCGGCCGTCCGCTCGGCGAATTTCAGGTTCGCCCCGACGACTTCCAGATACCCTTCGAAATCCGCCAGCCTCCGCGCGCACGCGTTGTTGCCGAACTTGAGGTCGGCCACGTACACGTCGACGATCCCGTCGAGGAGCCCTCGCGACCGCTCCGATAGAAGCATATTGCTGTCCCACGCGACCCGGGGCTTGTCCTTGACGCGCGCGAGCATGTCCAGGACCGCCGGCAGGTTGATCGTCGGCTCGCCGCCCAGGATGAGGAGCGTCGAGGCTCCCTCCCCCCGCCGCTGTTCGACCCGCCGCGCCATCCATGCCGGATCCCAGGCCTCGCCGGTCGCCGGCGCCAGGTTCCACGGCTCGACGTTGCAGAACGCGCAGCGCATGTTGCATCCGCACAGATACACGGCATGGGCCGGGATCAGCTCCATCTCGATCCCGTAAATAACCAGTTCGCGAAACCAGCGGCTCTGCGCGCCGACGCCGCAGTAGCCCGTTGCGCCGGAGG
The DNA here is from genome assembly GCA_039683515.1 of Candidatus Sumerlaeia bacterium. GTDB lineage: Bacteria > Sumerlaeota > Sumerlaeia > MVZB01 > MVZB01 > JAJFUE01. The sequence goes on along the minus strand of JBDKRG010000010.1, from coordinate 230,463 downwards.
CGCGGTCGGCGCCGCACCGCCGGGAGCACAGGTCGCACGCGCGCAAGGCTCCCCTCGCCTCGGCGGCCCTACCGGCCAGATCGATGTCATGCGGCTCGTTCATGCCACATCCCGTCCGATCGACGCGCAATAAAAGCGTGGGCAGGTTCGGCGAAAACGTCGAGCCTGCCCACGGCGGTTCCGGAAGCGGCGCGGATGTTATGAAATCCGCCGCAGTTTCTTCGCCTCGAGCTCGCGGTAGCAGTCGGGCAGGTCGAACCGCGTCAACACGCCCGGAAGGAGCGACGACAGCGGCCAGCCGTATTGCTCGTTCTCGGCCATTTCCGCATACGAGGCCGGCGCGCCCTTGAGCGTCACCTGCGCCACCTGGGGCGAAAGCAGCGCGGCGAACGTGGCCGGCAGCGTTCCCCAGCCGCCGGCGGCCAGGTGAACCTCGTCGTGCCCGAAGCTCTTGAGCCAGGCCAGCACGCGCAGGACGTCGAACGTCCGCTGGCCGACGTAGGGCCTGTCGAGCATGATCGAATGGGCCGCATAGAAGAAGTCGCAGCCGTATGGATCGAGGAAGGAATTCCAGTCGCAGGTGTTCGGCTGCGAATCGCCGATGCCGCGCACGTCGCACGCAAAGAAGGCTGCCCCGGGCTCGGCCTGGATCAGTTCGCGAACGAGCGGTTCCTCACGCATCTCGACGTCGCTCGATTGATTCGAGATATAAAGGATGGCGCGGGGGGCGGACTTCGGCGGCCGCGACGGACCTGTTTTATCCTTCGACAGCATGGCGACGATCGCCGAGATCCCCGGCTCGGTATGGACAACGTAATGCGTCGCCTCGGCGGGGTATTTGCGATCGCCGCCGGCGGTGCGCAGGATGTCGTATTCCGGGACGCCTTCGCCCGGCGTCAGCTTGAGGGTTTCCGTGACCGTTTTTTGCAGGGCTTGACCGGCGAGCTGCGGCCGGTCGCGCCCGAGCGCCAGGGATTTTTCCCTCGTGAACGCAAAAATGGGCTTCGAATTCAGTTCCGAAACCAGCCCGTTGGGCGCGCACCAGAGGGTCTTCTCGTCCTCGATCGTCAGCGCGGGTTCGGCCGACGGCCCCTCCTGGCCGGTCGCGCGGTTGAACCAGCGATACATCGCCTCGCGGTTGTCCTGGCTGTAGCCGTGCTCGCCCTCGCCGGTGAAGAGGGCGATGTTCTTCTCGGCGCCGAGCAGGGTGTAAAGTTTTTTGAGGCGGGCGTAGGCTTCCTCCCCGCCGCGAATGTCGAAGAAATCCTTTTCCTTGGTCAGCAGGATGACGGGCTTGGGCGCCATCGCGGCGATGAAGTCGCTGTGGTCCAGGCCGAGCGCCAGCGCGCGCGGCGGGCACTGCTCGGTGTCGGCGGGGAGCTCGTTCTTCATGTTGCGCAGGAACGTGGTCACGAAGCACGATGGCGCGGCCATCGTCCAGCGCCTGTCCAGGCCGCACAACCAGGTGGCCTGTGTGCCGCCGCCGGAATTGCCGGTGATGCCGACGCGGCGCGGGTCGACTTCCTTGCGCGTCAGCAGGTAATCCAGCGCGCGGATGCCGTCCCAAACGAACCACGAACCGATGAACTCATCGACGAGGTACTGCTGATTGCCGGCATAGATATGCTCGCGGCACGGAAGCCCGACTTCGCGGCCGACGCCGGCCGGGGTCCGCGACTTGCCCGGACCATCGTAATACAGCCAGCGCTCGCCCTGGCCGGGCGGGTCGAAGATCAGTACGACATAGCCCAGACGGGCAAGCCCCTGGGCATAGGACTGGTAGGCCGGACAGGCTTTGCCGCCGTCGAAATGGCCGCAGGTCCCGACCACGCCCGGCAGCGGGAACTTGCGCCCTTTCGGGATATAGAGGTTGGCCGTGACCATGTAGCCGGGCCGGCTGCTGAAAATGACTTTTTCGATCTTGTAGGCGTCGCGTTCGACGACACCGGTGACGCGCGGCTCGAGGGGGGTCTTCACAGGCATCGGGCCGAAACAGGCGCGGATCTTTTCGCGCACCATGGCCACGTAACGCTCGGCGTCCCGGCGGGTGCGCAGCGAGTCGCGCAGAGCCTGACCGGCTTCCTGCGCGCGCGTCACCTGCTCGATAAAATATTCCTGGGTCATGCGCGGGAAGCGGTTGAGCGGCGCGAGCGCCGGAGCGGGGACGTCGGGCGTGGATGCCGGCGCGGCGGCGGGCTTGGCCGGACGGGAGGCGGCGCAACCGGCGCCGAACAGGCCGGCTTCGATTCCGAGCGCGCCGATGCCGACGGCCTGCAATAATGATCTGCGGCTAATGTTATCGCAGGATGAAACGTCTGATTTTTCGCGTTTGGACATGGACACATCCTTCTTTTGAGTTGTTTTTCACAAGCGGGCTCAAGTTACATGCCGGCGAAGAAAAATGCCAGTCAATTTGACGGCGGGGGGCGGTCTCTCCCGGCTCCCGATCATCAAAAACAAGGGCGCCCTGGCTGAGGACCAGGACGCCCGTAAGGGGGAAGTGTTGCAGAGGCGCGCTCTTAGTTGATACGGGTCTTGGCTTCACCCTCGAAGCGATAGATATCGCCCCAACTGACGGTGCCGTTGGTCGGGTCATAGCGCATTCCGTTATAGGAGAGCGATGTGGCCGGGGGAATGGTCACCCCGTTTTTATCGATGCCGATACGCGGAGCCGCCGAAGCCTCATTGGCGATGACGGCCGGCTCGGGGAAATAGCCACCGGTGTTGGTCACGAGGTCCGGGCCGAGGCTCCAGGTCATCCACGAGGTTTTCGGGAAGAAGTGATAATCGCGGTTATAACCCGGGGCCGCGGAACGAGCCGTGTAACCCAAGGCATAAAGGCGATACTTGGCCGTGCCGGAACCGGCGATGATCCGGAAAACGTCGTCCGGGAACACGGTCAGATAGGAAACCGGCGTGCTCAGCAACCGGCTGTCCATGCTGGTCGACGTGCTGGCAGGCGGAAGCGGCGAATAACGGAAATGCGACGGATAGGTGTTGTTGTCAATGCGATACGATTCCATGGCCAGTGCGATGGAACGCATGTCGTTCTGGGCGCGCGAGACGCGCGAACGCGTCTGAGCTTCCAGGAAGTTCGGGACGGCGATGGCCGCCAGGATGGCGATGATGGCAACAACGATCAGAAGCTCGATCAGGGTAAACCCTTTGCGTTTCATGTGAGACAGTCCTCCAAACTGAGTGTCGAGATGGTATTTCCTCGTTTAGGAAATTACCGAATACAACCAAAAGCAGAACCTCAGTCCCCCCTAGTAACTTTGAATTACAAACTCGCTGCGCATTCTGCCTGCAACAACTTCCGAATCAATAGCGAAATAAATTAGTGCTGGAGACGTTTCATGTCAACATATATTTTGCTTTTTTAACTATATATGCCAAATGGCATATTTGCTTCTTTAATATTGTGACATCATCATGATGAAACGTCTGGTTTTTTGCGTTTGGAAATGGACGCAGCCTTCTTTTGAGTCGTTTTTCACAAGTTGGCTCAAGTTACATGCCGGTATAAAATAATTACCAGTCACTCTGACGGCGGGGGGATCGGTCTCTTCGCGCCCCCGATCATAAAAAAATAAGGGCGCCCTGGCGGAAGGCCGGGACGCCCATAAGGGGGAAGTGTTGCAGATATGCGTTCTTAGTTGATACGGGTCTTGGCATCACCCTCGAAGCGATAGATATCGCCCCAGCTGACGGTGCCGTTGGTCGGGTCGTAGCGCATGCCGCCATAGTAAGCCGAGGTGGCCGGGGGAATAACAACGCCGTTTTTGTCGACACCGATACGCGGAGCCGCCGAAGCCTCATTCGCGATGACGGCCGGCTCGGGGAAGTAACCACCGGTGTTGGTCACGAGGTCCGGGCCAAGGCTCCACGTCATCCACGCGGTCTTCGGGAAGAAGTGATAGTCGCGGTTATAGCCCGGGTCAGCGGAACGAGCCGTGTAACCCAAGGCATAAAGGCGATACTTGCCCGTGCCGGAACCGGCGATGATCCGGAAAACGTCGTCCGGGAACACGGTCAGATAGGAAATCGGCGTGCTCAGCAGCCGGCTATCCATGTTGGTCGACGTGCTGGCAGGCGGAAGCGGCGAATAACGGAAATGCGACGGATAGGTGTTGTTGTCAATGCGATACGATTCCATGGCCAGCGCGATGGAACGCATGTCGTTCTGGGCGCGCGAGACGCGCGAACGCGTCTGGGCTTCCAGGAAGTTCGGGACGGCGATGGCCGCCAGGATGGCGATGATGGCAACAACGATCAGCAGCTCGATCAGGGTAAACCCTTTGCGTTTCATGTGAGACTTTCCTCCAAACTGAGTGTCGAGATGGTATTTCCTTGTGCAGGAAATTACCGAATACAACGAAAAGCAGAACCTCAGTCCCCCCCTTGTAACTTTGAAGTACAAACTCGTTGCGCATTCTGCCTGCAACAGCTTCCGAATCAATAATAAGTCAAATTAGTGCCGGAGGCGTTTTATGTCAACAAAATTTTTGCATTTTTTAACTATATGTGCCAAATGGCGGAATTGTTTCTTTTACATTGCTGATATTATTACGCTTATATCTACTTTTGCTCCGCACCCCCGGAAGCCATGCCGCGCCTGCTTGTAACTCGGCGCAACAACCTACGGGCCGCAACCGGCAACTTTCATATCAATATTGTTTGTACAAGCCGTTCCGCAGTCACGGCCCAAGTTATTTGATTCATGACATCCCGGTTCGCTCACCGGCCCGAATACACCGCCCACTCGATCCGGCCGGTCAGTTTTTCGTGCGGGAAGGTCGTGAAATGCGCCGACTCGGGCGAGTCCATGACGATCCCCGGACTTGCGGCAAGTTGAATTTCCTTGCCTTCGACCGAGGCGACCGGGAACACGAACGAGCGCGTGGGGCCGAACTGGAGCCGCACGGCGGCCGTCTTCGGGGCCGCCTTGTCGAGCTTCAGGACGCAGCGGCCGTCGTTCTTCGTTTCGAGGCCGACAACCCTGCCGCCGACCGGTTTGCCGGTCGCGTAGGCCCAGCCGGCCGAGGACTTGACCTCGAGGCTTTGGTCGCGGATCCGGATCGTGTCGGTCACCCGCTTGCCGTCGGGCATCGTATACGAGATTGTCAGCTTATCAGGCCCGCCCTCGACGCGCTCGAACCAGGTCTTGTCCCGGAACGGCTCGTAGACGGCCACGAACGTGCTCTGGCCGCCCTGATGGCGCTCCATGATGCCGGGGGTCATGTATTTGGGCAGGTCGGCGTCAAGCCGCCCGGCGGGCCGGATCATCGGCGATGTATAACGGTAGAGCGTCGATCCCTTGGGCGCGATCAGGTGCGCCCGCAGGCTCGCCCCCGGGTAGCGCCACGTGGCGGTCCAGATGCCGCCGGCCGCCGGCGTCTTATGGACGTCTTTCAGCAAATCGTAAACGTGGAATTTCGTGCCGACAAAATCCATGTTCGCCTCGCCGACGTATTGGCCGCGGCCGCCCCATGACGGAACGAGCGTGTCGACCGCGGTTTCGATCGGCGCGCTGGTTTCGAGATTCCCGATCTCGTCGGCCGAGCCGTGCAGGAAGAAGTCCTGGGTCGTCCCCGTGCCTTCGACGTCGAAGCGGTCGACGACGTAATCGAACCCCTCGCCGGCATGCACGAGGGCCAACCGGCGGCGATACTCCTTGAGCCCCGGGTAGGAGGGCGCGGCATCCAGGTCGATGAAGCGCACATGGCTGTCGCTCGCGTCGAACCAGCGCAGGTTTCCCTGGGTCGATCCCTTCTCCGGCCAGATCATCGGCTGCGAGCGCTCGCCGACGACGACCATGTTGTGCGAGGCCGAGTTGGTCGCCCAATTATGCCAGCGCGTGTGCGTGTAGCCGATGTCGGGGAGCAGTTCCTTGCCGAGCGCATAGAGGAAGATCGAGCCGTTGTCCAGGTGCGCATGGTTGCCATGGGTGCTCCAGTCCAGGCCCAGGCAGACCTGGTTGTCCCCCGAGCCGGCGCCAAGCACCGCACGGCCGAGCCCCGGCCACAGCCTCGACAGCGAGGTCGTGGTGGCCTCGAGCTGCGTCGAGGCCCACGTGTCGTTGACCGGGATCATGCGGCCGTTGGGCAGGACGGCATCCTTGAGCAACTGGTTGGCCCGCGCCAGCAGCGGCAGGTCGTTCATCAGGTCCAGGTTGACGAACTTCTCGCTGCCGGTCCAGGTCGGCGGGTCGCTGTAACCCTGTACCGACTGGGCCACCTTGGCCAGGCCATCGATCGTCTGGCGGTGGTAGGACGACGACCCTTCGCACCACCACCCATCGCTGTAGAACTTGTTTTGAAGCAGGCCGCCGAAGCGGTCGATCGCGTCGTGAACGTACTTGGGCTCGTTCAGCGCCCGGCCGACGTTGATCATCGCCCGGTACATCCGGGGCGACATGTTGTGATACTGCTCGGGGTTGGCGGCGGTGACGTCGACCAGCAGCCGCAGCAGGTCCTTCCGGATCAGCGCGTCGGGGTCGGAGCCGAACCGGCCGCCCAGGCGCGAGTAGTCGTACTTGCCGTCCTCGAGGATTTCCCACGCGCGCGTCAGGTCCTCGGGGATGTCCATGTAGGCCCACGAGTCGAACTTGGCGACACGCATCGGCGGGGCGCCGTTGTAAGGGGCGAGCTGATCGGCGGGGAAGAACCGCTTGGTCTTGAACGGGACCTCGAAGCGCATGGCATAGCCCGGCACGACCTGGGCGAAGCGGGCGAGGATCGCCGCCGCGCGGTCGGCGCTGTTCAGGTCCCCCGTCTTGCGATAGTTTTCCGCAAGGCGCAGGGCGCCCGAGCGCAGCCACTGAATGCGTTCGAACCAGGCGTGCGCCTCATAGAAATACTGGCGCCCCGTCGGCCCCTCGTAATAGCGATACACCTGCGCCGATCCGTCGGGCGCCGTGATCCGAATCTCTTTCTTGTTGGGATACTGCTCATTGGGGAACGTCATCTTGCAGAACCGGCAGCGGAGGGTGTCGCCCAGGCCGGGCTGCCAGCCCAGGACGCCGTTCTCCTGGCTGCCGCCGTCGCAGTGCGGGCAGCCGATGTAACGGAATCCCGCCGCCGCCGGCACCATGCCGGCCACTTCGTCGATCGACATCTTTTCGAGCGCGAGCCGTGCATCCCGATCGGAACGTGCGGGCCTCTCGGCGGCGTGCGCCATGCTCGAGATCAGCAGACACAGAACAAGCATGAAATTCTTCATCGGATCCCCCCCTACTTCATTTTGTAAACGTCTTAACGATTCCGGCCTTTGAAACTTACGTCGCGCAGGACGACGTCGGCGGCGTTGATGAACTGCGACGGCTTGCCTTCGTTCCGGATCGAGACATGCTCAAACCGCCACCGGCTCAGCGGCAGTTCGGGGCGGCCGTCCAGGAAAATGCCCTCGAGGTCGGTCCGGTCAACGGTCATCCGGGCGATGGTGACGCGCCGGAAAAGCGGCCAATGCCGGCCGCCCCTGTAGGCGCCGTTGTAGTTGCAGGTCGCATTGACCGCATGCTTGCCGGCGTGGCCGACGGTGATGTTGCGCGCCCAGACGCCCTCGACGAGACCGCCGCGATCGCCGTTGGCCTTGAAGAAAAGGCCGTTGACGCAATCCTCGATCTCGCAGTCTTCCCAGAAGATATTGCGCGCCCCGCCGGCCATTTCGCTGCCGACGCACAGGCCCGACTTGTTCGTCTTGATCTTGCAGCGGCGCACGATGATGTTCTCGCTCGCCTGCCCCAGCCGCCACGCGTCGTGGTCGCGCCCGGACTTGACGGCCACCGCATCGTCCTCGCAATGCAAGACGCAATCCTCGATCAGCACGTCGACGCTCGACTCGGGATCGACAGCGTCGCTGTTGCCGTTCCAGCTGTCCACGACAATCCGGCGCACGGTCGCGTTCTTGCAGCCGACCAGGTGGGTCACCCAGAACGGCGCATCGACGAGCTTGATGCCTTCGATCAGGATGTTCTTGCAGCCGAAGAACTGCACGAAATTGGGGCGCAGGTAATGGCCCTCGCCGAAAATGCGCTCGCTGACCGGCACCCCGTTTTCATTCTGCATGCGGGAGAGCCCGACGTCGGCGGCCTGCTTGAACTCCCACGCGGCAAAGCACGCCTTGCCGTTGCCGTCGAGCGTCCCCGCGCCGGTGATCGCCACGTTCGTCGCCTGGTAGGCATAGACGAGCGGCGAGTAATTGAACAATTCGGTCCCTTCCCAGCGCGTCAGCACGACCGGCAGATAGTCCGCCGGGTTGGAGCTGAACCGGATGTAGGCGCCCTCGGCCAGGTGCAGGTTGACGTTGCTCTTGAGGTGGATCGGGCCGTTGATCTGGTAGCGCCCCGCCGGCACGACGACCCGGCCGCCTCCCTCGGCGTTGCACTGGTCGATGGCGCGGGCGAACGCCGGACGCGAGTCGGTCTTGCCGTCGCCGACGGCGCCGAATTTTGTAACGTCATAATCCCGGGCGGGGAATTGCGGCGGAACGATCCGGCTCAGAATCTCCGGCACCGCGCGCCAGCCGGCCTGATCGCCGAGCGGCAGCCCGATCCGCGAGCACCCGGCAAGGGCCAGGCCAAGCAGGATCATGGATGAAATCAACAGGCGTTGTGTCTGTCGCATCGTATATGCCTCGCTGGATTGTGGATTTTATATCGTATGGGTGTTATGGGTCCCATGGGCCGCGTGGGACCCATGGGACCCGTTGCCGGTTTACTTGGCGGCCGGGACGCTCTGGAGCTCGCCGCCGATCTTGACGTTGTCCAGGGTGACGTTCTGCAGGAAATCGTACTGCGAGGCGCGGCCCTGGCTCTCGACCTCGACGTTCTTGAGCGTGATGTTTTGCATCGGCAGCTCGGAGCGGCCGAACAGGCGCAGCCCTTCCTCGCCGGCCTTGCCGGCCTTGAGGTTGGCGATGTTCATGTTCCGGAGGAGCGGGTAGAACTTGTTGCCGCGGTAGCCGCCCTTGTAATAGCCGTCGTAATGGCAGGTGATGTGGACCGCGTTGCGGCGGCAGGGGCCGATGTCGATGTTGCGCACCCAGACGTTTTCGATCATGCCGCCGCGGTCGGCGTTGGCCTTGATGAACAGGCCGTTCTCGCCGCCGACGATGTCGCAGTCCTCCCAGAAGATGTTGCGCGCGCCGCCCGACATCTCGCTGCCGACGCACAGGCCGCCGCAGTAGGTGTTGATCTTGCAGCGGCGCACGATGATGTTCTCGCTCGGCTGGCCGAGGCGCCAGCCGTCGCGGTCGCGGCCGGACTTGATCGCCACGCCGTCGTCCTCGCAGTTAAAGTCGCAGTCCTCGATCAGCATGTCGACGCACGACTCGGGATCGACGCCGTCGCTGTTGGGGTTGTGGCTGTCCACTTTAACCTTGCGCATGGTCACGTTGATGCAGCCGACGAGGTGGTTGACCCAGAACGGCGAGTCGAGCATCGTGACGCCCTCGATCAGGACGTTCTTGCAGCCGAACAGTTGGACGAGGTCCAGGCGCATGTGGTAGCCCTCGCCGAAGACACGCTCGCAGACGGGGACGCCCCGCTCGCCCATCGTGCGGATGCGGTTGGACTCGGGCGCCTGGATCTTCTTCCAGGGCGCGAACCCCGCCGCGCCGCTGCCGTCGATCGTCCCCTCGCCCGTGATCGCCACGTTGGTGGCCTGGTAGGCGTAGATCAGCGGCGAGTAGTTGAACATCTCGGTGCCTTCCCAGCGGACGAGCACGACCGGCAGGTAATCGGCCGGATTGGTGCCGAACTTGATATAGGCGCCCTTCTCCAGGTGCAGTTCGATGTTGCTCTTGAGGTGGATCGGGCCGTTGAGCAGGTAGCGGCCCGCCGGCACGACGATCCGGCCGCCGCCCTCGGCGTTGGCCTGATCGATGGCTTTCTTAAACGCCGGCTGGCAGTTTACGTGGCTGTCGCCGACGGCCCCGAAATCGGTGACGACGTAGTCGCGGTCAGGGAACTCGGGCGGCACAATCCGGCTCAAAATGGCCGGAACGGCGCCCCAGCCCTCCGCCGCGCCCCGCGCCGGGAACAACCCGGTCCGCGAGCACCCGGCCGCGAGCAGCAGGGCCGCCGCCAGCAGCAGGCATTGCCCCCTTCGCGCCATGAAATCGGAACAAATAAGAAGTCGCTTCACCTTTCGCATCATTCCTTCCCCCCTGTTACTGTGCAATTCTTCACATGCCAATGCCGGCGGGTATTCTGCACAAACGCGACTCGTCAATGCAAGCACTCTCCCGCGACTGAACCAGGCAGTAAGACGACAACCGCAAACGCAATTTGAGATGCGCACACCGTTAATATGTGGGGGAGGGAAAGAGAAGTGGTACGCCCGGAGGGATTTGAACCCCCAACCTTCTGATCCGTAGCCTATATTTGCCATTTCTTTGCTTTTCTATCGCCTTCTCTCTATTGCTCTATATTACTCATTCTATTGGTTTTATCTTCGGATAGAGCCATCTTTTTGCCTTGATTTTCGCCCCATTTCTCTCTATTATGCTTGCTATATGCTCGCCGAAATCGGCCCGGTTTTTGGGGGCTGTGTGCGGGATGCCAGGAAAAAATGAGTCAATTCCTGAATGGGGAGAGTTTGTGTCATGGCCCAGCTTACAAAGCGGTTTATCGATGAGATTGTGCCCGATCCGAGCCGGGATGTTTATTACTGGGATGCCACGCTGCCGGGATTCGGTCTGAGGGTTAAGCCATCAGGCCGGATGGTTTACATTCTGACCTATCGCAACAAGCATCGGCGTTCCCGCTGGATGACCATCGGGCAACACGGGACGATTGCCCCCGACCAGGCCAGAAAGAAAGCCACACAGCTTCTTGCACAGGCTCAGATGGGCGACACCGACCCGGCTGATGAGCGGGATCAGGTCAAAGGTTCCATGACCATGAAGCAACTGGCCGAGCGATATATGAAGGATCACGCAAAGATCAGAAAAAAGCCCCAATCGATCTATAACGACCAGCGGTTTATCGACAAGTTCATCATCCCGCAAATGGGAGCGCGTAAAGTCCAGGAATTCACCCGTCAGGACATCGCCAAGTTCCACACCAGCTTGAGCGACACCCCTTACCAGGCGAATCGGGTCCTGACCTTGCTCTCTACGATGTTCAACCTTTCCGAAATATGGGGCGAACGGCCGGACGGGTCAAATCCCTGCCGGCGCGTGTCGAGATTCCCCGAAAAAGCCTGTGAGCGATACCTGAGCCCTGAAGAATTGAAGCGGATCGGCAAGACATTGAAAGAGATCGAGGATGAGAAGTCCGAGCCCCAGGTTGCCATTGACGCCTTGCGGCTCTTGATCCTCACCGGGGCACGTAAAAGCGAAATCCTGAACCTCAAGTGGAGCGAGGTCGATCTTAAAAGTGGTTTACTTCGCCTTGAGGACAGCAAGACCGGCAGCAAGGTCATTTACCTCAACCTGGCCGCGATCGACATCCTCAAGAAGATCAAACGCGATCCGGTATGGGTCATTCCAAGCGAGCGTCGGGATGACAAGCCTTTTAACGGGCTGTATAAAATCTGGGAACGCGTCCGCGAAAAAGCACAAGTCCCCGATCTGCGTATTCACGATCTGAGGCACAGCTTCGCCAGTGTTGCGGCGGGATTAGGCGAAGGGCTTTTAATAATCGGGAAGTTGTTAGGCCACACCCAGGCATCCACCACACAGCGATATGCTCACCTCGCCGACAATCCGATCCGAACGGCGAACGAGCGTATCGGTCAGGTAATCGAACAAGCCCTGAATTCGGACGGGGCGAAGGTCATAGACTTGCATCATGCGCAAGAAGCGAAAGCGAGTAGTGGGTCACTGTGAGAAAAAGAAAGAAGTTCAGCACATGATGAAAAAAACATCTCATTCCCACGGCCGTTCAGAGGCGAGGCTTGTAGTGGAGATTTGCAAAACTCAAACGATGGCCGCGATTGTCACGAAAGGCCGGATAGCCGATGTCAGCAGGACCGTGGGCGAAAAGATGATCGTCAACGATGTTGGCAGGATGCTGAATGTTTCGAGGACTAAAGCCGAAAAGTTGATCGCGGAATGTCGGCCACGAAATAAGGAACTCAATGATGTCTCCGAAATCATACAGGCTCGCTTGGAGGAAATATTCTTTGCTTTGATTAAATGGGTCCGCAAGGGCAAATACGCTTATACCGACCGCATGATGATAAGAGGGAATCAGGGTTACTTGTCCTTGCTGCAACAAATTGCTCGCTCTAATGGATTTAAACAGGTCGTGATTAAAACAGATTTATGAATCGAATCGAACACAAGATGATTAAGGGCTACGATCCAAATGAATGCGTCAAAGTCGGGTCATGGGATTTTCTGTCTTGAAGGCGATTGGAGCACTGATCTGCGTAAGAAAACATCCGTTGAACCAGTGCTCAAAATCGTAGCGGATTCACACTGTCGGAAATTCCCATATATTCATAGGCGTGTTGGCACTCGGGAAGAACTCGATTTTAATTTGAAGAAATGGACACAAAACACATATGCGAATTACTCGGTTCTTTACCTAGCGTTTCATGGTCAAGAATCCTGCATCTGTTTGGATGGCAGAAGAATGGTGTTTCTGGATGAGATTAAGGAAGTCATCGAACATTGTGAGCGCAGGGTGGTGATTTACTTTGGGTCTTGCTCAACGATGCAGGCAAACTTGAAAGAATTACGCAAATTCATGGCGAACACCAATATCATCGGAATTATGGGATTCAGTGAGGAAGTGGATTGGTTTAAGTCAACGGCTTTCGATTTATTGCTCTTGCGTGAGCTTCAAGACCGACCACGATTGACGGCCAGAAGCCTCACAGTCCTGCACGAGAAATTGAGAACCGACTTGATGCGAAGTGCGTTTTATGCGGACCTTGGATTTCGATTGATTCTGAACGAGTAGATCATTGATGCAGCTAATTCAATGTGCGAGTCGATCATGTTCATTTTTCGCATAGAATCGACAGAGCGATTCTGTCATGCGTCAGCGAGATTCGGCAACGGACTGAGGTCCACGGCCCAAACAGTCTCCGCTGATAGCAGGGAATCTTATCTGACCCCTCGACGGGTGGGCGGTTGGGCAAAGAGGGGCTCGGAGACACGCTTTTCGGTATATGCGCGTGGGGGGAGGTGTGCCCAAAAACAGGTTTTTGAGGCGTTTTCGAGAGGGTCAACCTGCTTGAATACAAAAACAACTTGAGTGTGCAAGGGTGGGAGCATATTTTATTTTGCGGTTCGATTCGATGTTTCAAGATTGGATGACGGAGGTCATATCGAGCACTGCTATAATACATAAAGCCGTTTAAGTAGCGGCGTTCATGTGCTTGGCGTTTCCCGTAAACTACCAAACTTGCCCGCAAGGGCATCTACCCAGACGACGCACAAGCACTGGATGCACCCCGAGTGGGGGTGTCGTCTGGTGCTGTGCTGTCTTGGGGGGTTTGGTAGCCCTACGGGAAGCATGGAACGGGCGGCACCCCTCTTTTTATATCTCAAAGGAGACAGTAGCATGATGAACCGTCAGAGAATTCAAGAAGTGATTTCGCTGTATGCCCTGTTGATCTTGGCCGTGTGCTTGCAGACCGGCTGCGGCGGATACACCGATCCGCCGCAAGAGTTTAAAGCTTCCTACATCATTACCGAAGTCAGCGGAATGGGTGAACTCGGAACCATCGACGAATTCGAAAAGGGTCTCTCGCTTCTCAAAATGGACAACGGCAAGACGCCAGAAATCCACGGGTGGAAAAAGGACGATAATGTTTACCAGCTTTGCTTCTCAATGAAGGATCAGGATTGCGTAGCGCAGTTCACGTTCATCCTGGGCGGAACGAGTGTCGATCCCAAGAAGATTGGCAAGGCTTGCACGCTCGATTACGTTACCGCCGGCGAAGGCAGGTCGGAAGGTGTCGGCGCGTCGTCTGTCATCTTGCTTGCTGTCAATGCGCTGCAAGAATCGGGTGTCGAGACATCGATTCAAAAACACGAGAAGCAGAAAAAAGCTGAAGAGCAAGAGAACTTGCGTAAGTTGCGTGAGCAAAATGATGCCCTAGATAAGAAGAATCAGGCTGATGCGGAATTGCGCGCATTCATCGATTCATTATCACGATATGTGATATCGAAAAAGATCATCACACAGATTCAGGAAGACAAGAGTATCAATTCAAAAGCCGATGTAGTCGCATACATCGCCAAAAACAAGGAATCAATAGCGGCGGCTCGGAAGACAAACATCTACATCATGGCGACCATCTATAATGGCGGACTTTCCTCAGAATATAGCCAGGTCATGAGTAAGGTCGAGAACAACGAATTGAAGACGATAGACGACGTGAAAGCATATTTGACGTCGAACAATTTAGATGAAGCTGTTTCCAGAAACGAATTCGAGACATTCCGCAACAACATGGATTCGGCATTCATGGATTCGGCATCGGACAGTGTGAACGGTGAGCGCACAAAAGCATTAACCGATCTAAAAAATGCGATGATGCAAAACACCGTATCCAACATGAATCAAGTGGCAGAATTCCTCCGTTCTAAAGGAATCGACCTGACCCGCTACAATCGCTATTTATGCTTAAAGAAGCTGGCTTCCTTCAGTGAGGATGAACAGCTTAGCGACCACATTCTCAAAAGTGACTTCTTCAGTCGGCTTCATGCGGACATAAAGGCGAAGATCGCCAACAACGCGTTCTCAAATGCGAACGATATGGAGGATTACTACTACGAAAAGTGTCTCGATGAAGCAACCAAGTAAATGCCGACTTTAATTTACCAAAGGAGATTAAATGATGAATCGTTTTAAAACAATGCTGATGACCGCGTCCATCGTCCTGGGAATCATTTCGTTCACGGTTTCGTGTTCAAACGGACCTGACAAGACTGATATGCAAAATCAGATTCAGTCTCAAATCACAGAGTCCCTCGCGCAAAAGGGATTGCCGGGAGTCAAATGCAAGAGCGTCGCGCTCGTCAAGGAATCCAAGAACAAGTATACCGGTATCGCCGAGATCGGAAACGACGCAATGAGCGAGCAGCACAGTATTGATGTGACGGTCGATGGCGAGACATTCGTCTGGAAAATGGAAAATTGAACTTAGAAAGGGGTATGAGGGGACCGACATTCCCCTCATACTCTTTTGGCCCTGATGGCTTTCTCCATACTCATGGCCGTTTAGGTCGTCTTCTTCGATTAACGTGTTGGCTGCTGCCAGGTGGAATTCTTCCCTGTCTCTGCTTACTCACCAATGTCATTGACTCTGATCGCTTCCAATGTTTTCTCACAATAAGGCATCGCTTTTCATATTCTTTCGCCAAATCAATCAACTTGATCCCAATTGCCTGGCATATATCACCAACTTCCACGAAATCCAACCGCCTTTTCCCTGTCTCATACTTGCTAACATATGGCTGAGGCTTGTGAAGTCTTTTTGCTAATTCGACTTGTAGTAAGCCCGCCTCACCCCTTTTCTCCGTAATCAACTCTACGAATATCTTGTATTTTATCGGCAACTTATCCCCGATCATATATTCCATCCTCCCTTCATATACGTTATTGTTATATACGATATTGGCATATCGGTCAACCCAACAATCGTAACTACTTGCATAAGTGTCCTATAAACATTGGCTAAATGTTGCGTTGTCCATCACACGATATTGCTGAAATATTTTTCACACCGGTCAGGCTAAACGGCGGGGCAGTTTCGGGCGATATTGGAGCACAAAACGTGTCTCTCCGAAGACGCAATAATGTCTTCATATCGCTTCTGGAGGTTTCGTGATGGGACGAGTGCATGTCAGTGTTGTTGAGCAGAGCAATTCCTGTGTTGAGAAGTTGAGTCAAGTTGATTCCAAGACGAGCATCAATTCAGATTATGTTCGAGAAGGCGATGCTGCTAAATTATTAGGAGTTACAAAAAAATTCCTTCAGACGTGTAGGTGGAAGCGGATTCCTCCGGCCTATTTCAAATTCGGATCGTCTGTAAGGTATCATGTCGATGATCTTCGCAAATATGCAGAGTCATGCAAACGGTGCAGCACAAGCGCGGAGGTCAAGATCAATGAGTAAGATTACACAAAAAGCCGATCCGTGCTTGTGGGATTACAAACGACTGCGAGAATTCGAACCTGATCCACGCGAAAGAATTCTTGGAGAAAATCTGATCACTCAGGGAGGTTTATCGTTGCTTGTTGGTCCGCCAGATGTCGGGAAAACCAAGATTGCGATTCAACTAGCTGTCAATTTGGTATCAGGTCGAAGTAAATGGCTAAAACAAATCGATATTCATCAGAACCGACTGAAAGTCTTTTTCGTTCAAACCGAAAATAGTCCGACAAGGATCAATTACGAGATTGGGCGTGCGCTGAACATGCGGAGGATTCCACCAACTCACCCGATATTTGAGAATCTGAAATTCTACATTCCTAAAACAATCAAGGATCGATCTATGCTGAATCAAAGGACTCAGCAAAAGATTTCTCGTATGATTGAAGAAATTGAACCCGATCTCGTGATCTTTGATCCGTATCGCGATTTCTTTGTCGGTAATAATGAAAACGACGCCGTAGATACACGAAAAACTATTTATTGGCTCATGAGGATTGCTCAAGTTACCAATCCGAAGGCTGCAACGCTGGTGATACACCACTCGCTCACAGGGCAGAACGCTCTTAGGAAAGCATACGGTCCAGAAGCAAGTGAATATGCCCGAGGATCAAAGGCGTTGATGTCGATCGCAAGATGTCAGATTAACTGTGCACCTCGCCGCGACATACTCGGCGACGAAATGGTGATCGTCTGCGCAAAAAATAACGATGGCCCTAAATTCGCGCCGTTTGGACTACGGCGGAATCCGGTATCGGATCAATTTGAGTATGATGAATCATTCGATTTTGACGAATGGAACAAATTTAGAAAAAATGGGAAAGGGGAACAACAACCAAAATCAAAGGTCACCAAAGAGCATTTCCAAACTATTCTCAAAGACACGAGGCTGTCGAAAAAGCTCTTATCCCAGAAGGTTCAAAAAACGGCGAAGTGCTCTCAAAGCACTGCGTATGAGGCAATCGGCAAATCTTTGGAAAAAGGAATATTGAAGATGAAGAAAGGAAAATATCTTATCGCTTGATTGAATTATTCCGGATTCCGGCCCCTCATTAATAAGGGCCGGAATCCGGAATATTCATCAATCATAGTTATTCAATCATTGTCCTGATTCATATTCTGATAAGACTTTCTTAACATCGGTCGGGCGTTTCACCATCACGTAATTCCATTTTCCATACTGCCCGTCATTGTTCATCGCCGCTACCCACCTCAAAGCCGCTTGAGCTTTTACGTCGGCGAGTGGATCGAAGCCCTTCGTTTCGAGAATCAAATGGTTCTTCTCATTTCCCTTCAGCCGAATAATGAAGTCGGGGATGTAATCGTGCGGCTGCCCATTGTGGAGATATGGGATTGCGAAACCAAGCCCCTCATTTTTCACGAATGCCTCAACACATGAGTGAGTATCAATCTGGTATGCGGCCGATTGCTCCCACTGGCGGGTATCAGCGACGATGTAATTCAGATGAGAGTGAACAACCTCTCGCACTTCCTTGCTGGTCCAGAAATCCACGTCGCCAGTCGAACCTGGCCCGCGATGAGTTTCATAGTAAGGAACCTCCGGCGTTTCGCCTTTGGAGGTGTCGGGAGTGATTGCGGCAACAAGCCGCTCAACCACCCAGCCGTAATAAGGCGACAAGAACACATCAAGAAGATTGGCCGGTTGAACGGGAACAACTTTTTTGCTCAGGTATTCACGGACAATCTTGACCAACTGCGGGAACAGCACATGCGCAGCCGCCTCACAACTCGGCTGGCTCAGATAGTCGCGTGTCAAATCCCGCGCCATCTCAAATACTAATTCCTGCAAACGATTGCCGGCCCTATACGGATTCAGATCGATGCTTTCCAACTTCCCCGGTCCGCTCAGGCTGTAGCGCCCTTGATTGTTTGGTATCCCCGCTTTGACTTGCACTTCGGGCGGGATGTTCAAAGGGTCTAAAAACAGCGGTGCAATCTCATCCCACTTAACCGTCACCCGGTTTCGAATGGCTTGTCGATAACCCTCAACACGAGGAAACTGAATTTCGTATTGCGCCTTCTCAGGAATACTCTGAACGTGTTTGCGTTTTGTCGGCGGGGGTGCGGGACCTGTTGGGTTCTGCTTGAACGGAATAACCTCGAACGGCACCCCGAACACTTTGGCGACTTCTTCAGGCAGTTTACCATCCGCATCGTAGTCCTTGTAATTGGTTCGCCTCAAACCCCGCCCAACGACTTGCTCGCATAGCAACTGGGACATGAAAGGCCGCAACCCGATGATATGGGTTACGGTGTTGCAGTCCCACCCCTCAGTCAGCATACCGACACTCACGATGCAGCGGATGTCCCGGCCTGGCGGGTATTGTGGCCGCTTCAGCTTTTCAGCCAGCGCCTCGAATCCCTCGGGGTAAACCGGCCTACCCTGACGATCATGTGGCCAATCCATTCTGCCAACGGTGTCTAGCGTGAACCGCATCCATCTGTGCTCGTCATCCTTGGCACCTTCAGTATCGGTTTCATGGATCACCTTGGAATCGACCCGAATCGTGTTGATTCGGCCATCAGAATTGCGAAATCCATCGATGCTGACTCTCGGCACACCCATCGGGGGGTTGTCCTCGCCCAACCACTCATAAATCACCTTAGCGATTTGCGTATTCTTGCAGACCAGAATAAAAACCGGGGGGCGAGGGTCCTGGCTGTGCGTCTCCCATTCTTTAAGTAAGTCTTGCCAAAGCCCCGCCAGCATCGCTATCGGCGTGTTTGCCCATTTAAGAATCGCCTCCGGTTTAGGGCTTCCCCTACGCCCGCCCTTTTCCTTCGGCGTCAACTTGCCCAAAATCCAACGCCATATATTGAAATAGCCCGGAACTTCCGCGCCGGTTGTATCCCGAACAACCAGTTGCGGGATCTTGACCAACCCGGATTCAATAGAATCAGTCAGCCCGAAATCACTCACGACCCAAGGGAACGTTCTATTTGATTCCTGACCGACCCGGCCCAGGAAGTATGGCGTCGCCGAAAGATCGACACAGATATTGATCCCGCGCAGCTTATTGATCCGATCCAAACCCTCGATCCATACTGTGGCTTCCTTAAAAAATTCCTCTACTTCCTCTTCGCCAAGCACATCATCTTCGTCCTCGTCTGGTTCGGGTCGGCGGATTCGATACGCATGATGCGCTTCGTCATTGAAGACCAAAATGTTCTGCTTACCGCCGACCTCCCGGCCTAACACACGGTTAACCACTGATGTATCGCTCTCTACATACCGAACGATTTCGACCAAGACGCGCTTAATGCTTCCCTGTTCGTCGTGTTCCTCTTGGATCACATTCAACATTCCAGCGCCGCGTTGTAGCCGGTAATCATCGATTGAAAGGTATCGTTTGCCGCGCGCCGTCTGTGTCTTCGCACCGATGTGAATCCATTCCCGGCTTCGTTGAGGGGCACCCGCTTTGATGACCTTAGCCCCCACTCCGCCGTGTTGGATGCCCTGTGGTTCGAATACATGCCAATTCGTGACCAGCACACGGCCTTTCTTGAGGTCTGGCATGAGATGTTGGGGAACCAGGTCACGGGTCCGGTAGAGGCTTGCGTCATCGGTCAAGGGGTCCAGCTCGCCCAACCGGCTCCTGATTGTCACGTTTGGGCAGACCACCAGCACGACATCCGAAAAACGCCCATCGCTCCGGTCATTTACTTTGTTCAGGATGCTCCAAGCCGCCAACATGCCCATCACGGTCGTCTTTCCCGATCCTGTGGCCATCTTACTGGCATATCGGCGAAACGCCTTGATCCCCTGTTCGTGTTGATCGCCGCTCGGTTCATCAATTGGAATTTCGATCCCTTGGAGAAAATCGTTTCGCGCTTCGGTCAGAAAGATGATCGTTTCCGCCGCTTCAAGCTGTGCGAAGAATAGCCGATGCTGGCGACCGTCCCGCCGCCAGTAGTTAAGCAGCTCAAGCGTGGTCCGGGTCACTCCCGGCCATCCCTGATTACGCCACTCAGCGACCCGTTCCCGAACCAAGTTGACCAAGGCCAGTTCAACCCACTGTCCCCGCGCCCCATGCTCATTATCGGTCTGGTTCATGCGCGGATCGCGGTAGTAATACCCCGCCGGCCGTCTCCCCTGGCGTTTCTCCGGAGCTTCCCCCTCGACGATGTGCCAGTGCGCTTGCGGCTCGTTGAACGGTGAATTGAGTATTGGTTCGGGGACCTCGAAATTACTCATGCATCCACCTCATCGGCAACCAATTCGCTGCTTACGATAAAATCTTTCATTGGCATGTCATTCTTCAGAGCATCGTCGAATCCGTCAATCTCATCTTGGCTGGTCAAAAAGAACCGAACACTCCCTCCATGATTCACGAGGCTCAGATTGATACCGTCGCCAAGCTTATTGCGCCAGTAATTCACGTCGTCCTCAAACCGGGCATATTGCCATACATAGGCTGAATTTCTACTGACCCTTACAAGGAATCGGCGGACACCGCCGATCCGTATATGAAGCAGTCGTTTCGGAAGATGATTCTCACACCCTGCCGCGAGCATGGTCTCAAAATATTTGACCACTGCCGGGTTGCCTACCGACTCTAAAACTTCCTGCCAGTTGCTCCATTGAGTGCTGGTTGTTGCTATCCCGCGACGGCTTCGTCTGATGGCATGTTGGGCCAGCTCGGGGGCGGGATAAATGCAGGTGCAATTCAGGTATTCCGCATTCCCGTCCGCCGATAGCTCAATCCGATAACAACGAATGTCCACCTCGTATTGGCTGTTCAACCACTCCGCGGTCGCCAACACCTCGTAATCATACCCTTCAGCCACAAGGATAATGCGTTGCATCGAATTCAAACTCTCGGGCGGTTCCTCCATGAACTGTTCCAGCTCTTCTCCCGCTTCCTCTGGTGTTCTACCTGTCAGCTTTGCCCGCTCTTCAATAAACCGGCTTACTTCCCATTTCGACAGCATGGCGGCATACGAAAGAGCCTGAAGCAGTTGCAGTTTGTTGCTATCCCGCTTCAATTCGATCACCACAGCCGCGCCTTGCACGTCCACCGCCAACAAATCGATCCGATCCTCCACAAAGTCCGTCGGACGGGCTTCCTCGCCCACCAGCAGGAGCTTTTCGCCGATCTCCGCAAAGAACGTCTCCGGGCTGCTACGCATCATTTTCTGAAGGTCATAGCGTTCGGTAATACCCTGTTCAGTCAGTGTGCGTTGCTCAAGCCTAGCCAGTGTCCCGTTCTCGCGAATGATCTTTAACATCCTACCGTGCCCCCTTCTTCTTTCCGTTTTTCTCCACTTCCGCGTCTTTCAGGCTCTTCACGACTAACAATTCGTTCCCCCGGTCATCGATCACCTTGACGGCAATTTGCCCCTCTTCGCCCGCCTCGAACGGGTAGCTGACGGTCCCGGCCAGATGATCCCAGACATTGTCATCAAACTCTGCCTTTAACGACCGTTTAAGGCTGTCCCAGGCTGCCGTGCGGGGGAAAAAGACCTGACGGGCATGGAAGCATAGCCCGTTATAGTTCTGGTCCAGCATCCAGCACGGCACGTCATCCCCCTGCCGGTGGTCAATCTCCATCGTTGCTGGATCGAAAACATCCAGCCCAACCACCTCGACCTGGTATTTCCCGTCCTTCAGTCGCTTCAATTTAATTTCCGGCAACCCGCACACGCTGAATATCTGGCTGGACCGCATATTCTTTAACAGGTCGCCCATCATCAGGTCGGGTGTCGCCTGGACATAGGTGGACGGCACGCCGACTGCCGCCTCGCTATCCTCGACCAGCTTGCGGGCATTCGGCTGGATCGCAAAACCGATCACGTAGAGGTGGTGATAACCCTTGGCGTGAGCTTCACGAGCCGCCTCATAAACAAGTTTCTCACTCACCGCCCCGTTCTCAGGTCCGAAAACAATGGCTACTGTTTTCTGGGAGAAAGGAAGCAGGTTGTCAGACTTCTCGACAGCCTCATTAATGGCATCGTCCAGGGTCACGGTTCCGGCTGCCGTGGCGTCCACGATTGCTTCGGCAGAAAGCGAAAGTGTCTTTGCCGGCAGACGGATATTGCGAAGCGACACGGTCTTTCCTCCGCCAAGGTGCAGGACAGGGCTCTGCCGCAACACCTCCAGCATTCGTTCGAGGAATGACGCATGACTATCGCCGCCAACTCCGCTGTCCTCTTCCCCGTCGCCTTCCCAATCAATCGGGGTCGGTATCGTCGCTTCCATAGAAAAGGGACCGGTAACACGAACAATGCCGCTCATCTCTTCAGGTCGATCGACAAGAATTTCCTCTTCCGGTAAATCATCATTCGCTATTGTGCTCGATGTAATATGAGGAACGATGCCGCCGCATTCTTCACCTTTTCTGTTTTGTTCTCTCACATATTTAAATCCACTGATCGGACCCCGTGAGCCGTCCTTGAGTTCATAATACGAGAAAGAGGCTGTTAAGAGACGCTGACGAGCCAAAGCCAAGGGCACACGGCTTGTGTCAATTGTGATCCACCTACGTCCCCATTGTTCAGCGACGTAAGCAGTCGTTCCGCTACCGCAAGTTGGATCAAGAACCAGATCGCCTGGTTTTGTGGTCATCAATACACATCGTTTGATAACCTCAGGATTCGTCTGCACTGCATATATTCGATTTTTTGCACCACCCACATCATTCCATAAATTGCTGAGTTCAATAAATGGAAAGTCATCGAAATAACGTTTGAAGCGGAGTGCATTTTTCGCAACAAATAGCCTGCCGGCATCGGCAAGCCTTTGCATACCAGAAGGTTCATTATTAGTGCTTACCGCAGTATGTTTCCAACAAACACCCCGGTCTAAACCGGGATCAAAATCACGACCATTAAACTTGAAAATAACACTTTGATTTTTACGCACCCCACCCACCGTCATGTCTTTCGAATCGAAAAGGCGACAGCCCGGGAAGTCTGAGAGCAAGCGTTTTGGATTGGCTGAATAATCGATTAATTCCTCCGATTTCTTACTCAAATCTGAGATCGTGGTGATTGTGCCATCCGGCATTTCAACGAAGCTAAAATCACTCAACGTATTCTCATCTAACTCCCGGCGAATGAATAAGGGTTGGAAGTTTGCGCGGCACTTTCGTTTGTCTTTGGCATACCAAAGCAAATAGTCATTAATCGGATCGATAGTTTCTCCGCGCTGATTGCCTTTCTTTGTTACGACAAGTGTGACCATAAAGTTTTCGGGTTTAAATATTTCATCCATCACTTCTCTTAGGCAGTGCACGTTATCATCTGAGATTTGGACGAAGATTGAACCAGACGGTGTAAGAAGTTGATGAGCCAACATGAGTCTATCGCGTAAATACGTCAAATATGAATGTAAACCCAACTCCCAAGTATCCCGATAGGCTTTTACCGTCTCCGGCTCGCGCGTCATATCAGTGTCGTCGTTAGGGCTGACATCTCGTTTTCGCACGAATGGCTGAAAATTTGAACCGAATTTAACCCCATATGGCGGGTCCATGTAGATCATCTGCACCTGGCCGGCCAGCCCCTCATACTCGACCAATGAATTCATCACGACGAGGGAATCGCCCAGGATCAGCCGGTTGACCCAATTATCCTTGTGCTCATAAGCCCGGAGGACCTGTTCATGGATCGGGTGCCCCGGATCGCCAAACAAGTCGAGCATGTCTTCCTGCACGACGCTTTGATGGCTTTTGAAGGTTTGCAGGATTGCTTGGGTCGATAGCCGCTCATGGACAAACAGGGGAAGCGTGGGGACGTCAAAGGAAAGCCGCTCGGCCTTGCCAGCCCAGTTCAGGAACGGTTTGCCCAGCCGCTTCAGCTCATCCACGGCATCGCGCAAGCCGGCGACAGAGGCGATCACCTGCCCCCTGGCGTCCTTGAACGTGCGCGGCTGGTCGAATTGGTGCGGATCGGGAAGCGCAGCCGCTTCCTCAATGACCGCCAACAGCCATTCCCCGAGTTCCCGAGCCGGGTTTTGTCCGTCCCAATCCATCGCGGGCGAAAGCGAGCTGTCATACCGATACGTCTTGGGCGGCTTCTTCTTGCGGAACTGAGCCTGAGTGCCCACCTCCGGCCGCATCAGGTTCGTAGCTTCCGGGTGCCGGTAACTCTGCGCCGCAACCCCGCCGCCATTCCCCGCCCCATTCTTCCGCCTCGCCATGTCAGCCCACCTTGATAAACGATGATTCCATCAACAATCGAAGTGCACGCAAATCAAACCTATAGCAAACCGATCCACGATACATCATCGCATCGAAATGTATAGCCCATTCCACAATCGCCAGTCATATCGTGGAACACAATTCTTACCAGAAATGAAATAACTGCAAGAAGAAATCCCGTCAGATTTAGTTTCTCCTCCTATTTAATAGGTCCAGCACTTTCATCTATTGAAAGCGCTCCGCGGGCGACATTTATCGTACCCATTTGTTTTTGAATTACCAATTTTATTCTTGAACGTTTTCACCAAATCTGTGAAAACAGCTAGGGCTTGTGAAAGGCCGGCAATCACATTGTTTTCAAAGGCAGGACTTATCCAAACGATGTCTCCGCAACGGGCTAACTCTTCATCGCTGCAAAAACGGCAATTAATCTTGTCTGCTACTCGCGGAAGCATCGAACAGCTCGAAAGCGAAATTTGAGTAGTATGGCTAAGCGCAATAAAAGGCTTTTAATACTGGGGTGTTCTCAATGTAAGCGGGACACACCGGGCCTGCTGCCTGCAATCGAGCGATACGATGGCTCGGCTTATCGCGTACTACGGCACTATCTATATGACCGCGAATGGCCTGCCAGTCTTTCGGTCGGTGTACTCTCAGCTAAATATGGGTTGGTCGGGGGATTCACAGGGATCGAACTTTATGATGAACGCATGACTCCCATACGAGCAGCGGAATGGGCTCCGATTTGTCAGAAGACCCTGAATGAATGGGCGACCGATCACGGCAGTATTCACCTATCACTTGGAAAGGATTACCTTCCTGCTGTTCGCCCGGCAATCGAAAGTGGTCTTCAATGCAAAACAGAGGTTTTTGATGGCCCAATCGGTATCAAAAACAGCCGAATAAAACAACTTTTAGAAGGTATCAACTCACGGGCGAGACACCTTCATCATTTGACCGAAGCGGGTTCTGGAAAAGTCAGCTACTTCCTGCCAGATTGGGATGATCTACTTGATGAAAATTTTGATTTTGAAAAGGGTCGGTTCTCCGGCAATTCCCGCGAGGAACGTGGAGATAAACATTGTTGCATCTTGATGCGACCGAAGAGGATGTGTGACGGGATTCTTGTAAGCTTGGCACAACACATCACATCGAAAGGCCCGTTAAGACGAATATTAGGCACAGAGGCTGGTTCGTTAGCACCCAAGAACCTTCGCGCCCAATTTGGACTAGAACCAAACCAATCACTTTTCGGTGATTGTGGTGCTTTCAGCTATGTTAATGAAGATGAGCCCGCTATATCGGTTGATCAGGCGGTTGCGCTTTATCATCTGCACGGTTTTGATTATGGTGCATCGGTTGATCACATTCCGGTGATGAGCATTCAGCGGAATGGTTGTAGGGTAAATCTTTCCAGAAATAAACGGATTGAGCGGGTCCATACTACCATTGAGAATGCCGAAACCTTCATCAATTTATCAAAACAACGACAAGCCAGCTTTATACCGGTGGGCACAATTCAGGCCCTAACGGCCGAAGAATATGCATCTACTGCTCGTTTATATCATGAGATGGGTTATAGGCACTTGGCAATTGGCGGTCTCGTACCACTTCCCGATTCATTGGTCGAAGATATTGTTATGGCAGTCATGAAAGTGGTCAACGATCTTAAACCGAGACCTTGGGTTCATTTATTTGGTGTATTTCGGCCGAGATTACAAACGAAATTCAGAGAACTAAAGGTTGATAGTTTTGATAGCGCCACATATTTTCGTAAAGCATGGCTCCGTTCCAACCAAAATTACCTCGCCCCTGATGGAAAATGGTACGCTGCAATACGGGTTCCTATGACGAGTGATGGGAGAACCCGAAAACGTTTAGAGTCCGGTGAACTCGATATATCCGAACTCGAAATGCAAGAATCAGAGGTCATGAGTCTTCTATGTAAATATGACCGGGGCGGCGTGAGTGTTAAAAAAGTGTTGAACGCTGTCATCGACTATGATGAAAATTTAACACGATCCAGCGAAGCTCAATCATTACGCGAAGCATATGAACATACTTTGAGAAAACGTCCGTGGCTTACTTGTGACTGTCCATTCTGTAAAAATGCTGGCATTCATGTGCTAATCTTCCGAGGGGCAAATCGCAATAAACGGAGGGGAGCGCATAACACTCTCATGCTTTACCAAAGCGTTTCTCGGGTATTGGATTTGAATCCTACTAAATAAGGGAGGCATTATTTGTAAATGTCATGACCATAACCGATCAAGAATTAATCATTGGCATTGAAGCAAAAAATGGTTTCCCACTCGACCTTGCTCAGAAGCAGGCGATCTGCTATGGCACAGGACCATTATTGATTGCTGCGGGTCCGGGTACAGGAAAAACCGAAGTACTTGTGGCGCGATGTTTAAAATTTATGTGCTGTGATGGCGTGGCCCCGGGTTCGATTATTCTGACAACATTCACCGAAAAAGCTGCCAAGAATTTGCAAGATAGGTTATCGGAAGCTTTCTTATCACTTGTTGCTAGATATCCACAGCTATCTACCATTGACCCATCCGATTTGCGGATCGGTACTCTTCATGGTCTGTGCAATGATATCTTGCAAGAATACCGATATACAGCATACCAGAACCTCCGCCTCCTAGATGAGGTGGAAAGCGCATTGTTAATTCATAAACATGTTGTCGGAAATATTCAACCCCTTCAGCGGTCGCTCTTCGGCCAGTTTAACTATCTCTTTGGGAACAAACCCGAAAACTGTCTTAACAAATGGGATTGGTCGCTTGCTCTTCAGAAGATTTTCAATCGTCTTATTGAGGACCGGGTCGATTTAAATAGGCTGCAACAGGCATCAGGACCATGGACAGCTCTCCAACAGGCTGATGCGATTTATGAGCAAGCACTTACCACTGCTCACTCCTGTGATTTCTCTCGCCTTCTTCGATATTTTAGGACCTTCCTCGATACAACTCAAGGTGACGTTTTCATGACGGGCGATGGATCAGGCGTGAGAATTCCACTGACACATGTGCTCGTTGACGAGTATCAAGATACCAACCCGATTCAAGAATCTATATATCTACGTCTATGCGACTCAAGTCCTCACAATATCACTGTAGTAGGTGATGACGACCAGGCCTTGTATCGTTTTCGTGGTGGTACAGTTGAATGTATGGTCGGTTTCCCATCAGCTTGCCATGCAAACTGGGGCATTAATCCTCAAGTTATTTACCTCGCAGATAACCATCGTTCAGATAGCAATATTGTGCAGTGGTGCAGTGATTATATTAGAGGATTTCCTAAGATGGCGGCGCCCAATGTGCGTATTCCTGGAAAACCACCACTTAATTCGTCATTGGGAAGAACTGGAACTGGCACACATCATGCCGTTGGATTAATTCGTACTACCAGGGTTGACACATGTGCCACTTCTCTGGCCAATCTTGTGATGGGTCTTCGAGCGAACAGAATTATCCAAGATTACAGCCAATGTGTGTTGTTGCTGCGAAGCACAAAAAATTCACCACATTTTGCGGGACCCTATGTAACAGCATTTCAAGCTCAGAACATACCTGTTTACAATCCTAGATCAAGAGATTTTCTTGAACACGACGAGGTAACACAGTGTCTTGGGGCATTTATCCGCATCATCGACCCACAGATGACTCAAGTGGGGCTTTTGAGATCGCCTGCGATTCAACAACTCGTCCAAGCATGGGTGGCGAATTACGATGCCATCACGACTCTTAACACCCGCTTAGCGGATTACGTGACACGCGGGGCACAGGAAATAGCAGGCATGGCAGCCAATGAACGCATCACACCTGCTATGCCAACAATTCTTTATCGCATATTGGCACACGAACCGTTTACACGTTACCAAAACGATCCAGAGATGGATTTGCGACTCAGTAAGCTTACGCGACTTTTCGAGTCATTCTGCTCTCAGTACGGCCGTGAATTATGGACAGATAACGCAAATGCGGGCCAGCTACCAAATTGGTGGTATGGTAATTTCTATTATGGACTTTGTGGCTATCTTGACGAAAAGGGTCTAGACGACGATGAAGATGAGGATGTTGTATGCCCCACAGGATTCTTTCCAATCATGACCGTGCATCAGGCAAAAGGATTGCAGTTTGACTTTGTTTTTGTTGGAAATCTTGGCGCAACTGTTTCGACAGGCAATGCTCACCAACTTGAAAATGATCTAAGAAGGTATCGAAGCAATCCACCATCAGTAGTTCACCCAATTGCCGATGCTCAGTGGCACGATGAGATTCGGCAGCATTTTGTTGCCTACTCGCGCGCGAAATTTGCTCTCGTTCTTGTGGCAACCGATAGTCAATTACGAAAAAGCAGTACCCAGACTGCTTCCTTCGGGCATCAAGGAGGCGGCTGGGTACGCCAGAATATTCCGAGATTATAGGAGTGAGTATGTGGAGGAATTTTCAATCATTGAGATTGGCTCATAATCCGCCAGCGCAGAGCCGTCGGCGGTTTAGTGTAACCGCCGATATTTTGGCATACCAGCAATGCTCAATCCAGTATGGTGCATTTGCCGTCCGACGTTACGAGCCGGCCCTAGTTGTTCAGTTGTTCTATGGAACCATTATCCATCAAGTGCTCGATCGGGCTCATGCTCATTATCGAGGCGAACTTGGGGCTCCACAGGGCACGCTCCCGAGCGATACTGACATCGAGAATTACTTCACCGAAGTAGAGAATGCACTAAAGGCACGTAGAATTAGAGCGGTCCAGAGTGTACGTGATCAGGCGAAAACTATCCTGAAGAGATTTAATTCCTTAGAAGGACCTAATCTTTACCCAAGAATCATCGACACAGAGTGTCGCCTGCAAGCCGACCAAGGCAGCTATATTCTTCATGGGAATGTTGATGTTCTAGTTACGACTGATCAGGGCGGCACTGGTGTAGAAATATGGGATTATAAGGGCGCATACAAACCTTCATTGGGTGATCCTGACTATCAAAGATATGTTTTTCAAATGCAAGTATATGCCGATCTCTATCGGCAGAAAACCGGAACCGCTCCAACAAAGGCAATCTTGTATTTTCTAAATGAATTATCGGGCGATCCAGCACCGACAGCTAGGCCAGTAAACGCATTACTGGAAGTCAGTCTTGATCCCAATGAAGTTCAGCGAGCTTTGCAATCATTTGGTCAGACTGTTCAGCAAATTGAAAATTGCAGAGCGAATCGAGTATGGCCACATCCGAGTGTCTCTCCAACCCTGACCACTTGTAATGCGTGTGATCTGCGATGGAATTGTTCTGCCGCCACGACGTTTGGGCGGAATTATCCTATGCTCTACCCATGATTATCATTTATCAAAAATCGCAAGAACGTTAAGACTAGGCCCGGAGCATAGACTGCCGACAATACGCAATCCAAAATGATAACCCCGATAAATAATACGATGTGCGAATATTCCCGTATTCTCTTTCTCTTTGGGCGAGCAGTGCAGATGAAGAGTGTTACCTTCATTATCCAAAATAAGCGAATAATCAATCCATCGTATTCTTCCTGAAGAACCGCTAGCTTCCTCGACCGAAACCATGCATTTTGTTACGTCGTATGTATCAGAGAACCGCTTCCAGTATGCCCGTTGTTGCTGTTGATACTCCTCAATCTTTTTTCCTTTTTCGCAACTCAAATAAGAGGGTGCAATTCCAACCATCTTGATCATGAGATCCTCAAACATCAACTTCACTGTGCCGTCGGCAAATTCAGCAGCCAAAGGTATGATATGAGTTCGCTCTTCGCCTGTGGGTAATTGTATGATTCCGGGGAGATCGAGGAACACCAATGGTTTAGGGTCTAATCCAGTTGCATCATACTTGCCGATCGACTCCACCATTTCGTTCTTTCTTCTCACCCATAAATACTGGTTGTGATTCGCTGCATAATGTAATGCCAATTGGATTAACTGACGATGAGGATTTTGAATTGCCGATAGCGTAATTTTATCTGATGAACCATCTGTCCCTTCAACAGTTCCGCCAACACCGCCTTTGGCCGTGATCTCTGCATTCATTCCGGGTATAAGCGATTTGATCCAGTCAGCCAAACCCACTTTCGCTTCGGCCCCCACATTTGCCTGAATTGCGTTCTTACTCTCCTCAGAAAACGTTAACTCGATCCCTTTTTCCTCGTATTCAGGTCTTACAACCGCATCATAAAAAGCACGCACTTGGTCACCGTCAATGAATAACGGTGTATCCGCTAGCCAGGTCAGAATTGAGTTGCTCATGAGAAATTCCCCTTCAGATTATGGATCGATGTGATGATATTTTTTCCATTTCATTACAGCAAGTTAAAATGAGAAGCAGTTAAAATGTGTAGCGATCGTATCATGCCCATGATCGTCATACGGCCCAATCAGCGGACACAGGATTCCGGACACAAAACCGTGGGCGGCAATGGCTGGGCTAAAAAGTGGGGTCATAAATGGCGTAGAGAGTTCAAGTCTCGAAAAATCTGGATTAGGTGAAAGCAGGCTGGATCGTATAGCCAATTCATACAGGCCGGGGATCGGACCGGAAAGAGCCGGGGAAAAGCTGGGATTCAGGCTAAGGGGCGGATCGGGCCGGGGAGGGGCTTTCCTTGGCCTAGGAGCCGGGGAAGGGCTGGTGATCGGGGCAAGGGGCTCCCCCTCGCTTGGGATCGCTCCCAAGAGGCTCCATTTTCGCCTTGCTTGCTGCCTGCTTGCTGGGGGATTTTCGGGGGAAATCGGGAAAGGGGCTAAGCCCTTTGAAATCAGTGGTACGCCCGGAGGGATTTGAACCCCCAACCTTCTGATCCGTAGTCAGACGCTCTATCCAGTTGAGCTACGGGCGCTCACAGGTCAATACATTTATCGCAACAACCGTGGCCATGCAAGCCGAAACTTGCACTCGTTCATATTTTTCCTCGCCCGCCGCCAAAACGCCCTCAAAACCCCGAATTCCGGCGAGAATTCTTTACTTTACCGTTCGTTCCCGTTAGCTTCCAAGGCAATCAACACGCGTCCGCGATCGGAGAAACTGGCCATGGGTCTGTTTTCCAAGCTTTTCGGCTCCAAGCCCGCCGTCGAGGAGACGCCCGACGACATGATCACGTTCCACGACGGCTACGGCCGCCCCATCGGGATCCGCCGCGACGTGTGGCGAGACCAGATCCTGCCCAAGGACATCAAGGACCACTGGAACGATCCCGATCAGCTCGCTGGGGCCATCTCGATCTCGATCCAGCACAACATCTTCAAGGAGGTCCTCGGGGCCGCCCAGCGCCTCGCCAGGATCGACACCTCTCCCGAACGCGGCGCCGTGCTGCTGGCGATCGTCTACGCCAACCTCAAGAAGCTCAAGGAGGCCGAGCGGGCGCTGACCGATTACATCCGCGTCCACGGCGAAAGCTCCGAGGTCCTGGCCAAGCTCGCGAAGTTCAGCGCCCAGGCCGGCAATGCGGCCCAACGCGACGATTACCTGTGGCGCAGCATCCAACTGAACCCGAACAACCACGAGTCATTCGTTTTTTACTTCCTGCTGGAAAAGGAGAAAGGCGGCGAGGAGGCGGCCACCGAGGCCTGCCGGAAAATCGCCGCGCTCCCGGGAAGCTGGCTCGCGCAGCTTTCGCTTGCGCGCCATGTGCTCGATCAGGACGATCCCGGCGGCGCCATGCTCCTCTACCAGGAAAGCCTGGCCAACGCTCCCGACCCCGTACCGGCCGACCTCCTGATCGAAATGAGCGGCGATCTGGGTCAACACGGCAAGATCGAGGAACTGATCAAGCTCGTGGCGCCCCGCTTCGACGCCGAACTCCACGGGCTTTCCGTCGGGCACAACCTGATCACCGCCTATAACGAGCTCAATAACCCTGAGGCCGCGCGCGTCATCCTCAGTCGGCTCGAGGCTCTGAACCGCCCCGACTGGGCCGAGGCGATCAGCAAGCTCGCCGAAAGCATCTCGAAGGTGCGCATCGCCACGGCAACGCTGCCGGCCAAACCCCGCTACGGCATCATGGCGTTCGAGGGCCCCATCTGGCTCGGCCGGACGTCCCCCGCCAACCAACTCTTCCCCGCGCACGCCGACACCGACCCCACGGTCGTTTTTATCGGGAGCACGGCCGACACCGGCGCGGACGAGAAGAATCACCAGCCGATCGAGCTCCGATCGGCCGACGCCGCGGGGAGTCTCTGCCGCTCGTTCCCGCTCTTCCTGTCCGAAATGATGCATCTGCTGACCGGGGCCAAGGCCCAAACGCTGATCCCCTGGGTGGGCCCGGACCCGTGCGGATTCGTTCTCTCGACGAAATCCTACGGGCCGGAAATGATCGACAACGTCCGCCAGTGGATGCCGCGGTCCGATTACCTCGTCATCACCCACGTCATCGCGAACGGGGATTCGTGGAAGCTGTGCATGCGCCTCATCCGCATGCCGGACTCGTCGACGATCAACGGCTGGGAGGTGGCGTTCCCGCCGCAGTCGCCCGTCAAGGCCGCCACGCACATGGCGACGCAGCTTCAAGGCGCGCTCAAGCAGCTCGGCATCGCGGCCAGGGTTCCGCCGGCCCATTACAAGCTTCCGCAGGGCGAGCGCCTGACCCATTACCTCACGGCGCTCCACGCGCTGTTGACCGTGCGGTGCGGCAGCCAGGACGGCGTGCCGGCCACGTTCGTGAATACGCCGCTCGACGCGCTCGGTCACGCGCTCGACCTGTGCCTGCTCGAGCCGGAGAACCCGACCGTGCGGATCCTGCTGGCGCAGATGCTCATCGGCCTGAACAAGAAGCGCCCCGAGGTCGCGTCCGGATTCAAGCCGAGGGTCGAGCTTCTCCAGCGCGAACACCCGCTCGAAGTCCAGGCCCACGCCGCCGTCGACCAGATGCTGGCGCAGGTGTGAGTCAAAATTCCAAGGCGCTCATACCACCGCGATATAAAAATCCTTTTCGTGTGTTTCGCGCATATTTCGTGACTTTCGTGAACTGTCTTTCCCGTTTTTCCGTCTTTTCCCTTTATATTTCCTCTCCGGCTTGTTGAAATAGACCGTCCCGGCTCCGTTTGGGGCGCGGGCGACTCCATGACGAGCGAGCATCACGATGGCGATCGAGACTTATTACCCGTTCCAGGAAGCAGAACCCAGGTGGCAGAAGGCGTGGGCCGAGCGCAGGCTGTTCGAGGCCAGAATCGACGGCAAGCGCCCCAAGAGCTACATCCTGGAGCAGTTCCCCTACCCCAGCGGCAAGCTGCACATGGGCCACGTCCGCGTCTACACGATCGGCGACGCCATGGCGCGCTTCCGCCGCATGCAGGGCTTCGACGTCCTGCACCCGATGGGGTTCGACGCCTTCGGCCTGCCCGCCGAAAACGCCGCCATCCAGCGCGGCGTCCGCCCGGCCGACTGGACCGAGCAGTGCATCGACAACATGCGCGGCCAGCTCAATCGGCTCGGCATGAGCTACGACTGGGAGCGCGAGGTCGTCACCTGCCGCGACGACTACTACCGCTGGAACCAGTGGATCTTCATCAAGATGTGGGAGATGGGGCTCGTCGAGCGCCGCAAGGCGGCCGTCAACTGGTGCCCCAAGTGCCAGACCGTGCTGGCCAACGAACAGGTCATCAACGGCCGCTGCTGGCGCCACGAGGACACCGACGTCGACGTCCGCCAGCTCGACCAGTGGTTTCTCAAGATCACCGATTACGCCGATGAACTTTTAAAGGATTTGGACGACAAGCTTGCCGCATGGCCGAACCTCGTCACCGCGCAGCAGCGCAACTGGATCGGCCGCAGCGAGGGCGCGCTCGTCAAATTCAAAGTCAAGGAAACCGGCGAGGACCTGCCGATCTTCACCACGCGGCCGGACACGCTGTTCGGCGTCTCGTTCATGGTCATGGCCCCCGAGCACCCCAAGGTCGCCGAGCTCGTCAAGGGCAAGCCGAACGAGGCCGAGGTCAAGAATTTCATCAACAAGATCGTCCTCGAGGGGCGCGAGAAGCGCACCGACGAGGCGGCCGAAAAGGAAGGCTGCCCGCTCGGCCTGACCGCGATCAACCCGGTCAACGGCCGCGAGGTCCCGATCTGGATCGCCAACTTTGTGCTGATGGAATACGGCACCGGCGCGATCATGGCCGTACCGGCGCACGACCAGCGCGACTTCGAGTTCGCCAAAAAATTCGACATCCCGATCCACGTCGTCATCCAGCCCGAGGGGCAGACGCTCGATTCAAGCACCATGACCGCGGCCTACACCGAGCCGGGCGTCATGGTCAACTCCGCCCAGTTCGACGGCATGCCTTCTCCCGACGCGAAAAAGGCGATCGTCACGTGGCTCGCCGGAAAAAAGCAGGGCGAGCCGACCGTGCAGTATCGCCTGCGCGACTGGCTCATCTCGCGCCAGCGGTTCTGGGGGACGCCGATCCCGTTCATCCACTGCGAGCATTGCGGCCTGGTGCCGGTCTCGGTCGACGAGCTGCCGGTCAAGCTCCCGCCCGACGCCAAGTTCGGCGACGGCAGCCCGCTCGCCGGCGTCGAGGATTTCGTCAATGTCAAGTGCTCCAAGTGCGGCGGCAAGGCCCGGCGCGAGACCGACACGATGGACACGTTCTTCGACAGCTCGTGGTATTACCTGCGCTACTGCGACGCGAAGAACGCCACGCTGCCGTTCAACAAGGAAGCCCAGGCGTGGATGCCGGTCGACCTCTACGTCGGCGGCAAGGAGCACGCCATCCTGCACCTGCTCTACTCGCGCTTCTTCACGAAGGTCCTGCGCGACATGGGGCTGATCAAGCTCGACGAGCCTTTCAGCCGGCTGTTGACGCAGGGGATGGTCCTCTCCGAGGGCAAGGACCCGCGCACCGGCGAGGTTCGGTTCTTCAAGATGTCGAAGTCGATCGGCAACGTCGTCGACCCGAGCGAGATCATCGAGCAGTACGGCGCCGACGCCGCGCGCATGTTCATCCTGTTCGCCGCGCCGCCGGACAAGGACCTGGAGTGGACGACGGCCGGCGTCGAGGGGATCGCGCGCTTCATGAACCGCCTCTGGCGCTACGTGCAAAACAACCTCCACAACCTGCGCGCCGGCATGGCGCTCAAGTCCGAGGTCAAGCCCGGCGAAGCCAAAAACGACACCGACAAGGCGCTTCTGCGCCAGATTCACGAGACGACGCGCCGCGTGACGGCCGACCTTGCCGAGCGCCAGCAGTTCAACACCGCGATCTCGGCGTGCATGGAGCTGCTCAACGCCCTCCACAGCTGGCCGCTGCACGAAAACGACGTGCTCGGCTACCGGCTGGCCGCGACCTCGATGTCGCGCCTCGCGCTGCTCATCAGCCCGTTCGCGCCGCACCTGGCCGAGGAAATCTGGGCGCAGATCGGCGGCGAGGGGCTCGTGGCCGAGCAGCCGTGGCCGGCGTGGGACGAAGAGGCGCTCAAGGTCGACGAGATCGAGATCGCGCTCCAGGTCCTCGGCAAGGTCCGCGGCCACATGATGGTCGGCGTGAACGAGGACGAGGAAGCGATCAAGCAACGCGCCCTCGCCGACGAAAAGGTCGTCCCCTTCACGCAAGGCAAGACGATCCGCAAGGTCATCTACGTGAAGCACAAACTGGTCAACATCGTCGCGAATTGACGTCGGGATTTCGGTTCGGAGTTCAAGCTTCGGCTTGCTTTTTTAAGAAGCAAACTAAAGTTTGAACTCCGAACAGGAAATTCCATCTCCCGCTTGTTCGGAGTCTCAGCCAATGTTAAGCTGTGTCATACGGCTGCCCGCATGCGGCCAGGATGTTTTATGACACAGCCCAGATTCGACAGCGCGCTTCTGATCAACCCGCCGACCGGCCTCTACCGGCGCGATGACCGTTGCCAGTCGAAGGTCGAGGACCAGACGGTCAATATCATCTTTCCGCCGATCGAGCTGGCGTCGATCGCGGCCGTGCTGCGCCGCGGCGGCGCCCGCGTCAAGATCGGCGATTACCCGGCCCACCGCCAGTCGTGGGACGATTACGTCGCCGACCTGCGCGAGTTCAAGCCCGGCTTCCTCCTCGTCAACGTCACGACCGCGACGCTCGACAAGGACCTCCAGGCGCTCGCGGCGGCCAAGGACACGCTCCCGGGAATCTTAACGCTCGCCAAGGGCGAGTGCCTCGACGCGCTCGGCGCGCAGGTCCTTGAGCAAAACCCGGCCGTCGACTTCTGCATCCATGGCGAGATCGAGACCGTCCTCGAGCAGCTTCAGGCCGGCGCGCCGCTGGACGCCCTCCCCGGCCTCGTGTGGCGTTCGGAAGGCAAGGTCATCACCAATCCCGGCCACCCGCTCGTCGAGGACCTCAACACGCTGCCGATCCCGGCGCGCGACCTGCTCGACAACAACATCTACCTGAGCCCCGAAACCGGCCGCCCGCTCACGGTCCTGCACGGCAACCGCGGCTGCGTGGCGCACTGCATCTTCTGCCCGGCCGGCGCGATGTCCGGCTACCGGATCCGCTACCGCAAGCCCGAGCTGATCATGGCCGAGATCGACGAGTGCGTGACGCGGTTCGGCATCCGCGAGTTCCTGTTCCACGGCGACACGTTCACGATGAGCAAGCAGTGGCTCGTCGAGCTCTGCGACCTGATCATCGCGTCGGGGCACAAGATCCACTGGGGGTGCAACAGCCGCGTCGACACGATCGACGACGAGCGCGCCGCCAAGATGAAGGCCGCCGGCTGCTGGGTCGTGGCGTTCGGCGTCGAGACCGGCAGCCAGGCGATCATGGACGCGATCAAGAAGAAGCAGAAGGTCGAGCGCGCGTTCGAGGCCAAGAAAATCTGTCGGCGCAACGGGCTGCGCTTCCAGGCGTTCTTCGTGATCGGCACGCCGCTCGAGACCCGCGCCACGCTCAAGGAAACCTTCGACTACGCCAGGCGGCTCGACCCGGACTTCTTCGATTTCAACATCGCCTACCCGCTCCCCGGCACCGAGCTGTTCGACATCGTCAAGCGCGAGGGGCTGTTCGAGCGCGAGCCGTCGGCGGCCGGCTACGGCGACGCGGCGGTGCGCACCCGCGAGCTCTCGAGCGCCGACCTGACGGCATGGCGCCGCAAGGCGCTCCTGTCGATGTATCTGCGCCCCCGCTACATCGCGCGAACGCTGATCCGGGCGGGCTCGCCGCGAGTGATGAAGAACTACCTCAAGGCGGGACTGAAGAGATTCCGGCAACTGACAAAATAAATCCAAACACGAAACGCACGAAATGGGACCACGAAAAAGCACGAAATGAACTCAAAAAAAATCTCTCTGCGTGCTCTGCCAATCTCTGCTTCTCTGCGACAAAATATTTTTCGTGAAATTTCGTGGTCCCACTTTCGTGTGTTTCGTGTTTGCATTTCTCGTGTTTTGCATTTTTCGGGTTTTGCATTTTTGATATTTTGAATTTAGGATTTGTTCAGGATTTCGATATTCGAATTTAGGATTTTCCCATGAACCCCTTCATCTACATCGCCGGCCCGTGCGTGATCGAATCCGAGGATCTCACGCTGTCGATCGCGGGACGGCTCAAATCGATCTGCGACCGGCTCCCGGTTCGCTTCGTGTTCAAGGCGAGCTACGACAAGGCCAACCGCACGTCGCTGTCGTCGTTTCGCGGCCCCGGGATCGATGAAGGCCTGCGCATCCTCGCCGCCGTCAAAAAGCAGCTCGAGATCGAAGTCATGAGCGACGTCCATGACATGCACGACATGGAGCGCGCCGCCGAGGTCCTCGACGTCATCCAGATCCCGGCGTTCCTGTGCCGCCAGACCGACCTGCTCGTCGCCGCGGCGAAAACCGGCCGCGTGATCAACGTGAAGAAGGGCCAGTTCGTCGCGCCGCAGGACATGCGCTACACGGTCGGCAAGATCGAGCAGTCGGGCAACAACTCGATCTGGCTCACCGAGCGCGGCACCACGTTCGGCTACAATAATCTTGTCGTCGATTTCCGCAGCTTCGACATCATGCGCGAGTTCGGCCACCCGATCATCTTCGACGCCACGCACGCGGTCCAGATCCCGTCGGCGGGCGGCGCCAGCAGTGGCCGGCGCGAGTTCGTGGCTCCCCTCGCCCGCGCCGCCGCGGCCTACGGGATCGACGGGCTGTTTACGGAGGTTTACCCCGAGCCGGACGCGGCGCGCTGCGACGGCCCCAACTCGATCCGGCTCGACTCGGTCGAGGGCCTGCTGAGTTCGCTCATCAGGATCCGCGAAGCGGCCCAATAAAATTATTCTTTCACCAACCCGTAAAACGCCCCATCCTTGCGCGCGGCGCGCTGGATCGACAGGCCGTCCCAGTTGACCGGCCCGAGAAGCTTCTTCCGTTCGCCCCACATTTTCTCGTCGAACCAGACGCTCGGGCCGCCGGCCTGAAGCTCCTGGATCCATTGCGCCAGGGTGGCCTGCGCCTGTTTTTCGTCAACCGCGCCCGGCGCGTCACCGAGCGAAATGGACTCGTGGCCGGTCTGCGCGAACGGCCGGTACGGCGGGATCTCCGTCACCAGCCGCGCGCCCGGCGGCGCGATCTCCTTGAACACATTGAGCTTGAGCGTGACCGCGTCCGGCTGGAGCGCCTTGACCGCCGCCGGCAAATACATCGCCAGCGTCAGGGCGAACATCACCATCATCAGCGCAATCGTCCGCCGCCGGTCGGGGGACAATCGATCGACGACCAATGCCCCGGCGAAACCCCAAAGCGCCAGAACCGGCAGGAAACATTCACCGCGGTCCGGCGGCGCGAACCCGAAACACACGAAGAAAAGCACCGTCGCCAGCAGGATGAACCGATACATGACTGGTGTATTCTTCCTCATGACCATCACGCCGGGAATGGCCAGCACGGCCAGCAGCCCGCCGTTGAGAACCGGGCCGGTAAAAAGCGTGGCGAATGGCCTCGCGATC
Organism: Candidatus Sumerlaeia bacterium; assembly: GCA_039683515.1. Lineage (GTDB taxonomy): Bacteria > Sumerlaeota > Sumerlaeia > MVZB01 > MVZB01 > JAJFUE01. The sequence goes on along the minus strand of JBDKRG010000010.1, from coordinate 191,270 downwards.
AGTTCGGACGCCGCCCCGCCCTCAAAAAGCATCGAGAAGAAATGCCCCTGCCGGGCGATGTCGTATCCGCCCCAGGCCAGCCACGCGCCGATGGCAATCCCGACGGCCGCCCCCTCGATGATCCTTCCCGCCGCGCGCGCGCGGCGCCGCCGCTCGTTCCACGCCAGGACGACGTAAATGACCAGCACCCACGGAGCCCACGCGGCATGCAGCCCGACGACGAGGGCGCAGGCCCCCCACAACTCGGCCGCGCCGCCCGGGCTCGGCTCCTTGATTTCGCTCAGCCAGGCATGCAGGCTCAACACGACCGCAAGCAGTGCCACGCCATAGAGATCCACCGTCGTCGCGATCTCGAGGACCGTCCCGGACAGCCCGAAGATCATCGCGAACAGCGTCGCCGTCCGCATCCCGACGCCGAGCCGCCTGAGCCAGGCAAAATACATCCCCCCCGCGGCCGCGGCCGTCAGCGCCGACTGCATCTGGCCGGCCTGCATGAGCGTCAAGCCGGCCGCCCGCCCCGCATTCAGGCACAGGCTCAAGAAATATCCCCACAGCGGGTGGAGGGGGCGCATCATGCCGTGCTCATGGAACCAGGCGATGGATGCCGCCCCGTCACGGGTCAGGTTCGGCGACGCCAAAGCCGCGTACGCGACCATCAGCGCGGCCATGATGAACAGCGGCTGAGCCCGCTCGCGCCTTTTTTGCTGTAAACTCGGATCCAAAATCCTTACCTCGCGTCAATTTGAGAGTTTACGCGCGCAAACTTCAACCAATTTATCCGATCCCCACCAGGCCGCCCATCCGGCAGGCGCCGCGCCCGGTTTTCGCCGCCGGATTTCATACCTCGCTGATTTTACGACCCTTCGCCCGGCGGATCTCAATTGCCCCTTTCAGCTTCCGATTCTTTCTGATAGATTCTCACCTCGGCATGGGCCGCGGAGCCTTGGCTCCGCCCCGCGCCGCGATTCGTTTCGAAGAGGATTCATCATGCCGATTACCGCCGGGACCGTGAGCGGCCGCGTTTGGCGCGTCGTCGAAACCCTTCCGCCCAATTTCAAGGAAATGTTCGAGCGCAACCTCCTGCGCCACGCATTCAAGCCGATCGACCCCGAGCGCGGCGAGCTGCAATCGACCGGCTGGGTCAACATCCGCCAGCTTCTCGACAGCCGCCTGACGCTCGAGAAGGTCCTGTTCCGCAACCTGATCGCGCTCGGCCTGCGCGTCGACAAGCTCTCGATCAACCAGCGCGTCTTCCGCGCCACGCTCGCCCAGGAAATCGGCAAGAAGCTGCGCGAGAAGGAGCGCAACGAGCTCTCGCGCGAGGAAAAGCTCGTCATCGAGGACAAGGTCCGGCTCGACCTCATCAAGCGCACGCAGCCCACGACGGCCGTCTACGAGATGCTCTGGCAGCTCGAGTCCGGCGTGGTCATGTTCGGCTCCGGCTCGCAGAAGCTCGGCCTGATCTTCTCGGACCTGTTCGCCGAGACGTTCCAGGTCAGCGTCGAGCCGCAGCTCCCCTACCTGCGCGCGCAGCGCTGGGCCGACCGCAACCGCCTCGGCCAGGAGCTGCTCGAGCTCCTGCCGGCGCCGTTCAGCCCCGAGGCCCCGGTCGACGTCGTCGAAGCGCCCGTTGGTGAAGAAGAGTAATTTTTTGCGCTGAAGGCGCAGGAGAATATAGCCTGGGGCGGAGCGAAGCGTAGCCCCAGGTAACGAACAGGAACGACCGGAAGCTCTGACAGAGCGAAAGAAATCATTTCTCTCGCGCCTTCAGCGCTCTGGGTCATTGATGGCCTGAACCTGGGGCGTCGCTTCGCTTTGCCCCAGGCTGTATTCTTTCGCGCTTTCAGCGCTTCGCAAAGCGCAGACTCATGAGGTGGTCAGCACGATGGGCGTCCTTGAACTGATCCAGCAAAAGTCCTTCATCGGCCGCGAGTTCCTCACGTGGCTGTGGTACCGCTCCGAGCGCGACGGCCACGTCAAGATCCACGGCGGCAACTCGGTCAACGTCGAGATCCTGGGGCCGATCCTCCTCGACGCCCAGTACGGCGACGCCCGCGCCTCGACGCTCAAGGGCGAATCCCCGGCGACCTCGCCCGAGGCGCACACCGCACTCCTCGAAGGCAAAAAGCTGCGCCGCGCGCGCCTGAAGCTCGAGCGTGAAGGGGTGGAGTGGGTCCTCACGCTCGACGGCGAAACCTTCAACATCACCGGCCTGGCGATCCCCAACCCCGGCCGCATGCCGTTCGAGGACCTCCTGGCCATGCGCGGGGACATGATGCTCGAGTTCGAGCGCGCGTTCTCGCAACTGTTCGAGGAATTCCTCCACCTGCGCCTCCAGCCCAAGCCGTGGTCGAAGGAAATCGAAACCATCCAGGAATGGGTTCGCGATAAATAGATAATCCGCGTAAATCCGGATCGGTTTTTTCGGCTTCCGCTTCACCCCCTCGTTTCGGCGAGGGGTTTTTCCATGCGGGCGGCCAGTATTACCATTTCGGCAATGTCGCCCCGCGATCGATCCGGCCCTCCGGCCGATGGATGCCCGGGTGACCACATTTCTTCGAAACCGAAAATATATCCGATAATACGATCAATATTGGGCTTTTTGCCGACCAGCCGGCCGCGACATTTCTCTATTGAAAAGTCCAATTGGCTAATATCGCGTTTTTTTATTGCAACATTTAATTTTTTCATTTCAATTATTGGCGTCTGCCTTGGGCAGATGGAATCATTTCAGTATTAACGCGACGCACGAGACGGCGGCGTTCATTTGTCAGAACGAGGAGTGATTGGCATGAGGAGGCTTTACGTCGGCAATCTGAGCTACTCCACGAATGAGGACGAGCTTCGTAGGCAGTTCGAGGTTTATGGCGAAGTGGTCTCGGCCACGGTGATCAAGGATCGTGAAACCGGCCGATCCAAGGGCTTTGGGTTTGTGGAATTCGCGGATGACGATGCGGCCCGCGATGCGATCGTCGCTCTCAACGAGCGCGAAATCGACGGCCGTCCGATCAAAGTCAGCGAAGCACGTCCCCGCGAAGAAGCCTCCCGCCGTCCGCGCTGACCGGGCTCCGACACGTTCCCTTCAAGCCGCCCCCCTTGCGCGGGCGGTTTTTTTATGAGCGGCGCGTCCGTGCCGGTCCGTGTTCGTCGCCATTGCATTCGCCCCCCGCCATCCGTAAAATGCCCACCGTGTCTTGTGAAATGGTTCACCGAATTCCAAGGAGACAGTTATGAAGCGCATCGTCCGCCCCCTGGTCCTTCTTGCTCTGCTGATCTCGCTGCCGGCCTCGGCCGCCATCGTCTTCCCCGGCAAACAGCCGGGCTCGCCAAAACTCGGCACGACCGAATCCGCCTTTTCCCTCGGCAACAAGGTCCTCGAAGCCGATTGGCAGGTGGCCGGCTCAACCATCAAGCCCGGCCGCCTCACCAATAAAATCACCGGCAAGCAGATCGAGCTCGGCGACAGCCTGTTCAGGATCAACCTGCAGGACGGCCGCGTCATCGATTCCTCCAGCCTGAAATTCACCGCGCTGCGCCGTGACGACGTCGCCGCCGACGCGGATTCCGCCCGCGCGGGCGACCAATTCGCAGGCCGGCGTTTCGAAGCCGTCTTCAGCGATCCGGCCACCGGCCTCGAGGTCACCTGGCGCGCCACCCTTCGCGAAGGCGCCAATTATATCCGCCAGGAATTCGACCTCGCCCCCAAGACCCGGGACCTCGCGATCGGCACGATCACGCTCCTTGACGCCCAGTGGCCCGAAGCCCGGCTGTCCGGCCCGGCTTCCGGGGCCCCGCTCATGAGCGAGACGGTTTTCGCCGGCATCGAGGACCCGATGTCGAGCGGCACGCTGACCGCTGGCCGCGCCGCGTCGGTCCTGAACGTCGGCATCCCGATCCGCGCCGGCCAGCACTTCGTCCGCGGCACGGTGATCGGCGTCGCGCCCGACGGCCAGCTTCGCCGCTCGTTCCTGTGCTACATCGAGCGCGAGCGCGCCTACCCCTACCGCCCGTTCCTGCACTACAACTCGTGGTGGGACCTCGGGATCGACCCGACCAAGCCGCGCCACCTGCAATCCAAAGACTTCACCGAGACCGAGTGCCTGGACCGCATCGAGGCCTTCAACCGCGAGCTCGTCCAGAAGCGTGGCGTCGTGCTCGACTCGTTCCTGTTCGACGACGGCTGGGACAACGTCGACACGGTCTGGGAATTCAACAAATACTTCCCCGACGGCCTCGCCAACCTGGCCGCGGCCACGACCCGCTCCAAGAGCGGCATCGGCATCTGGCTGTCGCCGTTCGGCGGCTACCGCTGGAAGCACGACCGCCGCATGATCGCCGGGGAAAAGGCCGGCATGGAGATCAACAAGGCCGGCTTCGCGCTCTCGGGCGCAAACTACTACAAGCGCTTCCTTTCGGTCACGACCGAGATGATCAAGCAATACAACGTCAACATGTTCAAGTTCGACGGCATTTCGCGCAACACGGTCGCCCCGCCCAACAGCCCGTTCTCGAGCGACTTCCAGGCCGCGCAGGCGATGCTCGTCGAGCTGCGCAAGGCCCGCAAGGACGTCTTCATCAACCTGACGACCGGGACGTGGGCCTCGCCGTTCTGGACGCTCCTGGCGGACTCGATCTGGCGCGGCGGCGAGGACTGCGACAAGATGGGCGTCGGCAGCGAGCGCCAGCGGATGATGACCTACCGCGACGCCCTCGTTTACACGAACATCCACAAGCAGTGCGAGCTCTACCCGCTCAACTCGCTCATGGTCCACGGCGTCGTCTGGTCGTACGCGATGATGCCGACCGACCCCTGCGGCGACGTCAAGCCCGAGGCGCGCAGCTTCTTCGGCAGCGGCACGAACCTCCAGGAGCTCTATATCAGGCCTTCGCTCCTCAAAGATTCGGATTGGGACATCATCGCCGAGGCGGCCAAGTGGGGCCGCGCGCATTCGGATATCCTCGTCGACACGCACTGGGTCGGCGGCGACCCGAACAAGCTCGAGGTCTACGGCTGGGCCGCATGGACCCCCGAGGGCGCGACGCTCACGCTGCGCAACCCGTCGGACAAGCCGCAGGCGTTCACGGTCGACGCCCAGTCCGCGTTCGAACTGCCGAAGGGCGCCCCAGCCAAATTCAACATGAAGAGCCCCTACACCGACCAGCGCATCCAGACCGTCGGGCTGAAAGGGAGCAAACAGGTCACGCTCCAGCTCGAGCCGTTCGAGGTCGTCGTCCTCGAAGGCAAAGGCAAACGCTGGTAACTCGTTCGTAGTCCCGCCTTCAGGCGGAACGATTTAGTTCGGGAGTCCCGGCTTTAGACGGAATTCAAAGCAACCATTCCGCCTGAAGTCGGGACTTTTCTTTGCGCAATAAATCACGATTGAAAAATTCAAACCAACGAAATCCTTGCCATCGCTCGCCGGATTTGAAGAATGGCTCAAGGGCTGTCCTGAATTACCAAATCGATCGTGCAGGGGAGAATACGATGAGAACGATCTCTGTCTGGATGTTGATGCTGGCGCTGTTCGCCTCCGCGGCGAGCGCGCAGACCACGCACACCGTCAGCGTCTGCAACGACTCGCTGCTGCCCGCGCTCAAGCAGGTGAAGCACAAAATCGTGTTTGAAAAATACGAGGGCGGAAACTTCGAGATCATGGTCATGAACGCCGACGGCACCACGACGAAGAACCTGACCAACACGCCCGGCGTCGACGAGACCTACCCGCAGTGCTCCCCCGACGGCAAAATGATCGCGTTCGAAGCGTGCGACCGCATGACCACCCCCACCTACCGGATCGATGTGATCAATGCCGACGGCGCCGGCCGCCGCACGATCGTCGACCATGGCCGGCAGATGGCGTGGAGCCCGGACGGCTCGCGCATCGCCTACTCCGTCCCGCGCTCCACGAAAAGCAGCTATGCCCAGAACAACTCGCTCTCGTTTTACGACGTCAAGACCGGCGCCGTGACGCGCTGGGCGGACGGCAAGACCACCATTACGTTCGTCGACCTCGCCGGCAAGGAAACCAAGTACCCCGTCTCGGCCGTCATGAACCTCATTAACCCGACCTGGTCGAAGGACGGCAAATGGATTCTGGCCACGATGACGAGCACGATGAACATCAGCCAGACGATCGCCGCGATCGAGGTGGGCGGCGACCGCGTCGTGGATTTCCTCCACCAGGCCAACGAGACGACGGGCAACGTCCTCGGCTGCCGGCCGTGCATCAGCCCCGACGGCAAATGGGTTGCGTGGGCGGTTGCCGACGTGAAGAAATTCGCGTGGATCGACATGGCGCCGATCGACATGGAAGCCGCCGTCCCGAAGTGTGACCTCCAGCGCAAAGTCGACCTTGTCGGCGACCCGGGTTACCTCGAGCTGTATCACGCCGACTGGTCGCCCGACGGCCGCTACGTCGCCTACAGCCGCGGCCCACGCGGGCGCTTCATGAAGGCGGCGCTCTACGTCCCCGGCTCGATCGCCAAGGGCTGGGACATCTGCGTCGTCGACACGCAGCACCCCGACGTTTACACCAAGCTCACCAACAACGGCGAGAGCAACAAGGAGCCGGATTGGCTTGTGTCGGAAGAGTAGAAGAAAGTTCGGGAGTCCCGCCTTCAGGCGGAATTTTAAATGAAGCAAAAGGAATCAAGTCATGCGCCGATTTGCCTGTGTCCTGATCGCATTCCTGCTATCGCTCGGGAGTATTTCCGCCCACGCCGCCGTTGCCTTCCCCGGCAAAGCTCCTGGCGCGGCGAAGGCATCCCAAACCAAAAACGAAATCACGCTGAGCAATAGAGTGCTGCAAGTGACGTGGCGGCTGAACGGCCCTGTTCTGATGCCGGGCAAACTGACCAATAAGATCACTGGCCAGACAATCGATCTCGGTGACAGCATATTTCAGATCCGGCTTGCGGACGGTGGTGTGATCGATTCCTCAAAGCTGCCGTTGTCCAGTTATTATGTGGGCAAGGCGGTTGCCACAGCGCCGCAGTCCGTCACGTCCAAACCCGTCTCGGCCGATCCCAACTCCGCCCGTGCCGGCGATCGATTCGCCGGCCAACAGTTTGAGGCGGTCCTCGTCCAGCCCTTTACGAATCTTAAAATCACCTGGCGCGCGACCCTGCGCGATGGCGCCAACTACGTTCGCCAGGAATTCGATTTCGCCCCTGATTTACAGGACATTCCGGTCCGCACGATTACATTTGTCGACGCCAATTGGCCCGACGCCCGCGTCTCCGGGCCGGCCACCGGCGCGCCGCTCGTGAGCAACACCGTTTTCGCCGGCGTCGAGGACCCGATGTCGAGCGGCACGCTCACCGCCGGCCGCGCGCAATCGGTCCTGCACGTCGGCCTGCCGATCCGCAAGGGCCAGCATTTTGTGCGCACGACCGTGATCGGCGTCGCGCCCGAGGGACAGCTGCGCCGCGCGTTCCTCCACTACATCGAGCGCGAGCGCGCGCACCCCTACCGCCCGTTCCTGCACTACAACTCGTGGTGGGACATCGGCTGCGATCCGAAGCTGCCGACCGAAAAGTGGCTCAACAATTTCACGGAGGCCGAATGCCTCGAGCGCATCGAGGTCTTCAACCGCGAGCTCGTCGAAAAACGCGGCGTCGTCATGGACTCGTACCTGTTCGACGACGGCTGGGACGACATCGACACCGTGTGGGAATTCAACAGCAATTTCCCGCAGGGCTTTACGAACCTGCACAACGCCTGCCGCAAGAACAACATCGGCCTGGGCGTGTGGTTGTCGCCGTTCGGCGGCTATCATGTGAAGCACGACCGCCGCATCGCCGCCGGGCGCAAGGCCGGCTACGAGATCATCGAGCACGGCGGCTTCACCTACGGCGAGGCCGGGTTCGCGCTCTCCGGCGCCAAATACTACAAGCGCTTCCTCGACGTGACGACCGGCATGATCCGCGACTACGACGTCAACATGTTCAAGTTCGACGGCATCTCGCGCAACGCCATCGCGCCGCCGGGCAGCCCGTTCAGCAGCGACTTCCAGGCCGCGGTCCAGATGCTCAAGGACCTGCGCGACGCCAAGCACGACGTCTTCATCAACCTGACGACCGGCACATGGGCGTCTCCGTTCTGGACGCTGGTCGCCGACTCGATCTGGCGCGGCGAGTCCGACTGCAACTGGATGGGCGCCGGCTCCAAGCGCCAGCAGTGGATCACCTATCGGGACGCAATCAGCTACAAGAACATTGTCCGCAAATGCGAACTCTACCCGCTCAGTTCGATCATGAACTGCGGCCTGATCTACTCGATGGCAATGATGAACGAGGATCCCAACGGCGACTTCAAGGATGAGGTCCGCAGCTTCTTCGGCTGCGGCACGATGCTTCAGGAAATGTATTGTGCGCCGGCGCTCCTCAAGACCCGGGACTGGGACTGGATCGCCGAAGGGGCCAAGTGGTCGCGCGCGCACGCCGGCGTCCTCGTCGACACGCACTGGATCGGCGGCGATCCCGCCCGGGCCGAAGTCTACGGCTGGGCCGCATGGACCCCCGAAGGCGCGACGCTCACGCTGCGCAACCCGAGCGACAAGCCGCAGCAGTTCGCGGTCGACGCACGAAGCGCGTTCGAGCTGCCGAAGGGCGCCCCGGCCAAATTCAACATGAAGAGCCCCTACGCCGACCAGCGCATCCAGAGCCTTTCGCTCTCGGGCAAAAAGGCGCAGACCATCACCCTCGAGCCGTTCGAAGTCCTGGTTTTCGACGGCAAAGGCAAGCGGCTCGCCTTATAATACGCCTGCCGGGAGTCCCGTTCCCGACTCGGAACCGGGACTCCCAAATATCATGACGTTTCCGAGGAACCCATGAAATCATCAATCACCTATACGCAGGAAGACGAAGACCTGCTTCTGGTCACCATGAAGTTCGTCATCGACGAATACAGGGGGCCGGAACTGCGCAAGCGGATGGAGCTCCTCGGCTACAAGATCTATCCGAACGACAAGATCAAGATGGTCGTCTCGGAGTCGGTCACCCAGATCGGCCAGTCGAACACCTCGAACCGAAACGAGTTCGTGATCCAGCGGCAGTACGAAATCCCCACGGATTACGACAAGCACGCGGCCGAGGCGAAGGCGCACGCCGAGAAGTATTACCAGCGCGTCCTCAACGACCTGAAAAAAATCGGGGAAGTTCAGCCGCAATACTGGAAGTGAAGGAATTACTCATGAAGAAGGCCGTTGTCTTGATCGCCGTCGTTTTCGCGCTTGGCTCAGCCGTGTGCCGGGCGGCGATTCCTGAAAGCCCCAAAAACAATGCGGCGCTCAAGCCGCTCAGGAAGGTGAAGGACCGGATCGTCTGGGAGTCGTATCGCAAAGGCAACTGGGAACTGATGATCATGGACGCGGACGGCTCCAACCCGCGCAACCTGACCAATACGCCCGACATCAACGAGAGCTACCCGCAATGCTCGCCCGACGGCAAGCTGATCGCGTTCGAGTGCTGCGACAACACGACCGGCGCCGCCAAACGCATCGAGATCATGAACCCCGACGGCACCGGCCGCCGCAGGATCATCGACAACGCACGCCAGATGGCGTGGAGCCCCGACGGGACGCGCCTCGCCTACTGCGTCCCCGACCCAACGAAACGGGCCAAGGATCTTTCCATCTACGACCTGCGCACCGGCACGTCAAAACGGTGGGACGACGGCAAAACCACCATCACCCTCATCGGCCTTGACGGAAAGGAAACCAGGATCGCGTCCTCGGAGCTTTTCAGCCTGCACACGCCGGCATGGTCGCGCGACGGCCGGTGGATCGCGTGCAGCATCGCCGCCGCGATGGGGTTCAGCCAATCGATCATCCTCATCGAGGTCGACGGTGACCGAGTCTATGACTGGCTGCACCAGTCGCATGAGACCACGGGCGGCATCCTCGGCTGCCGGCCCAATTTCAGCGACGACGGCACGATGCTGACGTGGGCGGTCGCCGACATGAACAAGCTGATGTGGATCGACACGGCGCCGATCGACATGAGCGCTTCGGTCCCGAAAATCGGCGAGCACCGGCACATGATCCGCTGCGAGGTTCCGGAGGAATTTTATCACGCCGACTGGTCGCCCGACGGCCGGTTTATCGCCTTCACGCACGGCGTTCGCGGCAACCGGATGAGGCCGGCGTACGGGTTCCCGGGCGTCAAGGCCCCCGGCTGGGACATCTGCATCGTCGACACCGAACACCCGGATCAGTACACCCAAATCACCCACGACGGCCTGAGCAACAAGGAACCGGACTGGCTGAAATCCGCGTTTTAACGGCACAACAAGGGGAACGATTCGATCCGTCCGTGAAAATCAGCCATCACCCGCACGCGGGATGACGAATACAGGGGGGCGGTGCTGCGCACGCGGAGAAGCGTGGCGGGCGCGTCCTCGACTCAACGACCTGAAAAAAAATCGGCGCAGTTCGGCCGCAATACTGGAAATGAGGGCATCTCACATGAAGAAGACCGTCGTCGCGATCGCCGTCGCCTTCGCGCTGGCATCGGTGTGCCGGGCCGCCGTCCCGATCAGCCCGAAAAACAACGCGGCCCTCAAGCCGCTCAAGAAGCTCAAGGACCGGATCGTCTACGAGTCGTTCCGCGACGGCAGCTGGGAGCTGATGATCATCAACGCCGACGGCTCGGGCCAGAAGAACCTCACCAACACCCCCGGCATCGACGAAAACTACCCGCAGTGCTCGCCCGACGGCAAGCTGATCGCGTTTGAATGCTGCGACAACACGTCGGGCGCCGCCAAGCGGATCGAAGTCATGAACGCCGACGGGACCGGCCGGCGCCTGATCGTCGCCAACGGCAAGCAGATGTGCTGGAACGCCGACGGCACGAAGCTCGCCTACCTCGTCCCCGACCCCATGCGCCGGACCCGCGACCTCGCCGTCTTCGACCTGAAATCCGGCCTGACCACGAGCTGGACCGAGGGCAAGACCACGTTCACGCTCGTCGAGATGGACGGCCGCGAGCACGGCCTGCCAATCGCGGAGTTCACCGGCATGGCCAACCTGACCTGGTCGCGCGACGGCAGGTGGATCGCGTGCAGCGTCGGCGGGATGGGCTACAGCCAGTCCATGATCGCGATCGAGGTCGGCGGCGACCGGGTCGTCGATTTCCTTCACCAGTCGCGCGAAGTGGGCAAGGGCTACCTCGGGTGCCGGCCGACGTTCAGCGACGACGGCACGCAGGTCACGTGGACCGTCTGCGACGTCAGCAAGCTGTTCTGGGTCGACAGCGCCCCGGTCGACTTCAGCGGCAAATACCCGAAAGTCGGCGAGCATACGGACTGGATCCGCACCGAGGTCCCGGAGGAGTTCTACCACGCCGATTTTTCGCCCGACGCCCGGTTCATCGCGTTCAGCCACGGCGTCCGCGGCAACCGGATGAAGCGGGCCCGCTACTGCCAGGGCGAAAAAGCGCCCGGCTGGGACATCTGCGTCCTCGACACCCTGAATCCCGACCAGTTCACGCAACTCACGAAGGACGGCCTCAGCAACAAGGAGCCCGACTGGCTGAGGGCCGCCGAGTGATTTCACAGTGAACGCCAATCTCCCGACCGGCGTTTTCTCATTCGGCCGATCGGGAGATCGGCGTCCCCAGAAATCAACTTTTCCGTGTCTTCCGTCCCTTCCGTGGTAGAAGATGGAATATCTATGATTCGGAAGGTGGCCGCACCATGGGCAAGAAGAAAGAGCCTGCGTTTGAGCCTGAGGCCGAGGCCGACCTCAAGAAGCGCGCGGGGCGGATCGCGGCGCTGCTCGCGAAGGATTACGCGGGCAAGACCATGCCGCTCAATTTCAACAGCCCGTTCGAGCTGCTGATCGCGACGATCCTGGCCGCGCAGTGCACCGACGCGCGCGTCAACGCCGTCACCCCCGAACTGTTTGGGCACTACCCCGACCCGCGGGCGCTCGCCGGGGCCGACGTCGCCGATGTCGAGCGCATCATCCGCACGACCGGTTTTTTCCACAACAAGGCCAAGGCGATCCAGGCGGCCAGCCGGGCCATTGTGGAGCGCTTCGGCGGCAGGCTGCCCGAGTCGATCGAGGACTTGACCGCGCTCCCCGGCGTCGGCCGAAAGACCGCGCACGTCGTCCGCGGCAACGCCCTCGGCCTGCCCGCGATCTTCGTCGACACGCATGTGATCCGGGTCTCGGGGCGCCTGGCGCTGACCGCCTCGGCCGACCCCGCCCGGATCGAAACCGACATCGCGCGGCTCGTCCCGGAGAACACGTGGACCTCTTTCTGCAACCATATGACGTGGCACGGCCGCTCGGTCTGCGTCGCCCGGAACCCGCGCTGCGCCGAATGCATCCTCAACCGGGATTGCCCGACCGGCCGCCGGCTCCTGCCGTCCGATTAACATAAACTATGGGATACCGGTCGAAGCGAAGAGCTTCCAGCTCGCCGGCGTCACGGCCCCCGAAAAGAAATGACCCACGGGGCCGGTCGAGCCCCATGGGTCACAATCATGTGAATGGATTCGATTACTTGCCTTGCGCCGGGGCCGGGGCGACCGGGGCCGACTGGCCGGCGCCGGTGGCCGGGGCGGCCGGCTGCTGCTGCTGCGCGGCCGGGGGACGATTGCCCAGGATGGTGCCGTCCTGCCGCGACAAGCTGCCGACCCACGTGATCGCGATGGCGATGACGATGTAGCCGACGGCGGCCCACTTCGTGATCGTGTTGAGCGCATGCTCGCCGCCGGTGGTTCCGAACGCGTCGGAGATCCCCTGGCTGGCGGCGCCGAGGCTCGAAAGCCCGCCGCCCTTGCCCGACTGGAACAGGATGACCGCGATCAGGATCACGCAGGCGATAAGGTAAAAGACCACGAGAATCATTTGGAAAATCGTCATGGAATCAATCCTTCAGATGTCATCAGCCCGGCCCGACGGCCGGTTCGGCGCCTGGGCGCCGGCGCAAACAAACCAGGATTCTACCGCGCATCGTCCAGCGTTGCAATACCCGGAAGCACCCGGCCCTCAAGAAATTCGAGGGAGGCGCCGCCGCCGGTCGAGACGTGGCTCATCTTGGTGTCGAGCCCGAATTCCTCGGCCGCGGCCGCGGTTTCGCCGCCGCCTAGGATCGTGATCGCGCCGCTGTGCGTGAGCGCCTCGGCGATCGCCATCGTTCCCTTGGCGAACTCCTCGATCTCGAACACGCCGACCGGGCCGTTCCAGACGATCGTGCCGGCGCCCTTGGTCAGCCGCGTGATCTCGGCGACCGTCCTGGGGCCGATGTCGACGCCCGACCAGCCGTCGGGGATCGCCGTGACCGGGACGATTTGCGTCGGCGAGCCGGCCTCGACCTTCTGCGCGACGACGACGTCCAACGGCAGGAACAGCTTGATCCCTTTTTCCTCGGCCGCCTTGAGGATCCCCTTGGCGACCTCGAAGCTGTCGGCGTCGAACAGGCTGTCGCCGATCGAGTAGCCCTTGGCCTTGAAGAACGTGTACGACATGCCGCCGCCGATGATCAGCGTGTCGCAGATTTCCATCAGCTTGTTGATCACGCCGATCTTGCTGCCGACCTTGGCGCCGCCGAGGATCGCGACCAGCGGCCGCTTGGGGTTGGCCATGGCGCCGCCCAGGTACTGGAGTTCCTTCGCGATCAGGAAGCCGGCGACGGCCGGCCGCAGGTAGTGCGCGATCCCCTCGGTCGAGGCGTGCGCGCGGTGAACCGTGCCGAACGCGTCGCTGACGTAAAGGTCGGCGAGCGCGGCGAGCTTCTTCGTGAATTCAGGGTCGTTCTTCTCTTCCTCTTCGTGGAAGCGCAGGTTTTCGAGGCACAGGATCTCGCCCGGCTTGAGGGCCTTGGCCATGGCCTCGACCTCCGCCCCGATGCAGTCCGGGGCGAACTGGACCGGCTTGCCGAGAAGTTCGCCGAGGCGCTCGGCGACCGGCTTGAGGCTTAGTTCCGGCTTGACCTTCCCCTTGGGGCGCCCAAGGTGCGACGACACGACAACGCTTGCGCCCTGATCCAGCAAATATTTGATCGTCGGCAGGGAGGCGCGGATGCGGCGGTCGTTCATAATCTTGCCGTTTTCGAGCGGCACGTTGAAATCGGCGCGGACAAAAACGCGCTTGCCGCCCACCTCGATCTGCTCGATGGTCTTCTTCTGGTAATCCATGACTCGGCTCCTTTTCTGCGTCTGCTTCAGCGGTCACAGTAACATTCTAAAATGGCCATACCGCCCCCGGAACGTCAAGTTTAATGATGAGTGATGAATGATGCGTGACGTTGGCTTGCGGATCTCAGTTTTCATCTCTCATCGCTCATATTTCATCTCTTATTCATTGACATTCATCATTCATCATTCATCATTCATCATTAATGATGTCTTCCTCTTCTCCCAAGCACCCGATCCAAATCGCCACCCAGGGGCCGGCGCGCTGGCTCTTCTGGATGTGGCGGCTGGCGTGGGTGTGCCTCGTCGCGCTCGCGGCGACCCCCGTCATCTTCGACCCCGTTGCGCAGGACGATCCGTTCATGACGCCCAAGTGGGCGTGGATCGCGATCTTCACCGCGCTCGGAACGGCCGCGATCCTGGCTCGCGCGTTCGCGGGCCGGCCGGCGATGATCCCGCTGCGGCTCGGCTGGCTTCTTGCCCTGATTTTCTGCCTGTGGCACTGGATTGCGATTTCCTGGGCGCCGAGCCCTTCGATGGGGGTCGATGCCGCGCTGCGCGTGACGTGGATGACGCTGGCGCTGTGGCTCGGCCTGCAGCTCGTCAAGAGCCGCCGCCGGCTCCTGTGGCTGGGGTGGTGGCTGATCGCGGCCGGCTGCGTGTCGGCGGTCTGGGCGCTCACGGAGGACGTCGTCCGCGCCTGGTTCCCCTCGCGCGTGTGGATCCGGCCGAACCTGCCCGACTGGCGCGGGTTTCTGTCGGGCGGCCTTGGCAACACGAACCACATCGGCGACCTGCTCGCCCTGGCGATGATCCCGGCGCTGATCTTTTACGGCGAGTCGCGGCGCCGGGGGGCGCTGTGGGTTTCCGGATTCGCATTGATCTTGCTCCCGGCGGCGCTGATTTCGGTTTTCTCCGCGGGCTCGTCGCTGGGGCTCGTGATCGGCGCGGCCGTGATGCTGATCCTCGTTCTGATTCACGCCGGGCCGCGCTGGTTCGCGCGGCGCTGGCGGCGGTGGGCGGTCCTGATTCTGGGCTGGGCGCTCGTGATCGGGTTCTTCACGACGGACCACCCGCTCAACCCGCACCGGCCGAACATCCTGCGCGAAGGGTTCGGCTCCGGCCGCTGGCAGGAAGGCGGACCGACCCGCCTCGCGATCTGGGCCGAGACGCTCGAGATGATTCGCCTCCACCCGGTGTTCGGCGCCGGGACCGGCAACTTCACCTATGTTTTCCCGGAGATGGATTCGGCGCTGATCTGGGACGACCCCAACCTGCGCGCCTACCAGGGCCGCTGGACGAACGCCGCGCACAACATCTTCATGCAGGCTTGGGCGGAGCTGGGGATGATCGGCCTCGCGACGCTGATCGCGCTGCTGGCGACGCTCTATTTCGTGCTCCTTAAGAACCTCGACCGTGCGCGGCGAACCGGCCTCATGATCCGCGTCGCGCTGGCCGGACTCCTGACCGCGTGGATCGTCCAGAGCCAGGTCAACTTCTTGTTGCAGACCCCCGTCGGGATGCTCTGCTTCTACGCGATGATCCTGGCCGTTCTCGTTGAAAAGGGTGACCGCGGCGACCCGAAAATGCCCCCATATCGATTCGAGACCGATCACTTCGCGATCCGCGTCGACTGGCGCAACATGCGCCGCCCGACCGGCCTCGGCATCGCGGCGCTGCTGCCGAATTGGCTGGCGATCGGCGCGGGCGCCCTATTCATCCTGGGCGTCATCGCCTGCATCCCGAAGGCGATCGCCCCGGTCCGCGCCCAACGCGAATATCATCGCGGCGTGATCGCGCCGACCCCCGAGCTGGCCGAGCAGCATTTCCTCGAGGGCCTGGCGATCGATCCCGACGCGCAGGATTTGAGAAGCCATTACAGCGAGTGGCTCGTCAAGCAGGGACGCGGCGAGGACGCGCTCAAACAGCTCGCGATCGTGCGGAAAAGATTGAACAGCTGGGAGCTCTTCGACCGCGAAGCAAGAGCCTACGCACTCCTCGGCCAGACGGACAAAGCGAAGCAATCCATCGAGCAACTCAAGAAACGGTTCTGGTCCTACCGCGCGCAATCGGAATAACAACAAATACAGGTCACGAAATTCACGAAAATCTGAATTTAGAGAGTGGTTGTCAAAAATGATGCATGAATGGCCGGCGGGGGCGCCGGCCCCACATCGAAAACAGCCATTCAGTATCGAATAGCTCATCGCACTGTGGCGCCGGCGCCCTCGCCGGCGATCCCAATTGCCAGAAAACTTTCGTCACCCGCTCTAACTCTGCGCTCTCTGCCCAACTCTGCGCTCTCTGCGACAAATCATCCTGTTTTCGTGTTTTTTCGTGCTCTTCTTTTCGTGCCTTTCGTGACTGAATTTG
This sequence comes from Candidatus Sumerlaeia bacterium, assembly GCA_039683515.1. Lineage (GTDB taxonomy): Bacteria > Sumerlaeota > Sumerlaeia > MVZB01 > MVZB01 > JAJFUE01. Next base: position 174,754 of record JBDKRG010000010.1, on the reverse strand, counting down.
CTTTGAACCAGTCTTATTTCTCCGCCTTCTTGACCTCGTTCCACAGCTCGTCCATTTCGGCCAGCGTCATGTCCTTGAGGTGCTTGTCCTGCGATTCGGCTTTCTGCTCGATCGCGATGAACCGGCGGATGAACTTGTCGCTGGCTTTCTGCATCGCCTCCTCGGCGCGGATGTTCAGGAACCGCGACATGTTGACGAGCGCGAACAGCAGGTCGCCGAACTCCTCCTCGAGCGCGGCTTCGGTGAGCTTGCCTTCGGGGCCAGTGGTCGCATCCTTGCCGACGTGTTCAAGAAATTCCTCGACCTCTTCCCTCACCTTGGCGGCGACGTCCTCGGTGCGGTCCCAATCGAACCCGACGCGCGCAGCGCGCTCCTGGATGCGGCCGGCGCGCTGAAGTCCGGGCAGCGCCTTGGGCACGCCGGACACGGCCGAGACGTGCTTCTTTTCGTCCTCAGCCTGCTTCTTGCGCTTCTCTTCCTTTTTGATTTCTTCCCAGTTTTTCAGGACCGTCTCGGCATCGGGGGCGTGAACGCTCCCGAAGACGTGCGGATGCCGGTCGAGAAGCTTCTTGCAGATGGCGTCATAGCAATCCTCGACGCGGAACGCCCCGCGCCGCTCGGCGAGCTCGGCATGGAACACGATCTGCAGCGCCACGTCGCCAAGCTCTTCGCGCATCGAGCGATCGTCCTGCTTGTCGATCGCCTCGCACGCCTCGTAGGTCTCTTCAATGAAGTATTGGCGAAGCGAGGCGTGGGTCTGCTCGCGATCCCAGGGGCAGCCGCCCGGGTCGAGCAGCCGTTTCATGATCACGCACAGCCGGTCAAACGGATGGTCGATGGCCTCAATGGCGACGCGGTCGAATTCGTGGGCGGAATGGGTCATGATGGCGTCCTGTTGAAAAACAAATCGGAGCAAACGGGTGGCATTATTGCATAAAACGGGGGCGAATGGAACGCGGATGGCGAAGAGAAACGGTGTTGGGCCGAGAACGCGGAGACCGGCGCCGCATCAATGCAGCCCAAGGCCGGCGGGGAGATTCCGGCGGATGGCGAGGGGGGCATGGTCGAGCAGGCCGGCATAGGCGCGTTCGACGGAGCCGGCGGCGACCCGGTAATGGCCGTAAGCGCCGCCGACCTTGCGCCAGCAATAGATCTCCTGGTCCCAGTCAAGGTCGCGGGCGTACGTGCCGGCCATGTCCCATTGATCGTTGCGGGCTGCTATATTGACACGCTCCTGACTATACCACCGGTCGAAGTCCAGGATGTTTTTCCATATCTCGCGGCAGCATTCATACGAGTCCGGATCCGGCGGAAAGGTCAATCCATCGTATGCCGCGTGGAACTCGTCGGCGATCTTCTCCAGCGCCGCCATGTTCTGCTTGTAGTCCATTCGGTTTTTGGCGAGCTCGTACTCGGCGATCGCCCGCAGGGCCTTGTCGGCGCGCGCGTTCATTTCGTCGCGGTGCTCGCGCAGAAACGGCGTCAAGTCGCTGGTCACCGGGATAAACGGCTTGTAACACAACTGCGAATCGTTTTGCAGGACTCGCTCTGTCGTCGCTGTGGTTTGGCCAGCCGAGCCAGCCGCGGCCATTTGCGCCGGCATTGCCGTCGCCGGCTCTTTCTTGAACCTGGCCTCAATGGGATTCGTGAAATCGGGGGCCGCGACCGGCTTGAGGAACATAAACCAACTTTCGACACCGATCGCGATTAAAACGAATGCGACAGCAAGCAAACCAAGCCCAACGAGAAACTTCTTCCATCGATTTTGATTACGTTCACTCATCAGCGCAGCCGGATCCTGTTCGCGAATTGTTTAAAAATTCGATTTACCTCCGCGATCGAGGCGGCATCATCCATTGTTTGCCTGGTTTGCTCATATTCGGCGATCCAACACTTTCGCAGCTATAGACGCGCGAACAGGCAATTCGTTTTGGGAAAATATAACCGCTGCCCGGAGCAAACTGAAAGTTTGAACACCGAACGGGAACTTCCCCGGCGTGCCGCGTTGGATCTTCGGCTACCCTTCGGAGGTCGCCGCCAGATCTTCGGGTTTTTGCGCCGGGATGGCGATGGCGAATTTCGTCCCCTTGTCGGGCTCGGAGTCGATCGCGAGGCGGCCGCGGTGCTGCTGGATCGTCTGGCAGACGAACAGGAATCCCAGGCCATAATGCTCCTTGTAGCCCTGGTTCTTCGTGCTCTGGACGGTCTCGGCGATGGCCTGCAGCTCGGACAGCGCGTCGGCGCTCGCCTGCACGCGGCGAAAGATTTCGCGCAGGTTGTCGAGGATTCCCTTGGGCATCCCGGGGCCGTTGTCCTGGACGAGGATGCACAGCTCCCGGTGGCCCGCGTCGAGCACTGCTTTCAGCATGACGTTGCCGTGCGGCGAGCCCTCGGGCCGGCCGAACAGCGCGTCGACCGCGTTCAACACCAGGTTCATCAAGAGCCTCTTGATCGCGCCGCCGTGGCACCACACCGCCGGCAGATCGGGCGCGACGTTGACGTCGGCGCTGACCTGGTCGGGCTGGATCTGGTTGACGAGCTGCGCGACCTGCAGGAGGATGTCGCCGACCGGAACCCAGTCGAACCCCTCGCTCGGATCCTTGCTGACGGCCGCGAACTCGTTGGAGAGGATGTTGAGGTATTGGATGTTGACGCCGTTGCGCGCAAGCATCCACTCGACCTCGTTCATCTGGCCGTTCTTGATGCACATCGGCAGCATGTGGCTCATCGACATCGGCACGAACAGCAGGTTCTTGAAGCAGTGGCCGACGGTCGCGGCGAGGAACCCGGCCGTCGCCTTGCGCGCCAGCTTGATGCGCTCGCTCTGGTTTTCGAGGTCGTGCAGCCGGCCGGCGACAAGGTGCGCGATCACCGTGGCCAGCGACAGGTCGCGGCGGCTGAGCACCTGGTGCTTGCTCGGCGGCAGCGGCGCCTCGACCTCGATGAACCCGTGGCAGCGCTCCTGGTAGAGAAGCGGGCAGCACAGGATCATGCGGTCGCCGTCGGACTGTTCGCCGCCGATTTCCTCGACGCTCATCAGCCGCGTCGCCATGACCTGCATGCGGTTGGCCTCGAACAGGAACAGGAAACCCTTGCGCTCGGAAAGGCAGCGGTCGATGAGCCTCTGCGATTTGAGCATGCGCGAGTCGGCCGCGCCGGATTCGCCCTCGCGAACCTCCATATTCTCAACGTGCCAACCGGTGTCGGCCGGCGTGAGGAAGAACGAGGAGCGCGCCTTGGGGAACGCCCGCAGGCACGTGCTCGTCACGAGAGAGCCGATCGCGTGGATCGAATCGAGCCCGACCAGCTCGCGCGCGAGCCGGACCGTGCACTGCAACGCCTCGAAGTCGTCGCCGAGGGCCTGTTCGGTCACGCCTTCGCGCGTGGACTGCTCGGCCAGGATCGTGCGCTCGAAGGGGTCTTCCTCGTCGGCGCCCGAGATGAAATCGACCATGATCCGGTTGTCGGGATTGGCCAGGCAGATGCGGTCGCCGGCCGCCAGCGGGATGCCCGCCGTGCCGCGCTCGACCGTGAACGGCTGCTCGCCCCGCCACAGGACCGTGCCGTTGGTGCTGCCGAGGTCCTGAAGCAGGTAGCTCTCGCCGCTCTGCGTGATGCGCGCGTGCTTGATCGAGATGTTGTCCATCGGAAGGACGATCTCGTTGGAAGGCCCGCGGCCGAACGTCACGGTGGGGCTTTCCCATTCGACGATGCGCTGAGGCTGCCCGGGCATGCAAATCCGAAATGCAATCATGGTGCGGCTCCGTAAAGCGTGTTGACGGTGACAAATATGAGATCAAAATGCGAAATGAGCAAATTAAAACTGTCAACCCGGGAGAGTCCACGTGTCGCCCATGACACAAAAAGAAAGGGGGGCAAGATCGGCGTTCCCGATTCGCCCCCCATCAATCAAAAATTCTAAATTGCTTTACGACGCCACGCGCTGCCGGCACGCCGCGCGCCAGCCTTCGCGGTCCAGATGATCCCAGTCCAGAACCTCTTCGATCGCGCAGTCATAGACGTAGCAGTCGAGTTCTTTGGTCAGCGCTTGAAGGATCGGGTAGGGATCGCCAGCGCCGCGCACGTAGATCACCAGCGACAGGATCGGCTCGTCGTCGCCGACGTTGAATTCCATCGAAAGTCCATCGTGCTGCCAGGTTCCGTAGACATCGTCGGACCAGTCGGTCCCCTTGCACACCCCGGAAATGGCATCCCGCACCTTTCCGGGTTCCTCGAACGGCAGCATCTTCTCGTAGAGTTGGTCGTTGAGGGCCATCTCCTTGTCCGGCCTCTCGGCGACTTTGAACAGGAATAAATCCCAACTCATCCGGCCGCTCCTCTCGTGCCGCCGGTCGGCCCATGCGTGCTCCGCGGAGACAAGCCGCGCGGAACGGGTCCGATCCGGCAGCGGAAAAAACTAAAAAATCAACATCCGTATTGTTGTTACTTTACCATTGTCAGCCCGCCCGCGGCAAGGTTTTGCGAAAGACCGCAAAAACTCGGGCAACCCGGGTCGCCCATGGGAACGTATATATCGACTCGCGATTTTCGAACACAGGCAAAAACGAGGCGGATATGGGGCCGAAAAAGGAGATGGCATTTCGGTTCGGAGTTCAAGCTTCAGCTTGCTTGTTTGAGGGCAAACTAAAGTTTGAACTCCGAACCGAAATTTCCGATACCAACAGCGACCTCGGCCAAATGCCGTGCAAGAATCCCGTGAATTTCATTTCCCGGCCACCTCGGGTTCTTTGGACGGGGCTTGTTCCGCGACGGCGGCGGGGGGCGTTTCGAACAGCGCGCGTGTCACCTTTTTGTTGCTATAAAAAAGGAACATCAATCCGTAGGGAATGCTCATGATGACGATCCACGTATTCATGATCGCAACAAGCGAGGTCGTCGTGTCGGTCAGCGCGTCGCCCCGGAAGAATTGGATCGTGTCCAGAATCCACAATACCACGATGGTCGGCAGAAGCCACCGCCGGCTTCCCGGAATTCTCTTGGCCGCGGCATACGCAATGAAAACGGCGGCGCAGTAGGCGATCATCGTCACGATCCAAAGCGGGACGAAAACCGTCATCGGGATGACACCGCTGCCCGCGGCCAGTTTTTCGTAGGCGCGCGATGGCTGGAACATCGACCACCCCAGCGCCCGAACCGCGAAGGAATGAACGATCATGATGAACGACAGGGAGCAGACATGCCCCAGCTTGATCAGCCGATGCCGCCCCCTGTCCCGCTGAAACGCGGTCCACAAGAAGAAAAGCAGAAGAGCGACGAACGCAACACCTGTCGTATCCATGCCAGTTGGCCTCATCCTTCGTGTGGAACGTATTTAGCTCACATTCACCGCGAACGCCAGCAATTAGGTTATCCGGTCGTGCCCGTGCTCGCCTTGGAAAAAGGAGATGGAATTTCGGTTCGGAGTTCAATCTTCAGCTTGCTTGTTTAAGGGCGAATTGAAGAGGCTCTTGCAACACCAAGATAGATGACTGCTGCAATTCGAAAAGCACCCGTTTATGAAGCTCCGATCCTTCTAACCCCGCGATGAATCGCGGGGTTACCGGGATGCGTCACAGCGAGCGAGTGCTCAGGAATCCCCATGAGCCGGTGGCTCTCAATTTTGCAAACGGCCCAAAAGCTTGAACTCCGAACCGAAATTTCCGGGAAAATTCCTAAACATAAAAAGGACCCGATAATTCATTACCGGGTCCCGTTTTGGAAATTTCTCCGCGTTCCTTGCCCAACTCCGCGTCTCCTCGACAAAATCAGGCCTGGCGCGAGACGACGTTGGTGACCAGCTTCTCGAGCGACTCGGGCTCGAACGGCTTGACGATGTAATCGACGGCGCCGGCGGCGAGGCCCTTCTGCACCGACTCGGCGTGCGAGGCGGCCGAGACCATGATGACCGGGATCGGCTGCGTCGCGGGATCCGCCTTTAATCTACGGCACACTTCGAACCCATCGACGACCGGCATCATCAGGTCGAGCAGGATCACGTCCGGTTTCTCGCGGCGGGCCTGATCGATCGCATCGAGCCCATCGTACGCGGTCACGACTTCGAACCCCTTGCTTTCCAGGTACATCTTGAGGACGATCTTGACGTCTTCCTCGTCATCGGCCAGAAGGATTTTGGTAGCCATGGCACGCGCTCCCTTTCGTTTCGCTCAACCGATTGAAGTGTGATCCGGTCGGCTTTTCAAGATAAAAACTCAGTGTTCGGGCTCCGACCACGCCCGGATCTCGACCGGCAGATCCAGCGGCAGGCGCACGACGAACGTGGTGCGCTTGTCCTGGCACTCGGCCAGCTGGATCTGCCCGCCGTGCAACCGCACGAGGTGCCGCGCCAGGAACAGCCCCAGGCCGCACCCGCCCACCGTGCGCGTCATCGAGCCGTCGCACTGGCGGAACTTGTCGAAAATGTTTTCGCGCTCGGCGTCTTCGATCATCACGCCGGTGTTGGTGATCCACACCTCGGCCCACGGCCCGTCGACGCCCGTCCGCACCTCGACCGCCTGGCCGGGGTCGGAAAACTTGATCGCGTTGCCGAGGACTTCGCCCAGGATCTGCTGCAGCCGCCGCGCGTCGGCGTCGAGCGCCGGCACGGGCCGACTGAAATCGGTCGCGATGCTGACGCGCTTGGCCCTGGCCGTCTCGCGCTGGCGGTCGATGATCTCGCCCAGCAGCGCCATGAAATCGACCGGCCGGAAGACGAGCCGCAGCGTGTCGTTCTCGATCTCGGTGACGTCCAGGATCGAGTTGATGACGTCGCCGAGCCGGTTGCAGTTGCGCGCGAGGAGTTCATGGACCTGCCCCATGGTGCCGGGCTGAAGCTGGCCGACGCGCTCCGGGTCGATCATCGGCAGGACGCCGCGGATGACGGTCAGCGGCGTCCGCAGCTCGTGGCTGATGATCGCCATGAAGCTGTGCTTGGCGCTCTCGGCCGCGCGCAGCCGCGCGATCTCCTCCTGGCTGGAGAGGTCCTCGATGACGACGAGCTGCCGCCCGAGCGCCTCGCGCACCCCCTTGATCGGGTTGATCGTGAGCTGCACCGTGATCGGCACGCCGCGCAACGTCGCGCGCAGCTTTTCCTGGCACGGCGCGTCGGTCGGCGAGTCGTTCTGCAGCATCCGCCGGCACGCGCGCAGGAGCGGATCGGGCAGGACCTGCTCCAGCGTCAGCTCGCCGCCGTTCTCGAGCGGCAGGCCGAGCATCTGGCGCACGCGGCGGTTCAGGTGCGTGACCTTTTCGGCCGTGTCGACCGCCAGCGCGCCGATCTGCATGCTGTCGAAAATTTCCTCGAGCCCCAGCTGCAGGCGCTGGGATTCTTCATAAAGCGAAACGGTCGTCAGCGCGCCGCCGATCATCTGCGCGGCCGCCCCGAGCAGCTCGACGTCGCGCTCGCGGAAGGCGCGCCGGCCGGTCGGGTTGGTGACGTTGATGACGCCGGCCTGCTTGCCGCGGATCGCCACCGGCATGATGATGCACGTGGGGACGGGGTAGCGCGGGTCGGGCTCGCGCCCCATGTATTTGAGGAACGCCTCGCGCCCGCTGATCAGCAGCGGCTTGCGCGTCTGGTGCACCTGGCCGATGATCCCCTCGCCCGGCTCGACCACGACCGACACCCAGTCCGTGCGCGGGATGTGCGTCGCCGCGGCGAGCCTCAGGCAGACCTCGTTCGCCCCCTGCAGGAAAATCGAACAGGCCTGGATCCCGAGCAGTTGCTCGATCAACTCGCAGGCGCGCAGGGCGACCTCGCCCGGGTCAACCGTGCCGACCAGGCTCGAGAGGCGTTCGAACAACTCGAGATAGCGCGCCCCGCCGAGGCCGGTCTGGTCGAGACCGATTTCGCCGCCGGGATTGGATTCGTGGATGGTGCTTGTCAAGCGTGCAGCCTTGATAGCGGCTCGATCATGCGGCTGGAATGCCTTCGCTCCACTGAGCTTATCGACCAAGCCTTCCTAAACTATATGGCAAAATCATTCAATCATCCAACAGATTGGTCGGCAAGAAAGAACGGCGGGGCGGGTGGGGCGAATAGGGCTCACGGGGATCGAGAAAGGCCTATGGCGCGATCACAACAGGGATATCGCGGTATCCCCTCGGGGGGATAATTTGCGCGGCCCGGCCGATTAACCGTTTGCAATTGAAAATAAAAGCTTTAGAATGCTAAAGACCGATCGGGCCAGTCTACCCGGATCCCCCCGGATTTGGGCATCTTTCTGGCTGTGGTCATGCTGGTGGTGGACCCTGCGGGCCTCTGGGTCCTGGGTCCTGAGTCCTGAGTAAAGGGTAACTCGATGATGATGATGCTGTCTTCGCATAAAAGGCTCGGGGAACTGCTCGTCGGCAAGGGGCTGCTCAACATCGACGACCTCGACCAGGCCCTGACCGAGCAGAAGCGCTCGGGCGAGCGGATCGGGGAAGTCCTGCTCAAGATGGGGGCCATCCGCGAGGAAGACCTGATGCGCACCCTCTCCGAGCAGCTCGGCATCCCGTTCGTCCCGCTCAACGACCTGCACATCGACCGGGCGGTCATCGAGGCCGTCCCGGCCCGCCTCGTCAACTCCTACGAAGTCATCCCGCTCGAGCGCAAGGGTCACAACCTGCGCGTGGCGATGTGCGACCCGCTCAACGTCCACATCATCGACGAGATGCGCCTCCACCTGAAACTCGAGATCGACCCCGTCTTCGCCACCGGCAAGGACATCCGCGACGCGATCAAGCGGTTCTACGGCATCGGCGCCGACACCATGGAAGGCATGATCGAGGAGGAGACCGAGACAGACATCTCCATCGGCGAGATCAGGACCGCCGAGATCGACAACATCGAGGACCTGGCCCAGGACGCCTCGATCGTCCGCTTCGTCAACCAGATCATGCTCGAGGCGATCGACGACCGCGCCACCGACATCCATTTCGAGCCCCTGGAAGAAAAAATGCGGATCCGCTACCGCATCGACGGCCGGTTGTATGAAGCCAACGTGCCCACGACCGTCAGCCGCTACCAGTCGGCGATCATTTCGCGCCTCAAGATCATGGCCGACATGAACATCGCCGAGCGGCGCCTGCCGCAGGACGGCAAGATCAAGATCAAGAAGGGCGAGACCGACTACGACCTGCGCGTCTCGACCGTCCCGACCCCCTACGGCGAGTCGGTCGTCCTCCGTATCCTGTCGCGCGACAGCGAGTTCATCACGATCGAGAAGCTCGGCTTCGACGCGCACCACGCGCGCATCCTGCGCCAGATGATCCACAAGCCGCACGGCGTGATCCTCGTCTCCGGCCCGACCGGTTCCGGCAAGTCCACGACCCTTTACGCCGCGCTCAACGAAATCAACACGATCGACCAGAAGATCCTCACCATCGAGGAGCCGATCGAGTACCGCATCAACGGCGTCATGCAGGTCCAGGTCAACCCGGCCATCGGCCTGACGTTCGCGCGCCTGTTGAGAACCTTCCTGCGCCAGGACCCCGACATCATCATGGTCGGCGAGACGCGCGACCTCGAAACCGCCGAGATCACGATCCGCACGGCCCTGACCGGCCACCTCGTCTTCACGACCATCCACACCAACGACGCCTGCTCGGTCGTGACCCGTCTGCTCGACATGGGGATCGAGCCGTTCCTGATCAGCTCGTCCGTTGAAGGCCTGCTGGCCCAACGCCTCGTCAGGAAGCTGTGCCCGCACTGTAAGAAGCCGTACGTGCCCGAGCCGGACCTGCTCCGGCGCGTCAACGTCAGCGGCGACGATCCGGCCAGCCTGCACCTCTACAAGGCCGCCGGCTGCGAGCGCTGCCGCTATACCGGGTTCATGGGCCGCACGGCCGTCTACGAGATCGTGCAGATCACGGAGGAATTCCGCCGGCTGATCGTCGAGCGCGCCCCGGCCAACGTCCTCAAGAAGCTGGCCATCAAGCAGGGCATGCAGCCGCTGCGCCACGACGGCTGGGCCAAGTGCAAGGCCGGCCTGACGACCATCGACGAGGTCCTGCGCGTGACGATGGAAGACGAAATGCTGCTGATGGAAATGGAAAGCGAAAAGAAAGCCGTCGCCGAGGCCAACCAGGAAGAAGAGGCCCCGGTGGCGTAGGAAAGATTGAATGATTGGATTGGATTGAATGGGAAATGAGCAATGAGAAATATAAAATGAGAAATGAAAACAAGAGATCCAACACTTTCCCCGGTTTCTCATTGCTCATTGCTCATTGCTCATTTCTCATTCCATTTCTCGGCACTCAGGACTCAGGACTCAGGACTTACTAAATGCCTCAATTTTCTTACAAAGCCAAGGACCGCAAAGGCACCCTGATCAACGGGCAGCTCGAGGCCGAGTCGCGCTCGGCCGCGGGGGCGCGGCTGCAATCGATGGGCTACTTCCCGGTCGCCATCAACGAGGCCGGCGGGGCCGAAAACGGCGGCGGCGCCCTGGGCGCCCTCACCCGCCGCCGCGCCAGGCGCATCAAACACGCCGACCTGGCCGATTTCTATCGCCAGATGGCCGACCTGATCGGCGCCGGCGTCCCGCTCGTCAAGGCGCTCTCGATCGTCAAGAACCAGACCCCCAACCCGGCGCTCGTGGCCGTTCTCGGCCAGGTCGTCAGCGACGTCCAGGAAGGCGACACGTTCGCCGCCGCCCTCGACAAGCACCAGCGTTATTTCAACAAGCTGAACATCGCCCTGGTGCGCGCGGGCGAAGCCGGCGGCCTCCTCGACGAGACCCTCTCCCGCATCGCCGACTACAGCGAGACGCAGGAAGAGCTGCGCGCCAAAATCCGCTCGGCCCTGGCCTACCCGATGATCATGGTCGCCGTCGGCACGGTCGCCGTCGCGATCCTGCTGATGGTCGTCATGCCCAAGGTCCTCACCATCTTCACGGAACTGGGCCAGGACATCCCGTGGATGACCAAAAGCCTGCTGATCCTGACGACGTTCCTTTCGGGCAATAAATTCTTTATCCTCGCGGCGATCGTGATCGTCGTCTCGGCGTTCTACAAGTTCGTCCACACCGACGCCGGCTCCTACCGGTTCCACCTCTTCCTGCTCAGGCTGCCCAAGTTCGGCAGCCTGATCGTCAAGCGCGAGGTGGCCGCCTTCGCGCGCACGCTCGGCTCGCTGCTGCGCAACGGCGTCCCGATCCTGAACTCGCTGTCGATCGCGGCCGAGGTCACGTCGATCCGGCCGATCCGCAAGGAGATCGAGAAGATCCCCGACTCGATCACGCAGGGCTCGGGCATCGCCAACGCCCTGCGCGGCAGCGCGATGTTCCCGCCGCTGGTCGTCAACATGGTCGCCGTCGGCGAGGAAACCGGCCACCTGCCGGAGGTCCTGCTGCGCGTCGCCAACTCGTACGAAATCCAGGTCGACCGCGACATCAAGACGCTGACCTCGTTCATCGAGCCGATCATCATCCTGTGCCTTGGCCTCGTGGTGGGCTACATCGTCTTCTCGATGCTGCTGCCGATCTTCTCGATCGACCCGACAAGGGGGCTGTGACCCGATGCGCCGACGCGGCGGCTTCACTTTCATCGAAATCACGATCGTCGTCATGATCGTCCTGGCGCTGTCGGCCGTCGTGCTCCCGCGCATGCGCGGGACGCTGCAGCACATGCGGCTGCGCCAGGGCGCCCGCGACGTGGCCTCCGTGCTGCGCCTGGCCCGCGACAGCGCCGTCGTCCGCGGCACCCCCGTCATGGTCGTGTTCTCGACCGACAACAAGGTCCACGACCAGTACCAGATCGAGCTCCTGAACGAAACGATGGAGGTCGTCGCGGTCGAGGAGCAGCGCCGCTGGCACAAGGAAGCCGACAGCCGCTTCTCCATCCCGGGCCAGGAAGCGCTCCGCAGCCGCGACCTTCCCGACGGGGTGTTCTTCGGCACGATCACGTCGGCCGCCCCCCTGACCGAGACCGATCGGGCGTGCGCGATCTTCTACCCGGACGGAACGGCCACCCCCGCGACCATCACGCTTCAGGACGTCCGCGACCGCACGATCAACGTCGAGATCTACCGGGCCACCGGCCTGGCGCGCATCCAGCCGGGCTCGGCGGCGGTCAAGGTCAAGGCGCGCCCCATCTTCCTGCGCGGAGGCAAGGACAAATGATCCACCGCCGCCCGACAGTCCTGCGCCGCGGCGCTTTCGTGCTGCTCGAGGTCATCGTCTCGCTCACGATCCTGGGGATGGCCGTGGCCGCCCTCATGCGCTCGTTCACGCAGTCGTTCCGCGCGGCGCGGATCATGGAGATCGAGACGCAGGCCTCGTTCCTCGCCCAGCAGCTCATGGACGAGTTCGAGGTCTACCCGCCGATGGGCGAGAAGGTGATCGAGGCCGGCTTCGGCGCGGGCTACCCCGAGTACTCGTACCGGGTCGAGAAGAAATACGTCGAGCCGCATTACAAGCTCCCCGGCAGCGGCAAGACCGACATCGAGCAGTTCTTCGCCATGCGCCAGCTCACGATCGAAATCCATTACCAAGACGAGGCGATCGCGCTCCACCCGGCCATCCGGGTCCGGACCGCCATCGTCGGCTTCGAGAAATTCTCGACCGCGACCAAGGCATCGTATTCGACGGAGAAACAACGATGAGGCCGCGTCGCGCCACGCACGGGCCGCTCGCGGCCTTCACCCTGCTCGAGGTCATCCTGGCCGTCACCATCTTCGGCCTGACGATGATCGCGCTGACCGCCGTCATGCGCACCGGCGCGCGCTCGTGGTCGGTCGGCCACGCCCTGTCCGAGCTGATGCAGACGGTGCGCGTCTCGCAGGACGTCGTCGTGCGCGACCTGAACAACATCTGCTACCGCAATGAGACCGACTACAACGAAACCTTCCGCAACCAGATCGAGCGGGTCGGCGCGGAGGTCATCTCGCGCTCGCCGCACGATCCGCTCCACCCGTACCGCAACTTCGACTCGAGCATGCTGTCGCAGTTCGAGCCGGGCGCGCGCGGCCGGCATGACAACACCTCCTCGATCTTCCTCGACGAGATCACCCCGCCCATCGACCTGTCGTTCCGCGGCACGGCCGACCGCCTGTCGTTCGTCCGCCGCCAGAGCACCAGCTGGGGCGAGGCCGAAAGCGCGTGGGGGCTGCGCCGCATCACCTATTACGTCAAGGACAAGGTCCTGTACCGCGAGGAAACCGACCCGTTCGGCTTCCGCCCCGGCGCCGGCCTGACCGGTTTCGTCAGCTCGCTCAACCCCGAGTTCAACCCTCTCGACCTGATGGACACGGGCTCCTACAGCCGGCAGACGACGGCCGCCCCCACCTCGCCCCTCGGCCAGCTGACGCAATTTTTCGCCTCCCCGGACGAAAACGCCGGCGAGGACAGGACCGGCCGCGGCCAGTACCTGCCCGCCTCGATCCGCTACTGCGAGCCGGTCTGCGAGGGGGTCGAGAAACTGACCATCGCCTACGGTTATTTCCTCGAGGGCCAGTGGGTCGAGGTCGCCAGCTGGGACTCCAACGCCATGCAGAACCGCTCCCCGTTCGACCGCGAATACTTCCAGGAGCTTTACGACAAGGGCATGCTCAACATGAGCTCCATCGGCATGAACCTGGGCAAATACGGAACCCAGCGGGATATTTCCTCCGCCCCGCCGGCCAGCACGAATTACAACGCCTCCTCGGCCCTCCCGACCAACACGATGTCGACGCCCATGAACACCCCCGACAACCTGCCCGGCTACGTCGCCATGCAGGTCTCGGTCCGCTCGCCGTCCCTCAAGGGCTCGAAGATGTATACGTTCACCATCTTCCACTCGATGCCGCTGGCCGAGGAGACCGACGTGCGCATCGACGAGGAATCGCTGGCGGGGCGCATGAACGAAAACCAAAGCCGCTACTATGACCGCAAGCGCGAGAAGACAAGCCGCTACCAGACCGACCGGTTCGACCGGCACGGCAGCCGCAGCTACTGAGGAAGGCCGTCGATGAGGACCAACCGCCACATCCTATCGGGAACCGGCCGCAGCCGCCGCGGCGCGCTTCTCGTCCTGACGATCTGGCTCATCGTCCTCCTGATGGTGATGGCCTACTCGCTCAGCTACGAGATGCGCATCGGCATGAAGATGACCAGCCAGGGGCGCAAGCGCATCCAGGCGCTCGGCCTGGCGCGCGCCGGCCTCGCCCACGCCGTCATGGACCTGCGCAACGACCAGATGCTCAAGTCGTCCGAGGGGATGTACAACAACGACACCCTCAAGGACATCTGGGCCCAGACCGACGACAAGACCGACGTCGAAATCGACGACGACGCGAGCGGCAGCTATACGGTCCGGATCGTCGACGAGCAAAGCAAGCTCGACGTCAACGCCCTGCGGCCGGACTGGGCGCCGGCGATCAGTTACCTGCTTCAGAATGTCTCGCGCGTCGACGAGGACGACGCCGAGTTCATGGCCGAGGCCCTCGTCGACTACATCGACAACGACAACCGCCCCTACAACGGCGAGGACGCGTCCGAAGCCGAATATTACACCCAGGCGGGCTGGGACAAGTACGCCAAGCTGCTCCCCGACGGCTGGGTGTTCCGCCCGAAGAACGACAAGCTCCTGAATATCGACGAGCTGCTCGAGATCCCGGGCTTCACGCGCGAGATCCTCTACGGCGAGACGGGCAAGATTCCCTCCGACCCGATCGAGCGGCTCGACATGAAGCGTTCGACCGCCCTGGTCGACTACCTGACCGTCGGCACCGGCGGCGCGGTCAACCTCAACACCGCCCCCGTCGAAGTCTACGGGGCGCTCCTGTCGATCGGCGCCAAGGGACGCATGGACGTGCGCCGCGCCGCCGATTCGATCGACGACCTGCGCAAGGAGCTCCTCACCCGCCGCAGCAAGAACGGCATCGGCTTCATGAACCCCGGCCAGATCTCCGAGGCCAAGATCGACGGCGGGCTCCTGACCGGCCTGCTGCAGTGCCCGCTCAGCGTCTCCTCGCGCGAATACACGATCATCTCGCGCGGCAGGGTCGGCCCCGTCACCCAGACGATCGAGGCCCGCGTCGTCGTCTCGATCGAAAGCTACAACCTCGACTCCGAACGCGAGGAAGGCGAACAATTCATCCACGACTTCAAGGCGATGGGCTTCCTCAAGGACCGCACCAACCTCATCATCGACCCCATCCTCCGCGTCACCCAGATGAAGCAGTATTAAAATCCGGCAATGCCCCCGGTCAACATGGGCTCCTTTCGTCCTTTGGGTCCTTTTGCCGTGGCCAAAATCCGATTTTTCATTTAGATTTCATTTTTCGAATTTGTTTCGAATCGCGATATTCGGATTTTCATGCCCATGCCCGACGTTTTATTCAATTTCGACTCGGTCACCAAGTCCTTCTCGGGGCGGCGCGTGCTCGACCGCCTGTCGTGGCAGCTCAACGCGGGCGATTGCGCCGTGCTCCTCGGCCCGTCCGGCAGCGGCAAGACCGTTTTCCTGCACACGCTGCTGGGCCTGATCCGACCCGACGAAGGCGCCGTGACGACGCCCGGCCTCGATGGGGACGACCTGTTTCGCCATGCCGCCGTGATGTTCCAGGAAGACGCGCTGCTCGACGAGCGCACCGTCGAGGCGAACATCGCGCTGGCCGTCGAGGAACGCGCCGACATCTTCGGCGGCCCGTTCTCGCGCGCCACCAACGACGCCATCGACGACGTGCTGCGCGAGGTCCGGCTCGACCCGCGCCAGGTCCGGCGGGCGCTGCCGTCGGCGCTCTCGGGCGGGATGCGGCGGCGCGTGGCGCTGGCCCGCGCGCTCATCCGCAAGCCGCGCGTCCTCATTGCCGACGAGCCGACGACCGGCCTGGACCCGGCCTCCTCGGCCGCGATCTACGACCTGCTCGGCAGCCTGATCCGCGCCCGCGGCATGAGCGCCGTGATCATCACCCACGACCCCTCCTGCGCGAGCCGGCTCGGCTACCCCGTCTACTTTTTCTCGCCGGTCGAGGGCCGGATGCCCTGCTGGCCCAACCCGCAGACCTCGTCTTACGAGGAACGCCACCGCTCGCTCCTGCTGTGGATGCACGACCAGATCGACGCGCACGTGGAGAGATTGCGGATTGCGGAATGCGGATTGCGGATTGAAAATTCAGGAACCCGCCCCGAATCGGAAAATTCCGAGATCCGAAATTCAGAATGCGAACTCGAACAATCCGCAATCCGCATTCCGCAATCCGCAATCGACGCGCTCGGCCGGTTCGGCTTGTTGCTGTCGCGCCTCGCAATCCCGCCGAGCGCCGGGCTGTTTGTCCGCAACCTGTTCCAGTGGGGGGCGGGATCGCTCCCGCTCACGGCGCTCATCTTTATTTTGCTCGGCGTCGTCATGCAGGCGCAGTCCGAATCGGCCGTCCTGCAATACGGCGCGTCGCGTTACCTGCCGGAACTGGTCGCCCTCAGCCTGCTGCGCCTGGCGCCGATCCTGACCGGCTTCCTCGTGGCCGGCCGGTGCGGCTCCGCGATCAGCGCCCACACCGGTTACATGCAGATCTCGGGGCAGTTCCGCGCGATGCGGACGATGCGCGTCGACCCGGAAACCGGTCTGTTCCCGCCGCTGTTCTGGTCGCTGGTGGTTGCGGTTCCGGCGCTCGCGGTGGCCGGGATCGGGCTCGGGGCGTTCGGGGCATGGCTGGTCCTCGCCTCGCCGCTGTCGCGCGCGCGGATCGGGACCGACTTCTTCCTGAGTGATTTCCCGAATCACCTCACGACCGGCGAGCTCACAACCGTCATCGTCAAGGGGATGCTGATCGGCGCGGGCATCGCGCTGATCGCGTTCGGTGGCGGCGCGCGCCCCAAGCGCTCCCCCGCAGAAGTCACCGACTCCATCACCGGCGGCCTCGTCGCCGCGTTCATCTGGATCACGATCGTCGACACCGTGATCAGCCTGCTGGCGCAGTAACGCCGTTACTTCTTCCGCGCCACCCGGAACCCGATGTAAGCTTCCCACCGCGTCGGCTGCGAGCGGACGAAATCGCGCAGCGCCGTGCGCTGGCTTTTCTTCGGATCGCCATAGTTCCCGCCGCGCAGGCATCGCCCGCTGCTGCCGCTCGCCGGCCCGGTCGGGTCCGTCACGGGCGTCGTCGGGTAGGCGCCGTAAATGTCGTGGCACCACTCCCACACGTTGCCGCTCATGTTGTAGCAGCCGACGGGGCTGGCGCTGTCGGTCGTCGACACGTTCTCGTTGGGCGACACGTGCATGCCGTTGAACCAGTCGCCGGGACAGGTCCACGGCGACACCGTCAGGCCAAGCGGATTAAATCCGTTCCAGCTGCAACGCGCGTAGTCCGTCAGCGTGTCGCTCTGGAAACCATAGATCCAGTGCTTCTGCGTGATGGCGTCCCAGGCCGCGGCCCGTTCCCATTCGGACTCGGTCGGCAGGCGGTAGCCGTTCGTATAGGGAACGGTCAGCGTCCAGTTGGCCAGGTTATAGGCCGGCGTGAGCCCTTCTTTTTCGCTCAGCCAGTTGCAGACGGCCACCGCGCCGTACCAGGTGACGTTGACCATCGGGTGGGCTTCCAGCGAATACATGACGCCCCCCGCCCCCTCGCGCGACTTGCTGGCAAACGCCCCGTTCGAGTAGACGATCTGGTCGTAGGAGTTGGCGCCGATCAGCATCTTGCCGTAGCCGTAAACCGACCCACCGGTGTAGGCCCCGCCGCTCGAATTCTTGAGGTAACCCTTGGCATTGGCCCAGTTCAGGACCATGCAGCACTCGCCGGCCGAGAACTCGTATCTGCCGATCTGGTAGGCCGACAGCGTGACCTGGTGCCGGACCTCGTCGGCTAGGCCGAGCGCGAGATCGTCGCCCCGGCCGCTGTTGCCCATCGTGAACGTGCCCGCCGGGACGTCGACCAGTTGAATGCCGCTGGGCGTCACGGGGGTGTAGACGGCGGTGACCGTCACGGGCTGATCCTTCGTCACCGTCAGGACCTGGTCGGCCGGGGTCGCGTAGCCCGCCAGCGGATTGCACCGGAACGTCACCGAACCGATGGGGCACTTGACCGCGCCTGCGAGGCGATCGCCCGTGCCGCTGATCGCCGGGTTGTTTCCCGACGGGATCAGCGTCCAGCCGGCGTTGTCCGGCGTGACGTTGATGTAGATCGAGCCCCACAGGTATGTGCCGGCCATCTTCACGAGGTCGGCGATATCGGCCTTGCCGTCGTTGTTCATGTCGGCGCGCGCCTGTTGCGCCGACGACAGCGTGGTGGTTTTAAGCAAATGGCCGCGCAGCATGTAACAATCGGTGTTGTTCACCTTGCCGTCGCCCGAGATGTCCCCGGTGCCGGCCGCCGCCATCCGGATCGATGAAAACAAAATAAAAAAAGCAAGGGCGACGGTTCGAAGCGCATCTGGCTGAAGTTTCATCTCGGCATCCAATTCTCTGTTTGATCATGTTCGCAATCCGCAACCAAGTTAGGTATCCCGCGTGCTTTTGTCAAACATGGTTCGTTTTCCATGGATTCGCGATCCCGCCCCCATCCGCTCCCGGGTTTTGATTTTTCACGACGAATCCAATTCTTTGAGCCGCGAAGTCGCAAAAAAGGCAAAATCCAGACTTCATGCCTGGCCCCGGAAAGTCAGGGGTGACATGTTCCGCCCAAGGGTTTCTTCGAATTCTTTGCGTCTTCGCGTCTTTGCGGTTCAATTCTTTGAAGGATCGGGGTGAAAAATCAATTTCCGAACTCAATTGCTTGACAATTCCGCTCAGGGTGCTAACCTCTTGGAGCGCGCTGGACCGTCCCGGCGCATGAGATGAAACTGATCGGGACATTAACATGAAACCTACACTGCTTGTCATGGCCGCGGGAATCGGCAGCCGCTACGGCGGGCTCAAACAAATGGACACGTTCGGGCCCAACGGCGAATACCTCATCGAGTACGCCATCTATGACGCCATCCAGGCCGGCTTTGGCAAGGTCGTCTTCATCATCCGCCACTGGTTCGAAGAGGATTTCAAGAACCTGATCACCAGCCGCTTCGACAAGAAGATCGAAGTCGGCTACGCGTTCCAGGAAATGGAACTGGTCCCCGAGGGCGTCGCCATCCCCGAAGGCCGCCAGAAGCCCTACGGCACCGGCCACGCCATCTGGGTCGCCCGCGACGTCGTCGACGGCCCGTTCGCCGTCATCAACGCCGACGACTTCTACGGCCGCAAGTCCTACCAGATCATCGCCGACTTCCTGCGCGACTGCGACGGCAACGGCACGGGCAAGAACGCCTCGCTGGGGTTCGTCCTGCGCAACACGCTCACCCCGAACGGCTCCTGCGCGCGCGGCATCTGCGATGTCACCGCCGACGGCTACATGAAGGGCGTCGTCGAGCACACCAAGATTGAAATGCGCGGCCGCGGCGCCGTCTCCATCGACGACGCCGGCAACCAGACCCCGCTGACCGGCGACGAAGTCACCTCGATGAACATCTGGGGCTTCGAGCCGTCGCTCTTCAAGCACCTCGAGGTCTACTTCCGCGACTTCATGGCCAACCTGACCAATCCCGTCAAGCAGGAGTTCTACATCACCACCGCGGTCGACCGCCTGCTGCACGAAAAACTCTGCACGGTCAAGGTCCTGCCGACCCCCGAGACGTGGTTCGGCGTCACCTATTCCCAGGACAAGCCGGTCGTCGCCCAGAAGCTGCGCGAGCTGGTCGCCACCGGCGTCTACCCGAACAAGCTGTGGGAGTAGACCGATTTAGGATTGCGGAATTCGGATTGCGGAATTAATCCGGAATTCCGATTGCGGGTTGCGGAATTAAAAATGCGGATTGGCGCTCATCGCCAATCCGCATTTCTCTTTTTTTGTCTTTAAAAAATCCGAAATCCGCAATCCGCAATCATCCTCACCCCGCCAGGCCCGCCTCGCGGTTCAGGAACCCCGGCATCTGGATCAGGTTGCGCTCGATGCCGTTGCACCAGATCGTGACGAGCCGCGGGTCGAACTGGCTCCCGGCGCAGCGCCGCATCTCTTCGAGCGCGTGCGAGACCGGCAACGCCTTGCGGTAGGAGCGGGTGGTCGTCATCGCGTCGAACGCGTCGGCGATGGCCACGATGCGCGCCAGGATCGGGATCTGCTCGCCGAACAAGCCCTCCGGGTACCCCGTCCCGTCGTACCGCTCGTGGTGGTAATGGATGATGGCGCGCTCCTGGCTCACCAGCCCCAGCGGGGCGACGATCCTCTCGCCGATGTTGGGGTGCTCCTTGATCATGTCGTATTCCTCGCTGGTCAGCCGTCCCGGCTTGGTGAGGATTTCGTCGCGCACGCCGATCTTGCCGATGTCGTGCAGGATCCCGGCGAAATTGAGCATCTCGATCTCGTCGTCGCTCAGGTCGAGGAGCTTGCCGAGGGCGACGGCGTAATCGGTCACGCGCTGGCTGTGCTCGCGCGTGTAAGGGTCCTTCGCCTCGATCGTGGTGATCAGCGAGTTGAGCGTGTCGATCAGGTTCGAGTAGATGCCCTCGTAGAGCGCCTGGTTTTCCAGCTTGATGCCGGCCTTCTCGACGAGGGTCTGCAGGATCTGCTCGTCCTCGCGAGTGAAGTTGACGCCGTCGAGCTTGTCGGTCAGGTTGATCACGCCGAAGATTTCCTGCCCGACCCGCAGCGGCATCGACATCCACGACCGCGTGCGGTAGCGCGGGTCGTCGGGCGAATCGGACGCGCTTTCGGGTATTTGCTCCGTGATCCGCACGGCCTTGCCCGACTGCACGACCTGGCCGGCGATCCCCTCGCCGACCGGCACGATCGTCCCGTGGACGACGTCCTTGGGCAGCCCGATCGCCGCGCGGATGTGCAGGAAGCGCCGCGTGCGATCCAGGACCATCAGCGAAATCCGCTGCGCGCCGGTCACGTCGCGCGACAGCGAGGCGATCCGGTCGAACAGCGCGTTGGTGTCGAGCAGGTCGTTGAGCCCCTCGCTGATGGCGTAGAGGCGCGTCAGCTCGTAGATTTTGCGGTTCAGCTCGCGGTTGAGCTTCTCGATCACCGCGGCCTTGTTCATTTCGGCCTGCAATCGCTTGTTCTCGATGCGCAGCCGCCGCTCCTGGAGCGCCTTCTTGACCTGGTGGACGAGGATCTCGCGGTCGAACGGCTTGCCGAGAAAATCGACCGCGCCGCGGCGCATCGCGTCGACCGCGTGGTTGATCGACGGGAAGGCGGTGACCATCATCACGGGGATCGTGTCGTCGCGCCGGCCGACGATGTCGATCAGCTCCATCCCCGAGAGCGTCGATTCCTGCAGGCACATGTCGGTGATGACGAGGTCCCACGGCTGCCGCGCCAGGCGCGCCAGCGCTTCGCCGCTGGAGCCGACGCCCTCGCACTCGTAACCCTCGCACGCGAGCATGTCGACGAGCAGACCGCACACGGCCGGATCGTCGTCGACGATCAGGATCGATCCCTTCCAATTGGTTTTGACCGTGGCTATGGACACGACATCCACCTGTTGTTGACGTTATTGCTGGGCCTGCATCCGCCCCGCCATCAGCCGCTTGTAATCGTCCTCGGCAAGGCATCCGGTCTCGTACAAAATCTGGAGCTGGGTCTGCTTGTGGCGGACCTCGGTCAGCAGGCCTTCGGCCATCCGCGCGTAGCCGGACAGTTTTTCGCGCGCCTGCCGCCGCTGCACGCCGAGCACGGCCGCGCCGTTGAGCGACGCCATGGCCGGCAGCTCGGGCAAGTCGCTCTTGGCCGCGCCGTAGGTCTCGGCGAGGCTGTTGAGCTTTTCGAGCATCTCGCGCTGGCGCATCGCCATTTCGTCCACCGTGGCGGTCAGTTCGGTCACCTGCCGGCGCAGCTCGCGGTTCTGGGCCTCGTAGCGGATCTGCGCGACGGCGTTGCGCACCACCAGCTGCAGCTCCTCGATCTGGAACGGCTTCGTCAGGAAGTCGTAGCAGCCGAGCTTGATCGCGTCGATCGTGATCTGCAGCGTCGCGAACGCCGTGATGATGATGACGCGCGGCGGGCTGGCGAGCGTCTGCGACGCCCGCAGCATGTCCAGGCCGTTGTGCTCGGGGTCGTTCAGCGCGTAGTCGGTGACGAACAGCTGGATCGGCCGCGCCCTAAGCGCCTCGAGCGCCTCGCCGGGCGTCGAGACCGCCGTCACGTCGCACTCCTCCCCGCACATGCGCAGGCTGACCTCTAATACGGCCAGCAGCGCCGGATCGTCGTCCAGGGCCAGGATGTGAACGGGAACTGCGCTCATCTTATTCCATCAGCATCTTTTCCAGCATCTGGCGCTTGCGGTGCTCGGCCATCTTGATGAACTGGCTGATGCGCCCCAACTTCTGGTCGTCGCCGAGCACGAACGGATGCGCCCCGGCGTCGAGCCCCTGTTTCTCCGAGAACTTGGTGATCACCATGCGCTGGATGTATCGCGACCCGTTTCGCGGGCACGTAACGCGTTCTTCGGCGATTTGGGCCTTTGCGTCCATGTCGCTCTTCTTATCGACCGCCCCCAGGGCGAGCTTGAATTTTTAATTGAACCCATGGCCCGGAAATTTATTGTTTTGCGTGTTCCAGCCGATGAGAGATGAGGAGATGGTGCGCCCATGAGCAAAGACCGCAAAATCTTCCGGCTCGCGTGCGCGTCGGCGCTGGCCGCGTTGCTGGCCACGGCGACCGCGCCCGGTTTCGGCAGCTCCCGGGCCGAATCCAAGGCCGAAGCCGCCGCCACGCCCGAGCCCAAGCCGCATTTCGAGCTCGGCCCCTCGCTCAAGGGGCGCTACGACTTGACGGTCTTCCTCGGCAACGACCGGGTGGACGCCTTCCAGTTCGCGGTCAACGACCTGCGCGCCAACATCGGGCGCCGCTCCAACTGGATGAGCCAGATCAGTCTTGTTCTCGAGTTCGGCGCCGGCACCGGCGTGGCCGAGTGCGAGATCGACGAAATCCGGGTCCGCGAAACCATCCGCCTCATCCTCCTCGACCAGCAGGGCCAGCAGCTCCTGACGACCGCCGGCAAGCTGAAACTTAAACAGGAACTCATCTCGATGATCAACGCCTCGCTCAAGTCGGCCCGCGTCCGCCAGGTCTACTTCACCGAATTCGCCATCATGGCCGTGCGCTGATACCCAATTATAATTTGACTTATTCGTTCCATTGTCCGCGGCCCGCCGGGGCCTTTCGGCGTCCGCCGGCTGCGTTTTTCCTTAACATTTAAACCCGCTGGAATGACAATATAGATGGATGGTTTGGCTCGGGAATTCAGCGAGCCGGGGATTTTTTCCATGGCCAACGGGAATCCAAATCATTCGCAGGCCGCGCCGGCGCGCGCCATCCGCGCTTTTGTCTGGGACCTTGCCGACGAAGGCATCCATGAAGTTCTGGACCGGCTTACTCAACTCGGAATCGACGGCATCCACCTCGCCCTGGCGTTCCACGGCGGCCGGTTCTATTGCCCGCACAACCGCCGCCACGGCATGGTGCACGCCCCCGACGGCGCCGTCTACTTCCAGCCCCTGCTGAGCTGCTACGAATCGCTCCGGCCGCGCGTCCACCCCGAGTACGGCAGCGGCGCGTTCGTCGCCCGCGTCCGCGAGGCCGTTCACGAGCGCAACATGGCGCTGACGGCCTGGGTCGTCCTGCTGAACAACCTGACCCTCTCGACCGCCTACCCGCATGCCAGCGGCGTCAACGCCCTCGGCGACCGGCTCGAAGGCGCGCTCTGCCCGGCCAACCCCGACGTGCGCACCTACGCCTCGGCCCTCGTCGAGGACCTCGCGCACCGGGTCGGCGTCGACATCATCGAGCTCGAGGATTTCGCCTACGTCCCGCATTTCTCCTACACGGGCGCGCGCTGGGTCGGCATCCCGATCGGCCCGAACCTGGGCTACCTCCTGAGCCTGTGCTTCTGCCCGCATTGCCGCCACCAGGCCGAGGAAGCCAACATCGAGATGGGCGACCTCAAATACCACGTCGAGCGGATGATCCGCCAAGGGCTCGCCGGCGCGCTCAGCGACCGGCGCATCGGCGACGAGATCGCCGATCCCTACAGCCTCATCTCGCGCTTTGCCGAGTCGCGCACCGAGACGATCACCACCCTCGTCGACGAGCTCAACGAGGCGGTGGCGGGGAGCCCGGCGATCCTGCAGCCGATGCTGAGCGAACAGCCCGACGAGATCTGGCGCTGGGGGGTCGAGCTGCGCGCGTTGCGCCAGCGCGTCCGGCGCGCGACCGTCCCCACGAGTTGCGCCATCAACGCCACGCGCGCCTGCATCGAACGCTACGCCGAGATCCTGGAACTCGACCGTGATCTGGTCGCCGACATCAAGCTGCGCGACCTCGGCGGCGATCACGAGCGCCCCCTGGCCGAGATGATCGAGGCGTGCGAATCTTTCGGCATTGACCGTTTCGTTTTTTCCCACTATGGTCTGGCACGACTGGACACGCTGGACCTTCTGGGGAGTTTCGCCCGCCGTTGAGCCCGCACCCTGCCATACCCCGATGCGCCGTGGCGATCGTCGCCGCCGGCAAAGGCGTGCGCTTGGGCAACGCCACCCCCAAGCAATTCCTCGTCCTCGGCGGCCGCCCGGTCTTCGCGCACAGCCTCGAGCTGTTTGACGGCCTCGATTTCGTCACCGACATCGCCCTGGTCGTCCCCCGCGACGGCGGCCTGCCCGACGAGCACCGCCGCTGGCTGGGCGGCCTGAACCATGCGATCAAGGTCGTCGCCGGCGGCGCGCGCCGCCAGGAAAGCGTCGCCAACGGCCTGGCCGCGCTCGATGCGCCCTACGACGTGGCGCTCGTCCACGACGCGGCGCGGCCGTTCCCGAGCCCATGGGCCATCGCCGAGCTGGCGCGCGCGGC
The DNA here is from genome assembly GCA_039683515.1 of Candidatus Sumerlaeia bacterium. GTDB lineage: Bacteria > Sumerlaeota > Sumerlaeia > MVZB01 > MVZB01 > JAJFUE01. Next base: position 149,970 of record JBDKRG010000010.1, on the reverse strand, counting down.
GGCCGAGCGCGGCGGCGGCCTGCTCGCCGCGCGGGCGACCGACACGGTCAAGCGCAGCGGCAAGGAGCAAGTCGTCGTCGAGACGATCGACCGCGGCACGATCTGGCTGGCACAGACCCCGCAGGCGATCCGCGCGGACCTGGTCGCCCGCGCCATCGAGGAATTCAACGATCCCGCGGTCGACGTGACCGACGAAGCCGCCCTCCTTGAAACATGGGGCGTCCAGGTCGCCCTCGTCGAAAGCACGGCGCAGAACTTCAAGATCACCGTCGCCGAGGATCTGCTCAGAGCGGAAAGTATTCTTAAGAAGTCATAAGTGGGCGAGGTCTGTGGGTCCTATAGGCCCCATGGGTCCCATGGGACTCAGAAACCCCATCGGACCCATGCGACCCATTCGAAGCGGTTATTTCTTGCCGCCGACCAGTTCGAACATCTTGAACATCGGCATGAACATGGCAATGACGATCGTGCCGATCACGAGGCCCAGGAAGACCATCAGCAGCGGCTCGATCATCGACGTCAGGCCCGACACGGCGGCGTCGACCTGGTCCTCGTAGAAGTCGGCGATCTTGCTCAGCATCGATTCGAGGGCGCCGGTGCGCTCGCCGACGTCGATCATGCGGACGACCATCGGCGGGAACACGTTGCTCTCGCGCAGCGGCGTGGCGATCGACTCGCCGCTCTGGATCGCCGACCGCGTCTTGATGACCGCGTCCTCGACCACCGTGTTGCCCGCGGTCTTGGCGCAGATCTCGAGGGCGCCCAGGATGTTCACGCCCGAGCGGATCAGAGTCCCCAGCGTGCGGGTGAAGCGGGCCACGGCGACCTTGAGGAACAGCGGCCCGAAGATCGGCATCTTCAGCTGGAACTTGTCGAGCGCGCGCCGCCCCTTTTCGGAACGGGCCATCTGCCAGATTCCCAGGCCGCTCCCCGCCACGATCGCCGTGGCGAGGATCAGGTTGTTCTGCAGGAAATTCGAAATGAAAATGACGATCTGCGTCGGCAGCGGCAGGTTGCCCTCGAGGTCGTTGAAGATCGAGGCGAACACCGGCACGACCTTGACCATCAGGAACACGGTGATGATGATGGCGACGGCGGACACCACCGCCGGGTACATGATCGCCGACTTGATCTTGCGCTGGATCTGGGCGACTTTTTCGAGGTAGGTGGCGACCTGGTCCAGGATGCTGTCGAGCATACCGGCCGCCTCGCCCGCCATGATCATCGACAGGTAGAAGGTCGAGAACACCTTCTTGTGCTTCGACATGGCTTCGTAGAGGCTCGCGCCGCCGCCGACGTCCTTCTCGATCTGCTTCATGACGTCCTTCATGAGCCGCTTTTCCGACTGGTCGGCCAGGATGTTGAGGACCTCGATCAGCGGCAGGCCGGCGCGGATCATCGTCGCGAACTGCCGAGTCATGATGACGAGGTCTTCCAGCTTGATCCGGCCGCGCTTGCCGGCGGCGTCCTTCGACGAGGCCTTGGCAAGCACGCCGCCGGCCTCGATCAGCGTCGGGATGAGCCCCTGGTCGCGCAGCGATCGCGCCACCATGTTCTGGTTCATCGCCTCGGTCTGGCCCTTGATGATCTTGCCCTGCGCGTTGCGCGCGACGTAGGAAAAGGTTGGCATATCGTGTGTCCCTCGTCAGTCGTTACTCGGCCACTGGTTTCTGATCGACCGGCGGCGGAGTTTCATAAAGGGTGTCCTCAACCGTGGCCGACAGGACTTCTCCGATCGTGGTCCGCCCCTCGAGGATCTTGTTGCGCCCCGCCATGCGCAGGGTCTGCATCCCCTGGCTGATGGCGAGCTGCTTGATCCGGTTCGTGGGGGCGCCGGAAATGACCGCATCGCGGAGGGTGTCGGTCATGACCAGGACCTCGTAGAGCGCGATTCGGCCGCGGAAGCCGGTGCCGGTGCAGTTGGCGCACCCCGGCCCCTCGTAGAAGACCTGGCCCGGCTCCGGGTCGATCCCGACCGTGTGCAGCAGGTCGGCCGGCGGCTGGATCTCCACCTTGCATTCGGAGCAGATCTTGCGCACGAGCCGCTGCGCCACGAGCATGTTGAGCGAAGCGGTCACGAGGAACGGCTCGACGCCCATGTTCGTGAGTCGCGAGATCGAACTCGGCGCATCGTTGGTGTGCAGGGTCGACAGCACCAGGTGGCCGGTAAGGGCCGCCTTGATGCCGATCTCGGCCGTCTCGAGGTCGCGAATCTCGCCGACCATGATGATGTCGGGGTCCTGGCGCAGGAAGCTCCTCAGGCCGGCCGCGAACGTCAGCCCGATCTCCTGGCGCGCCTGCACCTGGTTGATGCCCAACAACTGGTACTCGACCGGGTCTTCGATCGTCATGATGTTCTTGGACGGGTCGTTGATCGTCGACAGCGCCGAGTACAGCGTCGTCGATTTACCTGAACCGGTCGGGCCGGTGACGAGCACCATCCCCCACGGCTTGTGGATTTCGGCCTCGAACTTCTTCATGATCGTCGGCTCGAAGCCCAAATCCGTCAGCCGCACCTGCAGGTTGCCCTGGTCCAAAATACGGATCACGACCTTCTCGCCGAAGCTCGTCGGGCACGAGCTGACGCGGAAGTCGACCGAGCGGTTGTGGGCGCGGACCTTGAACCGGCCGTCCTGCGGCAGACGCTTCTCGGCGATGTCCAGGTCGGCCAGGATCTTGATGCGCGAAATGATCGCGTTCTGGAATTTCTTGGGCGGCGGCGACATCTCGTGCAGCACGCCGTCGATCCGGTAGCGCAGCCGCAGCGATTTCTCGTAGGGCTCGATGTGAATATCGCTCGCCCTCATCTTGAGGGCTTCGCTGATCATCAGGTTGACCAGCTGCACGACCGGCGCGTCGTCGGCCTGCAGCGACAGGTCGTCCTCGGCCGTGTCGATCTCGTCGGCGCCGGCCATCAGGTTCTGGTCGACGACCTCGACGCTCTGGTCGCTGATGTCCTTGAGCGCCTCTTCGAAGTTCCCGCCGCGCTGGTTGGGGTAATACTTCTGGATCGCTTCCTTGATGTCGGACTCGAAACTGATGACGGGGATGATCTGGCAGCGCGTCAGGAGCTTGAGTTCGTCGAGCAGGTAGATGTTGGAGGGGTCGGCCAGCGCGATCGTGAGGGCGTCGCCGGTCTTGTCGACCGGGACGATCTTGTATTTGTGGACGAGTTCCTCGGGGATGGACTCGAGGACCTCCTTGTCGATTTCGTAGTGCGACAGCGTGATGAACGGGACGTTGAGCTGCTTGCCGAGCGTCGCGGCCACTTCCCATTCCGAGGCCTTGCCCATGTCAATGAGGATCCGTCCCAGGCTGAGGCCGGTTTCCTTCTGCCTGCGCAGGGCAATATCGATGTCGCCTTGCGACACGACATTTTCCTCGATGAGCAGCTCACCGAGTCGTTTTTCCATTGCGGTCGGCATTGATCAGTTCAGCTCCCGTCCATGGCGCGTCTGACCACGCAATTTGAGCCTTTGGCTCCCATACGTATTGTTTAACGGCCCGTTGACAGGGAAACATTAGTAATATTTACACCCCTCGTGTTTCCATTTCTGGCACACACGGGTGTAATAAAAAACGTGCGCCGGACCGGTTTTCATCCGATCCGGCGCACCCTTTTAGGTACTCGGCTTGATCTCGGGGGCGTTGCCGGCTAGTTGATCCCGCCGATTCTCGCCGAGCCGCCATACGACTCCAGCCGCATCGGCTTGGTGATCCGGATCGGCGCGGACGTCTGGCCGGTCACCCGCACCGTGCCGCCGGCGATCACCTTGGCGACGCCTTCCTCCAGCGTGTTGAACGGGTACTGGATCGAGCCGTATTCGACACCCAGGTACGGGAAATTCACATACAGGACCGTCACCGGGTAAATCGTGCACAGGATCCTGAGCCCGGCCGTCATGTCGGCCACGTAAATGCACGGTTCCGACACGTCGAGCCCCATGGCCGACCCCGGCGTGTCATGGGTCGCGGCGTGGACCGGGCTCGACGGCGTCGAGACATCGATGACGTCCACCCCGTTGGCCCCGTCGGCGACGTAAAGGTAGTCGCCTTTCTTGGCGACGTGCCAGGCGGCGCCGGCGGTGTCGTAGGTCGCGACCACGCTGATGTTGGCCGGGTTGCTGATGTCGATCACCTTGATCCCGGTCGCGTTGTTCGCGGTATAGGCGTAATGGCCGTCGACCGTCACGTGCCGGAACCAGTCCGTGTAGCTCCCGTTGTAGTCGATCGTGTCCTTGAGCACGGGCGAGGCCGGATTGGTCACGTCCAGCACGTAGAAGCGGTTCAGGTCGGTCACGCACATCAGGTTGCCGGTCTTGCACAAACCGTTGGCCTGATTCGCGGTGTAATACGTCGACAGCAACACCGGCGCCGTCGGCGTGCCGACGTTGTAGGCCTTCACCCCGCCCATTGCGTCGGCCACCCACAGCGTCGTGCCTTCGACCCAGACGTCCAGCGCGATCCCCGACGTGTCCTGAACCTTGACGAGCGCGGGCGCCGCCGGGTTGCTCACATCGACGATGGTGAAGCCCTTCCACGCCGTCGCGATGTAAACCAAGCTGCCCGACTTGCAGATGCCGCGGCCGGCGTCCGAGATCGTCAGGTGGCCCACCGAGACCGGCGCGGCCGGGTTGGACACGTCAAAGATCTGAAGCTCGCCCGTGCCGTCGACGATCGTGCCGCCCGAGTCCTGCTTCCACTGCGAGACATAGGCGTAACTGCCGTCGACGATCACCTTGATCGCGGTCTGAAGCGTCGCCGCGCTCCCGAGCGCCCAGATCGGCAACGGCTCGAGCGCCGTCCCCGTCAGCGACACCTGCACGGTCGTCGTGTCCGGGTCGTTCGTGTAAATATTCAGCGTCGCGGACCGGATCCCGGCCGCCCCATCCGGATCGAAATTCACCACGACCGGCAGGGTCTCGCCGACGCCAAGCGGCGCCGAGGTGTTCGGGCTGTTGGCGATGAAGAACTCGCTGCCGCCCGCGATCTCCACCCCGGCGCCCACGAAACTCAGGTCGGCGTCTCCCGTATTCCTGATCAACACCGTCCGGCCCGAGGTCGGCCCGTCGTCGACCATGACCGAACCCAGGTCGACTGACAGCGGCGTCACCTCCACGTTCGGCAGCATGGGCGGCGGTTCCAGGACCGTGCCGCTCAGGGCGACCTGAACGACGCTGGTGTCCGGGTCGTTCGTGCAAATCTTGAGCGTGGCGGCCCGCCCCCCGGGCAGTCCCTCCGGGTCGAACTTCACGACGACCGGGATCGATGCGTCCGGCGCGAGCGTGCCAGTCGTGACCGGGTCATTGTCGATGATGAACTCGCTGCTCCCCTCGATCTCCACCCCGGCGCCCACGAAACTCAGGTCGGCGACGCCGACGTTCGTGATCGTGACCGTGCGGCCGGAGGTCGGGCCGTCGCTGGCGCGCACCGCGCCCAGGTCCACCGACAGCGGCGACACGGCGACGTGCGGAGCCGCGATGTGGGTCAGGACGAGGAACCCGCCGGTCATGTCGGCCACATAGATGTAAGGCTCGACGACGTCCAGCCCATACGCATTGCCGGTGGTGTCATAGGTTGCAACCTGGAACGGGCTCGCCGGGTTGGCGACGTTGATCATGTCGACCCCGCCCGCGTAGTCGGCCACGTACAGGTAATTCGCGCTCTTGTGGACGTGGTAGGCGGTGCCGTCCGTGTCGCACGTCCCGACCACGGCCGGCGCGAGCGGGTTGCTGACGTCAACCACCCTGATGCCGCTCTCGGTGCAGGCCAGGTACGCGTAGTTGCCCTCCACGGTCACGTGCCGGAACCAGTCGCTGGCGTTGCCGTTGTAATCGAGCGTCCCCTTCTGGACCGGCGACGCCGGGTTGGTCACGTCCAGGATGTAGAAGCGCTGCAGGTCGGCGACATACAGGTAGTCGCCCGACTTCCACACCCCGGCCGCCTGGTAGGGCGTGTCGAATCGTGAAAGCTCCACGGGTGCGGTTGGCGTGCTGACGTCATAGGCGACCACGCCCGTGTAGGCGTCGGCCACCCACAATGTCGTCCCCTCGACCCATACATCCAGCGCAATGCTCGGCGTGTTCAGGACATGCACCTGCGTCGGCGCAGCCGGGTTCGTGACATCGATGATCGTGACGCCCATCCACGCCGTCCCGATATAGACGAGGTTGCCCGACTTGAAGATCCCGCGCCCGGCGTCGGGCAGCGTCAGGTGGCTGACCGCGACCGGCGTCGCGGGGTTGCTGATGTCGAAGATCTGGAACTCGCCGGTGTAGTCGATGATCTGGCCGCTCTCGTTCTGCGTCCACTCCGAGACGTAGGCATAATCGCCGTCCACGACGACCTTGGTCGCGGTCTGCAGCGTCGAGGCCCCGCCCAGCCCATACAAGGGCGGCGTCTCGGTCCCCGTCCCGCTCAGCGCGACTTCGACCGTCGTCGTATCCGGATCGTCCGTGTAAACCTTGAGTGTCGCCGTCCGGCTACCGACCCATTCCTCCGGGTCGAAACTCACGACCACCGGCAGCGACGTCCCGGCCGCAAGCGACCCGGTCGTGACCGGGTCATTGCTGATGAAGAACTCGCTCGATCCTTCGAGTTCCACCCCCGGCCCCACAAAATTCAGGTCGCTCGAGCCGGTGTTTCTGATCGACACGGTCCGGCCCGAGGTCGGCGCGTCCAGGTAAACCGTCCCGAAATCGACCGACGCGGGCGTGACCTGCACGTTGGGCTCGTCCGTGAACTCCAGGATCCGGAATCCGCTCGTCATGTCGGCCACGTAAACGTAGGGGGCGATCACGTCGAGCCCATAGGCGCTTCCCGGCGTGTCATAGGTCGCCTTCAGGACCGGCGCCGAGGGGGTGGACACGTCGTAGATTTCGACGCCTGAGGTCAGGTCGGCGACGAACAGGTAATTGCCGCTCGCGTGCACGTGCCAGGCCTGCCCCGGGGTGTTGTAGCTCCCCACGACCGCGGGCGACAACGGGTTGCTGACGTCCACCACCTTGAACCCGTTGGCGAAGCAGGCGATATAGGCGTAAGTTCCATCGGCCGTCACATGCCGGAACCAGTCGTCGCCGCTTCCGTTGTAATTGACCGTCCCCTTCTGAACCGGCGAGGCCGGATTGCTCACGTCCAGGATGTAGAACCGCTGCAGGTCGCAAACATAAAGATAATTGCCGGATTTCCACAAGCCATTGGCCTGATAGACCGTGTCGAACGTCGAGAGCGTCACCGGCGACGTCGGCGTGCTGATGTTGTAGGCGATGACGCCCGTCGACGCGTCGGCCACCCACAGGGTTGTCCCCTCGACCCACACGTCCAGCGCGATATTGGGCGTATCGAGCACCTTGATCTGGGTGGGCGATGCCGGGTCCGTAACGTCGATGATCGTCACGCCGCGCCACGCCGTCGCGATAAACACGAGGTTGCCCGACTTGAAAATGCCGCGCCCGGCGTCGGGCAGCGTGATATGGCTGATCGCGGCCGGCGCCGCCGGGTTCGTGATGTCGAACACCTGGAACTCGCCCGTGTAATCGATGATGGTGCCGCCCGCGTTCTGGGTCCATTGCGAAACGTATGCATAGTTGCCATCGACCACGACTTTCGTGGCCGTCTGCAACGTTGACGCGCTCCCGACGTTTGTCAGCGACGTGCACCACCCGGTTGCGGCGCACAACACGAATGCGAGGACTACCGACGAAGCGAAAGCATGCGATCTGGACATGATGGCATCCTTTGGTGAAACTAACATCACGGGACGATCAGTAACCCGCCCGGTGTGTTACGTCTTGAGAACGTGATGACCAATATTTCGAAAATCTAAGCTAGGCCAATCTATATAAATGTCTTTATATTGTCAATGGACATTAGCGACTCAACCGTCAGCAATGAACATTGATGATCTATCCGGTTTCGGCTAAATTGAATCGAGGGTTTGAACCATGATCGTGATCCGGGGCGTCAGTAAACGGTTTGGGACCAACGTCGTGCTGGACGGGGTGGACCTGGTGATCCAGGAGGGCGAGACCCACGTCATCCTCGGCCGCTCCGGCACCGGCAAGTCGGTCCTGCTCAAGATCGTCTGCGGCCTGATGCGCCCCGACGCCGGCGAGGTCGAGATCGACGGCGCGCGCATCGATTACGATGACCCCGCCAGCATCGCCGCCGCCCGCTCCAAGATCCAGATGCTCTTTCAGGGCGGCGCCCTGTTCGACTCGATGACCGTCGAGCAGAACGTCGCCTTCCACCCCGTCGAGCACGGCGAGGCCGACCCGCGCCAGGCGCCGGCGATCGCCCTCGATTACCTGGAAATGGTCGGCCTGGCGGGCTCCGGGCCGCTCATGCCGTCGGAGCTGTCCGGCGGCATGAAAAAACGCGCCGCCCTCGCCCGCGCCCTCGCCGCCCGCCCCGAGATCATGCTCTACGACGAGCCGACCACCGGCCTGGACCCGCTCACCAGCCAGCGGATCAATCAATTAATCCGTGAAACACAGCGGCGCTTTGGGGTAACCTCGGTGGTAGTGACCCATGACCTGCGGTCGGCCCAGGAAGTCGGCGATCGCTGTTCGTTCCTGGAGGACGGCCGCATTCTGGAGACGACCACCCCCCAAAACCTGCGAACCGCCGATCAGGAACTGCTGAGGGCGTTCGCTGAACAGGCGTTTCCGAAGTTTTAATATCGTCCTGAGTCCTGCGTCCTGAGTCCTGAGTAAATTCAGGATTCAGCACTCAGGACTCAGGACTCAGGACTCAGGACTCATTTACTTATGGATTTCCGTTCGCCGCTTCACCGCGACTTTGAACTGGAGAGCACGCAGCTAGGGCCTTCAACCCGCGTTTTTCAGGTCGAAGCCGACCCGCTTGGGGGCGTGTTTTACCAGCTCGGCAAACGGTTCCAGTGCATCCAGCTCCCGGCGGAATACGCCCACCGCAAGATCGGCGTCATCGACATGATCCGCGTGGCCGCCCTCGTCGAGCTGCAGAGCCGCCGCATGATCGCCCTGGCCGTCTTCATGGGCGCCGGCAAAATGCGCCTGTTCCTGCTCGGGCGCAACTACTGGGGCCGCGTCCTCGACGAAGGCAACCGCGAGCAGCCCCGCGCCGACATCCCGGCCCTGCTGCGCGCGTGGAAAATACCGGTCCTCGTCCACGACCTGCGCAACCAGCTGACCCTCGACATCCAGGTCAACATCCACAACCGCGAGGCGTTCACCCCCGAGACCCGCGCCTGTTTCCGCGACGAGCGCATGGCCCACTTCCTCCAGATGGGCTACCTCTACCCGTCGGGCCAGTATTTCGGCTGCCGCCTGGACCTGCGCGAGCCGCGCTCGGGCCGCTCCGAATACTTCTACGACCTCGAGGAGTTCCCGTTCGTCTGGCCGAACCAGGCCGAGGGCGCCCGGCAACCCGCCCCCGAGCCCGAACCCCCGCCGGTCGAGGAACTCGACGCCATGGCCAACGAGCGGCGCGAGGCGCTGCGCGGCAGCCAGGTGATCGTCCCCGACACGACCAGCCTCTCCCTGCCCGAGCTGATCGAGGTTCTCGCGCTCGAGCAGGACCTCGACCGCCTGTGGCAGATGATCGAGCCCAACCTCAAGCTGGCCCGGCCCGAGCGCACCTACCAGATCATCCTCCATCACGGCGAGCTGATCGCCCAGCGCACCAGGGAGTGGCCGCCGGCGCGCCTCAAGACCCACCTCGGCTTCTTGCCCGGCTCGGTCCTGACCGGCATCATGCACGCTTGGTACGTCAACCAGATCCTGGCGATCGCCGAGGGAAACACCGAGAACCAGCAGATCATGCAGTGGCTGCGCGAGCACGAGGTCGAGCGGCTGCTGAACCTGAACTTGACCATCGACGTCGCCAACGCGGAGCAGGCCCGCGCCATCCTGCGGATCGACCACCACGCCGACCAGGCGGCCGTCCGCCGGACGTGGCGCACGCTGGTGGCGTTCCTCAACGCCGACTACGGCCGCAGCGAGGAGCGCCCTATCCACCGACACAAGGACGAGGTCGTCAAGCACCTGCAGCTCGCCCGCGACATCCTGCTCAGAGGCATGAAATAATCACTCGGGGTCAATTCCGATGAAGAATCGACTTTTGCTGCCGGTATTTTTGCTGTTCTGTTCGAGTTCGTTTGCATTCGATCCCGCCTCGCTCCCGGCCCGATGCCCGGACGAGCCGACGACATATACCTATTACCGTCGCTTTTCGTTCGAAAGCGCGATGGAAAGCGTTCGCTACGTGGCCGGGTGGCTCGACAAGTTCCGCGTGACGGTTGATGATCTGGAAAAACGTTTGCCGCCAAAAGAATTCGCCGATATGAAGCTGCCCGGTTGGGAGTATCGGTATCTTGCTTTCGGCAATCGCGCGATGGCCCTTGAAGGAACTCTGCTGAAGCAGAATTACGAAATCAAGAAACTCGAATATGAACTGGCGCTTGAGCGGTTCAACCAGAAGAAAGTCAGTGCGGGCGAGCTGGACTTGAAAAAGAATGCGTTGGACAAAGCCGAACAGGATTTTCTGAAGTACTGGAACCAGCTCAGTTTTGCGGATTAAACATGAACGAGAAAAATGAAATCTTCGGCCGCGATCTGGCCGTCTACTACGACCGGATGATCCGCTGGGAAAAGCGGCTCGCGCTGGAGCGGCCGCTGTTCGAGGCGCTGTGGCAGCGCTACGGCGCCAAAACCGTCCTCGACGCGGCGTGCGGCAGCGGCGCGCACTTGGCGCTGTTCATCGAGCAGGGGCTCACGGTTGCCGGCAGCGACGCTTCGCCCGGCATGCTCGAGCTGTCTCGGCTGCGGTTCGCTAAAAACGCCCCTCCCCTCGTCCACGCGACATGGTCGGAGCTGCCCGAGAAGTTTTCGGACCGGTTCGACGCCGTCCTGTGCCTCGGCAATTCGCTCCCGTACGTCACCGACCGCGGCGAGCTGACCCGCTCGCTCGAGGGCCTCTGGTCGCGCCTCGCGCCCGGTGGATTCCTCCTCGTCCAGTACAAGAATTTCGAGGCGCTGCGCGCCCGTGGCGAGCGCTTCCTGCCGCTCAGCTCCCACCTCGCCCCGAGCGGCGCCGAAACGGTCGCCATCCGCCAGTATGACTGGCTGGAGGACGCGGTCGATTTCCTGGCGATCATCCTGGAACGCGAGGGGATCGGCGCCGAGTGGAGGATGCGTCACTGGACGACCCGCCTGGCCACGTGGCCGCCCGAAATCGTTGTCGGCGAACTCGACCGCCTCGGCGCGAAAACCCGCCTCTGCGGCTCGCTCGGCCTCGAGCCGTTCGATCCGGCCAACAGCGACGACACGGTGATTCTGGCCGAAAAACAGGCCGCCTGAGACGGGTTCATTTTTTTGTTCATCGAGTCTTGACAAGCAGCCGCCAATCCATAAAGATACTGATCTTGTGTGCGCCATGCTCCGGCGTAGCTCAATCGGCAGAGCAGCGGACTGTTAATCCGTTTGTTGGAGGTTCGAGTCCTCCCGCCGGAGCCAAAAATTTCGCCCCACGTTGGGCAACATGAAGGGCCGGGATGCATCATCCCGGCCCTTCGTCCGTACGGACCCCGCCGCGCCGACCCGGCATGCCATGATTCTGTTTTTTATTGCATCGATCAGCACCGAATTGGTATCTCATCCTGTGCGGTGAAACTTTTAACCCCATAAGCAGGAGACGATCATGAGGGCACTCTGTGTCGGGATGATTCTCGCAACCGCGTTGCTTTCCAGCTGCTCCAGGACCCGGACGCCGGTCGCCACGCCCGGCGGCGCGGCTGCCTCGCAGCTGCCCGCCGGAGCGTTGATACGGCTGGGCGGGAGCTTGTTTCAGCAGCCGGCTGACGTCACCGCGCTGGCGGTCTCGCCCGACGGCCGCATGGTCGCCACGGGAAACTGGGCCGATTCAAAAATCCGCCTCTGGGACCTGGACACGGGAATGAAACTCGGAGAGGTGCCGGGGCCGGAAAACGGGACGCGCATGCTGGCGTTTTCGCCCGACGGGAAATCCCTCGTTGCCGGAGGGCACGCCGGCGGTTTGGACGCGCCGAGCGTCTTGATCTATGCGATGCCTTCGGGCGACGCCGTGCACGTTCTCATACCGGAGCGTTACGATACACCGATGGGCAGCGTGGACGTTGAGTCCCTGGCGATCTCACCGGACGGCCGGCAACTGCTGACCGGGGGATCGGACGGCGTGGCGCGCCTGTGGGATATGGCCGCGGGCAAGGAGCTGAAGAACTGGCAGTGGCACGAAAGGAATATTGATGCGGTTGCGTGGGCGCCGGACGGCCGGCGGGTGGCCACGGCCGACAACAGTGGGAACGTCAGCATATTCGAAATGGGCTCCGGCAAAGAACCGCTGAAATTTCAGGGCTCCAAGCGTGCCATCAATGCGCTTCTTTTCACCCCGGACGGGAAACATCTCATCGCCGGGGGGACCAGTTACGTAGCCAAGGTGGGTCCGCGCATGTCACGCGGTTATGGCACGGTGCAGGTCTGGGACCCGGTCACGGGAAGTATCGCCATGGAAATGGAATCGGCGGAGAAGGATTCGACCATTGAAGCGCTGGCCCTGGCGAGCGACGGCCGCACGCTTGCCGCCGGATATCTCGACAAAACGATTCGGCTCTGGGACCTGAAGACGGGCAAGCAGATACAAAAACTCCAGGGTCCGGTCAATCATATGGCCGGCCGCTACGCGCTGGCGTTCACGCCCGACGGCAAACGGCTCGTCGGGGCGGGACAGGGCAATGTCGTCGTCGTTTGGGACCTGAAATCGGGCGGCCGCCTGTTTCATAATCCGGACGCGCATTCCGGGGAAGTCCGCACGGTCGCCTTTTCCCCCGATGGCCGGACGCTCTATACCGGAAGCACCGACCAAACCGTCCGCGGCTGGGATCTGAAGACGGGCCGGGGCGGGTTGGTTTTGAATCAATCCGGATGGATCGAACATCTTGCCGTCTCGCCCGACGGCAAGATGCTGGCCGCCGTGTCGCATTTATCCAAAGCCACCGTCTACGATCTGAAGAACCGGAAGGTGGCGCTGAGCATCGATGCCGTGCGTGGCGAGTGGGAGTTATCCGTCCCCGCGTTCTCGCCGGGGAGTGACCTGTTCGCGCTCGGCTTCATCCCCGAGTCTGACGCGCGCGGGAAGCTGCCGGTGGGACTCTGGAATTTGAAAACCGCGGAGCGTATCGGCGAGTTCCCCGACCACGGCGACGGCGTATCGGCCATCAATTTCGCGCCCGATGGCCGCACCCTGGCCACATTCGGCAACGACGGCGTTTTCCGGACGTGGGAAATCCCGGAGAAAACCCAACGGCTCAAAATCCAGACGTATGAGCAATTTATGATCAACGGCAGTAAATGCGTGATTTCCCCTGACAATGCGCTGTTCGCGTATATTCCTTCGCGAAAAAGCATCACGGCCAGCGACACGAAAGGCTATGGGTCTTTCGGGACGATGGTCGACTCCCGGAGCATCATGGTCATCAAGCTTCCGGAGGATTCGACACGCAGCGCCGCAGTGAGCTATCGCGTGCTGACGGCGCCGCCCGTCGCCAAATGGTTCAACAGCATCGCCATCTCCCGCGACCACCACACGCTATTCGCGTCGACCGGCAACAATCAGATTTATGCATGGGACACCGGCTCCGGCGAGCTGACCGGCAGCCTGGGCGTGCATGACGGCGGAAACCGGGTCTCCGCACTCGCCGTCTCGCCCGACGGCAAGACGCTGGCGACCGGCATGGCCGATGGAACCGCGCTCCTGTGGCCGGTCGAGGCGTTCGAGCGATTGCGGTAATAGGAATCGCCGGCGGGGCGCCGGCGCCACAGTGCGATGAGCTATGCGATACTGAACAGCAGTTTTCGATGTGGGGCCGGCGCCCCCGCCGGCCATCCACGCTTCATTTTTTCGACCACCCTGAGAAACCACGCATTTCGCTTCGGGCCGAAGCTGCCTACTGACCGAACGCTTTCAGCGCGACCCCTTCCGCTTCGAGCCGCCTGCGGATCGCGCGGATCATTTCCACCGCGCCCGGCGTGTCGCCGTGGACGCAGATCGTTTGCGGATTCATTGGGATTTCGACGCCGTCGATGCTCTTGACCGTATGGCTCTCGACCATCGACCAGACGCGGTCGGCGATTTCGCCGATATCCTCGAGGACCGCGCCGGGCTGCCTGCGCGGGACGAGCGTGCCTTCTCGCGTGTAGGCGCGGTCGGCGAAGGCTTCCTGGACATACTTCACGCCGGCGGCCTTCGCGCCCTCGACCATCTTCGAATGGGCCAGGCAGACCATGATCAGCTCGGGGTCGACCGACCCGATCGCCTCGGCGATCGCAATCGAAATCGAAATATCATTTTCGGCCATGTTGTAGAGCGCGCCGTGGACCTTGACGTGCCGCATGCGGACGCCCTCGGAATGGCAAACACCCATCAGCGCGCCGATCTGGTAAATCACGTCGGCCTTGATCTCGTCGGGCGTGGCGGCGACGGCGCGGCGGCCGAAACCGGCGAGGTCGTGGAAGCCGGGGTGCGCGCCGACCGCCACCCCATTGGCCTTCGCAAGCCTCACGGTCCTGACCATCGTCATCGGGTCGGACGCATGAAACCCGCAGGCGATGTTGGCCGACGTGATGAGCGCCATCGCGTCCTCGTCGCAGCCGAGTTGCCAACGGCCGAAACTTTCGCCCACGTCGGAATTGAGGTCGATCGCAAGCGACATGTCGCTACCCTTCCCTGACTTCGGCGCGATACTTCACGCCGTCGATCGTGATCTCCATGCGCAGCACATATTCGCGCAACCGGCGCGCGATTGCATCCAGGATGTCGCGCTCGGCTTTCAGGGCCGCGAGCGCCTCCTCTTCCGAGCAGCGGATGAACCGGACGCTGTCGCCGGGGCGCCCCTGCGCGAGTCGCGCCAGATCGGGGCCGATCACGGTGGCGATTTTCGGGTATCCGCCGGTCGTCTGGCGGTCGGCCATGAGCACGATCGGGCGGCCGTGGCCGGGCACCTGGACCGATCCCGTGCAGAGCGCGTCGGAAATGATTTCGGCCGCCCCGGCGTGTTCGAGCGCGGGGCCGTCGAGCCGGCAGCCCATCCGGTCGGCGTCGCCGGAGATCGTGAACGGTGCGCTGAAGAAGGCGTCGATCGCCGCCGCGGTAAAATGATCGTCCTGCGGCCCCGGCATGGCTCGAAGCTGAATGGGCGCGGCGTATTCGGGAATATATGCCGGATCGATCCGCTGCGCCGCCGGCGCGCTCTCGAAATCCGTTCCGATCGCGAGGACATCACCCGCTTTCAGTTCCCGGCCCCGATGGCCGCCGATCCCGGCGCGCGCATGCGTCGACCGGCTGCCGAGAACTTTCGGCACATCGATGCCGCCCTGCACCGCAAGATACGCGCGGCAGCCCGAGGCGGCAACGTCCATGCTCAGCTCGTCGCCGCCGGCGGCGCGAAACGAGCCCCAGTTGTCGATGGGTTGGCCGTTGAGCGTCGCCCGCATGTCGGCGCCGCAGATCGCGGCCAGGCAGTCCCGATCGAAGCGGAACGCGCCGCCGCGCAGCGTCATCTCCAGCGCCGCCGCGCCGCGCCGGTTGCCCGCGAGCAGGTTCGCAACCCGATATGCGTAGCGGTCCATCGCGCCCGCCACCGGCATGCCGAACGCCTGATACCCCCGCCGCCCCTCATCCTGAACGGTCGTGAACAGGCCGGCGTCGATGATCGTCAACGTCATGGCCATTCGCCGATCTCGGGCCGATAGACGCCGCTTTCAACGTCGAGCGCGATGCGCTCGAATTCGCCGATGGAAACGGGGCGGAACCGGATGAAATCGCCGGCCGCAAACAGAAATGGTTTGTCGGATTCGGGATCAAACGGCTTGATTGGCGTCCGACCGATGAGCCGCCACCCGCCGGGGCTCTCGCAGGGATAAAAGCCGGTTTGATTCCCCGCGATGCCGACCGAGCCGGCGGTGATTTTCGTGCGCGGCCTCGGCAGGCGCGGCGCAGCGATCCGCCCGTCCATCCCGCCCAGATACGGGAAGCCCGGCATGAAACCGAGCATGTAGATCTTGTAGGGGCGCGACGCATGGATTCGGATCACGTCGTCGGCGCCCAGGCGGTTGTGGTTCGCCACGAAGTCCAGGTCAGGGCCGAACTGGCCGCCGTAGCAGACCGGGATCGTGACGAGGCGCGGGTGGGCGTTCGCCTCGTCCGCGCCCCCCGTTTCCGCCAACTTCGCCGCGTGCCTCGCCAGCTCCGCGCGCTGTATCACGAACGGATCGAACATGATCAACGCGGAGCGGTAGGTGGGAACGATTTCGATGACGCCCGAGAGATGGAGTGCCGAAAGGCGGCGGCAGAAGTCGTGGACGCGGCCGTTCAGGGCAGGATCGATCGCATCGCCGAATTCGACGACCAGCCCCTGTTCCCCCGCGGCAAGTAAGCGTATTGAAGGCATAAATCCTCGCCCCGGAAAACAGTAATGAAACGAGTCACGACAATCAACGCCTTCCGGGCCCTTACCCTCATCCTTGAAGGCTGCCCACAAATCGTTTCCGCCTTCATGGCGCCCACGTCCTATAATTGACCGCGAGCCTATAGGCATTCTTGGTTTTCCATAAAACGCGCACATTCTTTATCTCGGCTCCGATATCGAACACATCCTCAAGATCGAGTCGCTTATACGGCTCTGTTTGAACAGCGAGCTCGTGATCCAGCGGTTGGCTGCTGTAGGAAATGAAATTACGAAACACGGATTTTCCCCAAGCGAAAAATGTTTACATTCTCGCTCATCGCATCGTCTTCTTTGCGCAAAAGTATGATTATCATAAGTATCATTTCAGATTGACCGAAGCACGATCGTTTTTTACTCACTTCTCGCCGCGGAATGTAATTGCATTCGTATTTCAGTGAAAAATATGTTCCCGGTGAATCTGCGCAAATATTTTGACAGCCTCCCTGATCCCTTCTGCAAAAAACCTCTCTTCATGTTTGACATAATCGACCAGAAAGACTTTTGACAAGCGATCGCCAGGCTGGCCCGATCGGCTCAATCTAATTATAAGATCATGTATTCCACCGCCATTTAATATCCTATAATAGACATGCTGATCAGGGCTGATCAGTTCTGCTTCAGTTAATGGATTGATGGAGTGGCGGTATTCCGCGGATTCATTGCTTGTCAAAAACAATTTAAGATCTTCAGGAATACGAATCCCTCTTTTGTTTTCCAGCTGTTCAATATATTTTTCAGACAAGGGCGGACGCCTGATGAAATCATTAGCATTTATTATATTCAAACGCGCCGGAGTCGGCATTATTCGACTCATGATTATAGGACGCTCGGCAGATACATGCAGGCGGATCGGCAAGCCAAACAACACTTCCAATTTGAACCGGGCAAGCAATAGATTCCTACAGTCATACCCTTCGATTATCGGCGTGTCCCACAGCCGAGGAAATGCCCATTTTCCAATATCTAAATTGATTTGATATTCACATTTATTATGCCATTTCACAACACCTCGAATGATTTGTCGGTCAATAGCGAATTCATTTTCTGGAATAACCGCTTTATAAACCTCTCCCAAAACCGCCGCCTCGTGGTCTCGCAAGGGACTTGTATACTGCATCCATTTGCGAATCATATATTTCCTCCCACTGCCGTCCAAAATAACTCCATCCGACTAAAGCGATCATTGAAAACCGGGCTTTGTGACGCGTGAATTGAGATTTCTCATCTTCTTCCGTTCAAACCCTGGCAGGCAATCAGGCATCCGGCGTTTCTCCGCCGGCCGCGGCGGCCTTCTCCGGAAATTCCAGATCATACAGCACATTGGCCGTGGTCAGGAGCCAATGATATAGACTTGGATACCCGGCAAGCTCCTCGCCGGGTTGCTCCAAGCCATCCAATTCATAAATAACATTCGAAGATCGGGTGACGGTGAGCTCGACCAGATCGAAGCCGCGTCCAATGACCCATCCCTCGGCGAGGTGCCTGGAGCGAACAATTTTCGTGCGGTCGACGTTTTCATCGCCATTCGGGATCATGATGGAACGATAGCTCTTAAAAAAATCGCGAACGTGCGGAGGCATCTCTTCATCATGGGCGAACTTGTCGACCGGATCGATGATACATTGATATTTTCCTGAATCTTTCAGCAGCTTTTCCGCGTATTCGCGTGCAACCCCGATCGGAAGATCTGCGATCCTTTTAGAATTTTCACAAAGCCTGGTTTCCCATGCTTGTGGTTTTGACCGCCCGACAAGCCAGCCGACCAAGATCCACAAACCGGATATAAGAAAAAAAGTTACGAAGAAAAACAAAAAAGGATGCGGGGGCTCAAATTGAAAACCTTTTAAGCCCAGCAATACCGACCCGGCCAAAGCGAAGGTGATCCCACGTCCTCCCGGCCCTTTTTCAATGAAAAATGCGAGCAGATTCCTCATTTGATGATACCTCGCAGACTGCGTGCCATGAGCGATCTCAGGAAAGCGTCAAACATGTTCTCCAATCTTCTGATCCTTCGATGCAAGTCGGTGTGTTCCGCAACCAGCATCAGGTTTCGGCGTCCTGAATGAATCCAAGCAGGAAGTCCACCGGTCGGGAACAATGCTGGAAATCCACCCGGGTGGCCAAACAACGGATTGATATGATGCACATTCATGCCCGGCTGCCTCAATGGTCTTACCAGCGTTGCCGCTGCTGACCGGACCGCCTTGCGGCTGGCTTTTGCGGCCAAATGTTTCAATACGGCCGAACCACCCGTAATGGCTAATTCAACGGCGATTTCAGCAACTTCACCACCTCTGTACCAACTACTGTTATGGTCGACGGCCGAATTGATCCCGATGGCTTCACGAATCAGCGCTGTCAGCCCAAAAGTCATGTTATCGAAGAAGCCCGCGATACAGTTGGAGCTATTCTCAAGCCAGTCCAACCCGTCCGGATCAATCCCATTGATCGGATCGCCGACGCAGTAGCCGTATAGGTTCAAGCCGCCCGAGAAGCCGATGGGGTCGAGTGTGGTCCAGCGGGCGGTTTCGGGATCGTAGTCGCGGGCGCCGAACCGGACGAGGCCGGTCGCCGGGTCGTAGAGGCCGCCGGCGAAACCGAACGGCTGGAACCCGGGACTGGTGTCCTCGGTGACGCGGCCGAAATCGTCGTAGCCGAGGCGCTGGCCGACGGCGCCGGTGGCGACGTTCACCACGAGGCGGACGCTCGCGCGCTGGTCGGTGATGAGGCGCCACGTGGTGGACGTCCCGTCGTTCCCGAAGCGGACCAGGTAGTCGGGGACGTGCGCGCGCAGGCCGTAGACGTAGAGGTCGCGCACGCGGCCGGCCTCGATCCGCGCGATCGGCGCTGCGCCGGCCGAATAGAGCCAGGCATCGGTGCGCCGGCCGTCGACGCGACGCTCGACCCGGCGGCCGAGCGGGTCGACCGTGTAGGCGACCTGGCGGCCGTCGGGGAGGCTCACGCCGAGGAGCTCGCCGGTGGCAGCATAGTTTAAGACCGTGCGCGCCGCGCCGAGCGTGCGCGTCGTGAGCTGGCCGTCGGCATTGTATTGCCACTGATGGCCGAGGCTGTCGCCCGTGAGCCGGTCGAGGGTGTCGTAATTGAATTCGACCGTGCCCTCGGTCTGCGACCAGCGCGCGAGGCGGTTTCCGTTGGCGTCGTAGGTGTAGGTCGTCAGCGTCGTCGCGCCGTCGCTGGTGGCGCGAAGCCGGCCGGCGAGATCGTAGAAGTAATAGCGCTCCGAGGAACCGCCGCCGCTGACCGATTCCAGCTGGTTCGTGATCCGGCCCAGCTTGTCGCGGGCAAACTGCGCGTCGTAGAGCGGGATCGGGTCGCCGCCCGCGAGCCGCTCGGCCGCGAGAGTCGAGAGTTCGCCGAACGAGTTGTAGCCGAACGAGGTCGAGACCGTGGTCTCGCCGTCGCCGACGGCGGCGCGCGTGAGCTGGGTGTTATCGGGGCGGTATTCCAGATGGAGCGCGCCGATGCGCGTGGGGAGGCCGTCATCGTCCTCGCCGTAGGTCAGGGTGCATGTGGACGTGTTGTCATAAAGGCTTGTTGAAAGGCGTCGGAAACCGGCGCCCAGGACCGAGGTGACCGTCCCGCTGACCGGGCCGTCGATCCTCATGCACAGCGGGAGCGAGCCCGAATACCGGTAGCTGAACGTGGTCGTGCCGTCGCCGGTGAGGACGGCGCGGCCGAGCGAATCATACTCGTTGCGAAGCGTCACGAGAGGCGCATGGGTCCGGACCAGCCGCCCGGCCGGGTCGTAGTCGTAGCGGATCTCGGCGCCCGAGGGAAGCTCGACGCGCGAGGGACGGCGGTCGAGGTCGAACTCGTAGAGGATGTCGCGCGCGTTCCCCGCGGGCGAGCGGCTCGCGGTCATTTCGCTGCGCGGCGAATACTCGAAGCGGTAGGCGGGCCGCCCGGGCGGAGCGACGGCGGTCAGGTTGCCGCTGGCGTCGTACTCGTAGCCGACGCGGGCGCCGCCGGGGAGCGTGTGCGTGGTCAGCCGATCGGCGGCGTCGTACTCGTAAATGCTTTGGCGGCCGAGCGGGTCGGTGACGTTCGCCACAAGACCCCGGCTGTCAAAGGCGTATCGAATCACCCGGGCGTCGTCGCCGTCGCCCGTCCTCAGCCGCCACAGCCGGCCATGGCCGTCGTATTCGTAGTGGGCGTCTTCGACGTTGGGGAGACCGGTCTCGACGGGGCGGCCCCAGCGGTCGATCACCGAGCGCGACGACCGCCCCAGCGGCGACACGGTCGTGATTTCGCGCCGGCCGTCATCGTCGGGCTCGCTGATGGTCGAGCGACTCAATCGGCCGTCGGTCAGGTAATAATCGGTCTGGCTGTAATCGGCCGGATCGTCGCTGTAGTCGTCGTACTCGACGACCTGGGAGTGCGTCGTCAGCGTTTCCAGCCCGGCCATGCGCGTGCGGCTCAACGTGACGAACGGGTAGAGCAGGCCCATGTCGTCGCGCGCGCTGGGGCCGGACTCGATCTCCTGAATCGTGCCGTCGGACGAGACGATCGTGGCGCTTAGATCCTTGCGCCAGGTTTGCGTCGTGACCGTGTTGTCGGGAGCCGTGAGCACCTGGATGAATGTGCCGTCCGGTTGCTGATACTCGGCATGGATATTGGCGACGCCGAGGCTGGTGGTCGTCACCACGGCGTGTCCGGACGCCTCGTCGCCGCCGTTCACCGCAACGCGACTGAAGCTGGTCGCGCCGCCGACCGGATCGCGCGCGAGGACGAGGAGGCCGGTCTCGTCGTAATCGAATTGGTAGTCGTTCCGGCGCGCGCCGGTGACGGTCGTCAGCATGTCGCCGGCGCCGTAGCCGAAGCTCGTGCGTCGGTTTCCGGGAAGGCCGACGGCGGCAAGCCGGCCTTCGCCATCGAACGTCAGGCTGGTGGCCTGGTCGAAGGGGGCGACGATCGAGCGTGGCGTGCCCTGCGCGTCGCGTTCGATGCGGGTAACATTGTCGAACGCGTCGGTGATCGTGGCCAGCCGGCCGGTGGTGTCGTAGTCGAACGTGAGGATCGGCTCGTAGTTGTCGGCGTCGAGGGTCTCGAGATGGCGGCCCTGCTCGCTGAAGTGGTAGATCGTCCCGGCGTCGCAGTCGGGGATGAGGATGTCGCCGGCGTCGACCTTCGGGATGATCGGCTCGATCCGGGCGACGTCGGTCATGCGCGGCCAACCGTCGCTGCTCCGGTTGGACAGATAAATCGTCCCTTTCCGGTCGAGTGCCAGGCCGCCTGGAATCACGCCGAGCGAAGCGCGCGAGGCGGGCCCCTTGTCGCCGCCGTAGCCGATCGAGCCGTTGCCGGCGACCGTGAAGACGCGGCCGTCGGCGGTCACGGTGCGCAGGTAAAAGTTGGGGGCTCCTTGCAGGAAATAGATCGTGCCGTCGCGTGCGACCTCGATGAATTTGGCGTAGGCGATCCGGGCCTGGTTGGCCGGGCTGCCGTCGCCGCCGGTCGGCTGGGTCCCGACGACACCGCCGGCGATGGTGCGGATGATGCCGGTGGCATCGACGCGCCGGATGCGGTTGTTCTCGACGATGTAGAGCGAGCCGTCCGGCCCGATGTCGATGTCCTCGGCGTAGATCGCCGAGAGCGTGGCGGGGACGTCCTCGTGGGCGTCGGGGTCGGCGCTCGAGCCGGCGTAGTGGTAAATGCGGCCGCTCGGATCGACGCGGAAGACCACGCTGCTGGATTGAAGGATGAAAATCGAGCCGTCGCGCCCGGCCGCGATGCGCTTGATGGTCTTGCTGCTGTGCGGGCCGAACTTGATCTCGCGGGCGAACCGGCCGTCATAGGTCGACGGGTCTGCGCTCTGCCACGACCCCAGGCCGCCATACGTGCGGATGATCCCTTCGCGGTCGATCCTGCGAACCGAATAGCCCTGCGTGACGTAAATGTTGCCGTCGTCGGCGGCGGCAATGTCCTTGACGCCGATCAGCTGGGCTAGGATCGCGATCCCGCCGTCGCCGGTCGTGTAATCGCCGTCGCCATAGCCCGTGCCGGCGAATATCTCGTAATCGCGTTTCCGGGGATTGCGCGGATTCTTGAGCCGCCACACATAGTTGCCGTTCCAGTCGGTGACGTAGAGCGCCCCGTCGGGCCCGACGTCCATCCCGCCCAATCCTGAATACGGGGTGGGGACCGAAAACGTTTGAAGCAGGTCGATCAAGTTGACGAAGCGATTGAAGCTGAGCGCGTGGAAACCGGCGGTCTCGAGGCGGCGGCCGTCGCCCATGAACAAAATGCCGCGTTCGGGGTCGTAGCCGTGGTGGACGTTCGGCGTCCAGCCGCCGATCCCCTGCCCCTGCGTGAACCAGCCGCAATCGGAGCGGGCCGCCGGCGCGACCTGGATCTCGGAGCGGCGCCAGGTCGTCTGGGTGCGCGCGCGCGTGATGATTCCGGTTCCATACGGCGCGTTGAGCGGGTCGAACAGGGCGGGGTCGGAGGGGAGTCCGAAATTGTAGTTGTAGGCGGCCTGCATCTGTTTGAAGCTGCCGGCCGGATACCCGTAGAACCCGGGCCACTCCCAGCCGACGCTCACGCGGGCGCGCTGCCAGCCCTCGAGCGGCCGCCCCCACGCGTCGAGGCCGTCCCAGCCATACGACCAGGATTGATTCGGCGTAAACGGCGACTCGACGCGATGCGTGATCAGCCGGCCGCCGATGTGGATCTCGACGCGGACCGCGACGAGATCGGGCGGGACGGCGTCGCCGACGAGCGGGACAATGATTTCCCGGCCGCCGCGCCAGCCGGCCGCGCGGTCGCTCGACCAGTTGAGCGAGAACGGCGTGCCGGCGATGCCGACCGACTCGCGCATGATCTGGTTGGGGACGTCGAGCGAGCCCCAGCCGCCGATGATGTCGTCGATCAACGACGTGAACAACAGTTGATCGATCCAATACTTGCAATTATCCGAGGAGAATGAGGACCCGATGATGTCGAGAATGTGGCCGAAGAACCAAACGGGCCAGTTGTAATCCTTCGGTTCGGTAAAATGCGTCAGAGGGACGCGCCAGAGTTCGTCGCCGGCGGCGTAGTCCGCGGCAAGCATGGCGAGCTCGGCGGGATCGATGCCGAACGCGGCCAGTTCGGCGGCTGTTGCGGGCTGACCGCCGCCGTTGAGGTCGAGGACGGCGCTCCCCTGATCGACACCGAGGATCTTGATGACGCGCCCGTTCGGCTCCGACGCCCACCGCCCGGCCAGCCGCTTGTCGGTCTGGCCCGGAGGCGTCAGCCCCTGCCGGGTAAAAGATCCCGACGGGGCGTTCACGCCCACCGGAAAACCAAGAAAGTTTTCGACGTAATAAATCACGGGGCGATCGAAATGGACCGTCGGCGCGCCGGCGGCTTCGGCCTCGAGCACGCCGATCTCCATGCAGTAGGTGTAGGCGACGGCCGGGTCGAGTTCCGCGGGCATCGACGCCGGGCCGTCGCCGCCGACCGTGAATTCGTTGAAGTAAATGTTGATGCCGCTGACCGGCGTGGTTTCTGTGTCGTCGCCGGCGGCGACGAGTTCGGCGTGCGTCCCCGGCATGAACAGGAGCCGGCCCTCGCGCCGGCCGTCGGCGTCTTCGGTGGCGTCGAGCGCGATCGTCGTCGGCTCGACCGCGTTGAGCAGGTCGACATAGTGGTAGCGGCGCGATTTGGGCGTCAGGCAGACCGGCTCGACGACGCGCCACTCGCCGGCGCTGACCGGCGTGCGCCGGATGACCTCGAGCCAGCCGCTTTTCTCGAACCGAATGGGAAGCGTTCCGCCGCCGTTGACGACGAGGTCGAACGAGCCGTCGGCCCGCGTCAGTGTCCGGCCCAGCTCGGGGCGCTCGAGGATGGTCACCGTCACGCCGGCCAGCGGCGCCGAGGTCTCGCCGCTGCGGCCGTAAACCGTGCCGTGGAAAACCGCCGCGCGTTCGGCCTCGATCGTGCCCGACGTGACGCCGGTCTGGATCGGCTGCCGGCCGGCCGCAGGATCGTAGATGAAGCGCGAGGCGGTCCGGGCGCTCGTCGGCAGCGTGCGATCGATTGCGGGCGCGGCTTCGACCGGGTCGGGTGGCAGCTCGTGAATCACGAGTTCCGCGTGGTGCACGGCGCCGAGGCGGCACCCCCCGCGCGGGTCGCTCAGCTCGAGCCGCAAACTTTCCGTCCCCTCGACGGCCGGGCCGCTCAGGATGGGAACGGTGAACGTGCTCGACTCGTCGCCGTCGGCGAGCGTCAGCGTGCCGCCGGCGGCAGAGTAATCCTCGCCGGCGCGCGCGGTCGCGTCGGCGGTCGCGTAATGCACCGTCACGGCGCCCGTCGTGCCGCCGGTGCGCGCGACGAGGATTTCCGCAAGCAGGGCGCCTTCCTCGGTTTCATACTTCGCGCACGCGAACTGGAGCACTCCGGCCTCGGGCCGGCACCCGTCGATCGGCGCCGCGTTTTCGAAGACCCGGCCGGCAAGGTTCAAGTCGCCGTTGCGCCGAAAGACCGCAACCGTCGCGCCGCCCGCCCCCCGGACCGAATAGACCGCATCCGCGACGGCGCTCGTGTCCGTCGTCGGATGGATCACGCCGCTGAGCCGCAGCGTGCCGGAGGGCAATGCGCCGTCCTGAACCCCCACCCAGGCGCGCTCGCCGCCCTCGCCGCGAACGGACCAGCCCGACGGAGCCGGTCCAGGCCCGAGCGGCTGGTTCTGCTCGAGCGGCCCGGCCAGCCAGGCGTTGCCGCCGGCATCGATGCGCAGAACGGTTTTGCCGGCGCCGTCGCGCAGGTCAAAATCGGCGGCGGCAACCTGCACCGCCGGGATGAACAGCAGAACGCTGAAGATCGCACGGCACAACGCGACCCAGGTCGATGCGGGTTGCATTGGGAGAATGCCTTTCATGGCTCGAAACCGCATGTGGACTGAATCCCGCGCTGATGCCCGGGCTACCGCGTCCGCTTCATGTCTTCGATCTGCTTCTCGAGTTTGTCGATGCGCTCCTGCTGGGCGAGACTGTAGAGGGTCAACTCCTCGATTTTCTCGAGCAGGCGCATTTGGAACTCGCTCACGTCGAGCCCGTTTTGCGAGATCTCGCCGCCCGACGGGACGCCGGGCAGGTGCCGGTTGGCGGCGATGAACGCGCGCAGCTCGTCGGGCGGCATCAGCCGGTAGCCCTGCTCGAAGACGTAGTCGGGCGCGGCCAACTGCTTGCCGTCGACAATGAGCGAGCCCTTGCTGATGCGGATGTCGCCGCCGGCCACCTCGAGCCGCGTGCCGGTCGTGACCGCGTCGGTCCCGATCGCCGCGCCCCCCTCGCCCGCCGGGAAAATCACGAACGCGCGGGCGGCCTGGATGGAGCGGGTGGTCGGGGCGTCGCCCCATGCGAACGTCCCGCGGGCGGCCTTGGCGAGCACGAGGTTCTGCCCGCCGACGAACGACAGGTCGGCTTCGGACTGATTGGCGATACCCGACACGACCGCGGCGGCTCCGGACGCCTTGTTGCCGTGGCCGCCCAAAACGACCGATTCGGCGCCGGCGGCCTGGTTGTCGGCGCCGGCCAGGACGGCCGCGCGATCCGCGACCACGGCGTTGAGGCTGCCGCCGACGATCGCCGCGTGGTCGGCGGCGAGCATGTTGCCGCGCCCGCCGAGAACCATCGAGGCGTCGCCCGCGGCCTGGCTCTCCGGCGAGCAGACGGTTTTGGAAGGCTGGGACGCCGACGCGGACTTGAGCCGATCGGCCGGCGCGGCGCCGATCCGCGTCTTGATCCACGCGGGAAGATCCGGGGGCGCGATCTCGGGCGCCTTGACGTCGTCGGCCGTGCGCGTGCGGTAATACCGGCCGGTCGCGGAGTCCTGCTGATAGCCGGCCTTGAGGACCGGCCCGGCCTGTTCGCCGTTGCCGGTCGCCGCCCGCAGGACCGCCTCCTCGGGCTTGACCTCGACGCGTGGCTCGCGGTCGAGCTCGCGCTGGATGTATTCCGCGCGCAGCTTGTCGACCTGCGCGGCCCTCCACGTTTCGAAATCGAGGCGCCAGTCGGCCGGCAGATCGTAGTCGTAGGTGAGATCGCTTCCGGTCAGTTCCTCGACGAGCCGCACCAGCCGGCTCATGTTGACGATCTGGCCGCGGCCGATGAACGCGTTGGCGTGGTTCATCGACCACGGCAGCGGATCGGCGCCGGGTGGGTCGAAGCCGGCCGGCGGCTCGGCGTGCGACGAGAGGCGCGTCGTGTTGCCGGCGCCGTCGATCGCGTAAAGCTCGCTCGTCCCGCCGCTGAGGAACGAAAACAGCCCGGAGCGGCCGGCGGTGGCCGTCGGCGTGGACGCCAGGTCGGCGATCATGAGGTTGCCGCCCTGCACGAGGACGTTCCCATTGACGTTCAATTTCGCCTGCGGGCTCGCGGTTCCCACGCCGACGTTCCCCTCGACGACGAGGCCGTTCGAGGGGGCCGCATTGGCCCCCGAGTAAGTCGCGCCGATCGCCGCGGAGCCTTCGACGTCGAGCTTGTTTTTGGGCGTCGTCGTCCCCACGCCCACGTTCATGTGCGTCCCGACGGTGAGCGACATCGGGACCGTCGCGCCCGACGGCGTCCCCATCACCTGGACGGTCAGGAATTGGGCGGGCGTATGGGTGCCATTGGAGTTTCGCGCCGACGCGCCCATGGCGACGATGGCGTCGCCGTCGACCAGGGGCGAAGGCGCATCATAGGTTCCGTTGATCCTGTCGTAGTCGACCATGATGGCGTTGTCGCGGGTGCGGTAGAGAAAATCATGGCCGACGTTGCCGGCCTCCCACGTGAACTGCTGGCTGCGGTTGCCGTATGTGTATTTCATGATGTTGATGTCCATGCCGTCCATCCGGGCGTCTTCGCGCGTCCAGAGCTGGTAGCCCTTGGCGGCGATTGCGGGTGACGTCACGTTGTTCACGACGCCGCCGAGCAGCACGTTGCCCGTGGCCGCGAACGACCCGGCGACATCGAGCGTCCTGGCGGGGGCGCTCGTCCCGATGCCGATTTTGTTGCCGAGGATATTGAACGCCGAGCCCAGGACGCCGCCGTTCAGCGTCAGGAGCGACACGAGCGATTGCTCCGCGCCAGGCGTGACGTTTTTCATGGTCGTGCGCAGAACCGACTGCGTGGTCGCGACGTCGTTCTTCCGGGCGACGTGCCGAAGTTCGCCGACGACGTCGCCGACGGCATACGAGCCGGCCGCCCCGTAGTCGCGGACGAACGTTTCGTTGGCCTGCTGCGGGCCGGTCAGGCCGACGTCGTCGGCCCGGGCGGGAATCATGGCGAAAACACAGGCCAAACACATGAGAACGACTGCCGAACTTAATGCATTGCGCATCAGTTTCCTCCCGCAGCTCGCGGTGTGAACGAGTCACAAACGGACGGATGTTTTCAGGGTTGTAATCGAATCCCTTCCGCAACATCCCCGGAAGAGAACAACTCGAAGGCTTGGCTGTGAGAAAACATGATCGCAAAAAAGAAGTCAAGTAATATTTAACTGCGCTGTATTATTTACAAACCGCTCTGTACGCTCGATTTTTGCGGCGCGAATCGCTCAATCCGTTCACGCGTCCTCTTTTTTTTACACCGCAAAAGTAGTGATAGGGCGAGAAGGTCGGGAGGAATCGTCAGGAAAGCCGGTCCGGCAAGCGGAGGCGGACGGCATTGGGAAATCGCAGCGCGGTTCAGAACATTCTCAGGGCGGCATCGGTGCCGGGCGCGCATCCCGCCTGCTCGAGGTATTGCGCGCGCGCGTCGATGCGTGCGCGGATCGCCGCCTCGTCCGCCGGACGGCCATGCTCATCGACGATTTCGCCGCCAAGACGCTTCTGCGCATACCGGGCGGCCTTCATCATGGCGTCGAACACAACGGCCGGCGTGCATGTCCGCGCGATATTGAGCCCGAACACGAGATCGGCGTACTCCTGGCCCCGGGCCACCGACTCGGGGAAGAAATACCCGGGCGGCGTCGTCGTCCAGACGCTGAACAGGTTATCGTCGCCTTCCCCGGCCATGTTCAGGCAATGGAAAATATCCATGTCCCCCCATTCGATGCCGAGGCAGAGCATCACGTCCCAGATCTCCCTGCCGCTGAACGCCGCCCCGCCGGGCGCCCGGAGGATGATGCCCACGTCGTTGAACCCGTCGATTTCCGCCTCGTAAAACTCGCGCCTCCGGCGGGCGCGGGCGACGGCTTCCTCGGGGGTGCAGCGGGGGCGCAGAACCACGTCGCCAAGCCCACGCGCCCGCTCCGTCATGGTTTGCAGAAATTCGTTCAGGTCCGCCACGGTCGGCGTTTCATCGTCAGGAATGCCCACGAACATGGTTTTCTCCAACGCCAGTCGATTGACATTCAGGACTTCACCATTGGCCCGGCCGCTTCCGCAACCGGTCCAAAGGCCCGTGCGGACCTCGATGCCGAAGATGCCCGCGCGCGGCGGTTTGCTGTTGAGGACGCCGATGGCGGTCGTTTCCGGAACGGAGGTCGGCGTGTTGAACACCACATCGATGACCCAATCGCTCTGCTCATCGGGCACTAGTTCATAAACGCCGTCGATGACGCGCACCGGGCGCCCGCACTCCGGGATGTCGATCAGATGCGAGACATCCTCGGACGCCGTTGTGGGCAACAGCGCTTCAACGCGAGCTTTCTCGTCGGTCCGGGTCGACTCGTAAAGAACGACCGGTCTCGACGGATCGGCGGCTGCCCCGCCCCCCCGCCGCTTGGCCTGCCGGATGGTGTAGAAATGAACGCCCAGCACGCATGCGGCACAGAACACGAACAGGGCGACAACCGGCCACGCGTCGATCAGCATACCCCCACCGCCTTTCCCCATGGCCGCAATGTAGCAGAATTCGGTTCAGGATCAATACGATTCGTCAGAACAGCGTCAACTGCCGATCGTCGTCGGTTGCTCGCCATGCAAGTTCCGCGGGATGGCAACAACTGGACTGGACGTCGTCGGAGTTTTTGCAGCGGCATATCAACATGCGCATGCCGTGCCGTGACGCAAGGGCGTTCAAGCATGCGAGACGCTCGGAACGATACCCAAGTGACGGCAGCCAAATGGAGCCGCCACCGCAATAATCATCTACTTTTTGGGTATACAGGCGTTTCATCGCACTCGACGACCAATCTCGATATGCCAGTTGATCAGGAAAATCAATGCCATGTCTCAGGAACAAGAATGAAGTCACGACCGTCTGGACACGGATCCGCCCCAATGCCTCAAACAGTTCTTCCACGGATTGGATCGTATCCGTCAGACCGGGCACGAGTGGATCGAGACGCGCCTCGCGGCCGATCCGATACCCGGCCAGTATTTCAAGATTCCTCAGCCTGTCACCGACGGATGCCGCGCCAGGTTCAATCACCCGCCGCGCGGCATCATCGACGGTCGTGATCCCAACCTGCACATGAACCTTTTCCGGATAGCGCGCAAACAGTTCCACAAATCTTGGCTGAATCACGCATTTGCTCGATATGATCAAAGCCGTGCCGCAATCCAAAAGCATCGACATCATGTCGTAAAGATCGTTCTGGATCGGCGCGGCCGGAACAAACGGGTCGCTGGCCGTGCTGAAGTAAACGAGTCGCGGGGCCTCGCGCATCCGTTTCAGTTCCTGTTTCAGTTTTTCCTTCGCGTTTACATAAAAGGCGATTTTCTCCCAGCCTGGATGTTGCGCATAGCTCTGGGCGTAACAGTACCGGCATTGATTCGGGCACCCTGCCGTCAGGTTGATGGTATGAAAGGACCCGAGGCAAGGCAATTTGGGGCGCGTAAGAACGCTTCCCTTTCGTTGCCGGGATTCAATACGTCTCGTTTCTGGCGGATCGTTCGGGTTCACGGCATGGATCATACCGGTTTCGGGCGCCCCATACAACCTCGGCCACATTTTCCATCTTTCCGAGGTTTTAGGCGGGTGGGCGGGGCCATGGCGAGATCAATTTGTATTTATATCCGGAGCGGGTGCATAATTTATGTTGAATTCGGTCGTTGTCAAAAGTAGCTTGCTGTTGGGGTTACGGGGGACGATATTACTATTTTGTGCGAGAGAGCGGGTATCGTGATCCGTAAACACCCCATTCTGCTTACCATTCTATTGCTGATCGTCCTGGGCATCGGGTGGTCAGTCTGGAAATCCAAACAGCCGAAGCCGATCCCGATCCGCGTGGCCAAGGTCGCGCGCGTCGATAAATTGACCCAGCTGGCCATGGCCAGCGGGGAAATTCGCGCGCACGACATGGTCGACATCCAGGCCGAGGTCACCGGCATCATCACGGAGCTGCTCGTCAAGGAAGGCCAGAAGGTCAAGAAGGGCGAGAAGCTGCTGCAGATCGACCCCTTCCAGTACGAGATGGCGCTGGCCAGCCAAAAGGGACGGGTCGCCATGGCCGAGGCCGACGTCAAGAGCGTCGCCTCGGATATCGACAACCGGCAAGCCGACCTGGCGCGCCTGATGGAACTGCTCAAGAGCGCCGAGAGCGACCTGGCCCAGGCGCGGATCACCGCCGAGCGCGACAAGAATTCGTTTAACCGCTACGAGGCGCTGTATAAAAACCGCGTCATCTCGCTCGACGAATTCGAGACGTTCGACACCAAGCTGCGCATCTCGAACAAGCGCGTCGACACCGCGAATTCGCTGATCGAGCAGACCAAGGCGCAGATCCGCTCGGCCGAGCTCGGCGTCGAGAAGGCGCGCATCCAGAAGAGGTCGTCGGAGAACAGCCTCGCCGTGTCGCAGGCCGCGCTCAAGCAGTCCGAGGACCAGTTCTCGAAGACGACGATCCGCGCGCCGATGGACGGCGTGATCGTGAAGCTCAACGTCGACGTCGGCGAGCGCGCCGTGCCGGGCAACCAGTTCGACACGAAGGCGACGCTGATGATCATCGCGAACCTGTCGCGGATCGAGGCCGAGCTGAAGGTCGACGAGACCGACATCGTCAAGATGGAGCTGGGCCAGCCGGTCGAAATCATCGCCGACGCGCTGCAAACGAACGACCTCGAAAAGGTCAAGCTCGCGGCCAAGGTCACCGAGATCGCCGCCGCGCCGATCGAGACGCAGAGCAGCAGCAGCTCCAGTTATTCGAGCGGCAGTTCGCAGGAAGGGCGCGACTTCAAGGTCGTCGCGACGATCGACAACCCGCCGGCGGATCTGCGCATCGGCATGCAATGCGACGCGAAAATCACGAAGGCATCGGTCAAAAATGTGTTGGCGGTCCCGATCGGCGCGATCACGTGGCGCGATGTGCCGATCGACAAGAACGGCCGCTATGCCGCCCCGCCCAAGCCGGATCCGAAAGCCAAGCCGGGAGCCAACGGGATCGGCACGATGGCGGTGGCCGCGACCGACGACAAGACCTCCGGAACCAAAAAAACGAACAAGAAAGAACTGCAAGGCACGTTCGTCAAGGGAAGCGACGGCTTCGCGCACTTCCGGACGATCAAGACCGGCCTGATGGACGACACGAACGCGGAAGTGCTCGACGGGCTTAAAGAGGGCGAGGAAGTCATCACCGGGCCGCATCAGTCGCTCCTCAAGCTGGACGAATGGACGCTGGTCGAGGTCGAGAAGACACCCGGCGGTCCGCAGGGTTCCGGCAAATAATCCTTAACAGTCAACAACGTTACGGTCGCAAACATGGGTGAGTCCATTATCAAAATCGAGGACATCTGGCGGACGTACAGGCTGGGCACGGAAGAAGTGCACGCGCTGCGCGGCGTCTCGCTCGAGGTCGCGCGGAACGAATACATCGCGATCATCGGCCCGTCGGGGTCGGGCAAGTCGACGCTGATGAACATCATCGGCTGCCTCGACACCCCGTCGCGCGGCAGTTACCGGCTCAACGACAAGCTGGTCAGCGAAATGCAGGACCGCGACCTGGCGCGCGTGCGCAACCAGGAAATCGGGTTCGTGTTCCAGACGTTCAACCTCCTGTCGCGGCTGTCGGCGCAGCGCAACGTGGAGCTGCCGCTGGTCTACGGCGGCGTGCCGCCCGACGAGCGCAGGAAGCGCGCGATCGAGGCGCTGGAGATCGTCGGGCTCGGCCACCGCATGAAGCACAAGCCCAACGAGATGTCCGGCGGCCAGTGCCAGCGCGTCGCGGTGGCCCGCGCGCTCGTCACGCGGCCGAGCATCCTGCTGGCGGACGAGCCGACCGGAAACCTCGACACATCCACCGGCACCGAGATCCTGAAGCTGTTCGACGAACTGCACGAGATGGGCAACACGATCATCGTCGTGACGCACAACCCCGAGATCGCCGAGCACGCCCAGCGCTCCGTCACGATCCGCGACGGGATGATCGAGAAGGACCTGGCGGCCGAGCCGGCGCGGGCGTGATTTTCTCAACCACGGAAACCACGGAAGGCACGGAATAAATCTGTAAACCAATGAAGTGGGCCGACGGAATACGCATTGCCATTGCCTCGCTGATCGAGAACCCGCTGCGGACGTTTCTGACGCTCATCGGGATCACGATCGGCGTGACGGCGGTGATCTTCGTCGTCTCGGTCATCGAGGGGCTCAACGGCTACATGGCCAAGAACCTCGGCGACCTGGGGCCGGACGTGTTCGTCGTCACGCGCATCGGCATCATCCAGAACCGGGTCGAACGGGAAAAGGCGTGGCAGCGCAACCGGCGCATCACGACCGAGGACTGCGAGGCGATCCGGCGCCAGGCGACCGAGGCCGGCAAGGTCAGCATCGAATTCCGGACGTCGCGACAGGTCAAGTACCGCGCCAAAACGATCAACGACGTGTTTATCCGCGGCGTCGAGCCGGATTTCTTCGAGATCTCGCCGACCAAAATCGCCGAGGGGCGCGTGTTCGTCCCTCACGACCGGACGAACATCATCTTCATCGGCGCGGACGTGGCCCAGAACCTGTTCGAGGGCGCGAGCCCGCTCGGCAAGCAGATCAAGGTGTTCGGCCAGAACTTCACCGTCGTCGGCGTCGCCGAACGCGAGGGCTCGTTCCTCGGCAACTCCCAGGACGGCTTCGCCTTCATCCCGTTCGACACGTTCAAGAAAGTGCGCGGAACACGCGGCTATAGCGGCCGCATTCACGTCAAGGCGCGCGACCCGATGCGCGTCCAGCCGGCGATCGACGAGGTGCGCCAGATCATGCGGGCGCGCCACCACCTGGGCTTCAAGGACAAGGACGATTTCGGCATCCAGACGTCGGACGACCTGATGAACCTGTGGCACGACCTGACGGCGATGATTTTCAACGTCGCCATTTTCGTGGTCAGCATCTCGCTGGTCGTCGGCGGCATCGTCATCATGAACATCATGCTGCTGACGGTCGTCGAGCGGACGCGCGAGATCGGCGTGCGCAAGGCGATCGGCGCCAGCCAGCACGACATCGAGTTCCAGTTCCTGGTCGAGTCGATCCTGCTGTGCGCGCTGGGGGGGCTGCTGGGCGTCGCGCTCGGGTGGTTTGGCGCGTGGGCCGTGCGCACGACGACCCCGCTGCCGACCAGTTTCCCGCTGTGGGCGCCGATCCTCGCGGTCGCCCTGACCAGCACGGTCGGCATCGTTTTCGGCCTCCACCCGGCCCGGACCGCGGGCCGGCTCGACCCGATCGAGGCGCTGCGGAGCAACGAGACGTAAGCCATGGTCAAGACCAAGAAAAGAACCTGGGCCGTCTGGGAAAACACGCTGCTGGCGCTGCAGAACCTGCGCGACCGCAGCTTCCGCTCGTTCCTGACGATCCTGGGCGTCTCGATCGGCGTGATCATCATCATGGGCGTCGCGTCGGTGCTCAACGGCTTCCGCCAGCGGTTCGTCGACCGCGTCGAGCAGTTCGGCACGAGCAACATCTACATCACGAAGTTTCCGATCATGAGCATGAATCGCTGGTCCTACGACATCCGCCACCGCAAGGCGCTGATGCCCGAGGACGCGTGGGCGATCCGCGACCAGTGCCCGGCGGTCCTGGCCATCAACGCCGAGTTGTTCGACGAGGTCGACACCGTCAAGTACCGCGACCGCGAGCTGTTCATGCCCACGGTTCGCGGCACGTTCCCCGATCTGGAGCAGGTCTACCCGATCGAGCTGGCCGACGGACGCTATTTCACCTTGACCGAGAACCAGCAGCGCGTCCCGGTCTGCATGATCAATTGGGATGCGGCCGAGACGCTTTTCCCGCACGGCCAGGCGGTCGGCAAAAGCATCGTCGTCAAAAACCGGCTGCTGAAGATCATCGGCGTCATGGGCAGGCTGAACGACTCGTCGAGCCGCGACGAGGACGACGCCCAGGGGTTGATCTACATTCCCTACAACGTGTTCCGGCAAATGTTCCCGTCGCCGTGGAACGAAAGCCACTTCATCACGGCGCGGGCCCGGCCGGGCCAGCTCAAG
Source organism: Candidatus Sumerlaeia bacterium (assembly GCA_039683515.1). GTDB lineage: Bacteria > Sumerlaeota > Sumerlaeia > MVZB01 > MVZB01 > JAJFUE01. Next base: position 115,099 of record JBDKRG010000010.1, on the reverse strand, counting down.
CAGGCGCTCGAACAGATCGAGGACGTCCTGCGGCGGCGGCGGCACGTCGCATGGACCGCGCCCAACGATTTCGACATCAACACCTCCGCCAGCATCGTCGCCAGCTTCGACCGGATCGTGTTCGCGACGATCGCCGTCATGTTCGCGCTCTCCACGGTCGCGTTCATGGTCGGCGGCGTCGGCGTGATGAACGTGATGTTCGCCTCGGTCAAGGAGCGCACGCGCGAGATCGGCGTGCGCCGCGCCATCGGCGCGCGGCGGCGCGACATCGTCTGGCAGTTCCTCGTCGAGGCGGTCGTGATGACCGGCGTCGGCGGCCTGTTCGGCGTGCTCGTCGGCGAGGCCATGATGTACGGCTTCGCCGTGTATCTCCCCTCGCTCCCCAACAACACACCGATGTGGGCGCGCATCTTCGGGCTGTTCGGGTCGATGAGCGTCGGCCTGCTGTTCGGGCTGTGGCCGGCGATCACGGCCGCCCGCCTCGACCCGATCAAGGCCCTGCGCTACGAATAAACTGCCGGGGCGTGACGATGATACCCCACAATATATTTTTCCCGAACCCAAGCATTTTGTGATAAACATGTTTCGGGATCGTATAAAATAGTTCTTGTCGGCATCCGGGACGTTTGAGGGATCCATGATGGAACCCGATGAAAGCACCAGGCGGGCGGGGCACGGGAGCGGCTATCGGGATGATGCCGGTCCGCCCGACGGCGCAATCTTGCGCGAGAGCGAGACCCGCTACCAGTCGCTGTTCGAAAACAGCATGGATGCCATCCTGCTGGTCCTGCCCGACGGGACCATCTCCGCCGCCAACCCCGCGGCATGCGCCCTGTTCGGCATGACGGAGGAGGAGATGCGCCGCGCCCCGCGATTCGGCCTGATCGATCCGCAAGACACGCGCATCGAGACCTACCTGCGGCAGCGGAACGATACGGGCAAGTCCCGGAGCGAGCTCATTTTGTTCCGCAAGGACGGGACGAAATTCGTCGGCGACGTCAGCTCCTCCACCCTGCCGGGCGATCCGCCCAGGGCGTTTGTGATGATACGCGACGTCTCCGAACAGAAACGCGCCGAGGAAGCCCTGCGCCTGAGCGAGGAGCGCTACCGCGAACTGGTCCAGAAGACCAACAGCGCGATCGTGCGCTGGACCCCGGATGGGACGATCACGTTCTTCAACGAATACGCGCAGCGATTCTTTGGCTACAGCGCCGAGGAGGTCGTCGGCAAGCCCGCCCACATTTTCGTGCCCGAAACGGACTCCAACGGCCAGGACCTGTCGTGGCTGATCGACGACATCCTGAAGCATCCGGACCAGTACTCCAGCCACGTGAACGAAAACATCTGCCGCGACGGCCGGCGCGCCTGGATCGCATGGGCCAACATGCCGGTCTTCGACGACAACGGCCGGTTCGTCGAGATCTTTTCGGTCGGGACGGACATCACCCACCAGAAGCACATCGAGGACGAGCTCAAGGAACTCAACGCCACGCTCGAGAAACGCGTCTGGGAAAGGACCCGCAAGCTCAACGACACCATCCGTCAGCTTCGGAGCCTTGCCGACCAGCTCACGCGCGCCGAGGACCAGGAACGCCAGCGCCTGGCCGAGCTCCTGCACAACGACATCCAGCAGCTGCTGGTCGCCTCCAGGATGCGCCTGGGGCTTGTTCCGGCCGGGAGGGTGGACGCGGAGACGAAGGAAAACATCGAGACGGCCGAAGAATTGCTGGACGCCGCGATTGCGAAGACGCGCGACCTGTCGCACGAGCTGAGGCCTCCGCTTTTGCGCAAACGGGGCATGCTCGAGGCGCTCGGCTGGCTGTGCGCGCAGATCAAGGCGAAATACGGCCTGAACGTGCGGCTCGTCGCGGATGAGGACGTCGATCTGGACGAGCCGGTCAAGATCTTCCTGTTCCGCGCGGCCCAGGAAATCCTGTTCAACGCCGTCAAGCACGCGGGCGTCGGCGAGGCCGAGATGCATTTCAACCGCATCGACCGGATCGCCCGGTTGATGATCGCCGACAACGGCCGCGGATTCGATCCCGCCGCCATCTGCCCGGAGCACGGGGGCAAGACGGGGTTCGGCCTGTTCAGCATCCAGGAACGCATCGCCCTGCTGGGCGGCTGGATCGACATCGAAAGCGCCCCCGGCAACGGCAGCCGGTTCACCATCCACATCCCGCTCGAAACCGCCCCGAAAGAAAATGAAGACTCCTGACGCGTCGACGGTCATCTGTCGGATTGATGTTTGAACCGCGAAGCGGTTCGATCCCTTGAGCGCTTGACAACAGTTATCGGTTCGTGCTCGTGCTCGTGCTCGTAATCGTAATCGTAATCGTAATCGAATCCACACATTCTTCGATGAGAATCGCGACAGAACTTCTTGGAAGCACTCAAGAAGCACATGCATCCCAAAACATATGACATAGGGCAGAGTAGTACTAAGCCTGGAGTTGGTTGGGCGAGCTTGCGAGCCAAACCTCCCCCCGGTCAAATCTCAATACCGCCGGCGCAAAGCGGGCGGGAAATAGAATGCGGGGGTTTGCCGCTGCCGGCAAACCCCCGCATTCTATTTCCAACCGATCCCTAGGCCAGGAACTTGGCCAGCCGGTCGAGCCCCTTGACGATGTTGTCCATCGACGTCGCGTACGAGAGGCGGATGCAGCGGTCCTCGCCGAACGGCGCGCCGGGGACGACGCTGACGCGGGCCTCGGCCAGAAGCTTTTCAGCGAACTGGATCGAGCCGCTGACGCCCATCCGCCCGTAGGTGTCGGAGACGTCGGGGAACGCGTAGAACGCGCCGCGCGGCTCGGGGCAGCGGACGCCGTTCATGGCGTTGAGGCGCTTGACCATTTCGCGGCGGCGCTCGTCGAACGCCTTGACCATGCGAGCGATCTCGCCCTCGCACGTGTCGAGCGCCGTGATCGCCGCCGGCTGGCAGAACGTCACCGGGTTGCTGGTCGAGTGGCTCTGCAGCCGGCCGATCGCCTTGATGATGTCGAGCGGGCCGGCCACGTAGCCCAGCCGCCAGCCGGTCATCGAATAGGCCTTGCTCATGCCGTTGACGACGAGCGTCCGCTCCTTCAGCTCGGGCGACAGCTGCGCGATCGAGGTGTGCATCGCGCCGTCGTAGACGAGCTTCTCGTAGATCTCGTCGCTGATGATCGCGACGTTCGGATGGCGCTCGAGGACCCGGGCGAGCCCCTCCAGTTCCTCGCGCGAATAGATCATGCCGGTCGGGTTGGACGGCGAGTTCATCAGGAACGCGACGGTGCGCGGGGTGATCGCCGCCTCCAGCTGCTCGGGCGTGATCTTGAAGTTCTGCTCGACGGTGGCCTCGACGAACACCGAGCGCCCCCCGGCCATCGTCACCATCTCCGGATAGCTCAGCCAGTAGGGGGCGGGGATGATGACCTCGTCGCCGTCGTCGACGAGCGCCATGAAGATGTTGTAGAGCGAGTGCTTGGCGCCGCAGCTGACGATCACCTGCGCGGGCGTGTATTCGAGCCCCTGGTCGCGCTTGAACTTCTCGACGATCGACTTCTTGAGCGCCGGCGTGCCCGACGCGGGGGTGTACTTGGTGTTGCCGGCGTTGAGCTCGGCAATGGCCCGTTGCTTGATCGGCTCGGGGGTGTCGAAGTCGGGCTCGCCTGCTCCGAAACCGATGACGTCGATCCCTTCCTCGCGCATCGCCTTGGCCTTGGCGGTCAGCGCCAACGTCAGCGACTCCTGGACGTTTTGAATCCTGCGCGCGATTTTCATGTGCTTCCTCCGGACTGCTCAATCTGCTGCATGGGTTGTTGTATATGAAATAAGACGGGAGGATTTCCCGTCTTATTCTTTTGACTACGCGGATGGCGGGTGGCCGCTCAAAGGCTACCGCTCGGCCTGGGTGACCTGGAAATCCGCCTGCGCGCGCTGGTCGCGAAGCCATTCGTCGACGATCGCCAGACGCTGGATCTGCAGGTATTCACGCTCGAAGCGCTGACGCTCGGCGGCGAACTGCGCCCGGCTGACAGGCTGCAGGTCGACGATCGTCCACACGGCATACCCCGCCGGCCTGTCCTTGTCCGAGCCGTAGGGGGTCATCCCGACCGAGCCCTTGGCGACGCGCAGCGTCTGCTTGGTGAAGTCGATCATCGGGGCGCCGATCACCTTGATCGGCTCGAGGCGCGTCTGCGGCTCGGTCGCGACCGGCTTGACCGGGGCGTCGGCCAGGGCCTGGTCGAACTTCGCCCCGCCCTGGATCAGCTGCAGCGCGTTCTGGGCGGCGGCGCGGGCCAGGTCCCCGGCGCGCTCGTTCTGAATCGCCGCGATGATCTGTGGGCGGACTTCCTCCAGCTTGCGGTCGTGGGCCTCGACCTGGTCGGTCGGCTGAAGCACCACGAGGCCGTCCTCGCTCGGGATCGGGTCGCTGATTTCGTCGACGGCCAGGCCGGCGACGTAGTCGCGGTTCTCGGCGAACGTGCCGACGCCCGGGATCCGGTAGTCGAGAGCGTCGACCATGGTGGTGATCTTGTCGTCGACGCCGATGGCCTTGGCCAGTTCCGCAAGGGTCTTGACCTTGGCGCGGGCGGCCTTCCACTCCTCGCCGCGCAGCTTCAGGAGGTTGTCGGTTTCCTGGGCGACGTAGTCGGCGCTGACGCGGTCGCGGACCTTGTCGAACGCCGGCACGCCGGCCTCGCGCCGGGCGGTGATCTTGGCGATCGTGACCGAGGTCGTGACGTTGTCGCTGGCCTCCGTCAGGATCGGGGTCGAGACCTGGTCAACCGCGAGGGTCGAGAGGCGCTCCATGTAGGCGGCCGGCCGCTCGGGCGCGTCCTGCGTCAGCCACGGCGTCTCGCGCGAGTAGATGTTCAGCTTGTATTTGTCGCGGGCCTGGTCGGCCAGGGCGTTCCACTCGGCGGTGGCCGCCGCGGACGTGCGCAGGTCGTTCATGATGGTCATGACGCGCTCGACCGACTCGCCGCCGCGAACCGCGACGAAGAGCTCGCGGGCCTGAACCGCGGCCGGCTCGGCATACTTTTCCTTGTTCTTGTTGAAGTAGTCGAGGAGCTGGTCGTCCGCCGGCTTGATCGTCTTGCCCAGCTCGTCGCGCGTGACCTTGATGTAAAGGTAACGGCGCTGCGTCGGGACGCGGTAGTCCTCTTGATGCTCGTTGAAGTATTTCTGGATGTCGGCGTCGCTGACGACGACGCTCGACGTGAACGCGTCGTTGGGGAACGCCGCAAGCCGGAGGGTGAGCTTCTCGTTGGCGAGGCTGTATTCCTGCCACAGCTCGAACAGCGACGCATGGGCGACCATCGACTTGACGGCGCGGACGCGCTCCAGCTCGTTGTTCCGGCGCTCGAGCTCGATCAGCTCGTGCTTGCCGCCGCTCAGGCCCATCTGGGCCGCATACTGGTCGAGCATTTCATCGGTCAGGCCGGGCTGTTGCTGCTGCTGCTGCTTGAGCCGGTCGATGATGTCCTGGCTGGTGACGACGATGCCCATCTTGCGGGCGGCGCGCTCGGTCACGATCGTGTCGGCCGCGTCCTGCGCGACCTCCTGCTGCGTCACGATCTTGCCCATGATCGTTTCCATCATCCCCGGCCGCTGCTGGTAGATCTGCCGAACGTACGACGGCAACAGCGACTCCTTCTCGCGGATGAGGTGCTGGTTGGCCTGGGTCATCTCGTTCTTGCCGATGTAGGTCCACTTCTTGAACAGGCTGAAGGTGTCGCTTTTCAGCTTGCCGAACTGGCCCGTGCCGCGGTCGCCCTCGGTCGGGTGCCATCCATAGAAGAACACGAACGACACGACGACGACGGCGAACAGAACGTAGAGCGGCAGCCTCACGTGCCGCGGATTGCGCAAGTCCTGAAGTTTGACCATGATCGAGTGGGTTATCCTTGATTACATGTGGGTCGGCCCCTCGGGGACGAACCCTTATTTTTTCCAGTCTTGACGGGCCTAAGTCAACTGAATTCGTTTGAACTGACGCTTGCCGACCTTGAGAATGTATTCGCCGGCCGCGATTTCGGCCTTCGGATCGGCGATTTTCTCCCCGTTCAGGCTCACGCCCCCCTGCTCCACCAGCCGCCGCGCCTCGCTGTTGGAGCCCGCCAGCCCGGCCGCCACGACCAGCTTCGTGACCCCCAGCCGGCCCGCCCCGGCGCTGTCGACCGCGGCCGTTTCCATCTCGGCCGGCACTTCCCGCTCCCGGAACATCCGGTCGAAGTTCTCCTGGGCGGCCCTGGCGGCGGCCTCGCCGTGGTAGCGGGCAACCAGCTCGCGGCCGATCCGCGCCTTGAGGTCCCGCGGATGGAGCTTGCCGGTCGAAACCTCGGCGATCAGCGTGTTGGCCTCGGCTTCCCGGTAGCCGAGCGCCAGCACCAGGTAGTCGCGCATCATCTCGTCGGGGACGCTCATCGTCTTGCCGAAAATCTGGTCGGGCGCCTCGGTCAAGCCAATGTAATTGCCGAGGCTCTTGCTCATCTTGTTGACGCCGTCGAGGCCGACCAGCAGCGGCAGCGTCATGATGCACTGCGGCGCCATGTTCATCTCGCGCATCAGCTCCCGGCCGACGAGCAGGTTGAACTTCTGGTCGGTGCCGCCCAGCTCGATATCCGCGCGGACCTCGACCGAGTCCCACCCCTGGACGAGCGGATACAGAAACTCGTGGACATGAATCGGGCGGCCCTCGGTGTAGCGCTTGGTGAAGTCGTCGCGCTCGAGCATCCGCGCCACCGTGTAGCGCGACGCCAGCCGGATCACGTCGCTGAAGCTCATCTTCGTGAACCACTGGCTGTTGCGGACGACTTCGGTCTTGTCGGGATCCAGGATCATGAAGATCTGGTCGAGGTACGTCTTGGCGTTTTCCTCGATCGCCTCCCAGGAGAGCGGCGGGCGGGTCTCGTTCTTCCCCGTCGGGTCGCCGATCGACGCCGTGAAATCCCCCAAAATAAACACGACCTGGTGGCCGAGCTCCTGGAACTGCTTGAGCTTGTTCAATTGGACGCTGTGGCCGACGTGCAGGTCGGGGGCGGTCGGGTCGGCGCCGAGCTTGATGCGGATCGGCCGGTTCTGGGCCTTGGCCTCGAGCAGCCGGTCGCGGAACTGTTCGGCCGGCAGGACGTCGACCGTCCCGCTCGTGAGAATTTCCCACTCCTCGCGGATCGATGCGGGGATCGGGATCGGTTCGGACTCGGTCTCGGTCGTCATGGCTCGGCTAACCTCCGGCAGTGCCGCGTGCATGCGGATTGACCACCATACACAATCCCCGCCGGAGTTGCCAGTCCAAGTAAGTCAGGATGGGACCTATAAGTCCTATGGGTCCTATGGGTCCCATGATTGAAAAGAGCGATTACCGGGCTATCTTCTTCACCCGTTCGGCGGCGCGGTCGATGGCCTGTTGATTCCCGGTTTCCTGGGCGGCCAGGCAATACAACCCTGCCAGGTCCGCGTCGCCGGGCTCGCGGTCGCTCCACTTCTGGGCCACGCGCAGGGCGTCCACATACCGCTTGTGCTTCATGAGGGAATGGATATACCCGTACGCAGATTCCTTCGTGTCGGACATTTTGATGTTGTACGCAAACCGGTCCATGGACATCACGCCGTACCTGTCGGCTTCCCGGCCGAGCGCGTCGCGCCGGGGCGAGCCTTCGGCCAGCCGCCGGAGCACGTCGCCATACAGGTCGTAAACAATCCCCAGATTGTAATGGATCTGGGCGTAGTTGGGGTTGAGCGCCGAAAGGCTCTCGTACGCGTCCTTGGCTTTGACCAGATACCGATCCGAAAGCGCGCGATGCCGTTCGGCCTCGGCGGATTTTTTCCCGCTTCCAGTCGCGTTGGTTTTGCTCGCTTCCAACGCGTTCAACGTGGTCCACACCGAGCCCAACTTGTAATACGGCGAAAGAGAATGCGGCTCGCGCGCGATCGCGGCCTCGAAATAACCGGCCGACTCGAGCAACAGCGCCTCGGTATCTTCCATATCCCCTTTCTCGAGGGCATTCATGCCCGGCTCCATGCAACCGACCCCCTGCGCATAAGAAACGGCCGAGTTCCAGTAATGCTTGCCGTGCATGACCGAGACGGGGAGCATCATGACCGCCGCAAGCGCCAGCGCGGCGAGCCCCCATTTGATGGGTCGGCTCATGGTTTCTTCCGAGGCCGTCGCCTGCATCCCCCAGCCCGCGATCAGGCCGAACACCGACCACATCGTGATCGCGCCGACCGGCCAGCGGCTGAACGGCCCGGCCATGATCGAACAAATAATAACCACAAATGCGATCAGGCCCGCGACGATCCGGCTGCGCAGGAGCGCATCGGGATGCCGGAACGCCCGCACGAGCGGCGCAACAATCCCCGCGAGCAGCACGACGAACGCGATCAGCCCGAGCGCGCCGGTGTCGCTCATCACGTCCAGGAAATGGTTGTGCGAAAACGTTGTCACATGGCTGATGCCGTTGCTGAAGTAGCTGGGATCGCGATAGAGCGGGAAGTAAATGGCGAACGTGCCGGGGCCGGTGCCGAGAATCGGGTTGTGGACAAAATTCATCAACGCGCCGGGCCACATGATCGAAAGCGCGTTCCATGAAATGTAAGGATACTTCAGGTAAGCAAGAATTCTGGGAAAGCTCAGGAACGCCATCGCGGCGGCCGTGACGAACATCAGGACGACAAGCCCCGCCAGCCACGCGCGCCGGTCTTCGCCATCTTCGCCCTCGCTCCGGGTCGGCATGAACAACGCCGAGAACAGGATCGGGCAGAGCGCCAGCGCGAAGAGCTGGAACTTGCTGGAGCACAGGACGACCGTGGCGGTCGCGGTCGCCGAGGCGATCAGGCCGAGAACCCGCCACGCTTTCCGAAACTGGGAGCGCCCCGGCTCGACGGCCAGCAGCATCGCAAACGGCAGGATGAACACGCAAAACGAAGCATAAAAATCGCGGCTCAGGATCGTCGATTGCATGTCCGATTGCGCGCCCTTTAACGTCCTCAGGAGCCGGTAGAGACTTGGGGGATGGGTGAACGCGATTTCGCCATAAAGTTTCTGATACAGCCATTCCACCCCCGAATGGCCGCCGCCGGTCAGGTTGAACATGAAGAACCCGACCAGATTCGTAATCAGCAGCATGACGACAAGACCGCGCATGAGCGTCTCGCCGGGTTTCCGCGACGACCCGATCGCCATCGCCGAAATGAAAAAACCGAACGCCGCCCATTGGAACAGGCACTGGTCCCAGCCGGCATAGGCGTAGTCGGACACCATGGTCGAAATCAAAAGAACCGCGCCATACGACAAGAGGCCGGCCGCGATCAGCTTGTTCGGGGCCGGCGCCTGGCCCGTAACGGCCAGCGAAAGGCCCATCAGCATCAGGATCGGCCCGGCGATGTAAAACAGAAGCACCTTGATGTCGTCCAGGTTGTGCGTGATCGCCGTCATTGCGAGCACGATCGCGGCCAGCAGGATGACGTGAAACTCGGCGGCGATCGAAAGCCACGGCAGTTTCTGTTTGGATTCGGCCAGATTGTCGTCCATTTCCGGGTTCGTGGGCAGCATGGTTTATCTCCAGAAATCCGAATTCAGCGTGGCCGTGCTCAGGGCGGAATCGAGCTGAACGCAGGTGGTGAAGCAGCCGGTGCGTCGATCGTCGGCCATCCCGACGACGCGGGCGCGATCGATTTTTGAAGGCGTTTCGTCGGCCGGCGCGCTCGCGCGCGTGACGGGCGCCCGCGGCGCATTGAGCGCCTCGCGCGCGCCACCCGCCCAGAACCCCGAGACGAACACAAGCGCCAGCACGGCCGCCCGCGCCAGCCAGAAGACCATCGGCTCGAACGAGGACCGCACCGGGATCACAACCGGCGGACGCGTCGCCGCTTCGTGCACCAGATTATCCCAGCGCTCCGTCGACGGCTCGCCCGGTTGCAACTCTTCAAGGCCTTCAAGGATCTGGCGGTCGTCGGCCAGCTCCCGGCGGCATGATTCGCAACCGTCCAGGTGCCGGCGCAGCCGTTCGGCCTCGCCCGGCGGCGTGATGCCCAGAATGAGCGCGCTGCGCTCGTCTTCGGTCAAATGCCGGTTCATGGCTGCTCGTCCTTCTTGAGGGCGCGGCGGAGTTTCGCCATCGCGCGGAAAAGATGCTGTTTGACGGTCCCCTCGGCGCACTCCATCGCCTCGGCGATCTCGCCGACGGTCATGTCTTCGTAAAACCTGAGGACGACGGCCGCGCGCTGCTGGCCTGAAAGATTGACGAGCGCGGCCTCGATCCGCTCGCGGCGCTCGCCGGCGAGAATCATCCTTGGGCCGTCGTTGTCGACGCGCAATTGCGCGGGGATCGTCGCCAGGTCGTCGATCCCGATGGCGCGGCGAGTCTTGCGGGTTTGGTCGAGCCAGCGCAGCCCCTCACGCACGGCGATCGTGCGGATCCAGCCGGCAAGGTTCTGTTCGGGGCGGTACTTGGGGAGCGCCTGCCAGATGCGCAGAACCATCTGCTGGCTGATGTCCCACGCGTCGTCGTGGCTGAGCCCCATCCGCCACGCAAGCCCCCAGATCATCGGCCGGAAGCGCGCCATGAGGAGGGCGAACATTTCTTCGGACCCGGCCCGCGCGCCGGCAAGCCACGCGGCCACCTGCTCGTCGCCCGCCTCGCGCTCCAGGGCTATCGGTTCAACCCCGCTCATGAAACCCCCGCTCTGTCTGAATCACACGCATTATCTAATAACCCGCAAAAGAGCGAAAGCGTTGACATAAAAAATGCAGCGGCCCGAGCTTGAGCGCGGAACGCTGGTAGTCTGTCAGGCTCACGATGTCGGGTTGCATTTGAACCACGAAGCGGTTCGATCCCAAAGCCGGGGGGTTGGTTTGGCGAGCCTGCGAGCCGAACCCACCCCCGGTGCCATCGCATGACACCCGGAACCGGTTTACCGGTTCGATCATGAATCCGCCGCTGATGCGTGAATGGCCGACGGGGGCGCCGGCCATTCCTGTCGCCGGAAAACTTTCGTCAACGGGTATAGCGACCTCGGGCTACTGCATGATCAACTCACAACAAAAAAGGGCGATCGAGTGATCGCCCTTTTTGCGTTTACTTGTTTTTCGCTTATTCGAAGAACCGCTGACGGCGCCTTCTCTGCAGCGCCGGGATGTCGTAGGGATCGTCCTCGGGCGGCGCCGTGTCGTTGGGCGTCGTCGGCCGGACCGACGGCGCCGAGTCGGCGAACACCGGCGTCGACATTGCCGGCGCGGAGGCCGGGGCGGGATTGGCCGGAGCCGGGGCTGCCGGCGCCACGCTGGCCCCGCCGTTGCCCGGAGCCGCGGCGGACTGGCTGCTCGCCGGCTGATCGTCCCATTCGCTCAGCGGATTCTCGCGGCTTCCCCAGTCGATCGACGGGGCGGGCGCCGCCACCCCCTCGCGCTCGCGCTTGCGGTGAAGGGCGGGAACTTCGTTCGGCTCGTTCAGGTCGCGGGCGCGCGGCTCCTCGTCGAGCGCCATCGGCTCGTTCGAGGAGAACAGGCTTGACCGCGAGCGGACGCGCTCGGTCGGCGGCGGCACGCTGTCGGGATTCTCGGCGAAGCCGGTGGCGATGATCGTGACGCGCATCTCGTCGGTCATCTTCTCGTCGATCACGACGCCGAAGATGATGTCGGCGTCCTGGTCGGCCGACTCGTAGACCATGCTCGTGGCTTCATTAATTTCGTGCATCGTGATGTCCGGGCCGCCGGTGATGTTGATCAGCACGCCGCGGGCGCCGTCGATGACGATCTTTTCCTGAAGCGGGCTGTGGCAGGCCTTCTTGACCGCCTCGACCGCGCGGTTCTCGCCCTTGCCGACGCCGACGCCCATCACGGCGCCGCCGGTCTGGCCCATGATCGTGCGGACGTCGCGGAAGTCGACGTTGATCAGGCCCGGCATCGAGACCAGGTCGCTGATGGCGCGGATCCCCTGCGCCAGCACGCTGTTGGCGATCTTGAACGCCTCGGTCAGCGGCGTCTTGGGGCCGACCGTCTCCATGAGCTTGTCGTTCATGATCACGATCATCGTGTCGACGTGGTCGCGCAGCTTGAGGATGCCCTGCTGGGCGCGCCGGCTGCGCTGGGGCCCTTCGAACGTGAACGGCTTGGTGACGATCGCGACGCAGAGAATGTCCATCGAGCGGGCGATTTCGGCGATGACGGGGGCGCCGCCGGTGCCGGTGCCGCCGCCCATGCCGGCGGTGATGAAGACCATGTCCGCGCCCTCGAGGATGCCGCGGATCTCCTGCTCGGCGTCGCGGATGGCGCGCTCGCCGAGTTCGGGCGAGGCGCCCGTGCCGAGGCCGTGGGTCACGCCGTCGCCGACCTGGACCTTGTTGGGGACCGCGCTCTTCTTGAGCGACTGGAAGTCGGTGTTGATCGCATAGAATTCAACGCCGGCAAAGCCCTTGCGGACCATGTCGTCGACCGCGTTGCAGCCGCCGCCGCCGACGCCGATCACCTTGATGTGGGTCAGGGGGCTGACGGTCTGATCTTCCCACTGAATCTTGGACGCCGAGTCCTCGCGCATGTTCTTCCTCTTCCGCAAACGTGCTGGCTGATGTTTCAAGTGCGGCCGGGTGGCCGGCATGTTGTGAGATACACCCCAAAAATCGGTTGAGTTTAATACGAAAACCTTCTCTGGCGCAATGGGACTTTGGGAGCGATGAGCGATGGGAGATGGGAGATGAGAATTCTCATCGCTCATCTCTCATCGCTCATCTCCGGTTGCTTACGCCAGCGCCGTGCGGATCGCGGCGAGCTGGTCCTCGCCCAGCTTGACGGTGCCGGCCTTGGCGTTGTCCTCGAGCTGCTTGACCGACGTCGAGGACGGGATGACGGGCCCCATCCCCGGCAGCGTCAGCATGTAGGCCAGCGCCAGCTGGCTGACCGTCAGGCCGCCCTCTTCGGCGATCGCCGCCAGCTTGCGGAGCTTCTCGAACGTCTCGGGCGTGACGTCCTTGAGCATCCCCTCGTCGACGAGGCGGTCGCCCTTGGCGGCCTTGGCCGGGTCGAGGTAGCGGTTGGTGAGCAGGCCGCGGGCCAGCGGGCTCCACGCGATGTAGGAGGCGCCGTTGCGCGCGCACCAGTCCAGGACGCCGGGCTTGTCGGCCTGTTCGCGGTTGAGGATGTCGTAGTTGTTCTCGACGGCCTGGATCGTGACGCGCCCCGAGATCGCGCGCGCGGCGGCGTCGGTGGCGCGCAGCTGGTCGACCGTGTAGTTCGACACGGCGAGGTAGCGGATCAGGTCCTGGCGGATCAAGTCTTCAATCGCCTCGAGCGACTCCTCGAGCGGCGTGATCGGGTCGTAGGAGTGGAAGTACATGATGTCGATCGCCTCGAGCTGCATCCGCTCGAGGCAGGCGTAGGTCGACTCCATGATGCTCAGCCGCGAGAGGCGGCTGTGGTTGGGCGAGCGGCCGTCCATGCCGCCGAAGATCTTGGTGGCGATGACGACGTTGCGGCGCTGGTCGGGGTTGGCGGCGAACCACTTGCCGAGGATGCGCTCGCAGTTGCCCGAGGCGTTGTTGTAGCGGTTGGCGGTGTCCCAGTGCGTCATGCCGAGCTCGACCGAGCGGTCGAGGATGGCCATGCTGGTCTTCTCGTCGACGCGGGCGCCGTCGCCGGTTTCGGGGTAGCCCATCTTCCAGGTGCCGAGGCCGATGGCGGAGACGCGCAGCCCCGAGCGCCCGAACAGGCGCCACGGCATGCCGTTGAATTCGTCGGTCTGCCAGGCGACGTTATACAGCTTGGGATTGGGAGTCAGGTAATCCATGGTGAGAGTCCTCTCTTATTTTTGAATCGTGCTCAGCTTGCCAGCCGAAGCCTTGGCGAAGGCTGGTGCGTCGTAATCGTGCTCGTGATCGTGCTCGTAATCGTTCGTCGTAATCCTAACCTGGCATAGCCAGAACCAGACTTCTGAATAACGCCCAAGGGATCCGGTTAGTCGGCTTGAGCCGACTCCTCTTTGCACCCTGCTTCAGCAGGGGTGCATGCAATCCAGAAAGGATTCCGCAGCCGGCTTTAAGCCGGCTTGAACTTGAAGCGGCGGACCTTTTTGAAAGCCGGCTTAAAGCCGGCTGCCGGGAATGTGGAAAGGCCGCCTTCACCCCGGCTAAAGCCGGGTGCAAAGAGGCGTCGGCTTCAGCCGACGAGCCATTTTCGCGACAGGGACTTTGAAAATTCGTGCGCATTTTACATTCAAATTCGGCCGTTACAGAGTAATCGAAAATCGTGAAATCACTCCCGCAATCCGCAATCCGCAATCCGAAATCCGCAATTCTTCAAATCCGCAATCGGACACCGGCCCATCGTGGCAAGTGCCGCGCCGGCGGTCAACCGTAGATATCGAGGAATTTTTTGATCTTGCGGACGAGCCAGCCGTCGCGCTGGGCGGATTCGCCCTCCTGCACGGCCCAGCGGATCAGCCCCACCGCCGTCGAGTAGATCGGCGTGCTGACGACGCCGCTCATGCCGAGCATGTTCTGCGGCCGGCCGATGTGGCAGGGGTAGCCGAGAAGCCGCTCGGCGACGCCGCCGATCCCCTCCAGCAGCGCCGTGCCGCCGGTCAGGACGACCCCCGCGTAGATGCGGTCGGCGCAGCCCGAGCGCTGGATTTCCTTCTGGACGCCGATCAGGATCTCCTCGACGCGGGCCTCGATGATCTCGGCCAGTTCGCGGCGGCTGTGGCTCGTGCGCTTGGCGCCGGGGGCCGCCCCGCGCAGCTCGATCCGCTCGTCGATGTCGACCTCGAGCGGGACGGCGTGGCCGAATTTCTTCTTGAGGTTCTCGGCGTCGTGCGGCGAGCAGCGCAACATCTTGGCCACGTCCTGCGTGATGATGTCGCCGCCCATGGCGATCTCGCTGATCGACTGCAGGACGCCTCCCTGGAAGATCGCGATGTCGCTCGTGCCGCCGCCGATGTCGACGAGCACCACGCCCAGTTCCTTCTCGCGCTCGGTCAGGACGGAGAGCGAGCTGGCGACCGACTGCAGGACGACGCCGCTCGTCCGCAGCCCCGCCTTCTTGACGCAGCGGAAGATGTTGTTGCCGGCCGAGACCGAGCCCGTCACGACGTGCATCTTGACCTCGAGCCGCTGGCCGAACTGGCCGATCGGGTCGGTGATGCCGCCGCGCTCGTTGACGACGTATTCGCGCGTGAACGTGTGCAGGATCTCGACGTCCTGCGGCAGGATCATCTTGAGCGCCTTCTGCTGGGCGCGCTTGCAGTCGCGCTGGTCGACACCGGAGTTGGGGTTGGCGATCTCGGTGATCCCGGTCAGGTTCACGCCGCTGATGTGGTCGCCGGCGATGCCGACGTAGACCTCGCGCGGGTGGATGTGGGCCAGGTCGTGCGCCTGGCTGTAGGCGCTGACGACCGCCTCGACCGTCTCGTTGATGTTGATGACCGCGCCGCGGCGCACGCCGCGCGACGGGGCCGCGCCCATCCCCAGCACGGTGATGCGCCCGTCCTCGTCGACCGAGCCGATGATCGCGCACACCTTGGTCGTGCCGATGTCGAGGCCGGTGATCAGGCGCGGCTTGCGGCGGCGACGGCGCGTCTGCACCGTGCTGTCGCTGCCGCCGGCGCGGCCGGAGCCGCCCGCGGTGCGGCGCGCGGATGGGGTCAGGGTCGGCAGGCTGAGTGTGCGGGTGAGAAATGGCATGGCGGTATCCGGGCTCTAAATTTTCTTGGGCATGATGACGAGTTGTTTGTCGAAAGGCAGTTCAACGTATACGGCGCGCTCGAATTCGGCGCGCAGCTTCGGGTTCTGGAACGCGCCGCTGAGCTTGTCCATCAACTCGAGCGGGGGCTTGTTGCCGAAGCGCACCTCGGCGCCGCCGCGCAGGATCGCGGTCACCTCCGCCTTGCTGTTGATGTTCCATTCGGTGATGTGCCGGGCCAGTTCCCGGTCGTTGGCCGAGACGAAATCGACCGCGGCCAGAACCGGGACGACCTGCTCGCCCTTGAGTTTGTCCCCCTCGCGCGGGTTCTTGATCTGCGGCCCGGTCAGCAGCGGCAGGCCGCGCCGCGTCGCCTCGAGCGCGTGGATGCGGCTCAGCAGGACGCCTTCGCGGTCGACCAGATACATCTCGTCGAGGTTGACGACCATGATCGGCTCGCGCTCGACGAACTCGACCCTGATCGCGCGCGGATAAACCTTGCTGGCCGTGACCTTGAGCGCCCGCGGCAGCTTCGCCAACTCGGAGTGAATATGCGCAATGTCCTGCCGGACGAGGTTTTTGCCGCAGTAGTCGAGGATCTCGGTGATCGACCGGCGCGCCTGCGCCTCCAGCTCGGGCGACGCGCCGCTGACCACGACCTGGTCGATCGTGAAGTAATCGGTCTCGTAGACGAAGTGATGGACGTAACGGGCGACGTAAATCCCGCCGGCAGTCAGCCCGATCGCGAGCATCACGAAGAAGACGCGACGGAGAAACCGGCCGGCACGGACGGTGAACGGTTCATGAGTGGGCCGCGCGGACGCGACCCGACGCGGGCGGGAGGGCCAGATCATGTTTCCTACTCGAGCGAGCTTCAGCTACGGTTCAGATTTGCCTCGCGGACCCGGCCCGAGCCCGCGTGAGGCGTCCACTGCATCATCAGCGATCGGCAAGCGATCTACATTCAAGTCGGCACATGCTAGCCCATCTGTACCCACGAATCAAGTATTGTTTACTCGTTGACGCACAACATCTTGCGCGATTCTAGCGCCGCCGTGTCATGATCTTGAGCTTGTCAACTGCCTGGTGTGTCCGGTGGCTCGAATGGTTCCCCTGGCTCCTATGGGTCCTATCGGTCCTATAGGTCCTATAAGTCCCATGCTTCAGCCTTTGGGTGGCTCAATCAGCCTGACCTCGGCTTCCAAGCCGACGCCGGTTCGGGCCTTAACCTGCGCCCGGACCAGCTCGATCAGTTTATCGATATCGGCGGCCGTCGCCGTCCCGTCGTTGATCATGAAATTGGCGTGCTGTTCCGAGACGCGCGCCCCGCCGATCCGAAGCCCCTTGAGCCCCGCCTCGTCGATCAGTTTGCCGGCCGCCCCCCCCGCCGGATTCTTGAACATGCACCCCGACGAGCGCTGGCCGACCGGCTGCCGCAGCCGTTTGCTGAGCGCCGCGTCGATCCGGGCCTGGATCGCCTCGGGCGAATCCGGCGTCAAACCGAGCGTCGCCTCGAGGATGATCCACTCGCGCAGCGACGAGTGCCGATAGCCGAACTGGATCTCGCCGCGGCGCAGCGTCTGGCGCGCCCCGTCGCGGCCGATCACCTCTACCGACTCGACCGCCGAGCCGATATCCCCGGCCGGCGTCCCGGCGTTGCCCGCGAGCGCCCCGCCGAGCTGCCCCGGCACGCCCGCCGCCCACTCGAGCCCCGCGAGCCCTTCGCGCTTGGCGAAATTCATGACGGCCGTCAGCTGCGCCGCCGCCCCCGCGGTGATCCGGCTCGTCCCGGCCACGCGCGCGATTTTGCGGAAGCCCCGGCCGAGCATGAGGATCGCTCCCGGCCAGCCGGCGTCGGTAAAAATCGTGTTGCTCCCGCCGCCGAGCATCATCCACGGCAGCGCGTCCTCGCGCAGCGCGGCCAGGCACGGCGCGAGCGCATCGACTTCATCCACTGTCACGAGAAACCGCGCCGGCCCGCCGACGCCCATCGTCGTGTGCCGCGCCAGCGGCTCGTCGCGCAGGATCGTGATCCCCGCGATCGAATCCAAGGATGTGGTCGGCGAATCGGTCATGGAACAAGCTTACGTATACGGCAGGCGGACATTCAACGCGAAACGCGAAACAAATCCGTGGCCGTTTGGGATGGTTTTTGGTTGCGGCCGTGCCGCGCCGGGTTTTCGCGGGATTTTTGGGGGTTCTATTTCGGCCGTCTCGCATGTTGCATGTCATTCTTCGACCCCGGGATCGGCCACTGGTCGAAGACATACATGTATTGCCCCGCGATCGACTTCGCCGGCTCGAGCCCTTTGAGCGGCCGCGGCGTGAAATAATAGAACTCGCCCTTGATCGGCAGGTTGATCGGCCGCCACCAGCTCTCGCACATGACGCGGTCGAGGCCCATGTAAATCCGGAACAGGTTGATGTTGTCGCCGATCGATTCGTCGTCGGCGATCACGGCGTAACCGTTGCGCTCGCGCGCTGACCGGGCGAGATGTTCGGCCAGTCTCAGCATCTCCGGCGTGTGCGTGATGCCGCCCCAGTTGCGCAGGTCGGCGCCGTTGATCTGCGAAAAAATCGCGACCGCGACCAGCGTCCGCGCCAGCCACGCCAGCCAGCGCGGCCTCATCCGGACGGCCCACATCAGGCCGCGCGCGGCGATGGGGACCGACAGCCACAGCGACGGCACGCAGAACCGGCCGGGCGGGTTGGAGCCGAACGTGTTGCTGATCGCCCCCTGGTAATAGCTCATCCAGACGAACGCCACGAGCAGCGCGTGCATTTTCAGCTCCGACCGCCGCCGGCCGTCGATCAGCCCGAAGACGAACAGCGGCAGGATCACCCAGCCCTGCCCCCACGCGAGGCTCGACAGATACTGGATCCTCCACCACGTCGTTTGGCCGGCGACCTCGGGCATCATGCGCATGGCGAAGATGCGCGGGAACTTGAGGAAGTACAGCGGGTCCATGCTGTAGCGCGCGTGAATCCCCATGAGCGTCAGCGGCAGGATCGCGAGGACGGCGAACCCGGCGATCAGTTGCCACTGAAACCGCGGCCGCGGTCCCGGGCCGGCGTGGCTCGCGTGGCACGCCATCATCCACGCGATGAACGCGATCGGCCAGCCTTCGTAGCGTACCCACATGAGCGCCGCGCAAAGCGCCAGAATCAAAATCCACTTCGTCCGCGTCGGCCGGCGCTTGAACCGCGCCAGCAGCAGCGCCAGCCAGCTCAGCCCGGCCATGAAAACCGGCTCGGCCAGGGCGGTCGCCGTCATCCGCCACGCGAACGGGATCGTGAGCGCGAGGATCAGGGCCGCAAACACGGCGCCGGTCCGCGCCTTTTGAGAAAACGACTCGCGCGGCCGGTTGATTTCATGGGTCAGCAGCATCAGCGCCCACGAGGCGAGCATCATCATCAAGGTCGAGGCGGGGATGAACCAATGGACGAAATCCGCGATCCGGCCGAGCCCCTGGTTCCACAGCCCGTAATACCAGAACGGCAGCGGGAGCCAGTAATAGCCCTCGACGAAAAAGTAATGTTCCCGCGCCCACCGCATCGACAGCACGACGCGCGAGTAGTCGTCGCCCGAGGCGAACAGCAGGTTGCGATGGATCATGACGAGCGCGACAAGCGTCCACGCTGCGAGGCATGTCAGGGCGGTGATGATCGCCGGTTTCTTCGGCGAGGGTGGGGCCACGGCACTCATGCCCCCATTAAAAGGGAAAGGAACTCTTTTGTCGCGCCGAAAGATGATCCGGCCGGCGGGCTAATCCATCAGCAGCGACGTCATCCGGTCGAGGCTTTCGGACCACCCCTGCTCCATGCCGAGCTTCAGCATCGCGTCGCGGATCTGCGTGTTCTCGAACGTGATCTGGATCGTCAGCTGCGTGCGGTCCTCGTCCGCCTCGAACATGACCGTCATGAGCATCTCGCCGGCCGGGTTGGCCACGCTGCGGTCGGGATTCAGCTGGTCGTGCCACTCGTCGGGGTGCTCGGAGACGTCCATGGTCATGACGAGCCGCTCAGGCTTGACCACCTCGAGGAAGACGCCGCTCACCGGGTAGTCGACGCCGTCGGGCCCGCGCATGACGATCCGGTAATTGCCGCCGGCGCGCGCGTCAATCTCGCAGATCGGATTGCTGAAGTAATTCGGCCCCCACCACTGCGCAAGCTGCGCGGGATCGGTCCACGCCCGCCACACCAGCTCGCGCGGAACATGGATCAGCCGCGTCGTCTTGAATACCGGCTCAACTCGGTTCGTCGCCATGGCCGTGCCTCCATCGGGAAACTTCCACGACGAAAATCAAATGGATGTCATACGAATATCGTAACCGATCAGGCCGCCCGCCGACAACGTATTATCACAGGACCCGTGGGACCCATACGACCCATTAATAATGCTCCGGCTTGGGGTCGCGCGCCAGGAGCCCCTCGACGGCCTTGCGCGTCGGCAGCCCCTCGAACAGGACCGCGCGGACGGCCTCCGCGATCGGCATCTCGACCTTGTATCTGGCGGCGAGGTGGCAGACCGACCGCGCCGTCCAGTAGCCCTCGACGACCATCCCGACCTGCTTGAGCGCCTCGTCGGCCGACAGCCCCTGGGCGAGCAGATTTCCGAACTGCCAGTTGCGCGAGTGGCGGCTGCCGGCGGTCACGATCAGGTCGCCGACGCCGGACAGGCCCATGAACGTCTCGAGCCGCGCCCCGGCCGCCAGGCCGAGCCGAACCATTTCGGCGAGGCCGCGCGTGATGAGCGCCGCGCGCGTGTTGTCGCCCATCCCGAGGCCGTCGCAGGCCCCGGCGGCGATGGCGATGACGTTCTTGACCGACCCGCCGAGCTCGACGCCGCGCATGTCGTCGTGGGTGTAAATCCTCAGGTACGGCCGGAAAAACCACGGCTGGATCATCGTGGCCAGTTCCATGTTCGCGGCGCTGGCGACGAGCATCGTCGGGATGCGGCGCGAGACTTCCTCGGCGTGGCTCGGGCCGCTCAGGACGCACGTCCCCGCGCCGGCTTCCGGCCCAAGCACGTCGGCGAGGACCTCGTGCATCAGCATGTCGCTCCCCTGCTCGATCCCCTTGGTGCAGATGATCCACTGCCGGATCGACTTGTACCGGCCGGTCGCCTTGATCGACTCGCACGCCTTGCGCATCGCGTGCGACGGCGCGACCATGACGCAGGCGGTGGCGCCTTCGAGCGCCTCGCCGAGATCGGTGATCATGGCGATCGACGGGTGGACCTTGAAATCCTTGAGCCGCGCGTGGACGCGCTCGCGGTCGAGCCGCTCGACCAGCTCCGCGTCGATGTCCCACGACCGGACGCGGTGATTGTTCTCGGCGAGCACGGTCGCGAGCGTGATCCCCCACGTCCCCGCCCCCAGCACCACGATATCCTGCGGTTCCTTGTTCAACTGCGGTTCGGCCATCGGGATCGTATCGTTCATTTCGTCCTGTCCTGCTGTTTGTTGAAAATACTGCTTTCGGTGCCGGCCTTCAGGCGCGCGATGTTCGTGCGGTGCTTCCAGACGATCAAGGCCGCCAGCACGATCGTGATGCCGAACGTCACCCAGTCTCCCCTCGCCGAGGTGAGATTCCTGATCCCGATGAGGATCGGCAGCGCCACCGCGCCGAAGATCGAGCCGACCGAAACGTAACCGGTGCCCCAGATCATCCCCAGCGCCGCCACGAGCGCGACGAGCATCGGCAGCGGCGCGATCGCCAACATCACGCCGAGGCTGGTGGCGACCCCCTTGCCCCCCTTGAACCCGACGAACGGGCTCGTCATGTGGCCCACGATCGCGGCCAGCCCGACGAGCCACATCCACAGCTCGGGCGGCCAGCCCGCCGGCTTGAAGAACTCGAAGAACAACACGGTGACCGGGATGTAACCCTTGAGGGCGTCGAGGACGAGGCAGGCGATCCCCCAGCTTTTGCCGAGGACGCGGAAGGCGTTCGTGGCCCCCACGTTGCCGCTGCCATGCTTGCGGATGTCGATGCCGCGGGCGCGGCCCATGAGGTAAGCGGTGGGGATCGCGCCCACAAAGTAGGCGGCAATGACACCGATGATACTGATCAATCCCACGGACGACATTCCTTCGTGCTCGTGCTCGTGCTCGTAATCGTAATCGTAATCGTAATCGAATCGCTCGACTCGCTCACTGAGACCCGAGCGATTCATCTGCGAAAAATTAGCTTGCTCACTCCCGTACTTGCAAACAATATTAATCCAGGATGACTTCACCGGCCGCCAGGAAAGTGACCACATGATCTCAGACAACCGGCTGATCACAAGCTCGGAAACAACCCAGGACAGCGCGATCCTTTACCTCGAAGGCGAGCTGATCTCGCAGACGCGCTACGACGTCGAGCGCATCCTGCGCGAGTGGCAGGAGTCCGGCGTGCGCTGGGTCGTGGTGCGCATGCCCGCGCTCAAATACATCGACAGCGCCGGCCTGTCGACGCTCCTCGGCGCGCTGCACCGCTACCGGCGCGAGGGCGGCGACCTCATCCTCGCCGAGCTGAACCCGTCGCTCACGGCGATCTTCGAGGTCACCTCGATGGAGAAATACTTCAAGATTTTCCCGTCCGTCGACGAGGCGAAACACCATTTCGAACAGGCCAAAGCCGCCGACGAGGCGCACAAGAAAAAGGCGACCGAATGACCCAGCCCAAGCCAACCCGCGAACCGGCGCTGAATTTCGAGAAGTCGCTCAAGCAGCTCGAGTCGATCGTCAAGAAGCTCGAGCAGGAGGAAGTGCCGCTGGAGACATCGATCAAGCTGTTCGAGGAGGGCCAAGCGCTCGTGCGCGCCTGCGAGCGGCAGCTGCGCGCCGCCGAAAACCGGATCCGCCAGTTGACCGAAACGCCCGCGGGCGAAGTCGCAGAGACGGAGTTCGAGCCTGAAGAACCCGTCGCCGAAGAGCCGCCCGCGGCCACCGAGGAAGAGCCGCCCGCGCCCAACAAGGAAGATCTTCCGTTTTGAAGCCCATTTCATGATGGGCCGGCGTCCGCGCCGGCCATCCGAGCCGAACCGTGATTGATATCCTCGTCGAAATCCTCTCCCGCCTGCGCCCGCTCAAGATCGTCCGGTGGTTCGCGGTCGTGGCGGCCTGCCTGCTGCTGTGGATCGTGATCAATTACGAGCCGCTGCGCGAATACTTCACGATGCGCGACAAGCTCGACAACTACACGCAAACCAACGACCAGCTCGAGCGCGAGCGCAACGACCTCGCCAAGGAACACGACGCTCTGCAGGCCGGCGGCTTCCCCGCCGAAAAGGCGATCCGCGAGAAACTCCTCATGGTCAAGCCGGGCGAAAAGGTCTACGTCATCGAATCCGACGACCAACCCACCACCAAATAGACTTCGAGCGGGTGCCAAAACTTTCAGTCAATAGAAATCGCCGGCGAGAGCGCCGGCGCCACAGTGCGATGAGCTATTCGCTACCGAATGGCTGTTTTCGATGTGGGGCCGGCGCCCCCGCCGGCCATTCACGCATAAACTACTCTATTCCACCGCCAGCGCGTTGCCGTTTTCGTCGATGACCTGGCCGTTGAGCATTTCGCGCAGGAGCTTGACGCGGCGCGCGGCCTCGGGGTCGATCTTCAAGAACTCCCTGGCCTTTTCGATCGCGCTGCGGTTGTCGGCCGGAGCCGCCGGCTTCGCCGCCTTGGGCGGGACGTACGCGCCGTATTGCGGCGGCTCGTAGTCGTCGAGCGGCTCGCTGTCGGCCATGATCGGGGCCGGCGGCCGCGGCGACTGCTTCGGCGGCTCGGCGGGCGCAACGCCGACCGCGTCGGCGTTGACCAGCTTGATCGGCCGGCCGAAATGATTCGCGAGCGTCCCCTCGATCGCCTTGATGTTGCCGGCCATCGAAAGCATCTTGCGCGCGAACGAACCCGACCCGTCCCAGCCCAGGCGCAGGCTGTCGCCCTCGAGCGTCGCTTCCCTCGCCTGGCTCAGGTAGCGGCCGAGGTAGTCGGGGGTCTGCGGGATAAGTTCCTCGATCAGCTCGCGCCCGGAAGCCGAGGGGCGGACGGGGGCCGGCGCCGGCTGAGGCGCGGGCTCGGAGTCGTGCATGTAGGCGTATCGGTTCGTCGTCCCGGCTTCGGGCCTGAATCCGCGCGCCGGGGCGGGCGCGGGCTTTTCCTCGCTCATCTGCAAAGGCTTTGGCTTTTGCTGCGGCGGGGCGGGCGCCGCTCCGAACGATGCCTCGGGGATCGCGTTGATCCGGTCGATGATCTGGTCGATCGGGACGACCGGCTTGATCGAGGCGAGCCGGATGAGCGTGAACTCGAGGAGGAAGCGCGCCTGCGGCGACTTCTTGATGCGCTCCTCGAGCTCGAACACATGGTTGAGGATATTGTAGAGCGTCGCGGGGGCGATCTGGCGGGCCTGGCCGCGCGCGACCTCGAGCGACTCGCCCGTGAGCGACAGCAGGCGCTCGTCGGCGCCGGCCTGCAGGAGCATCAGCTCGCGCAGATAGGCGATCAGGCTGCGCACGAAGCGCTCCAGGTTGCGGCCGCGGTCTACGAGGTCCTCGACGAGTCCAAGCAGCTTGACGGCGTCGCCCGAGCCGATCCACGCGACGGTCTGGTGGAGCGTCTGCTGGTCGGCCAGGCCCATGAGGCGGGTGGCGGCCTCGACCGTCGGCATGTTCTCGGTCATCGCCAGAAGCTGGTCGAGCGCGACGAGCGCGTCGCGCATCCCGCCCTCGACCGAGCGCGCGATCATCCCGTAGATCTCGCGCGAGTCGGCCTCGGCCAGCTCGACCCCCTCGGCCCGGCCGACCTGCTCGAGCCGCCGGACGATGTCGTCGGTCGTCATGCGCCGGAAGCTGTGGACGACGCAGCGCGAGCGGATCGTCTCGGGGACCTTTTCGATTTCGGTCGTCGCCAGGACGAACACGACCGACGGCGGCGGCTCCTCGAGAGTTTTGAGCAAAGCATTGAACGCGCCCGACGAGAGCATGTGGACTTCGTCGATGATGTAGACCTTGAAGCGCGCGGAGAAGGGCGCCTGCATGACGCGCTCGCGCAGCTCGCGGATGTTGTCGACGCCGGTGTTGCTGGCGGCGTCGATTTCGATGACGTCCAGGTCGGTGCCGGCGGCGATGTCGATGCAGTGGCGGCAGACGCCGCAGGGTGTCGCGGTCGGGCCCTTTTCGCAGTTGAGGGCGCGCGCCAGGATGCGCGCTGAGGTGGTCTTGCCGACGCCGCGCGGGCCGGCCATCAGGTGGCCGTGCGAGACCTTGCCTTGGCGCAGCGAATTGGCGAGCGATTGCGCGACCGATTCCTGGCCGACCAGATCCTCGAACGTCTGCGGTCTGTATTTACGCGCAAGACCCTGATACGCCTCGACTTGGGCCATGATCAACTCCCGATAAGCGGCCAAGGCAGCCGCCGTTTTCACCAAATCTTCGCCATCCTAGAACAAAAAAAAGTCATTTGCAAGAAGTAGGTCGCTTCGGCCTAGCGACATGGGATTTCACGCAAAATCGCAAAACAGCAAAACCCGCAAAAATTAATTGTAAAAACGAATGTCGCTTCGGGGCCGAAGCGACCTACTTGATTGCCTGCTCTATCGCTTTCTTGAGCATGAATAGTTTCATGGGCTGGCCTGGAAAACGTTTGAACCCATAGTGCTCGTAAAACGCGCGGGCTTGTTCGTCGATTGCATCCACAACCATGATCGCCCATGCGATTTCGGTCCGTACTTGCATTTTATAATACGGCATTTTGCCGTATCCAATCAATCCTCTCCTTCGCGCTTTTGCATTAACTCACCGAAAAACCGAAGGGGGATGCGTCTCTTCGCGCCGACGGCGAGCCGGGCGCACGGATGGCGTGATCGAATCGGCCCGAATTGGCCGGTCGGATGTCGCCGGAATGCCCGGTCGGATCGCCCCGGATTGCGTGTTCGAATCAAGCGGAATCGGCACCGAAATTCCGAAAACCCCGAATAACCACCGAATTATCCCGAAAAATGGTGAAATTATTCACTTGATAGTAACGGATGTTGATGAGTATAAATCAGTGTTTTTGAAGTTTAAGACCAAAAGGACGAACAGGCGTGGGGAAGAAACAAACAGTCATCGACGCCCTCGAACACCGGCAGCCGGAGCGGACGCCGCACTACATCGAGCTGACCGCTCAGGAACATGAGCGCGTCGCCCAGTATCTTGGCCGCGACGATTTCGCCGCCGACTTCGACAATGATCTGTTTGTGGCCGGCTACAACGGCCAGTCCGTGCCGATCGATGGGCGGCCCAACTTTTTCCGCGACGATTGGGGGACGGTCTGGGACCGCAACGGGATCGACAAAGACATCGGCGTGCCGACCTCTCCGCTTGTGCATGAGCCCGATCCAAAAACCGAATTCCGGCCCGCGATCGACGAGGCGTGGATGGATTCGCTGTTTGCGCCGCTCGATCGTGCCCCCGCCGACACGTTCCGGATCGCCGCGCACGGGTTTTCGATGTTCGAGCGGGCATGGATCCTGCGCGGCATGGAAAACCTGCTCGTCGACATGCTGGACGAACCGGAGTTCGTCGATGCGTTTCTCGACAAGATCTGCGAATGGGACCTGCGCGTCATCGAGATCGGCTTGCGCCACAATCCCGACGCGTTCCTGTTCGGCGACGACTGGGGCCAGCAAAAGGGAATGATCATGGGCCCCGAGCTGTGGCGCCGGTTCATCAAGCCGCGGATGGCGCGGCTTTACGGCCGGGTGCGCGAGGCCGGCAAATACGTCCTGCAGCATTCGTGCGGCGATATTCACGAGGTCTTCCCCGACCTGATCGAGATCGGCCTCAACGCGTATCAGACCGTCCAGCCGGAAATCTACGATCTGCGCGCGATCAAGCACGAGTTCGGCGACCGCCTCGCGTTCTGGGGCGGGATCAGCACCCAGAAACTGCTCCCCTTCGCCACGCCGGCCGAGGTCAAACAAAAGGTCGCCGAGACAGTCGCGATCATGGCCCCCGGCGGAGGCTACATCGCCGCCCCCACCCACGCCGTCCCAGGCGACGTCCCGGCGGAAAATATTCTGGCGTTGAGTGAAGCGTTCAAAGAGATTTGAACCGCGGAGACAAAAGACACGGAAGATACCCAATAAAACATCAATGGTTACCATTCGCTGGCTTGTGTATTGGCACGGGCGGGCCGACCGCGCGGGGCAGGGGCACAAGCTGGCCGTTCTTTTAAATGAATCATCGGGAGTCGATCATGCATCTGGCATTCATTGACTGGGTCATCATCATTGCGACGCTGATTATCTGCTTCGCACCCGCACTGTTGTTCGGCAAGCGCGCCGGCAAGAGTACGGCCGAATTCTTCGTGTCGGGGCGCAGCGTGCCGTGGTGGCTGGCGGGGCTGTCGATGGTCGCCACGACGTTCAGCAGCGACACGCCGAACCTGGTCTGCGACATCGTGCGCCGGCAGGGCGTGGCGGGCAACTGGCAGTGGTGGGCGTTCACGCTGACGGGCGTGGCGACGGTGTTCTTCTACGCGCGGCTGTGGCGGCGCTCGGGCGTGATGACGGACCTGGAGTTTTACGAACTGCGCTACTCGGGCAAATCGGCGAGCGCCCTGCGCGGGTTCCGCGCCATTTACCTGGGCCTGTTCTTCAACTGCCTGATCATGGCGGCGGTCAACCTGGCGGCGTGCAAGATCGGCGGCGTTTTGTTCGGCATCCCGATGTGGAAGACGCTCATCGCGATCGGCCTGCTGAATGTGATCTTCGCGGCGCACTCGGGGCTGTGGGGCGTGCTGGTCATCGACATGATCCAGTTCTTCATCAAGATGACGGCCGTGATCGCGGCCGCGTATTTCGCGGTCATGCACCCGCGTGTGGGCGGCCTGAGCGGACTGGTCGACAAGCTTTCCATGCCGATGACGGCCCCGGGCGGCGAAAAGATGTTTTATCTCAACATTTTCCCAGACTTTCATAACAACTGGGACCTCGCCGTCGCGGTGTTTATCATGCCGATCGCGGTGCAGTGGTGGGCGGTCTGGTATCCGGGGGCCGAGCCGGGCGGCGGCAGCTACATCGCGCAGCGCATGCTGGCGGCGAAGTCCGAGAAGGACTCGCTCGGCGCCGTCCTGTTCTTCAACCTCGCCCACTACGTCCTGCGCCCATGGCCGTGGATCATCACAGGCCTCGCGTCCTTGGTCGTCTTCCCGCAGCTTTCCGATATTGCGAAGGAATTCCCGAACCTGCCGGCAGGCGTCCCGATGGGCCATGACCTCGGCTTCCCCGCCATGCTCAAGTTCATGCCGGCCGGGTTCGTCGGCCTGATGGTCGGCGGCCTGATCGCGGCCAACTCCTCGACGATCCTGACGTCACTGAACTGGGGCTCGTCGTATCTCGTGCACGACTTCTACCGCCGGTTCATGGTGCGCGACGCCGACGAGAAACACTACGTCTGGGCCGGCCGCGTCTCGACGGTCATCCTGTTCTTCATTTCCTTTATCATGGTGTTCTTCCTGACCAGCGCCAAGGACACCTTCGACATCATCATGCAGGTGGGCGCCGGCACCGGCCTGCTCTACCTGATCCGCTGGTTCTGGTGGCGCATCAACGCCTGGTGCGAAGTGGTCGCGATGGTCAGTTCGTTTGTCGTTTCGCTGGTCTTCCTTTACATCAACAAGGCGCATTATGACGCGGGCCTGCCCCCGATCAGCACTCACATCGCCCTGATGATCACAATCGCGACGACGACGGTGTGCTGGCTGGCGGCGGCGTTCCTTGCTCCGCAAACGGACCGCGAAACGCTGGTCAACTTCTACAAAAAGGTCCGGCCGTTCGGGCCGGGTTGGGAACCGATCCGGATCGCGGCGGGGATCACCAAGGCCGAGCTGGCCGCGACGAGGGATAACATCCCGCTGGCTCTAATCGGCTGGTCGACGGGTTGCGCGACGATCTGGTCATCGCTGTTCACGATCGGCAACCTGCTCTATGGCCGCTGGGGTTATTTCTGGGGCTGCTTGGCGGTGTTCGTCGTCAGCGGAACGATCCTGGTCAGGGTCGTCAATATCCTGTGGACCGCCAAATCCGAAGAAGAGATTGCACAAGAAGCTGCAGCCGTTCGCCAACCCGCAACGCCTGTGGGAGTTGCCAAGGACAAAAGGCGTTAATCGCGAAGCGACGCCGAACGATGCGGCGCTGTTCGCCAGAGCCGCGCAGATACTTTAATATCGGGGACGTTTGACCATATTTTTTGTCAAAACAGCTCAAGCTGGTTTTGATCCTCCTCGGCGTGTTTGGGTTTGCGGCCACGGTCGCCGATGAACACCGCCCGCCGCTGATCGCCGCGATGCGTCGCGTGATACTCAATTCCGGGCCTGAGAATGCGCGCAATCCAAAGCATGAATCAGCCTCGATCAGGATTCCCTTATTCTCAAGAAAAAACAAATGGTCGCGCGTCCCCGTTTGACCCGAAGCGGGCGCTCGCAAGCCTGGTGCCGCGGGCGCCCCGCCGGGGCGCGTGTTCGATGGCATCCCGCCCCCCGGCGGCGCTTCGCTTCGCCGGGGGCTACTCGCGCAGGCCCCGCTGGGGCCGAAAAAAATGGGGGAATGGCAAGCGATGCATCGCCGGGTTACGGGGATGGGGGGTTCATGTGCGAGATGTGCTAAGGAACGGGTTTCTATTTGTGTCGCCCCTGCCGGGGCTCGGGAGCACTTTGGGATCACCTGACCCAGGGCTCACGCCCTGGGCTTAAATTGTTTCGCCCCTGCCGGGGCTTGGGCTCTGACACGCCCTGTGAACACACGGCAAAACGGAAGTTATTTTCGGCAACGGCTCTAATTATTGCGGCCGTCGGCGCGCTGGAGGCCGACCCAGTGGTGGTAGAACTGCTCGCCGTAGCGCTCGATCCACTCGAGCGCGGCGCGGTTGAACCCGATGTCGCGGCGCTCGCGCTCGGATTCGGTCCACTTGTATTTCTG
This sequence comes from Candidatus Sumerlaeia bacterium, assembly GCA_039683515.1. Lineage (GTDB taxonomy): Bacteria > Sumerlaeota > Sumerlaeia > MVZB01 > MVZB01 > JAJFUE01. The sequence continues at coordinate 85,494 of JBDKRG010000010.1, read as the reverse complement.
GATTTCCTCGATCTGGGCGTCGAGGTAGGCTTTCAGCTCATCGCGGTTCATGGGGGGGGCCTTTGGCAGCGGGGATCGGAGCATGGTCTGGTCAGCCGCGGCAGGAACGTGCTTTAAAGCCAAGGCGGTCGTTCTAGGCCGCCAAGGTATATACTATGAGCAAGCCGTTATTTGTCAAGCCCCCCTGTCAAGATTATTCGCAGTACGGCGTCGGGTCGGGCAGGCCGGCGGCGGCGAAGGCGCGGCGGCGCTCGGCGCACTTGTTGCAGCGGCCGCAGTGGGCGCCGCCGGCCGGGCGCAGGCATGAGCTGGTCAGGCGCCATGGCAGGGCGGCGTGCGCGCGCATGAGGGCGGCCTTGTCCACGCCGCAGAGCGGCTTCTCGACGTTCACCCGCCAGCCGGTCGCGCTCTCGAACAGGTCCTCGAAGCGGCGGAAAAACAGGTCGGTGCCGTCGGCGAACGGATTGGCGCCGAGCGTGCCGATGCGGATGGTTTTGAGGCCGTGGGATTCGGCATGCGACGCGGCGGCCAGCAGGAGCGCCAGGTTGCGGCCGGGCAGGTAGACCGCATCGTCGGGGGTGTCCGGGCCGGGCGGTTCGGCCGCGGCGTCAAGCGCCCAGCGCGCCCGGTATCCGGCCGGGAAGTCGACGCGCGCCTGGACCAGCTGGCCGACGCGGCAACCGTGATCCGCCCGCAGGGCCTCGAGAAGACGCTCGAGGCCGTCGACCTCGGCGTTTTCCCACAGGGCGCCCTGGCGAACGTAAAGAGGCGCGACGGATTCGCCGCGCCCCAAGGCCTCGCCCAGCAGAAGCAGCGAATCGAGTCCGCCGCTGACCAGCATCACGACGGCATCGCCGTCACGGCTTGGGCTCATCGCCGGGTTCCTGGGTTTGGGTCTCGGGCTTCTCGCCCGTTTCGGGCGAGAGGGAAATCTGGTCCTCCTCGTCCTCCGAGGGGACGCCCTCCTCGATCCAGTCGGAATCCTCCTCCTCCGACCACGGGCCCATGGCAAGCTTGACGATGAAAACGAACGCCACGACCACGATGGCGATGACCAGGATCCAGAAGATCGGGTTGCGCGTCTTGGACGCCGGCGCCTTTTCCGCCGACGGGAGCGGGACCGGCGGGGCCGGCTGCGAGATCACGGGCTGGATGGACTGCGGCGGCGCGCTGACGGCGGGGGCGGCCGGCGAGACGGCGGGCGCCGGGGCCACGGGCGCGGCGGGGGCCTCGGCGGCGGCGGGGCGCTGGGCCGTGCCGGCGGCGAGCTCCTGGCGAAGCGCGGTCAGCTCTTCGTTGAGCAACCGGCTGGTGACGGTGGCCTGGCTGATCTGGTGGTCCAGTTGCGCGATCCGGTTCTGAAGCGCGCTGAGCCGCTCGTTGAGGATCGCGTCGCGGCTGGAGGGGGGCACGGCCGCCCCGCGCGCCGGCTGTCGGCTTTCGTCGGGTCCGCAACCGGTCAGCGAAATCGTCATCAACATCAAAACGGCAAGGCACACCAATGGACGGCGGTTATGAACCATAACGGCTTCTCCTGGACAAAATGCCGGACCGGATGCTTTCAGGACCCGGTTCCAACCAACTCGATGCATCGGCTGCATTGTTCAGGATGGAAGGCCCAAACGTCAAGGAGATACATGGGATTGCGGATTGCGGATTGCGGAATGGAAGAATTTCGGATTGCGGATTGGAAGAATTGATGCGGAGACGCGAGTCGGTGTTTTGTTCGATTACGATTACGATGCACGAAAACGGTAAAGGTGGCGGAACTCAATCCGCAATCCGAAATCCGCAATCCGCAATCATCTTTACCGGTGGGCGGGTTTGGCGCGGGCGGCTTCCTCGCCGCCGACCGACATCGTGCTCTCGTCGATCTGGGGCTCGTGCGGCTGCGGCAGGGCTTCGCGCAGGGGCTTGCCTTCGATGGCCTCGGGGCCGCCGGGCAGGGCCTCGGCCTGGGGCTCGGCCTCGGCCGCCGACGGGGTGGTCGGCTCGCCCATTTCGCTCTCGCGCGGGGTCTGGCGCGAGACCTCGGCGAGCGACGTCAAACCGAGCGAGGCCTTGGTCCAGCCGTCCTTGCGCATGGAGATCATCCCCTTGCGCAGGGCGACCTCCTGGATTTCGTCGGTCGTGGCGCGCTCGAGGATCAGCTCGCGGATGTCGTCGTCGACCGTGAGCAGCTCGAAGATGCCCATTCGGCCGTGGTAGCCGGTGTGGTTGCACTCGGCGCACCCCTCGCCGCGGTAGAACTCGAGGCCCATCTCGCGGACGTCGTCGGGGGTCTTGTTGAATTCGAAGAGGTCTTCCTCGGTCGGGGAGTATGGGCGGCGGCACGGCTGGCACATGGTGCGGACGAGTCGCTGGCCGACGACGCCCTCGAGCGAGGAGGTGATGAGGAACGGCTCGACGCCCATGTCCAGGAGGCGGGTGACGGTGGCGGCCGCCGAGTTGGTGTGCAGGGTGGAGAAGACCAGGTGGCCGGTCAGTGCGGCCTGGACGGCGATCTGCGCGGTCTCGACGTCGCGGATTTCGCCGACGAGGACGCGGTCGGGGTCCTGGCGCAGGATGGCGCGCAGGCAGCGGGCGTAGGTCAGGCCGATGCCCTCGTTGATGTTGACCTGCTGGATGCCGGCGAGCTCGTATTCGACGGGGTCCTCGGTGGTGATCAGCTTTTCGCCGGGGTCGCGGACCTCGGCGAGCGCGGCGTAGAGGGTGGTGGTCTTGCCGCAGCCGGTGGGACCGGTCACGAGGATGATGCCGTTGGGCAGGTGAATGAGCTTCTTGAACTGGTCGAGGACCTCGGGGAGCATGCCGATGTGGCTGATGCCGACGTTCATCATCGACTTGTCGAGGACGCGCATCACGACGGACTCGCCGTGGACGGTCGGGACGGAGCTGACGCGCATGTCGACCTCGCGCCCCTCGACGCTGAGCTTGATGCGGCCGTCCTGGGGCTGGCGGGTCTCGGAGATGTTCATTTTCGCCATGACTTTGATGCGCGAAATGATCGGGATCAGCTGGCTGCGGGGCGGGGCCGGGATCTCGCGCAGGACGCCGTCGACGCGGTAGCGGACGCGGATGAACGTCGGGAACGGCTCGATGTGAATGTCGCTGGCGCGGTCGCCGATGGCCTTGGCCAGCAGCAGGTTGACGAGGCGGATGATCGGCGCCTTCTGCTCGCCCTCGTTCTCGTTGATGATGATTTCCTCGTGGTCGGACTGCAGAAGGCTGTCGTCCTGGCCGTCGTCCTCCTTGGTGTTCTGTTCAATGATTTCGTCGAGCGATTCGGGCATGCCGTAATACTGCGTGATGCGCTCCATGATGTCGCGCTCGTCGGCGATGGCGGCATCGATGTCGCGGCCGAGCGTCAGGCGCAGGGTGTCGAGGATGGTCGGGTTGGACGGGTCGGCGATGGCGAACAGGATCTTGCCGTTCTCGAGCTCGGCAAGGGGGATGACCTTGAGCATCTTGGCCTGATCGGGCGTCAGCACCTGGCGCAACTTGTAGTTGGCCTTGGGGTACTTGCTCAGGTCGGCGATGGGCAGGCCGGTCTGTTCCGACAGGATCTTGAGCATGTCGGTCGGCGGGGTGACCATTTCCTGGATGGCGACGGCGCCGCCCTCTTCGTACTTGGTCGCGCCCTCGCCCTCGTTGATGAGCTGTTTGAGGATTTCGACGTGCTGGGGCGAATAGTCGCGCTTGATCAGGTCGCGCATGCGCTCGCCGCTGCGTGCCGCGGCCTCGTTCGCGTTGATGAGCGGGGCCGTCTTGTCGCCGCCGAATTTGAAGAGTTTCTTGCCCATGTTCCCCTTATTTCACCTGAGGGCGCCGGCCCTGTTTCCAGCCTGTCCAATCAATTTATATACCGGCATGCGCCGTTCAGCACATCCTAATACTCATCCGACGGCTCGGAGCTGCTGCCGCCGACGGCCGCCATCTTCGCGTTCTCGCTCTCGGCCGTGCCCATCGTCTGGCCGAGCATTTTCTTGCGCATTTCATCGTAGTTCTGCGCGCGCTCCAGGCAGATCTCGCCGGTGATGATCCCCTTGCGGTAGAGCATGTAGACGTAGTCGTCGAGCGAGATCATGCCGAGCTTGGCGCTGGTCTGGATGGTCGACGTCAGGCGGTTGGTCTTTTTCTCGCGGATCAGGTTGGCGACGGCCGGCGTGTTGTGCAGGATCTCGAAGGCCGCGATGCGGCCCTTGCCCGACGCCTTCGGCATCAGGGTCTGGGAGATGATGCTCGTCAGCGCCACCGACAGAACGGCGCGGATCTGTTCCTGCTGGTTGGCCGGGAACTGGTCGATGACGCGGTCGACGGTGTTGGCGGCGCCGATGGTGTGCAGGGTGCCGAAGACCAAGTGGCCGGTTTCAGCCGCGGTGATGGCCGCCTCCATGGTCTCGAGGTCTCGCATTTCACCGACGAGGATGACGTCGGGGTCCTGGCGCAGCGCGCCGCGCAGGGCGTTGGCGAACGAGGGCGTGTCGACGTGCAGCTCGCGGTGGGTGACGATCGCCCGCTTGTGCTTGTGCGTGTATTCGATCGGGTCCTCGATCGTGATGATGTGGACGTTACGGTTGGAGTTGATCCAGTCGATCATCGTCGCCAGCGAGGTGGTTTTGCCCGAGCCGGTGGGGCCGGTCACGATAACCATGCCGCGGTGGGCCTGGAGGACCGGGTAAATGGACTCCTTGGGCAGGCCCAGCTGCTCGAACGAGAAGATACGGGTCGGGATCAGTCGCATGACGATGCCGACGTTGCTCATGCTCCGGAAAATGTTGGTACGGAAGCGCGCCTGCTCGCTGAAGGCGTAGGCGAAGTCGGCGCTGCCCTGTTCCTGAAGCATCTGCTGATAGCGCGGCGGGGCGATTTCCTTCATCAGCCGCTCGGTGTCGTCGGGGGTGAGCGGTTGGGGGTCGAGCGGCTCGAAATCGCCGTGCAGACGCACGACCGGCGGCTTGCCGACGCGCAGATGGAGGTCGGCGGCGTCACGGTCGACCACGATCTTCAGCATTTCGTTAATGTCCATAATACCCTGTCCTAAGTCCTATGTCCTGAGTCCTGAGTCCTGAGTCCTGAGTCCTGTGTCCTGAGTTTCAGCCTTTATTTCGGGTCCCGCGTCCTGTGCCTTGAGTGACTCGGCACTCAGGACGCAGGACTCAGGACTGCGATCCTATTCCTCGTCGGCGGCGGTGATGCGCATCACTTCCTCGATGGTGGTCTGGCCCTTGAGGATTTTTTCCCAGCCGTCGCGGCGCAGGGTGAACATCCCCTTGGCCACGGCCGCCTTCTTCAGGCGCGAGGCCGACTCGCTGCGGATGACGCGCCGCCGCAGGTCCGGGTCCATGACCATGATTTCGTGGATGGCCGTCCGGCCGCGGTAGCCGCCCTGGTTGCAGCGTTCGCAACCCTTGCCGTGGAAGAAATCCGTGTCCTTGTATTCGTCGGGGTCGAACCCCATCTCGGAGATCGCCTCGGCCGGCGGGTGGTAGGCGGTCTTGCAGCCGCCGCAGATGCGGCGGACAAGTCGCTGGGCGATGGCGGCCTGCAGGGAGCTGGCGACCAGGTAGGGCTTGACGCCCATGTCGATCAGACGGATCGTCGAACTCGGCGCGTCGTTGGTGTGCAGGGTGGAGAAAACCAGGTGGCCGGTGAGGGCGGCGCGGATGGCGTTCTCGGCCGTTTCCAAGTCGCGGATCTCGCCGACGAGGATCACATCGGGGGACTGGCGCAGGACGGCGCGCAGGCCGGCGGCGAAGTTCAGGCCGATCTCGTGGTTGATCTGGATCTGGTTGATGCCCGGGATCATGTACTCGACGGGATCCTCGAGCGTCACCAGTTTTTCCTCGGGCGTGTTCAGGGAGCCGAGCGCTGCGTAGAGGGTCGTGGTTTTGCCCGAACCGGTGGGGCCGGTCATCAGGATGACGCCGTTGGGCTGCTTGATGAGGCGCTTGAAGATCGAGACCGAACGCTCAGTGAAACCAACGTCCTGCAGACCCATCATGACCTGGGACTGGTCGAGGATACGCATGACGATGGATTCGCCGAAAATGGTCGGCAGCGACGAAACGCGCAGGTCCAGTTTCTTGTCGGGCAGGTTCAGGCGGATACGGCCGTCCTGAGGGACGCGCTTCTCGGCCAGGTCCATGCTCGACATCACCTTCAGGCGCGACAGGATGGCGTTCTGCCACTTGCGCGGCGGGCTGGGGACCTCGTGCAGGACGCCGTCGATCCGGAACCGGATGGTCACGCCGAACCGGTGCGGCTCGATGTGGATATCGGAGGCGCGCTCGTAAACGGCCTGGCGGAAAATGAGGTCGACGAACTTGACGACGGCCGGCTGCTCGGCCTGTTCCTTGTCGCCGCCCTGGCCGATCGTCATCTCGTCCCAGCGGTTGGCCTCCTGGGGCTCCTCGCCCTCGGTCAGGCCGGCGTAAATCTGGGAGACGTCGTCGCTTTCGTAGAAACGCTTGATGAGCCGCTCGATGTCGTCCTGCATCGCGATGCGGCCGCGGATCGTCTTGCCGAGGATGCGCTGCAGGTCGTCCAGGGCCTGGACGTTGTGCGGGTCGGAAAGGGCCAGCTCGATCTCTTCATCAGTGTAGGCGACGGGGAGGACGCCGAATTTCTTGGCGACGTAGGCGGGGACCTGCTTGATCAGCTCGGGGGTGAACTCGATCTGGCCGAGGACGACCTTTTCCATCCCCATGTCGGCGGCGATGGCGTCGAGGATCTCGTCCTTGCTCATCAGGCCGGTGTCGATGACATCGTCCTGCATGTGCGCGGCGCTCTCGTTGCCGAGCGACTGGATGTATTGCTGCAGCTCCTGGCGGTCCATCGCCTGGGGCACGCCGCCCTTGCTGACGAGTTCCTTGCCCGGCTTGGCCCGCGCCGCGTCCTCGTTTTTGTTCAGGCTCTTTCGAATCGGGTCCGCCATTGCCGCGGCACTCCTTGACTTTTTCGGGCTATCGGCCTTGGTGGCAGGCGCCACGCCTCGCATTCCGATGCCGACTTGGGATTCTGGTTGATTTCAACCGGCGTATACGTTTGCAGGCTCGATTTTCGGATTGGGCAACCAGACAACGGCCCCATGAACACCTGAGACTGATGGGGTTTCCCCATGACAGCCGACCCCACGCCAGCCCTTACAAGATAGTAGGCCACGGGACAAAAAAGTGTCAACCATTAACCGGATTGGCCTTCCGGGCCGATCGCTGCTCCAAAATGCTTTCGTAGAGGGAAGCCAGCCGGCGGCCGATGGCGTCCCAGCCGTAGCGGTCCTCGACGAGGGCGCGGGCCCGCGTCGTCAGTTCCTCTCGCAAGCGGGGTTGGCGGGCCAGGCGGTCGACGGCGTCGGCAAACGACTCGGGCTCGTCGGCGATCAGGAGGTGTTTTTCATGTTCGACTTCGAGCCCCTCGCACCCGATCGATGTGGAAACGACCGGGATTCCGGAGGCGAATGCCTCCAGGAGCTTCAAACGGCTGCCGCCGCCGATTCTTATGGGAGCGACAAACACCCCGGCTTCGTTGACGAACGGGCGAACGTCCTCGACGGGCCCCGTGACCCGGACCCGGGCCGAGTCCAGGGCCCTGACGGCGGGCGGGGGGTTCTGGCCCACAATATCGAGCCGCCAGGGGCCGTCGCGGGGGGGGCGCAGGTCCAGCCGCGGCAGGATCTCGCCCACGAACCAGATCATCGCGTCGCTGTTGGGGAGCCAGTCCATCGAACCGGTGAAGACGAGCCGGTTCATGTTGGGGCGCCTGACCCGGGGCGGCGCGAAATACTCGAGGTCCACGCCGTTCTGGATGACTTCGACCCGGGTTTGGGGCGCCATGGCCGACAGGTCCGCGGCGTCGCCCTCGGAGACGGCCAGGACCAGGTCGGCGCCGGCCGCGACCTCGGCTTCGCGCCGGGCCATGCGCCGCGCCTGCAGGTTCAGGTAAAGGCCCCAAGGGCGGCCGCGGTTGTGCTCGGCCAGCCGCTCCAGGATCCGGCTCTCGACGTTATGCTCGTCCATGACGCGGATGGCCCGGCTGGCCTGGGGCAGGTACTGCCCCAAGTGGAGGTGATCGGCGTGGATGATGCCGCCGGGATATTCGCGGTCCCACTGGGCGACGAAATCGGCGATGGCGCGGTTCCAGTATTTGGACAGGGTGACGGGGGACGGGTTGGGGAGGGTGCGCAGGCCGAGCCACGCCTTGCCGGGCAGCGTCGTGGCCGGCTCGGGCTTGAGCAGGATCGCGCTGGCGTTCAGGTAGTCCTGCGCCCTGGCGCGGCTCAGGCCCGGCTGCAGGAAGCCGGCGTAATGGATCGAGAAACGCGCGGTCAGCGCCTTCAGGAGGGCGTTGGTGCGGATCTTGGCGCCGGTGTCGGTCGGCCACGGAACGCGCGGGCTGAGGAATAAGAGCTGCGTCAGCGGCATTGGTTGACAAACGTCTCCACGATCAGCTTGGCGGCAAGGTCGTCCGTCGGGCGGCGGCGCCCCCTATCCAGACTTATCGAATCGGCCTCGCTCGAGGTCAAGTTTTCATCGGCAAAAAACCAGCGCACGCCGGCCGTTCCCTCGCGCACCTTGCGGCAGAATTTTTTGACGCGCCGCACCATCATCGGGTCCGGATTGACGGGAAGGCCGACCACGACGGCGTTGGCGCCGCTCTCGGCGATCACGCGGCGCATCGAGGCGACGGCGTCGGCCTCGGCGCGGGTCTCGAGGACGGCCCGGGGCAGCGCCCAGTCCTGGCCGGCGGGCTTGAACGCCAGCCCGATCCGCCGCTCCCCCCAGTCGACGCCGAGGAGCGCCAGCGCGACGACCTCGTCGCGGCCGGGCAGGTTGTGTTTGGGTTGGGTCATGGCAAATCCGTCGGGCCGATCCATCACCCAATGTCACACAAACCAAGTAGTGTTGCAACCCGTCTCGCCCCGCGGCTCGAGCCGGCGCCCCGGCCCTTCGCGGTTCGAAAACTGGTGATGGGTTGAGAAAGGACCCAAAGGACCTAAAGGACCAAAGTGAAAAGAGAAGAAACCCATCCTATTGGCCTAGTCGCCCCACGGGCGATTGCCGCGGGGGCCATCTTCGATCTGGATTGACTCTACTTTCATTGGTACTATCCATGGAGGGGCGGGGACGTTCCGAATTGCGACCCATTCCAGCCAATCCCCCCGGAGCAAGCTGTCAATGAATTCAATGCCAGATACACAACCCGCCGGCCTCAAATGGCTGTGGACGGCTCTTGCGTGGCTCGTCGCCGCGGCGATCCTCTGCGTTTACGTCGCGACCGCCGCGCCGAACGCATGGTGGGGGGACGGGATGGAACTGGCGACGGCGGCCAAGGTCCTCGGCGTCGCGCACCCGACCGGCTACCCGCTGTACATGGTCGTCGGCCACCTCGCGATCCGGCTGATGGGCTGGATGGAGCCGGGGCGCGCGACCACGATCCTCAACGCGATCCTGCTGGCGGCGGCAAGCGGGCTGACGATCCTGCTGCTGCTGCGGGTGATGGCCGTGAGGAACTTCCGGACGTTCGCGATCGCGGCCGGCCTGGCGATGATCATCGCCAGCGGCACCACCATCTGGGAACACGCGACGATCACCGAGGTTTATCCGCTCACCTACGCCCTGTGCGTGGCGGTCCTGAGCATCGGCTGGGCGCCGTCCGATTCCAGGCCGGGGCTGGGCCGCGGGATCGCCCTGGGCGCCGTCACCGGCCTCGCCTCGCTCAACCACTACTCGATCCTGGCGCTGTACCCGCTCGTCGCGCTGCTCGTCCTCGAGTGGTCGTGGCAGGGGTCGTGGGCGCGCCGGGTCGGTTACGTCGCCGCCTGCTTTTTCAGCTGGCTCGTCATGCTGGCGGGGTTTGTTTACCTGCCGCTCCGGGCGCGGGCCAATCCGGGGATGAACTGGGGCGATCCGCGCACGCTGGAGAACGTCCTGTGGGTCCTGAGCGGGGGCCAGTACCGGATGATGAACCGCGAGCTGTGGCAGTCCGGCGGGTGGCACAACGGCAGCATCCGCTGGATGACGTGGTGGGGCGATCAGTGGCTGCCCAAGGGGCCGGGCTGGATGACGGCGGCCGTCGGCGTGGCGATCATGGCGCCGGCAATCGCGGGGCTCGTCCTGCTCGCGCGGCGGCGGCCCGCGTTCGGCGTCGGGCTGATGTTCACGCTGGTGGCGACGTTCTGTTACTCGGTCTACTACCAGATCAGCGACATCGACGCGTATTTCCTGCCGGCGCTGCCGGCGCTCGCCATCGGTTGGGTCGAGGCGGGTGGCTTGGTCGTCAGGCGCCACACGATCGCGCCGAAATGGCTGGCCGTCGCGCCGGCGCTGCTGGCGGCTTTCATGTTCTGGGCGAAATACCCGGCGATCGACAAATCGTTCGACGTGATGCCGGACCGCTACGCGGCGGCGGTGATGAAGGCGCTGCCGCGGGACGCCGTGCTGCTGCTGGAGGGCGACAACTCGATTTTCTCGCTGTGGTATTACCAGACGGCGCTCGGCAAACGGCCCGACGTCTCGGTCATCGCGACCGGCTTTCTGCTCGAGGGGTGGTACGAGCGCTATTTCGAGGCGGCGGGACGGCCTCGCCCGCCGGTCAAGGTCATCTCGCGCGAGCCGACCTCGAAGCTCGATTGGGACATCGACCTGATTTACAACGCGGTCCTGCCGTGCCTGAAGGCGGGCAAACGGGTGTTCGTCGCCTATGACGACGTCATCCTGGAGCAGTATTTCTCGCCCAGGCTCGTCGCCACGGTGCCGCCGGGGCCCGTCTACCGGAAATACACCAAGCCCAACACGCAACTGCCGACGTCATCGGTCTGGGAGCTCACGCCCAACCCGGCTCTGGCGGCGATGTCGCGCGAGGAGTTCCGGGAAAATCTCGCCAATTTCTACATTCACCACGTCGAGGTGGTGGACCGGCCCAAGGACGAGTAGATGGCGTCGTGGATGGCGCGCACCGTGCGGGCCAGGCGCGGGCCGGGCACGAGCAGGTCCTCGCCGCCGAGGACGTATATCTTTTTGTTGGCGACGGCCGGCAGCGACGCCATGGCGTCCCAGTCGCGGACGAGCCGGTCGCGCTCGCGCCCGTCGGTCACCTCATGGCCGCGCAGCTCGAGGATCACCTCGGGGCGGCGCGCCACCAGCCGCTCGCGCGAGACCTCGCCGTAGAGGCGCGGGTCGTCGCCGAAGGCGTTGCGCCCGCCGGCGAGTGCCAGCGCCTCGCCGAGGAAACTCCTGTCCGAGGCGGTCAGGACGCCGGCCAGCGAACCGCCCTGGCGCTCGACGCTGAGGAACACGAGCGGGCGTCCGGCCTCGGGGATCCTGGCGACGCGCCGGCGCAACTCGTCGAGGTCGCGGCGCATGCGGGTGGTGATCGAGGCGGCGGCGTCCTCGCGGCCCAGCAGCGCGCCGAGCCGGCCGATATCGCGCTCGATCGTCGCGATCGTGTCCATGTGAACCTCGGCCAGTTCGATGCCGCGCTCGGCGGCGAACGACCTGACGGCCGGCGTGGCGAACTGCATGACGATCAGGTCGGGGCGCAGCGCGCTGATCGTTTCGAACCTGGGGTTGGCCGGCCCGCCCACCTGGCGCAGTTTTTTCACCTCGGGCGGATACGAGCAGAACTCGCTCACGCCGACGAGGCGGTCCCGCGCGCCGAGGGCGCAAATCGTCTCCGTCACGTTCGGCCCGATCGAGACGATGCGCTTGTGGGCGGGGGGCTCGGCGGCCAAGGCAACGGCAAAACACATGCATGCCGTCGCGAGCAGGTATTTCGGAAGATGAATCATGAATAAACAAGCCGCCGAACCTGGACGTTCGGCGGCCTGGGGGTTTTCAAATCGGCCGGTCACTTGTTTTCGGGCTGGCGAACCGTGCCGTCGGGGTTGAGCAGGTCGGCCGGGGTGAGGCGCTCGCGCTTGACGATGTTGATGGTCTCATTGGGAACCGACTCGAGCTTCTCCTTGGAAACGAGGAACATCGTGTCGTTGATCATCATCGTCTCGCCGTGCTCGAGCTTGCGCCACGTGTCGGCGTAGGTCGAGACTTCCTGGCGTTTTTCCTTCATCCACTTCTCGTAGTTTTCGTTGCCGACCTGGCGCTGGTCGATCCCCTTGAGCATCTCCATGAACTGGGTGTAGACCTGCTCGTCGAGCTGCTTGGCGGCGTTCTGGAATTTCTCGCGGTATTCCTCGGCCTTGGTCTTGGAGCCGGTCGCCTGGGACGCGAAATCGCGCAGCGGCTCGAACTTTTCGCGCAGCATGGTGATCTGCTGGGCCTCCAGCATCGTGCCGCCGCCCATGCCCATGCCGCCCATGCCGCCGGGGGCGCCGCCCTGGCCGGTCATGAAGTCGACATCGGACTGATTCATGTACTGGCTGTTGAACTGCGACATGTCGCCGGCCATCTGGGCGCGGCCCTGGGGGCCGAGCTGGGCCATCTGCGCCTGGCGCTGCGACTGGCTCAGCGTGCCGGCGCGCAGCGATTGCGGGGTGAGGCCCGAAATCTGGGTGACGAGCAGCTGGGTCTGAGTCCGCTGGCTGGGGGGAAGCTGCTCGATCAGGTCCTGGTTGTTGAGAAGGGTGCGCGCGCAGTAATACTGCCACAGCACGAACTGGTCGTAGTAGAAGGTCCACTCGGCCGCGACCTTAGGGTCGAACGCGGCGGCAAGCGTGCCGCCCCCGCCGCCGCCGCCAGGCACGCCCGGCGCCATCGCTTCCTCGTCGTCCCGCATTTCGTCGTTCTGGGGTTCCTCGGGTTCGCCCTGGGGCTGCTGCGGCTGCGCCTGGGGCTGGGGAGACGGCGCGCCGAAGCCGGGGGCGGGAGCGCCGGGGAAAGCGCCGGCGCCCGGCTGCTGGCCCGGCTGCTGGCCCGGCTGGGGAGCGGCCGGGGCGCCCGGAGCCGCCGCGAGCGGTCCGGCCTGATATTCCTGCAGCGCCGTCGCCGGCAGGTTATGGGCCTGCTGGTAATACATGGTCAACTGGGCGACGATCCAGCGCTTGTTGGAGGACCAGTCATTGAGCTTGACCGGGATGCGCATGATCGCGGTCCCATCGGGAACGCGGGCATCGGGGCCGACCGTGCCGGTGTAATAGAACGCGTAATAATTCGCGCCCGGTTCCTTGACGACCGGAACTTCGCCCTCCCAGTTGTACGTCGTGGGATGGGGGTCGGTTTGCGAAATGGTGCTGACCTGAACGGTGGCGTTGGTCGGCGTCAGGCTGCCCTGCGCGCCGGCGATGCACACCATGATCAGGGCCGCGAGCATGGCCCACGCGCTCCGACGGATCGTTCCCTGGGATCGTGCTGTCATGAAAATCGCTCCTGCCTTCAAAAGCGCTCTAACCCGGCCATATTAAGCAACGAACGTGATCTATTCACAAGAATTTTCAACCACGAAATACGCGAAAGAAGCACGAAACCGGCCGGGGGACCGTTTCTGCCTAATTCATCGTCTATATATATATACCATTTTAGCATGAGGAACCGGATTTTTAGATGGCGGATCGCGGAACGGGACCGGGGAAAACAGAGCGGAGGATTTGGCGGGACAACTCAACCCGTCAAATCCTCGCCCTGGGGTGGGAGGGAGACTTGCCTGATGAAATGCCGCCCCGTTTATTTCGTCCGGAACTCATACAAAACCGGCGACAGGGGGATGCCGTCGGCGCTTCGGAAATTCTGGAACGAGGGGCTGTTCAGCCCGAGCTGGTAACTCCACCCCGGCTTGAGCTGGACCGGGAGGTAGCAGGTCTTGCGGTCGTCGCTCCAGCGCGGCCGCTGACCCTGCGGGACGGTGGGGTAATGATCGCCGCCGCCGCACCACGAGAACCCGCCGCCCATCGGCACGTCGAATTCTACCTTCAGTTCCTTGACGGCGGCGGCGTCGACGTCGGCCGCGCCGTTGGCCGGCTCCATCGACACGATCTGCGGGGCGGGCGGGGGCGTGCCCGAGGTCGAGAACTGGTAGAGGACCGGGGTGAGCGGAACGCCCGCCTGGCTCCTGAAATTCTTGTGCGACTTGCTGTTGAGCCCCAGCCGGTATTGCCAGCCCGACTTGAGCAGGACCGGCAGGTAGCAGGTCATGCGGTCGTCGCTCCAGCGCGGCCGCTGCCCCTCCGGGATCTGGGGGAAGTTCGGCCCGCCGCCGGTCCACGAGAACCCGCCGCCCATCGGCATGTCGAATTCGACCTTCAGTTCCTTGACGGCGGCGGGGTCGACATCGGCGGCGCCGTTGGCCGGCTCCATCGACACGATCTTCGGCGGACCGGAGGGATCGGCCGGCTGCCGGGCCGGCGCCCGGGTGGCCGCCGGGGTCGGATTCGGCGCGGGCTGGGCCGTCGCGGCCGCGTCCAGCTTGCCGATCGTGTTCTGATACATCCGGTTGTTGAAATCCGGCGGGGCGAGCGCGCCCTGCGCCACGAGCGTCCGATAGCGCCCGGCGACTTCCCGGGCCTCGTCGTTTTTGCCGGCGGACTGATACGCCGCGACCAGCATCATGTAACCGGTGTCGGAAAACCCGCGCACGGCCGGGTATTTCTCGATCTCGAATTTGAGCGACTCGATCGCCTTGTCCTTCTGGCCCATCGCATCCTGGCAGACGCCGATCATCATCAGCGCGTGCGCGGCATAATTCCATTGCGGATACTTGTTGAAGATCTCCTGGTAGACCGGGATCGCGTTGGGATACTGCTTTTGCGCGTAAAGCGCCTCGGCGCGGTCCAGCATTGCGTCGGCGGCCGCCTCCGGCGCGCCGCGCTTGCTCGCCGTCTGCGCCGCGACCGGCAGGCACAACGCCGCCAGCAGAATGAGCGCCGCCCAACCCCAGGCACAACGCCGCCGCACACTGATTTTCTGGCCCATGATTTCCTCCAGCATGTGCATATTATTTTGAACTAAACTTATGGCCGGCCCGTCAACACCCCACCCATGAAAAAGCCGAACCCAAGCACTTTTTGGCAATGCGGACAATAATACATCACTTCCTTTTTGATCGTTCCCTTGACTTCTTTCTGGACCTCATTTTGTGGGTCACGCGCATCTTCATTCAGCGTAACCGGCTCATCGCAATACGGGCACTTTGGCATCGGCAGGTCCCCCACTTTCTTGTCACTTGGTTTTGAAGCCATACGCGACCGGCTCGAGCGGGATGCCGGCTTCGCTCATGAAGTTGTTGAACGAGACATTGTTGAGACTCAGGCTGTACTGCCAGCCCGGCTTGAGCTTGACCGGGAGCGTGCAGGTCTTGCGGTCCTCGCTCCAGCGGGCGCCGACGCCTTCGGGGACTTCGGGATAATCGCTCCCGCCGCCGCACCACGAGAACCCCGCGCCCATCGGGACGTCGAACGTCACGCGCAACTCGGCGGTATTCGGGTCGACGCCGGTCGCGCCGTTGGGCGGATCCATCGAGACCACCCGGGGCTTGCGCATTTTCGCTTCGAGTTCGGGCGCGGCGCCCCTGGTCGTGAAATAAACCGAGATCGGCTCGACCGGGATCCCCTCGACGCTCTTGAAGTTGTGATATTCGCTGGAGTTGATCCCGAACCGGTAATACCGGCCCGGCTCGAGCGTGACCGGCTTGACGCAGGTCCGCTGATCGCGCCTACATGCTGGTTTTGGGGCACTTTCTTGTGATTGACTTTCAAATTTTTCATTTTCTCGCAGCATTGTTTTTACTTCATTTACAGCATCATTAATCACATTATGCGTTTTTTTTGTCTTACGGCCCGACATGCCCTTATAAGGGGTGATTTGAGTCAAGTTGGTATTAATGTTTATTTGGTCTCCTAATCCGATTATCGAGCATCAGATTTTGATAAGCTCATGTTTCGTTTAGCATCAACAATGCGGTTTTTCATTCATTTTTAGAGGAGTAAGCATGTATAATCTTTGTTCATTACCCATCCTCAATTCTATTGTAAACCTGGATCTTGATTTAACCGATGATTGCAACATGAGATGTGTCTATTGTTTTAAAGGCGAGAAAAAACCACATAGAATGAGCATCAGTGTTGCAAAAGAAGCTGTTTCATGGTTAATAAAAGCTTCCGCGAAATCAACGAGTATTAATATAAATTTCATGGGTGGCGAACCCCTCCTGGAATGGGACGTTATTGAACAACTTGTTCCATGGGCCAAACAAATCTCAGAAACACATGGCAAATCCATATCTTTCTCTTTAACGACAAATCTCACGTTGATGAATGAACACATACGTTCACGATTTGATGAATGGAATTTTGGCGTCTTGATGTCTATCGATGGCACCGAAGAAGTACAAAATAAACAAAGACCAACCATCGATGGAATAAGTCATTTTGATGGAATGATGCATTGGGCTAAATCCATGTTAAGAACACGCCCACAGTCTGATGCGCGAATAACGATAACTGCTAGATATGCTGACAAGTTAATGGATGGTGTTCGCTTCTTGCACGACACGATAGGTTTTCGCAATTTTGTCATCGCACCGGCCGATATCTCGGTTTGGGATCATAAAGACAAAAATAAATGGTTGGATATTTCTCGCGACCTGAGAAATTATGTAATTGAATCATATTCGGATAATAGTTCTAATTATGTAAATATTTCAGTCTTTACCTATTACGCAAAAGAAATGAACGAAAATACAAATGTCATTCGAAAAAGTACCTGCGGCGCAGGCAAAGGCTATCTCATGATAGATTATGTTGGTGACATTTGGGGTTGTCACCGTTTTGATGGATCTTGCGATTCTCAAGGATACGGAAAACGTCTGTCATTTGGCAATATTTTTAATGAACATTTCAATCATTCATTACATAAGTGTTTTCTGGATATGGACCATGCACGTACCAAACATGACCGGTGCAGCAATTGCACACTATTTAAGAATTGCGGTGGTGGATGCCCTGCGGCCAATCTTGAGGAAACCGGATCTATATATATACAAAACGAGAATCGATGCTGGTACAATAATGTCATGTATTCCCACACAAAGTTCATTCTCAACAAGATCGGAAATCGTTTCGTTCATGCCGTGTGTTAATTCTCCACAAATGAAAGGCATCTCAAATGTCTACTCATACCACAAATATTGTTACGTCACATACATTGTTTTACCCACCGTAAATAAATGTGTTATTTTTATTTATATGTATTAACTTACACAAAAGTGAGCGATGTTATTTTCTATGAATCAAAGGAGTATAGTTTATGGAGACTGAGAGCAAAAAGGACTGTGCTGATAAATCAGCGGTCGAAAAAGAATTGGCGAGAAGAGATTTCCTATCATTGTCGCTCAAGGCGTTGGGCATGACCTTTTTAGGAACATCTTTTTTTGTTGGAGGGGCTAATATTGCTCATGGCATAACCTGCCCCGGTCCAAATCCTCATACGTGTTCAGGACCCTGTAGCTCTAATTATTGTGAAGGCAACAACATCTGTAATTTTGGCAATACATGTTCATCATTGAATGCTAACGAATGCGAAACAGGCGACTCAAATCAGTGTAATGCAAACAAAAATTTGTGTTCAGGCCAGAACAGTAACAGGTGCACAGGTGGCGCCAATAATTCGTGCAATGGAGCTGGGGTGACCAATGAATGCTGGTCATCTGGATCGAATACGTGTGATGCAACTTCGACGTTTGGCTGCTTTGGTGGCGCTATAAACACATCTCCATAAATTTTATCGTAGCAACACAACATCTAGAATATTTGCTGTTCGGTAATGATACTTGATGGGTACACATAATACCCATCAAGTATTTTGTACAAGGAATAACAATATGAATAATTTTCCGAAACACATCTCATCCCATAAATATATAGCATTTTTCATCGATGATGGGTGCGTAATCATAAAATATGGTTTGAGCAACAATCAAATATTAATAGTTCCATACATTACAGCCGATACAAATGGAATGCCCAATACATATTCCTCGTTTAGCGACGAGTTGATTGATAAACTTTTTTCCAATGCACGCGTATATTCTGATTTTAATAGCACAAACAACTATCCGATTGTAAATATAGAATTCTTCAAGAGTGTTGCACCGGAAGAAATATCAAATATTTTTCAATCTTTCAATGACTCTCATATGAATTTATATTTTCATATAGACACACCAGACTATTTTCATGAGCTGTTGAAAGAGGTCGCAAAATATCGTCCATTTTTGCCTCATTCCAAAACACAAAGGCCATCATTTTCTTTTCACGCCATAGTTAAAGATGCATACAGTTTACGATTTTTACAACTTGACAATTACGCTTTTAATACACCTGAGTTGTATTTGTATATTGATTTAGACCACGCGTCGTCATATATTTACAATATCGATTTAAATAAAATATATGGGTACACAACGCCGATTTCTTGCAAACACTTCGATCCGGATAACATTCTTCATATTGCCAATGCTTTATCGCACAACAAGGCAATTCACTATTATCAGCCCTGCGAACTAATAGATTGGCACAATATTCTTTCAAGCGAAATAATAGATATAATAAACAGACAATATGGAGAGCTAAAGAATTTAGATTTGGACAAAAACATAGAGCCTCACAATATAAACGAGATGTTTTATGCCAAGGTGTCGTTTTTGCGTGATATCAAACGTAAATATTATATAAACAAAAAAATATTTGATTCTTCTTCTTCATTGAAGTGCACAAATTGCGCACTAAAGCATATTTGCATCGGCGCCGTCACACCGTGGGCAATAGAAGCTTCGTTAAATAATCGAGACGATTTAAATTGTGTTCTGGAAAAAATGACTTGCGAATTCAATCAATTTATGATCAATAAGTATATAAGGAGGATGTTTATGCAATGCAGAGAAATGGCCGCTTACGAAGGATTTGTATACACACTGAATTTGGTGAACGGACAAGTTGTATTTAAAAC
The DNA here is from genome assembly GCA_039683515.1 of Candidatus Sumerlaeia bacterium. Classification (GTDB taxonomy): domain Bacteria; phylum Sumerlaeota; class Sumerlaeia; order MVZB01; family MVZB01; genus JAJFUE01. The sequence goes on along the minus strand of JBDKRG010000010.1, from coordinate 66,601 downwards.
AAAGGACAAAACCATAAAATGAGCACTCGGAATTTAGCAATTTCATTTATAGCGCTTGTTCTCATCGCAACCATGTTATACTTCGGATCAAGAGGAAAATCATACAAAACAAATAATGAATCAAGTGCTGTTTTGTCGAATCATTCGTCCGACAGTGCGAGTGATTTAACTGATCATGCAACAACAACCAATTCTAGTTTTACAAGCGATGGAATCGAGCAAATACATAATTTGGATGCTGGATCTTTAGACGAAATAAATTTAAAACAGTTTGAGATAGGAAATGTATTTATTACTCCTCCAGGAGCAGAATGGATATCTCAACCCAAAGAATACCCCTCATCTTCGGGCATATCATTCTCTGAAGACGGCACTTTTACTGCTATCAATTCCGCCCTATTGACCAACAGTGGATGGACGAACGTTTTGCGAATAGTAATCGGCACAGACAGGGAAGTGTTATTGCAGTCAGTTAAGGGTCCATTACAGTCTGGCACAATTGATATGGCGCAGTGGATCCCAGGATCTCACGAAATTCTCTATGTGGATCGTCATTCTTCTGGAAACGACACGGGAATTAATGCGAATGGCTTTGTGGGCATGCAATACGTTTTATATCGATTTAATATCGACACTAATCAGAAATTTTTGGTGCATCAATTTAAAAAAGATATTTTGGCTATAGGCGCAAAAGATATTAATAATATATACGCCGTAGCTCGAACTGAAGATCCCTACCGCTTGGGGATTTATGGAATTGAAAAATCACAATTCAATACTATTAACACAATTAAATATGACATGGGCAATTACGTCATTCATGATGATTATTTATTTGTTTTAACTAACGCTCCGGGTGACGAAGTAATCGCCAAAAGGATTTCGCTAAAACCTTTTGGAATCAACAAAATTGATTTTTTTAAAAAAAATGCGAGTCACGCGTCGAAATTGGTCGTCGATCAAACCGGAGTTTTTGTTGCAATAAAAGTTAGGAGCAAGGATTATCCCGACGAATACACTTATTTGTACGATTTTGATCAAAACAAAATTATTCTAGAATTTAAAAGCGATGGGTATTCCCCAAATGCAATAGATTCAAAAAATAGATTGTTGTATTTAACTGGATTTAAAAATGGCATCACATATACCAACCGTGATAATGAATGCGGAATATTCAAGTTGAAATATTAAATTTGAGATTATGACTTACGATTTCAATATTTAAGCCTCTTGCGCCCCAAATCCAACTTCTATCTTTTCTACTACCTTGCCCAGTACCGGCTGAAATGATTACCATGTCAGGTTCTCCCTCAATCCCTCCTGCTGCAGAGGCGTCAGACTGGTCACGCTCGTTCACCTTTTGCGGAAAAATTCGTCATCGGCCTTGGCGAGCGCTTCGGCTGTGCTGGCCTCTTCGAATTTGGGGTCGTCCCACCAGCGGATCTTCTCGGGGTTGAACGGCGGCCGGCCGCCTTGCTCATTCCACCATTTGCCCCAATTCTGCCAGTCATAGCCGAAGTTCCGGCCGGTGAGCCGCACGAGCGAGATCTGCGCCCAGAAGTGGACGTTCGTGTTGGTGTGATACGACAGGTGAATGAGGTCGGGGACGGCCGACGTGTCGCCGATCATGCCGAGGGCGCGGGCGGCCATCCAGTTGTCGCGGCAGTCGGGGCCGACGCGGTCGGTGGCGATCTTGAGAAGCGCCGGGACGGCGCTTTTGTCGCCGATCGCGCCGAGGGTGTTGATCGCCTCGTAATACTCGCGCGTCTGTGGGCCGCCGACCGTGTTCAGGCATTTCTTGAGCAGTTCGTCGCGGTCGGCCGGCTGCCATTTCGAAAAATCGCGGCGGTCGAGGAACCGGTCGAACTGCTGGTCGGTCCACTGCATGAAGAGGCGCTGGTTATGAGTCAGCTTGTTCACCCACTCGGCGTCGTTTCCGGAGGATGAAACAGCGGGCGCGGAAGTCGGCGCGTCCGGCCCGTTCTGGAAATAGGCGCGGATGATCCACTCGCGATCCTCGAGCCGCTTGCAATCGCCGCCGAGCTTGGTCACGAACGAATGCGACGATTTGGGGGCTTTCGTGTAGTGGAAGTAAATCCCCTTGGTCTGGTGCGCCTCCGGATCGAAGACGACCGACATGACGCGATCCCTGGCCGTCAGCTTCGAGGCCGGGACCGGCTGCGGCAGCACGAGATCGACCCAGCCCGACTTGTAACTGAAGCGCGAATACGGGAACTCGCCCCGCCAGAGAACGTTCTTTTCCGTGTCGAGGATCACGACCTTGAGCATGGTTGCGTCGGGATCGAATCCCGAGCCGTAACGGCCGGCGTAAAGGCGGAATCCCTTGAGGAACAGGTTGTCGTAAGCGCCCTTGGCGGCCGGCGTGAGCAGGTCGAACTCGCCGAGATTGAAATTGATGGCCGGTCCGCGCCCGCCGTAGCTTTGCTTGGCGTCGGAGATTTCCTCCTCGTAATGCGCGGACGCAAAGCCCTTGAACGGATCGACCTCGACCGGCGGCTTCCAGTCGGCGAGGCGCTGGATCCCCTTTTCGCCCGAAGGGTTCTCGCTCAGCGTCGCGCAAACCATCCACTCGCCGGGCTTGTCCATCGGCTCGAAACCGCTGCTCGGGATGCCGACGACGGAATGCGGATTGTCGCGCGAGCCCGGCGCCAGGCCCAGGTAAACGCCCTTGCGCTGATCGGGGTTGAACGCGAGCGCGATCACGAAATGGTCGGGCACCTCGATCGAGGGCGTCTTGAGCGTGACCCACTTCATCTCGCCGCGCTCGACGGTCGAGTATGGGAAACGCAGATCGGACACGACCTGGTATTTTTCGTTCAGCACGTAGGCGTGGAAATCCATCGCCGGCGGCTCGGGATCTCCGTAGCGCGCGGCGTAAATCCGGATCGCCTCCAGATATCGGCCTCTCGGGGGGCGCTGGAAAATCACGCCGTGGCCCGACGCGCCGAGGCTGCGCTTCTCGTCCGAGGAATCCGGGACGTGGCTGAGCGTCAAATCGCCGATCGAGCTCTGTGGAGAAGCGAACTGCGCCGTCTCGATTTCATCCCGTATTTGATACACATACACCCGGAATTTCGCGGCTTTCAATGGACCAAGATTGAATACCGTCTCGAATGTTTTTTCTTGCGCTACGGGACGGCCCAGAATCATGCCACTGTTTTCCAGATCGAGCCCGTTGGAGGCGATGACTTTTCCGTAGGAATCCAGCAGCCCGACCTGGATTTGCCACTTCGTCTTTGGGCCGGAGAGGTAACCGACCTTCAGTTTAGCGTTGATCGTGGCCTGTTTCTTGTCGTCGGTGGTTTCGCTGAACCGAATGTTTTTGCACCACAGCATCCGCGGCTGATCCGGCGTGCCGGTTTGCAGTTCGATGGGAATCTCTTCATCGAACTTGATGTCGGCCTCGAACGAAGGCTCCGGCTTCAGGCCCAGAGGCGCAATCTCGACGGTTCCAACCGTCACGACGCTCCCCAACGCCGGGCCGATGCCGATGGGCGCGATCTGGTCGCCGTAGTTGCCCTTGCATTCGTATCGCTGCTTGCCGTCGACCGTCATGCGCATCGCGTCGGGCTGAACTTCCCATACGATGTCGTGCCATTCATCCGCCGTCACCAAACCCTGGCCTTCGATTCCCGACTCGTTCATTCTGGCCGGGTCATGCAGGCGCAGCTCGTTCGGCCGCACTTCCCAATTGAAGATGAACTGGCCCCAACCGAAACCGCCCCAGTAAACGCGAATGTTGGTCGTGTCGGTTTTGGCCTTGAAGTGAACCATAAACGGCGGCTTGAACAGCTCGCGCGTGCGGATTCGCGGGCAATCGGCCTTTTTGTCGGCCGTAATGATCACTTCTCCATTTTGTTTTTTGATCTCCGCGCCGTTGACCGTGGTCATCGCCCCAAGAAGGTTGCCGGTCGGCTCCGCCAGCTCACGATAGCCCAATCTGGCGAGGCTCACCGGCCGTCCGTTGATCTTGACGGTCGCGAGGAATTCGCCCCAGTTGTCGGTGTGATCGGAATCGGAGACGCCGAGGTAGAGCCGGCCGTTTTCTTCCGCCGTGAACCGATATTTCGAGCCGACGATGAATTCGCTCGATTTGGCCCCGGTCACCCGGCCGATCAGCGTGAAGCACCGTTCGCCGTGCATCGTCATCCCGTCGGGACCATACTGCGAGCCTTCGCCGGGCCTGTTGCCGGAGATTTTACCATCAGCGCTGATTTCGATTTCATCGCCGGCCTGAACGTCGATGTTCGTGTCGGACCACTGCCGGCGGGGCGAAATGCGCAGCCGCCCATCGAGCGTCGGCATCGCGACGAACGCCCCCGATTCAAAATGGCCCTTCGGGTCGGACGGCTGGGCGATCTTTTGGCTCTGGCCGCCGCTCGATTCCTGGAGGGAGGCATCATTGCCTGTGATGTCATCATCGGTGCCGAACTTGCCGTCCGGTCCGGCTGAAATCAAATCATAGGCGCCGCTTGATCCGGGCGAAACATAACGCATCGGGTTTCCCCAAGGATCGGTCATGTGTTGCACGATGTACGGCCCTCTCCAGTCTTTCTCTGGAATTCCGGCGGGGCGCTCGGTGAGCGCCTTGAGTCCCTCGGCCGTTGTCGGGCATCTGCCCATGTCGATCTTGAACCGCTCCAGCGCGATCGCGTAGTTTGAGATACAGGCCTTTTGCGCCTTGATTTTGTCCTGCTCGGCATCGGAACCGGCGCCGGGCTTGTAGATATAGAGCCCGTTGTCGTCGAGGTTGAAGCGCAGGCCGACAGGGTTGAGGAGGTCGATGAGCGCCTTTTCGACCGTCACGTCCTTGATCTTCAAGGGCTCGATAAATTGCCGCCGCTCGGGATCGGCCATTTTTGCCGATTTATCCCACTGATAGGGGATGCCGGCCTGCTGGCAAATGGCCATGGCCGCGTATTGCACCGTCGGCTGGTCATTGTCGGGGCTTTTTTCGATGTCGACGCTGGCCGTTGAACGGAGATATTGCTCGAACTTGCTCTCATCGATGCCGTACGAGCCAAGGGGGTGAACACCAATAAAGCTGAGATACTTGAACTGGTATTGGCTTTTCAGGTGTTGGAGCGTTTCATAAACAGGCCGCGCCTTCTCTGGCATACTCTCTTTAAACGCCGAAATACTCTGGATGCCTTCTTTGGCTTCCGGCAACAACTTGTCGGAATCGACGGCAAAGGTCAGGACCGTGTTCGGGCGATCGGGGACTTTTTCCAGAAGGGCGGGAAGGCTTTCGAGCGTGGTCGGCTGCCCCTCGAACGTCAGTTCGCCGTTTTCGCCCAGCACGACCCGGACATAGCGCATCGCGCCCGGCGCTTCTTGTTCGGACCGCTCTTTGGGCGTCGGGCGGGGAACCCACTTCGGATTGACGTCGGCGCCCTTGGCGATGAGCATCCCGGCCAGTTGCTGGTGGCCTTTTTCCGAGGCGAGGGTGAGCGGCGTGTTGCCGCTGTTGTCCTTTGCGTTGACGTCGGCGCCGGCCGCGATGATCGCCTCGGCGGTCTCGCCGTGGCCGCCCTGGGCGGCCAGGTGCAGCGGGGTGAGGCCTGTCTCGGAGCGCGCGCTGACGTCGGCGCCCTTGCCGATCAGCAGCTTCACGGTATCCAGATGGCCGTTTTGCGCGGCCATGTGCAGCGGCGTGAAGCCCGCGCCGCGGTCGGAGCCGTTCTGCGACAGCGCCGCCATCGGCAGGCACAGAATCGCAAACACGGCGAGCGAGACCCATCCCCACCACCCCAATCGGCGAACACGAGTCTCCTGGTTCATGATTTCCTCCAGACGCCTTTGCAGGCGGGTATTGCGCTCGAAAATGCCAAGGAATCCCATCGCCACGGCCGAGCGGCCGCGCGCGGCAAGCAGGACCTTCAGAAGCGATTCGCCGTAGCGGCGCGCCTGGCTGCAACCGCTCTCGAGGGCGGCCTCGTCGCAGGCGCACTCGCGCTCGTGGCGAAGCTGCGCGCCCGCCAGCCACACCAGCGGGTGGAACCAGAAGAGCGCCTGGACAATGATCTGCAGCCAGCCCGAGAGCAGGTCGCGGCGCCGCCAGTGGATCAGCTCGTGAAGCAGGACGTCCTCCAGTTGGGCGTTATTGAGCTCGCCGGGCAGGCTCGCCGGCAGGACGATGCGCGGCTTGAGCAGCCCGAAGAGGAACGGGCTCGTGAAGTGTTCGGAAAGGAGCAGGTCGGGCGGGTTGGTCCGGCCCAGGCGCAGGGCGAGCGCCTCGACCATGACGCGCATGGGGCCTTCGTCGGCTTCCTGGGCCCCGGCGAGAAGGGTCGTCAGCCGCCAGTAGCGGATCACGATGAACGAAATGAGCGTGGCGAACCCGGCGAACCAGGCCACGAGGAGGAGGCCGGCGGTTGACCAGGGGGTTTTCGCGGGGGGCGCGGATTGAGCGGCCTGAACAGGCGTGGAGATCGGGGCGCTCGCGGCGACCGGCGCCGGCTCGATCGCGATGTTGGACTGGTTCATAGCCACGGTGGGGAGGGCGGGTTCGACCGCCGGCGGCGGCTCGGGAAGGGGGGGCGGCGTGGTGGCGATCGTCACGCTCACCTCGCCCCAGCGCGGCTCGGCCCAGTTGCCGATGCTCCAGAAGGCGCCCATGGAGGGGGGGGTGAGCGCCTTGACGATCACGAGCATCCAGAGGAGGTAACGGAACCGCGCCGACATCCGGCGCGACAGGAACGCGGCGATCGCGACGAGCACGACCAGCAGCGCGATCTGCCAGCTTGCGGCGGCGGCCCAGCCGGCCCACGCGCGCGACAGGGTCTCGATATTCGCGTTCATGACTTGTCCTTCCTTTCGGGACGCTTCTTCGCGAGGATGCGCTCGAGCTGCGCCAGCTCCTCGGCCGACAGGTCGCGCTTGCCCTCGATGAAATGCAGGATCGGCATGAGCGAGCCGTCGAGGACGTGGTCGACGAACCCCTTGAGCTCGCGGCCGGTGACCTGCTCGCGGGTGACGGCCGCCGTATAGAGGTAGGAATTGCCGACCTGCTCGTAGGTCACCGCCCCCTTGGCGACGAGGCGCGCCAGCAGGGTTTTGACGGTCTTGTAGGCCCAGCCATGGTTCGCCGGCAAGGCGGCGAAGACGTCTCGGGCGGCGAGGGCGCCGCGATCCCAGAGCGTCTTGATGACCTCCAGCTCGGCGGCCGAGATGGAAGGGGAGGATTCGGGTTCGGACTTGCCGCGCGCCATGGCGATCACTCCTGGGGAAATGAAACTTCTCAGATGACTAATGACTTAATCTATAGACTACACGTGTAGGCGTCGTCAAGAAAAAAACTTCCGGGCGGGCGGAGATGGACTTGCATGGACGAGGATGGACGAGAATGGACAAACACGGACAGGCACGGACAGCGTCGGTAATGGTTTGGGAATCATTTTTTCTTCTTCATCATTTTTCCGCGGTTTTTGTTTCGAATTTTTGAGTGATTCTTTCTGATTCTTTCTGATTTGCCTTTTGCATATAATCCTCGCAGGGGGGCAGCCCGATGCTGCATGGGTGGAACTATCTGACGCCTCAGGAGGAGAAGCTGATCCGCGACGGGATCCGGGACGGGTCGGTCTATGGCGGGCCGTTCCACGTCGAGCTCGGGCCGACCGAGTCGTGCAATTACCACTGCTTCTTCTGCAACGCGGCGTACGTCGACCGCAGCCAGCGGATCCCGTGGGACCGGATGTCGCGGCTGCTGGACGAACTGCACGGGATGGGGATGAAGTCGTTGCGGCTGGCCGGAAACGGCGAGCCGCTCACCTACCCCGAAATCAAACAACTCCTCGACTTCTGCATCGACCGCGGCATCCGCATCACCAACCTCACGACGAACGGCTACCTGCTCACGAAATCGATCGCCGAGCGGCTGCTGACCGCCGGGACCGACGAGGTGATCGTCAGCTTCAACGACGTCACGGCCGAAAAATACGCCAGGACCAACGGCACCACCGAGCGCGCGTTCGAGGTCGTCCAGGAAAACATCAAGCACCTGATCGCCGAGCGCAACCGGCGGCGCCTGCCGGGGCCGCGGCTGATCCAGCAGTTCTTCGTCTGGAAAGGCAACCACGCCGAGATCGAGCGCGCCTATGAACTGGGGCTGGCGTGCGGGGCGGACCATGTTTACCTGCGCGACATGAGCGGGCTCGAACCGAAGGACCGGATGAGCGAGGCCGAATTGGCCGAGGCCGGCCGCGCCATCGAGCGGGTTCGCGAGAGGGACCGCAAGGCCGGCAAACTCCTGCTGGGATTCAGCCACGAGGAAATCCCGGTGGGGCCGGCCGCCGCCGACGCCGGCGACGGGCCGAAGAGCCGGACCGAATACTGCTACATCGGCTGGTATTCGGCGCTGATCCGGGGCAACGGCGACATCGTGCCGTGCTGCATGCTCAGCGGCGACCAGGAGATGAAACCGCTCGCCAACCTGCACGACTTCGGCAGTTTCCGGCAGATCTGGGAGGGCCCGGCCTACCGCCAGTTGCGCGACGAGTTGCGCGACATCGCGCTGGGCCGCGGCGATTACCAGGCGGTGCGCCGGCCGTGCCGGACGCGGCCGTGGTGCGCGGCCCGATACGCCTGCCCGTTCATCCACAACCTGGCCGGGGCGGGGTTTTACGAGAAAACGGACGCCGAAATGGAGGCTTTGCGCCCCAAAAAGAGCGCTCTTTCCCGCCTGTTCCGCCGTTTTTTAATAAAAAACAATTCATAAACAACGCCCCCCATTGTCGATTGACTTTGTGTTGCCGATGCGATACTATACCGACTGGTCGGTATATCCTCGAGAGGGGGGAGAAATGGCCAGGCCAAGCTGCAAGAAACAGATTCTGGACGCCGCCGAGTCGATCGTCATCGATTCGGGCGCGGCGCACCTGACGCTGGACGCGGTGGCCGAGCGCTGCGGCATCAGCAAGGGCGGGCTGATTTACCATTTTCCGACCAAGGAAGCGCTGCTGACGGGGATGATTGCGCGCCTGGAGGAGAAAATCGAGCTCATCCGCGAAGGGATCCGGCGGCAAGACGGCGACGGGATGACCAACGAGCTGGCCGTCGACATCAGGATGATGAGGGAGCTGTCGCCGGAGGATTACCGGTTGAGCGCGGCGCTGCTGGCCGTGATCGCCTGTCAGCCCGACCTGATGAACCCGTTCCGCGAGCAGCACCACAAGCGGTTCTGGGACGATCTGATTTCCAGCCGTTCGTTCACGCGCTCGTCGATCCTGTTTTTCGCCGCGATGGGCCTTCATTTCCACCAGTTGCTGAACATTTCGATCGTCGACAACGAGCAGCGCCGGGAGATCTTCGACGAGCTCCTGCGCCTGGCCGAGAGCAAAGAGAATTTGAGAGAGGTTTAGCCGAGGAGAGGCGGTTTCGCCATGATGTCGTTCCTGTTCCAGACCACAACGTCAGCCCGCAAGCGCCGGTTGAAATTCCTGCTCGTCGTGGCGATCTTTGCCATCGCGCTGCCGGTCGCGTATGTCACGCACCGCGGGTCGGCGGCCGAAAAGGGCGGGCCGGGCGGGCCGGGAGGCCCCGGCGGGCCGGTCGAAGTGGCCGTGATCACGATGAAGCCGGAGACGGTCTCGATCACCACGATGCTGCCGGGGCGGACATCGCCGCTGCTGGTGGCCGAGGTGCGCCCGCAGGTCAACGGGATCATCCAGAAGCGGCTGTTTAAGGAAGGTTCGGACGTCAAGGAGGGAGAACTGCTCTACCAGATCGACCCGGCCCCCTACCAGGCCACGTACGACAATGCCGACGCCAACCTCCAGGCCGCGGGGAAGGCGGTTCAGCGGGCGCGCTCCAGCCTGAAATCGAGCCAGGCGGCCGTGGCCCAGCAGCAGGCCACGCTGGACCTGGCCGCGATCAACCGCAAGCGCATCGAGGCGCTGGCGAGCAAGGGGGTCGTTTCGGCCAGCGAAAAAGACAAGGCCGTGACCGAGGACCGGGTGGCGCAGGCGATGAAGCGCAACCTGGAGTCGCAGGTCAGCGACGCCCGCGAGGCGGTCGAGCAGTCCGAGGCGGCGGTCAAGCAGGCCGAGGCGGCGCTCAAGTCGGCCAAGATCAACCTGGATTACACGCGCATCACGGCGCCGATTTCGGGGCGCATCGGCATCTCCAACGTCACCGTCGGGGCGCTCGTGACGGCGCACCAGTCGGTGGCGCTCACGTCGATCCAGCAGCTCGACCCGATTTACGTGGACGTGCCGCAGTCGACCAAGGAGCTGCTCCGGCTGCGGCGCAGCCTCGCCGAGAACAAGATGGACGGGCGCGCCAACGGGCTGGACAAGGTCAAGCTGATCCTGGAGGACGGCCTGCCGTATTCGAAGGAAGGGACGCTGCAGCTGCGCGACGTGACGGTCGACCAGTCGACGGGCTCGGTCATGTTCCGGATGGAGTTCCCGAACCCCGACTACGTCCTGCTGCCGGGGATGTTCGTCAACGCGGTGATCACGGAGGGCGTCAACCCGAAGGCGCTGAAGGTGCCGCAGCAGGCGGTCTCGCGCAACACGAAGGCCCAGCCGGTGGCGATGGTGGTCAACGCCGAGGGTAAGGCCGAGGAGCGGATCCTGACGGTCGACCGCGCCATCGGCGACCAGTGGCTGGTGGCCGACGGGCTGGCCGCCGGCGACCGCGTCATCGTCGAGGGGCTTCAGAAAGTTCGTCCCGGAACCGAGGTCAAGGCGGTCCCGTTCAACCCGACGCAGGCCGCCGCCACCGCCGCCCCGACGGCGGGCAAGCCGGCCACCGAAGTGAAGTAATCGGAGTTTCCCCGCATGTTATCGAAATTCTTTCTGGACAGGCCCGTTTTTGCCTGGGTGATCGCGATCACGATCATGGTCCTGGGCGGCCTGGCGATCTACCTGCTGCCGGTCTCGCAGTACCCGCCGATCGCGCCGCCGTCGATCTCGATCGAGGCGTATTACCCGGGCGCGTCGGCCGAGACGGTGGAGAACACGGTCACGCAGATCATCGAGCAGAAGATGACCGGCTTCGACAACCTGCTCTACATGGAGTCCAAGAGCCTGTCGTCGGGGTCGGGGCGCATCGAGCTGACGTTCGCGCCCGGGACTGACCCCGACTTCGCGTGGTCGCAGGTGCAGAACAAGCTCCAGCTGGCGATGGCGAGCCTGCCGGACGTCGTCCAGCGCCAGGGCGTCAAGGTCAGCAAGTCGACCCGCAACTACCTGCTCATCGTCGGCCTGACGTCCGACGACGGCTCGATGAGCATGTGGGACCTGGGCGACTACGCGCAGTCCAAGGTCGAGCAGGTGCTGTCGCGGGTGCCGGGCGTCGGCGAAGTCGAGATCTTCGGCGGTCAATATGCGATGCGCGTGTGGCTCGATTCGGAGAAACTGACCCAGTACCAGATGACGATCAACGACGTGCTGACGGCGCTCCAGTCCTACAACGTCCAGGTTTCGGCCGGCCAGTTCGGCGCGGACCCGGCCGCCGAGGGCCAGCGGCTCAACGCGTCGATCATCGTCCAGAACCTGCTCAGCACGCCGGAGGAATTCGCCGACGTCCCGCTGCGCATCAACCCCGACGGCTCGCGGGTCCGGATCAAGGACGTCGGCCGCACGGAGCTCGGCGCCGAACGCTACGGTTTCGACGTGCGCTACAACGGCCAACCGTCGACGGCCCTGGCCGTCCGCCAGGCGGCCGGCGCCAACGCGCTGGCGACGGCCGACAACGTCAAGAAGGCGATGGAGGACATGTCGCGGTTCTTCCCGAAGGGGATGAAGGTCATCTACCCGATGGACACGACGCCGTTCATCCGGGTCGCGATCGAGGAGGTGGTCAAGACGTTGTTCGAGGCGATCGTGCTGGTGTTCCTGGTCATGTTCCTGTTCATGGGGAACCTGCGGGCGACGCTGATCCCGACGATCGCCGTGCCGGTCGTGCTGCTGGGCACGTTCGCGACGCTGGCGTTCTTCGGGTTCTCGGTCAACATGCTGACGATGTTCGCGATGGTGCTGGCCATCGGCCTGCTGGTCGACGACGCGATCGTCGTCGTGGAGAACGTCGAGCGTCTGATGACCGAGGAAGGGCTCTCGCCGTACGACGCGACGGCCAAGTCGATGGAGCAGATCACGAGCGCGCTGATCGGCATCGGCCTGGTGCTGTCGGCGGTGTTCGGCCCGATGGCGTTCTTCCCGGGCTCGACGGGTGTCATCTATCGGCAGTTCTCGGTGACGATCATCTCGTCGATGCTGCTGTCGGTGGTGATCGCGCTGATCCTGACGCCGGTGCTGTGCGCGACGCTGCTCAAGCCGGTCCCCAAGGGGCACGAGCCCGCCGAAAGCGCCTCGCCGCTGCTGCGGCCGTTCTTCATCTGGTTCGACCGCATGTTCTTCAGGACGCGCGACGTGTACGTCCGCCTGGTCGGCCACGCCCTGCAAAAAAAGCTGCGCTACATGCTGGCGTTCATCGTGATCGTGATCGCGATGGGCTACCTGTTCCAGCGCATGCCGACCTCCTACCTGCCCGACGAGGACCAGGGGATCATGTTCGTGCAGACGACGCTGCCGACGGGGGCGACGCTGGAGCAGACGCAGGCCGTGATGGACCGGATCGAGAAATACTTCAACACGAAGGAGAAGGAAGCGGTCCAGTCGGTGATGACGATCGCGGGATCGAGCTTCGCGGGCCAGGCCCAGAACGCGGGCATGGCGTTCGTGAAGCTCAACGACTGGGACCTGCGCAAGCGCGGGGACCTGAAGGTGGGGGCCATCGTCGGCCGCGCCATGGGCGAGTTCTCGAAGTATCGCGACGCCATGGTGTTCGCGTTCCCGCCGCCGTCGGTCATCGAGCTGGGCGTGGCCAACGGCTTCGACATGCAGCTGGTCGACCGCGGCGGCCTCGGCCACCAGGCGATGATCGACGCGCGCGACAAGCTCATCGAGCTGGCCAACAAGGACGGCCGGCTCGTGCGCGTGCGGCTCAACGGCCTCAACGACGTCCCCGAATACCGCCTCGACGTCAACTGGGAGCAGGCCGGCTCGCTCAAGCTGCCGATCGACTCGATCCACAACACGATTGCGGCCGCGTTCGGCAGCGCCTACGCCAACGACTTCGTTCAGGGCGGCCGCGTCAAGCGCGTCTACGTCCAGGCCGCGCAGAAGGACCGCATGCTCCCCGACGACATCAACAAGCTCTACGTGCGCAACACCGAGGCCAAGATGGTCCCGTTCTCGGCGTTCTCGACCGGCAAATGGAGCTACGGCCCGCAGATGCTCGAGCGGTTCAACGGCTTCCCGGCGTCCAACATCCAGGGCGAGCCGGTCCAGGGACGCAGCTCCGGCGAGGCGATGGCGATCATGCAGGATCTGACCAGGCAGCTCCCCACCGGCTTCGACAACGACTGGCAGGGGCTCTCCTACCAGGAACGCCAGGGCGGCGCGCAGGCGCCCTACCTGTATGCGTTCTCGGTGCTGGTGATCTTCCTGTGCCTGGCGGCGCTGTACGAGAGCTGGCCGATCCCGATCTCGATCCTGCTGGCGCTGCCGCTGGGCGTCATCGGCGGCGTGATCGCCACGACGCTGCGCGACATGCCCAACGACGTCTATTTCCAGATCGGCCTGCTGACGACGCTGGGCCTGACCACCAAGAACGCGATCCTGATCGTGCAGTTCGCCAAGGCGCGCGTCGAACAGGGGCTGGGCCTCGTGGACGCGACGCTGGAGGCGGCCAAGCTGCGCCTGCGGCCGATCGTGATGACGTCGCTCGCGTTCGGCTTCGGCGTCCTGCCGCTGGCCATCGCCGGCGGCGCCGGCGCCGGCGCCCAGAAGGCGATCGGCACGGGCGTGCTGGGCGGCGTGGTCACGTCGACATTCCTCGTGACGATCTTCGCCCCGCTGTTCTACGTGCTCATCGAGAAATCATTCGGCAAAAACCGGAAACGGACAAAAGACCCCGACGCGGAGTATGTGGACTGAAGCGAGCGATGAGCGATGAGCGATGAGACCGGAAAGCTTGAAGTTCTTATCTCTTTTGTCATCTCTCATCTCTCATCGCTCATCTCTACGCACCATCCGGGTTTTGCCAGCCGTCGGAGCCGTTGAGGAACAGCTTTTCCGACTCTTTCGGGCCCCAGCTGCCGCGCGGGTATTCGACGGCCCGCGGGTGATTGTCGATGACGGGGTCGACGACGGCCCAAGCGGCCTCGATCGCGTCCTCGCGGGTGAAAAGCGCGCCCCGGCCGGCCATCGCGTCGCCGAGGAGGCGCTCGTAGGGGGACTGCTCGTCGGTCTGCTCGTCGAGCAGGCGCAACTCGCGCTGGAGGCCGATGAATTCCTCGCCGACCTTCTTGACGCGCGCGGCGAGCGCCACCACCGACCGCGGCGAGATGCGGATGCGCAGGTAATTGGGGCGGCCCTGGCACGGCTGCGAATCGCCGAACAGGCACGCCGGCGGGGCCTTGAGCTGCACGAGGATCTCGGCGGCCGAGCGCGCCATGCACTTGCCCGAGCGCAGATACCACGGCACCCCCTGCCAGCGCCACGAGTCGATGAACAGCCGCATGGCGCAATACGTCTCGACGTCGGAGTCCGAGGCCACGCCCGGCTCGTCGCGGTAACCCTCGTACCGGCCGCGGACGAGGTCGTCGGGGGCGAGCGGCCGCATCGCGCGGAACACCTTGTATTTTTCGAGCTGCACGGCGCCGAAGCCCTGGAACGCGGGCGGCTCCATCGCCAGCAGCGCCACGATCTGGAACAGGTGGTTCTGGATGACGTCGCGCATGCAGCCGACCGTTTCGTAAAACGCCCCGCGCGACTCGACGCCGAACGCCTCGGAGTGCGTGATCTGCACGCTCTCGATGAAATTGCGGTTCCAGATCGGCTCGAGGAACGAGTTGGCGAACCGGAAATACAGGATGTTCATGATCGCTTCCTTGCCGAGGAAGTGATCGATGCGGAAGATCGAGTCGTCCGGGAAGACCGAGAGGGCGATCTTGTTCAGCTCGCGGGCCGAGGCGAGGTCGCGGCCGAATGGCTTCTCGACGATGACGCGCGCGTCGGCGGCGAGACCCGCCGCGCCGAGGCTCGTCAGCACGGCTCCGAACAGCGCCGGCGGGATCGCGAGGTAATGCGTCGGTCGGCGGGCGCCGCCGAGGGCCTCCCTGATCGCCGTGAACGTGGACGGGTCGACGTAATCGCCGCTGACGTAGCGGATCTTCGAGACCATCGCGTCGAACGCGGCCGCGTCGTCGATGCCGCCGCTGCGCTCGATGCTCTCGCGCACGCGGGCGTCGAGCTGCTCGACCGTCCACTTGGGCCGCGCCACGCCGATCACCGGCGCCTTGAGCGTCCCGCGCCGGGCCATCGCGTAAAGGGCCGGGAAAATCGACTTGTAGGCGAGGTCGCCCGTCACGCCGAACAGCACGAGGGCGTCGGATTGCTGGCCATTTTCGTTGTTCATGCGGAGTCTTCCCCGGTGGGCTACGCGGGCGCGAAAGACGTTTTTCCCTTTCGGCCCGTCAGAGCTTTTATACCATGCTTGCCCGCGTTTGGCGCAAATCCATGCACCGAGGCCTACCACTTGCTCACGGTGCTTGCGGCGAGCCGGTTGCCGGCGAGGCTCCAGTGGATGTCCCGGGAGAGGTAGAGCGGGCCTTCGCCGCGGGCGATCGCCTCGCGGAAGACCGGCGTCAGGTCGTGGCATTCGACGCCCGACCGGGCGCAGACGGCGCTGAGCCGGGCATAAAACCGCGGCAGGTTTTGGATCGGGTCGGTCGGCGCGGCGACCGATTTGAGCCCGTCGAAATACGCCCATTCCTTGACGGGCAGGATGACGAGAACGAGCCTCGCGCCGGCGCCCGCGCAAAGCCGCTTGGCCTCGGCGATGTTCCGCTCGATGAGCGCGAAGCCGCGCTCGACGGCGGGATTGTCCATCGCGGTCACGGTCGTGAACGCCGCGCGGTCGAAGACCAGTTCGCCGGCGGCGTCCTTCCAGCGCAGCGGCTGCGCCTGGGCGGCCCGGCCGGCCCTGGAATACCCGAACCGCAGCCAGTCGACGGTCGAGTAGATCATCGAGCCCTGAAGGAGCCAGCGGTCGAGGACGATGCGGCCGAGGTGCTGCTCGCCCGCGCCGTAGTTCATCCACTTGAACGTGAACCAGTCGAGCCCCGACGCGCGCCAGCGTTCCCAATACTCGGCCTCGGCCGCGTCGTTGGCGAACAGGCAGTAGAAGACGGTCCTGGGGCGCGCGCGCAGCCCCCAGCGGCGCAGGACCTCCGTGTATTGCGGCGGGCTGTAGCCGGGGACGCCGAGGTTCACGGCATCCATCATGTTCGGCCAGCCGGCGGCCACGAACGAGTCGCCGATGACGACGGCGTCGTGCGGCCTGGCGAGATCGACGCCGGGATTGAAGAAGCCCCAGTCGTCGGTGCGCGGCTCGCCGCCGAGAACATAGTAGGGCATCGTGTCGGCCGGCAGCGCGCGGCCGGGCTGCTGGCGGTAGCCGAGGACCGGGTCGGGGGCGAGGACCGAGCGCGGGCTCGCCTCGCCGATGATCGTGATCGCCTGGTAGCGCAGCGTGTTCGCCTTGTCGCGCCGGTAGGCCAGCATCGCCTTGCCGCCGGGCACGAAGACGCGCAGCAGAAGCTCGGCTAAAAAGAAACCGACCAGCAACGCGCCGACGGCGAGCGCAAGCAGGTTGATCGGCCGGCGCGCGCGGGGACCGATCGCCGAAAGTCCCCACAGGGCCGTCACCCCCGCGCCAAGCATGAGGAACGACAGGTGCCGGTAATCGCGGTCGCCGCACGCGAGGTAAACCGCAAGCGGGATCGAGCCGACCGCGGCATACATGAGCGCGAAGAAAATCAGGCCCGGCGCGCGGAGCGAATCGGAAACGGCCCGGGCGCGGCGGTCGGGAAGAAAAACCACGACGGCCGTCGCCGCAAGGGCAAGCAAGTAAACGCCGATGATCGCGACGTAGCTCGTCGAGAACCGGCCGAGCCACGCGCCGTTGATGCTGCGGTGCGCCAGCAGCGGCCACAACAGGGCCAGCATGGCCGCAAGAAGTATTGAAGCGACGGAGCGGGCAAGACGCGGCGATGAGGGGCTGGATTTCAAGTCGGCGGCTCGGACCTCAGGGACACGATATAAAAAAAGGGCGGGGTGTTGTCAACCCCGCCCATGAAAAAGAATGAAACACGGACGAACACGGACATGCACGGACAGCCACGGACGAGACACGGACAGCCGCACGAACGTGGCAGGCGTGCTATTTAAACAAGTATGCCTTGCCCGCCAGTTTCACGACGACCGGCTCCTCGAACGCGAGGTAGCGCGTCTCGCCGGATTTCATCGCGCCGACAAGCTCGAAATACTTGTCGCCGAATTTTTCGATCTCGGTCGCGGACTTGACGTCGTCCTCGGTCAGCTCGCTGTCGATCCAGCGGCCGTCGCGCAGGTAGAACGTCTTGGGGCCGACCTGCCGGATCGTGTCGGCGGCCTTTTCCATCTGGCGGGCGACCTCGGGCATCGCCTGGCGCATCGGGGCCGATAATGCCGCCGCCGCGGGCGCTATCTTGTCGGCGCTGAACGCCCCCTTGAGGCGGCGCTGAGCCACGGCGCGCTCGCCCTGCACTTCGTCGAGCGATTCCAGTTGCATGCTGGCCTGATCCGCCAAATCGCGCCCGCCCGCGCCGCCGCGCGCGATCGGGACGTTTTCCTCGGCCAGGAACGAGGTGTAGGGCGTGAGGATCCCGTATTTCTTGCTCAACTCGACCAGCTCGTTCACCAGCTCGTCCTTCTTGCCGTTGAGGTCGATCTGGTCGATCAGGAATCCGATGCGGCGGCCGGCCCACACGCGCTCGATAAAGTCGTTTCCGCGGCCCTTGCCCGGCTCCGCCAGGTCGCCCTTGAACTCGAAGCTCTTTCCGTCGCCGGAGAGCTTGCCGCCGAGCTTGATCGTCACGGGGCCGCTCTTGCGGTAGCGGCCGACCCAGACGAGCTGCTCGCCGCGGAACAGGTCGGGCAGGTCGCGCGGGTAGGCGCGGTTGACGTCCGTGCCGGCGAGCTCGATCTTGAGCCCGGCCAGGACGGGGCTGCTCAGCTTGGTGTAGAGCCTGGCGACCGGCGCCTCGACGTCTTCGCTGGGGGCGACGAACTGGCTCGCGCCGCCCTGCCGGGCAAGGCGGTCGAGGAGGCGCGTGTTGACGTCGTTGCCGACGCCGAAGCAGAACAGGCGCGCGCCGGCCTTGTTGGCGCCATGCGCGTTCTCGGAGATTTTCATTTCGTTCTGTTCGCCGGCGGTCGGCAGGCCGTCGGTCAGGAAGATGATGTAACTGGGGCGCCTGGGGTCGGTGGCCATCGCGAGCGACCGCGCCAGCGCGTCGTTGATGTTGGTGCTGCCGCCGGGTCGGATGCCGTCGACGTAATCGAGCGCGGCGCGGCGGCTCGCGTCGTCGTTGCGCTGGAGCTCGGGGCGGAACGACTCGACGCGGTCGTCGTAGACGACGACGTTGAACGTGTCGCCGGGGCCAAGCCGCTCGAGCACGAATTTCAAGGCTTTCCTGGCCTGCTCGATCTTGCTGCCGCTCATCGAGCCCGAGCGGTCGAGCACGAGGATGACGGTTTTGTCCAGGGCCTTGGCCGCCTTGTCCTCGACCGACGGGCTGGCCAGCAGCATGAAGAAACCGTCGTCGCTCCCCTCGGGCCGCCACGAAATCAGCGACGCGCCGATGGGGTCCTTCGCCAGCGTGTAGATGAGCTTGAAGTCGCCGGGCTTGTCGCTCGACGTTTTTTCCCACGTGACCTCGGCCTCGAGGTCGCCGTCGCGCCGGATGCGGACGTCGTGCGTCGGGCTATAGATATTTTTAATTGGCTCGCTCGATTCGATGCCGACGCGCATCGTCATGCGCTCGACGGGGCGGGCGCCGATCTTCTCGGTCCCGAGCGGGTAGGTGAAATCGACCGCACCGGAGTCGGCGCGCAGCACCTGCGTGAATCGCAGGGTGAGCTTGCGCTCGGAATTGGGCGGGATCGGGAAGACGCTCGTCTGGACGACCCCCTGGCCCATGTATTCGAGGAGCGCGGGGTCGCGCTGGCGGCGCACGATCTCCTCGTAAATGCTCCGCGCCTCTTCCCGCGTGTGGATCTTGCCCGGCATTTCCTTGCCGTCGACCATGAGGACGAAATCCTGGATCGTGCCGTCGGCGGGGACGGGGAAAAGATACTGCGCCTCGATCTGAACGTTATTGGGATTATAAACGACCTGCGTGACGCGGACCTCGGCGACCTGGTTGCGGACCTGGGCGTCGACGCTCATCTCGCGCATCTCGAACGGGCGCGGCCGCTCGATCGGGGGCCTCGGCGGCCGGATCGGCGGCATCGGCGGGCGCGGCGGCGGGGGAATAATGATGATCTGGGCGGCCGCCATTGAAACGCTCACCCAAAACCCCAAAACCCAAACCAGCATCCGATTTCCTTTTTTCATCACCATATCTCCCGCATTGTATTTCAAGCGCCCATCAACGATGTAAGCGCCGACATATCGGTCCATTTCTCAATGCCCGTCCATGTCCACTCCGCGCATAAAATTAATGGGCGATGAATCATTCACGAAAATCTCATAGAACAAACCGGAGCAGCAAATCGCCGCGACCAGACCGATGGCAATCCAAACGATCGGCGGTTTATGCCTCACAAAATTGAAGATGATCATGAACACTGAAACCACGGTCGATGCGAAGCTGAAACACATCAGGCCCATGCAGATCATGCATGCGATTTTCCCGTTTTCCATGGCCACTCCCGCCGATTCTCATGACATCCATTTTCTCTGACAACCAAACCGACCGCCAGGTTCCTGAAATTGTTTGCCGGGGGGGGGCGGCCGTTCCTATGATTCATGCATGGACACGCCAGGCCACCTGTTCAGCGCCGTCGTCATCAACGATACCCACTTGCGGTTCGGGGGGCGCGATTACGGGGCGGCCCGGGCCAAGCTCGGCGCGGCGATCGAGCGGATCGCCTCCGGCGCCGACGGCCCGCCGCCCGAGGTCGTCATCCAGCTCGGCGACCTCGTCGAGGAGCCGCGGCGCGATCATTTCGAGCAGGCGGCGGCAATGCTGGCCGGGATTTGCGGGGCGCGGATCCTGCACGTCCCCGGCAACCACGACCTCGGCCCGGAGCCGGACGGGCTGGCGGCGCGGCCGTGGACCGAGGTCCTCGGCGGGACGCTCAACAACGCATGCGTGCACCATGGGATCATGTTCGTGACGCTCAACAACGCGCGGGCCGACGCCGCCGAGGACGCCGAGACCGAAGCGCGCAACACATGGCTCGTCGAGCTGTTCGATCGCTACCCGCAGACGCCGAAGCTCATCGCCTGCCACATCCCGCTCGTCGCGCTGCGCGACCCCAAGGCGATCGAGCAGAGCTTCGGGTTCCTGTCGTGGCGCTCGCTCGATTACCGGCACACGCTGCGCCGGCTGATCGAGCGCCGGAGCCAAAGCGTGATCGCCGTCGTCAGCGCCCACCTGCACCTGACCGGCCACGTGCGCGTCAACGGCGTTCATCACCTCGTCGCCGCCGGGACCTACTCATGGCCGGGGGATCATTTGCGGCTCGATTTTTACACCGACCGGGTCCTCGCGCGGATGATCCCGCTCGAGCCGTTCATCGACTCGGAGGATTTCGCGCCGTACCCGCTGCGCAATTCGGCCCACGACCGACACAGCCGCCAATTCACCGATTCCGCCCACGATTCATTTGAGAAATATATCTCAGGCAACGACGACGAGCGAACGGTTGAAATCGCCCGCCACGGCGAAAAAAGCCCCAAATACTCATAAATTCCGAATCACCTTCACCATTCATCGTTCATCTCTCACCATTCCGGAATTATGGGGTTTTGGCTGACTGCCGAAATCAGGGAAACCCCGATTTGCGGAGCCGACGGGGTGTGACATTGTGTTGGCCATGAACCGAAAAAATGTCGGCGTCTTCCTGCAAGGGGACGCCTGAAAACAAGATCGGCGGAACAAGATCATGGCAACAGGCGCTACGCTTCACAACACGCTGCAGTATCGGCAATCGCGGCTTCGCCAGGTCGACACCAACCTCGGCACCAGCGCCCGGTGGGGGATCATCCTGGCCGGGGGCGAGGGCAGCCGCCTGTATCCGCTGACGCAGCGCTGGCTCGGCGAGAACCGCCCCAAGCAGTACTGCGCCTTCAGCGGCAACCGGACGCTGCTCCAGCGGACGGTCGAGCGCGCGACGGCGATCATGCCGCCCGAAAACCTCATCACGATCATCGGGAACAATCACCGGCGGTTCCTGAACGGGACGGCGCGCCAGATGCCGGGCCGGGTGATCTCGCAGCCGACCGACCGCGGCACGGCGATGGGGATTTTCCTGGGCGCGACCTACGTCTACGAGCGCAACCCCGAAGCCACGATCGTGATCTTCCCGTCCGACCAATGCATCAAGCCCGAGAAGCGCCTGCAGCGATACATCGAGCACGCGTGCCGACTGGCCGAGCGCACGCCCGACCGCCTGATCCTGCTCGGCGCGACGCCGGCCCGCCCCGAGACCGATTACGGCTGGATCGAGCCGGTCGACCGCGCGTGGTCGACGTCGGCGCGCCGGCCGCTCGCCGTCAAGAGCTTCCACGAGCGGCCGCGCAAGAGCAAGGCCGAGTGCCTGATCCGCCGCGGCTGCCTGTGGAACACCATGATCATGGTCTGCAAGGTGCGCATGATGTGGGCGATCGGCTGGCAGATGTTCCCCGACATCATGCGCCGCTTCGACATTTACCGCCAGGTGCTGCGGATCGTCCACAACGAGGGGATGGTCCCGAGCGACGGCTCGCCGGGTCAGCACGAGGAAGTCGCGCTGCACCAGATCTACCGCGACCTGAAGAGCGTCGATTTCTCGCGCGAAGTGCTCCAGTACATGGCCCGCTGGAGCCTTGTCGTGCCGATGGAGAACCTCGGCTGGTGCGACGTCGGCCAGCCGCAGACCGTCCGCGAGGCCCTGGCGATGCAGGGCGGCCGCCCGGCGTTCCCGATCGAGTACCTGGACAAGCTCCGGTATAGACGGTAGGGATCGGTCAACCCGTTCGCAAACATCATCGATCACGGCTCGGCGCCTCGTGCCCGCATAGGAATCGAACGCGAGACGGCGAACCACGGGTAAGCCCTGGATGAGCCATGCCAATCCAAACCTGCTCGTTATCGACGACGACCTGAGGGCCTGCCAGTACCTGAGCGACGTGCTGCTGCACATCGGCTACCGCGCGAGCTTCGCCCACAGCTGGACGAGCGCCATGAAAGCCCTCCAGCAGAACAAGTTCGACATCATGCTTCTGGACGAGACGATGGCGCACCGCCAGGGCGAATACCTGATCGCCGGCCTGCGCGAGCACGGCCACGGCCAGCCGGTCATCATCATGAGCCCGATGGCCGACACGCTGCTCGTCGACTGGACGGGCCTCGGCGCCGACAGCATCATCCGCAAGCCGACCTCGCCGTCGCGCCTCAAGGAAACCATCCAGTGCGCGGCCAGCCACGCGGCCGGGCACTGAGGCGCGGACATCCAAGAGCGCGAACCGCTCATTCATAAAAACTGACATGCGAATGGCGTTTTATCGATCGCGGGTGCGACGCCGACGATCGGCTCCAAACCTTCCTCCCGCCGCGCAGGTCTGCTGTATAATGGCTTATGGCTCCAGGCCATGGGCCCGGACAACAATAAAGATTGCAATTCGTTCATGAAAACCCGATGATGTCGGTTCGTATGTCGATGGCCCCTGTGGCTGCATGACCCACGAGGCCCTTTAAATCCGCCCTCCGTGGCGCATTTTCGCGAGGCCTGAACCGTGACAGTTGAATACGTCGAAAAGGTTTACAATTTTTACTCGGGTGTCTACGACGTCGTTTTCGGCCGGGTGTTCCAGGACGGCCGGGTCCTTGCACCGGACCTGCTCGACCTCCAGCCCGACACCCAGCTCCTCGAAGTCGGCATCGGCACCGGTCTCTCTCTCCCCCTCCTCCCGCGCACGCAAGACATGACAGGCATCGATCTTTCCGAAGGGATGCTCGAGCATGCCCGCGATCGCGCCGTCGCGCTCAACATGCCCAACATCAAGCTGTTCAAGATGGACGCCACCCGGATGGATCTGCCCGACGACAGCTTCGACCGCGTGCTGGCGGCCTACTTCATCTCGACCGTTCCCGACCCGATCAAGGTCGTCGAGGAAATGAAGCGCGTCTGCCGCCCCGGCGGCCGCCTGGTCTTCATCAACCATTTCCTGAGCGACAATAAATTCCTGGCGTTCTGGGAGCGCCTGATCTCGCCGTTCTGCTACCGCATCGGCTTCTACACCGACTTGAACCTCTACAAGCTGATGGAAAAATGCGGGCTCGAGATCGAATCGATCCAGCCGGCCGGCCTGATCTGGAAGGCCGTCTGCGTGAAGAACACCAAGTAACCGAAAATTTCGGATTTCGGATTGCGGAATGCGGATTGCGGATTTTCAAATCCCGATCCGCATTTCTTCATGCGGAGGACTCGTGAAAATTCGATGATTTTGGAACCGCGTCAGCGGTTCGACGTTCAAAGCCGTGGGTTGGCGATTCTCGGCAACCCACGGGGGTGGCAAAAACACACGAACCGATTGATCAGTTCGACAACTGCGAGCAATGGTTCTGTCGAACCGGTAAACCGGTTCGGGTCGGTACGATCCTGACCGTGGGTTGAATCGCGAAACCGGCGATTCAACCCACGGCTTTGAAGGTCGAACCGCTGACGCGGTTCTTGGGCAACTGCAATTTGGTTCTGGCTACGCCAGCTTAGGATCACGAACCGAAACGATACGACTCCGGCACGGCTTTAAAGCCGAAATCCCGATCCGCGACCGGCTATCAGCTTTTTACTGATTTTCTCAACCGGCGCTCGATCGTCCTTGAGGCGACCCGCTCGCGCGTTTAGACTTGTCCTGAATCTTCCCACACATTCATCAGGGCAAGGGAGCCGCTCATGCAATCGAACATCAAAAATGGGGCTGTCAATGGGCGGCTGGATCCGGCGATGCTCCTGCTGCAATACGAGCGGGTGCGCCGGTTCACGGAATTCTTGTGCCGCCCCCTCAACATCGAGGACTACGTCGTCCAGCCCATGGCCGACGCCAGCCCGGCCAAGTGGCACCTGGCCCACACGACGTGGTTCTTCGAGAGGTTCGTCATGCAGGCGGCCGACCCGCACCACGAGCCGCTGAAACCTCATTATTATTATCTTTTTAATTCCTATTACCAATTGGCCGGCAAAATGCACCCCCACGCGCAGCGCGGGATGATCACGCGGCCGACCGTCGCCGAGGTCTGCGATTACCGCCGCGCGATCGACGAGCTCATGACGCGGCTGCTTCAAAATGGAACGGGGCGCACGCTCCACGAAATCCTCCCGCTCGTCGAACTCGGCCTGCACCATGAACAACAGCACCAGGAACACATCCTCACGGACCTCAAATACCTGTTCTGGCTCAACCCGATGAAGCCGGCCTACGGCGAGCCGCCCAAGCCCGCCGCGGCGGCGCCGCCTCCCCTCTCGTGGCAGACCTACCCCGAGGGGATCCAGTCGATCGGCCACGAGGCCGACTCGTTCGCCTACGACAACGAGCGGCCGCGGCACCGCGTGTTCCTGAACCCGTTCAAGCTCGCGATGCGGCTCGTCACCTGCGGCGAGTATCTCGAATTCATGAACGGCGGCGGCTACGACAAGCCCGAGCTGTGGCTCGCCGACGGCTGGGACTGCAAAAACGAATCCGGCTGGAGGGCGCCGCTGTACTGGGAACTTCAGGATAACGGCTGGCACCAGTTCACGCTCGGCGGGATGCGGCCGCTCGACCCGCGCGAACCGGTCGCGCACGTGAGCCACTACGAGGCCGACGCCTACGCGCGCTGGGCGGGGGCGCGGCTGCCGCTCGAGGCCGAGTGGGAGATCGCCGCCGCGGCCGGGCCGATCGAGGGCAACTTCGTCGAGGAGGGGCGCCTTCACCCGGCGGCGCCGGCCAAGCCGGTCAACGGCTCGCCGGCGCAGATCTTCGGCGACGCGTGGGAGTGGACGGCGAGCCCCTACACGCCGTATCCGGGCTTCCGCCCGGCCGGCGGCCCGATCGGCGAATACAACGGCAAGTTCATGTGCAACCAGATGGTCCTGCGGGGCGGATCGTGCTTCACGTCGCGCTCGCACATCCGGCCCACGTACCGCAACTTCTTCCAGCCCGACGAGCGCTGGCAGATGACGGGCATCCGCCTGGCCAATGAAGGCTGAACCGGCCGGCCGGGAGCTATGGGACCTTGTTTGTGTGGTGTCCCACGCCGATTGCGAATGATGCCTGAAAGCGCTGCAAAAAATGTGACGATGTGGAACCGCGACAGCGGTTCAAAAATATCATCCATTGCAATTCGGATACACTACACTAACACGGAAAACTTTCGTCAAACGCTCTAATTGGCGCCGTTGGTCTTGACCTTGATCGTCTCGCTGAGGATCCGTTCGAGCTCTTCGAGCTGGAACGGCTTGTAGATGCATCCCAACGCGCCTTCGGCGATGGCCTGCTCGACGCGCGCGTCGCCGCGGTAGGCCGTGGCCAGCATCGCCTTCTGCTGCGGCCGGATCTTCCGGATCGCCCGGAACAGCTCGAGGCCGTTCATCTCGGGCAGGATCAGGTCGATCAGGATGAGGTCATAGCCTTTTTCGCGCACGCGCGTCAGGGCGTCGGAGGCGCACCCGGCGGCGTCGATCTTGAACTTGCCCTCGAACAGCCGCTCGATGAGGTCGATCATCAGCGGGTTGTCGTCGATCACCAGGATCGTCGGCACCGGCAGGAACTGCTCCTCGGGGGTCTCGGGCGGCACCGGCGAGGCCAGCGGGATTTCGCCGACCAGGTCGATCATGGTGTCGTGCGAGCCGTAGGGGACCGTCCGCAGCTGGTTGAGCGTCTTGAGCCGCGCGGTGACCTCCTGGATGCGCCTGCACTGGGTGACGATCGTCTTGAGGTCGCGCCGGCTTTTCTCGTCGATCTTGTTCGAATCCATCAGCAGCAGTTCGGCCGTGCCCATCAGGCCGGTCAGCGGGTTGTTGATCTCGTGGTTGACGCTGATGGCGAGCTGGTTGATGAGGCGCATCTTTTCGCGGTCGCACTGGCCGCGGCGGGCCTGAACCTGCAGGACGGCGTTCTGGATGGCCTGGGCGATCCGCTCGGAGTCGCTGTCGATGTCGATGACCGAGGCGGCGCCGGCGCGCATCAGCTCGATCTCGCGCGCCGGGGAACCGGACGGGGCCACGGCGATGATGCTTTCAAGGGCATGCGCCTGGCAGATGCGCCGGACGAGCGACTCGAGCGTTCCCTGCCCCCGGGTCTCATAGCCGACAAATAAAAGATCCCATGGGCCGTCCTCGCGGTCGATCCGGGTCGGATCGGCCGGCGATTCAGCCCGCACGAGATGCGGCCCCAGATCGCGGCAGATCGGCCCCAAGCGCTGATCGACGATGCCGGCGGAGATCCCGTAGCTGGCCCAGTGAACGGTCGGATATGTCGTGACGTTGTTCATCTCAGGGGCACGTCCCAGAACCCTTATCTTCTCATCGGAGTTTTTTTTCAAGGCTTGACAATAATGTGGTTCCTGCTATGATCACCCTTTTGTGGTTTAGCCGCGGGGGCTGAGCCGATCCCAGTATACCATTTCGGAGCTGAAAAAAGACAATGCCGAACGTCAAATCCGCCGCCAAGCGTCTGCGCCAGAACACCAAGGCACGTACCCGGAACCGCGACAAACGGTCCGCCCTGCGCACGGCTATCAAGAAGCTGCGCGCCGCCATCGCCGAGGGGAACGTCGAGCAGGCCAAGGCCCAGCTGCCGCAGACGATCAGCATCATTGATCATAGCGCCCGCGTCGGGATCATCCACGACAATCAGGCCGCCCGCCACACCTCGCGCCTGACGCTGGCCGTCAACGCGATGGGCGCGAATGCCTGAGCGGCCTCTCAAGGTTTGCTTTAAGGCATAAGGGCCAAGCCCAACAAAAACGCAAAAACGCGCTCCCCCGATTCGGGGGCGGCGCGTTTTTTTTACCCCCCGGGGCCGAAATCCCACCCGGGCCGACCTGCTCTTTCCACTTGTATTCCGGATTCATCGCGGTCATATTCTTGGCGTCGTCCATAAATCGGGATCGGTTCGATGAAAACACCGGAATCAACCACGCGCCGCGGTCGCCGGCGCGCGGCCGACCGCCGCGCCGCTTCGGCCGACTCCCCGGCCAGGCCGAGCTTCCCGCCCTGGACCGCGCCGGCCCTCCTGTTTGCCGCCGCCGTCGCCGTCTACCTCCCGGCCCTCAACGGGACGTGGCTCTGGGACGACAAATACGCCGTGCACGGCAACCTGCTCCTGCGCCACTGGAGCGGGCTCCTGTCGTTTTGGACCAGCTTCGGCAACATGCCGGCCGAGGAGCATTACTGGCCGGTCACCTACAGCGTCCTGTGGCTCGAGTGGCGATGCTGGGGCGAATCGGTGGCCGGGTTCCATTTCGCCAACTTCGCGCTGCACGGCCTGATCGTCGTGCAGCTTTTCCGGCTGTGCCGGCGCATCGGCATGGGCGCGGCGGGGGCGGCGATCGCGACGGCGCTCTTCGCCCTCCACCCGGTGCACGCCGAGGCGGTCGCGTGGATCATCAGCGTCAAGGACCTGCTCGCCGCGCTGTTTTACCTGGCCGCGATCGAATGCTGCCTGAACTTCCATGATGGCGGCCGGCGCCTGTGGCCGGCGCTGGGGTGCCTCGCCGCCGCCGCCGCCATGCTGAGCAAATCCTCGCCGCTGATGCTGCCGGCCGGATGGGGGCTGCTCGCCTGGTACCGCTTCGGCAGATTGACGAGGCGCGACTGGGCTTGCGTCGCGCTCCTGGGGGTCGTCACGATCTCGATCGCTTCGCTCGACACGTGGCTGCGGATCGAATTCGACGCCGTCGGCGGCCAGGGGCCGTCGCTGGCCGCGCGGCTCGATCAGTCGGCCCACGCGTTCTGGTTCTACCTCCAAAAGCTCCTTCTGCCCGTCGGCCTGAGCGCCGTTTATCCCAGGTGGGCCATCGACCCCGGGCGCGCCCTGGACTGGTTGCCGATGGCCGCCATCGTTCTCGTGACGGGCGGGCTGTGGGCGGCGCGCGGCCGGATCGGACGCGGTCCTCTGGCGTGCTGGCTGTTTTACGGGATGACGCTTGGACCCGCCCTCGGCGTGGTCTATTTCGGATTCCTCACCCGGACGCCCGCGGCGGATCGTTATCAATACCTTGCCAGCATCGGGCCGATCGCCGGCGTGGGGGCCCTCGCCGGGGCGTGGATCGAGAACCACCCGGCGCGGCGCGGCCGGGCCGTCGCGGCCGTCGCGGCCGTGCTGGCATTCTGCGGGGCGCTGACACTGCGGCAGGCGGGCTATTACCGCGACGAGGAGACGCTGTTTTCCCAAGCCCGCCGGGTCGCGCCCGATTCCAGTTTCGTCTATTTCAACCTCGGCAACGCGTTCTTCGAGCAGAACCGCCTCGCCGAGGCCGAGAAGATGTTCGCCGAAGCGGTTCGGGTCGAGCCGGACTACTGGATGGCCGTCTGCAACCTGGGCGCGGCGCTCATCGCCCAGAACAAGTTCGCCGAGGCGGTCGATCTCTTCAACAAGGCGATCGACGACGGGTGCACGGCGCCGGCGGTCTTCTGCAACGCGATCTCGATCATGTCGACGTCGCGCGACCCGCGCATCTACAACCCCGGGCGCGCGCTGCGGATCGCCAATCAATTGATCGAGCGGCGAGGCCGCGGCGATCCGAGTTACGTCTGCGTCCTGGCGATGGCCCAGGCCGCCAACGGCAGGTTCAGCGAGGCGATCGACAACGCACGCCAGGCGCTGGACCTGGCGCGCCAGTGCGACCAGCCGGAAATCGTCCAGAAAATGCCGCTCCTGATCCGGCTATACCAACGCGGCGAGACCGAGAGGAATTGATTCGGGGGATATGGTTTTGATTCGACCGGGGTCGGTTCGATTACGATTACGAGCACGACGCACGACGCACGATGAACGAGCACGATTCACGAACGGACGAGTTTCGTCAAGCGCCCTGGCCTTCAAACGTCCGGCGCAGGCCTTCGGCGAGGGTGATCGGCTTCCACGGCAGGTCGCGCAGGGCGGCGTCGTGTTCGACTCTTTGCACCTGGCGGACGCCCAGCACGTTGTCGGGCGTCAGCGGCGGGTTCTTGAGGGCAACAGACATCATTTTCGCCATCAGGAGCGCCACCGGGATCGGCAGGTGCAAAAGCGGGCGCTTGAGGCCGCGGGCTTTGACAAGGGCGGTCATGAACTCGTTGAGCGTGACTTCATCGGCGCCGCCGATCATGTAGGTCCTGCCCTGAGCCGCATCGCTCGCGAGGGCGGCCAGCGCCGCGTCGGCGACGTCGTCGACGTAGATCGGACGCATGAGTTCGTTGCCGGAGCCGACGATCGGGACAACAGGGAGTTTCTCGAGCAGCTTGACGGTCTTGGCGACCAGGCCGCGCTCGCCGGGGCCGTAGATCAGGCTCGGCCGCAGGATCGTCCAGACGGGCGGCCCCGATTCGGCCCGCAACACCTCGTCGGCGGCCAGCTTGGTGCGGCCGTAGACGCTCGTCGAGCCCGGGTGCGCCGACATCGAGCTGATCTGCACCCAGCGCCCGACGCCGGCGGCCTTGGCGGCCTGGTAAAGCAGGCGCGTCCCCTCGACGTTCGTGCGGCGGCTGAGCGCCTCGTCCGGGGCGCCCTGGGACGTCGTGGCGGCGCAGTGGATGACCGCGTCGATCCCCCCCGCCACGGCCCGCGCCAGGGCCTCGGGGTCGCCCAGGTCGGCCATGACGATGTCGGCGTCGGGCAGACCGACGCGCGCGCGGGGGCTCCCCTGCCGGATCATGGCGCGAACGCCGTGGCCCGCGGCCAGCGCCCGCTTGACGGTCGCGGCGCCCAGGAAACCGGCGGCCCCGGTGACGAGAATTTTCATATGTTGGTCCAGAGTGAGAGATCGTCGCGGACGATGCCGTTCAGGCCGGCCTGCCGGATCACTTCGCGGTCCTCGGGCTGGGGCGGCTCGATGAAGCCGAGCCGGTCGGCCCAGATCGGGAACTCGCAGGCGCGCGCGGCGCGGACGCACGCCTCGGCGCTCGGGCGCATGCGCGAGCCGCCGCCGTCCCACGGGGCAATGAGCGCCGCGATGTCGAATCCCCAGCTCTTGAGCGACGCGGCGAGCCGGCCGAAGTTCGCGGTCACGAGCCCGAGCTGGGCGCCCGTGCGGTCGCGCACGGCCGACTGGAACGCCTCGATGATGCGCGGGTTGTTCATCGCGACGGCCAGGTCGGTCATCTGCGGCTGAAGGAAAACGACCGGCGGGCTGAAGCGGCTGAACGCTGCCAGCTCGAGGTCGATGAACATGCGCAGGAACGTCGGGAAATCGCGCCGCTTGAGCGGCCCGAGCTGCGTGATGCCGCGCATGCTGAGGCCGACGAGCGACATCACGCCGCCGCGCCACACCCGGCGCACGCCGGCGCCGATCATGCCGTACTCGACCGCCTCGCGCATGAAGCCGCGCAGGTTCGGGACCATGGGGAGCGGGACGGGCAGGTTGTCGGCGCGCTTGCGCCCGAGGGCCTCGAGCAGGCGCGGCTCGCCGAGCGCCAGCACCGACTTGAAGCCGTCGGCATGCTTGCGCTCGAGCGCCTGGCGCAGCGCCTCGGGCGACTGGAAGCGCGCCTGCAGCCGGCGCAGCGGCTCCCACTGGCTGGCCGCGACGGCGCCCCCTCCGAGCAGCAACTGCACGCCGAGGATATCGCCGGCGGGATCGGAAATTTGGGCCGAAAGCGTCATGATTTCACCACGCTCGCCAGGTCGACGGGCCGGTTCTCGGCCATCGACCGGTACATCGCCTCGAGCAGCTCCTGGATCGCCATCGCCTCGGCGAGGCCGACCTTCGGCCGCCCACCCTTGCGCACGGCGTTCACGAAGTCCTGGTCCTCGAGGAAGAACTCGTCGCCGCAGTATTCGGGGCTCAGCGAGAACTCGGCCAGCGGCTCGGTGCGCGAGCGCAGCCACTGCGACCAGCCGGCCGGGTGGTTGCGCGTTTTCTGGTGCAGCCACAGGCGCAGGGCCTCGTTGCCGACCTCGATCGTGCCGGCCGTGCCGAGGACCTCGATGTCGTGCGTCTGGAGCTCGTGGCCGGGGACGCTCCACGTGATCTCGATCATCCCCCACAGGCCGTTGGCATATTCGAAAATCGCGCCGAGCGTGTCCTCGACCTGGTTGTGGACGCCGCGCCCCTTGACGGTCACGCGCGCGGGCGGGCCGAACAGGACGTGCAGGGCCATGAGGAGGTGGCAGCCGGAATTGATCAGGACGCCGCCGCCGGCCTGCTCCTTCGTGAACGTCCAGCCCTTCATGGGCGAAAACACCTGCGACAGCCGGGTGGAGGCCTTGAACGAGCACGCCTGCCCGAGCTCGCCCGCGGCGACCAGGTCGTGCGCCTTGTGGAAGAGCGGGTTGTGGGCCGTCATGTAGCCGACCGCGATCGGCAGCTCCGGGCGGGCGGCGGCGGCCGCGGCCATCTTGCGGGCGTCCTCGAGCGTGTGGGCCAGCGGCTTTTCGCAGAAGACGGGGATGCCGCGCGAGACGCACAGCTCGAACAGCTGGCGGTGAACGAACTGCGGCGTGGTGATCCACACCCCGTCCGGCGCAATTTCATCGAGGCACTTGTTGATGTCGGTGTAAACCGGGGCGTCGACGCCCATCGACTGGACGTTCCGGCCGAGCTTTTCGTCGATGTCGACCAGCGCGGCGACGCGCCCGCCCGACACCACGCCCAGCATCGAGGCATGCATGATGCCCATCTTGCCCAGGCCGGCGACCACGAAACCGCGGTGTTGCCGGAGAGCTTCGTTGGCGCTCATGTTCATACCTCTTTCGAAGGACTCGACGTCACCACATCACGTTCGGGACCATGCCCGGGTTGAAGTTCGGCACCGAGGTGCAGGAGACCTTGCCGCCCTTGGGGTCCCACGCGAACTTGCCGCCGAAGGGGTCGGTCTGGGTCAGGAACTGCGGCGCGAAATCCGCGAACGACTGGGGGAATTTGCCCCCGTTGGCATTCTTGTATTCCACGGCCGCGGTGTTGATGAAATTGATCACCCGCATCAGCTCGATCATCGCCTCGCCGCGCGAGACGATCAGCTCGCGCCCGCTCTTGTTGGCCGGGCCCGAGGCGCGCACCACCGTCGAGTCCGGCCAGATGACCCAGCCCGGGTAGGACGGCTTGAGGAAGGCGTACGGCGACGGGGGGAGGCTGTCCCACTTGTGGATCGACATCTGGATCAGCTGCTCGATCTGGGCGGAATCGGTCGGCTTCTCGATCTCGCCGCCGCGGATCTTTTCCGTGATCGTGAAGATCATCCCGAAATCCGGGAATTCCTTGCCGGCGAACAGGCCGGCCTCGTCGAGCTGCTCGACCGTCGGCCACTTGCCGTTATCCTGGTGATACTTGTTGGCGGCCGCCTCGATCTCCGCGCGGATCCAGCCGTCGGCGGCGCGCAGGAAGTTGAGCCGGTACATGACCTTGGCCGTCTGGTCGATCTTCTCGCCGGCCCCTTCCTTGGCGGATTCGGGGCCGACGATCGTCAGGTAATTGCGGACCGAATATTCATAAGCCGCGCGGTAGCGGCCTTCCTTCATGTCGAAGTAGGCCAGCCAGCGGTTCGCATAGTCGGGCATGTCGGGATCGTGCAGGCCGAGCCGGACGTAAAACTTGGCCTTCTCGGCGTTGTTCTCGTCCCAGTACGACGTGTAGGCGCCCTTGAACGGGATCATGTATTTGCCGGGGTTGTTCAGGTAGGCCTTTTCGACGATGTGGTCGACGAGGTCGAAGCGCTTGACCTTCTCGCTGACGGCCATGATCGCCAGCGAATAGGCCTCCATGAAATGGGGGTCGAGGTCCGTGATGACCTCGAAATACTGCATCATCTGCTGGACGTTCTCGGGGCGGGTCCAGCCGGCCGCGAACGACTGGATCATGCGCAGCCAGAGGAAGTGCGCGGCAAACTGGTCGTAGCCGCACGTGACCGCCCGGACGTACTCGCTGTTGGGCAGATACAGGGTGTCGCGGTACTGGACGAATTCCACCTTGGTGCGGTAGATCTGCTCGTCCTGAATCAGGATCGCGGGCGTCGCCGCCGCGATCAGGATCAGTCCCACGATCAGGGATGTCCACATCCGTTCGCTCATTTAAAGTTACGCCGCTGGAAGATCACGATCGCCAGGGCCAGCACCGCGATCGTGTACAGAATGCCGTAGGGTATGGACCAGTGCCACAGGTTGACCTTGTGCTCGAAGACGGCCTGCTCGACGACCTTGTGGAACACGCCCAGGTTCGGCGTGACGTGGGCCGCCCAGTTGGCGAAGTGGTAGGCCGGCGACAGCTCGTGCGTGTACGGCGTCTGGTTGGCCAGCGCCGCCTTGAGCGCCCGGTCCTGCAGCGTCACGCAGAAGCGGACGATGTCCTCGTTGAGCCGGCCGGCGACAAAGAGCATGACCGTGAACATCATGCTCAGGACCGGCGTCGAGAACGAGGAGAACAGGACGGCGAACGCGGTCACCATCGCCATCTCGAGCATCGTGACGGCGATCACCGGCATGACCACCGACGTCTCCGGATACAAGTTCCACCAGAAGGGCGTCACCAGGCCGCGGCCGACCGCCCGGCCGACGGTCATGAACCAGGCGTGGTGCCAGGTGGGATCGGCCACCATGACGTAGTAGTGGACCATCGTCAGGAACACGACCGTCATGACGACGATGTTGACCCAGACCGTCAGCAGCAGGCCGAAGTACTTGCCGAGCAGGAACTGCCAGCGGCCGATCGGCTTGCTGACGATCGTGTAGATCGTCCGCTTCTCGAGCTCGTTGTAGACGAGCGAGACGCCGACGAAGACGGCGATGGCCGCGGCGAAGACGTTGATCGCGGTGAAGCCGAACGACATGATGATCTTGCCGCGGTCGGCGTAGGTCAGCTCGCTCAGCACGCCCGACAGCAGGATCAGGATCACCGCGAAGACAAGGATGAAGTACAGGATCCGGTTGCGGATCGCTTCCTTGAAGGTATTGAGCGCGATGGCGACAATTTCTTTCATGCCGCCGCCTCCGTGTAAATCATGAGCCCTTCACCTCGCGGATGAAATAATCTTCCAGCGACTGGCGGCGCGGCGTCAGCGCGACGAGCTTGCCGCCCGCCCCCACCGTCTCGTTGATGATCGTGTCCGTCAGTTCCTGGCTTTTGCTGATCAGCCACCATTCGCCCTCGACGTGCTCGACGCGGTCGAACCGGTCGCGCCGGCTCTCGATGAACTCATCGCTGACGTCGCGGATGACGACTTCCCACTCCGTCACGCTGCTCGAGAGCAGCTCGCTCAGCCGGCCGACCGACCGCAGGTGGCCGCGGTAGAGGATCGCAACGCGGTCGCAGATCATCTCGGCGTCCGACAGGATGTGGGAGCTGAAGAAGACCGTCTTGCCCTGCTTGCGCAGCCCGAGGATCAGGTCGCGGACCTCCTTGCGGCCGAGCGGGTCGAGGCCCGACTGCGGCTCGTCGAGGAACACGATGTCCGGGTCGTTCATGAGTGCCTGGGCCAGGCCGATGCGCTGGTTCATCCCCTTGCTGTAGCCGCGCAGCGGGATATTGGCCGCGTGCGACAGGCCGACGAGCGCCAGCAGTTCCTCGACCTTGGCGCGCCGGCTCCGCTTGTCGATGCCGTACAGCTGGCCGTAGAAATCGAGGAATTCCCAGCCCTTGAGGTAGTCGTAGAAGTAGGGGTTTTCGGGCAGGAAGCCGATGCGGCTCTTGACCTGGCGGTCGCCGAGCGGCCGGCCCATGATTTTCGCCGTCCCGGAGGACGCGAAGTGGATCCCCATGAGGATCTTGATGGTCGTCGTCTTGCCCGCGCCGTTGGGGCCGAGCAGGCCGAAGATCTCGCCCTGGTTGACCTCGAGGTTGAGGTCCTCGAGCGCCACCGTCGTGCGCCCCTTGAACCGAATCCGGAGCCGGCCGTATTCGGTGTCGATCACGTCGCGCACATAAACTTTGCTGAGGCCATGGGTTTCGATGACTGACATCTGTCCTTTAACCCCTCCGAGCCGGCACCGCGGCCGGCAGGCATTCTTACAAATAACATGACATCTGTGAGATTTGTGTCAAGTGTGAACTGGCCGGGGGGGGTGTATGCGAGACAGGAAGCGGATCATCCGAATCCGTTCGAATCAATTTAAATAGGGGGTTCGCTTAAACTTCGTCCTCGGCCAGGTGCCGCGCGAGGATTTCGCGGGTGGAGGGGATGTCGATCGGCTCGCCGCTGAACTCCTGGCGCGCCAGGACCTGGTTCAGCACGCCCTTGAGCTCGCGGACGTTGCTCTCGATGTGCTCGGCGATGAACAGGATGATCTCGTCGCTCACGGCGCCTTCCTTGCCGCGCGCGCGCAGCTCGTAGCGCAGGATCGCCGCGCGGGTCTCGAGGTCGGGCGACTGGATGTCGACGATGATCCCCGCGCCGAACCGCGACCGCAGGCGGCGCTCCAGGTGCGCGATGTCCTTGGGCGGCCGGTCGCTCGTCAGCACGATCTGCTTGCCGGCCTGGAAGAGCGTGTTGAAGATGTGGAAGAACTCTTCCTGCGCGCGCTCCTTGCCCGAAAGCACCTGCACGTCGTCCAGGATCAGCACGTCGGTCAGCTTGAACCGGTTGTGGAGCGCCGTCATGGCGTTGGCCTGGATGGCGTCGATCAGCTCGCCGACGAATTCCTCGGCCGCGATGTAGTAGATCTTCAGCTCCGGGTGGCGGTCGACGAGGTAATGCGCGATGGCGTGACACAGGTGCGTCTTTCCAAGGCCGACGTCGCTGTAGAGGAAGAGCGGGTTGTAGTTGCGCGCGGGGGCGCGGGCGACGGCCATGGCGGTGGCGTGCGCGAAGTTGTTGCGCGCGCCGACGACGAAGTTCTCGAACGTGTATTCGGGGATGAGCCGCAGCCCCTCGTAGTTGCTCGACCGGAACGGCCGCATCGGGTCGGAGGCGCCGGCCAGCGCGGCCGGGTTGTTCTGGATCGCGCCGGCCAGGCGCCGGAATTCGGCCAGGGCGTCGTCGGCCCGGCCGCGGCGCGCCATGAGCTCGGCGTGATGCGCCCGCGCCGGCACCGAGTCCGGGTTCAGTTCCAGCAGGCGCGCCAATGAGGATTCGGCGTCGTCGAGCTGCTCGCGCTCGATCTGGCGGACGGCCAGGGCGAGCAGGACCGACTCGGCCTCGGCGCGGCGCCCCTGCGCGGCGTAGAAGTCGGCGAGCCGGCGGCGCAGCGCGAGGGTCTCCGGCGCCAGCGCGATCGCCTCGAGCGCCGCCTGCTCGAACAGCGCGCCCTCGCCCCCCTGCTCGAGGACGTCGAGGAGCTGGCCATAGGTGTCGATCGCGCCGGGCAGGTCGCCCATCCGCTGGCGGATCGCGATGATGCGCCGGTAGGTTTCGGCGCGACCCGCGGCGAACTCGAAGATGCGCTGGTAGAGCGTGATCGCCTCGGCGGGGCGGCCCTCCTCGAGGAGCTTGGCGGCGGCATCGTCGATCTGGTCGATGGCGCGCTCGTGGTCGCCGGTCTTGATGAAAATCGTGATCAGGTCGTCGCGCGCATCGGTGTCGCGCGGCTTGAGCGACAGGACCTCGAGGAGCGCGACCTCGGCCTCCTCGAAGCGGCCGCGCTCGATCAGCGCGGAGGCCAGGCGCCGGTATTCGACCGCGACCTCGCCGACCATGCTGTTGCGCATCATGATCTCGATGCGGGTGCGCAGGATGGAGAGGTCGTCCGGCTGGATCGCGGAGAGCCTGTCCCACGCGGCCAGGGCGTCGTCGTCGCGCAGGAGCTTGCCGAGCATCTCCGCCTGGGCGCGCAGCACGGTGCGCAGGCCGTCCTCGTCGCCGCTCATCTTGTAGAGCCTGGCGAGGCCGCCGAAAATCTCCGGCTTGGTGCTGGCGTCGCGGCACAGGTCGTTCAGGACGCGGATGGCCTCGTCGGTGCGCCGTTCGGCGCCGAACATGTCGATGAAGCGGTTGATGGCCGACTCGAGCGCGCGCGGCGTCGCCCACAGCGTCAGCAGCTCCAGATGCCGGAACCAGGCCGGGACGTGGAACGGGTCCTTGGCGAGAACCTGCTCGATCGCGGCCTGCTCCTCCTCGCGGCGGCCGGCGCGCGCGTGCAGCTGCGAGAGGCGCCACAGGTAGGCGACCGTCTGGGTCGGCTGGCGCTGCGTCTCGGCGATCTGGATGAGCTGCTCGAGCGCGGGGCTGCAATCCTCCTGGCCGGTCAGGATTTCCTCGAGGACCTCGGTGGCGCGCGTGTAGGACTGCCCCTGCGTGTAGAGGCGCGCCAGCCGCATCTGGGCGGCCAGTTGCTTTTCGGTCTGGCCCGCCTGGCCATAGGCCTTGACGAGCATGAGCAGCGTCGGCATGTGGTCGGGCTGGAGGCGCAGGATCTTCTGGGCGATGCGGATCACGTTTTCCGGGTTCTTGTCGCGCAGGTGGAACTCGGCGAGGTCGCCGTAAATCCCCATCGCCTGCAGCGTCATCTCCTGCGTGACGAGGAGGTCGGCGAGGGCCTCGCGCGCCTCGAGGTGCTCGGGGACGCAGCGCAGCGCGTGCTCCAGGGCCTGCCGCGCGCGGTCGGGCTCCTGCTGCTCGATGTAAGCGCGGCCGACGGCGAAGAACTGTTCGGCGGCCTCCCCGCGCCGGCCTTCCTGCTCGAGGATCTCGCCATGGCGCTCGAGCAGTTGCGGCGACATCGGCACGGCGTCGAGCGCGCGGGCGATGAGCCCGACGGCGCGCTGGCCCTGCCCGCGATGGATCCACGCCTCGGCCAGGGCGAGCGCCTTCTGGACGATGAGCGGCTCCATGCCGAGCTGCAGGTAAAGCTCGAGCTGGTGTTCGCGGTGCTCGATCCGGTTGGGGTCCAGGTCGATGATCGTCTGGTAGACGGCGGCGGCGTGCTCGAGCTCGTCGGCGTTGCGGAACAGCTCGATGATGGAGAGGTAAACCTTGATCGCGCCGGCCTTGTTGCCGGTCTCGCGCATCAGGTTCGCCTTTCTTGAAAGGAGCGCGACGTCGTCGCGCCGGAACTTGAGGGCCTTTTCGAGGACGGCCAGCGCGCCGTCGTAATCGCGCCGGGCCTGCATGGCGTCGATGCACGCGAGCCGCAGGTCGGCCGCGCGCTCGTCGCTGCCGCGCGCCTCCTCGAGGTCGGCGCGCATCGAGATCAGCTTCGGGTCGTCCGGGAACGCGCCGATCAGGGCGTCGAGGGCCTGCGACGCCGGCCCGTGGGAGCGGGCCGCAAGCAGCGTCTCGATCCGCCCGAGGGCGTCGTCCAGCGGGGGACCGTCGAGCTTGTGCATGGCGATGATCTCGGCCTGGCGGATCACGAGGTCCTCGCGCGTGGGGTCGATCTCGAACGCCGCGCGCAGCGCCTTGACCGCGCGTTCCGGGTCGATGCGGCTCTGCATGTCGTCGGCGACGGCAAGGCACTCGGCGACCGCCTCCTCCTTGCGCCCGGCGCGGGCGAGCAGCTCGATCACGTTCATCGAGAAATCGCCCGAGCCGTTCATGCCGCGCGCGTCGCGGTAGATCTCCAGAGCGCCGTCGATCTCGCCGGCGGCCGAGAGGTCCCCGGCGAGCCGGACCGACTCCGCGGCCGACTCCTCGGCCTGGCCCGCCTCGCGCAGGCACTCGATCAGGAACCGGCGGGCGTCGTGATCGCCCGGCGAGCCTTTCAAATGGTCCTTCAGAAGCTCGATGGCCGCGGGGGCGTGGCCGGCGGCGGCGCGCGCGCGGGCCAGCCCGAGCCGCGCCGTGCTCAATTCCTCCGTCCGGCCGGTCTGGGCGTAAATGCGCACGAGCCCCTCGAGCGCCTGGATGCAGTCGGGCTTGAAACTCAGGATCTGGTCGAACTGCTCCTCGGCCTCGGTCAGCACGCCCATCTCGATGTAATTGCGCGCGACCTCGAGGGCGTGGCCGACGTGATCCTCGACGAGCGAGGGGTTGATTTCGACCCCGGCCTGGCTGGCCAGCTCGAGGAGGGCCTGCTCGTAGCCGAGCCCGCGCGAGCGCGCGTAGAGGTCGATGAGGTCGCCGCCGACGGCGCCCTCGCAGTTGTAATTGGAGCAGCGGTAGCGGCCGGCGCGCTTGTCGATCAGGAGCGTCCGGAAGATCGTTTCCTTGTGGATCGGGCAGAAGCTTTTAATCGAGTCGCCGGTCTCCTGGATCATTTCCGGCCGGTAGCCGATCCGGCGCAGGATCGCTCCGCCGTCCAGGGCCTGGCGCACTTCGTCAACGAGCGTCTGGGGGAAAATCGCCATTCTTCACACAACCACGGGCTTCACGGCCGCTCCGCTGCATACGTGCCAAAGCAAGGTCCGGACCGCGCCGCGGACAGCAGAACGCCACGCGGATCCACTCCCCGCTTTTCTCTTTGTCGGCTGCCGGCATCCAAAAGCTTAGCCGTGACATAAATGAAACGTTAAGAAAAACAGTCACGCCGCGCAATGGTCGGCAGGCCGTTTCGGCCCGAAGCGACATCGAATGCAATGCACCTTCAAAGATGACTAAACGAAGAATTCCCAGGCGCGCTCCCAGTATTCGCTTGTGATGTCGCTTCGAGCCGAAGCGACCTACCGACGCAGCTTTTCCCGGATGATCATCAGCAGGCGGCCGAGCATGTTCTTGCCGGTTCCGTCGCCGCCGTCGGCCCAGTAGGAATCGTTTGGCGTGTGCTCGATCAGTTCGGCGTCGCCCGTGGCCAGCAGCTTTTCCTTCAGGCCGGCGTGCTGCGTGAATTTCGCGTAGAGCGCCTTGTACATGATCATTTCCTTGGCGTCCTCCCAATCCGGCCGGATGGGGATCGACCGATCGCGGCCGATTTTGGCGGCCTCCATCGGCGACTCGGTCCGGCGGATGACCTCCTCGCGCTCGGTCCCGGCGAACTTCTGCGCCTGGAAATAATGCTCGACCGTCGGCCACGCCTTGCCGTCGACGTCGATTTCATGATGCGCGAAATTCGACAGGTACCCGAACTCGCCTTCGCGCTTGTAGAACCTGATCGCGTCCATCAATCAACCTCCCGGGGTCTCTACGATACGGCGACTTCTTTCGGGGCGAGCGAGCGGTAATCCATTTTGCCCAGGCCGCGCTCCTGGCCCTTGACGATCGAACCGATATCGGCCGGCTTGAAGCCCGCCAGCTCGGCGCCCCAGGCGTCGATGGCGACGCTGTCGGTGCCGGCGGCCAGCGCCATCTTCACCACCACGTCCTCCAGCTTGCCGCCCGTCGGGCCATGGGCCTTGAGGATCCGCACGCCGTCGAGGACGTGGAGCCGGATCCTGGGCCGCATGAACAGCCCGATATCGGCGAGGCAACCCGGGATGTCCTGATGGAAGCGCTGCCGATTGTTGACGATCCCCATCAGGTTTTTCATGCACATCGTCAGCTTCGAGTCGCAGTGGTCCTTCAGGATGGCCACGTTGATGATGGCGTCGCACTCGAGGATTTCCGGGTAAATCGGGATTTCCTTGAGCGAGGCGCCGTTGATCGCCATGGTCTTGAACCGGCTCGCGTCGACGTAAACGAGCTTGCCGCCCGCCTTCTCCACGGCCGGGCCGATGCCGCTCGTCACGTAGGTCCGCTGCGCGGGGCTGGCCGTGTGGTCGCCCACCTTCACGGTTTTGGCGCCGGCTTCCAGGCACATCCCGACGATCTCGGCCACGACCCGCGGATTGGTGTTGGCCGCCTGCTCGGGCGTGCGGTCCCAGCAGATGTTGGGCTTGACCCAGACCGTCTCGCCGGGCTTGACGAAGCGCTTCATGCCGCCGGCGGCTTCGACGGCGCGGCGCGCCAGCTTGCCGGCGGCTTCGTCGATCCGGTCGTTGGTCATGCCGGCCGGGTTGCCCGACCACCTGGCGATGGCCATCGGAGCGGGGTTCTCGCCCGCGAAAACATTCGTCGCATTCAGGATATTCCCATGCAGCGCGGCCAACCCGGCCGCCGTCCTGACCAGAAACTGCCTGCGTGTTGGATCGGTCATGGCACTGCCTTCTCGAAAAACTGAGATCAGCTCGATGCGCATCCTTTGTATCAGTTTTGATGAGCCGCGCGCCACCGAATCGAAAACCACGCCAGGCCGATCATGATCAGCGCCGTCACGGCTGTCACGATCATGCCCGCCCTGACCTGCCACGGCCGGTACGTGAACGAGACCTTGTGCGTCCCCGCGCCCTCCAGCGGCACCGCCCGAAAAACCGAGTTCGCGCGCAGGATCGGGACCTCCCGCCCGTCGACCGTCGCGCGCCAGCCCGGGTAATCCACGTCGTCCAGGAAGAGCAGGGCGCGCCCCGCCGAGCGCGCCGTCACGTCCACCCGGTTCCACCCGTACTGGAGGTTATCGACGCCGGCGTCGGCGAGACGCGTGAGCGGCGCATGCGACACCCCTTCCGGCAGCGGCTGACTGGCGGGCCAACCCTCCGGCACGCGGTCGACGACGACCATCCGGCAGGGGTCGAACTCAGGGGCCACGAGGCAATCGACCGTCTCCCGCGCGCCGGACCGAATCGACCAGCCGTTTGCGACCAGCGCGCGCGGAATCGGCTCGGGGCGTTGATCCAGGTGGAATTCAAGCGACGCGGCGCCGGCCACCATCGCCTCCATCTCCTGGGTCCTGACGACGAAGCGCAGGTTCAGCAGATTGGCGATTCGTTGCCAGGCCGGATCCGTTTCGGGCATGCACTTGAGCAGATCCGCGAACGATTCATAGTCCTTGATCCGGAGCGTCTCGCCGCCGCGAAGCTTGTCGACGTGATCGGGCAGCGAGGATTCGCCGACGCCGGTCTGGCGCGCCTGCTCGTAGAACTTCGGGTCGCTCACGCCGTACAGGCAATACTGATTCTCGTAGGGCATCAGGAACCGGCCGGGTTCGCTGCCGGCCCGGGCGTCGAGCAGCGCCTTCGGGCTCAGCCGGTAGACGCCGTCTTCCATCACCGGCTGGATCTGGCGGCCGACGCCATACAGATCGACGAAGGTCACCACGACGATGGCCAGCGCGATCGCCCGGCGCGCGCGCGCCGGGAACGGGCCGATCGCCAGCGCCGCGACGAGGGCCCAGACCGCCCCGAGCACAAGAACCGACCAGCCGAGATCGCTGCCGAGCTGCCGCAGCGGGCCGGGATATTCCGGCCGGTGAATGAAGGCGCCCCCCGTCAGCCACGAAAAGAATTCCGGGCTGTTGCGGCAAAACAGCCAGGCGCCCGCCATGAAAAGCCAGACCGCGAGCCACGCCGACAGCAGCGCCGCCATCGGCCATCGCCGCGGGCGGCCGCGCCCGTCAACGATCGCGTGCAGCCCCAGCGCGGCCAGCAGCGGGAGGGCAAAGACCACCAGTTGCATGTATTTCATCGGCCACCGGAACAGGCGCAGAACCGGGATGTTCTCGTAGCACCACGGAAAAATGGGGGTGTGGCCGCCCATCGCCATCAACAGGCCGATGATCGAAACCGTGACCAGAAACCAC
The DNA here is from genome assembly GCA_039683515.1 of Candidatus Sumerlaeia bacterium. Lineage (GTDB taxonomy): Bacteria > Sumerlaeota > Sumerlaeia > MVZB01 > MVZB01 > JAJFUE01. The sequence continues at coordinate 23,947 of JBDKRG010000010.1, read as the reverse complement.
GCCAGAAGCCTCATGCGCGGGGCGCGCGAAACCCTTCCCGACAGCGCCGCGGGGGCCATCGTGGCCAGCATGACGGGAGCCATGCCGATATAGACGGCGCTTCCCCAGAATTCGTGGATCGTCAGCTTCGGGGCGCCCCACCACTGCGTGAAATGGCCCGGGTGCCCGGCCAGAAAGGGCATCAGAAACGACATGAACAGGCGCGGGTGGAACGAGGCATACTCCATGTGGGGGCCGCTGATGATTGAGCGGATCGACAGCGGGACGAGCTGCGCCGTCAGAAGAAACTGCGTCATGCCCAGGCCCAGGCACAGCAGCCCGACCACGCCCAGCGCGCAGCCGCAGATCAGCACACCCGCCGGATCCGACCGGCCGAGGCGCGAACACACAACGAACAGGACGCAGACCGACACGCTGTAGAAGAAACATTCCTGATAGCCCGACAGGAACTGCACCGCGAACACGATCGAGAGCCCCAACACGGCGGGGATCATGCGCCGGGCGGCCGCGCCCCACCGCGCATCGCGGTCGGATTCCCGGACCTCGTCGAGCATGCTCGTCAACAGCAGGGCCAGCGGGAACCACGCATACACGCCGAACAGGCTTTGGAATTCCATGACCGCGATCATGCAGGCGCTGAACGCGAAACCGACGGCGGCCAGCAGCGCGGCGGCGGCGCCGAGGCGCCAGTGCCGCGCCAGGGCATACATCGAGAGCGCCGCGACCGCCAGGTGCAGGGCGAGCCACAGCTTGAGCGCGAAGACCGGGGGCAGAACATAAAACAGCAGATGCGGCGGATAAAAAAACGCCGTCTGCGGGTTGGCGATGAACGGCTGGCCGGCGTGCGAGTACGGGTTCCACAGCGGCAGGACGCCGGCGCGAAACGCCTCGCGGCCGAACATGCGCCACGGCATGAAATCCGCGAACGTATCGCGCATGACGGGCGCCTTGCCGGCAAAGAACGAGTCCCAGAAGAAAATCAAAACGAAAGCCGCCAGCAGCGCGCACGGCAACCACCCCGGCAACGGGAGTTCCGGGCCGCCGGTTTCAACAATGGGTTTGTCGGCCGGCACGGCGACGCTGCACGCGACGCTCTTGCCGGCCGTGCGACGCTTGGCCATCGACTGCTATGTTCCCGGTTGTCTGATCTTGACGTGGTCAGTATTGACACATATAACCGGGTTGATATCAATCGGAAAAGCAGCGGGGTATCCGGCTCGAGCGCCGGCCTCGATGTGGCGTGTCGGGAAAGCCGCTCCCTGAGTCTTGAAGGGGCGGCCGCCATCGGGCCGCCGGCCGCGTCAGCGGCTCTCTTCCCGGCGCCGGCGCTTGTAGATGGCCAGGGCGTTCAGGAAGTCGATGACCCCCTCGCTGTCTTGCGTGCCGCCGGGGATGGTTTCGACGTCGGCGGCCGGCGGGAGCCGCAGCGCCCGGCCGCGGCAGCGGAGCAGGATCCAGTTGGCGTCGCCGATTTCCGCCCATTCGTACCCGAGCGTCCGCATGCGGCGCCAATAGCCGTATCCGATCGTCAGCGTCATCATGCCGAGCAGGAACAGCGCCGCCGCGAGCGCGATGTTGCCGATGTAACCCAGCGAGCCGGTCACCACCGCGATGATCATGAACCAGACCAGCACGTTGACGATCTGCCGGGGCGTCGTGACTTCCCTGAATTCTTCGTACGGCCGGGTGCGGAGTTTTTCGGCGTCGGCGGCGAGCAGTTCGTCCAGGGCTTCCCTCGCCTCGCCGGCGCGATCGGCGCGGACGAGCAGCTCGAACGGCCCGGCCGCCACGTTGAACCCGGTCCCGAACGTCCCCGCCCCGATCAGGTTCTCGCAATCGCGGTTGCGCGTCATGTACGGGATGCCGGCCTGCTCGAGGCACGACACCGACACCGACGCCGACACGATATCGGAGCTCTGGTAGACAACGACAAGATCGTTGGAGGATTGCGTCATGGCTTCATCCGCTTTCGTGGATCGCATAACTTTTTGTGTTGCTTGCGATAATTGAGGAAATTCCCAAGCCCCCGCCAATTGCGCTGAATGCCGGGCAGCATTTCGACATCCGCCGCGGGCCAGAGCCGCCAGGCTTCCTTGCCGTGTTCCATCAAAAGCATGAGCGCATCGGATTTGGTCGGCCACTCGTAACCAAGCGTCATCAAGTGCCGCCACAACAGATAAGGCCGCACGCCTTCGGTATGGATCATGTAAACCGCGAACGGCGTCCAGATCAGAAACACGATCAGGATTTTGCCGCCAATAATCCAGTTCGTGAACATAAAGAAGATTAAGCTCACGACAAGTGCGCCGCTCATGCCGATCATCCACTTCGTATAGTGGAGCGGATCGCTTGCGGTCGGCTTGGCGGCGGCATTGTTATTGCGATGGATTTCCCACACTTTTGCGAGCGCAATGGCTTTGTCGGCATGTTTTTTCGAGACGAGCAATTTGATCGGCGCGTGATTGTCGTTGATCGTGCATGGGACATGCGAGGCTGCAAAGAAATCGGAGGCAAGCGACGCCTCGATCGGGTCGGCCAAGGTGCAAACGGCGACAAGATCCTGGTCGGCCGATTGCGTCATGGCTTCGCGCTCCGGCGGCGCACGCGGCGCTTGTAGCGGTCGAGGTGATTGATAAACCGGATCAGTCCCGCGCGGGTCTTGCGGCTTCGCGGAAGCATCTCATAGTCGATGGCCTGCGGCAACAGGTACGCCTTTCGCCCGCATTTATAGAGAATGATGTTGGCGTCGCTGATCTCCAGCCATGCATAACCCAAATCCCGCAGATGTTGAAGATATTCGCGGCCGAGCGTCATGCTCAGAACAACCCAGGCCACGAAGATGAGTGAGGCGGGAATGAACAGGATGAGGATCAGAAACGGCAAGAGCGCCATGCAGATGATGCTGAAAAAGGAAATAACGAAAGCCAAAATGATGATGCCGATTGCAGCGCCCAGTCGCGCGAGCGGTTCCGGTGCTTGCTCCGGCGCGGGAGCGCCCGCATCCGAATCACCGGTCCGGGCCGGGTCGTCGGGCATGTGATCAGCGGGCGGCGTCATGGCTTCTTTTTTCTCCGCTTGAGCGCGACCTCGCGCTTGTAGTCGGCAAATCCGATCAGGAAATGGTAGATCCCGTCCACATCGGGCTTGTATCCCGGCAGCAATGCGACATCGCCGGCGGGGGGCAGGGCATAGGCTTTCCGGTAGCCCAGGGAGGTTTTGATTTCATAGGCATCCCCGAGCGTGGGCCATTCATAGCCGAGGCTCCGCATGTGACGCCAATACGAATAAGCCCACACGATCCGGATCAACGACTGAAGGCTCGGCAGGAAGATCACGAACGCGATATACGGGACCCGGCCGATGGAAGCGAGTGACATTAAAATCAGGATCAAACAAAATACAGAATACATCACCTCGTATTTGACGTTTTCAAAGCTTCCCGATGGCGTGGGCGGTTTGGGCGGCGCCGCCGCCGCGGTTTTTCGAAGGCATTCCCATTTGTCCAGGACGACGGCGGCCTCGTTGACACGCTCTGCGGGAACAAGCAGCTCGATCGCGCCGACCGAGACCTCATACCCGCCGTCCAGCGTCCGGGCGTCCTCTATGCGCGTAACCGGGATTTCGTTGTTTTCAAGGCACTCGGCGGCAAGCCCGGCCAGGATCGGGTCGCTTGCCCGATACACGGTAACCAGGGCCTGTTCTGCGGGCGCGCGGCTCATGCGTCACCCCGTTCCTTCAGAAATCGGATCATGCATTCGGCGGTGCGCGTGAAGCCGGGGAGGATTTCCAACTCGGCGGCCGATGGGATCGCATGCGCCTTCCGCCCGACCCGCCAGAGGATATCATTGGCATCGCTCAGGCTGACCCAGTCGTAGCCGAGCACCTGCAGGCGACGCCAGTATGCATACGTCCGAACGGCGACCACGCCACCGAGCACGGCTAATAGAACAGGCCACGTCTTCGCAAACCACAGGTCATCCTGCGTGACGACCTCGATTGCGAATGCAATCCCATTGGCGATGAGCCAGACACATATGGCCTGCGTCCCGAAAACCCGCCTGTATTTTTCACTGACCTTCGGTGCCTCGACCACGACTTCCCGGAATTTTCGCCAATCGTCCAGAATCGCATGCGCCTGACGCGCGTAACTGAAGGGAACGAACAACTCGATTGTCTCGGAGCAGCCCCGTTCGCGATCGCAGCGTCGGACGCATGGGATCTTGTTGTCGCCGAGCCACTCGGCCGCGATCCCCGCCAGCTCCGCATCATACGTGCACAACACGGACACCATGTTCTGTTCGGCGGGGTGGTCCATCGCTTCGGGCCTTAAAAAACGCCGGTTTCGGCGCTGGCGGCCTACTCCTGGTAGAGCTGCACCGAGAGGTCGAGCGCGGGGGCGGAGTGGGTCAGGGCTCCGATCGAGATGCGGTCGGCGCCGGCCTTGGCATACTCCGCGATGTTCTTCAGGCTGACCCCGCCGCTGATCTCGAACGGGATGCCGGCCGGGCGGAATCGCTCGATGACGGCGCGGACGCGGGCGGGCGTGAAGTTGTCGAGCAGGATCAGGTCGGCGTGGCATTCGCAGCACTCGCGCACCTCGGCGGCGTCGCGGGCCTCGGCGGCGATGCGCAGGCCCGGGGCGCCCTTGCGCGCGCGGCGGATCGCCTCGCCCAGGCCGCCCGCCGCTCGCGCGTGGTTCTCCTTGATCAGCACCATGTCGAACAGGCCGAAGCGGTGGTTCGTGCCGCCGCCGACCGCGACGGCATAGCGCTCGAGCCGGCGCCACAGCGGGGTCGTCTTGCGCGTGTCGCAGATGAGCGGCCCGGCCGGGCCGCCGGCCGCCGCGTGGAACTTCGCCGTGAGCGTGGCGATCCCGGAGAGCCGCTGCAGGAAGTTGAGCGCGACGCGCTCGCCGGTGAGGAGGCCCGCCATCGGGCCGGTCATCTCGGCCACCCGGTCGCCGGGCGCCACGCGGTCGCCGTCCTTGAGGAGCCACTTGACGGCGATCTTCTTGTCGGCCAGGCGCCAGACGTGGTCGGCGATGGCCGCGCCGCACAGGACGCCGGCGGCCTTGGCGATGATCTCGCCGCGCCCCTTGAGCTTCCCGGGCACGATCGATCGCGTGGTGGCGTCGCCCGCGCCGACGTCCTCGGCGAGCGCGGCCTTGAGCAGGCGGGCCAGTTCGGGCGTGATTTCGAGGCGCGGGTGCGTGCGGTTAGGCATCGTAGGAGTGCTCCGGGTCGGGGAATGCGCGGCCGCGGACTTCCTCGGCGTATTGCCGAAGCGCGCCGGTGGCCACTTCGCGCAGGTTGGCATACGGCTTGACGAACTTGATCGGCGAGCGCTCGCCCATCCCGAGCAGGTCGGCGATCACGAGCACCTGGCCGTCGCACCTGGGGCCGGCGCCGATGCCGATCGTCGGGATCGCGAGGTGCTTGCTGATTTCCTCGGCGAGCGCCACGGGCATCTTCTCGAGGACGATCCCGAACGCGCCGGCTTCCTCGAGGGCGATGGCGTCGTTCATGAGGCGCTTGGCCTCGGTCTCGCCGCGCCCCTGGAGCCGGTAGCCGCCCATCGCGTGGTAGGACTGCGGCAACAGGCCGATGTGGCCCAGGACCGGGATGCCGGCGTCGACAAGGCGCGCGACGGTCGCGGCGACCTCCTGGCCGCCCTCGAGCTTGACCGCTTTCATGCGCCCTTCCTGCATCATGCGGGCGGCGCTGGCCATCGCCTGCTCGGGGCTGATCTTGTAGGTCATGAACGGCATGTCGCCGATGAGCAGGGCGCGCCCGGCGCCGCGCGCGACGGCCGCGCAGTGGTTGATCATGATGTCGAGCGTCGCGCCGATCGTGTCGGGCTGGCCGAGCGCCGTGTTGGTCAGCGAGTCGCCGACGAGGATCGCGTCGATGCCGGCCGCCTCGGCCCACGCCGCGGTGATGGCGTCGTAGGCGGTGGCCATGGCGATCGGGCGCTGCTCGCGCTTCATGAGCCGCAGCGTCTGGATGGTGACGGGAGCCGTCGCGGGTGAGGTCGAACTCATAGCAGTCCCTTTCTTCATGCCCAATAAAATCGGCCTGCGCAAAAATCCAAACCAATCGCGTCCTCACCCATGTTAAACCACCGCCGGGGGAAGTAAAGAAAGGAATGGGGTGGTGAGCGGACGGCAGTCGCCCGAGTGGGTCCTATAGGACCTATAGGTCCATAAACAAAAACGCATGGGGCTTTGCACCCCATGCGTTTTGCCTTGATTGCCGGTCCGCCTCAGGATTCCTCGACCTTGGGCGGCTCGAGCGGCGGGATCTTGTTGCCGACCGTCTCGACCAGTTCCATGGCGTCGCACACGATCATGTCCTCGACCTCGGGGCTGTAGGGCTTGCGGTTGCCGTTGGTGAAGACCTCGTAGCCGCCGTAGGGGATCTGGGCCATGCCGGGGACGTAGCCGTGCATCGGGCCGGTGTAGCCGGTGACCATGACGTTGTTGCCGCGCAGCTGATCCTTGATGCGCAGGCTGTAGGGGCTGCACGCCTCGCCGCTCAGGCCGACATGGATGAACTTGTCGCCGATGCGCGTGACGTAAAGGTCGGCGGCCTGCGTGACCTTGTATTCGCCGTTGGCGTCCATCGACTCGGTGATCCACCGTGCCATGCGGGCCATGCGGCGGCGCGGACCCGACAGCGGGTCGGACGGGCTGAACCCGGCGCGCGTGTCGACCCATTTTTCGCCCGTCCACGCCGACAGCACGGGCAGGTTGACGACGGTGCTGCCGTACTGGATCCGCCCGTCGATCTCCTCCATCTTCCCCTTGAGGACCTTGCAGACGTCGTCGGCCAGCCGCTTGCCGAGCTTTTCGGGCTGGTCCACCGTCGCCTTGGTCGGCGTCAGGAACAGGAACCGCTTGCCGGGCTGCGGGTTGTCGGTCTTGCCGTCGCCGCCGCACCCCTGCAGGAACATGGCAACCGCGCCGCCGAGCCGTTTCTGGAGCTCGAGCTGCGCGAAGCCGCAGTAGTCGCCGCCGATCAGCTGCGTCCCCATCGTGGTCGGGTGGCAGCCATAATTAAACATCAGGCCGATCACCTTGCCGGAGCGGTCGACGGCCTTGACGACGACGACTTCGTGGTCGTGCGACGAGTAGGGGCTGATCTGCCAGGCGTCCTCGCCGTTGAGCAGTTGGGCGCGGCGACTGGCGCCGACGTCGGTCGAGCCGCGCCCGAAGAACAGGCGGCCTTCCTTCTCGCCCGCGATCGCGTCCTGGACGCACTTGACCGTCGCCGGAATCAGCTTGGCCTTGAATCGTTCGTCGTTCAGGACCGGGCCGGAGTGGGTGTGCGTGGCGACGAAAACGATCTGGTCGGGCTCGAGGCCGTGGCTCCGCCGGAGCTGGTCCTGGATCGACTTGATGATGCCGAGGCCGGCGCCGGTGCCGCGGCTGTTGTCGGCGCCCGGGCGCGGGCCCCGGCCGCCCTTGCGGTCCCAGTAGCAGATGTCGCCCATCACGTAGACGAGCTTTTTCCCGCCGTCGTCGATCGACATCGCGCGGACGTAAAGCGGCTGATAAACCCCCTCCGAAGGCTTGCCTTTCCGGAACGAAAAGCCGGCCAGCGGGACCGGCCAGGTCGGCGTGACATCTTCCATCGCCACGCCGATCTTGTACGGCATGGCCTCCCCTTCCGGAACCGGCCGCTCGGCGCCGACCGTGCGCTTGAAGCCCACGGCCGCCTCGGCGTTGCCGGCGAACCGGCTCATCAGGGAGCCGGCCAGAATGGCACCGACGGTTCCCTTCAGGAATCGCCGCCGGCTCGGCCCCTGCGCGTCGTTATGTGACATCATCGCCTCCTGGGAGTTGAATTATTAGTCCTGAGTCCTGAGTTCTGAGTCCTGAGTCCTCGGTATCGCGAACCCGCTCTTCATTGAGGAACGTAACCGCCGCCCCCGGCTTATGCGGGCCCGAGGCAAACCCCTCGCCCCCGGGATCGGCGGCGCGTGCCCTCGATTCTGGCCCCGCCCGCCCCCGCGGTCAACCGCCGTATTGGCGTTATTCGCCCTGCCGGTCTGGGCGATTGAACGCGAGCGAATACAGGCTCAGCAGGAACCATTTGCCGGGCAACAGCAGGACCGCGCAGACCGTCAGGAACTCATCGATCGGGTTGCGGTTGAGTTCGGGCGCATCCGGGTCGGGCTCGGGGCTGAAAATCGCCGCCGCGGCGAGGTAACCGGCCAGAATCCGCCAGTAATGGCGCGCCAACCACCGGGCCGCGTCGGGCGGGACGATCCAGAGATAACGCGGATCCCGCGCGCCCAGCCACGGGATGAGGAAGACCGCGACCAGATAAGGCGCCGCCATGAACGCGACCGAGAGGAACAGGTGCAGCCCCAGCTCGCGCCCGCCGAGCAGCTCGGAGCCGAACAACATGCGCCGCCGGATCGCCTTGTCGCTGCGCACCCAGCCGCACCGGCGGCATTCGATGCGCCCGCCTTCCGGGAATCCCAGGTCGTTGCCGCATTTGGGGCAGTTCATGGGTTGGGTTTCCTCAGGATCGCGCGGGCCGGCGCGCCCTCGGCGCCGACGACCCGAAGCGGCAGGCAGATCAGCTCGTAGTCGCCCGGCTCGACCGCCGACAGGTCGAGCACCTCGATGATCCACACGCCGGCGCCAAGGAGGATCCGGTGGACCTCGGCGATTTCGGGATCGCCGACCGACAACAGGTCGATGCCGACCGCCCGCACGCCCAGCTCCGCGAGCCGGCGCGCGGCCTCGGGGGCAATCCCGGTCGGCCGGCCGCCGGTCTTGATCAGAATCCGCTCGCCGGGCGGGATGCCGAACCTTTCAAGTTCCTCGAGGCCGATCCGGCCTTGAGCCCCGATCACCCGCGCCGGGCCGATCAGGCCGTCGAGCGAAAGCTGATCGACCGTCGCGCCGTCGGCGAAGAAATGCCGCGGCGCGTCGACGTGCGTCCCGGCGTGGCTGCTCATCGAGATCGAGGTCAGGTTGTAAATCTCGCCTTTTTCGATCTCGACCATCCTGGCGAGCCGAAACGGCGTGTCCCCCGGCCACACGGCCATCCCATCGCGCAGCGGGGTCGAGATGTCGATCCACTCGGTCATGCGTGGAAGAATACAAAGGACCAAGGTCAAATTACAAAGGACAAATTGCGCCGGTTGCGCCGATCGGCCCGCCGAAAGCCATTTTTCGCCCCGGCCTCCTTTGTCCTTTGTCGCCGGCCGTTTTTCTGGTAGAACGACTGCGGTCGAAACGGCCGGACAGACACATGTGAGCGCGTGGTGGCCTCGTTGTTTCCCGCCAGGAAATCAGCCCTGAAATTTCGGCGCCGGATCACGGCGATCGTCGGCTTTCTGCCGGCGATTTTGCTGTTGGCCGGCTGCCAGTACGTCACGATTTCCGGTTCGCCCACCGTCGATACCGACGGGCTCAAGGGGGTGACCTCGCCGCGGACGCTCGGCGTGCTGCCGACGACCGACGCCTCGGGGCACCCGGAGCTGGCCCCGCCGATGCGCGAGGCGCTGCATGCCGCGCTCTCGTCGCTGCCGCTGGAAAACCGCCAGCTCCCGGTCGTGGACCAGCGGCTGGCCACCATCGCCAATCGCATGGCGATGCGGCCCGAGGACCTTCCGCCGGCCGCGCTCGCCCACCCCAGCGTCGCGGACATCGTCGTCTTCAGCAAGGTCGAGCACATCAGCCGCCTGTTCCTGCTGCTGTACGCGCACAACCGGTTCGTGCTCGATTTCCAGATGGTCGACACCCGCTCCCGGCGCGTCATCTACCGCAACGAATTCGTGATCACCAGCCGCAACATCGCGCCGACGCTCGACATTTTGGGCCTGTTCAGCAGCGCGTTCCGCTCGCTGTGGCACCTGCGCACGGAATCGGTCCGGGATACGTTCGACAACGGCGCCCAGAAGATCGTGGCGCAGCTGCCGGCCCTGCCGGTGTTCTCCGAAACGGGGGACCGGCTCGCGATCGTGAAAAGCGAAGTCAAGCTGCCGAAAAACACCCTCGGCCCCGGCGACCGCGTCCAGATCCAGCTGACCGGCACGCCCAAGATGTACGCGGCGTTCAGCGTCGGCAAAGTCGCTCGGCGGATGCCGATGCGCGAGGCGGCGCCGGGCAAATACTGCGCCGAGTTTGTCGTGCGCAAGGGGATGAACACCCCCTACGCGGTCGTCGAGACGACGCTGCGCCTGCCCAACGGCAGCGAGACGATCACCGACACCGTCACCGACCGGCCGTTCTCGATCGACACGACGCCGCCGCCGCGGGCGCGGGTCTCGCAGTGGTGGCCGGCGGCCCGCAAGAAAGGCGTCTGGGCCGAGATCGCGCTCGAGCCGGCCGACGTCAAGGCCAACCCCGAAAAACCGGCCCTGTTCGTGGTTTCGCGCCGCGCCCCGGGCCGGAAAGATTTCGTCAAGGTCGCCGAAACCAAAAAGACGACCTTCCTCGACCAGGAAGCCGACCCCAACCAACCGGGCGAATACCGGATCGTGACCCGGGACACGGCCGGCAACGCCTCGCCCCCCGGCCCCATCACGAAAACGAAATAAACCCGCCATACGCCGGCCCCATCGCCGCCCTGTCGTCATACATATTTTGTTTAGCTATGTATTATATATTGACTAACACCATTGGCTTCGGTTAATCTGAACCAGTAGCCCGAACCCGGATTCAAGGAGCACAACCATGAAACAGATGCTGTTCACGATTTGTGTTTTGATCGCGCTCGGAGCCGGGGCGTGCGCCGGCGCGAAAGACGCCGCGACCACGTCGACGGCTCAGCGCATCGGCGTCTATGACTCGCGCGCGGTGGCGGTCGCCTACTGCGGCAGCGCCAGGCACGAGGCGCAACTTGCGACATTGAAATCCGAATACGATGCCGCTCAAAAGGCCGGCGACAAGGCCAAAATGGAGGAATGCCAAAAACGGGGGCGCGACTCGCAGGCCCTCATGCACCGCCAGGGCTTCGGCACGGCGTCCGTGGCCGACATCCTCGCGCTCTACCCCGACGAGATCAAAGCCCTGAAGGAGAAGCTCGGCGTATCGGAACTGGTGTCGAAGTGGGACGGAAAGACCCTGAACCAATACAAGGACGCGGATAAAGTCGACGTCACGGCCGACCTGATCGAGATCCCGAAGCCTAAAGACCACCAGCGCAAAAGCGCGCAGGAGATCCAGAAATCCAAGCCCCTGACCGACGCGCAGCTCGACCGAATGAACGAGTAGGCCGGCGCCGCCGGCCGGATTCTCAGTCGATCCCCTCGATTCGCGCGGCCCGCAGGTTCGAGCACCCGGATATTTGATCGGTCGCGTAAACCATGTCGGTGTCGACGATATATTTTCTCGCGGCGGCCTCGTCGAACGAGCAGACCATGCGGATCATCGACGAACTCACGTGCTCCAGTTCCTTGTCGCACGGAATGAACACCATGCTAACCGGCTGCCTGGAGAGCGATTGCATCCAGCGCAGGTTGATCTCCTCTTTCTTGAAATCGGTGTCGGTGCGCAGGCCGCGGATCATCGTCACGGGGTAATTGAGGCCGCCGATAAATTCGCTCAGCAGGCCGTCGTGAAACACGACCTGGTGATACTTGAGGATATCGGCGAGCCGCGCGCGCATGCCCGGAATCGGGTCTTTTTCCGGGTTGCGTCCGGCAAGGACGATCACCTTGTCAAAGACCTTCTCGGCTTTTTTGAGAATGTTGAGGTGGCCGAGATGAAACGGCGCGAACGTGCCGGCGTAAAGGCCAATATGAGGCGCCGTGGTGTTGATCTGGTGCGTGATGAACCGCGCGGCCCGGGCAACGGCCGGGTACGACGCCTCGATTTCCCGCAGCAGCGCCGACTTGCCCTTGCGATAGTCGTCCCAATCGACGAACTGAAATTCCTTTTGGATGAGGCGCTCCTGGTCGAGCCACGCGTTCGGGTCGTCGACGGTCAAATGCGAAATGTCGTGCCGCACAAAGACATCTTCGAGCGAACCCGGTGCAATCCCGCGATAGTTCGAGGGTTTCGTGTTGTCGATGATGCGCTTGACATCGTCGACCACGGCGCAGCCGTGCAATTTCGCGTTTTCCCGGGCCATTTGATCGAACACGCGGCAGGCTTGCTCTTCGTTGTCGCGCTCGCGCGGGTCGTAGACGACGTCGTGGAAAACGGCCGCGAGAAGCAGGGAATCCCTGGCCTCGCCGGCCAGGGATTCCCGCATCAGGGCGTCGAACAGAGGGACGAGGTGATTGGCCTCGGTGTGGTAAACGCGCCAAGGCTCGTTCCACATGCCGGCGATCGACTGGACCGCCTCGGGGCCAAAACCCATTTCCGCCAGGAATTGCTTCCAGCTCATGGCTCAGTCCTTAATCGATCGAAAGCTTGACCGCCCCGGTCGTGAAGCCGCCGTCGACGGCCAGGGTCTGGCCGGTGACGAAGCGGCTCTCCTCGCTGGCGAGGAAGACCGCCGCGCCGCCGAGGTCGTCCGGGCCGCCGACGCGCTTGAGCGGCGTGCGGTCGATCAGGTATTCGCGCCACGCATCGTTCTTGAACAGGCGGTCGGTCTGGTGGGTGTGGAACCAGCCCGGCGCGATGCAGTTGACCGTGATGCCGAGCGTCCCCCACTCGTCGGCGAGGCTCGCCGCGAGCATCTTGATGCCGCCGCGCGCCGCGCAGTAGGGCGCGATCAGGCCGTAGCCGAAGTAGCTGGTCACCGAGCCGAGCAGGATGACGCGGCCGTAGCCGGCGGGGATCATCGCCTTCTTCGCGACGGTCGTGGACATGAAGAACTGGCCGCGCAGGTCGGTGCCGACGACCGTCTCCCAGTCGTCGAGCGTCATGTCGATCGCCTTCTTGCGGCGGTTGCAGCCGGCGTTGTTGAGCAGGATGTCGATGCGGCCGAAGCGCTCCATGACGGCGTCGATGCCGCGCTCGATGCTGTCGAGCTTCATCACGTCGAGCTCGAGCGGCATCGCCTGCCGGCCCATCGCCGAAATTTCATCGCAGACTTCCTTGAGGCTCGCGGCGTCGCGGCTGGTGACGACGATATCGGCCCCGGCCCTGGCCAGCGATTTGGCCATGTAGGACCCGAGCCCGCGGCTGCTTCCGGTCACGATCGCCACGCGGCCGGTCAGATCGAAAAAACGCTCCGATGACATCGTATTCTCCTCATTCCTTCAAAATTCAGCGCTGAAAGCGCGGAAGAATATAGCCTGGGGCGGAGCAACGCGAAGCCCCAGGTTGGATCGCAACAAGATTCGGAGCGCTGAAGGCGCGAGAGAAATTTCTTTCGCTCTTTCAGAGCTCGACTTTTCCTCGTCATTGACCTGGGGCTGCGCTTCGCTCCGCCCCAGGCTATGTTCTCTTGCGCCTTCAGCGCAAAAACTCTGTCCCCCGTCATGCGCTGAGCATCGCCCGGCACACTTTCTCATCGAGCTGCATCTGGGCGACGAGCGCCTCGGCCGAGTCGAACTTGCGCTCGTCGCGAACGCGCGCGACGAACGCCAGGCTCATGTCGAGGCCGTACAGGTCGCCCTCGAAATCGAACAGGTAGGCTTCGATCGAAACCGTGCGGCCGCCGAACGTCGGCCGCGTGCCGATGTTGACCATCGCGCCCCACTGGCGGTCGCCGACCCGCGCGCGCACGGCGTAAATCCCGAAGCCCGGGATCAGCCGCCACGCGGGGACGGAGAGATTCGCGGTCGGGAACCCGAGCGTGCGGCCGCGGCCGTCGCCGGCGACGACCGCGCCGCTCAGGACGAACGTGTGGCCGAGCATCTGGTTGACCGACTCGAGGTGGCCCTCGGCGAGCGTCTGCCGGATGCGCGAGGAACGGATCGGGGCGCCGTCGTCCATCAGCGCCGGGCAGATCTCGAGGTCGAAGTCGCCGCGGGCGCCGTGTTGCCGCAAAAGCTCGACGCTCCCATCGCCGCCGGCGCCGAACCGGAAGTCCTCGCCGCAGATCATGTGGCGCGCCCGGCAGCGGCGCCGGATGATGTCTTCGACGAACTCCGCCGCGCCGATCGAGGCGAACTCGCGATCGAACTCGATCATCGCGCACAGCTCGACGCCGAGCCTCGCCAGCAGGGCGGCTTTTTCCCCGGGGGCGCTGAGAAGCTGCGGCGCGAACGGCGGCGCGAGCAGGCTCAGCGGGTGGTTGCGGAACGTCAGGACCATCGGCCGCGATCCGGTTTTCTTCCCGCTCGCGATCACTTTCTGGATAAGCATCTGGTGGCCGCGATGGACGCCGTCGAACATCCCGACGGTCAGGCTGACCCCTTCCGGCCCGCAATGCTTCTCGATGTCGCAGATGTGTTCAATGAGTTCCATTCCTGGCTTCCTGGGCGCGGCGCCCGGCCACCTCCAGCATGACGATCACGGCAAAGAGCAACACGAGACCGGCCAGGTGCAGCAAGGCCCACTTGACGTCGAGCTGCCTGAGCGGCAACGCCAACAGACCGGTCGCGCCGGTCAACGCGGCGATCGCGATGGCCGCCTGCCTCACGCCGAACCCCATCGCCAGCAGCCGGTGCGAGAAGTGGTTGCGGTCGCCGACCATGATCGGCTTGTGGTTGCGCCAGCGGATGTACATCACCGACAGCGTGTCGAACAGCGGCACGCCCATGATCGCCAGCGGCATCAGGACCGGCAGGGCGGTCGGCGTCCCCGGCACGTAATACGTGATCATGATCGAGAAGACGCCCATCAGGTAACCGATGCTGAGGCTGCCGGCGTCGCCCATGAACATCGACGCGGGATGAAAGTTGAAAAACAGGAACCCGCCGAGCGCGCCGGCAAAGCACAGGAACAGCGCCGGGAGCCAGCGCTCGCCCCCCGCCGCGGCCGCCAGCGACAGCACAATGCAGACGACGAGCGCGACCGACGCCGACAGGCCGTCCATGTTATCGAGCAAATTGAAGGAATTCGTGAGCAGGACGATCCACATCGCGGTCAGGATCCAGCCGAGCGGAACCGGCAGGAAGCCGCGGATCGAAATCCCGGCGTAGAGCAGCGGCAGCGTGGCGAGGATTTGAATCACGAGCTTGCGCTTGGGGCCGAGCGGATGCAGGTCGTCGACGAGGCCGGTGATGAAGATGATCATCAGGCCGGAGAGAACGGCAAGCCCGTCGCCGCGCACCCCCTGAATGTTGCGCAGATACGGCGCGACGGCCGCCATCGACGCCGGCAGGCGGTCGGCAAACCACGACGCCGAAATCAACCCGCCAAAGACCAGGATCAGGAACGCGGGGACGAATCCCCAGCCGCCGGTCAGGGCCACCGGCCTGGCGTGGGCCTTGCGCCCCGACGGCCGGTCGAGCAGACCGAAGCGCCGCCCCAGCCCCCCCGCCGCCGCGCACATCACGGTTGAGAATGCGAGCGCCACGAGGAAGATCAGGATGTAAACCGCCAGCCAGGCCACGTTCGGACTCCTTGCCTGCAGATTGACAGATTGCGCTCACAAGTGCAAGATCGCAGGGGGTGTGCGGGAATGATGAATGATGAATGACGAGCGATGAAAATCCGCCCCAATTCCGTGCCGGTAAGCGTTGCGTTTGATAGAATGGCGTTGGCACATCATTAAAGGACGAATCGATGCTGAAGTGGTTCCGCAAGAAATTCCAGGGCGAGGAGCCCGTTGAAGAACAGGCGCCCGCCGAGCCGTTCCAGCCGGGCGAAAAGCCGAACGAGGACTTCGAGCCGCTCGACCCGACGCTGGCCGACGTGACCGGCGACGCGGTCGACCCGGTCCTCTCGCCGCAGTTCATCGAAAAAGAGGAAGAGCCGCCGGCCGGCTTCCCCAACAACGAGCCGATCCCGCCGCTGGTCCCGCGGATGCGGGTCGACGAAGACGCCGAGGTCGTGGCCGAGCCGTTCGACTCGGAAGACCACATGCTCAAGGTGGAGTCTGAACAAGAGGCGCCGACCGAGCCCTCGACCGAGCCCGAGGAGGAAGTCCCGCAGGGGTTCTTCGCGCGGCTCAAGGCGCGGCTCAGCAAGACGACCGACACGCTGGTTTCGGCCGTCAAGTCGGCGATCAACCTGCACCCCAAGGTCGACGAGGACCTGCTCGAGCAGATCGAGGAGATCCTGCTCCGCAGCGACGTCGGCGTGATCACGACGCAGAAGATCGTCGGCGAGATGCGCACGGCCGCGCGCAAGAACAACATCCAGAGTTCGGAGGAAGTCCTCGAGCTGTTCAAGAAGTCGATCACGAACATCCTCGCCGGCGACAACCGCTCGATGGACCTCACCAGCGCCACGCCGACGGTCGTCCTCATGGTCGGCGTCAACGGCACCGGCAAGACGACGACGATCGGCAAGATCGCGCGCGAGGAATCGGCCAAGGGCCGGGCGGTGATGCTCGTGGCGGCCGACACGTTCCGCGCCGCCGCCAGCCACCAGCTTTCGATCTGGGCCAAGCGCACCGGCTCGGCGATCGTCGCCCAGCACGAAGGGGCCGACCCGGCCGCCGTCGTCTTCGAGGCGCTCGACGAGGCGCGCCGCGGCCCGACGCCCGACCTGATCATCATCGACACGGCCGGCCGGCTGCACACCAAGGTCGGCCTCATGGAGCAGCTCGCCAAGATCGTCCGCGTCATCAAGAAGCATTACCCGGACGCGCCGCAGGAGACCGTGCTGGTCCTCGACGCGACGACCGGCCAGAACGCGATCAACCAGGTCAAAATCTTCAACGAGGTCTGCCAGCTCACGGGCCTGATCATGACCAAGCTCGACGGCACGGCCAAGGGCGGGATCCTGATCGCGTGCAAGGACCTCTACAACCTGCCGATCTTCAAGATCGGCATCGGCGAGGGCGCCCACGACCTGCGCGACTTCGACCCGCGCCAGTTCGTCGACGCGCTGTTCGGCAACGGGGAGCAGGACTGAGTCCTGAGTCCTGAGTGCTGAGCGGGGCTTGATTTCTATTGACGCTTGGACTGTTCGCCTTCAAATTGACGTGGTCCGATTGCCTTTACACTTTTGGTTGGCAGGTCCCGAACCATGCAGGAACTCGTCAGGCAGCTCAAGGATTTGACCGAGGTCGACCACGCCATCGCGGAGGCGCGCGGCCAGCTCGCGCGCTACCCGAAGGTCCTGGAACAGCTGCGGCAGACCCAGGACGCCCTCGCCAGTCAGCTCAAGGACGCCCAGGAAAAGGTCGAGAAAATCCGCCAGGAAAGCCGCCACGCCGAGAAGGAAGTCGCCACGCTGCGCGAGCAAATCAGCAAGTATCTGCGCCAACAGGCCCAGGTCAAGACCAACAAGGAATACCAGGCGATGTCGGCCGAGATCGAGCGGCTGCAGGCCAAGATCGACGAGTGGGACACGGTCGGCCTCGAAAAGCTCGAGGCCGAGGAGAGCGGCCAGCTCGAACTCGACAAATTGAAGACGACGCTCAAGACCCAGCGCGCCGAGCAGGACGCCCAGCAGGAACGGATCGAGGAGCTGACGGCCGAAAAAGAGAAACTGGTCCAGGGGCTCATGGCCGACCGCAATGCGCTGCTCGAGCGGCTGCCCGGCGAGTGGCGCGATGAATACGAATACCTGCAGGAGCGGTTCCCCGGAACGGCGTGCGTCCCGGTCGAGGGCGAACAGTGCAGCGGCTGCAACTGGCACCTCGTCGCGCAGACCCGCCAGGCCGCCAAGAGCGGAGGCGAGCCGGCCAGGTGCGAGCATTGCAGAAGGTTTTTGTACAGCAAGGAGTCCTGAGTCCTGGGTCCCGAGTCGTGCTCGTGCTCGTGCTCGTAATCGTAATCGAAAATCGTAATCGAAAATCGTAAATCGAATGTCTCAACACGTCATCACCATCTTCGGCGGCGGTGACTGCGGCGAAGGCGATCCGCTTTTCGCCGCGGCCGAACAGCTCGGCGCCGAGTGCGCGCGGCGCGGGTGGTCGATCGCCAACGGCGGCTATGGCGGCACGATGCTGGCCGCGGCGCGCGGGTCTTCGCGCGCGGGCGGCAGGGCGATCGGCGTCACGTGCCGGTTCTTCCGCGCGGCGGCAAACCCGTTCATTTCCGAGGCGATTGCCACGCCCACGCTCCACGACCGCATTCGAAAACTCGTCGAGCTCGGCGACGGCTACGTGGTCCTGCCCGGCGCGACCGGGACGCTCGCCGAGCTTGCGATCGCCTGGGAGTTGGTCAACAAGCGCATCATCCCGGAGCGGCCGATCGTGTGCCTCGGCGATTACTGGCGGCCGGTGGTTGACCTGATATCGAACGCGTCGCGGCGGGACAAGAGAATACCCGGCCTCGAACATGAGCCCGGCGGGGTCGGGGAACTCGTCGCGTTTGCGGATGATGCCGCGGGCGTGATGAAGAAACTCGATGAGAAGCTGGGGGGATAAGAATTACTTGTTTTCCGGTTCCGGGGGCTCGGCGGGGAGCAGTTCGGGTTCGGTCTCGGGCTCGTCCTCGATCTCGTCGTCGTCGTCCTCGATCCGCGGGGCCTTGACGAGGAGCGGCTCGCCGTCGGCGCCGAACAGTTCGACCGATTCGAGCGGCAGGATCTTGCAGAGCCCCTGGTAGAACGGCGAGCAGAAGAAAACCTTCGAGCGCGCGAGCCGGCCGTGCAGGAACCCCTTGCGGCCGGTGAAGCCTTCGAGCTGAAGCGTCGTGCTGCCGCGGAACTGCCTGGCAAGGGCGAAGAGCAGCTTGAGCGTCTGGCGGTTTTCGTTCGAAAGGATGAGGCGAATCGACGCGACCTTCGTGGCCTGGTCCTCCAGGTCGGCGAGCCGCCACAGGCCGACCGCGTCCATGTGCAGGTAGCCTTCGGCCTTGTTGAGGTCGCCGATGGCGAGGATCTCGGTTCCCGGCTCGAGGCAGTAGCTCGAGATTTCGGCAAGCTGGCGCGGCAGCCACACGGGAAGGCCTTCGAGGTCGATGAGGGCCTGGCCCTGCCGGCCGGGGATGCGCGTCGTCAACTCGGCGCCGCAGACCAGGCCCGCCACGCGCACGAGCCGCCCCGTCGAGCGCGCCGAAACCTTCTCGATCGGCAGCGGCTTGAGGTGGTCGAGGGCGATCTTGTAGCGGCTCACCGGGTCGACCGAAAGGTAGAAGCCGATCGCCTCGGACTCGCGCTGGCGCCGCTCCCACGGGTTCCAGTCCTCGACGACGGGGCGCTCCTCGGGCTGCGGCGCCTCCTCTTCCTCGAGCTCGTCCAGATCGAACAGCGTGGCCTGGACCTCGCGGCGGGCTTCCTCGGCCGAGCGCTCGCGGACGCGCTTCTGCAGCCGCACGACGGTCGCGTCCATCGCGGCGCGGTTGGATTCGAGGCAGTCCATCGCGCCCGAGGCGATCAGCGCGCGCAGCAGCCGCAGGCCGACGATCCGCATGTCGACGCGCTCGCAGAAGTCCTCGAGCGAGCCGAAGGGGCCGCCGGAGCGCCGCGCGTGGATTTCCTCCCACGCCTTGCGCCCCAGGCCGCGCACCGAAGCCAGGCCCAGCCGGATCCCGCCGCCGTTGAGCGTCGTGTCCCAGTCGCTCAGGTTGATGTCGGGCCCCTGGACGCGGAAGCCGGCGCGCCTCGCCTCGCGGACGATCGCGCCCGGGTTGCCGCGGTGCTCGACGGCCGCGCCGATGGCGGCGCCGTAAAACGCCAGCGGGTAATTGGCCTTGAGGAACGCGCACTGGTACGAAAGGAGCACGTCGGGGAGCTCGTCGCCGAGCTCGCGCGGGCCGCCCTCGCCCGAGCCGGCCTCGGTCTTGACGCGCAGGAGCTGGAGCAGGTTGCGCGGGCGGTGGCGGCGCAGCAGGGCGCGCACCGAGATCGGCTCGAGCGGCGGGATGCCGCTCGTGTCGCCGCGCGAGAGGAGCTCGAACGCCGCGCTGTCGTCGAGCGGGATGTCGCCGAACTCGAACCCTGGCTGCTGGGCGCGCGACAGGCGCATCGTCTGGTCGAGGATATCGAGCAGACCGTGCGGGACGAACGCCAGGCGCGCGAGGCCGAGCCGGTCGATGGCTTCTTCCTCGATCCCGGTGGCGGGGCGCTCCTGGTGCGTCGCGGCGAGGGGCACGATGTATTCGAGCGGCTCGCCGCTCAGGACCCAGCGGTCGCCGGTGCCGGCCCACTGGCGCGGCCGGGGCGCCAGGCGCACGGCCAGGTCGCCGAGGAACGCGGGATCGCGCCAGCGGCGCGCGCGGGAGGTCTCGGCCAGCCGGGCGGCCGCGCCCGAGGCGCGCGCGCTCTTCTTCTGGCGCTGGGCGATGCGCTTTTCGTCCTCGGTCATGCCGGCCCACTGGGCGAGGTCGGCCAGGATCTGGTCGCGGCGCGACTCCTGCATGCGGCCGATCTCGGCGAGGTGCTCGGCGCCGAAGTGCTCGCGCAGCCAGCCCAGGAGCGGCTCGACGCCGCCGCGGGGGATCTCGATGCTGAGCGCCGGGGAGGTGTCCCCCTCCGGCAGCAGGCTTTTGGCCACGAGGTTGTATTCGAGCGGGTCGATGCGCGTCACGCCGAGGCAATACGCCAGCACCGACGCCACCATGCGGCCGCGGCCGACGCCGCGCGAGATGCCGAGCTGGTCGAGCGCGCCGCTGATGTCGTGGTTCAGCAGCAGGTACGGCGCGAGGTTGTGGAGCTTGACGTCCTCGATCTCGCGGTTGATGCGCTGCTTGAGCGACTCGCCGATCTCGCCGTAGCGTTGCGTCGCGCCGCGGATGACGAGGTCGAACAGATACGAATTCGGGTCGAAGCCGCGCTCGAGGTCGCGCACGGGGAAGACGCGCCGGATGCGGCCGGGGCGCCACGTGCAGCGCCGGGCGATGTTGCCGGTCTCGTGCGGCGCATCCTCGAGCTCGCCCGCCCAGCGCGCCAGCACCTCATCCTCGCCCCACATCGAGGGCAGGGCCTTGACGTCCTGGGGGGGCGTCCACGAGCGCGTCGGCGGCTGGCGCGGGCTGCTCAGCCAGACGGCGGCGGCGGCGTCGCCCGGCTCGGTGTAGTTGACGGGCGTGGCCGCGACGGCGCGGATGCGCAGGAAACCCGCGAGGCGGTTGATGAACGGGGCGTCGGCCGAATGGGGGGCGCCGATGCCGAGCACCGATTGCGGGCCGAACAGCTCGACGACGCGCCTCAGGAACTCCTCGGTGCGGGCGCGGTCGCGCAGGGCCAGCAGGGCGGTCAGCTCGCCATCGGGCGGGATGACGGTCACCAGGCCGCCGGTGCGCTCCTTGAGGTCGCCCAGCTCGAGGGGGCGCTGACCGCCCGCGCCGGCCTGATGATAGCGCGTGAGCAGCCTGACGAGATTGCGATAGCCCTGCTCGGTTTCGATCAGGAAGTCGATCGCGAAGACCTGCTCGCCCAGCGACAGGCCGTGCATGAACAGGCGCGCGCCGAAGACGGGGCGGATCCCCTGATCGCGGCAGGCGTCCTCGAAGCCGAGGAAGCCGGCCATCGTCGCCTCGTCGCACAACCCGAGCGTGTTAAAGCCGAGCGCGCGCGCGCGGCGGACCAGATCGGCCGGGGCGGCGATCCCCTGGGGACTGAAGTGAGATCTGCAAAATAGCGGGACAAAGGCCATGGGCGGGCGGCGCTTTATATTGGCCGGCGACGGCGCCGGCCCCACAGTCAGAATCGATGGCTCACGGGATGTCGAGCCACATCCGAGTATAATAGGGCTCGAACCCGACAGCGCGCCAGAACGATTCGCCCTGGCGGTTGAATTGATAAAACTGAAGCTGGACGGTCGTGACGTTGTGGCGGCGCAGCCATTCGCACCCGCGCCGGACGAGCTCGCGGCCGATCCCGCGGCGGCGCCAGCCGGCGTCGACCGTCAGGTCCGACAAATACCCGTAGAGCGGCGGCTCGAACATCGGCAGGTTGCGGCTGATCGACAGCAGGATGAAGCCGATGACGTCGCCGCCGGATTCGGCCACGTGCAGGAAAGCATCGTCCCGGTTGACCTGGTACGAGGCGTAGGCGCGGTAGGCGTTGAGGGCGCCCGGGGCGAGCTGGATGCGCGGGTCGTTGTTCTGGTGAAAATCCATCATCGCGCCCCACAGCCGCAGGACGGCTTCCATGTCGCGCATGGTGGCGGGCCGGTATTGAATTTTGACGGGATCCACGGGCGATGAGTCCTCGTTCACATGCGTCGCGTCAACACAATGCATCATATCGCCAGAGCGCAGCGGCACGCGCAATGATTTTTATGATATTTTTTTCCCCGAAGAATTCAGCTCAACATCTCATCGCAGGCGGCGAGAACCTCGGCCACTTCCACTTTGTTCAGGTCGGTCGCGGGGTCGCACCAGTGGCGGTGGTTGCGCCAGAACGGGGCGCGGCGCGGGACGCCGTGCTGGATCGTGCGGCAGTGCGGGCCGTAGGGGCCGTTGCGGCGGGCGTCGAGCGGGCCCATCATGGTGACGGTCGGGATCCCGAGCGCGGCGGCGATGTGGGTCGGGCCGGTGTCGCCGCCGACAAAAAGCGATGCCCGCGCGATGCACGCGGCCAGCTCGGCGATGGTGGTCTTCGGCAAGGCATACATGCCGGGAGCGGCCGGGATCGGCGCGGCCGAAGGCGACCAGCCCGCGGAGCCGGCCGCCGCAAGCGCGGCCTCAACCAGCGGCTCCTCGCCCGGCCCCCACGAGAACACCGCCCGCAAGCCATGGCGATTGACCAATTCGCGCGCCAGCAGGCCGAAGCGCTCGGCCGGCCAGCGCTTGGTCGCCCAGCCGGCTCCGGGGTTCAGGATCGCGACCGGAACGGCGCCGGCCATGACCTGCCCGGCGCGGGTCCGCGCGCTCTCAGGCAGATGAAGCGGGAATTCGATCGGGAGCGGGTCGACGCCGAGCGGCCCCAGCAGCGCGAGGTTTTTCTCGACGACATGCAGCGCCTCGGGCGGGGGCGCCACGCGCTCGTTGTTGAGGACCGTCGCAAGCTCGCGCGACTGCCGCCCGGCAAAGCCGATGCGGCGCGGCGCCCTGGCCAGCCAGCCCCAGACGGCGCTTTTCGTGAGCCCCTGGATATCGATTGAAATATCGTAGCGCTCGGCGAGCAGCTCGCGGCGCAACTCGGGGATCGGGCCGCGCAGCGCGCCGAGCGGGTCGGATTTCATGGCCTTCTTGGGAACGACGTGAATGCGGCTGATCAGCGGGTTGGCGTCGAGCAGCGCGCGGCCCATCGGCTCGACCAGCCAGCCGACGCGGGCCTCCGGCCAGCGCCGCTTGATCGCCGCCAGGACCGGCAGCGCGTGCACGATATCGCCCAGCGCGCTCAGGCGCAGGATGAGAATGCGGGGCGGTTCGTGCGGCATGGCCATCATCGGCAATATTCAACAGTAGGGAACGAGAATAAAGAAGAAGAATTTTTAAGAATCGAGCCTGTTGTAAAAACTCTCAACAAGATGAGAACACCCGGCAATGCAAAGCGCCGCCGGGGGAAAATGAATGTTATCCAATGGCGACGTGCCCGGGGGGGCGGCTGCCCACGGGCTGATAGGGGGGAAAGGACCTAAGGGACCCAAGAGACCAAAAAGGTTTGGGGCCTAGCCGAAGCGGCGGGGGAGTGGATTGCGGATTTCGGATTGCGGATTGCGGATTTCGAAATCGCAGGGAAGCAGAGGGGATGGATTGCGGATTTCGGATTGCGGATTGCGGATTTCGAAATCGCGGGGATGCGGGGGCGATGGATTGCGGATTTCGGGTTGCGGATTGCGGATTTCGAAATCGCGGGGATGCGGGGGCGATGGATTGCGGATTTCGGGTTGCGGATTGCGGATTGGGGAATTGTCTTGTGGGGCGAATGGATTGCGGATTTCGGATTGCGGATTGCGGATTGGGGAATTGTTGTCTGGGCGTGGGGCTGATTGGTCGGATTGGGCGGATTCTGGAATTTTGCAATCCGGAATCGGCAATCCGCCATCGGCGAAGGCGGTCGCGATGGCTTCGAGCTCGGGGCGGATGCGGTCGAGCGGGACGTCGGGGAGCGAACGGATTTGGGGAATGTCGGGCTGGG
>JBDKRG010000009.1:0-126127 GCA_039683515.1 Candidatus Sumerlaeia bacterium | reverse complement strand
ATCGTACATCTGGGTTCCTCCTGAATGGTTTCTGAGCCGGCTCAGGCCGGGCTCGGCCTTTTTGCCACCGGGAGGAATCCTCTTCACCAACTAACTTCTGCATTCAAACAGAAGTCTTGCGGCAATCAGCACGATCCCAATGGTTATCAGTTTCAAGAGTTGGTGATTGGTTCGATTACGATTACGAGCACGAGCACGAGCACGAGCACGAACGGAAAATTATCGTCAAGCGCTCTAGTTGGATACGAGTGAGCCCTTGATGGTCATGAAATCGGCCGGCTCGGAGAGGACCTTGAAGGTGATGTTCGAGAGGTTGGCGCGGATGATCTCGAACTGGAAATCGCGGAACTGGATCATGGGGGAATTGGCCAGGTCGTACTTGAGCCACTGGATGCGGCTCGGCCGCGCGGAGCCGCCGTTGTATTCGCGGTAGAGCAGGTTGATCGCCGAGCCGTCCGTGCCCGAGTAGATCAGCTCGCGCTTGAAAACGTCCTCGACCCGCTCGTCCTCCTGCCAGCCGTCCTTGACGCTGTCGGTATCGAGGAACGTCAGCAGGCAGGGCATGCCGTACTGGTCGACGCCAACCCACTTCTTTTCATAGACCAAGGTGCCCTTTTGCGCGGAGATCATCGGGCTGCCGGCGTCGGTCGTGATTTCCTGGCGGGTGTCGTAGGACTTGTTGAGGAAGACGGTTTCGCGATACACGGGCTGCGACGACGCGCATGCCAGGAACGTCAGCGAAAGCAGCGTGATCGCGACGCGTTCGAGGGCGGGGAAAAGCCTCATGACGCCATCTCCTCTACTGAAAGACAATGCGCAACCACGGTGTGGGACGAACAAGTAAATTTTTGATCAAAGGCCCAGCTGCGACTGGCGGGATTATGAAGGATGGCTCGGCGGAGCACAAGCGAAATGCACCCCGGGCCGCCGCCGGGGAAAAAGGTGGATCAGGAATCGCGCCTCGAAGCGGGCGCACGCAAGCCTGATTTCGCGGGCGACCCTCCGGGGCGCGTGTTCAGATGGGCATCCTGACCCCCGGCGGCGCTTCGCTTCGCCGGCGGCTACTCGCGCCGGCCCCGCTGGGGCCGAAAAATTTTGGGAATGACAAGGACTATAGCGCGGGATCCGGACGCTTGTCGATGAGGCGGCGGGAAAGGACCCAAGGGACCCAAAGGACCCAAGGGAAAAAGAAAACCATCAAATGGACGCGGTCGCCATTTTAGGTCGCTTTGTTTTTGAAGATGGCTCGCAGCCTGGCGACGCGGTCCAGAATGTCGGGGCCTTCGAGCTCGGCCTCGACCTGCGCGAGCAGGTCCGGGATCGGGAGCTGCTGCGGGCATTTGTCCATGCACGCGCCGCAGGCGGTGCATTGCGAGGCGTAGCCGGGAATGCCTGATCCGATCATGCGGCTCAGGTGGAGCGCGTAACCGAACTTCGCGTCCTCCATTTTGCCGAAGAGGTGGCCCTTGTTGTAGACCTCGAACGCCATCGGGATCAGGACGTCCGACGGGCACGGCATGCAGTAGGCGCAGCCCGTGCAACCGACCTTCAGCAGCGAATGGTACTTGCCCGCGACGCGGTCGACGAGGTCGAGCTCGTCCTGC
The DNA here is from genome assembly GCA_039683515.1 of Candidatus Sumerlaeia bacterium. Taxonomy (GTDB): domain Bacteria; phylum Sumerlaeota; class Sumerlaeia; order MVZB01; family MVZB01; genus JAJFUE01. The sequence continues at coordinate 124,523 of JBDKRG010000009.1, read as the reverse complement.
GTGAGGGCGTTGGAGAGCGCCGTGCTCGCGACTTTAATGTTCTCGTCGATCTGCGCCTCGTCGTTCATGCCGGAGAGGACGACCGTGACCTCCGGGTGGTTCCAGACCCAGCGCAGCGCCCATTCGGCCGGCGTGCGGCGGATGGGGGACTCGTTCCAGATCGCGTCGATCGCGGGGGCGGGCTGCGTGAGGTTGCCGCCGCGCAGCGGTTCCATGACGACGACGCCGAGTCCGCGCGAGGCGGCGTATCGCAGGCCGGCCGTCCCGGCCTGCGCGTGCGTGTCGAGGTAGTTGTACTGGATCTGGCAAAAGACCCACGGGTAGGCGTCGACGACGCGGCTGAAATCGCGCTCGAGGCCGTGGTAGGAGAAGCCGGCGTTGACGATCCGGCCGTCGCGCCGCGCGGCGTCGAGGAAGTCGAGGATGCCCTTTTCATAGATGGCGTCCCACGTAGGCCCCATGAGCGAATGGACGAGGTAGTAGTCGATGTGATCGGTGCCGAGTTTTTGGAGCTGCGCGTTCAGGAATCGGTCCATGTCGGCGCGCGACTGGATCATCCACGACGGGAGCTTGGTCGCGACCTTGACGCGGTCGCGGTAGCCGTCGCGCAGTGCCTTGCCGAGGACGACCTCGCTCGCGCCGCCGTGATACGGCCACGCCGAATCCAGGTAATTCACGCCGCGGTCGATGGCCGAGCGCATCTGCGCGATCGCGCGCGGCTCGTCGATCCCGCCGTCCCGCATCGGGAAGCGCATGCAGCCGTAGCCCAGGATCGAAAGCTCGTCGCCGTTTGGCATTTTGCGGTACAGCATCTTACATCTCCAGATGCCGGGTTCGGCGGAGCCGGCCTACTTGGATGGTTTGGCCGTCGTAGAGGAGGCGGGCCCAGCGGGGGAGGGCCTTGTTGGTCTCCTCGTGGTCGAGCTCGTCGGCGATGTGCGTGAAGAACGCCCGGCGCACCTTGAGCGCGCGGCACGCCTCGAGCGACTGGCTCAGGCTGAAGTGGGTCTCGTGCGGCGTGTGGCGCAGGGCGGAAATGATCAGCGTGTCGACGCCGGCGAGGAGTTTTTCGCTCGCGGCGGGAATGCCGCTGCAGTCGGTCATGTAGGCGAAGTCGCCGATGCGGAAGCCCATGATCGCAAGCTTGCCGTGCATGACCTTGAGCGGCATGATTTTGATACCGGCCGCCTCGAAGGTCTTGCCGGGGGCGATCCGGAAGAGGTCGAGCTGAGGGACGCCGCCGCCGTTCTGGATCGGGTTGAAGCAGTGCGGAAAGCGGCGCTGGATGTCCTCGATCGAGTGCGCGCTGGCGTAAATCGGGATCGGACCGCCCTGCATGAAATTGTAGGAGCGGATGTCGTCGATGCCGTTGATGTGGTCGGAGTGCGTGTGCGTCAGGAGGATGGCGTCGATGCGCGGCATCGGCCAGCGCAGCATCTGCTGGCGGAAGTCGATCGAGCAGTCAACCAGCAGGTGCCGCCCGCCGATCCGGATGCTGATCGAGGACCGCATGCGCTTGTTGCGCGGGTCGTCCGAGGTGCAGACCGCGCAGCGGCAGCCGACGACCGGCACGCCCATGGACGTCCCCGAACCCAGGACACGGATGCGCATCGCATGATTTCCGTTCAAACTCATGGACAACTTCCGCCGGCGCGCCGGAACGCGCCGTCCCCCGGAGATATTGTTAGCCACGGCAGGCGGGACGATCAAGGAAGGAAAATGTTTATTATTGATGGGGGGTTGGATATTGTGCGGGGAGGTTACGGATCGATTTTCGATTACGATTACGATTACGAGCACGAGCACGAGCACGAAAATGGGCGAAAAAATAAACGTTCTGCGGGTGATTACGTGGCTGCCGGTCGGGGGGATCGAGCGGCGGCTCGTGGCCGTGCTGCCGAGGCTCGACCGCGAACGATTCAATGTTTCCCTCGTTTGCATTCGCGAAAGAGGGCCGCTGGCCGACGAGCTCGAGGCCGCCGGCGTGCCGGTCGACCTCGTGCCGTTCCGGTCGCGGTGGGACCCGTCGGCGCTGCGGAAACTGGCGGCGCTCATGCGCGAGAAAAAGATCGACATCGTCCATAGCCACATGTACCGCGCCAACGTGCCGGCGACGGTGGCGGCGCGGATGGCCGGGGTGAAGAGCGTCTGGGGCCAGGTCCACAACGTCGGCACGTGGGAGACGTGGCGGCAGGCGTGGATGGACCGCGTGCTGTGCCGGTGGCGCAGCGGGATGATCGCCGTGAGCGAGCGCGTGCGCCAGGACGTGATGGAGCGGCTCGGGCTGCCCAAAGGGCGCGTCAAGGTCATCTACAACGGCGTTGATATCGCGCGGTTCCGGTCGGCGCGGGCGCGGCGGGAAGAGATCCGCTCGCGCGAGGGGGCCGGGGCGGGCGACGTGGTGTTTTTGTTCGCGGCGCGGCTGGTCGAGCAGAAGCGGTGCGCCGACTTTCTGGACGCGTTGCGGAAGATCCAGGCGAGGGAAGGCGGCGCGCGGGTCAAGGCGTGGATCCTGGGCGACGGGCCGCTGCGGAGCGGGCTCGAGGAGCTCGCGGCGATGTTGCCGTTTGCTCAAAACGTCCGGTTTTTCGGCAAGCGCGCCGACGTCGAGGATTTCATGGCCGGGGCCGACGTGTTCGTTCTGCCGTCGACCAAGGAGGGGTTCTCGAACGCGCTCGTCGAGGCGATGGCGAGCGGGATGGCGATCGTCGCGACCGACGTGGGCGGCAACGCCGAGGCGGTCGGCGACGGCAGGGAAGGGCTGATCGTCCCGCCGATGGACTTTGAGCGGCTCACCAGCGCGATGGGCATGATGGCGAACAACGAGGAGACGCGGAAAAAACTCGCCGCGGCCGCCGGGGCGCGCGCGGAGATGTTCAGCATCGAGCGGATGGTGAGCCAGATCGAGGAATTGTATTTAAAAGCGAAGATGATTGAATTTATTCGCCGATGATTTTGACCAGGATGCGCTTGCGGCGGCGGCCGTCGAACTCGGCGTAGAAGATCTGTTCCCACGTGCCGAAGTCGAGCTTGCCGTCGGTGATGGCGACGACGACTTCGCGGCCCATCACCTGGCGCTTGAGGTGCGCGTCGGCGTTGTCCTCGCCGGTGTCGTTGTGCCGGTACTGCGTGATCGGCTCGTGCGGGGCGAGGCCCTCGAGCCACTTGTCATAGTCGTGCAGCAGGCCGCGCTCGTCGTCGTTGATGTAGACGCTCGAGGTGATGTGCAGCGGGTTGACGAGGCACAGCCCCTCGCGGATGCCGCTCTTGCGGATCGCGTCCTCGACCTGCGGGGTGATGTTCAGGAACCCGCGCCGCTGCGGGATCTCGACCGAGATTTCTTCGCGGTAGGATTTCATGGCAGTGCTCCAATACGATATTTTAAGTCAGTTTCGTGCGTCGTGCGTCGTGCGTCGTAATCGTAATCGTGCTCGAACAAACCACAGCTGAAGCGCATCGAGATTAAATGATTGAACAATGCGATCGAGTTATGCAAGTGATGGGATGATGTTTCTTGTTCGATTTTCGATTTCGATTACGATTACGATTACGACGCACGACGCACGACGCACGAAATTGGTGGAAATGAAGGGGCAGGTGAACATGCTGAGATACTTGACAGCCGGGGAGTCGCACGGGCCGCAGCTTACGGCGATCGTGAGCGGGGTGCCGGCCGGGCTGGCGGTGAGCGCCGCCGACATCGACAGGGACCTCAAGCGGCGGCAGGGCGGCTACGGCCGCGGCGGCCGGATGACGATCGAGCGCGACGCCGTCCGGATCGTCTCGGGCGTCCGCCACGGGCTGGCCATGGGAAGCCCCATCACGCTCGTCGTCGAAAACCGCGACTGGAAAAACTGGCAGGCGATCATGTCGGCCGAGCCTGTTGAAGATGCCGAGGGCCAGCGTGCCGTCACTCGGCCGCGGCCGGGCCATGCCGACCTCGCCGGGATCCAGAAGTTCGGCCACACGGACGCGCGCAACATCCTGGAGCGGGCGTCGGCGAGGGCCACGACGACGCAGGTGGCGGTCGGCGCGATCTGCAAGGCGCTGCTCAGGGAATTCGATATTCGGGTGTGCTCGCACGTGGTCGAGCTCGGCGACGTGTCGGTCAATGTTGAGATCACGGAGCAGTTCTCGCACGAGGAATTCGAGCGGCTGGTCGAGGCGAGCGAGCTGCGCGTGGCCGACCCGGCGGCCGAGCCGGCAATGAAGGAAATCATCGACAACGCCAAGAAAGCCGGCGACACGGTCGGCGGGATCTTTGAAGTGATCGCGACCGGCGTGCCGGCCGGCTTGGGCAACGTCATGAACTGGGACGAGCGGCTCGACGGGCGGATCGCGCAGGCGATGATGGCGCTGCAGGCGATCAAGGGGGTGGAGATCGGGCTCGGGTTCGACAGCGCGCGCCTGCCCGGCAGCCAGGTGCACGACCCGATCTTCTACTCGAAGGATGCGGAAGATTGGCCGGTTGGCCACGGGCCGAGCGGCGGGTTTTACCGGAAAACCAACGGCGCCGGCGGGATCGAGGGCGGGATGAGCAACGGCGAGCCGGTCGTCGTGCGCGCGGCGATGAAGCCGATCCCGACGCTGATGCGCTCGATCGAGTCGGTCGATTTCGCCACGCACGAGGCGTTCGACGCGAGCAAGGAGAGAAGCGACGTGTGCGCCGTGCCGGCGGCCGCGGTGATCGGGGAATCGCTGCTGGCGATCGTCCTGGCCCAGGCGATGATCGAGAAATTCGGCGGCGACAGCGTGGCCGAGATGAAGCGGAACTATCAGGGGTATGTGAAGAGTTTGGGGTGAAGCGAAAATCCTAAATTCGAATACTGAAATCCTAAACAATTCCAAAATTCCAATATCCAATTTTGGTTTCGAACCTTGGATTTTTCGATTTGTTTAGGATTTCGGGATTGAGATTTGGGATTTTTGCTGACAGGCGTAGTGTTCGTAGAGAGCTGTGAGGTCTTCGACCATTTTGGCGATGGTAAAGCGCTCCTCGAAGCGGGTGCGGGCGGCCTGGGCGAGGCGGTCGCGCAGGGGCGGGTCGGCGAGGAGGCGTTCGATGGCGGCGGCGAGTGTCCCCGGTTCGTGCGGGGGGACGAGCAGGCCGCTTTTTTCGTTTTCGATCAGCTCGGGGATGCCGCCGACCGCGGTCGAAACGGTCGCCCGGGCGGCGCGCATCGACTCCAGGATGTTGATCGGGCAGCCTTCCCAGTGCGAGCTCAGGACGGCGACGTCGGCAGCCGCCAGAAGCTCGTCGGTGTCGCTCACGAACCCCAGGAAGCGCATCGAATCCGCGACGCCGCGCTGGGCGGCGAGTTTGGGGATCGCGCCATTGGAATCGTCGCGGCCGGCGCAGAGGCAAACGAGGTCGGGGCGGGTCTTGCGGAGTTCGACCACGGCTTCAATCAAATCGGGATAACCCTTGGCGTCTCTGAGGTTTGCGATGATGACGAGGGTCGGAGTGTCCCTATTTAACCCGAGCCGCTCGCGGGCGGCGTTGCGGTCGTCGCCGGTGGGCTGTTTTTTATCGGGGACACCATTGTAAATGACGTGGATTCTGTCGGCCGGGAAATGCTCGCGGCGGATGCGGCTCTGGCGGACGGCGTCGGCGACGGCGATCCAGGCGGTCACGCCGCCGGCGGTCATGCGGTCGAGCCAGACGTGGTAAAACTTGCGCCAGGGGTCGACGGAGTGGATGGCGGAGATAACGGGGACACCCAGTCGCTGCGCCGGCCAGCGCGTGAGCAGCTCGGCGCGCAGGCCGTAGCAATGGATGACGTCGAAATGGCCGGCGGCGAGGAACTTGCCCATGCGGCGGAGCAGGCGCGGGTCGGCGAGGCTCTCCATCGCCCAGTTGTTGGCGACGACGCCGGCCTGGCTGGCCAGGAGCGTCAGGTGACCGGGGCCCATGATGGAGAGGACCTCGGGCAGGACGCGGCTGGGGTCGGCGTTGCGGATGTATTCCATGGTCATGCGCTCGGCGCCCCCCATCTGGGAGGTCGAGGCGATGTGGAGGACGTGGAGTGGGCGTGCCATTAAAGAGTCCTGAGTCCTGAGTGCTGAGTCCTGAGTGCTGAGTCCTGAGTGCTGAGTCCTGAGTGCTGAGTCCTGAGTGACTTGGGCCGGGAACATGTTGAAATAATAAATCCAAAACCGCCATTGATTTTCTCTGAAGATGTTGCCATGATGCCTTTTCAGTATGGTACGTCACACCCCGTCCGCCGGCCACGAACAGAACGCCGACCGCTCAGGTCACGCGCAGGGGCCGGTATTTCGCCGCAAACACCTGCTCGACCTGGAGTCCATGAGCGCCGACGAGCTGCGGATCATTCTCGAGAATGCCCGTGGTTTTAAAGAGATTTTCGGCCGTTCGATCAAGAAGGTTCCCGCCCTGCGCGGCAAGACCGTCTGCACGCTTTTCTACGAGAACTCGACCCGCACCCGGACGAGCTTTGAGCTGGCAGCCAAGCGGCTGAGCGCCGACACGATCGGGTTTTCGATCGGGACGTCGAGCGTCGCCAAGGGCGAGACCCTGATCGACACGGCGCGGACGATCGAGGCGATGGGCGTCGACATCATCGTGATGCGGCACAGCCAGTCGGGCGCGCCGAACCTGTTGTCGAAGCGCGTGGCGGCGAGCGTCGTCAACGCCGGCGACGGCACGCACGAGCACCCGACGCAGGGCCTGCTCGACTCGTTCACGATCTGGGAACAAAAGGGGCGGTTCGAGGGGCTCAAGGTCGCAATCGTCGGCGACATCCTGCACAGCCGCGTCGCGCGCAGCAATATCTACGCCCTGACGAAGCTCGGCGCGGAGGTGACGCTCGTCGGGCCGACGACGCTCGTGCCGCGCACGTTCGAGCAGTTCGGCGTGCGGATCTGCCACGACCTCATGCACGGGATCGAGGGCGCCGACGTCATCAACATCCTGCGGATCCAGCATGAACGGATGACCTCCAATTACTTCCCGTCGATCCGCGAATACAGGCTGCTCTACGGCATCACGAGGGAAAGATTGCAGGCGGCCAAGCCGGACGTGATGATCATGCACCCGGGGCCGGTCAACCGCGGCGTGGAGATCGACCAGGACGTCGCCGACGGCCCGCACTCGGTGATCAACCGCCAGGTGACCAACGGCGTGGCGGTGCGGATGGCGGTGCTTTACCTGCTGGCCGGCCAAAATCCAGAAATCTAATCAGAAACAATCAGTCAAAATTTCTTAAATTCGAAACAAAATTGTGGAAATGAAGAATGAGAAAGATAATCATTCCCACAACACCGTGGATTCCAGCAGCCTCCGGTTTGGGAGCAATTTAGAATTTTGAACGATTCTGATCGATTTTTGAACGATTGGAATTCAGCCCATGGCGGTTCAGGTCACGATTGACGATCGGGAGCGCGGGGTGGAGCTGGCGGCTTCGATCGCGCGGCAGCTCGGGCGCGCGCCGGTCGTGGCGCGGCTCGAATTGGGCGACATCGCCATCGGCGAGGCGTTTTTGATCGAGCGCAAGACGGCGGCCGATTTCGTGGCGTCGCTGCTCGACCGGCGGCTGGACAGCCAGCTCGACCGGCTGGCGCGGCTCAAGGAGACGCGGCCGATCGTCATCGTCGAGGGGCCGTTCAACGCGATGGCGCTGGCCGGGATGGACCCCGTCGAAGTGCGCCAGGCGATGCTTTCGATCCAGATTGACTGGCGGATCCCGATGGTCCGGAGCCATGATTTCGACCACACGGTTCAGTGGGTCGTGGAACTCGCGCGGCGCGTCGACCGGCAGGCGGGCGCGAAGATGAACTTTGAACCGCCGACGGATACGATCAAGCCGGCAAGCGCGAGCGGCAAAAAGCCCAAGGCGCTGGGAACAGACGCCGTGCAGCTCGCGGCGCTTCAGAAAGTGCCGGGGCTGGGCAAGAACAAGGCCGCGATGCTCATGGAGCGGTTCGGGTCGATCAGCGCGCTCAAGGCCGCGAGCCTGGAAGAGATCGCCAAGACGCCGGGGATCGGGCGGGAACTGGCCGAGCGAGTCGTCAAGTCACTTCAGTAATGCAGTCTGGAACCGAATTGGATAAAACCACCAATTCATCAAAGCGCGTGCGGCGTATATGGCCGATCGTGATGATGGTTGCCGGGGTGCTGTGTTGCGTCCGGCCTTTGATCGCCTGGATTTTAAGCTGGCATGCGAAAACGTTCGTCGAGGCCACTTCGTATAACATGGTCATCGGCGATTGGCCGCTGATCCCGTTCGGGTTCATGCTGACGTATCTGGCGGTTCTTTTTACGGAAAAGCGATCCAAGTTGTTTTGGGCGGGGATTGCCTGTTTTGGTTTCACCGCGCTCATTGGCTTGATGTCGTATTTTCCGATTTTGCTTGGCTTGATCGGGTTCGTCGCGGCGTTAAATGATGTTCCCAAGTTGCGGGTATGGCGTGTGATGGTTGCGCTGATTTGCACCTGCATCATCATCACAATCTGGATCATGAGTTTGTCGGGAATGCACTGGCCGACACCGCGTAGTCGGGCCGCAGTTGTCGGGTGGTATATGAAAGAGATTGCGTCGAGTTTGGAAGCTTACCGGGCGCAGCATCATGAGTATCCGCCGTCGACGACCGATCCGGCGAAGCGATTGATGTGGAAATCGGGCTCGGCGATGCCGACGTTCACGAACGATCGCGGCACGACGGATTCGCCCGCGAATTTCTTCAAGGAGTATTGGGACGATCTATTTCGCTGCCTCGACGAAAAGCGGACGTATGCCTATCACCGGTGGGATCCGGGCGCTTACATCATGATCAGCGCCGGGCCGAATTGCGTGTTCGATATCAGGCCGGAGGAACTGGACGGGCTAAAGCCGGCGGCGGACGGCACATTGCCGGAGAAACTGGTTGGGTATCGATACGACCCGACGAACGGGGAGATCAGCGAGGGGGATATTTTCATCGTGGGGCCGACGGAAGCCCCAAAAGCTCCGTAGGAGCGTAACGAGCGTGCTGCCGAAAAAAAAGGTTCACTGACCACCGGCTGAAGCCGGTGGCAACCCATTCGGCCCGCTGAAGCGGGCGCTCCGATAGAGACAGGGTAATTAGACGAGATAGATAGGACTGATAGGACTTATGGGACCTATGGGAGCATAGGTCCTATGGGACTAAAGCGGTTGACAAAAGTTTTCCGGCAATCAGCACGATCCCAATGGTTATCAGTTTCAAGAGTCGGTGATTGGTTCGATTACGATTACGATTACGAGCACGAGCACGAGCACGAACCGATAACTTTTGTCAGGCGCTCTAATGGGACATATGGGACGCATGGGACCTGGGGCCTATTGGACCTATGGGGCCTGTAGGCTCGTTACTTGAAGCGATATTTCAAGAGGGTCCAGAGCGAGGCGACGCCGTCGCCCCAGTAGACTTTTTTGCCTTCGGCCTTGGTGCGCGGCTCGTAGCCGATCGGGATCTCCTGGATCCGGTAGCCGGCCTTGATGAGCTTGACGCACAGCTCGACCGTGAACGCGAACTTGTTGTTCTCGAGCGTGATGCCGCGGATCGCCTCGAGCGGGAAGACCTGGTAGCAGGTCTCGATGTCGGTCAGGCGCGTGCCGTAGAGGATGTTGGCCGCGATGTTGACGACGCGGTTGCCCCAGTATTGCAGGAACGTCATGCGCGGCGGGCCGGCGAGGAAGCGCGAGCCGAAAACCACGTCGCATTCGTTGTTTTCGAGCGGCGCGATGAGCTTGGGGTATTCGACCGGGTCGACCTCCAGGTCGGCGTCCTGGAAGATGACGATCTGGCCGGTGGCGACGGCGAGGCCTTCCTTGATGCCGCTGCCGCGGCCGCGCGGGCACGGCTCGTAGACGACGCGCGTGCCGGCGACGCCCTCTTCCTCTTTGAGCAGTTCCTTGGTGCCGTCGGTGCTGCCGCCGTCGACGACGATGATTTCCATGTCGATCGGGACGGCGCGGACCTTGGCGAGGATCTGCCGGATCGTGCGCTGTTCGTTCAGAACCGGAACGATGACGGAGAGCTTGGGGCGGTGGGTGGGTTCGGACACGATGTCATTGCTTGGGTGCGAATTGGAGATGAGCGATGAGAGATGAGCGATGAGAAAAAATCTCATGGCTCATCCCTCATATCCCATCGCTTGTTCGAACCGCTATGCGGTTCGGCAAAAGCAGCTACGATCTTACCGATTGGAAACGCGTCAGCCTACTTAAAACTTGCTGCCGCCGAACTGGGCTTCCTCGGTCTTGCAGGTGGCGATGACGTCGATGCCGACGCGGGCGCCGCGCGGCAGGGCCGAGACCTGGACCGCGGTGCGCGCGGGCGGCTCGTAGTTGAAGAACTCGGCGTAGACCTTGTTGACGGCCTCGTATTCGGCCATGTCGGCGAGGAAGACCGTCGTGCGCACGATGCGGGCCAGGGCCGAGCCCGAGGCATCGAGGATCGCCTGGATGTTTTGCAGGGCTCGGCGCGCCTGGGCCGCGACGTCGTTGCCGCCGACCATTTCGCCGGTCTTGGGGTCGAGCGCGATTTGCATCGACAGGAACACCAGGTTGCCGCTCTTGATCGCCTGGCTGTAAGGGCCGATCGCCTTGGGGGCGGTGCCAACATCAATGACGACTTTACCGAATTCGTTCATCGGGAGCCTCCGTGACCGTGGTCGAGAAAGTGGATTTCGCGGGCAGGCCGGGTACCCGGCGCAGTCTTAGCATGGGGGCAACAAAACAGGCAAGAATGAAACCGGTCGCGGCGGCGACGGCGAGCGCGCGGCCGTCGGCCCATGCGCCCGCAAGCGCCGCCGCCGCCCAGAGAGCAATGATCACGATGAAGGCGATCAGCGTGGATTCGATGACCTCGGCGACCGGGCGGAGCGAGCGCGGCATCTGCGTGAGCGCCAGGCCGCCGATCGCGAAGATCAGAAGCGCGAAGACGAGGGTGGTGATGGCGGCCGAGTTGGAACGGGCGATGAGCGAGTCGAGCGTCGAGCCGTCCCAGTAGACCTGCCAGCCGCCTTCCTGCCGGCGCTGGGCGATGAACGCGGTGAGCAGGTCGCGGTTGCGGAGCGGGTCGGCCGGGCTGACCTCCAGCATCCACGGGAGCCACGCCTCGTTGGCGGGGAACGCCTCGCGCCAGCTTTCGTCGGGGAACTGGCCCTGGATGCGGCGCGCCTGGTCGGCCGGGGAGATCCACGCCGCCGAGGCGACGCCCGGCTCGGATTCCATTTTCTTGAGCAGCTCGGCGCGTTGGTTGTCGCCCGGCGACTGGTCGGAGACGAGCAGGATCTTCTGGCCGGCGGCCTCGTCGCGCAGATGGCGCTGGTAGCGGTCGAAGCCGGCGGCGGCGACGGCGAAGGTCAAGGCCCAAAGCAGGATGACCCAGACGCGCGGCTGGGCGAGGGGGGAGAAGAGTGAATGGTTGGAGGGTTGAGGATTCATGTGGATTACGTGTCGTGATGGTCTTGGTATGAGTCCCTCGCTTACGCTCGGGCTACTGCATTTTCGATTACGATTACGAGCACGAGCACGAGCACGAACGGGAGAACGGTTATGAATAGCGTTACTTTCCGACGTGGGCGGCCATGTCGCCGAAGCAGGTCGTGCCGGGGGCGATGAGCTTGCCGACGCTGATCGTCTCGACGTAGGGGAAGATCAGGCTATTGCGGCCGATGCGGGTGTTGGCCTCGATGTCGGCGCCCTTGCCGATCACGACGGTGCCGTTGCTGAGCAGGTCGGGGCGGATGTCGTTGGGGCGATCGCCGAGCTCGGGGTCGCCGATGTAGGAGCCGCGCCCGATGCGGCAGTGCTTGTCGATGATCGCGTCCTCGACGACGGCGCCGTCCTCGATTTCGACGTCGTGGAGGAGGATGGCGCGGCGGACGCGGGCGCCGCGGCCGATGCGGACGCCGGGCGACAGGATCGAGTCGCGCACGTCGCCCTCGATGGTGACGCCCTTGCTGACGAGGCAGCGGCGAACCGAGCCGCCGGAGGCGATGCGGCTGGGGTGCTGCTTGGCCAGGGGGATCTGCTCGAGGTTGGTGCGAACGCCCCAGCGCTCGATGTTGAGCGGCGAGGCCGGGTCGAGCGCCTCCATGGAGGTTTCCATGTAGGCCGGGATGGTGCCGACGTCGCGCCAGTAGCCGTTGAAGGAGTAATTGTAGACGGGCTCGCCGCGGTCGATCAGGCGCGGGATGATGTCGCCGCCGAAGTCGTGCTGGGAGTCGGGGTCGGCCTGGTCTTCCTGCAGGGCCTCGATGAGGCTCGGCAGGTCGAAGATGTAGATGCCGAGCGAGGCCTTGTTGGAGAGCGGGTTTTTCTTGGGTTTTTCCTGGAACTTGACGACGCGGTCGTTGGCGTCGCAGACCATGAGGCCGAAGCGCGGGGTGTCTTCCCACGGCACCTCCTGGGTGGCGATCGTCAGGCGGGCGTTGTTTCTACGGTGCCATTCGAGCATCGGGCGGTAATCCATCTGGTAGATGTGGTCGCCCGACAGGATGAGGACCTCGGTGCATTCGGGGAAGCGCTTGATGAACTCGACGTTGCGGTAGACGGCGTCGGCCGTGTTGCTGTAGAAGGCCGAGTCCTTCTCGCCGGTGTGGGGGGCGAGGACGCGCAGCTTGCGGCCCATGCGCGAGAAGCCCCAGGCCTCGCCGAGGCCGAGGTGGTCGGCCAGCGAATACGGCCGGTACTGCGTGACGACACCGACCCAGCGCGCCCCCGAGTGCATGACGTTGCTGAGGGTGAAATCGATGATCCGGTAGATGCCGCCGAACGGGACGGCGGGTTTGGCGCGGCGGTTGGCGAGGACCGACAGGCGCGTCCCTTCGCCGCCGGCCATGATAATGGTTAGAACCTTGTTCACGAATATCGTCTCCGGCCCCAAAAATCGTTTCTTGTTGCACTATAGCATCCTCATTTGAAGAAAGAAAAGACGGATGTCACCCGGGCGGTCCGGTGAGATGAAAGGTGGGATGGTCAAGGGATCGGAAACCTCGGCGGGCGCACGAAGAAATTGCAAAAAACGGGATCGATTTTCGATTACGAATGCGATTACGAGAACGAGCACGAGCACGAATGGCGGCAAGTCGGGCTTGACACTAGCACATGGCTGTGGGTAAAAGAGATGTTTGGATTGCGGCGACCCGGCTGCCGGGCGGCGTTTTGCCATGGCTTAGCGCTGGCTGGCCAACCCAGCCAATCATACCGATAGGGACATGAATCACGATGAAGAGGACGTACCAGCCCCGTAATCGCAAGCGGATCAACACGCACGGCTTCCGCGCCCGGATGGCCACCAAGAACGGCCGGATCGTTCTGGCCCGGCGCCGCGCCAAGGGGCGCAAGCGCCTGACGGTGTCCGTTTGATTGAACCCGATCCCGCCGGCCCCGCGCCCGCGCCGACGGACCAGCGCTTCCCGCAGGAAAACCGCCTGCTCCGCCGGCCGCTGTTCCTGCGGGTATACGAGTCGGGCCAGCGCGCCGAGGGGCGTTACGCGGTAATTTTCTGCCTGAGGCGTGACGACCCCGGCCCGTGGCGGGTGGGGATGACGGCCACCAAGCGGGCCGGCAACTCCGTGGCGCGCAACCGGATGCGGCGGCGCGCGCGCGAGTTCTTCCGCCGGCGCCGCGGCCAGATTCCCCCCGGATGGGATTTCGTGGTCAATCTGAAGTCGGCGGCCGGCCGGGCCGGGTTCGCGCATTTCGAGCGCGATCTCGCGCGCACGATGGGCCGGCTGGGCTTCGCCGTCAGCGAAACGGTCGAACCCCCGACGGAGCCGAAACCATGATCGACCGGATCCTCAAAGCTCCGCTGATCGTGTGGCACCGATGGATCTCGCCGATGCTGCCGCCGTCATGCCGTTTTTATCCGTCATGTTCGGTTTACGCCATGCAGGCCTTGGACCACTATCCATTGCGGCAGGCCCTGCCGTTGATTCTGCGCCGGCTTTCGCACTGTCATCCGTTTCACCCGGGCGGTTACGACCCGTTGCCGCTCGACTCATCGCACGGCGGTGAGCCCAACCCCAACGAAAAGGCCGGCCCGCGCTGACCATGGAAAAACGCCTCATCATCTTTGTCCTGCTGAGTTTCCTGATCCTTCAGCTGGCCACGATCTACCGGCAAAAGACGAGCCCGTCCAAGCCCAAGGGACAGACCACCCAAACGACCGGCACGCTGACGGCGGCCACGCCCGAGCCGGCCCAGATCCGCCAGGCCGAGCCGATCTCGACCCCCGCGCCCCGGCCCTCGGCGCCGCTGCCGCCGGTCGAGACCATCAAGTTCAGCAACCAGGTGTTTGAGATCGAGTTCTCGCCGCGCGGGGCCGTCCCGGTGCGCTGGGATATCGTCGACCCGCGATTCGTCGTCGAGGACGGGACGACCACCGGCGGCAAGCCGAGGGAAGCGCTGATTGACCCGCACCTGCAGGAGATCGCGGGCGGCACGATGCCGTTCCAGCTCGTGCTGCGCGAGCGCAACGCCGGCTTCCACAACGAGGTCAACCAGGAAATTTACGCCAACACCGTGACCCGGAAGGACGGGATGACCGGGCCGCGGTTCGAAAGCAACCGGACGGCATCGGGCCTGAAGGTCGCCAAGAGCTGGCTGTTCAGCGACAAGCGCTTCACCGGCCAGTTCATCGTCGACATCACCAACACGACGTCGTCGACGCTGGCGTTCGACAGCGGGCTCGGAGGCCTGGGCGTCGTGCTCGGGCCGGGGCTCGGCACGCCGGACTCGGTCAAGGGCGGCGTGATGTCGTGGGCGGTCGTCGACGTCGTGCTCAAGAGCGGCAACCAGTTCTTCTACGAGCGCCTGAGCAAGGCGGGCGCGGGGCAGACCTACGACAACCGGCTGACGTGGGGCGGCCTGCAGAGCCTGTATTTCATCGGCGTGCTGATCCCGCCCGACGGCGCCCCGTTCTTCGGCGCGCAGGCGATGCTCAACCGGGACCTGATCCCGACGGTGACGAGCGAAAAGAAGCTGTCGCTGTTCCCGAACGTCGAGCTGTACAGCGAGCCGTTCGAGATCGGCCCGGGCCAGACCCGCTCGTTCACGTATCAGTTCTACTTCGGCCCGAAGCAGGCCAAGGTCCTCACGCAGGCCGACAAGGACCTGGGCCGCACGCTCGACCTGCGGCGCGTCCTGTTCCACGACTCGTGGGGCTGGTTCCGGCCGATCATCCTGTTCCTGATGTGGATGCTCGACAAGTTCTTCGTGCTGACGCGCAGCTACGGCTGGTCGATCATCCTGCTGACCATCTTCGTGCGCGTCCTGGCGTTCCCGCTCGTCCAGAAGGGGATGAAGGAACAGGCGCTCATGATGGAGCAGCAGAAAAAACTCAAGCCCTACATGGACAAGATCAACGAGAAATACAAGAACGACCCGCAGCGCAAGCAGCAGGAGATCTTCAAGCTCTACAAAGAGCACAACATGAACCCGCTCGGGATGTTCAAGGGCTGCATCTGGATGTTTATCCAGATCCCGATCTTCGTGGCCCTCTACAAGCTGCTGTCGCAGGACATCGACCTGCGCGGCGAGCCGTTCCTGTGGTTCAGCGACCTGACCCAGCCCGACCAGATCCTGATGTTCGGGTTCACGATCCCGTGGCTGAACTGGAGCGCCCTGAACCTGCTGCCGATCATCACCGCCGGCACGCAGATGCTCGCGAGCAAGTACACGCAGACGACCGTGCCGACCGACCCGCAGCAGGCCGAGATGCAGAAGATGATGGTCTGGTTCATGCCGCTCTTCATCCTGGTGCTGACCTATGGCTTCCCGTCGGGCCTGATGCTGTATTGGCTCGTTTCCAACATCTGGCAGGTGTTGCAGCAGTTGTGGGTGAAC
Source organism: Candidatus Sumerlaeia bacterium (assembly GCA_039683515.1). GTDB lineage: Bacteria > Sumerlaeota > Sumerlaeia > MVZB01 > MVZB01 > JAJFUE01. The sequence continues at coordinate 108,688 of JBDKRG010000009.1, read as the reverse complement.
AAGCACATCCACGGTCCGAAGAAGAAATTGCCGCCGGCCGCGGCCGGGGCAAAGGGCTAAGACGACCAGAGCCGGGTCAGAGACCCGGCCAACCATACAGGAGAAATATGCGCATGCCGGGCGAAATTGTCATAGCTGGGACCGATGAGGAGCAGATGCTCGAGGAAGTGCTCGGGCGGCTCAGGCTGCCGCGCGAGGCGGTCAGCTGGGAGGTACAGCGCGAGAGCGACGAGGACCTGCTGCCGGGCGCGCGCCCGCAGATCCAGATGCACGTGCGGATCCGCCCGGAATACCTGGCCGAAAAATCCGTCGAGCACCTGCGCCGCATGCTCGAGATCATCGGGATCGACGCGGAGATCAAGACCGACTTCCACGGCGACATGATCTTCGTGCGCGTGTTCTCGGAGTCGGCGGCGGCGCTGCTGATCGGCCGCGACGGCGCGAACCTGGACGCCCTGCAGTACCTGATCAACCGGCTGGTGCTCAAGTCCAACCGCGACGCGCCGATGGTCATCGTCGACATCGAGAACTACCGCCAGCGCGAGTTCGAGAAGCTGGAAAAGCTCGCCGAGCGCGCCGTCGCCCGGGCGCGCAAGACCGGCAACGAGATCGAGCTGGACCCGATGCCGGCGCTCGAGCGCAAATACCTGCACTACTACCTGCGCGACCACGAGGGGGTCCGCACGTTCAGCCGCGGCGAGGAGCCCGAGCGCTGCCTGGTGCTGCTGGTGGACTAGGTTATTCATTCGTGCATCAGCATGCCGGCTCAAGCCGCGTGGCGAGAAGCCGGCTAAAAGATCATAAAAAGGCCAGTGATCACCGGCTTAAGCCGGTGGCAACCCATTCGGCCCGCTGAAGCGGGCATTTTACCAAGGAAGATCGAAGGAATATCCGGGACAGCAGACCGGGTGACCATTTCAACAGAGATAATCGAGATTCGATTTTCGATTACGATTACGATTACGATTACGAGCACGAGCACGAGCACGAAAATGTACTGGATGGATATGTGATGGTGAACTTCCTTCCCATTCCCGCCATTGACCTGATGGGCGGGCAGGTCGTCCGGCTCAAGCGCGGCGAGGCGGGGCAGAAGACCGTTTACTCGAACGACCCGGTCGCCGTGGCGCGCGATTTCGAGGCGGCCGGCGCCAGGCGCCTGCATGTCGTCGATCTCGACGGGGCATTCGGCGGCAAGCCGATGAACCTCGAGGTCGTGCGCGCGATCCGCGAGGCGACCGGCATGGAGATCGAGCTCGGCGGCGGCCTGCGCACGCGCGAGTCGGTCGAGCGGGCATTGGGGCTGGGAATCAATTACACCATCCTCGGCACGAGCGCGCTGCAGGACCGCGAGCTGCTCGGGGAACTGGCGGGCGAGCACGGCGATCGCCTGATCGTCGGCATCGACGCGCGCGACGGCCGCGTTGCGATCGAGGGCTGGGTCGAGACGAGCTCGATGACCGTCCTCGAGTTCGCGCGCGAACTGGAAAAAATCGGCATCGGCACGGTCATCCACACCGACATCTCGACCGACGGGATGCTGACCGGGCCCAACACCGCCGCGCTGGCCCGGCTCGCCGACTCGACGATCATGGATGTCGTTGCGTCGGGCGGGGTGAGCGGGATCGACGACCTGCTTGCGCTTCAGCGTCTCGGGAAACCGAACATCATCGGCGCGATCATTGGGCGGGCGATCTACGACCGGAAGCTTGACCTGCGCGAGGCGGTCGAGCGGCTGAGGCTCGCATCCGAAGCCACGCGCTCCTGATCAGAATTATCACCATTAAGTAATCGAGCTGCTCGATCCCGAAGCGGAAGCGCTCGTTTTCGCCGAACTCGAACAGCGTGCCGACGGCCGTCACGTAGAGCGTGAGCAGGATGATGTAACCCATCACCCACGGCGCCGCGGCGTCGGCCGGCTCGACCGGCAGCCCGGCGGACGCGCGGCGCCGGTTCCTGACCGCTCTCATCGCCGTCCACGCCGTGGCCCAGATCATCAGGATCGGGAAGTAGAAGAAATACAACGACCCGATATCGGCGCTCTCGCCGCGGAACGTCACGAACGCGTCCGTGATCATCTGGCCGTAGAAAATCTGCGAATAGATCATCTCCCAGCAGATGTAATCGACCTGGTGGACGATCAGATGCCGGAAGCGCGAGACCGGCCTGCAGATTTCCTTGTAGGCCTTGGACAGGCTGATGAGGTAACGGTCCGGGTGGGTCCTGATCAGCTTGAACGAATCGGCCGCGTACTGGCGCGAAATGTCGGGGATGTTGATATTGTGCAGGTTCTCATGGTTGAGGAGCGGGATGTCCGATGTCTTCGCGAAGCCGAACTGGACGTAATCGCCGGGCAGATGGTCGTAGGGCCAGCGCTGGGCGGTGATTTGCGAGATCTCGCCGGAATCCGCGAGTTTCACCAGTTCCTGCGAGGTGTAGCCCTTGACGACGCACCGGACGAGGCCCATCCCGAACCAGCTCGACGAGCCGAAAAAGCCGTATTGGGCGTAGTTTTTCGCATACCACCCGAACGGCAGCATCAGGGCCGCGAGGAACAGCGCCAGGGAGCGAACCGCGCCGAGCCGCTTCCACGCCGGCCATGCCAACGCCAGCGCCGCGACAAGAAACACGATGTGGTAAAGGCTGCGCGTCAGGACGAGGAGGTCGAGGACAACGATCATGCCGACGAGCCAGCGCGCCTGCCGCAGCCGGAGCGAGCGCTCGAGGAGCCACGCCGACGCCGTCACCAGCGTCACGACGATCATTTCGTAGAGCAGGTAGGCCTCGAAGTAGAACATCGCGGGGTTGAGCGCGACGATGAGCCCGGCGACCAGGGCGGCCCGGCGGCTGCCGGTCATCGCCCGGGCAAGCGAGTAGATCAACGCGATCGTGATCATCGCCAGGCCGATGTGGGACAACTGGATCACTTCCTGGTAGCAGCCCGTGGGGGCGAGCTTCATCCACAACCAGGCGCACAGCGAAAATCCAGGCGGCTGCGCGTGCAGGCGCCACACGTTCGACCAGCTCAGGTCGCCGATCGGGATGACCTGCCAGAGGTCTTCCCATTTGCCGCCGATCTTGAGCGATTTCATCGTCATCCCGCGCATCATCGCCGAGACGGCGATGGCCAGGTGAAGCAGGGCAAGCGCCCAGGGATCGAAGCGTGCATTCGGAATCTTGAAAGACGGACGGTAATTCATTTGAAGTGGCTATCGATGAAGTTCTGGAGTTGGTCGTAGCGGCCGCGCAGAGCTTCCTTCTCGCGCCGCTTGCGATCGTTTTCATCCTGCATGGCGCGGAGGCGTTCGGCTTCCTCGTGGGTGATCTCGGCAACCCGCATGCGCTTGGGCCGGATGCGCGGGCGGGCGGCGTCGACCAGTTCCGCAAGCCGCCCCTGCAGCCGCTCGGAAGCTTTTACCGCAATCGGCTCGTGGGCGAAGTTGCGCCGGCTGTAGTCGACTTCCAGCGGCAGGAAGCTCGTGCCGATGAAGCAGATCAGCGGCCGCTGGTCGACGCGCTTGAGCGTGAGCGTCTGGCCGAACTCGATCCCGTCCATGCGCGGGTGGCGCACGTTGTAGAGGACGAGGTCCGGGTCCCAGCGGGTCAGGTTGCCGATGGCGACGTAGGGGTCGTCCGTCCACAGCGCCTCGACGGCGGGCAGCCTGGAGAGCACGGGGGCGATGAGGAGCTTGTCCTCGGGGCTCTGGCTCACGACCAGGACGCGCACGACGTTGGGCTTCTGGGGCGCGGCGGCCGCGGGGGCGGCCGATTTCGAGGGAGCCGCCGGCGCCGGCTTGGGTTGCGGCTTCGGCGCGGGGCGGTCGCCGGGCTTGAGGCCGGTTTCCTGAATAAAGTGATCGATGAACTTGAGGAGCTGCTCGACGTCGATCGGCTTGCGCAGGAACAGGTTGCCGCCGACGTCGTAGGACTTGCGCGGCAGCGAGGCGTCGGACTCGCCGGTGAAGAAGAAGATCGGCGTCATGCCGAGGCGCGGGTGGCGGCGGATCGACTCGGCGAAGGCCAGGCCGTTCATGAGCGGCATGTTGACGTCGGTCAGCACGAAGTCGGGCTCGAACTCGTCGAGCGCCTCGAGCCCCTCGATGCCGTTGGCGGCCGTGCGGACGTTGTGGTAGATGCCGAGACTGGTCTTCATGACGAGGCAGATGTCGGGCTCGTCGTCGACGACCAGCATCCTGTAGCCCCGGATGTGGTTGGTGGGCGTCGCGGTCTTCGGCGGCTGGATCGGCGTGACCGGCGGCGCGGCGGGGGGCGCGGCCACGGCGCGGAAATCGCCCGGCACGAGCCGCTTGACCAGGTTGAGCAGGTCGTCGTTGTTGAACGGCTTGTGGAGGAATTCCTTGCGGGGCAGGGGAAGGGCGCGGAAGTCGTCGACCAGGCTCGCTCCCTCGCGCACGGCGCTGATCATCAGGACGGGGAGGTCGCCAACGTCGTGGCTGATCGCGCTGCGGATCAACTCCATCCCGCTCATTCCCGGCATCATGAGGTCGATGATGAGCAGGTCGGGCGTGCGCTCGCGGATGAGGGCGAGCGCGGCCTGGCCGTCGCCGGCCTCGCGCGACTCCCAGCCCTCGAACATCAGTCCGAGGCGCACGATCTGCCGGATGTCCGGATCGTCGTCGACGATGTATGCCAGCGGTTTGCCCGTGATTTCGGCCATGGCGCGTCAACCTTTCACGCGAACGGGTTCAACCCGACCAGTTTATGCCAACGGTCGCGCGCCGGTGAAGGATGAAATGCAGGCCGGCGTCGCCGACGGCGGCATGAATGAAAGCGCGCCCGCGATGGACGCGGCCGGAGCCGCCTGAAGGCGGGACTACGAACATGAGAAAACCGCCTGCGGCTGGATCTTTCAGCGGCAGGCGGTTTTTAGTTTCGGATGCCGGGTTCGGCGACCCCGGCCTACTTAGGCGCGTTCGACGTAGAGGCCGGTCTCGGTGTTGACCAGGACGCTCTCGCCGTTCTTGATGAACGCGGGGACCTGGATGACGATGCCGGTCTCGAGCTTGGCGTCCTTGGTGATGTTGCCCGAGCTGTTGCCGCGCGCGACGTCGTCGACCGTGTCGATGATTTTAAATGCCATCTTGAGCGGCAGTTCGAGGCCGATCGGGCGGCCGTTCCAGTAGCCGACCGAGACTTCGGCCTCGGGGATCAGGTAATGGGTCTGATCGCCCAGGAAGTCGGCCTGCAAACTGAACTGCTCGTAGCTGGTCAGGTCCATGAAGTGGTAGCCCATATCGTCGTTGTAGAGATACTGGCAGGTGCGGGTTTCGACTTCGGCCATGGCGGGGTGGTCGGCCGAGCCGCGGAACGTGCGTTCAACCGCGCGGCCGTCGATCAGGTTCTTGAGCTTGCAGACGACAAAGCTGCGAAGGTTGCCGGGCGTGCGAAGTTGCCAGTCGGTCACGACCCAAAGCTGGTCGTCGAGCACGATCTTGTTGCCTACGCGAAGTTTTCCGGGATCAATGGTCGGCATGGGTTGACGCATCCTAGTGGAATCATGGCCCGTTGGCCACACATCTCCATATTTTTACCGAACGTGCGGCCGGAGTCAAGAGGGCAAGTTGATTGCGGATTTCGGATTGCGGATTGCGGATTGGGAATCCAAAGCCTGTTGCATAAGCGCCCGTGCAGACGGAAACCGTTGAAACGGTTACAGGGGGAAGATCCACCGGACCCCGCGATCAATCGCGGGGTTGGGAGGATGGCGCTGAGTGAACGAGCGCTTTAAGAGGGTTGCCGTTTTGTAATCGCTAAATCCCATTTGATGCAGGCCTCGATTCGGGCAAAAATTTTTCATTCCGTTCAGATTAAGGAGCGTTAAGGGGCGTAAGGGGCGCGTAGGGAATCGACTTTTTGAAATGTTTTCGTATATTCTTCTCCACGTGATCGGCGAAGTGGAATCGCCGGTCCGGCCCAAGCGGCGGCGGTGAATTCGGGCCGCCGGCAAGAGCGAACAGGACGAGATCAAAATTCTCGCGCCGGCTTTGCAAAAAAGCCGCCGGCGCGCAAGGGAGAGCCTCATGCCACGAACCCTGAATCCGGAACTGAAGGAATTCGCCCCGCCGGCGGCCGACCCGTGGGGCGGGCTGTTTGGCGTGCGCCGCCTCGCCGAGCACATCGTGCGCAGCGAGGGCTACTCGGGCCACGCCAACCCGTACCAAATGTTCGAGGAGATGGAGGACAAGGACGCGCACCTGGCGAGCCTGCTCCAGACGCGCAAGCTGGGCGTGCTGGCGCGGCCGCGCCGGGTCGACGCCGCGTTGGGGGACTCGCGCGCCCAGGAGATCGCGGCCTGGGTCGACCGCGCCCTGCAGGCGATCCCTGGCTGGAACGGCGTCCTGCTGCACCTGCTCGACGCGCTGGGCAAGGGGATGGCCGTCGCCGAGATCATGTGGGGGTTCGACCGCGAGGGGCGGCTCATCCCGCGCGAGGTCAAGCCGCGCGCGGCCGAGCGGTTCTCGCGCGGCGCGGCCGGCGAGTGGCGGCTCGACGAAACGCCGGCCGGCGCGGGCCGCGTCCTGCCGCCGCGCAAGTTCATCGTCGCGCTGTTCGGCGCGAGCGACGAGCGTCCGTACGGCAAGGGGCTGTGCGAGAAGCTCTACTGGTACTGGTTCTTCAAGAAGCACAACGTCAAGTTCTGGCTGCATTTCAACGAGCGGTTCGGCGCGCCGACGGTCGTCGCGCGGCACCGCTCGGGCCTGAACGACCGCGAGCGCGACCGGCTCCTGGAGGTGATCGACGCGATCCAGACCGACGCCGGCGTCACGATCCCGGAGGGGATCACGCTCGAGCTGCTCGAGACGCAGCGCTCGGGTGGCGGCGACACCTACCGCGCGCTGGCGCAGTGGTGCAACGACGAGATGGCGCGCGCGATTCTGGGCCAGACGCTGACCTCGAGCGAGGGGGCGCGCTCCGGCTCGCTCGCGCTCGGCCAGGTCCACGAGGAAGTGCGCCGCGACTACATGCGCGCCGACTCGTGGATGCTCATGGACATCGTCAACGGGCAGCTCGTGCGGCCGCTCGTTGAGTTGAATTTCGGACCCGATGTTCCCGCCCCGCGCTGGACGATCGACATGTCGGCCGAGCTCGACCTGACGAGCGAAGTCGGCGTCGACCGCCAGCTCCTTCAGATGGGTGTTCCCCTTCCCGAGCGTTACTTCTACGAGAAGTACGGCCGGCCGGCCCCGATCGGCGGTGATGCGAGACTCCAATACGACGACTCGAACGTCTTCCAGTATCACCTGCAGTTCGGGATCCTGACCGTCAACGAAGTGCGCGCCAAACTCGGGCTCGCCCCGGTTGCCTGGGGCGACCGCCCGACCTCGCCGGTGGACACCTCGATCAACCCGTCAACACCCGGGGGCGCCACCGGCGAGGACCGGCGCGAAAACGAGGACGAAACCGAAGACGAGGCCCGGAAGATGAAGGGGCTGAAATAAAGACTTTGTCGCAGAGAGGCAGAGAAAGGCAGAGAGCGCAGAGAAAGGCGGAGATGGCGAAAACTTAATTCATCAGCTGTGTGCCGATCCGAACGCCGATGAATCCGATCACGGCGACGGCGCACACCCAGTAAAGGGAGCGCCGGAAATACAAACCGGCGTCGGGGATCTCGTGCATGATCGCCCGAATGGTCGCCGGGAGGCGGAAGGGATTGAAAAAATTGAGAACGGCAGCCAGCCAACCTTTTTCGCGCGCCAGGCGAACATGCCACGCGATCGCAACGAGCAGCCACCGGCTTACGTAATAGACGGCCACGAGGATGGCGGGCATGTAGATGCAAACGAAGACCATGACGAACGTTTTCGTTGTTAACGACATGAGCTACCTCCGATTGTGGCATTGAAGCTATTCAATGGATGGAAACCTTTTTTGTAAAGGAGGAACGACATGCCTGAACGACTTGAAGTCGAGGTGTTCCGCGCGGGGGATTATGGCGCGAAGGGAGCGTGGGACGAGGCGGCGATCGATACCATCGCCGCCGACTACGACCCGGCGCTCCATGAAGCCCCGGTCACCGTCGACCACGCCCAGAGCGGCCCGGCGCTGGGGTGGGTCGAGGCGCTGAGGCGCGTCGGCGATCGCCTCGTGGCCCGCCTGCGTCTGACCAGCTCAAAATTCATCGATCTGCTGCGCGGCGGGGCGTTCAAGAAGCGCTCGGTCGAGATTTACCCCGAGCTGCGCGAGACGGGGCGGCCATACCTGCGCGCCGTCAGCTTCCTCGGGGCGGCCGCGCCCGAGGTCAAGGGCCTGGCCGACCCGATCATGAGCGAGGCCGCGCCGGCCGCGCTCTTCGCCGAGAACGAGCCGCCGCACGAGGCGATCGAGGAGGAGATTCCGGCGGCCGTGAATGAGCCGGAACCCGCGGTCCATACGATGCGGTTTTCGGACCTGGCGGCGCAGCTTCGCGGCGAGGGGCGCTGGGATCCGGCCTGGAACGGGCTCGGCATGGAGCAGTTCTTCGACGGACTGCCGGAGTCGGCGCGGCAGTGGTTCGGCAATTTCCTGAATGCGCTGCGTCCGCTCGTGACGATGGCCGAGACCGCGCCGAAACGTGCCGTGGCGGTCGAGGCGAGCATTCCCGACGGCGACAACGTCGATCCGGATTCGATCGCGCTGCACCGCGCGGCGATTGGGTTCCAGCAAGAACATCCGGGGATTTGCTACGCCGAGGCGCTCGCGAGGTGCGCGAAGTAGTTCGTAGTCCCGGCTTTAGCCGGAATTCCGCCTGAATGCGGGACTACGAACCGAGAGTCGATCGTGCGAGTGGGCTTTGTGCGGCTGGTCGTTCGTTCGATTTTCGATTACGATTACGAGCACGAGCACGAGCACGAGCACGAGCACGAAAAACCCCTTTGAAACATAACTCATTTTCAGCCGACGGCGAAAAAACATGGCCGGCGGCAACGGGAGGAAACTGTCCTATGAGCAGCTACATTCTCGACAAGGCGTATGCCATCACCGAGACCAGCGGCGTCGGGGCTTACCTGGTCGTCGTGCAGGGGACCAACGCCGGCGAGGCCAAACTGCCGGCGGCGGCCAACGCGGGCTCGATCCTGGGCGTCACGGTCCACAGCCAGGCGCTCGAAGGCGCCAACGTCGCCGTGCGCAAGGCGGGCATCGCGCGGGTCAAGGCCGCGGGCGCCATCAGCGTCGGCGCGCCGGTCAACATCGCCGGCACGACCGGCAAGGTCAAGGCGATCAACGAGACCGCCGGCACCAAGATCGAGTGCCTGGGCTTCGCCGAAACCGCGGCCTCGGCCGACGGCGACATCATCGAGGTCTACATCGCGCTGCACCAGCGCACGGCGTAACGAGGACATCCAACGGGAAGCATAGGACCTATGGGACTGATGGGACCAATAGGCCAATCACAGGCTTCCCATGATTCCCATCACTTCCATCGAATCGTTGAGCACCTCTATTAACGAAAGGACCCAAACCCATGCCTACTCCCAGCCAGGTTCACATCGACGCGGCGTTGACCAACCTGTCGGTCGGCTACCGCAACCCGGCGTTCATCGCCGACGTGCTGGCGCCGGTCGTGCCGGTGCGCAAACAGTCGGACAAGTACTTCATCTACGACAGCGAGCGCGCGCAGTTCCGCCCGAGCGACGACAAGCGCGCCCCGGGCACCGAGGCCAGCGAAATCGGCTTCGACATCTCCAGCGACAGCTACTACTGCGAGGACCACGCCCTGGCGTCGGTGATCGCCGACGAGGAGCGCGAGAACGCCGACCCGGCGATCCAGCCGGCCATCGACCGGACCGAATTCCTGCGCGCCAAGATCGACCTCAACAAGGAGATCGAGCTGGCCGCGATGCTCACCAGCACGAGCGTCATCACGCAGAGCACGACGCTCTCGGGCGACGCGCAGTGGTCCGACCCCGACTCCGACCCGGTCGCCGAGGTCGAGGCACGGAAGGCCACGATCATGGGGGCGGTCCAGGTCCTGCCCAACACGCTCGTCCTGCCGTACCCGGTCTACGCCTCGGTGCGCGTGCACGACGCGGTGCGCGCGTGCATGGGGGCGAATTATACCGGCGCGATCACCGAGCAGATGCTCGCGCAGATCTTCGACGTCGAGAACGTGCTCGTCGCGCGCTCGTTCAAGAACACGGCGGCCGCCGGCCAGACCCCCTCGATGAGCTACGTCTGGGGCAAGGACGCCCTGCTGGCCTACGTGCCGACGCGGCCGGGCCTCAAGCAGATGGCGCTGGCCCTGACGTTCGCGTGGGCCGGCGCGCCGGGCTCGGTCAGCGGCCACATCGTCGAGATGTGGCGCGAGGACCGGCGCAAGGCCGACGCCATCCGCGTCCAGCGCTACTACGACCAGAAGCTGATCGCCGCCGGCGCCGCGTTCCTGTGGAAGAGCGCCGTCGCGTAAGGAAGTAAGTCCTGAGTGCTGAGTGCTGAGTCCTGCGTGAAAACCAAGGGCTCACCTCGGCACTCAGGACCAAGCGGTAGGTCGGGTCTGTGACCCGACTCTGGATCGGCGTCAGACGATGACCCGAATAACAAATTTCCGTCGGGTCGAAGACCCGACCTACCACATTTGGAGGACACAATGGCCTACGCAACCCATTCCGATATCGAGGCGCGGCTTGGCGTTGAGCTGCTTGCCTGGCTCGCCGACGACAACGCCGACGGCGTGGCCGACGACGGCCCACTGACGGCCGCGCTCGAGGACGCCTCGGCGGTCATCGACGCCTACCTCGGGCGGCGCTACCAGACGCCGGTCGAGACGCCGCCGTCGATTGTGCGCCGCTGGTGCGTCGACCTCGCCGTCGAGGAAATGTTCCTGCGGCGGCGCCAGGCGCTCACCGACGAGCACGCCAGGCGCGCGGCGCGGGCGCACGAGGCGCTCGAGGCGATCGCCGCCGCGAAGTCCGCGCTCGACGGCGTCGAGCCGCTCCTCGGCGACTTCACGGCCGACTGCAGCCGGCTCGACGAGGAGCCGGTGTTCGGCGACGACGAATTGGATCTGTATTGAGCCGCAGGCCGGCTTTTCAAGCCGACGAAAATCAGTCGGGCCGAAGACCCGACCCACCAGGGAGGGCCAATCATGGCTGGATGGATTTTGGCCGCGGGCCGCGAGGCCGAGCAGATTCTCGGCGACGTCACGCCCGTCGGCGCGGCGACGATCGCCGTTGCCGGCGCCGACATCATCTTTGCCGCCGGCGACCTGTTGTTCATCAGCGAGGCCGACGGCTCGGAAACGCAGTGGCTCGGCCGGATTGCCTATTTGAGCCCGGTATCCGTTAGCTTTAGCCGCCCGCTGAGGAGTTCCAAGAACTCCGGGGCGCGGCTGTGGCGCGCGGCATCGGCCATCGTCGCCCCGGAAAACGCCCTGCCCGCGCGTCGCGCGCGCGCCGGCGGCGTCGTGGTCGAGCGCAGTCTGGGCGGCCGGTTCTATGCGGTCCGCGTCGCGGAGCCGAGCGAAACCTTCACGCTCGAGCTCGGCGGGCTGACGCCGGCCGAGACGCGCGCGGTGATCGAGTGGCTCGATGAGCTTCAGCCCATCGCGCTTCTCGGTCCGGCGGGCGACCTGGCCGCGGCGCGGCTCAGCGGCGAGCCGGTCGTCCGCGAACTCGACCGCGCGGGCCGCGCCACGCTCAAGCTGCCGTTCATCCTGATGGCGGAGGAAGTATACCCATGAGGACGATTTCCGCCGATGCCCTTGCGCGCCGGTATGAGCCGGCGCAAACCGTCGCATGGCTGCTCGAGCTCGCGTGCGGCGAGTGGACGTGGCGCGGGTCGACGCTTGCCGTCGAGACCGACGGCACGGCGTGGCCGGCGCGCGTGGCCGCGGTCGAGCGCTGGCGCGAGGAGCTGCCCTCGACGGCGATCCCGACCGGGCGCGTGCGCGCCTCGGCCGATGTCCGCGTGCTCGACCTGCCCGCCTCGGACGATTCGTTGCGCGCGCGGCTCGACGTCGCCCCGCCGCTCGGGATCGAGGCTACGCTGCGCCTGATGTGGCTCGACGACGGGCCGGCAAGGCTGGAGGATTCCGCCGTGATGCTGCGCGGCAGCGTCGTGTCGTGGCGGATCGAGCCGGCCGGCGTGCGCCTGGAACTCATCGATCAGCTCGCCGTCCTCGAGCAGCGCCGCATCGGGAGGCTGCTGCGGCCGGCGATGATCGGCGGCGACAGCTCGCCGATGCTCGGCAAGCCGCTGCCGTGGGTTTTCGGCCGCCACGAAGGGCTCGAACTGCCTGCCCTCAGGCCGGGGCTGACGGCGCGGCTCGCGCGGCCGGTCATGACCGAGGAAACGGTGATCCCGCTGACGTCGGTCGCCGGCTTCCCATCGCGGGGCAGGCTCCAGATCGGCTCGGAGGTCATCCGCTACGCCGCGATCGACCAGGTGGCCGGAACTGTCGGCACGCCTCTCAGCCCGGTTGCGCGCGGGGCGGGCGCGGAGGATTACGCGACCGGGACGCTCGTCCGGCAGCTACCGCCGCGGGGATTGCATTGGTTCGTCGCCGATCATTTCTGCCTTTCGGTCGACTCGGTGCATGCCGACGGCATGCCGCTGGATGGCAACCTGTGGTCCTGCGAGGTCGTTCCGCTCGGCGATTGGCACGCGCAGGTCCTGGCGATGAATGAGTGGCCGATGAACGCCGAGGGCAAGCCGGCCGCGGAGATCACCGCCAACGTCAGCGGCCTGGCCGACGGGGGGGGCGTGATCGAGAATCCCGCGCGCGTGATCGAGCTGCTGCTGACCAACGAGCGGCTCGGAGCGCTCGCGCCCGAACGGCTCGACGCGGCCGCGTTCTCCTCAGCCGCCGGGACCCTCGCCGGGCGCGGGTATCGATTCGCGCGCCGGACGGCGGGCAACGAAACCCTGGGCGAGTTGCTGGAGGGGGCGGCGCGCGAGGCGAGCCTGTGGCTTTCCTGCGGCGATCCGATCGCGCCGATCGTCGCCGACCCGATGCCGCGCGCCGCGGCCTCCGAGGAGGTGCTCGACGCGCGGCACGCGTTGCGCGCCTCGGCGCCGGCCAGGGTCAGCGCGCCCGAGCTCTTCATCCCTCCCGACGCGCTGGAACTGGTCGGCCCGGCGCGAGCGGGCGGCCGGGGCCGGTCCGCTTACATCTTCCCGCCCGAGAAGGAATCCAGCGGCTCGATCCCGCACCGGATCAGCCTTGACTGGCTCGCGCTCGACGACGGCTCGGCCGGTGATCTGGGCGAGTTCCTGTGGGCGCGGTTGGCCGAGCCGCCGTTCGAGCATGAGCAGGAATTCCCGGCCGGCGCGGCGCTCTTGCGCGCCGGCGAAACGATGATGATCGACGACGCGGCATTGCGGCTGAGCCAGGCGCTTGCGTGGGTGTGGGCGGTCGAGGCCGGTTCGGGGGGGCGCGCCAAGCTCAGGTTGCGCGGGCCGTGGGCGGGCGCGTACGCCTGGGACCGCGATCTTGAGACGAACGTGCGCCGGTATGCGTTCGGCGGCCAACTGATCGTTGCCCTTGGGGGGCGGCCGGTCGCGTGCCTGAGCCGGGAGGGCGCACTGAGGCTCGCCGGCCGGCTGCGCGAGCATGCGGCGATCGGGGCGGGCCCGTTCACCGAGCCGTTCGCGCTCTCCGGCGGGTGGCTGTATTGGAGCGTCGGCGCCGCGGGTGTCTACCGACCGTTCATGCGCATCGACGGCGACGGCAACGCCGAGTTGGCCGGCACGGTTCGCGAGCGTTCGACGCTCGCAATCGACCCCGGGGGCCAATCCGCCGGCGCCGACGCCGGCCGGTTCTGGCTTTCGTCCGACGGCGCAAGCGGGGCGTTCGAATGGCGCGCCGCCGAGGCGATCCTGCACCTCAAGTCGATCCTGATCGAGTCGGTGAGGCTTTGAAGAAAATCCTAAATCCGAATATCGAAATCCGAAACAAATCCTGAATCCCAATATCGAAATCGAAAAAACCGAAATCAGAAACAAACCCGCGTTGGAGGACATACCCCATGAGGAGCTTGAACATGAACAGTCGACGCTTGCTCAGTGCTTTTGCCCTGCTGGCCTGCATTTGCATTCCGAAACCGGCGTGCGCGATCCAGACCCAGGAGGTCGACCTCGGCCGCGACGGCGTCTACGACGGCATCGTCAGAATCGTGCGCGACGAGCACGGGCGGATGACGCTGTGCGACGCGGAAACCTCGCCGGTCACGCTCAACGACCTGCGCTACAACGGCGTCGCCCACTGGCTGCTGCTCGGCCTCGACGGCGACGACCACCCGCAGTACCTCAACGCCGTCCGCGCGCTGACGTGGCTCGCGACGCGCAGCACGTCGGACCTGCCCGAGGGCTCGGGGCTGTATTACACCAATGCCCGGGCGCGCCAGGCTCTCAGCGCCGCGTCGCCGCTGAGTTACGCGCCGGCAACCGGCGTGATCTCCGTCGATGCCGCCACCACCGCGACTCATTTCGGCCTGAGGCTGACCGGCCTGCCGTCGGGCGCGGTTCCCTATGTGACGGGCGACGGGGGGCTTGCCGGCAATACCGGCCGCCTCACGATCTCATCCGGCGGCAACGTCGGAATCGGAACCGCCGCCCCCGCGTCGCTCCTGCAAGTCATGGGAACCATCGCGACCAATCCGGGGAATTCCGGGCTCGTGCGCATTGGTTCGGGCACCGGCGGGGATGTTTCGATCACCGGCGATGCCAGCACCGGCAAAATGACGATCAACGCGGGGAATCAATACGGCGGCAGCATCGATATCCAACGGCGCGGCATCTCGGCGATCTGGGTCAACGGCGCGGAAGGCAACGTCGGGATTGGCACGAACACACCGACGGCGAAACTCGACGTCAACGGCGCCGGCCGGGTCCGCGGCACGCTCAACGTCGACGGCGTAACCACGACGGCCGGGATCAATATCGCCGGAACGGCGCGGCTGGCGCCCTCGGTTCAGTCGGTCGCGGCCAACAACCAGGCGCTTTCGCCCAGCCGCGGATTCATGGTGCTCGACCCTACCGGCAACCGGGATCTCAATGCCTGTCCCGCGATCGCCTCCGGCACCGAGGGCCAGATCCTGGTGATCACCAACAAGAGTCCGGATTATTACGTTCGGTTCAGCGACGAGGCGCTCCTGTCCGGTTCGAAACTGGTTCTGGGGTCGGCCACGCGAACGCTCGACCTGCATGACACCTTGACCTTGATCTACACCGGCGATTGCTGGTGCGAGCTCGGCTTCAGCTCGAAAAACTGAACGATGGGAGGCGAATGATGAACTGGTCCGAACAGTTTCGCAACGAGACGGCGCCGATCATCGCCGAGCCGTTCTGGGGCTGCCTGGCCGAGGCGCTGGCGGCGGTCGAGTCGGCGCGCGGCGCGCGCGCGATCTGCGGCGTCGAGGGGATCAACGAGATCGGCTACAAGGCGATCGCCGGCCATCCGTCGATCGCGAGGCCGACGCGCGAGGCCGAAGGGGGGCGGCTGGTCGCGACCGAGGCGCGCTTCCGCCTGTTTGCCGATCGCGCCGAGCAGGCCCGCGCCCTTCTGTGGCTCATGCGTGGGTCGGCCTACTACGACGCGGCGCGCCTGCTGTTTATCCTCGTGTTCTACAGCGGCTACGCGCCGGGGCGCGAGGATGGGGCGCTCGCGCTCGTCCGGGTCTTCAACGAGATCGCGCGCACGCGGGCTTACCCCGGCGTCCAGCCGATCCGGCTGGCCGAGCCGCGCGGCCTCGACCGGGAAGCGCTCGCGCTCAACCACGCCGCCGCGCGCCAGGCCGTGCGGCTGTTCGCGGAGATCACCGAACGGTAGGCCGGGTCTCCGACCCGACGTTTGAAAATATGAAGGGATCACACGATGGGCGGCCATGAACTCCTCGACGCGCTTCGCAGCCACCTCGACGAGCGCCACCAGTATCTGTGCCAGCGGCTCGACGACCTGGACGACGGCATGCGCCTGCTGTACGGGGCGCTCGTCAGCCGGATGGACGAGCACGACGCCTACCACCGCCGCAACGAGCACCGCTGGGGCCTCGTCCGGCTCGCGCAGCGCCACCCGTGGCGCCTGGCGGCGATGGCGTTTGTGTGCGGCGGGATCATTATCGCGGCCAACCCCGCATCGATCCATTTTTTTACATGGTGCCTCAGGCGGCTGATCGAGGAGATGATGTAGTGGCCGCGGCGGGTTGGGGTGGATGACAACAATGATGCGCGAATGGCCGGGTAACTTTAATCGCTTGCTTTAATACTACTCTGCCACTCTATATGATCAGCTTTCTTTTTGCGCTGAAGGCGCAAGATAAAAAAGCCTGGGGCGGAGCGAAGCGAAGCCCCAGGTAACGAACCGCACCCAACCGGAGCTCTGAAAGAGCGAGAGAAATCGGTTTCTCCCGCGCCTTCAGCGCTCCAATGCTATGGCGTCGTTGACCTGGGGCTGCGCTTCGCTCCACCCCAGGCTTTATTCTTTCGCGCTTTCAGCGCTTGGGAGCACTTGCATCCCAAAACATACGACATATGGCAGAGCAGTATTGGTATGCAACCGGTTTCGTCTTTTTGTGTCTGGTTTTTTCGGACAGTAATTATTTTGTAATGTTAACCATTGAACTTGACGATAAACCTCCGCTTGGGTCATGATTCTCTTGCAAGGATGCACAAACACTCATTGATGGAGCGGGCACGATGCCGGTTGCGGTTGCAATCCAGACGGGTGGATTGTCCACGTTCCTTGCTTTCGGCATGGACTTGGGGGGCGGCAAACCCATGGCCGGCCGTTTCTCCCCGGCTGTCCAGTCCGAGCCGGCCGCCGCGCGCGTCATCGACATCGCCCCGCAGCGGCAGGAACGCCAGAGCCTCCCGGCGCCGCAAAGTCGGCTTCTTGCATACACCCGCCCGGCGCAGCCCGGGCAGGCTCCCCAGCTCTGGATGACGAGCCAGCCCACCGGCCAGTTGATCGACGTCACCGCCTGAATCAAGCCTTTATCAATTCAAAAAACAAGGTTCGTCGCGGGCAAATCAAGGGTCCCGTTTGCGCGTTTCATGGCAGGCTTCCGGCATGAACGATGATTCGCAAAGGAGCCTTGATCCAATGCCTGAAAAAGATTTCCAAACCGAATTCCTGCGCATCCCGTGGGTGGCGCGCAGGCTGAACATCAGCCGGAAACGCGTCTACCAGCTCATCCGCGACAAGCAGCTCGCGGCGGTCCAGTTCGGCCCGCGCCTCATGCGCGTCCACCGCAATTCCCTCGACGAATACATCAACGCGTGCCGGGTGGAAGAGGATGCGTGAGGACTACATCTTCTTCCCCCACCGCTTCGCCAGGTCGCGGATGCGCGGGTCGTTGGGGTGGAGGCGGAGGGCTTCGTTCAGGAGCGGCGAATTGGCATCGGCCCGGCCGGCCGCTTCCTCGAGGATGAGGAGGCCCCACTGCGCGGTCGGGTTGCGGGGGGCCAGCTCGAGCGAGCGGGTCCACGCCTGGCGGGCGCGGTCGGGCCGGCCGGCGTCGAGCGCGAAGATGCCGAGGTTGTTCAGCGCGCCCACGTTGGCGGGCTCGAGCTTGAGGAGCCGCTCGTAGGTGCCGATCGCGTCGTTGGGCATGCCGAGCATGTTCTGCACGATGCCGAGGTGATAAAGCGGCAGCGGGACGGAGGCGTCGGCGTCGGCCGCGCGGCTCAGCGCCACGGCCGAGCGCTCCAGCAGCTTGCGAGCGGCGTCCGGGTCGGGCCTGGTCTGGGCCTCGTGCAACAAATCCAATCCCAGGTCGAGCCAGCCGGTCGCCGGCGTGACCGAGGTGTTGCGGATGAGCGGCGCGATCCAGCCGGTCGGGAGCCGGTCGGGATGGCGCAGGCACAGCCGCGCGAGGTTCTCGAGCGGCGGCCATGCCGAGAGCGTGTTGTGCGACCACGGGTCGAGGACGCCGATCCAGGCGATCGCGAAGCCCCACGCCGCCAGCGCCCAGCCAAGGACTCGCATTGGCGCCCGGGCCGGCCACAGCCCCGGATGCGCGAGGACGACGTAAAGCGGCGCGATCGTCGCCAGGACGTGGCGGATCAGGTAGGCGCCCCCGCTCAGGTCGAACGCCCAGACCATCGTGAGCGCGATCGCCGCCGGCGGGTAAAGCGCCCACGCGACGGCCAGCCGCCATCCCGGCCGCCCGCGCCGCGCCAGGCGGATTGCCGCAAGCGTCGCCATGGCCAGCAGCGGCATCATCCAGTAGATCCCCTTGTGGCCGACGGTCGAGTGCAGCAGCCGGAGCGGGTAGGAGGCCTGGTAAAAGCCCGGATGCCCGAGCTCGGCCTGCCGGCGGATGTCGTGCCAGTAGGAGCCCGGATAGAACTGCATCGCGTCGGCGTGCATGTTCGGGGGCAGGGGAGAGCCGAGGATGACCATGTTCAGCGCGGCATAAAGGAGCGCGACCGGCGCGGCCCCCGCGGCCAGGCCGGCGAGCATTTTCGGGGATTTCAACGAAACGAGCGCCATCGCCGCGCCGAACATGAACGCGGGCGGGACGTCACACGCCAGGCTGCCGCTGACGGCCAGCCCGATGGCCGCCCCGTTGCGGAAATTCCATTTCTCGAGCCGGGTGAGGCGGTTGACGGCGAGCATGATGAACGCCGAGGCCGCGGCGTAATGGTTGAGCGTCACGGCGTACGGGGTCATCAGCGACGCCGCGCCGAAGACCAGCGGGAACGCCAGCCGGCGCCCGGCCGGGTGCGCCGCCACCCACGGGTTCATGTAAATGAGCCACAGGAGCCATCCCATCGGCAGGATGACCATGAAGAAGACGATGAGGCGGAGGCAGGCGGCGGTGTCGTCGCGCAGCGTGAGGCCGAGCGCCCGCGCCGCGCCGTACGGGACGGCCGCGACGAGGTGGAAGATCGGCGATTTTTGGGAGAACAGGCGGCCGTCGGGCCGGCGCATGTGGTCGATCGTCTGGAAGCTGGCCTCGTTGATGAAGAACGTGCCGCGCTCGACGACGCTCTCGATGGCGGCCACGTCGCTCGCGACGTTCCCCGAGCCGACGTTGGTGTCGATGAACGGCGTGTAGGCGACGGCGGCGAGGACGAGCCAGGCCCAGAGTCGTGTCGGAGTCCGCTTCATGCGCTGTGCCCGATGAGGTAGTACATTTGCGCCACGGCCACCAGATTATTGGCGGCGTGCAGCAGGATCGTCAACACAATCGAGCCGCTGCGCGCGCGGGCGTAGCCGAGCATCATCCCCATGGCGAACAGCGTCGCGATCTCGTAGCTGTCGTATTGCTGCGAGTGGACCAGCGCCCAGCCGATGGCGGTGAGGATGATCGCGCCGTCCGGCCCCAGGCGCGAGAACTCGATGCCGCGAAACAGGAACCCGCGGAAGAGCAGTTCCTCGAAGATCGGCGCCGCGACGATCATCGCTGCCCAAAGCAGCGGCGCCGCGACGGCCGTCCTGACGAGGTGGATCATGATGTTCGGCTCGAGCCGGCGGCCGAGCATGTTCGTGATCAGGTCGCTGACAAGGATCATGACGACGAGCACGGCCAGCCACAGGAACAGTTGCTGGAGCGAGAACGCGCGCACGCCCAGATACCACCCGGCCGGCGGGCCGCCGTTCTTATGGATGAAATACAGGATCAGCCAGACGCCGGCCGGCACGGCCGCAAGCAGCGCCAGGGCCTGAAACAGCCCGCCGTAATGGGCGAACAGCTCGTTTACGCCGACGGCGTGGCCGGCGGCCATGCCGAACCCCGCGACGAAGAGCGCGGCCGTCAGGTTCTGCACGCCGAGGTACGCCAGCATGATGAGGAGCGAAATGAAGGCCGTCGGGCCGATCCCCCACGGCCCGCGCGTCCCGGTGCGGTATGTGCCGTTCTCCACCATGCCCCATCATCGCAAGGGACGGGTCAATGCTGTAGGAAAAAAACAGGCCGGCGCAAGGGGCGCCGGCCGGGGGTGCTGTCGTTCAATGCCGGGTTCGGGTATGTGTTTAGCGTATCGGTCATGCCGCAAAGCGCTGAAGGCGCGAAACAATATAGCCTGGGGCGGAGCGAAGCGCAGCCCCAGGTTGCGTGACAGTAAAATTCAGAGCGCTGAAGGCGCGGGAGAAACCGATTTCTCCCGCTCTTTCAGAGCTTCGGGTTATTGCGATTCTCGACCTGGGGCTGCGCTTCGCTCCGCCCCAGGCTATGATCTCTTGCGCCTTCAGCGCAAAAAAAACAGATCAACCACGCTAAACCCATGCGGGTTCGGCGAACCCGGCCTACTTGCCGCGGTAGTCGCTGCATTTGATGGCGTTGGGGCGCTCGGGGCGGCGGCAGACGTGGCCGTGGTCGTACTGGCAGGTGTCGCACAGAAAATCGCCCGAGGCTTTCCGCAGCGTGATGCGGAACCAGTCTTGCGCGCGCGTGATGATCCTTGCCAGGAAACTCATGAATTACAGCTGACTCTGCGAGCTGCTGCTTGTTGAGCCCGTCCCCGTGCCGCTGTTGGTCTGGTCGCTGTAGTTGGCGATGTCGTCCGGGGTGCCGAACCTCTTGTCGGGGCCGGCCGAGATGATGTCGTAGTCGAGCCCATGCTCGGACGGGCAGACGTACTTGAATTCGGTGCCGAAGCCGTCCTTGGGCATCTTTTCCAGGATCTTGCCGGGCCAGTCATCGTCGCTCATGCCGCTGGGCTTGGTGATGAGGATCTGGAGGCCCTCCTGGGTCGTCGGGAAGCGGCTCATCTGGGTTTCGAAGTGCTGGAGCGAGGTCCTGAGCCCCTCGATGGAGATCTTGGTGATGTTGATTCTCTGCTTTTTGCCCTGGCCGGTGATGCGCGGGCCGACCACGGCCGCCAGAGTCATGATGATCACGACCACGAGGATGATCTCAATCAGGGTAAAGCCGCGGCGGGCGCCGCGACGGATTAGGGAAAACTGGGTCATGACTCATACCTCCGAGAACGGATTATGCCACGTTCAGTGTAGCCGATCAAGCTGACGGTGATGCTAATAAGCAATTCGCGCGCCATACGGATGAAAAATACGAATCAATCCAAACCGTCCATAAATTCGAAACAAAGCTGAGGAAAATGAAATAAAAAGACAAAAAATCATTCCCAAATCGGCTTGTTGCGCGCATCGAGATCGATGTTGGAATCATTATTTAGATAATTTGAGCCAATTTTCCCCATTTTGTTTCGAATTTTTGAGTGATTCTGCCCGATTATTCTTTTTCTTTGATTGCGGCGCAGGCCGCCGGTGATAGAGTTATTGCGGCACGGCTGTGGCGATCACCCGATGGAGAGCTGAATGGGCCAAAACGCGCCGGTTTCTCCCGCAATCCGCCTGAGCGGCGTCAGCAAGATCTACGCGCGCACCGAGGCGCGCGCCGACACGCTCAAGGAGCGGCTGATCGGCTCGCTGTCGACGCGCCGACGGACGGACATCGTCGCCGCGCTCGACCACGTGGACGTGGAAATCCGGCGCGGCGAGGCGTTCGGCCTCATCGGCGCCAACGGCTCCGGCAAGTCGACCATGCTCAAGCTGATCGCCGGGATCACCCAGCCGACCGAGGGGACCGTCGAGGCCGGCGGGCGGATTTTGGGATTGATCGAGCTGGGCGCCGGGTTCCACCCCGAGCTGACCGGCGAGGAAAACATCCGGCTGCAGGGGGCGATCTACGGCCTGACCGCCGACGAGGTCGAGGCGCGCGTCGAGCCGATCCTCGAGTTCGCCGAGCTGGCCGACTTCCGCTCGATGCCGGTCAAACACTACTCCTCGGGGATGTACGTGCGGCTCGGGTTCGCCATCGCCATGCACGTCGAGCCGGACATCCTGCTCGTGGACGAGGTGCTGGCCGTCGGCGACCAGGATTTCCAGGAGCGCTGCCTGCGCGAGATCCGGCGGCTGCGCGACGGCGGCGTGACCATTGTTTTCGTGACGCACTACCCCGAGCAGGCCGAGCGGCTCTGCGACCGGGTGCTGTGGATGGACCATGGCCGCATCCGGGCGCTCGGGCCGACGAGCGAGATCCTGACCGCCTACCACGACGACGTGATCGGGACGAAATACGCCGAGCGGCAGGGGTTGCTCGACGCGGCGGTGATCGCGGCGGGCGTGCCGGGGCGGTTCGGGACGGGCGAGGCGAGGATCGATGCGGTGCGGATCATGGACACGTCCGGCCGGCGGCGCGCGAACTTCAAGCGCGGCGAGCCGATCCGGATCGAGCTCGACATCAGCGCCCGGCCCGGGGTCAAGGAGATCGACTGCACGATCCCGGTCGACTCGGTCGCCGACGGGACGAACCTGAGTCTGCTGCGCGCCGAGCGCGACTGGGGGCTGATCAAGCCCGGCCCCGACGGCAAAACGACCGTCAGGATCGACATCCCCGACCCGATGCTCTTGCCGGGACGCTACCGGCTGACGTTTGCGATCTCGCCGCCGGGCCGGCCGAGCGACCACTACGACATCCTCTACCGGATTTTCAATTTCATGGTGGAAGCCGATCCGGACTGGGACACCTCCGCGGCGATCGAACTGAAGGGTTCTGTCGCAGAGAAGCAGAGTTAGCGCAGAGGGCGCCGAGAAGAGTTTTTAACGCCAAGACGCCAAGATCGCCAAGGTGCTTCAGATGCAAATACGGACCCCGGATTTTCCCGCGAAGCCGACTTATCGCAGCGCGTGGAAACGGCGGTTGATATTGTTTGCCATCGGGGTCGGCCTGATTGGCCTCTCGGAGCTGATTTATCCGCTACTTTGCTTGAGTGACGCGCGGCAAGCCGCTGAGCCGGTCGATTCCATTTCAACCCGAAACCCCGTGCCGGTGCGACCTGTGCTTTATATGGGCGCGCTGACGCCGGCCGCCCTCAACTCGAATCCGGTGTGCGTGAACGCCCTCGGAAAGCGTGCCAGCCAGGCTTTGCTCCTAATCCCCAATCAAGACGCCTCGGCCTTTTACCCCGTTTATTATCAGGGCGAGTTGGATTACTGGGACGATTACATCAAGCGGCCGGCCATCCCGACCCCGCTCCTGGATTTCACGCCGGAAGCGGTCATGGCTGCGTTCAAGCGCACGAATCCGGCCGATTTGAACATGAACGGGTTCGCGCAGAACATCGAAGTGCGGCAATGGAACACAAAGAACGATGGTTCGTGGCTCGAACTGAAGGTTCGATACCGGGGTAACGGTTTCAATCCGTTCTGGTGGTATCTGACGATCTACGGCGTGCGCGAGGGAAAACTGCAAACCGCCTTCGCCTCCATGCACGGATTCAGCGAGATGTTCAAAAGCCCTGAGCCTCAATACCTGATGACCAGTACGCGGGGCGGGATCGAAAGCTACCAGTGGAGTTCGGGCCAGTTTTGCATCGACAATACGGTGAAGCAAAAGCTGACCAATGATTATCGGTCACTGTGCTGGCTTGGGAATATGAAGCTGATTCATTATTGTTCCGGATACGCGCTGAATTGGATTTTTCTTCTGTGGCTATGCCGGGCCATCAGCTCCGGCAAGGTTTTGTTCGAGCGGCTTTTTCAAAAAGAATTCTCCTACGCCGCGCCCGCGAAATGGCATCGATCGCCCATGATCTGGATGTTCGGGTTGTTCGTCTTGTTTGCAATTCAACGATCGGTCACGAGCGGATTGAGCCCGATGATTGCATTCGCCGGATGGATACTGATCGGGCTCGCGGCGGCGATACCCATCGTGAAAGTGCGGAAAGATATTGTCGCAGAGAAGCAGAGTTAGCGCAGAGGGTCCGAGAAGATTTTTTAACGCCAAGACGCCAAGAGCGCCAAGACGGGTTCGATGGCACCAATGAATTCAATGATCGAACTGAAATATATCGAAGACCCGAACGCCGCCCGCGTTGTGCGTGAAATCTCCGCCCGCTGGCCGGAAATCGGCAGGGCCGCCGATCACCCGCTGACCGACTTTTTCATTCGCTCAGGTTCCCGTGACAGCATTCTTGTGCAAAACGGAAGCCTGTTGGTCTGTCTGTTGCTCATTGTATGCAGCAAGTTCGGATCATTCCCTGAAGCACAGGCTCAGGGGTTTGCCCGTTGGCTCTTGATAGCGATCTGCGTTTTTATTGCCGTCATGATTATTCGTGTGCCTTTTCGCAAGAAGAAGCGCCATGAATTAACTTGGAAGGAACTCCTGTTTTCCAAACAGGACAAGAATCGTTGGGTGTGGCTGAGCGGACTGCAATTGCCCGAGTGCGCCGCGATCGCGTTCACGTATGAGTATTGGAAAGGGACATGGTCGCGGTCATCGAAAACGATCTGGTTCTATCTGCTGTTTACGGTTGTGGTGATTTGCTGGTTGACCGGCGCGCTTGCGTTCTCGCCGGGCAAGGCTTTTGCACTGATGATTTATCCAGTTGGCATGTTATACATCCGCGCCATGCTTGATCCGGGAATTGTCGCGGTGTATGCCATCGCGGAAGCCGAAGATCCACTGGACAGGTTCGGCATATCGAATGTCTCCTGGTTTTTAACGGTGCTTGTGGTGGTGGTTTGCATCGCCATTGGGGATGTTCCCATTGTTTGCGGCATGGTCATGACAGCGATGCTTTGCGCATGTTTATTCTTGCTACCGCAAGGTTATACGAAGCACGTCAATACCCGGTACGAGTCCCTGCTCAAGGAAGAAGCGACATATTTCCGCAAAGTGCTCGTGCCGGAAAGATTTAAGTAGGCCGGCAAAACAGATACGCCAAGACGCCAAGAGTGCCAAGATCAATGTGAAAGAACTTGGCGATCTTGGCGCCTTGGCGTAAAAAATCTTCCCTGCATCTCTGCCTGTCTCTGCATCTCCGCGACAAAAATTACGAGAGCCGTTTCCTGAACCGCAACACGCTGACCGTCAGGAGCGTTGTGGTGCAGATGACGAGACCGGTGATGTGAGGCAGGAGGTCGAGCAGGTGCGCGCCCCTTAGGATAATTCCTCGCAAAATCTCCAGAAAATACGTGACCGGGATCGCGAACGTGACGATCCAGATCGGGCCGGGCATCTGGCTGCGCGGGAACATGAAGCCCGACAGCAGCACCGACGGCAGCATCACCAGGAACGCGAACTGGATCGCCTGGACCTGCGTTTTGGCCAGCGTCGAGACCATCAGCCCCAGCGACAGCGCGCAGACCAGGAACAGGGCCGTGAGCAGCAGCAGCAGGCCGAGGTTGCCCGCGATCGGCACGCCGAAGACGAACACCATGACGTAGAGGACGATCAGTGTCTCGACGAAGCCGGTGCAGGCGTAGGGGACCAGTTTGCCGAGCATCAGGCCGGAGCGGCCGACGGGGGTCACGAAGAGCTGCTCGAGCGTGCCGAGCTCGCGCTCGCGCACGATGGCGAACGATGTCAGGAAGAGCGTGACGAGCTGCAGGACGAGGCCGACCAGGCCGGGCACGAAGAAATACGAGCTTTTCAGGCCGGGGTTGTAGAGGAGGCGCGGACGGACCTCGATCGGCTGCGCGACGTGGCCGGCGTCGTCGCGCGCGACGGCGCGCGGCAGGGTCTCGAGAAGCCGCATTTCGAGCTGCGTGGCGTTCGTCTGGCCGAGCAGGCCGGAGGCGTGGAGCGCGGTCGTGGCCTGCTGCGAGTCGCTGCCGTCGATCAGGACCTGCGCGTAGGCGGGCCGGCCGTTGACGAGTCGCTCGGTGTAGTCGGGCGGGATGATCAGCGCGGCCTTGGCCCGCCCCGAGCGCATCGCGGCGTCGAGCTCGTCGCGGTTGCGCGCGCGCTGGATGATCTGGAACGTGTTCGTGTTGACGAACGATTCCTGAAGGGCGCGGCTCTGGGGGCGGCCGTCCATGTCGAAGACGACGAGCGGGATGTTTTCGATCTGGAGCTGGATGGCGTAGCCGAAGATCGTGATCTGCAGGACCGGGACGATGAACATGAAGAACAGCGTCGTCGGCTCGCGCCGCATGTGGATGAATTCCTTGATGAGGATCGCCCAGAAGCCGGCGAGCGACGATTGCGGAATGGATGGTAGGTCGGGTCTTCGACCCGACTCCGGAATTCCTGGCGGTTGGTTCGATTCCGGCGACAGAGTCGGGTCGGAGACCCGACCTACCTTTTCGGCGCGCCGGCAGAGCGCGATGAAGACGTCCTCGAGCGTCGGCTCGATCGGGCGCAGGTGGCTGCCTTCGGGGGGGTGAAGCTCGCGCATGAGCGCGGGCTCGTCGAGCGCCTCGCGCGCCAGCAGGTGGATCGCCTGGCCGAAGATCGTGGCGTCGATGATGTCGGGAAGCTCGCGGAGTTGGCCCAGCAGTTCGGCCGGGCGCGGCGTCTCGAGCTCCCAGCGGCGCGTGCCGGCGGGGGTGACTTCGGGCATCGACTTGAGGTCGTCGGGGCGGCCCGAGACGATCAGGCGCGACTGGTAGAGGTAACCGATCGCGTCGCAGCGCTCGGCCTCGTCCATGTAGTGCGTCGTGACGAAGAGCGTGACGCCGCGCCCCGAGAGCGTGAAGAGCAGGTCCCACAGCTCGCGGCGCGCGACGGGGTCGATGCCGGCGGTCGGCTCGTCCAGGAAGATCAGCTCGGGCTCGTGGATCAGCGCGCAGGCGAGGGCGAGGCGCTGCTTCCAGCCGCCCGACAGCGTGCGCGCGATCTGGTCCATGCGCTCGCGCAGGCCGGTCAGCACGGAAACCTCGTCGATGCGCCGCTCGAGCCGGTCGGGGCCGAGGTTGTAAATGCGGCCGTAAAACTCGAGGTTTTCGCGGACGCTCAGGTCGCCGTAGAGGCTGAAGCCCTGCGACATGTAACCGATGCGGCGCTTGATCGACTCGGCCTCGCGCGCGACGTCGAAGCCGAGGACGGTCGCCGAGCCGGCCGACGGCGACAGCACGCCGCACAGGATGCGGATGAGGGTCGATTTGCCGCTGCCGTTGGGGCCGAGCAGGCCGAAGATCGAGCCGCGCCGGACGGAGAGAGATACATCGCGAAGCGCGACGAGCTCGCCGAACCGCCGCTCGAGGCCGTGCGTCTGGATGACGATCGGGCGGGTGTCGGCGGCGGCGCTCACCGCGGCGGCCTTTCGGTCAGGCGGACGTCGGCGGCCATGCCGGGGCGCAGCCGGTCGAGCCCTTCGCGCAGCTCGACCTTGATGCGCAGGACGACCTTGGAGCGGTCCTCGGGGGTCTGGACGTTGTTGGGGGTGAACTCGCCCTGGCGCGCGATGAACGTGACGACGCCGTTGAAATTCTGGCCGGGGAAGCTGTCGGTCGTGACGGTCGCCGGGTCGCCGACGTTGAACGCGAGGCGGCTTTCGGGGACGTAGGCGCGCACCCACAGCCGGCTCGTGTCCATGATCGAGAGCGCGGGGGCGTCGGCGGCGATCAGGTCGCCGGGGCGCAGGTCGACGGCCTCGACGACGCCCGCGACGGGCGCGACGACGTCGAGTTCCTGAAGCTGCTTCTCGATGACGCGCAGGGCGGCGTCGGCGGCGAGCGTGTTGGCCCTGGCCTGCGCGACGTCCTCGGCGCGCGTGCCGGCAAGGAGGAGCTGGAGGGCCTGGCTGGTGTCGGCGGCGGCGGCGCGGGCCTGCTCGATCTGCTCGGGGCGCGTGCCGATGAGGAGGAGGTCGAGCTGCTGCTGGCGCGAGTCGACGGCGGCCTGCGCGGCGTCGCGCTCGGCGCGCGCCTGGTCGAGCTGCTCGATCGTGTTGACGCCCTGCTTGCGAAGCGCGGTGGAGCGCTCGAATGTGACGTTGGCGAGGCGCAGCTGGGCCTGGGCGTCGCTCAGCTGGGCGCGGGCGGTGGCGATTTCCTGCGGGCGGGGGCCGTTGACGGCCTCATCGAGTTTGGCGCGCGCCTCCCGGTATTTGGCGCGGCCCTGCTCGATTTCCTCGACGCGGAAGCCGGCGACGGCTTTTTGTTCGGCGGCGCGGGCGGCGGCGAGCTGCGCGGCGGCGCGCTCGCGCTGGCGGTTGAGGTCGAACGGGTCGAGCCGGATGAGGGGGGTCCCGGTCGTGACGCGGTCGCCTTCCTCGGCGGTGACGCCCGCGACGCGGCCGCCGACGCGCGAGCCGACGCGGATCTCATAGGCTTCGATGAAGCCGGACACGACGAGCGGCTCGCGGCGGTGCTGATTGAAAACCAGGAACAGCACCAGGGCCGCCGCCACCGCCGCAACCATCAGGATCCGCTTGACCATGCCCGCCGTCCGCCGAAGATTTGCGTGGGATCGGTTCGTTCATGAACTTATTGAAATTCTAGCCGTCATGGGGGATGGACATCAAATCAATTGAAAAGGTTTTTCGCAGGATCAATCATGGGCGGCAGTATTTTCACGAGGTGATCCATGCGGCGCATCTTGATGTTGGTCTTGGCGGCCGGAGTTTTTATTTCGCAGGCGCGCGCCTCCGATCTGGTCTATCGCGGGCGGCTTCACGCCGAGCTCGTCAGGCAGGTGCCGGACCTGCTCAAGGGCTTCGATCCCGGAACAGGGCGCTTTGGCAAGGGGATATTCATTTGCACGGACCAGCACCCGATGTTCGCGCTGGCTGTCGCCTACAGCATTCCGGGATCGGCGTATTACAAGGATTCCGCGCTTCTCGACGTGATCATGAAAGCCGGCGACGCGCTGATCGCCGCCCAGGACGCGGACGGGAAGTGGCGTTTTGACAAAAAGGACGGCAGCTACTGGGGTCAGATATACATGCCGTGGACCTATTCGCGCTGGATCCGGACCTACGCAATCATCAAATACGACATGCCGCAGGCGCGGCGCGACAAATGGGAGAAGGCGCTCGTGAAGGGATTCGACGGGATCAGCCGCACGGCGCTCAAGGGGCGCGCGAACATCCCGACGCACGATGCGATGGCGCTTTACATTGCCGGCGTTGTGCTCGGCCGCAGCGGGTGGTCCGAACAGGCCGCCCGCTATATCCGCGGGATGGCCGCCGCCCAAAGCGAAGGCGGTTTCTGGAGCGAGCATGCAGGCCCGCTGGTCGGATACAACTACGTCTACGTCGAGGCGATCGGGACGTATTACGCGTGTTCGAGCGACAAGTCCGTGTTGCCGGCGCTGCGGCGCGCGGCGCGGTATCATTGGGAGATGACGTATCCGGACGGCCGCTGCGTCGAAACCGTCGACGAGCGCAACCCATACGGCGACCGGATCAATCCCGGCAACGTGGGTTTCACCTACACGCCCGAAGGCCGGGCCTGTCTGGCGCGGCAGTGGGGGCTGCTCGACTGGAAACTGGGCTCGGACCTGATCGCCTCGCTTCTGCTGCACGGCGTCGAAGGATCCCTTGCCGGGCAGCCCGCCGCCGGGACGTTCGTGCTCAATGACCATGGCCAGCCGCGCGCGATGACGCTTCGCTCGGGGCCATGGTTCGTCGCGCTGTCGGCGTTCACCGCCCCCCTCAGCGAAAGCCGCTGGATCCAGGACCGGCAGAATTTCGTCAGCATTTATCATCAAGAAACAGGGCTTTACGCGGGCGGCGGCAACACCAAGCTTCAACCGGCGTGGAGCAGTTTCACGGTCGGGAACACCGCGCTGCTCAGGCATAAGGCCGGCGACGCGGACCCGGAGTTCAAGCCCGCGGGCGAGCTGTATCACATCCCGAGCGAAGCGCGGCTGGCGCCGGGCGCCGACCCGCAGCTGGATCTTGTGTATGGCCCGGTTAACTGCCATATTAAACTGAAAATCGAACCGGCCGGCGTGGCGTCGTATGAAATCTGGGCGAGCGGGCGGACAAAATTGCCCGTCGTCGCGCACCTCACGCTGATTCCGCGCCTCGGCAAGCCGCTCAAAACCGGCGGGGGCTTCAACGGCGTGCTGGGCAAGAAAAGGATCGATCTGGACGCGGCCGGGCTCGGCGGAAAAATGAATTATGGCGGCATGCAACTGACGCTGCCCGAAGGGACCGCGCTGCACTGGCCGGCGCTGCCGCATGATCCATACGTCAAGGACGGCGGCGCCAGGCCCGAACAAGGCCGGATCGAGCTGCGCATCCCGCTCACCCCCGACGGCGGGATCAAGACCGTCCGGCTCAAATTGGAGACAGGAAATGAATGACGTGAAACACTTGCTCGCTCTCGCCGCTTTGTGCTGCCTCGTCGTCAATCTGGCCGGCTGCTCCCGGTTTCACCCGGGCCAGGACCGCCTGGTGTACAAGACGCGGATGACGGCGATGCTCGCCGATGAGGTCCCGAACATCCTCAAGACCTACGACCCCAAGACCGGCCACCTGGGGACCGGCTACTTCGTCATGAACGACCAGATGCCGATCTACGCGCTGGCCGTCGCGTATGCCACGCCCGGGACGAAATGCCACAAGGACCCGCAGCTGCTCGAGGCGATCATGCGGGTCGGGGACGTCTTCGTCGACAACCAGGACGCCAACGGGAAGTGGCGCTTCGACAAGAAGGACGGCAGTTACTGGGGGCAGGCATACCTGGCATGGCCGCTGGCGCGCTGGGTTCGCGCCTACGGGCTCGTTCAAAACGACATGCCGCCCGACCGCCGCGAGCGCTGGGAGAGGTCGCTCGCCAAGGCTTACGCCGGCGTCGCCAAGGGCGGGTTCGGCAGCTACCACATGTCGTCGGCGTCGCACGCGCTCGGGCTGTACCTGGCCGGCGACGCGCTCGGCCGCCCCGAGTGGAAGGCGCAGGCGGCCGACTACATGCGCCGGCTCGCCGAGGCCCAGAGCGAGGCCGGCTACTGGAGCGAGCACTCCGGGCCGGTCGTCCATTACGGCTTCGTCTTCATCGACGCGCTCGGGACGTATTACGCGCTGTCGCGCGACGAGGCCGTCCTGCCCGCGCTTCGGAATGCGGCCGTCTTCCAATCGAATTTCACCTATCCCGACGGCACCAACATCGAAACGGTCGACGAGCGTCCCCTTGACCGGGACACGGTCGATCCGGGCAACGTCGGCCTGACGTTCACGCCCGAGGGGCGCGCGTTCCTTGACCGCCAGTGGGAAACCCGCAAATGGAAGATCGACCCCGACATCATGGCCTCGCTGGTGCTTTACGGCGAGGAAGGGGAGATGGCCAGGCCGGCCGCGCATCACGGATTCGTCCTCCACGACAAGGGCGAGCCGCGCGCGCTCACGATGCGCAAGGGGCCGTGGTTCGTCGCGATGTCGGGCTACACCGCGCCGCTCAGCGACAGCCGCTGGGTTCAGGACCGGCAGAGTTTCGTGAGCATCTGGAACGAGTCGGCGGGGTTGATCGCCGGCGGCGGCAACACGAAGCTCCAGCCGGCGTGGAGCAGCTTCACGGTCGGCGATTGCTCGCTGCTGAAGCACGCGCCCGGCGACGAGAAACCGGACTTCAAGCCGCGGAGCGGGTTGTATCACGTTCCGGCCGAGGCGAAGCTGGTCGGGTGGAAAGAGCCGCGGCTCGAGCTCGTCTACGGGCCGGTGGCCTGCCGCATCGACATCCAGGCCCGAAGAAGCCACGTCGATTACATCGTCTCGGCGTCGGGCCAAACCGATCTGCCCGTCCAGGCGCATTTGACGCTGCTGCCCAGGATGGGCGCGCCGATCGCGACGGCGGGCGGGTTCAGCGGCGTGACGGGCAAGGATCCCGTGGATCTGGACGCGGCGGCGGTCGGCGGTTGGATTCAATACAACGGGATGAAAATGGTTCTCCCCGAGGGGACCGAGCTGCACTGGCCGGCGCTGCCGCACAACCCGTTCGTCAAGAACGGCCATGCCGGGCCCGAGGAAGGCCGCATCGAGCTGCGGATCCCGCTCAAGCCGAACGGCGAGAGCAAGACCGTGCGGATCGAGCGCGCCCCCGGGATTTGAAGAATCGTAGCGCCGGCCCGATCCGCGCCCGTCACGACGGCCCGGCCTGGCCGGGCGTTGCCTTGCCGTATTGGTTCAGGTGGAAATTCACCAGGGCCATGAGCGGGTGATAACTGTAATCGCGCAGGATGGAGCGCCACATCTCGAAGGCCTGGTCGGGATGGCCGGCGGAGTAGAGGTGGGTGCCGATCATGAGCCGCGCCTGGATGGCCGTCGTGTTGTCCGGGCCGAATTCGAGGCAGCGCTGCATCGCGTTGATCGATTCGGCCGGATCCGTCGCAAACACGGCCTTGGCAAAGAGAAAATGAGCCAGCGGGCAATCGGGCGCCAGCTCGACGGCTTGTTTCGCCAGCGTGAGGCTTTTGGGCGATCCAAGCTGGTTGGAATCGGATGCCACCAGGAGCTGATGCAGAATTGAGAGCGCCGGAAGGGACAATCTTCCGTCCAGCATGCGGCGGCACAGATCGATGTCGGTCTCGACGGTAAAGTAACCGGGCGTGAGCGCCTGCGTTTTTTCGAATTCCGGCAGGGCCTTCGCGAAATCCTTCAACAGAAAATACGTGTAGCCGAGCTGATATGGCGGGCCGGGCTCCCCGGGCGCCATCTCGGCGGCTTTTTTGAAGTGCTCGAGCGCCGCGTCGAATTTTCCCCCGCTTCCGCACGCCATCCCCCGGTCGTAATGCCAGTTCCACGTCCGCGGTTTGCGAAAGAAATCGAAAATGCCCATGGTTTCCCGCTCCTGCCGTTGATTCGGAAATCTACACTCCGCGATTAACGAATTCCTCAGAAAAATGAAATGCATTCCGAACATTTCGATCATCATCCCTTAACACGGCGCCATTAAAAACATTGCCCGAGACACGGAGTTCAGAAACCAAGTCCCACGAGGAGGGATCTCATGAAGACTCGCGCCTTTACGTTGATCGAGCTGTTGATCGTGGTGGCCATCATCGCGATCCTGGCGGCCATCGCCGTCCCGAATTTCATGGAGGCCCAGACGCGCGCCCGGGTGTCGCGCACGCAGTCCGACATCCGCACCCAGGCCATGGCGCTCGAGTCGTACTTCGTCGATTACGGGTCGTACACCCGCGACAGCGACTCGAGCCTCGACACCGTCGGCCAGACCGAGGGCCACTACAACCACGAGCTGGCCAACGGCGTCCTCCAGCTCACCACGCCGATCGCCTACATGAGCGGCATCCTCGAGGACCCGTTCGCCAAGGGGACCCAGGTCATGGCCGTCGGCGGCGGCGGCACGGCCATGGGCTACCGCATCGCCTCGGGCTCGTGGTCGTACGGGGCGACGGGGTTCAACGACGATCAGGGCTCCTACGCCGTGTTCAAGCAGATGGGCCCGCGCCAGTGCTACGCGATCATCGGCGTCGGCCCGGACAAGGCCCGCGCCCGGATGGGCTACAAGTGCTTCCCGTTCCAGCCGGCGAACAACTCGGCCGAGGGGCCGGTCGGCGTCGAGCTCAACACGGCCAAGAACAATCAGCCCAACTGCTGGATGGAATACGACCCGACCAACGGCTCGGTGAGCGTCGGCGACATCTACCGCTTCGGCGGCGACTACCAGAGCGGCCGGTTCATGCTCAACGGCAAGATCGTCGGCTCATCCGAGCCGATCGGCGGCGCGGCGTTCTGAGCGATGGAAATACATGGTTGCGATTTCGCCGGCCGGATGGCCGGCGATTTTTTTGTCGCGGAGGGGGCGGAGAAAAAATCAAACACGAAAGACACTAAAATGAAGACACGAAAATACACGAAAAAGATTCCTGTCGCAGAGAAGCCGAGGTGGGCGGAGGGGCGGAGAATCCGAATCCGGTTCATCCGTCCCTCCGGGACTTGCGATGATATGGGGCCCTTTACCCGCCACTGCCGTGGCGGGCTGAAAGCGGTCGTCCCTGCGGGACTGGGACACAGTTGATTGCGAAAAGTTGTCCCGAACATGGCGGGCTGAAAGCGGTCGTCCCTGCGGGATTGTCTCAACGCCTATAAAAATATATAAATTAGTTTCAGGAGAACTTCTCTGCGTTCTCTGCTTTTCTCCGCTTCTCTGCGACAAAAGATTTGGCGTTTACGGCATCCAGTGGCACATGCCGTCGGGCGGGTTGCTCTTCTGCCATGCCTTGAACTCGAGCGGGGTCGTGACGCCCCCCTCGATGACGCCGCGGTAGACGTCGATGCCGCGCACGCCTTCGTCGTGGAGCGCTTCCTTGATTTCCAGGATGGCGCGGCGCGAGTCGTCGGTCAGGACGGCGCCGATCGCCCTGGCGAATTTTTCGCACCAGTGGGCGTCGGGGTGATCGTGGCCGACGAGCCACTGGTCGATCTTCCACTCCTCGCCGGTGTCGTCGCGGTAGACGATCTTGAAGTAGAGGCCCTGGTCCGGGCCGGCGAGCTCGTTGACGAACATCACCTGCCAGACGCGCGGCAGCCGCGCGACTTCGGCCATGACCGAGAAGCCCTGTTCGATCGTCGGCTCGTCGGCGTAGATCTCCATGTCGATGTCGCGCGCGACGACGAGGCCGTAATTCACCGCGCCGACGACGACCGGCTCGCCGACGCGGCGCCAGCGGCCGGGCAGGTCGAGCTCGGCGAGGATGGCGCGGGCCTTGTTCTGTTTTTCAACCGAGCGCGTCAGGACTTCGTTCATCGCAATCTGCTCCCCTCATTGTAGACCAGTTTCCAGTCGTGGCCTTGAGCGCAAAGGCAGGCAATATACGGCGGCGGAACGGGAAGATCGAGCAATTTCCATGCGTCGACGGCTTCGGGCGCCGATTGCATTTCGAGCAGGCGGGCCGGCTCGCCGGGGGCGACCGAGACCGAAAACCGCTTGAGCGGGATCGTGAGGCCGCCGCCGAGGGCCTTGACGAACGCCTCCTTGCGCGTCCAGCAGGCGAAGAACGCATGCAGGCGGTCGTCCTCGGGGATGGCGGCGAGGTCGCGGTTTTCGCGCGCGGAGAAAAAGCGCTCGGCGACCCGGGCCGAGGCCTCCCACGGGCGCAGCGCCTCGATGTCGACGCCGACCTCGCGGTCCCAGGCGGCGGCGATGAGCGCCATCGAATCGGTGTGGGAGACGTTGAAGTGGAGGGCGCGGCCGGCGGGTTGGCCGGCGAGGCGCGGCTTGCCGTGCGGGCCGTAGGCCAGTTTGATATCCAACGGATTTACGTTTAATATTGCAGATAAAAACATGCGCAGTTCGGAACGCACAATCGTAAACCATTTGCCGTGGCGTTTGGATTTGACGCGGTCGGCGCGCTCGAGCTCGTCGGGGGTGAGCAGTTCGCGCATCCGGGCGATCCGCCGCGGGGAGGCCTCGAGCGCGACAGAACGGACAGAAACTTCGCCGGGAGCGGGGATTTGGGCGCGTTCAGGCGGTCGGTGACGGTTTGAGTCAATATTCATGGGGCAGCCATTCATTTTTCACTTGAATTTTGGACGAGAGAAACCGTATTGTCCATCGATTCGGCTGTTCAAAGTTTAAAGTATAACGCAGTTTCTGCAAAGGATGTGGTACGATGGACCCTCGGGAAGTTGTATCTCGCGTCAAGAAAGCTGCCGGTAGCGTCCTGAAACTGGACCCGGACCAGATCAGCGACGATGCCAATTTCGTCTTTGATCTTGGGGCCGACTCAAAGCAGAGCACCCTGCTGGTCGGGGCCCTCGAAGAGGAATTTGGCGTCTCACTCGACGAGGACAAGGCTCTGGCAATCCAGGACATCGACAGCGCCGCCAAGTTTGTAGCCCAATACCTCGATTAAAGAGCGTATTTGAACCTTGTTATCGGCGGCAGTCCGAACCTGGATTGCCTGAAGGGTAAAATATTATGTCGGAGCCTATTCGCAAGACACGCGAACAGCTCGATCCTATCTTCAACCCCACGTCGGTGGCGGTTGTCGGCGCCACCAGCACGGCCGGGACGGTCCCCTACGACATTTTCGCCAACCTCATGCGCGACAAGTTCCAGGGGATGATCTTCCCGGTCTCGCCGGGCAATCGCTCGATCGACGGCGTCAAGACCTACCGGTACGTCAAGGACATCGAGGACCCGGTCGACCTGGCGATCCTCGTGTTCCCGAACACGGTCTGCAACAAGGCGCTCGAGCAGTGCGGGCAGAAGGGGGTCAAGGGCGCGATCGTCATCTCGGCGGGGTTCAAGGAAGTCGGCCCGCAGGGCGTCGAGCTCGAGAAGCAGCTCAAGGCGATCGCCGGCCAGTACGGGATCTCGTTCATCGGCCCCAACTGCCTGGGGGTGATCAACACCGACCCGTCGGTGCGCCTCGACGCCTCGTTCGCGCGCGCCATGCCCGACGAGGGGCCGATCGGGTTCCTGTCGCAGTCGGGGGCGCTGTGCACGGCCGTGCTCGACTACGCCAGGAGCAAGCACATCGGCTTCTCCAAGTTCGTCAGCTTCGGCAACAAGGCCGACATCAGCGAAATCGACCTGCTCTATTACCTCAAGGACGACCCCAAGACGCAGGTCATCCTGATCTACCTGGAAGAGGTGAGCGACGGCAAGGCGCTGATGCAGGCGGCCCACGACATCATCAGCGAGACCGGCAAGCCGATCCTCGCGCTCAAGAGCGGGCGCACGAGCCAGGGCGCGGCGGCCGCGGCGTCCCACACCGGCTCGCTCGCCGGCAGCGACAGCGTCTGCGAGGCGGCGTTCAAGCAGGCCGGGATCATCCGCTGCAAGACGATCGACGAGATGTTCAACATCGCGATGGCGATGGCCTACCAGCCGCTGCCCAGGGGCAACCGGGTCGCGATCGTGACCAACGCCGGCGGCCCCGGCGTGCTCACCACCGACGCGGCGATCGAGGAAGGGCTCGAGCTGGCCAAATTCAGCGAGGAAACGACCGAAAAATTCAAGCGCGCCCTCCCCAAGACGGCCAACATCCACAACCCGGTCGACGTGATCGGCGACGCGCGCGCCGACCGCTACAACGCCGCGGTCACGGCCGTTCTGGCCGACCCGGCCGTCGACGGCGCGCTCGTGATCCTGACGCCGCAGTCGATGACCGACATCGAGACGATCGCCGACGAGATCAGCGGGCTCGGCCACCAGTCCGACAAGCCGGTCTACGCCTCGTTCATGGGCGAGGCGGACGTGGCCACGGGGATCGACATCCTGCTGCGCCGCCACATCCCGCACTACGCCGTCCCCGAGGCGATGTGCCGGTCGTTCTCCCGGGCGCTGAACTTCCGCAAGCTCACCGAGGTCGCGCGCGAGGATCCGTGCGCTGGGGCCGATTTCTCGCCCAGGCAGGCGAAGGCGGCGCTGGCGGCGGCGGCCGAGGACGGGCGCAAGCTGCTGCGGCCGGAGGAAATCGACGCGGTGCTGGGCGCCTACGGCCTGCCGCTCGTGCCGAGCCGGGTGGTCGCGTCGCCCGACGAGGCGGCCAGCCTCAACGGCGAGCTCGGCTTCCCGGTCGTGATGAAGGTGATGAGCGACCAGATCACCCACAAGGTCGACGTGGGCGGCGTGGTCCTGAATATCCAGGACGCGGCGGAGGCGCGCTCGGCCTACGAGCGGATCGCGTCCAACGCGGCCAGGCATTGCCCGGACGCCACGGTGCGCGGGGTCCTGGTCCAGAAAATGATGAAAGGAGGGGAAGAAGTCATACTTGGCATCAAGCGCGACCCGTCCTTTGGGGCGGTCGTCATGTTCGGGCTTGGCGGCACATTCGTGGAAATTTTCAAGGATGTCAGTTTCCGCGTCGCGCCGGTCGACCGGGGCGAGGTCCGGAAGATGATCGAACAGATCCGGGCCTACCCGATCCTGAACGGCGCGCGCGGGCGTATCCGCCGCGATCTGGCGGCGATCGAGGACTGCATCCTGCGACTGACCTGCCTGGCCGTGGATTGTCCGGAAATCAAAGAGCTTGATCTGAATCCTTTGTTCGTGTTCGAAGAAGGCAAGGGATGTTATGTGGGCGATGCCCGCATCATGATCTGATCCGTACCCGGAGATTCTTAATCCCGGTCATCACCAAGGAGAATTACGATGAGAATTATCATTCACGACGATTATGCGAGCCTGAGCAAGTGGATCGCGTATTACGTCGCCAAGAAGATCAATGACTTCAATCCGACCCCGCAGAAGCCGTTCGTGCTGGGCCTGCCGACGGGCTCCTCGCCCATCGGCACGTACCAGAACCTGGTTGAGCTGAACAAGGCCGGCAAGGTGTCGTTCCAGAACGTCGTCACGTTCAACATGGACGAGTACGTCGGCCTGCCCGAGGACCACCCCGAAAGCTACCACTACTTCATGTGGCACCATCTGTTCAGCCACGTCGACATAAAGAAGGAAAACGTCAACATCCTGAACGGCCTGTCCAAGGACCTCGAGGGCGAATGCCAGCGCTACGAGGACAAGATCAAGTCCTACGGCGGCATCCACCTGTTCCTTGGCGGCATCGGCCCCGACGGCCACATCGCGTTCAACGAGCCGGGCTCGTCGCTCAGGTCGCGCACGCGCGTCAAGACGCTGACCTACGACACCCGCGTCGCCAACTCGCGCTTCTTCGACCACGACATGAACAAGGTCCCGAAGACGGCGCTGACGGTCGGCGTCGGCACCGTCATGGACGCCGGCGAAGTCCTGATCATCATCAGCGGCTACGGCAAGGCCCGGGCGCTGCAGAAGGTCGTCGAGGAAGGCGTCAACCACATGTGGACGGTCTCGGCGCTGCAGCTTCACCCGCACGGGGTGATCGTGTGCGACACGCCGTCGACGATGGAGCTCAAGGTCGGCACCGTCGCCTACTTCAAGGACATCGAGAAGGACGAGCTCGCGCTGCCGAAACTGGACGCCGCCCAGCCTGCCGGCAAGGGGGCCTGAGAAGATGTGCGCACGAAACCTGACCGAACAGGAACGGCAATCTTTGGAATCCCGGGGATGCATGGCGCAGGACTGGCGTCAGGTTTTCGTGTCCGACCCGTTCCGGCCCGAGCAGATCGCTCGGGCCGGTTTCACAGGTCGGGTGACGCTGGGTTGCCTGGAAGGGTCGATCGCCGGCCCCGGGGGCATGCCGCTGCCGTGCGGCATCTATGACAGCAACCTGCACGACTGCGAGGTGGGCGTCGGCGTCCGCATCGCCGGCGTCCGGCGGCTGGCCAACTACTCGATCGGCGACCGCGTCCTGATCGAGAACGTCGGCACGCTGGCCGTCGAGGGGGAGACCGCGTTCGGCAACGGCGCCGAGGTCGACGCCCTCAACGAAGGCGGCGGCCGCACGCTCACGATCTTCGACCGCATGAGCGCCCCGTTCGCCTACATGATGTCGCTCTACCGGCATGACTCGAAGCTGATCGAGGGCATGCAGGCGATGGTCAAGAAGCACGTCGATGCGCGCAAGTCCACGCGCGGCACGATCGCCGCGGACTGCCGGATCGAAGGCTGCGGGACGCTCGTCAACATCGCGTGCGGGCCGAAGGCGACGATCAGCGGCGCGCTCGAGCTGCGCGAGGGGACGATCGCCAGCTGCGCCGCCGACCCGAGCGTCGTCGGCACGGGCGTCGTCGCCCGCAACTTCATCATCCTGTCCGGCTCGCGAGTCGAGGACGGCGTCGTCCTGGCGCACACGTTCATCGGCCAGGGCGTGCGGATGGGCAAGCAGTACTCGGCCGAGAACTCGGTGTTCTTCGCCAACTGCGAGGGGTTCCACGGCGAGGCGTGCTCGATCTACGCGGGCCCGTACACGGTCACCCACCACAAGTCGACGCTCCTCATCGCGGGGATGTTCTCGTTCTACAACGCCGGCTCGGGCACCAACCAGTCCAACCACATGTACAAGCTCGGGCCGCTCCACCAGGGGATGGTCCTGCGCGGCGCCAAGACCGGCTCGTTCTCGTACATGCTGTGGTCGTCGGTCGTCGGCCCGTTCAGCGTCGTGATCGGCAAGAACATGGCCAACTTCGACACGGAGAACATGCCGTTCTCGTACATCGACGGCGACGGCCACAAGACGGTCGTCACGCCGGCGATGAACCTGTTCACGGTCGGCACCAAGCGCGACAGCGCCAAGTGGCCCGCCCGCGACCGGCGCAAGGCCGACAAGCTCGACCCGATCAACTTCGACCTGTTCAGCCCGTACATCATGGAGCGGATCGTCAACGGCAGCCGCGAGCTGAAGGAGCTCTACGAGAAGACGCCCAGGGACCGCGAGTACGTCTTCTACAAGGGCGCCCACATCGCGCGGCTCGACCTGCGCACGGCGGTGAAGTACTACGACATCGCGGTGCGGATCTTCCTCGGCGACTGCCTGTTGCAGGCCGTCGAGGAGGCCGGCAGCCCGGCCGCGGCGGCCAAGAAGCTGGCCGCGCTGCGCACGGGCAAGCCGGGCCACTGGCTCGACCTGTCGGGGCTCGTCGCCCCGGCCGAGAAGATCCAGGCGCTGCAGGCCGACATCGGCTCGGGCAAGCTCGGCTCGGTCGAGGCCGTTCAGAAACGGCTCGAGGAAATTTACGCCGGCTACTCCGAGGACAAGCTGCGCTGGTTCGCCGACCTGCTCGAGTCGCAGGGGATCGATTTGGCCGCATTCGGCGGCGAGCAGATGGCGAAGATCGTCAACGACTGGCGCGACGCCCGCGTGAAGTTCAACAACATGATCGGCCAGGACGCCAAGAAGGAGTTCGACCCGGCCACCCGGATCGGCTTCGGCATCGACGGCGACGAGGCGGTCAAGGCGGCCGACTTCGAGGCGGTCCGCGGCACGTTCGAGGGGAACAAGTTCATCAAGGAACTGGCGAAGGATTCCGAGCAGGTCGCCCTGCAGGCCAAGAAGCTGCTCGACGCGATCGGCGGGCCGGTGACGGTGTAGGCCGACGTCGCCGACGGCGGCATCTTGCAGGAGCCCGAGCGTGAGCGACGGACTCAATACAAAAGGGGCGGTCCGGTTCGGACCGCCCCGATCTTTTGAAAAACAGCAGATTTGAATTACCCGTTGATCTCGACAAGTTTCTCGCCGCGGTTCAGCAGGTCGAGAGCCGTCGGTAAAGCTTTGAAAAGAACTTCCTTCAGCCGTGCGTTCGATGTGTTCCCGCTCTTGATCCAAAGGATCTGTGGCGGCGGTCCGAGCCGGTTGACCAGTAACACAAAATCGCTGTCCTTGGTCATCACGACCGTGTTCTCCTTTTGGGCCGCTCGATATATTGCCAAGTCCGATGCATCACGCAAGCCGAGGTCGCGAACAGGGATTGCATGCGCTTCAAAATTACTGTTGATCCAGATGGCAATCGCGGGCGAGAGTTGGGCATCAATCCATATGATCATGCGGCGATCACCGGATGATCCATTTGCCGCGCCGCGTAGTATAGGGCGGCTTGCAAATCTTCCGGCTCAAGGTCGGGCATTTCTTCGAGCACCTGGCTGGCATTCAATCCTGCGGCGAATAGTTCAAGGACATCGATCACTCGGATGCGCATGCCACGGATGCACGGACGCCCCCCGCATTGTTCGGGATTAATAGTGATTCTTTCCAGCAGTTGTGTCATGACGCGCTCCGATCAGAACGGCTACAGCTCCATGTTAAATTGAAACAATGAATGTGCACCATTCAAAAATGAGTGCTTCCAGCCCAAGTTGCCGATCCGGAGATCGGCGTTTCCGGGGGCGGAAAGTTCAGGGGCGGTCCGTTCCGGACCGCCCCTTTTTCATCATTCATCACTCATCATTGCTTACAGGCTGTCGCCGAAGTCCTCGCGGAACTTGGCCATGAGCTTTTGCGGCCAGTCCGACGTCGGCTCGAGCTTGCCGAGGAAGAAGCGCAGGACCTTGGGCTCCTCGTAGAAGCGCAGGCCGCCGACCAGCTCGCGGTTCTTGTAGAGCCAGATCAGGCGGTCGACGACGTATTTGATTTGCGACAGGGTGAAGACGCGGCGCGGGACGGCCAGGCGCATCAGCTCCATGTCGGCGAGCAGGTCGGTGCCGTCGGGGTTGCGCACGCTGGAGATCGTGCCGCGTTCCATGCCGCGCGCGCCGGAAACGAGGAAATACGCCGCGACGAGCGCGCCGGCCGGGTATTCCGCCTGCGGGACGTGCGGGAGGAAGTCGCGGGCGTCGACGTGGGCGCCGAGCGCGCCCGGAGGCGTGATCATCGGCACGCCGGCCGCGTCGCACGTCTCGACGAGGTACTTGATGAAGTCGGGCGACTGGCTGATGTATTCCTCGTCCTGCGTCTCGCGCAGGCCGACGGCGATCGACTCGACCTCGCGCAGCGAGATGCCGCCGTAGGTCAGGAAGCCCTCGAACAGGATCACGAGGTCGCGCATCCGGTCGAAATGCTTGTGGTCGTTGGTGCAGATGCCGCCGCCGCGCGACGAGCTGATCTTGCGCGCCGAGAAGTAGACGATGTCGGCCTGCGCGCACATCTCGCGGATGATGTCGGCCATCGGGGTGTCGCGGTAGGCGGCCTCGCGGCGCTTGATGAAGTAGGCGTTCTCGCCCAGGAGGCTCGCGTCGAGGACGATCGGGATGCCGAATTCATTGCAGATCGCGCGGACGGCCTTGAGGTTCTCGAGCGAGAACGGTTGGCCGCCGATCAGGTTCGTCGAGGCTTCCATGCGGACGAACGGGATGTGATCGACGCCGATCTCGTTGATCGCCTTGCGCAGCTTCTCCAGGTCCATGTTGCCCTTGAACGGGCAGGTGCTCTTCATCTTGACCGCTTCGTCGGTGAAGAGCTCGAGGACCTTGCCGCCCGGCAGCTCGATGTGGGCCTTGGTCGTCGTGAAGTGGTAGTTCATCGGGATGACGTCGCCCGGCTTGATGTAGGCCTGGGCGATGATGTGCTCGGCGGCGCGGCCCTGGTGGCAGGGCAGCAGGTACTGCTTGCCGAAGACGTCGCTGACGGCTTCCTTGTAGCGGTCGAAGCTCTGCGAGCCGGCGTAGGCGTCGTCGGCGTAGAACATCGCGCCGATCTGGCGGTCGCTCATGGCGTTGGTGCCGCTGTCGGTCAGCATGTCGATGAAGACATGGCGCGTGCTGAGCAGGAAGGAGTTGTAGCCCGCCTCCTCGATGGCCTTGAGGCGTTCCTCGATCGGGACGAGGAACAACTTCTGGACCATACGGACCTTGTGGAGTTCGATCGGAATATGTTCACCGCTGGCAAACTTGACGACGGGTTCCTGGTGCATGGCACAGATTCCGTTTCTGTGGAGGTACGGGCGTTCAGGGAGAATCACACCCGGTTTAAGCATAAAAACCTATGAATTCTACAATGTTTAAGGCTGAAAGCAAGGTTTATGAGTCGGATTTTGGCGGGCCGACCGGTTTCATGCCCAGCTTGAGGCGCATGTCGTCCAGGGCCGCCCGGTCCTCTGAATACATCGGCAGGCGGTCGCGCTCGATCGACTCGAGCAGGTCGCGGGCCTCGGCGTCGCGGCCGAGCCTCACGAGCAGGCCGATCTTGATCATGCGGTATTCGAGATTGGACGGGTAGAGCCCGAGCGCTTCGTCGATTTTCGCGAGCGCCGGGGCGAGCCGGTTTTGATCAATCAGCAGGCGGGCCTGCGTGGCGCGGACCGCCGCCGAATAGGGGTTCAGCTTCGCGGCGCGGTCGAGGAGCGTTGATGCCTCTTCCGGCTTGCCGAGCGCGAGATACTGGCGCGCCTGGTTCAAGACGAACTCGGCGTCGCGCGGCTGCCACTTCGCCGCCGTCTCAAACGCCGTTGCCGCGTCCTTGACGGCTTGCGACGCTTCGTCCAGCCGGCCATGGTCGTAGGCATGCTTCGCGTCGCCGATCGCCTCGCGCGCATCCCACTCGCAGCGCAGCGCGAGATGCCACGCCGGCGAGAGCGCCGCCGCCGCCGCCAGCGCGCATCCGCACAGGATCGAAGCGAACCAGCCGGGCAGGTCGGATCCACGGCCCGACTCCGGAATCTTCTTTTCCGCGCCGCCAGCCAGGCCGATCAGCAGCCCCGCCGGCACCAGGAACGCCCGCCACTGGATGGCGAACTCGAACAGCCCGTTGAAGCTCAGCGCGGTTACGGCCAGCAGCGGCCAGAAATACTCGGGAATCCGGGGTTGAGAACTGTGGGGCAGGCGCCCTCGCCGGCCATCCACGAACGCTTTCCACGCCATCCACGCGACGGCGCCCCACAATAATATTTCAAGCCCGGCGCCGACGATTCCCAGGTCCGCGCCCGCCTGCATCAGCCACGAGTGCGCTTGCTGGCTCTCGCGCGCCATCGGCGACTTGAGCCCGGCGTACATCAGTGC
Organism: Candidatus Sumerlaeia bacterium; assembly: GCA_039683515.1. GTDB lineage: Bacteria > Sumerlaeota > Sumerlaeia > MVZB01 > MVZB01 > JAJFUE01. The sequence continues at coordinate 64,776 of JBDKRG010000009.1, read as the reverse complement.
GAACCGGCCCGGCCCGCCGCCGACGATCGGGTGCATGGCCCAGATCTTGGCCGCGATCGTCCAGTAGAACAGCCGCTCGCGGACGGTCGAGATGTTGCCCAGGCGCTCGAGCAGTCCCGCGCACGCCGGCGTAATGGTTAACAGAATTAAGAATACTATGAACACATTGGATATGAATTTGTTGCCCCGCCATGTCCCGCCGATCGCCGCGAGGCCGGCCAGCGTGACCGCCGCGAACGTGAGCATCCCGCCGCGGCTGCCGGAGAGGACGAGCGCCGCCGCGAGCGCCAGCCAGCCGGCGCCTCCCGCGATCCGCCACCCCCGCTTTTCGCCGCGGCCGATCGATCCGATGCAGAACGCCGCCAGCATGGCCAGTTGCGTTGCGAACAGGTTCGGGTCGCCGAGCCGCCCCGAGATGCGCCTTTCCTGGAGCGCGAACTCGACCCCCTTGTCGACGACCCCGCCGTAGCGTGCCGGGTCGTTGCCGATCGCGGCGAGCGTCCTTTCCCAGCCGTATGCGTACTGGTAGATCCCATGCAGCGCGGCCGCGATCGCGACGGCGATCATAAACCGCCTCAAATATAATATGAGATTGATCGAGCCGCCCGGCGCGGCTGCGTCCGCGGCCGTCGCGGCGGCGGTGCCGAGCGCCATCGCGACCGTCATCCACAGCACGGCCAGCACCCACTCGGTCCCGAAGCTGCCGACGTCCATCGCCGACCAGCGGGTGAGGGCGTATAAACTCAATGCCGCGCCGGCGATGACCGGCAGTCGGCCGATCTTGGAGAGCCACAGCGCGCGCCACCGCCCGCCGGCCCACGTGAAGCCGATCCCGCCCGCCGCGGCCGCCAGCCCCATCACCGCGCACAGCCCCAGGTTCTCCATCGGCCACGACTTCACGGGATAATAAAAGAACCCGGCGAAGAGCATCGCCGGCAAAACCCACGCGACGCGGTCGAGCGGCTCGGGTTCGGCGGCGAGGGGAGCGGGGGACTTGGGGCGTTTCTTCATCATAGGCTCCTGAGGAATTGAACCACGAAGGCGAATCAATGAGAAATGAGAAATGAATGACAAGAAGGCCATGGCTCACATCGGGCCGTTGAATTGATCATTTTCAATTTCTCATTGCTCATTTCTCATTTTAAATTCAATTTGATTTTTCGAGTCAACAACCGCGCCCGCGTGCGCGTTGTCTGGATAGAGGGCAACGAAAAGCCCCGAAACCCTTTCGGCGCCGTGTAAAGGGAGCTCAGTGGAAAACCACCCAACCGATTACGAGCGGTTCGTCGCTCCGATCGAGGATCAGATGATCCGTTCGGTGTGGCGAATCGTGCGCGATCGCGACGATTTCGACGAGGCGTTCCAGGAAGCGCTGGCCACGGTCTGGAAGCGCCTGGACAAGGTGCGCCGGCACCCCAACCCGCACGCACTCATCCTGCGGATCTGCGCCAACGCGGCGTACGACGCGCTCCGGCGCCGGTCGCGCAGGCAGAAACACGAGGTCTTCGATCTGCCCGAAACGCTCCCCGATCCGGCGCCGGCCGCAACGGATTTGATTTCGGCCGACGAGGACCGCGAGGAAATCTTCCAGGCGATCGCCCAACTGCCGCGCAACCAGGCCGAGGCATTCCTGATGCGCTTTGTGCAGGAACTGGAATACAGCCAGATCGCGCAGGCGCTCGGATGCAGCGAAGTCACCGCCCGCACGCACGTGGCGCGGGCGCGCGCCAAACTCAGTAATTCACTGGCCCATTTGGATCCACGCCCGGCAAAGGAGGTGTGCGAATGAATCGGCCTTTCGACGACGAACAGTTCGATCCGCGGCTGAACAGGCTTTCGACCGGTGAAGTCCCGGCCGACGCCCAGTCCCGCGCGCATGCCGCCCTGGCCGGTCTGCGCGACAAAATGGACCGCGTTGAAACGCAAAAGGAATCTCTGATCATGAAAATATTCGCCAACCGCTGGGCTCGGCTCGGCTGGGCCGGCTCGTTCGCCGCCGTGTTGTTTGTTTGTTACATCGTTTTTGGCCCGAACAAAAGCGGCGTCGCATTCGCCGAAGTCGCCGCACGACTGCGCACATTCAAAACCATGGTTTACACCGGGACGGTAGAGGTTAACCCAAAGGGGACTGACAGTTTTGCTCAGCAAATGCGCAAAATGGCGCAGACCACAACTACGGTCAGGTGCAAGAGCCCCGGTCTGGTCCGCACGGACATGATGGGCGGAATGGGTTACTTCATTCTCGACATCAAAAACAAAAAGAGCGTTTCTGTTGTGCCCCTGACGAAGACGTTCATCGAGATGGACATGTCGTCGATGCCGCAGAGCCAGATGAAGCAATCCGATCTCATCGAACGAATGATGACCATGCCCGATCGCGCGGACAAGATCCTCGAGCCGAGGGAGATCGATGGGCGGATGCTGTGCGGGTTTGTAGTCCATGAATCCGGCATGGAGATGACGGTGTGGGCAGACCCGAAAACCGGCGGTCCGGCTCGTGTTGAGATGACGCTTCCCGACTCTCCCGGTTCCAAAATCATCATAAAGGACTTCAAATTCGATGTTCCGCTTGATGACAGCCTGTTCGACATGCAGCCGCCCGACGGATACAAGCGGCTTCAGATGAAGATCGAGACGCCGACCGAACAGGACGTGCTCGGGTTTTTCAAGGAGTGGACCGAAGCCGATCCAAACCATGCATTTCCTGACACGTTCACGATGTTCACCGCGATGAAGATGCCCAAGCAAATGCAGGAGAAATTCGAAAAGAATTTCCGGGAATCAATGCCGGACCCGGTCCGCGACGACAAGCAATCGACAACGTCGAAAACCAAATCGGCCATCAAGGCAGTGCAGGACGCGCTGAATCCGGATCCCCAGGTGCAGCAAAAACAGATCGAGGGGACGCTCAAATTGATGATGCCGTTTCAGTTTATGACTTATCTCGAGGAGCGCGGCGGCGAGTGGCACTACGCGGGCAAGGGGGTCAAGTTCGGCGAGGCGAGGCCGGTCTGCTGGTGGCGCGAAAAAGATTCCAAAACCTGGCGCGTCATCTACGGCGACCTGAAAATCAGCGACATGCCGCGGGAAGACCTATCCAAGTTCCTCGACTCGATCAAGCGCATCGACACCGCGACCAGCGCGACAAAGTAGGCCGACGTCGCCGACGGCGGCATGGAAAAACCCCGGCGGGGCTTAGCCTCTCCGGGGTCGATTGTTATTACAAATGCCGGGTTCGGCGAACCCGGCCTACTTGCTGGCCTTCGCCAGAGCGTCCTCGACCTGGCCGATCGTCAGGATCTGGCTGAGCAGGATGTAGTCCTCGGGGTGGCCGGCCGGGAAGATCACGTAGAGCGGGACGCCGCCCTGCTTGAAGTAGCTCAACACGGCGCCGATGGTTTTGTCGCGGCGGGTCCAGTCGCCGCGCACGGGCGCGACGTTGTATTTTTCGAATGCCTGGCGAATGCGGTCGGTCGACATCACGCCGGCCTCGTTGACCTTGCAGGTGGCGCACCAGTCGGCCGTGAAGTCGAGGAAGACGAGCCGCTTCTGGGCCACCAGATCCTCGACGCGCGCGATGCTGAACGGCTCCCACGGGATCTCGCCGGCCGCCGCGACCGCCTGCTTGGCCGGCGCCTGCTCGTTCGTCGTGTTGAACCGCTCCAGGTAACGCTCGGGCAGGTAGAAGTATCCGCCGGCGACGAGCACGATCGCGAGGACCGAGTATAAGCGCTGCTGCGCCGGCTTGGTGCCGTAGTCGAAGGCGTGCCCGATCAGCCAGCACGCCACGCCGAGCAGGAGCATGAAGGCCAGCGTCACGATCACGCCGTCGGACCCGACCTGGCCGCTCAGGATCCACAGCAGCCAGATGGCCGTTCCGAGCATCAGGAAGCCCATGAACTGCTTGAAGGTGTTCATCCACGCGCCGGGCTTGGGCATCCATTTGATCAGGCGCGGGTTGGAGGTCAGCAGCACGTAGGGGAACGCCAGGCCCAGCGAGATGGCCAGGAAGAACAGCAGGATCACGCTGGCCGGCTGCAAGAACGCGAAGCCGAGCGCGGGGCCGAGCATCGGCGCCGTGCACGGGGTCGCCAGCGCCGTGATCAGGATGCCATTGAAGAACGCGCCGGCGTAGCCTTCCTTGCGGCTGGCGCGGTCCATCGTGCCGGCCGCCGAGCCGGGCAGGCCGATTTCATAAACGCCGAACAGGCTCAGCCCCAGCGCGACGACCACCGCCGTCATGACGATCACGAACCGCGGCTCCTGCATCTGGAAGCCCCAGCCGACCTGCGTGCCGGCGATCTTGAGGCCGATGACGACCAGGGCCAGCGCCATGAACGAGGCGACCACGCCCGCGCCGAACGTCATGCCGAGGCGCCACACGCGCCCCGGCTCCTCGCCCGCCTGGCGCACGAAGCTCATGACCTTGAGCGACAGGACCGGCAGGACGCACGGCATGATGTTCAGGATCATGCCGCCGAGGAAGGCGAACAGGAGCAGTTTCAGGAACGAGTTGTCGTCCGCGCGCTCCTCCTTGAGGAACGAAAAGATCGGCTCGCCGGCGGCCGGGAGTTTTTCGGCCGCGGCCGTCTTGACGGCGGGCTTGGCCGTCGCGGTCGCGGCCGGGGCCGGCGCCGCGCCGGCGACTTCGAGCGGCAGGCTGAATGCGCCGACGCCGACCTGCTTTTCGCCGTTGGGGCCGGTCAGCGGGACGCGGGCGACCAGGGCGATCGGCGCCGTCGCGGCCGGGGCTTTGGGGAGCGCGGTGAACACCCACGCGAAGCGCGCCTCGCTCTCGGTCACGACCGGCTTGCCGGCGTGGCTTTTGTCGGTCTTCCAAGGTTCGGAGAAGAGCGGGTAGGTCCCGACGCTCGGTTCGTGCGCGGAGACCGCCGCGGTGTCGATCTTCCAGCCGGCCGCGGGCGTCACGGTGATCGTCGCGGCGACCGACGTGCCGGCGTCGGCCGTTTTCGGGCCGTCGTATTTGAAAGTCAGTTCCTTGTTGGCGGGTTTCGGCACGAGCGCCTGGAATGTGTCGAACAGCGCCTTTTCGGCCGAGTCCTTGCGCGCGCCGGCCGTCAGGGCCAGCTTCAGTTCCTTGGGGCCGCCCGGGACGCACTCCTCGCGGCACGACAGCCAGCTCGTGCTCGCGCCGATTTCGATCGGGCCGGCCGGCAGGTCGCGCGGCGCGGTGACGGTCATGAACAGCAGCACCTGCTCGTTGTAGCCGTAGCCGACGATATCGGACAGCGTCATGCGTTCGGGGACGGGCCACTGGATCGGCCCGGCGGTGAAGCCGGCCGGCAGCCGCCACTCGATCTCGGGCGCCTGGCCCGAGTCGCCCGGGAATTGCCAGTAAATGTGCCATTCCGGGTCCATTTTATAGAGCACGCCGAGCCGGAACGTCGCGCCCGGCTCGACCGAGCTGACATCGGCCACCAGCGTGGGTTGGACGTAGTCCTCCTCGGCCTGGTCGAGCAGGCCCTGAGCCCAGGCCGTGGATGCGGCAATCGCGAAGGCGAATGCGAGGATGGTCGAGAACAGTTTGGTTTGCATCGGAACACCTTGAACGGAACGCAAGTCGACACCGGCCGGTCGACAATGACCGCCTTCTCCAGTTTAATCCGTTCAAACCTGAAGTAAAGGCGAAACGAACCTAATCTTCTTCGTTCTCGAATTTTTGGCGGCTGGTGCGGCGGTCGAAGCTCTCGGTGTCGACGAAGCGGCGCACGAGGCCGATCTGGATGGCAAGGAAGACGATGAAACTGATCGGGAGGCCGGGCGACTGGTATGGCGCCGGCAGCCCCTTGGTGAACAGGACCGCCCCGGCGATCGACGTCACGAACGCGACAATAAAGCGGCGGAGCTTGACAAGGGTGAGCCCCCCGATCAAGGCCCAGAAGGCGATCGTGACATAGGCGCCCATGCTCCCGGGCCCGCCCAGGAAGTCGCGCAGGATGCCGCTCTGGACGAGGTGCAGCCCGCCCGAGCCGCCCAGGACGGCCCCGGCCGCAAAGAAGAAATAGATCTGCATGGCGCGCATGAAAAAGACGCCGAGGATCGCGCCGAGGACCAGGCCCGCGCCGATGGCCACGGCCGGTGCCCACGGCGGCGCGCCGGCCAGCAGCCCGGTCATGACGTAGCCGAGCGAAGCCCCGCAGCTGGCGCCGATCACGCCGCCGATCAGCGGCAGGCCGGCCCAGTAAAGGACCCAGCCGAACAGGCCCAGCGCCAGGCCGAGGCCGAGGTAGATGATTGCCTGCGTCTCCATCGTCAGCTATTGTGGGCGAGTGCGCGGAGCGTTGGCAAACAAAATTGAGGGGAAATTGAACAGGAGGCAACGGAGAGAACGGAGCCGGTTTCCAGTGACCGCGAGATGGTTCGGCGGAGTATGTTTTGATTTGGAACCGCGAAGCGGTTCGATCAGTCTCTGTTTCCTCCTGTTCAAAATGATTGATGTCATCCATCACCAACTTCGAAATACAAGGCCGGCGGGCGCTTAAGGTGATTGTGTTCGTCGACGGCGAGCCGTGGGTGACGCTCGACGCCGAGACGGTCGTGCGGCTGAACCTGAGGCGTGGGGAGGCGCTCACGCCCGCGCGCCGCGAGCGGATCCTGTTGACCGACGAAACCGTCCGGGCGCGCAAGGCGGCCGCGCGCCACGCCGCGACCCAGCCCAAGACGCGCCGCGAGCTGGAGCGCTGCCTGATCTCGCGCGGGTTCAGCGAGGCGGCGCGAACGGCGGCGCTTGCGGAGCTCGAATCGAGCGGCACGATCGACGACCCGTCGGTCGCCGGCCGGATCGTGCGCTCGCGGCGGCGCAAGAAAAACATCGGGCCGCTGCGGCTCAAGGCCGAGCTCTCGCAGCGCGGGGTGGACCCGCAGGAACTCAGGCGCCAGGTCGACGCCGCGTTCGAGGGCGTCGACCTGCTTAGTGAGTGCCTGGAGTTAATCGACAAGATTCGGGCTAAATTCGAACCGTTGTCCGATCCCAAACAGAAAGCCAGACTGGTCGGGAATCTCATGCGTCGCGGGTATGACGGCGAAGTGGTGCGTGAGGCAATTGAAAGAAAGAGTGAGTGAGCGGCGCCTTGATTTTTTCTAAAACTTTTTCGGCGGCTCGACACTATTGTATGGAGGTTCGAAGCCGCGATGACCAAAATTGAAAATGACAGTCCAAACCGTTTGGGAATATCTGGATTCCTGAGGCGTCACTGGAGCGCCGTGCTGCGGGTCGCGATCTATGGATTTTTAGCTGCGTGTATGATGGTGGCGTTGTGGTCCCTATTTTACCCGTTCTCCGAGCCTGAAGCCATCCGGCGTGTGAAGACCGAGGCGCCTCGCGCAATCGCATCGAATTCCGTGACAACTGCGACCGTCATCGTGGCGAGCTCCGACCTGCCTACCACATATCCAACCATGCAAGTATACGATATGGCGCTGGCGCGCATGGTTACTGTGCAGCCGTTCGCCATCTCCAAGCTGAAGACTGACGAGGAAAAACTGGACGCGATTAACAAGCGGGCCGCAATGATCAGGTTGCGCATCGACTCGATCGGGCTCATTAGCCAGGCCGATTACGCGAAGGCGAACCTGGCAATCGCGGAGATCAACACGGAACTGGATTTCGTGTTCCGAGAGGCGCAGATGAGGGACTACTTTCGAATTGGCAAGCCCGTGGGCCGTCACACGGACGAAAGAAACCTGTCCGATTCCATAAAAAGAGGCCTTCAGGCGTTCAACGAGCTCAAGAACGAAGTTGCAGAGCGCGAACTCGAGCATTTCGTGCGCCACGGCCATTGGGCGGCTGCCGCGAAGATGTGCGAGTATCGCGGCGATTACGTGCAGTCGATTTATTATTGGCGAAAATCGGGAGGCTATGACGGGCGCGTGCGCTGCGTTCTAAGCGGGATCTCGGTTCCGTTGAAAGGGACCGGCTTTAATCAATCCCATTCCAATCAACGGAAAACCATTCCCGACCGCCTGTATTTCGTAAGCCTGCCCAAGGAAGATGAAACCCTGTATATGCAAATGACCTTCAAATAACAGAAAAGATTTTTATTCTTGTTTTTCGCGCCGATCACCTTCGGGCGGCGGCGATTGCGGGCGGCGCTGCAATTGCTGCGTGTTCTGGCCGACGTTGATGCGGTTGCCGGACGACCAGCACGTGCAGTTGCGCCCCTCGTTCTTGGCCTGGTAGAGCGCCTTGTCGGCCGCGCGGATCAGATCCTCGACCGAGTTGATCCCCGTCTCGAGCTGGGCGATCCCCAGGCTGATCGTGATGTTGATCGACGTGCCCTCGGTCGGGATGATGAAGTTGGCGACGGACTGGCGCAGGCGCTCGGCCTGGATGAGCGCGCCGTCGATGGCGGTCTCGGGCAGGATGATCGCGAACTCCTCGCCGCCGTAACGCGCGCCGAGGTCGTTGAAGCGGATGTTGGCCTTGACGAGCCGGCCGATCTCCTGCAGGACGGCGTCGCCCATCTGGTGGCCGTAGGTGTCGTTGAAGTTCTTGAAGTGGTCGATGTCGAACATGACCAGCGACAGGCTGCGGCCGTAGCGGCGGGCGCGGTCGAATTCCTTTTCCAGCTCCATGTTGAGCACGCCGCGGTTGCGCAGGCCGGTCAGCGCGTCGTTGCTGGCGAGGTGGAAGAGCTGCTGGTCGGCCTCGAGCTCGGCCTCGTCGCGCAGAAAGAAGCCGAACAGCGTCGAGCCGACGAGGATCTTGTCGCGGTCGTGCAGCGGGTGGCTGGCGATGCGCACGCCGTTGACGAACGTGCCGTTGGTGCTCTCCATGTCGTGCAGGACGATTTCGGTGTCGCCGTCGGTCTGGAGGAAGTTCTTGTATTCGAGCTTGGCGTGGCGGCGCGAGCAGCGGGTGTCGCGCAGGACGATGTCGTTGGTCAGGTCGCGGCCCATGGTCATGAGCGGCTTGTCGATGCGGTAGCGCCGGTTGACGCCGCTTCCCTCGAGCAGGATCAGGACGGGCCGCTCGGCCCAGGCGCGCGTCGTTTCCTCGAGTTGTTCGGCGACCTCCGAATCGTAAACCGTTTTGTCGGGGATTGTGCCCATGCCTGTCGCCTCCACACAGCTCAACCGTTCGGGGGCAATATTCCCCCTCTTTTTTGCTATCGGCACCCCCCCGGCCGCGCTTTAGGAAAGATAACGAGTTTTCAACGTTTCGCGATGAGCGGTTCAGCGCTTTTCGGCGTAAGCCTTGCGCCAGATCGTGCCGGTTCCATGGCCGCGCAGCCAGGCGGCGAGGCCGAGGACGGCCGCCAGGTTGAGCGTCGTGAACGTGTAGGCGAAGCTGATTTCGCGGCGGAGGGGGCGGCCGGCCCGCTCGATGAACCAGCCGGCCGCGGCCAGGCCATAGAACGCCATCTGGCCGACGCCGGCCAGCCGGTAGAGCCAGCCGTGGGCGGCGAACGAGCCCGCCAGGAGCGCGATCAGCGCGTACGGCACGAGGAGCCGCGCGAGCTTGTGCGAGTTGACCTGCCACCACGTCGACGGGTTGCGCCACGGCAGCAGCAGCCCCGGCTCGATCGCGAACGCCTGGAAGTTGCCGGCGAGCGTGCGCACCTTGCGGCGCATCTCCTGGTCGGCGCAGCTGGAGGGGCGGTCGTAACAGATCGCGCGGCCGTCGAGGATCGCGCGCCGGCCCGCCAGCACGATCCGCATCGGCGTGAGGAAATCGTCGAGGATCGCGCCGGCCGGCAGGGGGCGGTAGAGCTCGCGCCGGATGGCGTAAATGGCCCCCGTCGCGCCGAGCATCGAGCCGGCCCGGCTTTCCCGGCCGCGCAGCCAGATCTCGTAGCGCCAGTAAAGCCCGACCTGGATTGTGGATTGCGGATTGCGGATTGCGGAATCAGGGTCTCCGAACACCAGTTCGCCGCTGGCGGAGCCGACGGCGGGGTCGGCGAAATTCTCGGCCAGGCGGGCGAGCGCGTCGGGGGCGAACCGCTGGCGCGCGTCGGTGAAGACGACCAGCTCGCCGCGGGCGTGCTCCATCCCCGCGTTCAGCGCCGAGGCCTTGCCCTGGTTGGCCGGCAGGCACAAGGCCCGCACGCGCGGGTGCGCCCGCGCCAGGGCCTCGAGGCGCTCGGGCGTGCCGTCGGTCGAGCCGTCGGAGACGACGATGATTTCGATTTTGTCCGCGGGGTATTCCTGGGCGAGGAGGTTCTCGACGCGCGCCTCGATGTTGGCGGCCTCGTTGTGGGCGGCGATGACGATCGAGACCGGGGGCGCACACGGGCCGCGCCGGACCGGCCGGGGCCTGATCCGCGCCGCGATCCCGATCAGGATGGGATAAAGGGCGTACGTGTAGACGATGAACAGCAGGCTCAGCCAGAAGAGCCAGGCCGCGCAGCTCATGCGCTGAACCCGTCGGTCTCCCGACGGTCCTTGTCCTTGTAGTAGCGGTAGTAGTAGTGGTCGGAGCGTTGCGTGCTTTCGAACTCGTTGAGGATGCAGCCGAGGACGGGCAGGCGCATCTCGGCGAGCATGTTCTGGGCGCGCTCGATCAGCGTGCGCGGCGTCTTGCCCATGCGCACGACCATGATCAGGCCGATGCACTCGCGGGCGACGACGGTCGCGTCGGTGACGGCCAGGAGCGGCGGCGTGTCGATCACGATCCAGTGATAGGAATTCTTCAGCTCGCCGAGCAGGCGCTGCATCCATTCCGAGCCGAGCAGGACCGGCGGCTTGGGCGGAAGGTGCCCGGCGGTGATGATGTGCAGGTTCGGGATGCTCGTCTGCTGGATGACCCGCTCGAGCGGGGCCTGCCCCTGCAGGTAATCGGAAAGGCCAGGCGCCGCCTTCACGCCGAACAGCTTGTGCTGGACGGGGCCGCGCAGGTCGGCGTCGATCAGAAGCACGTTCTTGGTGGGGTCGTCGGCGAGCACGCCGGCGAGGTTGGCGGAAACGAGCGTCTTGCCGTCGCCGACGCCGGGGCTCGTCACCACGATCGAGCGCGAATGGTGGTCGGCTAGGACGTTTTCCAGGTTGGTGCGGATCAGGCGGATCTGCTCGGTCACGGGGGACTGCAGGTCGTGGACGCTGACGATCGCCGCATCGATGGTGGGGTGAAAGGCGGTGGCGCGGCTCGGGCCGGCATGGTTGGCGGGAGCGGCGGGTTCGGCCTCCGGCGGAGCGTTGTCGGCCGTCCGCGGCGCGGCCGCGGCCGCGGCCGGGTCGGCTTCCTGCTTCTGCTCTCGCTCGCGGCGCGCCTTTTCGAGCGCATCCAGCATCCGTGCCATTGACTTCACCTCGTCCCTGGTCGACTTCGCACAGGTCTCATTAGAATCGTATCGGTCCCCCGGCGCAAGTTCTTAAAGCCACTTGCGGCAATCTACCAGAATTTAAAAAACGACCGCATCGAGCCGCCGACGGGGTCCAGATCCAGGTCGCGGGCGACGTCGCGGATCATTTTCGCCGTCACCTCGCGGCTCTCGCCCGACCAGGCCCCCAGCAGCGCCTGGTCGCACAGCGTGTTGATCAGGCGCGGCACCCCTCCCGACCACGCGTAGGCCTCGCGCATGGCGGCGCGGCGGAATTTGAGGGCGCGCACCGGGTTGGCGATCTTGAGCCGGTGAATGATGTAATCGATCGTCTCGCGCTCGGTCAGCGGCTCGAGGTGGAACTGGACGGCGATGCGCTGGCGCAGCTGGCGCAGCTCCGGCAGCCGGATCTTGTCGCGCAGCTCGGGCTGGCCGAGCAGGATCAGCTGCAGCAGCTTTTCCTTCTCCGTCTCGAGGTTCGTGATCATCCGCACCTCTTCGAGGACCTCGGCCGAGAGGTGCTGCGCCTCGTCGATGATCAGGACCGGCGTGGCGCCGGCCGCCAGCTGCGCGATCAGCCACTCGTTGATCCTCATCAGCGTCTCGTAACGGGTCAGGCCGTCGGTCTCGATCCCGAAGTCCTGCGCGATGGCGTGGACGAGCTGGTCGGCGGAGAGCTGCGTCTGCGTGATCAGCGCCGTCTTGACCTCCCGCGGCAGCTCGCCGAGCAGAACCCGGCACAGGGTCGACTTGCCCGAGCCGATCGCCCCCGAGATCATCACGAACCCCTTGCGCTCGCTGATGGCGTAGATCAGGCTCGACAGCGCCTCCTGGTGCTTGCGGGACGGGTAGAAGAAGTGCGTGTCGGGCGTGTTGTTGAACGGCATCGACTCGAAGCCGAAGTAGTCCTGATAGAAATTGCCCGGCAGCGGGACCGGATTCTTTCCCGCCATCGGCTCGCGCGGGGGAGGCGGGGGGACGGGCGCGGCCGGGGCCACGGGCCGATTCGTCTCGCGGGCGGCGTGGTTGTTTCGCGGCGGCGCCGGGGGCGGCGCGATCAGGGGCTGGATCTGCGGCCGCATCGCGGCCGGGACCGGCGTGTCGTCGCCGATCACCAGCCTCACGCGGCAGCCCATCTCCGCCGGCCCGAGGTGGCGCAGGAATTCAAGCCGGAACTGGCGCAGCACGGAGCGGAGCGGGCCCGACGCCCGCCAGCCGAATTCGGGCGGCTGGCCGAGCCGCCCCGGTCGGTAAAACGTCCCCTGGTGAAGCAGCTCGTCGCGATTGGTCCCGGCGGTCACGACCACCATGCGCACGCGCCGGTCGGCATAGGCCTCCAGCTCCGCGCCAAACAGGTCCGGATGGATTTCACCGAGGAATCCTTCGGTTTCATAGATGACGGGCGGTGATTGCTGGTTCATGCGAGGAAACACAAGCTAATGATGAATGATGAATGATGAGTGATGAACGATGAAATTCAAATTCTTCGGCCACCCCTCTCGTCACCCATCATTCATCATTCATCGTTCAAATTTCATCGTTCAAATCACGCGGCGATGCGCCGCCGCTTGCCGCCCGCCGCGGTCTGGATCGGCTGGACGACGCCCAGCACCGGCATCCGCAGGATCTGGCGCGCCTCGTCGACCGAGCGGACCGCCATGTCCAGGATCATCAGGAGCCACGCCACGGCGGCGACCGCGGCCAGGCCCAGCCCGGCGCTGAGGGCGGCGATCTTGGCGCGGTTGGGGGCCGCCGGCGCCAGCGGTTTTTCCGGCGCCTCGAGCTGCGCGATGCTGAACCCGAACTGGTTCTGGAAGTTCGGGTTGTCGATGTATTCGGCCGAGACGAGCTTGGTCTTCAGGTTGTCGACCTCGGTGCGGTAGAGCGACTCTTCCCGCAGCAGCTCGTTGTAGGCGGACTGCTTGGCCGGGATCGTCGTGATGTAGGCGTCGAGCCGCGCGATTTCCTTGTCCGCCTCCTGGACCATCGTTCGGGTCTGCCCGAGCTGCATCTGCAGGCTTTCGATCTCGTTCTTGATCGTCTGGTAGGCCGGGTTGTTCTCGGTGAATGTTTCGTCCTTGTAGCCGCCGTCCTTGGAGGCCTTGTCGATCGCCTCCTTGAGCGTCGCCATGTTGGCTTTCAGTTCCTTGACCTTCGGGTGGTTTTCCTTGAAGTTCATCAGGTAGAGCTGCATCTGGCGGTCCATCCGGGCGAGCTCGACCTGCATCTGGCGGATTTCGGGCTGGTCGGTCCTGGTCCGGGTGCTGCGGGTGATCGTGGAGGCCTCGCGTTTGAGGCGGGCCTCGGCCAGCACGATGCTGTCCTGGAGGGCCTTGATCGTCTGCTCGTTCTTGGTGCGGGTCCGGATCAGCTCGTCGCGCTGGCTGCGGTATTCCGCGTAGGCCTCGGGGGTGACCTCGGGGTGGGATGTCTTGTAGGCGAGCACGGCGGCCGACGCCGAGGTCAGCTTGTCCTGGGCCTGCCGGAGCTGGGTGTCGAGCAGGGCCCTGTTGTTGTTGGCCATCTTGCCGATCGACTGCTCGGTTTCGGTGCACCACTTCTTGATCGACGCGTTCAGGATGTTGTAGGCGAGTTCGGGCTTGTAATCCCAATACGTGAGCTGGACGAGATTGTCGGTCCTGGGCCAGACCGACATGCGCGAGGCGATCCCGTTCTTGAGGCTCTGGTATTCGATCGAGTTGCGGGAGATCCCCTTGGCCAGGTTCAGCTCGCCGATGATCGACTGGCCGTTCTGGTCGCCCTGGTCGTAGTAGCTGGGCTGGGTGATCCGGTCCCGGATGACGCGCAGCTCGTTTTTCGGGTCAAGCAGGTTGGCGTCGCGCGCCGTCGTCAGCGGCGGCAGGATCCGGATCAGGGCCCGGCACTGGTATTTGTTGGGCAGCAGCAGGCCCGCCGCGTTGCCCGCGATAAAGACCAGCAAACCAAGCGCCACCCACCACGGCCAGTGCGCGCGAAGTTTCTGCAGGTAGCGCTTGGTATCGAACATCGAGCCCATGTTGGCCTTTTCTCCGTCTAATCGTTGTTGTTGTTGTTGTTCCCGTAATAGTCATAGAACTGGGCGCGGTAGTACAGGTCGGTGATCCCCTGGAACGGACGGAGCACCTCGTCGATCGCCCCGCCGAGGTTGACGTTGTACTTGGCCGGGATGTAAATGTAGTCGCCCGGGCTCAGCATCATGTTGTGTTCCATCTTCCCGCGATACAGGATGTCGTCCAGGTTGATCTCGCGCACGACGGGGTTGAGCGGGTGCGGCGTGATGATCCGGGTCTTCTTCAGCGCGGCCTCCGGCGTCGGGAATCCCGCGGCGACCACGGCCTCCTGGACCGTCAGCATGTCCGCGTTCATCACGATCGGCCCGGGGTGGGCGACCTGCCCGACCACGTAGACGACCTTGCTCTTGTACTCCTTGATGCCGACCTGCGGGCTCGGCGTGCGGATCCCGTAATCGCTGAAAACCTTCTTCAGGTTCTCCCGGATCTCATCGACAGTCTGGTCCGCAACCTTGACCGGCCCGATGTAGGGCAGGATGATATTGCCCTCGGCCGTGACGATATAGTCCTGGTTCATGTCCGGGTCGGAGCGCTCGTCGACGTGCAGCACGTCCTTGGGGCCGACGCGGTAGTGCCGGGTCGGGTCCTTCTCCAGCGGGGTCGGCAACTGGACCTCCGGGCGCGGCTCGGCGATGGGACCGGTGATTCCCGGTTGCGGCACCGGCATGATGTTCACGCGCATGCAGCCGCCGGCGAGCAGCGCCGGCAGGATCAATGCGGCAACGATGACAACTTTCGACATCAGCTTCATGGTCGTCCTCCTCGAACGGGTCAGTCGGGCCGACGGTGCGCCGGCCGCGTGAGGATCATCGGGATTCAGCCGCCGGTTTGCCCTTCGCGTCGGGCTCCAGTCGGCGCAATGCTTCGCGAACTTCCTTCATCTGCGCGTACCCCGGGCTGGACAGGGCGATCGCCTGCAATTGCCAGGCCGCCTCGGCGTTGCGGCCGTTGGACTCGAGGGCCTGGGCCAGGTGATGCCGGATGGCGGCGACGTTCGGGGCATGCTCGGCGGCGCTCTGGAGCAGGGCCAGCGCGCGCTTGGCGTCGCCCCGCTTCAAGGCGATCATGCCGGCCGTGTCCTCGACCCCGCCGTTGCCGGGCAACAGTTTCAATGCCGTTTCAGCATGCCGCGCCGCTTCATCGAGTTGTTTCGATTCGAATAAACTCCAGGCGAGGTTATTGTAGGCCTGGCCGTTGGCCGGGTCAATTTCGATCAGTTTGCGGTAGGTCGCGTCGGCCTGATCGCGCCAGCCCTGTTTCTGCAGGAGCTGGGCGAGCCGGTTGAGCGCTCCCTTGTTCGCGGCATCGCGGGCGAGGACCTGCCGGCAGATGTCGATCGCCTGCTTGTCGTAGGCGGCCGACTGCGCGGCGTCGCGGCCGCGCTCGGCCAGCGCGATCCGCGTGTCGATCTGCGCGATCAGGATCGGGAGCGGGTCGGCCACGAGCCCGACCATCCGCTCGAGGACGGCCAGCGATTCCTCGCGGCGGTCGAGCACCTCGAGCGTCGCCGCCTTGCGGCCGAGGATGAACGGGTCGTCCGGGATGCGGGCCAGGGCCGACTCGATCAGGCTCAGGCTGGCCGGCGCGAAGAGCGCCTGGTCGCCGAGCAGGAAGCTCAGCGCCAGGTCCGGGATTGCCTGGCGGAGGGCGTCGGCGGGCGATTTCTCAAGCATCGCCTCGAACAGAGTCATCGCGTTCGTCGTCATCTGGTCCGATGCGCGCATCGTTTGGATCGCATCCCGGTTCCTGCCGGCCGCCGCCTGCGACAGCGCAAGCTGCATCGGCAGGCTGGTCGGCCGCGGCGTGCGCCCGGACAGCGTGGACAGGCACTTGAGGGCATCCTCGGGCCGCTGGGTCTTGAGGTACGCGACCGCCTCGATCTGGGCGACCTCCGGCGGGACGTCGGCGGCGCTGTCGGTCCGCGCCTTGTCGATCGTCGCCAGGGCGGCGTCGCCGCGCCCGGCAAGGAGCTGCGCCAGCGAAAGCTCGATCTGGATCGGAACGACCTGGCGGCGGGCCTGCGCGGCCTTGTTGCGCTGGTCGGCGTCGGAGCTGCCCTGCAGCGCCTTGACGCCCGAGTCGGCGGCCGCGTAGACCCTGGCCAGGCTGTCGGCGGCCTCGGCATAATTGCCGGACTGAATGAGCATGCGCGCGTAGGCGATCTGGAAGTTGCCGTTGCTTTTGAACTTGTCCTGGCCGGCGGCCATCGCCCTGAGGGCGCGCCCCGGGTTGCCGGCCATCAGGATCGCCGCCATGCCGACCACCGGCCGCGGGTCGGCGGCGTGGCTTTTGGCGACGCGCTCGTAGCGGGCGAGCGAGTCGCTTGTGCGGCCGGCGCGGGCCTCGAGCTCGGCGATCGTCATTTCGAGCTCCCAGCGATCGGGGTTCTTGGCCAGGAGCTGGTTGAAGAGGTCGAGGGCCTCGCGGGTCTGGCCCATCTGGCCGCGGATCCCAGCCTCGAGCTCGATCAGTTGCGGGTCGAGGCGGGCGGCCTCGTGGGCGTTCATCAGCGCGCCGGTGAGGTCGCCGCGCCCGATGGCGATCTCGGCGAGGCGCACGCGGACCTGCGCATCCTTGGGCTGCTCGGCGAGTTTTTCCTTGAGGAGGGCCTCGGCGCGATTGACCGCGGCGACGGCGGCCTGGGTGTCGCCGCGTTGGGCCGCCGCGCGCGCGTCCCGCAGGAGGGCGTCCGGGTCGTTGCCCTGCGGCCCGAGCCGCGAGATGATTTGCGCGATCTGCTGGTCGGACGGGTTCTCGGCCTGGAGCGTCTGGAGCACTTCGAGGGCGTCCTTGGAGTCGCCCTCCAGGACGTAGCTTTGCGCGAGGCGCAGGCGCGCGTCGCGGTCGCCCGGGACGTCGCGCAGCAGGTTGCGCAGCTCCTGGCGGGCCAGCACGTAATCCTTCTTCTGCATCAGCGCCATCGCGAGCGCGAGCCGGTAGGGCTTGGCGTTGGAGATCTGAACGGCCTTCTGATACTGGTTGATCGCCTCGGTGGGGTTGCCCTGCAGGTCGTAGGAGACCCCCCGGATGAAATACGATTCGGGGCGCGTCGGGTAGCGGCCCTTCATCGCCGTCCCGAGCCGGGCGAGGCGGTCGACCGCCTCGTCGAATTCGGCCTTGGCCGAGCCGCTCGTCGGCGCGGCGTCGGTTTCGGTCATCAACCCGCCGTCGCCGCGGAGCTTGTCGATCTGGTTCATGAGGATGTCGCCGGCCAGCAGGTGCTGGTTCAGCTCGAGCGACTCGGAGTCCTTCTCGATGAGCGGGTAGACGACATCGTAGGCTTCCTTGTAGCGCTCCTGGCCCTTGAGGCTGAGCGCGAGTTGGCTGCCGAGGGCCGGCGAGGGCTGCTGCTGGGCCTTGATGGCCTGGCGCGCGAGGCTCTCGGCCTGCTTGAAGTCGTTGCGGCCGAGCATGATCTCGATGAGCCCCTGCATGGCGAGGCCATGGTCGGGCTTCTTGCCGAGGATGGCCTTGTAAAGGCGCTCTGCGTCGCCCGGGCGGCCGCTCATCTGGTCGATGCGCGCCTGGAGGAGATTTCCCTCGATCGATTCGGGGCTTTCGGCGCGCAGCGCCTCGACCACCTTGACCGCCTCGGCGATGTCTTCGGCGTTGTATTCGGCGCGGCCGTCGGGGGCGACCTTCTTGCGGCTGACGGCCAGCGAGAGCCGGGCCTGGCCGGTCTGCAGCAGGGCGTCGGCCTTCTGGTCGGGCTTGATGCCCTTGATCTGCAGGACCTGGTTTGCGTATTGGATCGTCTGCTCGGGCTTGCCGACGGCAAGGTAGGCGTCGCCGAGCTTGAGCCGCACGAGCGGGTTGGGGGGGAGCTTGGCGTCGGTCTCGATCTTGAGCGCCGCTTCGTATTTTTCGATGGCCGGGAAATATTTCTGGTTTTTCTGCAGGAGCACGCCCTGCTCGAAGAGCTTTTCGGCCTTGCTCTGGCCCGAGCAGGCGGCGGCCGCGATCGCCATCGCGCACAAGGTCAGCCACGCGAACAGTTTCAACCGTCGTCCGAATTGAATCGACACCATGATGCTCCTTCATCCTCAAGCAACCCGGTCCGGGGTGCGACTAATAACTGTTTCGGTGTGAACACTCCAAAACTTGACCCACGGCCGATCTCCGCAACGGAAAGGCAATTGTATCGGGGGGCTGGTCGCAAAGCCAAGAAAATCAGTCCAGAATTCTTGCGCTTGACGATCGCCCGGGATGGTGGTTGAGTTTGTGCCAGAACAGGCAGCCGAACCTGCACCTCGACGACACCGATTGGATGTCCTGATGGCATCGCCACGCACCGTCCTGATCCTGACCCCGAGCTCCAGA
This sequence comes from Candidatus Sumerlaeia bacterium, assembly GCA_039683515.1. Classification (GTDB taxonomy): domain Bacteria; phylum Sumerlaeota; class Sumerlaeia; order MVZB01; family MVZB01; genus JAJFUE01. The sequence goes on along the minus strand of JBDKRG010000009.1, from coordinate 46,106 downwards.
TTGCTGGGGGCGCGCCGCAGCCTGCTCGCCCTGGCCGAGTCGCTCGACACGACCCGCTGGCGCGCCGTCGTGTGCAGCCAGGACACCGGCCAGCTCGGCGAGGCGCTCGCCGAGCGCAACATCCCGATGGAGGTCGTCAAGCTCGGCTGGTGGCGCAAGGGGAAATATTTCCTGTGGCGGCCGTTCGCGATCAGCCGCCTGGCGTCGCTGGCGCGCCGGCTCAAGGTCGACCTGATCCACTGCAACGAGATTTACCCCAACCCCTACGCGGTGCGCGCGGCCCGGCAGGTGACCGGCGCCGCGGGGACGCGGCGGGCCGGCAAGCCGCTGCCGGTCATCACGCACATCCGGCTCGACATCAAGCCGAACATGGTCCCCAAGTACGACCTGCTGCGCGCCGACCGGCTCGTCGTGCCGTCGGCGGCGCTGGCGCGCGACCTCGCCGACTTCGATCCCGACGGCGGCCTGATCGAGGTCGTCCACAACGGGGTGAACCTCGAGGAATTCCGCCGCACGCGCACGCGCGAGGTTGCCCGGCTCCAGGTCGGCCTGCCGCCCGAGGGGATCCTGCTCGGCGCGATCGGCCAGGTCGGCCCGCGCAAGGGGGGCGACATCATCATGGAAGCCTTCGAGCGGCTCGCGCCCAAATACCCGGCGCTGCGGCTCCTGTTCCTGGGTGACCCGCACCGCGGCCAGGAAGGGTTCGCCGCCAACCTGCGCGCGTGGGCGGACAAGCCGCCGCTGGCCGGGCGCGTCCATTTCGTCGGGTTCACGCCGCAGGTGCTGCCGTATTACGAGGCGTGCGACATCAACCTGCTCGTCTCGCGCCAGGAGGGTTTCGGCCGCACGATCATCGAGGCCGGCGCGCTGGGGATCCCGTCGATCGGCGCCAGGATCGGCGGCATCCAGGAGATCATCGTCGACGGCGTGACCGGCCGGCTGGTGCCGCCCGAGAACGCCGGGGCGCTGGCCGAGGCGCTCGAGCAGATGATCGACGACGAGGGCCTGCGCCGCCAGATGAGCGAGGCCGCGTTCCGCCGCGCCGTCCAGGAATTCTCGATCACCGCCCACACTCGCCGGATGATGGAGATCTACGACGAGGTCGTGGAAGGGTAGGCCGACGTCGCCGACGGCGGCATCAGGTCCCATGAACGAACGCGGCAATGTTATTTCGGCTTTATGTCAAAGCCCCTTTTAAGGGGCGAATGCTTTCAGCCGCCATGATAATGGCGGGATCCGATCGGATCAGAATTCCAAGTCCCGAAGGGACGGCTGAATAAACGAATTGCAATGCATTTCGAATTTTAAATTTGTGATTTTGGATTTGTTTGGAATTTAGATATTGGGATTTCGAATTTGTTTCGAATTTAGATATTAGAATTTAGGATTTATTTTGAATGCTTTTCCTCATCCACACTCCTCACCCTTGGCGTGGGATCCGGCAGCGGCCGCATCACTTGGGGCTCGAGTTCGCGCGCCGGGGGCATGAGGTTTTTTGGATCGAATCGCGTTACCTGCGCTGGCTGATCGATCGCCCTCGCGATTTCTTCCGCGCGCGCGCCGAACGCCCCGCGCGGGGGATCGAAGTCCAGCCGATCACGTTGATCAACGGCGAACGCCTTTCTTTCATTAGAAATTCCAATAAGAACCGCCTCGCCTCGAGATTTAATTCCGCAATCCGCAATCCGCAATCCGCAATCGTCCTGTGGCTTTACAATCCGCATGAGGGGCATCTCGCGGAAAGCGTCCGGCACGACCTGCTCGTCTACGACATCATGGACGAATACGCGGGGTTCCCGTGGTCGCCGCCCAGGATTGTTGAAGAGGAGGCGGATCTGCTCGCGCGGGCCGACTGGGTGTTCGCGGGGACCGGCGCGCTGTACGATTCCAAGAAAGACAAGGCGCCGGGTAAAATCGAGTGCCTGCTGAGCGGCGTCGACGTCGCGCATTTCGCGGCGCCGGAGTCCGGGTTCGTAGTCCCGCCTTCAGGCGGCGATCCTGAATTCAAAGCTTTGCGCGAAAAATACAAACACGTCGCCGGTTACGCCGGGATGATCGATTTGCGGCTCGATCAGGCGCTCGTCGCCGAGGCGGCGCGCGCGCTGCCGGAGTGGGGTTTCGTCTTCATCGGCCCGGTTGTCGAGAACGTCGATGCGCTGCGCGGCGTGCCGAACGTGCATTTCATCGGCGCGCGGCCGTATGGTTCGCTCCCGTCTTATTATCACGCGTTCGACGCGGCGCTGCTGCCGTTCGTCGAGAACCCGCTGACGCGCCACATCAATCCGACGAAGATGCTTGAGTACGCCGCGGCCGGCGTCCCGATCGTCGCCCGGGCCCTCCCCGAGATCGAGCGCTTCTACGCCGACGGCGCGTGGCTTTACAATTCCAATGAAGATTTCATTAGAATTCTAAGATCGCTCGAACCCCCCAGCCCCGATTCCCGGAAACTCGCCGCCGCCCAAGCTTGGGTCGCCGACCGGAGCTGGGACGCCATCGCCCAGAAGATGCTGGATCGGGTCGAGGGGCTGATTTCAAGAGACTAGACGCAATACGTTCCCCGGTACTATTACTATTCAGCTTCTTCAGCATATTCATCGAGGACGGAATCGGAAAGATGCTGCAAGTGTTTCTGGTTACCCAATTCATGTAAGCTATCATATGAAATATATGTACATGTCTCTGCTAATGGCCCTCGCTCAAGAAGTGAGAAAACCGGGCGGCGGATTTCCTGGAAGACTTTTTCACGCTTGGAATCAGGAGCGACGATGTGAAGTTTAATAGCCATGTTTGGCTGAAGCGCAAGCAGATCCGCCATTCTAAGAATGCCGGAGTAAATGGATGTTGTGTGTTCCACCTCGAAAGCACGGACGATAGAACGACCGCGAAGCCATAACACATCGATATTCTCTATTGTTCGAAGTGTCGTCTCATCGTAGTTGAGAGGTAATCGCTCAATTAGATGATTGCCATCATTTTTCCATTCTTTGAGAACACGCCCTCTGTCAGAAGCCGGGATCCAGATTGACAGCCCCATTTGAGAGCCGATCCGGGCAATAAGCGCCTGGATGCGAATTGACTCGCGGTTTTCTGTTTCAGGAACGATCTCTTCAATTTCGCTGGATTCGCCGTTTTCCGGGACGGAGACGGTCACGGTTTTATCGGCGCGGTTGACCGTGTGTGTCGCAAGTTTCTTTTGATCCTGCTCGGAAAGCGGGTATGTTTTGAGCGCTGATGCCTGCGATGTCAAAGTATTGCAAAGAAAAGCCCCATCCTTCTCGTTGAGGCGCGTGAGGCTTGACCTGAATTTACCCGTCCATGCAATGGAGTTTTTGTCGAGTTCCCGTGTGAACGACAAACCCGACCAGATACTGTCATCGTGTATCGGGATGGACTTGTCAATTTCCAGCCAGACTTTCTGGCGGATATGGAAACGAACCACATATGGGTCGTTCTCGCGCTGAAATCTGGGTGTTTTATCAATAAAGGGGCCATCGCAGACTTCATACAAGCCGCACCATCTGGATAACTTCGTGATGTAGCAAACAAAAATATTGCCGGGTTGAATTTTTTCGGCCATTTTCTTGTGGCGTAGTCGAAATCCAGTCAGGTCACGCGGTGAATTGACAAATGCCTCGTATGTTTCTGGCGAAAAAATATCGATGAAACATGCCATTGAAACGACTCCGCTCTCCCTAATCGGGTTGTATGTAGACAGGATTTTTCGAATTAAAAAAAATATTCGCAAGCTAAATCGTCGGTAAATATCAACAACGCATGAAATTATGGGGCGTGGAGTTTCGGTGATCAACACCCATTTTTTCGGTTAGGGGGTTTAAATGCGATGCCGGTTTCGGCGAAACCGGCCTACCGACGACAAAACCGCATGAAACCGCTATAATGATCGATAGGGCAGGAGGCCAATGGCATGTGCGGGATTATCGGGGCGATCGCGCGGCACGATGTCGGCTCGACGTTGATCGAGGGGCTCAAGAACCTCGAGTATCGCGGCTACGACTCGGCGGGGATGGCGGTGATCCGCGACGGCAGCTTCGTCGTGCGCAAGGAGGTCGGGCGGGTCGACCAGCTCGATCAATATATCGGCGACACCGCCGGCGGGCGGATCGGGATCGCGCACACGCGCTGGGCCACGCACGGCGCGCCGACGCAGGTCAACGCCCACCCGCACCTCTCCAATGACGGCCGGTTCGCGATCGTGCACAACGGGATCATCGAAAATTACGCCGTGCTGCGCGAGCTGCTCGAAAAATACGGCGTCAAGTTTGTGAGTCAGACCGACAGCGAGGTCGTCGCGCAGCTCATCGCGCACGAGGCGCGCGGCGGCGCGGCCGAGCCGATCCGCGAGGCCGTCCTGCGGCTCGAAGGGACGTTCGGCCTGCTGATTCTGGACCGCGAGAATCCCGACCGGCTCGTGGCGGTGAGGCAGGGGAGCCCGCTCCTCATCGGCATCGGCGAGGGGGAATACTATGCCGCCTCCGACGCCGCCGCGATCCTCGCGCACACGCGCCAGGTGATCTACCTGGAAGACGGCGAGATCGCCGAGATTACTTTGGATGGTTACCAGACGCGCACGTTCGCCAACGAGCCGGTCGTGCGCGCGCCGGCGCGGATCGACTGGGAGATCGAGTCGATCGAAAAGGGTGGCTACCCGCACTTCATGCTCAAGGAGATCATGGAGCAGCCGCAGGCGCTGCGGAATTGCTTCGCCGGCCGGCTGCGGCCCACGGAAGGGACCGTCCGGCTGGGCGGGATCGCGGCGCTCGAGGAGGACTTCCTGCGCCGGCTGAGCCGCGTCATCATCACCGGCTGCGGCACGGCCTGGCACGCCGGGCTGGTGGGGGAATATTTACTGGAGGAGCTCGCGCGGCTGAGCGTCGAGGTCGAATACGCGAGCGAGCTGCGGTATCGAAATCCCGTGATCGGCTACGGCGACCTGCTGGTCGCGATCAGCCAGTCGGGCGAGACGGCCGACACGCTGGCGGCGCTGCGCGAGGCGCGGCTGCGCGGGGCGCGCGTCATGGGGATTTGCAACGTCGTCGGCTCGACGATCGCGCGCGAGGCCGGGATGGGCGTCTACACCCACGCCGGCCCCGAGATCGGCGTCGCCTCGACCAAGGCGTTCGTCACGCAGGTGGCGGCGCTGTCGATGCTCGCGATCCAGTGGGGCCGGCTGCGCGGCGTCCTGAGCCGGGTCGATGCCTCGCGGCTGGCCGACGCGCTCGAGAACATCCCCGAGCAGATCCGGCGGGTCGGCGAGCAGTCCGACCACATCCGGTCGATCGCGGAGGCGTACGCGGACACGGCCAACGCGCTTTACCTCGGGCGCGGGATCAACTTCCCGATCGCGCTCGAGGGGGCGCTGAAGCTCAAGGAAATCGCGTATATCCACGCCGAGGGCTACCCGGCGGCGGAGATGAAGCACGGGCCGATCGCGCTGATCGACGAGCGCATGCCGGTCGTGGTGATCGCCACCGAGGACAAGGTCACGCACGACAAGGTGCTGTCCAATATTCATGAGATCCGGGCGCGGAAGGGGCGGGTGATCGCGATCGCGACGGAGGGCGACACGGAAATCGCGGGGCACGCCTCGCACACGATTTACGTGCCGCGCGTGCCGGCGATCCTGTCGCCGCTGGTCAACGTGGTGCCGCTGCAGTTGCTGGCGTATCACGCGGCGGCGATCCGCGGCTGCGAAATCGACAAGCCGCGCAACCTGGCCAAGAGCGTCACGGTTGAATGATTTCGGATTGCGGATTATCGGATTGCGGAATCGAAATCCGCAAACGCAAACATGGGACGGCAACAACGAATCGGAGTGAATCAGGAATTCACTCCGCAATCCGAAATCCGCAATCCGATATTGTTCAGGCGAGGACTTCGCTGAGTTTCTCGACCAGTTCGTCGGCCTTGTTGGCGTTGGCGCTGATCTCGGCCAAATGCTCGGACTGTTCCTTGTATTGGGCGATGACGTCGGTCAGCTTCTGTTCGAGTTCCGTGATCTGCATCTGCTGGTCGCGGATGACTTCGTCCTTCTCCTCGGACTCGTGCTTGAGCTCCTGGACGCGTTCCAGAATCGCCTCGATGGTCATGGTCGACATGGTCTGTGCCTCCTCGTGCTTGGGCATACCCGTCATCCGCGCCGCTCGGGGATGCGAGTAGCTTCTCTGGGACAGGTATCGGCACGAGAGGGAGAAATGATGAATGATGAATGATGAATGATGAAACAGGGCTAGTTGTTGTGGCCGTCCAGGATCTGGCGGACGCGGCGCGCAAGGGCCACCGGCGGGAACGGTTTCTGCAGATATGCCGCGTTGTCGCTGAGGACGCCGTGCCGCAAAATCGCATCGTCGGTGTATCCGCTGATATACAGCGCCTTGAGTCCCGGCCGGATGCCGCGGAGGTTTTCCACCAGTTCGCGGCCGCCCATCTCGGGCATCACGATATCGGTCACGAGCAGGTCGATCCGGGTCGACAGCCGGCACGCGATCCGGACCGCGGTCAGGCCGTCCGGGGCCTCGAGGACGTGGTAGCCGTGGGTCTCGAGGGCGAGGCGGGCGATGCGGCGGACGGCGTCCTCGTCCTCGACCAGCAGGATGGTTTCGCTGCCGGTGGTGACGTCGTCGTCGATGGTTTGCTCGGCCGACGCGGCTTCGCCGGAGAGCGCCGGCAGGTAGATCCTGAAGCACGTGCCGACGCCGGGTTGGCTGACGACGTCGATGTAGCCGCCACTTTGCTTGACGATGCCGAAGACGGTGGCGAGGCCGAGGCCGGTTCCCTTGCCCTGCTCCTTGGTCGTGAAGAACGGCTCGAATACTTTCGACCTGACCTCCTCGTTCATGCCGCAGCCGGTGTCGGTGATCGTGATCAGGACGCAGGGGCCGGGCCGGGTTCCGGGGCGCAGCGCGCAGTCGGCCTCGTCCAGCCGGGTGTTGCAGGTCTCGATATACAGGCGCCCGCCGGTCGGCATGGCGTCGCGGGCGTTGACGGCCAGGTTGATGACGACCTGCTCGATCTGGGTGGGGTCGACCTCGACGGGGTTGAGGTTTTCCGCCAGCGAGGTCGTCAGCACGATGTCCTCGCCGATCAGCCGGTTGAGCATCTTGTCGAGGTTCGCGATGATCGAGTTGATGTTGAGGATCTTGGGGGCGAGGATCTGCTTGCGGCTGAACGCCAGCAGCTGGCGGGTGAGCGCGGCGGCGCGCTCGCCGGAGCTGTAAATATCGGTGACATAGGCGCGGTTGGGGTTGTCGCGGGGCAGCTTGGCCAGGAGCATTTCGCTGTAGCCGAGGATCACGGTGAGCAGGTTGTTGAAGTCGTGGGCGACGCCGCCGGCGAGCTGGCCGATGGCCTCCATTTTCTGCGATTGCAGGAGCTGGGCCTGGAGTTTCTGGCGCTCCTCCTCGGCGAGTTTGCGGTTGGTGATGTCGTGGATCATCACGAACTCCCATGCGCCGCAGTCGAGCACGACCGAGGTTGTCTCGACCGGGAAGCGCGAGCCGTCGCGGCGGATGCACTTCTGCTCGACGGTCGATTTTCCGAGCGCGGCGCGCCGGTCCGCGGCCAGGTCGGAGTCGGTCTGTTCGAACAGGTCGTTGCGGTTGGCCGAGCACAGATCCTTCTCGACCATGCCGAACATGGCGCAGGCGGTCGGGTTCGCGGCGATGATCCGGCCGCCGGCGGCGGCCATGAGGATGCCGTCGAGGCTGTTTTCGAAGAGTCCCCGGTAGCGGGCCTCGCTGTCGCGCAGCGCCTCCTCGGCGCGCTTGCGGTCGGTGATGTCGACCGCGAAGCAGATGAAGCGGTCGGGCGAGATCCGGACCGAGCGCGTCGCCATCGAGATCAGCGAGCCGTCGCCCCTGCGGACCTCGTATTCGCTCGCGAAGTAGCCGAGCTCGACAAGAAGCGCGAACTCACGGAAACACCGTTCGCGGTCGCTATCGGCGAGGACGTCGGCGATGGTGAGGTCGGCGATGGATTCGGCGGACTGGCCAAGGAGTTCCCGGCCGGCGGGATTGGAATCGACATGTCGGCCGTTCGAATCGAGCACGAAGATCGCCATGGGCGAGTGCTCGATGTAGGAGCGGAACTTGGCCTCGCTGTCGCGCAGGGCGTCTTCCGCCTTCCGGCTCAGTTCCTCGCGTTCCATGTTCTCGAGCGCGAAACAGATGTCCGACGCCGCTTCGGTGAGCAGCTCGACCTCCTTTTCCCGGAACACGTTGCGCTCGTCCGAGTAGACCATGAACGCCCCGATGACCTGGCCGTGTAACCGGATCGGAAACGCGGCGCAGGCATTGAGGCCGAACTTGCCGATCGCGTTGTGCCAGGGCGTCGAGCGGCGGTCCGCGATAATGTCGTTGAAAATACACGGCCGGCCATCCCGGATGCAGGTCCCCGTCGGACCGCGGCCTTCGGGGACGCTTTCATCGGCGCAGACGTAAATGGTATCCACATACTCCGCGCGGATTCCGTTCTTGGCGGCCGGAACCACCCGCTTGGTGTTCTCATCGATGATGCCGATCCATACCACCTGGAACCCGGCGACCTCGGAACAGATCCGGCAGACTTCGCTGAAAAGCTCCTCGCGCGAGCGGACAAGCGTGACGGTTTTGTTCATCTCGCTGAGGGTGGCGTAGAGGCGGTTGAGCCGCTCGATCTCGCGCTCGTGGTTCTTGCGCTGGGTGATGTCGAGCGTCGTGCCGCGGAAACCGATGACTTCGCCGCCCGAACCGATCATCGGGACGGCCGCCGCGCTGACCCACACCGGCGTCCCGGACTTGTGAACCAGGCATTGCTCCTGATCCCGGAAACCGTATCGGCGCGTGATCGGGTCGGCCAGGAGCGAACTGTTGATGATGACCTGCGAGGGGAGCATGTAGTCGAAAATGGGATGGCCGAGCAGGTCTTCGGGCTTGTAGCCGAGCACCGCCTCGACGCGGTCGCTGGTGTAGGCGATGCTCCCGCTCGCGTCGATCTCCCAGATGAATTCGCCGGCGGCGTTGCTGACGTCGCGGAAACGCTGCTCGCTGACGCGCAGGGCATCCTCGGCCTTTCTGCGCTCGGTGATGTCGCGCCACATGACGGACAGGTATTCGCGGCCGCGCAGCCGGATGGCGCGCGCCGAGATGTTCATGTCCATGAGCCGGCCGCTCTTGTGGCGGCGCTTGCCGACGAACTGGGTCCCGCCGTTCCTTGCGATTTCGCGGATGCGCGCGCTGACTTCGGCGGGGGGTTCGTCGGTAATGAGCTCGGGGAGCGTGAGGGCGGCGAATTCCTCGCGCGAAAAGCCGAACGCCTGGCACGTCGCGTCGTTGAACTCGATGAACCGGAGCGTGTCGGTGTCGATCAGGGCGATGCCGTCGACGGCCTGGTTGACGATGGCGCTGTAGATTTCCTCGCGCTCGCGCAGCGAGTCCATCAGCGTGATGCGCTCGGAGAGCGACCTGGCCAGCTTGATCCGGTTGTAGCTGAGCTGCGAGATCATGTTGGCCAGTTCCATGAAGAATTCCATCGCCCGGACGATCCTGTCGCGCGACAGGCGGGGAACGGCGTGGAGCGCTTCGATGTACGACTGCTCGTCGAAGCCGTAGCGCGCGGCCTGCGCGTGGAAGACTTCCTCGTCAACCTGTTCGTCGTCGAAGAAGAACTGGCCCGCGTACAGGCTGGCGATCTGGCGCTCGCCGAGCCAGATCGGGGTCGCGATGTCGAACATGTTGTTCTTGCACTTGTGGCTGCGGTATTCCCCGTAGGGGATCCCCGAAGCCAGCGCCAGGTCGCTTTCCGTGCAGAACCTGCACGTTTCGGGGTGAACGCGGTGGAAGCGGGTGCAGATTTCCTGCCAGCCCGCGCCGACCAGCACCCTGCCGTTCGTGTCGACGAGGGCGACGGGGACGCCGGCGACCTGAAAGAAGTGATCCATCAGCAGTTGCAGGGCCGGCATGTCCAGGATGTCGGTCAGCTCGAGGCTTGCAATGTCGCCGCCCGGCGAGAGGATGGCGTCGAGCTTGGCGCGGACGCGCTGCTCGCTTTCGCGCAGCGCCTCCTCGCTGCGCTTGCGTTCGGTGATGTCCTCGAAAATGCCGATGAAGCAGCCCTTTTGCGGGCAATAGATCGAATTCGCAAGCCACAGGTCGGCCGATGCGATGTAACTCTCGAACTTCTCGGATTTGCCGGTGCTCGCGACGCGGGCCGCGATGTCGATGATGTTGGGGGTGAAGGTCCTGATGGCCGGCAGCGCCTCGGTCACGCGCTTGCCGATTGCGTCCCGGATGCCGGTCTGTTTGACAAACGCCGCGTTGACGTCCAGGTAGACGAAGTCGACGGGTTGGCCGTCGTCGTCGTAGACCATGCGGCAGTAGGTGCACGATTCGCGCAGGTTGTCAAACAGCGAGCGATAGAGCGCCTCGGCGCGCTTGCGCGCGGTGATGTCGACGTGCGTGCCGACGACGCGCAGCGGCCGGCCGTCTTCGCCGCGCACGAGGAACGCCCGCGACAGGACGTCGATGTAATGGCCGTCCTTGTGGCGCATGCGGAATTCGGTTTCGTATTTGTCGGAACGGCCGGCGAGGAAATCCTCCACGCGCACCATGACTTGCGGGAGGTCGTCGGGGTGGATCAGCTGCTTGAGATCCTCGAAACTGTAATTGAATTCATGGTCGGCATAGCCGAGCATCGCCTTGTATTGAGTGGAATAATAAACATGCCCGGTAAGCGGCTCCCAGTCGTAGACGCCGTCGTTGGCGCCGGCCATGGCGAGCTCGTAGCGCTCCTCGCTCTTGCGCAGCGCGTGCTCGACCCTGCGGCGCGCCTCCAGTTCCGTGCGGCTCTTGCGGGAATACAAGTAGATGAACACAAAGATGAGCGCGGGGACGAAGCAGATAAAAAGCCAGTCGTGCAGACACAAATTCAGGATGCGGGGGGTGGCGCCGCTGACGAGTTTTTCGGTCAGATACACCCACAGAACCAATGCAATCATGGACATGATCGCATAACGACTGGCTGATCTCAGATGCGGGTCGTTCATGGTGGCGCCCTTCAGGGTTGAACGCAAAAACAAGATGTTAGCCAGAAAAAACAGCCGTATATGTAAGGAGGTATATTGTATATTTTGAGCCCGAAATCAAGAATATATTCTGCTCTCTGACAATACGGTCTCAAACCGTTCAAAATGCGGGCTTGATTGGGTCGCCGGCGCTGTTAAGATGGTTTTTCATCGCGGGCGGACGTGGCGGAATTGGCAGACGCGCTGGATTTAGGTTCCAGTCCCGCAAGGGGTGGGGGTTCAAGTCCCCCCGTCCGCACCAGAAAGAAATGATGAATGATGAATGCGGAATGATGAATAGGAGAAAACGGAATGGGACTCAATGAACAGATCGTGCAGGACTTGAAGGAGGCGATGGGGGCGCGCGACCAGAAGCGCGTCGACACGCTGCGCCTGATCCGGGCCGAGTTCCTCAAGGCCGAAAAGGAAAAGGGCCAGGCGCTGACCGAGGAGCGGGCGATGGACGTCATGCAGCGCATGCTCAAGCAGCGCCATGAGTCGATCGAGCAGTTCACGGCCGCCGGTCGCGCCGACCTCGCCGACAAGGAACGCGCCGAGGCCGACCTCATCAAGACCTACCTGCCCGAGCCGCTCGGCGAGGCCGAGATCGACGCGGCGATCGACGCCGTCCTCGCTCAAACCGGACCGGTCGATCCGAAACAGATGGGCAAGGTCATGGGGCAGGTCATGGGCAAGCTCAAGGGCCTGGGCAAGCCGGTCGACGGCAAGGTCGTCGGCGAGCGCGTGAAGGCGAAGCTGGGGTAGGCTGTAATAAATTCAAGTAAGGACGAGATTCGGTCGAAAGATGTACTGAAGAAATGGCCTGCGCTGTCGTGCAGGTCGCCAAACGCTCAGATTTGTGGAATCTGATAGTTGGTGGCGCAACCGGGAACCCGTCAAGGGCTCGAAGGTTTGCGCCATTTTGTTTTTGTGCCGGGTTTGGTTTCACCGGATGGGATTGTTATCAAGTTGTTCCTTGTAACGGATTTAAGGGCAGCGACCATGGAAACCGGAACCCTTGAGATCGCGCTGGTTGTGTCGGAAGACCGGCTTGCCGTGACGCTGGAGTGTGATGCGGCGGGGTTCGGCATCGATTCGGTCGTCGAGAAAATCCAGACCCAGCTTAAGGCGCTTAAAATCGCGACCTCCGTCGAGCGGGACGCCCTCGAGAAGCAGTTGGCCATGGGTGGGCGGGTCATCGTGGCCCGGGGCGTGCCGCCGGTTCCCGCGCAGGACTCCAGGCTGGAATGGGCGCGCGACTTCTTCGACACCGGGTTCATGGTCGATCCGGCGACGGGGCGGATCGATTTCAGGCGGCGGTCGGGGGAGCCGTCCGTGCAGGCGGGCGAACTGCTGGCGAGGCTTCTGCCGGCGCGCGAGGGCAAAGCCGGAACGGACGTGTTCGGCAAGCGGATCCCGGTCGGGCGGCCGAGCCAGCTGCGCGTCCACCTCGGCCCGAACGTGCGCGACGAAAAGGCGGACGGCGCTCACAGCTACTATGCGGCCGCGGCCGGGCGCGTGCGGTGGGCTTCGGAGATCCTGGCGGTCGACGACGTCCTTGCGATCTCCGGCGACGTCGGGCTTGAAACGGGCCACATCCGGCATCACGGGGCCGTGGTCGTGAAGGGCGACGTGCTCGCCGGATCGCGGATCGAGGCGGGCGGAGACGTCGAGATTCAGGGGTCGGTCGAACCGTCGGACATCCAGACCGGCGGCAACCTGCGCGTCGACCAGGGGATTACCGGCGCGAAGGGGCGCAGGATTGTCGCGGGCGGGGGCATTCGCGCCCGCTACCTGCGGGAAGCCGAGGTGCAGGCCGGCGACGACATCCTGGTCGAAAGCGAGATCATCCATTCGAACCTGAAGACAAGCGGGCGCATCCTCATGCCGAACGGGCGGCTGATCGGCGGAGAGGCCGCGGCCGAACGGGGCATGGACGTGGGCGAGGCCGGCAACGCGATGTGCGCGCCGACGCGGCTCGTGATTGGCGACACCTCGCGGGCCGCGCGCGAGAAAGAACCGGATCCGCCGGAGAAGGCGCGGCTGGACGAAATCCACAAGGAACTCGAAGCGTTTAATGTGCAACAGAATCTGAGCGCGGCCGACCGCGAGAAGATGACCGAGCTGCAGTTCGAGGCGTGGGAGCTCGAGAAAGCGGTCGAGTCGGCGCGTCAGGAAGCCGAGCAGTTGCCGCCGCCGCCGAGCCGGCCGGCGGCCCGGATCGTGGTCAGGGGAAAACTTTTTCCCGAGGCGAAGATTTGCTGCGGGGCGTCGAAGGTGACGATCAGCGAAGAAATGCCCGGCCCGCTTTACGCCACGTTCCTGAACGAGCAGCTTCACCTCCACAAGCTCGACGGATCCGAAACCTCGATTCTCGGCGACTTCCAAAAGAAGTAGGCCGCTTCGGCTCGAAGCGGCCTGCCGGCCATCCCATCTCTCGGCTTTCATGGAAGCGGCTCGCCAACGCGCAATCAATTATTTGGTTGGAAAATACCGAATCATAAGAGAGTCTGCATCCAGTTCCGGCAGGCTTGTATTGTCGTGTTATGGGTTGTTCGATCGGGGTTGTGCATGTGCCGGATTTGTTTGAATCGGATTCGTTTTTGGGATTGGTTGTGTTTTTGAAATTGGATTTTGTTTTGAAATCGGATTTGTTTTTGAACCGCGAAGCGATTCGATCATCATACCAGCCACTCGGCCGCAAACCCAGGCGCGCCGAGGAGGAACAAAATCCTTGAGCTGACTCGATAAAACATAAGGTCAACCGTCACTTGCGAAATGTGGGGATATTTGATGAGAAGCTCCATCAGCTACCGGAAATTCATTTTCCCGCTGTTTGCCGGCGTGATGATGATCTGGCTCGTGACCGGTGAGTTAATCCATACGATCGAGGATCAGAGGTTATATCAAAGTCTCCTTGACAGCGGCCGCAATGCGACGGCGCGCGTCGACGCCTCGCGCGTCGTGCGGAAGCAGGACACCCAGCATGTTTATAATATCTTTGATTATTCGTATCCGGATGAGGCCGGACAAAAGCGCCAGGGGAGCCTCGTAAAATTCGGCTCGCGCCGCCTCGGCAAAAACGTCTTCGGCATGGACGACTACGGCATCAATCCCCTGCTCGCGGTCGGAGATCATTTTACGGTCACCTACCTTGCGGATTCGCCCGGTACGCATCTGCCGATTCAAGTCACGCCCCAATGGAAACACCGCAAATTGATGTTTATGGCGGCAATAATCGGCGCCGTGTATCTCTTCGCTTTGGGTCTGCTTGTCGTGGCATTCCGCAACATCCCGGAAGGATCTCCGGGCTTCGCCGTGTGGCTTGCCGAAAGCGGTCCGAATAAAATCATGTCTGCAACGATTACCATCGCGCCCCCGCGCAATTATCCCGTTATCTGTTTGATCAGTTTATGGCTGGCCGCCTGGGCGGTTGCGTTCTTCTGGATCGGTTCCGGCTTCTCGGGCGGGGTGACGGTTACGGTGCAGACCATCGCGTTCATCGCCTTGGTCGCCGGCGGCGTCCTGTTGCGTGCGGCATGGGATGGCAGTGAGGAGATCAAGGCCGATCCGACGCTCCTGGTCGTCACGGATACGCACCTGTTTCCGAAGCAAAGCTTTTCTTACCATGTCGCGCGCATTCAAAACATGCGGATCGGCGAATCAGGCGGGCGTGGCGACATGCGGCTCTATTTCGATTACGAGGGCGAAAAGCAGACGATTGGGATTCGGCCCCTGAGCGCCGACGAGGCCGACCAGATCGCAGACGTGCTTGCGCGATTGATGCCCGTCGGCGCTCCATCACTTGAACAGATGGCCCCCGCGACACCCCAACTGCCTTGGATGGGTTTCAAACACATCCTGGGCGCTACGAAAAAAAATGTCCCCACCCCCGCCCCCGGATCGGACAGGGAAATCACTCCGCGTGGGCTGGTCGGGCTAAGCCCGCTCTTTGTCCTTGCATTCATCACCGGGTACGTCGTGCACAGGTTTAGCGGCGGCCGCACATCGCCCTTATGGCTGGTCGGGCCGGCTTGGGTGGTCTTTGCAATCATGTACGGCATCCTCTGGGCCAGAATGATTGCGCAAAGACGACGCGGCGGGCGGCTCGATCCCAAGCCATTCCGCCGCGAACTCGCCGTGCTCAGGGGTGTCATGTTGTTTATGATCCTCTGGCTGTTCATCGGGTTCATCCTCTGGTACTTCGTGAGTTTAAACAGGGGCGATTTGGCGGCGCCGCCGCAGATGGCCGTCAATCACGCGCTGTCGCACTGTTCGGCGGTCTCGACCGCGACCGACAACGCCGGCAACAGGTACGATCTGTATACATTCCTCGACTGGAGAGTCCAGAAACACGGGCCCGACGGCAAGTTCCGGTGGGCCATTGCCGTCCGAGGCTGGAAAGGCGCCGTGGGCAAGCTCGCGGTCGACGCCAAGGGAAACATCTACGTTCTCGCCGGGGATGTCGACGTCTACGATCCGGACGGCGCCCTCATTCGTACCGTCGTGGGCATTCCCGGTCTTGAAAAGAAGTGGGAAATCACGCCGGCAGGCGTGGTGATCGATCACGCGACCACCCCGCCGCGCAGATTGTAACGAGCACTACAGATTAATAAGGCCGGGTTGGGCTGCTTCATGTCGTTGCGTCATGGGGATCGAACCGCTTGGCGGTTCAAATCATAATCCACCATATTTGTGTATATAAAAAATGAGGCAGGCGTTCGGCCTGCCTCATTTTTGCTCGTTTGTGTTGTGAGCTAGCGGATCGCTTCGGCGATCGCGGCGACGACGCGGCGCTGCTGGTCTTCCGTGAGTTCGGGGTAGATCGGCAGGGCGAGCGTTTCGCGGCTGGCGCGCTCGGATTCGGGGAGGTCGCCCTCGCGGTAGCCGAGGTCGGCGAAGCACTCCTGCATGTGCAGCGACAGCGGGTAGTAAATCGCGTGGCCGATCTGCTTTTCCTTGAGGTGCGCCATGACCTTGTCGCGCTGCTGGACGCGGATGACGTACTGGTGGAAAACGTGGTGGTCGGTGACGACCACGGGGACCAGGACGCGGCCCGTCTCGGGGGCGACGCCCTCGGTCTGCAGGACGCCCGCCTCGCCGAACATTTCGCTGTAGCGCTTGGCGGTCGCGGCGCGGCCGGCGTTCCATTTTTCGAGGTGGGGGAGCTTGACGCGCAGGACGGCCGCCTGCAGGGCGTCGAGGCGCGAGTTGATGCCGACGACCTTGTGGAAGTAGCGCTCGGTCGAGCCGTGCAGGCGCAGGCTGCGCAGCTTGGTGGCCATGAGCGGGTCGGCGGTGGTCATCAGGCCGCCGTCGCCGTGGCCGCCGAGGTTCTTGGACGGGAAGAAGCTGAAGCAGCCGACCGTGCCGACGGCGCCGGCGCGGAATTTTTTGTCGCGCGCGCCGATGGCCTGGCAGGCATCCTCGATGACGAACAGGTTGTGGCGCTCGGCGATCCGGTTGATCGCGGTCATGTCGGCGAGCTGGCCGTAGAGGTGCACGGGCAGGATGACGCGGGTGCGGTCGGTGATGAGCGATTCGAGCTTGGTGACGTCCATGTTGAACGTGCGCGGCTCGATGTCGCAGAAGACGGGCTTGAGGCCGTTGCGCGTGATCGCGCTGACGGTCGCGAAGAACGTGTACGGGGACGTGATGACTTCGTCGCCGGGCTCGAGGTCGAGCGCCATCAGGGCAAGCAGCAGTGCGTCCGAACCGGAGGCGCAGCCGATGGCGTGCGGGATGCCGATCCACTGACCGACTTCCTTTTCGAAGGCTTCGACTTCATGGCCCATGATGAACGCCTGGGCGGCGATCACGCGGTCGTAGGCCGCGCGGATATCATCGGCGATGGTGGCGTGCTGGGCCTTGAGGTCGAGCAGCGGGATGGGCTGGTTGGAGGTGGGCGCGTTCATGACAGCTCCTCAAGTGGTATCGCGACTTCGCGCGGAAACATTGTGGTCGGTTGAGAGACAGCATGCAAGCTGGAAGTGAAGTTTCTGTGAAGAGTGAAGATTGAAGGGTGAAGAGTGAAAGTAAATTCCAAGTTTATGTTTCACTACTGTCCAATAAAGCGGATCCAGTTTTCCAAGTCCTGAAGGGACGAATGCTTTCAGCCCGCCATGCCAATGGCGGGACACAAGGCGAAAACACGTAAGAGTCCCGTAGGGACGGCTGAATTCAAGGCCGGCATTCGTCCCTCTGTCACCCTTCTCTCTTCACCCTTCACCCTTCATCTGAACAGCGTATCGAATGCCACCTTCGGGAAAACCTGCAAGGCGCTGCCTGGCGTTGCGTTCAGGATCCGGCGGCCGTGGCGTCGCGCCCAGGCGAGCGCGCAGCGGTAGTCGCGCTCGGACTCGCGCGGGTAGGGCATCATGAACTGCTTGTGCTGGCCGCCGGTGTATTTGTCGTCGAAGTGGGTCGGCTCGCCGGCGTCGGCGGCGCTCCATAGCGCCGGCCGTGCCTGGCCCTGTTTTTTCGCATGCGAGCGGGCCTCGCGCCAGGCGCGAATCCCCTGGTAGAACGGCATGTCGTAGATCGGGCGGACGAGCGTCTGGCGGATCGCGCGGCGCGTTTTCTGCGGCCATGGCTCGGCCAGGTTGTAGCGGTGATCGATTCCGACGAGGATGATCGGGTCGCAGCCCATCATCGCCGCCGCCTCGATGAGCGCGTAGGTGACCGAGTGGCCGCGATAGAGCTGGTCGGGGCGCTCGCTGAAGACCGGCCGCGGCGTGTAGACCGTGTTCATCGGGCAGGCGTTTTCGAACCGCAGCAGCGGCAGGTATTTGTAGGGGACGAACTTGACGGTCTCGGCCGGGATCGCCGCCTCGTATTCGGGGCCGTACTGCTCGATCTGCAGCCAGTCGATCATCCCCCAGTAAGTGAACTGGAATCCCCAGCGCTCGAAGCCCAGGTAGCCGCGGTTGGCCCCCAGCGTGATCTCGTCCTTGAGGCGGCTCATGTCGATCTGGTTGAGGCTCGGGCCGTTGCCGACGACGAAGCAGCGCCGGCCGCGATGCCGGTTCACGAATTCGTCGAGCAGGTGCGGGACGGAAAAGGCGAAGGAGCCGCCGAGGTTGCAAATTTCAAAGTGGCGGACGCCAAGCGTCCACAACCGGCGGACGAGCGGGTAATACGGGCGGATGTCGGGGATGGCGGCCGGTTCCTGGAAGATGAGCGGGTAGGAGCCCGGGGCGACCGGGAGCACCGCGCGCTCGATCGAGGCGAGGCGGGCGCGCAGGGCCTCGTTCTCGGCGCCGGCGGAGCCCGGCATCAGCGCATGGTCTTGAATGAACCGATATTTCTCGGTCAACGTCCGCGCGGCGTCGGCCATGCCGTATTCGTGGAGAAGGAAAACCCGTGCCTCCGCCGGCTGCGCCGCCAGCCAGCGCTCGGCGAGCAGTGTTGAGCCTTCGGGGAGGTAGAGGAGGGTAGTCAAAATGAATGGGTCCTATGGGTCTTATGAGTCCTATAAGTCCTATGGGACCTATAGGACCCATAGGACTCATGGGTTCCATTGCTTAAATCCGCAATCCGAAATCCGCAATCGCCTCAGTCCTGTTCGGCTTCCTGGCGGGCCTTGGCCTCGGCGATGATCTTTTCCTGGACCTCGCCCGGGACGCGCTCGTAGTGGTCGAACTCCATCTCGAACGTGCCGCGGCCCTGCGTGATCGAGTTGAGCTGGCGGCTGTAGGTCGTCAGTTCGGACAGCGGCACGTTGGCCGTGATGACCTGCTTCTTGCCGGTCGGGTTCATGCCGAGGATGCGGCCGCGGCGGCTGTTCATGTCGCCCATCACGTCGCCCATGTATTCCTCGGGGATCGTGATCGTGACCTTGGAGACCGGCTCGAGGATGATCGGGCCGCACTTGGGGATGACGTTCTTGAACGCGAGCGAGGCCGCGACCTTGAACGCCATGTCCGAGGAGTCGACCGCGTGGTACGAGCCGAAGTAGCAGGCCGCCTTGACGTCGACCGTCGGCGAGCCGGACAGGACGCCGCGCTGCAGCGACTCGATGAGGCCCTTCTCGATGGCCGATTTGAAGTTGGTCGGGACGACGCCGCCGACGACCTCCCACACGAACTCGAAGCCCGAGCCTTCGGGCAGGGGCTCGAACCGGATCCAGCAGTCGCCGTACTGGCCGTGGCCGCCGGTCTGTTTCTTGTGCTTGCCCTGGCCCTCGGCCTTTTTGGTGATCGTTTCGCGGTACGGGATCTTCGGCGCTTCGAGCTCGACGTCGACCTTGGAGAGGTCCTTGATGCGGTTGACGGCGACCTGCAGGTGCGTCTCGCCGTTGCCCGACAGGATCGTCTGGATGGTCTCGGGGTTGCGCTCGATCTTGAGCGACGGGTCCTGCTCGATCAGGCGGTGGAAGCCGATGCCGATCTTGTCCTCGTCGGCGCGGCTCTTGGCGTGGACCGACATGAAGACGTTGGGCTTGGGCAGGGCCAGCGGCGTGACCTTGATCTCGGCCTCGGGGGCCGTCAGGGTGTCGCCCGTGTGGACGCTCTCGAGCTTGACGGCGCAGCCGATGTCGCCGGCGTGCAGCTCGTCGATCTCGATCGTCTGCTTGCCCTTGGCGGCGAGCAGGTGCGCGATGCGCTCGGTCTTGTTCTGGTTGACGTTGGCGAGGGCGAGCTCGCCCTTGCCCGTGCCGCGCAGGACCTTGAACAGGCTGATCTTGCCGGCGAACGGGTCGATGATGGTCTTGAAGACGTGCAGGGCCAGCGGGCCTTCGTCGGCGATCGCGAGGTCCTTGACTTCCTCGCTCTTGCCCTCGGTGTACTGGTAGGAGCTGCTGTTGGTCGGGTCGGGGAAGCAGGTCGCGGCCAGGTCGAGCAGCGTGCGGATGCCGATCAGCTGCGCGGCGGCGCCGCCGGCGACCGGGACGGCGCGGCGCTGGGCGATGACCGCCGCCAGGCCGCGAACGACTTCTTCCTGCTCCAGCTTGCCTTCGTCGAGGAACTTCATGGTGAGTTCGTCGTCGCCCTCGGCGGCGGCCTCGACGAGCTGATCGCGCGCGGCCTGGGCCTCGTCAGCCAGGTTGGCCGGGATCTCGCTCATCGTGACTTTCTGGCCTTCGACGCGCACCAGCTTCATCTTGATGAGGTCGATGACCGCCTCCAGGCCGAGGCCTTCGCCGACCGGCAGGATGACCGGGGCCAGGCGGATGCCGAGGGCGGTCTGGGCCGAGTCGACGGCCTTCTGGAACGAGGCGTGTTCCTTGTCGAGCTTGTTGATGAAGATGACGCGGGCGAGGTTGAATTCCTCGGCGTATTGCCAGGCGAACTCGGCGCCGGTGTCGAAGCCGGATGTTGCGTCGAGGACGAGGAGCATCGTTTCGACCGGCCGCATGCCGCCCTTGATCTCGCCGACGAAGTCGCGGTAGCCGGGCAGGTCGATCAGGTTGAGCTTGCAGTCCTCGTATTCGACCGGGATGACGCTGGCCTGGATCGAGACCTGGCGCCGGATTTCCTCGGGGTCGTAGTCGGAGAGCGTGTTTCCGTCACCCGTCTTGCCGAACCGGTCGCTCTGCTTGAGCTGCCAGAGCATGGCCTCGGTCAGGGTTGTCTTGCCCGACCCGGTGTGGCCGGCCAGGGCGATGTTGCGGATGCGCGAAGTCGGATAAACTTTCAACGTCGGCTCTCCTTGCGGATTCTGGTTGGTGCCTCGGCGATTGAAAAAGGGCAACCGCTCGAGCCTAAAACAGAAAAACAAAGTATTCTAAACGGGCCTAAAGCGGGTAGCAAGGGAGAAGTAGCCCCCCGTTCGTGCTCGTGCTCGTGCTCGTAATCGTAATCGTAATCGAGCATCGAAACCGGCCGCGGTGGAACGGCGGCAAATGCGGGCAGAGGCGTGGGTGTCATGCCGGGTTCGGCGAACCCGATCGACATTTGCCAGCACTACTCGCTTCGAGACGTTTACCGCCTTCTATACGACAACATGCACGACGAGTGGAGGTTCCATCCCGAGCTCGCCGGGACCGGCTGGGTGCAGCATTACTCGACGTGGGAATATTGCAAGGAATGCGAACGGGAACTCGAAGAGAATGACGAGAAAAAAAACGAATCCGAACATGCATCGAAGGAATCCGGAGACAATCCCGAGTAAGGTCGCGGACTCCGCCAGATTGATGACATGTGGAAACAGGGAACACGGACAACCTCAAAAAAAGGCTGTCCGTGTTTCCGTTTGTCTCGTTGTGGGAAATCAGCGGTAGAAGGGGTAGATCGGGTAAATGGGCTGCTCGGGCCGGTAATTGAACCGGTAGGCGTTGAACGAATACGGGTAGCGGTACGGCATGTCGTCGCGGTAGTCGTAGCGGTGCGTGTCGGGCTCGCCGGGCTGGCCGTAGGGGCTGTAGTAGGGGCGATACGGCATGTAACCGCGCTCCGTGTCGAATCGTTTCCACATGCCGCGCGTCTCGTACTCGCGGCAGCCGTCGTAGTAGCCGCACGACGAGGACCGGTACGGGTAGAACATCGGCTGGCCCCACGGCTTGGCCGTTGCGGTCCCGTCGGCCGGGGCGGCCGCCGCGGCGGGCATCGTCACGAGGCAGGCCAAAAGGGCGAAAATGGCGTTTTTCATCTCGATTGCTCCTTGGGTGGCTCACGAGATCATTTTAACCCAATTCGCGGGCGAGGCGGATGATTTGGAATCAGGCACGGACGGGCAGCGCTGAACGGAGTTGCGTGTTAGGCTCGTGTTTTCGCGCTCAAAGGAGCAGATTGAGCTCGTTGGCGGTTTTGGTGTTGATGGCTTCGATGTCGGCGGGGGTGGGTTCGCGGCCCAGGCTTGAGTATTGCTCGACCAGCCGGCCGAGGACGGCGCAGGCGGCGCATGGGTGCGCGAACGCGCGGTATCGATGCGCGTGCGGCCGAAGCAACTTGTCGGCGTATGCCTCGATCCGTGAATTCTCGAACGCGAGGGCCACCGGGTCGGCAGGGAACCGGTTGACCATGTCCATCAGCGTGGATTTGAGGAGGTTTCCGAGATTGGCCATCCCGATCGCGTAGCAGCACGTCCGCACGCCGCCCGCCGGGGAGACGTGAAGCAGGCTGGGGCGGTAAAATCCGCGGCCCTTGCAGCCCGCGCCGCGGGCCAGCGCGCAGACTAGGCGCGGGTCGAGCCCGCCGCCGGGAATCGAGGACGCCGCGCCGCCGATGTCGACCTTTTCCATCATGACCGGAATCATGCACCGCGGCGGGGCGCCGATGCGCTTGACGAGCCGGTCGTGAGCGTCCAGTAACCGATTCTCGTCCGGGCCGGTGCAGACGATCTGGTAGGCGAAATGGTCGGCTTCGCACGCGGCGACGACGCCGGCCAGGTCTTCAAAGGCGCCGGGGTCGCCCTCGACGCGCTCGTCGAAGCTGAGCGCCAGGACGGTGAGCCCGCAATCCTTGAGGAACACAACGAGCTCGCTCGCCGATCCGAACTCGTGGTCACCGATTTTGAAGTCGCGCGCGCGGCCCCACCAGCTGTTCGTGTTGAGCCGCACGCGCAGGCCGAGCGTGCGGCAATACCGGATGAGGCGGATAACGTCGGGCCGGAACAGGAGCGGCTCGCCGCCGGTGAGGTTGATCCCGTCTTTCGCCAGGCCGCAGAACCATGCGTCGTGAATCGCTTTCTCGACGGCCGCGGCGCTCAGCTCGGCCGAGGCCGGCACGGAGCGGCGGATGTTTTGCTGGAGGCAATGCGGGCAGGCCGTGTTGCAGCGGTAGGTCAGCTCGAAGTTGACGGCATCGACGAAAGCCAGTGTCGGACTGCCGCGCATCCGTTCCGCGGGGGACGTTTGCGCGAGACCGGCATCGAGAAGTTTTTGCCGAATCACGCCGGGGAGATCCCCGCCGCGAAACGGGTCGGCATGAATTCCAAGAGATTCGAGCCGCGCCGGGAGCAGGCGCTTAGCTTTGAGGATTGCGGCGAGTGGGGTGGGGTAGAGCATCCGGCTTGCCCGTAAGGACTACAGGTCGAAATCGATCTTGTCCGGGTCGATGGGCTTGGCGTTTTTGGTCCCCGGCGGCGGAAGATCCTTTTTCTTGAAGAGTTCCAGCACCGGCGGCATGACGTTGTCGACCCAGGCCTCGCTGCCGGCCACGGTCAGGTGGCAGATGTCGTTGAAGTATCGGCCCTCCCGCGGGATCAGGCCGGCGATGTCGACGAACGGCGCCCGCGGATTCTCGCGCGCAAGCTCGCGGACCGCCTCGTTGTGCGCGGCGATCCCCTTGGCGATGAACGTCGGCGCGCCCCACAGCTGGATCCCGACCGAGTGGAGCGTGTAGTCGAGCATCTTTTCCTGGAACAAATCGGCATCGTAGTTGAGCGGGATGTGGTAAGCGAACGTCAGGAGCATGACCGGCTCGTTGCGTTCGCCGGCGATCTTGAGGATTTCGGCCAGGTTGTCCTTGAACGGCCCGCGCGACTTGATCTCGTCGCCGTAGCGGAGCATTTCCCTGGCCGGCCTGTCGACCGGCAGGAACTGCTTGCCGCCGAAAAACCTCGCCGTCACGTAGCCGATCGTGAACGGGATCACCGAGATCCGGCGCGGGCCGACCTTCTCCTCGCGGTTGACCATGCTGTACCAGGCGTAATGCGAGTAGTCGGGCTTGAACATCGACGAGGGAACGTTGTTCGTGCGGCAGTCGTTGATGCCGTCGTAGACGATGACGAGGTCGTAGCGGTGGCGGTTGAGGAGCCGGTACTTGACGAGGCTGTCGCGGGTGGTGTGGCCCTCGCCGCCGAGGTTGTCGATGCGCACCGGCCGGCCAAGTTCGCCCGTGAGCCGCTCGCGCAGGACCTGCTCGATCGCGCCCCACTGCGGCATGACCGACGAGCCGCCGAGGAGCAGGATTTTGTAATCGGCGTCGTACTCGGTGATGTCGTTGAGGATGACCTTGTTCAGCTCCGGGTAGAAGACCCAGTAGAGCCGGCGCGGGACGTTGGTGAACGTCACCAGCCCCGAGCCCATCCAGATCAGCCGCAGGCCGGCCTCGACGAGCAGCAGGATAAAGACCGCATACACCGCCCAGAACAAGCGGCGCCGGCGTGAGGGGCGTGGTGGTTTGACGCGAGTCATGAGGAGTGTTTTACGCCGCGTCGGCATGCAGCCGAAGCCCGAGCGCCCGGACAACTTTCAGGATCGTATCGAATTCAGGATTGCCATCCGGAGAAAGTGCCTTGTAAAGGCTTTCCCGGCCGAGGCCGGTCTCCCGGGCAATTTGCGCCATCCCGCGCGCACGTGCAATATCGCCGAGCGCGGCCGCGACGAGGGATGCATCGCCATGCTCCAGGGCTGCCTCGAGATAGGCAGCCATGTCGGCCTCGCTTTCCAGATGTTCCGCCGGATCCCACCGCTTTGTTTTCGTTTTCGCCATGGGTATGACTCCTATAAATTCCGCTCCAGTTCCAATGCTCTCTTGATATCGCGGGCCTGCGTTCGTTTGTCGCCGCCTGCGAGCAGGATCACCAGTGTTTTGCCGCGCATGGTGAAATACACCCGGTACCCCGGGCCATAATTGATTCGAATCTCCGAGATCTTTTCGTCAAGTCGTTTTGTGTCGCCGAAATTTCCCAGTGAAAGCCTTCGGATTCTGATCACGATTCGCATTCGAGCCTGGCGATCGCGCAATCGCTCGAACCAGCGGGCATATTCATCGGTTTGGCGAATTTCGATCATGATCAACAGTATCCTATGGAATACATTGTGGGCAAGCCAAATATGCATCCTCTTGGCGTTCGGGCCGGCAGCGCGGGATAATCAGAAACATAAACTCTTGACGATCCTGACGCGCCGGTTATGATCGAGTTGCTTTTGCGTCCTGTCGGCGAACGCCTGGTCGCCTTTGGCAAGGGGATCGGGCGCGGAAGGTGGTGAGAATCCACCGCGGACACGCCGCTGTAACCGGGGACGAACGCCGCGATGTATGCCACTGGTCCCGTTGGGGGGCTGGGAAGGCGCGGCAAGTAGGCCGATCCGGAAGCCAGAAGACCCGCCGCAGGCGCCAGCCCCAATCCTTCTTCGTGAACCGGGAAGGTGGTGCGTCGTGTCCAGCCGACCTGCCATTCGCATTTCAGCTTCAACGCGCGCTTTCCCGTTCGCGGCGGATTGGTCCGCCGAGGCGTATCACTTTGCGCCCGGCGCACCCGGGGCCTCCCTGTCAGGCCGCCCAGGAGCTTCCGCCATGTTCAGTGTTCGCACGCTTTCGTTTTCTGGTTTTGTGTTCGGAATTTCGGATTTGTTTCGGATTTCGAAATTCGGATTTTGGATTTTATTTCTGTTTCCCTCCGTGGTCTTCGCCTCGGGCGACTGGCTTTCGATTCACGGCGATGACGGCAACAACGCGCATGTGCCCGTCGCGTCCGGCGTCGACACCTTGACCGGCACGCTGGCCTGGGACACCGGCGCCTGTGAGCTTTCGCCCGGCGCGGGGATGGCCCTGCGCGACGGGATCATCTACACGGTCGCCATGCGCGACGGCGGCAACTGGGACCCGAGCGACGACCGGATCTGGATCGAGGCGCGCTACGCTTCCAATGGCAGCCCGCTGTGGGACTCGCCGCCGCTCGACGCCGGCAACTCGGTCAGCTACTCCTCGATCTCCGGGCCGACGATCGACCCGGCCGGCGGCGCGATCTATTACAATTCGGGGCGCTCCGTTCAGCGCCTCAATCCGGCCGACGGCTCGGTCGCGTGGTCGACGCGGCTCACGACCTCGACGACGACGACGAACGTGTCGCTCGACCTGATCAACGCCAGCCCGGCCGTCGGCGGCGGCAAGGTTTTCGTCGAGACCTACGACGATTATTTCGGCGCGTATCGCGACAAGCTGCTCGTGGCGCTCAACCAGTCCGACGGCTCGATCGCGTGGTGGAAAAACTGCGGCGGCACGGGCCGGATCCGGCCGATTTATTTGAACGACGTCGCCGGCGGCGTGGTGGTCACCGAAGTGTTCGACGGCTCGACGAGCCACGGCCTCGCGGCCTACTCCGCCGACGGTGCGCTCGTCTGGAACCACCTCGCCGCGCCGGTCGCGTGGTCGACCGCCCGGCCGGTCGAGGCGCCGTTCATCTGCGTGGATGGCCGGATTTACGGGGTCAGTTACAGCGGATCGGGGACCGGCCAGCTCTTCTGCGTCGACGCGGCGACCGGCTCGCTGATTTACAAGGTCGACTCGATCGAGTCCGACACCGCGCCGCTGCTCGTCGGCGACACGGTCTATCTGTACGGCGGGCCGTTCGGCGACGCGCAGCTCGTCGCCTACCGCGCGAGCGACGGCTCGTTGCTGCGCGCGACGACGATCGGCGGCTACTGCTTCCGCAACGCGATGGCCGCGACGGACTCGCACATTTACCTGACGCAGAGCGATTTCTTCGGCTCGGACACGACGACCGACATGGTCATTGTGAACCTTGCCGACGGGTCGATCGCCGCCCGGCAGACGGCCACCTATAACGGCCCGGTCATGCTCGACGCGCAGGGGAATATTTACGTTCACTGCGCCGGCGGGCTTCGCGCGTTCGGCAGCACGATGCCCGCGCCGTCGGCGGTGTCCAGTCTCGCGTGGATGGGGCTTGAATAATGAAACACCTATTGCTCGCAATGGCATGGTTCTTATTGCCGGCGTTGACATCGGCCGCCTCGTTCGAGACGCCGGTCCGCATCACCGACGCCGACACGACCTCGCCGGCCGGACTGAGCCGCAGCAGCGCCGGCTCGCTCCTGTGGACGCGCGACGACAAGCTCACGCTCGTCTATTACGACGGCGGCCAGGAGGCCTCGTTCGGCGACCAGCCCTCGCACGTCTGGCTGCGCCAGTGGTCGGCCGCCGGCGGCTGGGCCGCCCGGGAGCTTCTGTCGCAATCGTATTACAATGCGGAGGAGATGGGCGGGCGCCACCCGGCCGTGGTCGAGCGCGAAGACGGGACGCTCTTCGCGTTCTGGCACGACTACCGCAACCGCAGCGACGCCGGCCCGTACGACATCGAAATCTACGGCGACAGCAGGCCGGCGGGCGGGTCGTTTTCCTCGACCGACCAGCGCCTCACGAGCAGCGGCGCGATTCATGGCGGCGATAACGGCTACGTCCCCAAGGCCGCCGTCCTGCCCGACGGCCGGATCGCGCTCGTCTGGTACGACTTCCACTGGAACCCCGGCGTCTCGGAAATCTGCCTGCGCCTGAGCGACGCCTCGGGCCGGTTCGGCGCGCCCCCGGCCATGGATTCGCTGCGGCTCACCGACGCCGCGGATCGCTATGACGGCAACGCCGCCACGCTGTTCACGATGCCGGCGGTGGCGGCCACGAGCGGCACGCTGCACCTGTGCTGGGCGACGGGAACCGGCAGCAACCCGCAGCTTTATTACGGTCGCGTGAACGCCGGCACCGGCGAGCTCGTCGAATCGACGCGGATCGCGACGAACGCGGCGGGCTATTACGATCCGGCCAAGATCCTCGCCGCCCCCGACGGCGCGGTCTGGCTGGTCTACACGCTGCACGACGAAGCTCTCGGCGACGAAATCCTCGCGTGCCGCCGGCCGGCCGGGGCGGCGTCGTTCGAGGCCGCGGTCAAGTTGGTGACGGGCTACGGCTCGCAGCTCCAGCCGATGGCCGTGTTCGACAAGGCCGGGCTGATGCACCTGGTTTATGTCGATACGCTCGGCGCGAGCCGGGTGGTCTACCGGGTCTACGACCCCGCGGCGGCGGCCGTGACGGAAGAGAAGACCCTGACGGCCGGCGGGGGCGGTTGGCAGCGACCGGCGATCGCCCTCGACGGCCGCGGCGGCATTTATGTCGTGTGGGAAGAGGAAGTCTCGTCGACGCTCGGGCGGCTGTGGTTCGCATGGTCTCAACCGCCGAAGAACGCCGTGGTCGACTGGACGGCATATGATTGAGAGACCTCGCAGCGCCTTCACGCTCCTGGAGCTCCTCGTTGTGGTGGCGATCGTGGCGATTCTCGCCGCGATCGCCGTCTACAACGTCCGCGAGGCGCTCGACCGGTCGCTGCGCGCGTCCGACGCCGCCAACCTGCACGCCATCGCCACGGCGCTTCAGAGCTATTACGTCGACAACAACACGTTCCCGCCGGCCGACCGCGAGGCCGGGCCGTTCTGCTCGCACGGGCCGCAGTACAAGGCCGTCGGGAACGGCCCCGCCGCCGGCGGCTCGTGGGACGGCGTCCCGTGGCTCCTGTACGAGCAGGGTTACGTTACGAAGTGGGAGACGCTGTTCTGCCCGAAGTACAAGCGCATGTATGCCCACGGCGCCACGATTCGCGGCGGGTGGCCGCGGTTCCATAATTTCCGCTATGCCTACAACAGCTCGGCGGTCAGCTCGGGGGCGAACCTGGGCGGCGCCGGCGACATCACGACCGGCCGCGTCTGGCTTGCGCGCGACTTGTATCTCAACGCCCAGGACGGCTGGTACGGCTCCAAGTACCCCAACCCGCCGGCCGATTACACGTATCCGTGGGGGCCGAAAAACGACGAGGAGCTGGCGCTCTACGTGAGCGCAGGCGTGAAGCTCGTCGACGGCGGCACCGACAACGACCCGGACCCGAACAAGAATAAGTGATGAGAGATGAGAGATGAGAACGGAACTAAATAATCTCATCTCTCATCTCTCATCTCTCATAGCTCATCTCATTTTTACGATTCTTTCTTCTCGAGCACCCAGGCGACGGCGCGGCGGAAGAGCTCCTGGTTGCTGGCCAGGAACAGCTTGCGCTTGATGTTTTCCTGGTGGCTTTCGATCGTCTTGACGCTCAGGTGCAGGTTCTGGGCGATCTGGCCGCGCGTGCAGCCGCGGCCGATCAGCTCGAAGACCTCCAGCTCGCGGTTGGAGAGCTGGTCGAGCGTCGAGCGCCCGGCCTCCTGGTCGCCGCCGGCCATGTGGACCAGCAGCCGGTCGGCGATGCGGTCGCTCAGGTGGATCTTGCCGCGCATGATCGCGTGGATCGCCTCGAGCACCGACTCGATCGGCTCGTCCTTGCAGACGTAACCCATGGCCCCGGCCTTCAGGGCGCGCTCGGCGAACAGGAACTCGTCGTGCATCGACCAGACCAGCATCTTGATCTGCGGGTAGTGGGTCTTGACCTGCTTGATCAGCTCGATGCCGCTGCCATCCTTGAGGGACAGGTCGACGACCATCATGTTGGGCTGCTGGCTCTCGACCATGCCGAAGGCCTCGTTGACGCCCGAGGCCTCTCCGCAGATTTCCAGGTCGGTTTCGTCGGCGATCAGCTGGTGCAGCCCGTAGCGCACCACGGAGTGATCGTCGACGATGAGAATTTTTGTCGGCATCTGCCTGCCTCGCTGCATCATCGCCCAGTTGTTCTGGGGCCGGACCGAATGCTGCACATCTAAGTGTTGTTCATCCATGGATGTGCTTCCATGATCGATTTTATCGTTGGATACACCTTCGCACCAGATGATTATATGATAATGTTCTGGTTCGAAGCAAACTTATGGCGAAAGGCCGTTCCATGATCCGGTTCGTTATCCTGCTGCTGGCGGCCGCGGCCGCCCTCCCGGCGAGGGCCGAAACCCCCGAAAAACCGATCATTTACGTGGTCGAGCGCTCCGGCGGCGAGCACCGCCGCATCGCCCCGACGACCGGCACGCTGCCGGCCCACATGGAGGCCCGCCCGGCCGACGCGACCCGGATCCCGGTCCGGCGCATGACCGACATCGCCCAGTTCCCGTGGGCGCGCAAGTGGGACGGCAACCCCCTCCTGGGCCTCACCAACGGCTACTCCAAGTATTCGTGCGTCAACGTCACCGGCGAGTACGCCCTGGCCTACGGGACCCAGTCCGGGATCAGCGCGCTGATCCGGCTGAGCGACGGCCAGTTCATGGGCTGGCCGCAGATCCGGCTGGCCGACAAGCGCAAGAACGGGCTGGGGGAGACCAGCGCGCCGCGCTGGGACCTGTCCGGCCGGCCCGGGACCGAGCTGCGCCTCGTCGCCGACGGGCTGTTCGGCAGCCAGAACTTCATCGTCGACCTCGACCCGCTCGACAACAAGCAGTTCGACTTCGTGCGCGGCAAATACAAGATCGACATGGACCAGCACGGCGACCAGTCGGCGCGCTGGCGGCCGTTCAACACCGGCCTCGGCACGATCCACCTGCTCGACCTCGAAAGCGGCAAAATCATCGACACGCGGCTCCCCAACGGCGGCCACGACATCTCGCCGACCGGCGAGTGGCTGCTCTATTACAAGCCGCGTCCGAACCGGTTTTACCGGGTGGCCGACCTGCTGCGCGGGACGACCGAGACATCCGTCGAGATGCCGACCCAAAGCCATGGCCACGACGGCTGGGCGTTCGACCGCGACGGCCACGAGGTCTACATCGCGATGGACAACAAGGACGACTGGTATTTCGCGTTCGACCCGGCCGCCGGCCGGCGCACCAACATCATCGGCATGGCCGAATTGGGGTGGAAGACCAACTACCACGTCGGCCGGATGATCAACCCCGCCAAGAAGGGTTGGTTCCTGATGGCGACGTACTCGACCGAGGACCCGGCGGAGTCATGGGCGGCCAACCAGATCATGATGATCGAGATCAGGCCGGCCGCCGAGCGCCCGCGCATCTGGCGGCTCGGCCCGACCTACATGCGCTACGGCGCGGCCGGCAAGACCAAGAGCTATTTCACCGAGGCGTTCGCCAGCCTCGACCCGACGGGGAATTTTGTGTACTGGGGCTGCAACTGGCTCGGCACCGACAACCTGGAGCTCTACCGGATGGAGCTGCCAGGCGACTGGAACGCGAAGCTTCAATAGGCGTAAGCCTTCACAAGAGGAGAGTGAAATTATTGGCCCCAAACGGGGCCTACGCGAGTAGCCCCCGGCGAAGCGAAGCGCCGACGGGGGTAAGACATGCGCCCCGGAGCGGGCGCTCGCGACATGGCGACATGGCGTTGGGGCGTATATAAAGGGGGGGGAATCAATATTTTCTCTGCGTCTCTGCGAATTCTCCGGATCTCTGCGACAAAACTCAGCATCTCTGCGACAAACTCTTCCTGCCGTCTCCTCTAGATCCCGCTTCCGGCGTCGCGCAGCGACTCGGCCTTGAGGACCAGCCGCCAGTAAACGACCATCGCCGCAAGCGCCACCGCCAAGCCCGCCCAGGGTCCGTACCCGCCGCCGAAATGCGCGCCGAGGACGGCCGCCACGCCGCAGATCAAAAACAGCCACTTGTTGACGAACAGCACCCGGGCATGGCCGCGGCCGGTCTGGTTCAAGCGCTGGTAGAGGTGCTCCTTGTGCGCCTTGAGCAGGTTCTCGCCGCGCCGCGCGCGCCGGATCAGCGTCAGCACGACGTCGAACAGGAACGGCATCAGGATCGTCAGCGACGTCACCCAGCCGAGGTAAAATCCAAGCCGCTGGGTCGCGCCGAGCAGCAGGTAGACCGCCAGCAGGTAGCCGAGCGACAGGCTGCCGCAGTCGCCCATGAAGACCTGCGCCGGCGGGCGGTTCCAGTGCAGGAACCCCCAGCACGCCATGGCCAGGATCGGCAGCAGGTAAGCCTCGCCGCGGATCATATGGGGGACGCCGAGGATGAACGTGCCGACGAGGACCGACACGAACATGAACGTCGCGGCGGCCCGGGCGAAGTTGGCGGCCAGGCCGTCCATGCCGTCCATGAAATTAAAGCCGTTGGTGAAGAAGATGACCCAGAACACGGCCGCCGCGATCTCCAGCGCCCGGTCGAGCCATGAGGGGATATACGGGAACTCGACGAGGTTGGGGGCCATCCGGCCGCCCCAGACCGAGGCGGTCGCCGCGATGACCATCAGCGCGAGTTTGACCAGCGCCGGCAGGTCGAGGAGGTCGTCGAGGAGGCCGGTCAGGAACATCCCCGCCCAGCCGATCGCCAGCCAGCCGACGAGCTCGGGGTTATAGCCGATCATGACCGCGCCGCGGTGGGGCATGAACCACAGGGCCGCCAGGAACAGGCCGGCGCCGATCAGGAAGCCGCCGTTCAAACCGAGGCCGCCCAGGCGGGCCGTGTCGCGCGTGTGCGACGAGCGCTCGGTGACGTGGCTGACGATGCCGTATTTGACGGCCAGCAGCCGGGCCAGTCCGGTCAGGCCCCGGGCCGCGACCAGGGCCAGCACCATCGAGGCCGTGAACACCGCAAACGTGGCGATAAAATAGGTCGATTCCCTGTCCATCACGCCGCCGCCCCCCAACGCGGACTGCTGACGTGATAAGTCAACGGCGCGGCAAAGTCAATGAGGAGACATAAGGAGACGGGCCGGGCCGGGCGCGAGCGAGGGATTCTACCCGGGCGCGTTCATGCGAGTCAAAAACCATTTCCATAACATGGGTTCCGTGCTAGCATGCTGTGCATGATCCAATCCTTCGAAAATGCCGCGACCGAAGACATCTTCAATGGAAGGGATACAAAAATCGCGCGCAAACTTTGCCCGCGCAATGTATGGGGCATCGCCGCGAGAAAACTCGACCAGTTGGATTCCGCCAAGACCCTCGCCGATCTAAGCGTCCCTCCGGGGAATCGGCTCGAGGCGCTCTCGGGTGACCGAAAGGGTCAATACAGCATCCGGATCAACGAACAATACCGGATTTGTTTCACGTGGCTCGATTCGGGCCCATGTGGAGTCGAAATCGTGGATTATCACTGAAGGATATAAAAATGGTCCGCATTCCCACACATCGTGCACCAACCCATCCTGGCCAGATGTTGCTGCTGGAATTCCTGGATCCGGCCGGACTGACCCAGCGGGATCTGGCGGCGGCAATCCATGTCCCGTATCAGCGCGTCAACGAAATCGTGCGCGGCCGGCGTGGAATCACCCCGGCCACGGCCTTGCGACTGGCCAAGTATTTCGGGACTTCAGCCGATTTCTGGCTGAATTTGCAATTGCGGTGGGATTTGTTTCATGCGCAGCGCGAAGAGAAATCCGCGTTGACGAAGATCCGCCCACGCAAGCCGTATGGCGTCAAACCCGCTCCCGCCGCGCATCGGCAGTGACCGCCGCCTGCGCCGGCTGGATTTTCTTGCCGTTCCGGTCAAGGAACGCAAACCGGGCCAGGCCCGCGCGCTGCAAGATGACCTTGGCGCTGACGGCCAGCACGCCGAGGCCGTAGCGGCAGCTGCGGGCGAAGTTGATGCTGCTGGCTTCCTCGAAATACTTGGTCGGGCAGCTGATCTCGCCGATCCGGTAGCCGAAGTGGATCGCCTGCGCCAGAATTTCGTTGTCGAACACGAAGTCGTCGGAGTTCTCCAGCAGCGGCAGGCTGAGCAGCACCTCGCGGCTGAACGCGCGGTAGCCGGTGTGGTACTCGGACATCTTCTGGCCGACGAGGATGTTCTGGACGAACGTCAGGAATCGGTTGGCGACGTACTTGTACCGGGGCATCCCGCCCCTGAGCGCGCCGCCGCCGATGATCCGCGACGCGATCACGCAGTCGTAGACGTCGTTGGCGACCATCGAGGCGAGCGTGCCGGCCAGCCGCGGATCGTACTGGTAGTCGGGGTGGACCATGACGACGACGTCCGCGCCCATCTCGAGCGCCAGCCGGTAGCAGGTCTTCTGGTTGCCGCCATAGCCGCGGTTCTTTTCGTGGACGTAGGTGACGATGCCGAGGTCGCGCGATTTGCGCGCCGTCCCGTCCTCGGAGCAGTCGTCGACCAGCACGACCTCGTCGATCAGCTCGCGGTCGATGTCGCGGAACGTCTGCTCGACCGTCCTGGCCGCGTTGTACGCCGGCATGATCACGAATATTTTGCGCCCTTTAATCATCGCCCCGCCGATCGCAAGCCTTCTGAGAAAATAATTGAACCTCCGGCGCCCGCTCAAGAATAATCGGTTTTGCCCGCGCCTGAGGTTGTGTGAAGGAATGCGAATGACCAGGCCCCCCAGACAGCGCCCGCCCGCGAAACCCGAATCGGCCCCCGGGCCCGCCGCCGGGGCGGTTGTGCCGCCTCCGGCGCCGCGCCCTCCGCTGTTTTCGGCCCGCAACTGGCCGCTGGCCATCGTCCTGGCCGTCGCGGCGTACCTTTGCCTCGTCCGGCTGGGCAACACCGCCCTGTGGGACGACGAGGCGCAGGACGCCATTTTCGGCCGGAACTTTCTGGCCGCCGGCGAGCTGACCGGCTGGGACGGCCGCAATCTGTATGGCTATCGCGACGGCGCGATCCTGGACGAGAACCTGATCTCGCGCAACCCGCCGGTCGCGCCGATGCTGGCCGCGGTTTCGTTCCGGCTGCTGGGCGTCGGGACGTGGCCGGCGCGCCTGCCGTTTGCCCTGATGGGTCTGGCGGCGCTCGTGATGCTGGCCGTGGCCTACCGTGAAGATTTCCCCGAGGACCGCGCCGGACTGTTCTATGCCGCGGGGGCGATGGCGCTTTCTCCCGAATTTCTCCTCAACGCGCGCCAGTGCCGCTATTACATGCCGTGCCTGCTGGCGTGCCTGGTCGTCTACTGGGGGCACTCGCGGTTCATGCGCGGGTGGTCGTGGGGGGCGCTGGCCGCG
Source organism: Candidatus Sumerlaeia bacterium (assembly GCA_039683515.1). Lineage (GTDB taxonomy): Bacteria > Sumerlaeota > Sumerlaeia > MVZB01 > MVZB01 > JAJFUE01. Next base: position 11,548 of record JBDKRG010000009.1, on the reverse strand, counting down.
GTCGCCGGCGGCTCGATCCTCCTGTTTTACTCCAACTGGCTCGTCTGCGCCGTGTTTCTGGTCACGCTCGCGACCATGCACCTGCTCTTCCATCGCCGGACGCTCGACATGGGCGGCTGGATCGGCCTCGGCTACGCGGCCGCGGCGTTCCTCGCGTGCACGCTCCCGTACGCGATCTCGCGCCGCATCTGGGAGCGGCCGGACATGCCGGCCGGCCAAAACTGGGGCTGGCTGCGCCAGAAGGCCGTCCTGCTGTGGTGGACCGTCCGCGACCTGAACGTGACCAACATGATGCCGTGGATGCTGCTGCTGCTGTTTGCGTTTTTCCTGTGGCGCGGCCGGGGCTCGCGGCAAAACCGCGCCGCGATCAAGTGGTTCGCGTTCGGGGTTCTGAACATGGCGTGGCTGACCGCCGTCTCTCCGCAGACTCCCGAGACGACCAAGTTCGCCGACATCCGTTACCTGATCGCATCGATGCCGTTCCTGTTCGGCGTGGCCGGATGGGTCCTGGGCCGCGCGCACCGGTTCGCCCGGCCCCTGGCGGCGCTACTCTTTGCCGTCCTGGTCACGTCCAACGCCTTGTCGGTGGCGCCCGGCCAGTGGAAGTTCTACTGGCTGCTGCCGGCCTATGCGCGCGAGGTTCACCAGCCCTACCCGACCTTGGTCAGCGAGGTCGCCGACTACCTCGGCCGCAACGCCCGCCAGGACGAAACCGTTTTCGTCTCGCCCGATTTCAACACCTACCCGATCATGTTCTACGTGGGCGACAAGGTGAGGTTCAACTGCGTGCTGACGCGCAAGACCGCGCTGCCGAAGGACAAGCTCCGGGCCCTGAAGACGCCGCTCTACATCAACGACAGCCACCCCGACTGGCTGGTGCTGTGCGGTCAGGCGGGCGCCAGGGACCTGATCAAGTTTTTCTCCAAGCCCCATGTCGACCAGGGCCACGCGGTCACCCCGCACTACAGGCTGGCGGCAACCCTGAACGTGTTCTGGCAGGACAAAAGCCGTCCCGAGCTTCTGCTTCACTCGTTCGGCCCGGTCCAGGGGTTCCTGCCTTCCACCCACGGCGTGCTGATTTTCCGCAAGTCGCCGGCGGAGCGTTAGCCGGCCGCGTCGAAAACGCCGTGTCCCGCGCCCCGAAATGTGGTATAAAACATCAAAAGGATGCGGAACAATCCTGAGAATCGGCGGTCTATCGTGTTAGAACGTCGCCGGAGGTTGATGACCATGAAACGGCCGATTTGCCTGAGTCTGATTCTGCTGGGAATGGCGCTGGCGCCGTCGGCGCGCGCCGATCGCTTCTCGTGGGGCCTTGGCCTCGGTTACGGCGGTATCGGATTGAGCGGCTATTACGCCGGCAGCCACGTCGGCATCCCGTTCAGCCTGACGTTCCCGTACTCCTATTACACGCCGGTCTACACGCCGCCTCCGGCCGTGATCGGGTATCCGGCCCCCGCCCCGAGCACCTATTATTACCGGCCATACTCCTACTACGGCTCGTACTATTACACCTCGCCGTATTCGTATGGGTATGCCTACCGGTATCCGTACTACTACGATTCCTATTACCGGTATCCTTACAGCTACAATTACTATCCGAGCTACCGGTACTACGGTTCCTACGACTATCGGGACCGCCATGACCGAGACAATTGGCGCGGCCACGACCGCGATGACCGCCGCGACAGCGGCCGCGACCACCGGCGTGACGGCGGCGACGGCTATCGCCGCGGCGGCGGGCGCGACTCCGGGCGCGGCCGCGATGCGATCCGCTATGACCAGCGCAGCTACTCGCGCGGCGGCTATCAGGCCGACGGCCGCGGCGTCGGGAGCCGGTATTCGGGGTTTGATTCGAGCCGCTCCGGCCGGACGTATAACGCCGGGTCGGCTTACCGCTCCTCCGGCAGCGCCGGTTCGTTCGGGAAGTCGGCCCGCGGCGGCTCGCATGCCCGCGGCGCGGGCCGCGCCGGGCGCTGACCGATGCCCCACTTTGGCGTAACCCCTGAAAAAGAAGCCGAGCTTGCCCGGCGGATGGAAGCGTGCGGACTGCGCGAAAGCGACCTGGACGAAAGCTTCATCCGCTCGGGCGGCCCCGGCGGCCAGAATGTGAACCGCTCGGCCACCTGCGTACGGCTTCGCCACCTCCCCACCGGCCTCGAAGTCAAGATGCAGAAGACCCGCTCGCAGGGGCTCAATCGCTTTTATGCCCGGCGGCGCATGTGCGAGCTGCTCGAAGGGGCCGCCCTCGGCGCGGCATCACCCGCCGCGCACGTCGCCGATAAAATCCGCAAGCAGAAAGCGCGGCGGCGGCGCCGGCAGGCCCAGGAGTAGGTGTTGCGGGCCGGACGCTGGCCTGGAATTTTTTCCAATCCCAGTCGTGCCAACCTCGTATCGTTGAAATTCCATGTTCAAAGTTAAGTTCTCATCTTTTCGGGCCGATGAGAACAACGAGTCCCGATCCGGGACGTCGCATGGGATCTTTACGGGGGGTGCGGCCTCCATGTCGTCATCCTTGACCTCAACAGGCCTGATGTCCGGCATCGACTACGACTCGCTGATCACCAAGCTGATCCAGGCCGACTCGCAGCCGATCTATCTCGCGCAGAACAAGCAGTCGACGATTCAAACCAAGCAGGCGGCGATGCAGGGCATCAACAAGCTGCTGCTCACGTTCAAGGAAACCGTTTCGACGCTGAAGGATCCCGACAGCTTTATTGTCAAGTCCGCCAGCTGCTCCGACACCGACATCCTGTCGGTCAGCGTCGACGACGACGCCGAGACCGGCTCGTACAGCGTCAAGGTTTGTCAGTTGGCGCAGGAAGCCCGAATCGCCTCGCAGGGCTTCGAGAACATGGACACGACCTCGATCGCGTCCGCAGCCGGGACGTTCAAGTTCAGCGTCGGGGATGGCGAGGCCACTTCGATCGAAGTCACCAGCGGCATGAGCCTGCGCGACCTGCGCGACGCGATCAACAACGCCGACGGCGGCGTGCGCGCCAACATCGTCAGCGACGGCACCGCGACCAACTCCTACCGGCTCGTTCTGAGCTGCACCGACTCGGGCTCGGCCAATACGCTCAACATCGAGCAGAACGACACGCTCGTCAACCTGACCAGCACCTCGATCGAGGCGGCCGCCGCCGGCAAGGAAAACCAGTTCGACGGCACGGTCACCAGCAGCGGGACGTTCACCGGCACGACCACGCGCAACGCCATCGTCCAGGTCACCACCGCGGGCGACGTCGGCACGGCCAAGTACAAGGTCTCGCTCGACGGCGGCCTCACCTGGACGGCGTCCGACGCGTTCACGACCAGCACCGACGCGGTCGACATCACCGGCGCGGCGGCCGAGGGGATCCAGGTCAGTTTCGGCGCCGGCACGACGCAGTTCGCCGTCGGCGACACGTTCACGATCGACGCCTTCGCGCCGGTCCTGCAGAAGGCCCAGGACGCGATCATCCAGGTCGACGGCATCCAGGTCGCGCGCGAGTCCAACTCGTTCGACGACGTGATCCCGGGCGTCACCCTCACGCCGAAGAAGGTCGACGAGGAAGCCGTCACCGTCAAGGTCACCAACCAGAATTCCTCGATCGTCAGCAAGGTCCAGGAGTTCATTTCCGCCTACAACGGCCTCGTCAATGAGATCGACACGCAGACCGCCTACGACACGGAAAACCAGGAGGCCGCGCCCCTGTTCGGCGATTCCAGCCTCAACAGCGTCGTCAGCCGGCTGCGCAACACGATCACGCAATCGGTCAAGGGAATGACCGGCGATTACCGGACCCTCAGCTCGATCGGCATTTCCTTCCAGGACGACGGCACGCTCGAGCTCGATTCGACCAAGCTGACCGACGCCCTCGAAGAGAGCGCCGATGCCGTCAAGAAGCTGTTCGTCGAGTCGGGCAGTTGCTCGTCCACCACGGTTGAACTGGTCTCGACGACCAGCGACACCGTGGCCGGCACCTACGGCGTCAACATCACGCAGGCGGCCACGCGGGCCACCGTGGTCGGCACCCAGACGGTCGCCAGCGGCGGCATCACCGCCAACGAGACGCTGACGTTCAAATACGGCAACGAGTCGATGAACGTGACGCTTCAGGCGGGGATGACGCTAAGCCAGATCATCTCCAAGCTGAACGATCAGTTCGACACGAACGGCTACGACCTCAAGGCCACCGACAACGGCGGCAAGCTCGAGATCCACACCAACGAATACGGCGACGAAGAGAAATTCACCATGTGGTCGACGGTCGAGGCGGGCACGGCCGGCCAGCTCGGCATCGGCCGCTCGACGATCGAGGCGGTCGGAACCGACGTCGAGGGCTACATCGCCGGCGTGAAGGCCACCGGCGACGGCCAGACGCTGAAGTCCGGCACGGTCGGCGAGACCAAGGGCCTGACGCTGAAGATCACCGCCACGTCGCCGATGACGACGTCATTTACGATCAGCCGCGGCGCGGCGTGGGACATTTACAGCCAGATCGAAGCCCTGACCGACAGCGACACCGGCCTGTTCGCCGTGCGCGAGGATACCTACACGACCCAGCTCAAGGACCTCGACGATCAGATCGAGCGGCTGCAGTCGCGCCTCGAGACCGAGGAAGAGATGCTGCGCACGAAATTCACGAACCTCGAGACCAAGCTGTCGACGCTGCAGTCGCAGAGCAGCGCGTTGACAAGCGCCCTTTCGTCGTTGATCAGCAGTTCGTCCTGAGTCCGGCTTTGAGTTTTGCCTTGAAACGAAATTGTGACACGGTCCGCCAATTCGACACCCAGAGAGGATGATTATGCGTCCGTACCAGATGTATCAGCAGGTCAATATCACGACGGCCGATCCGCTGCAGATCGTGGTCCTGCTGTATGAGGGGGCGATCAAGAACCTGAACCAGTGGCTGCTGCTGACGGGAACTGATGACGAGCTCGCCTCGGCGCGCCTGATCCGGACGCAGGAAATCATCAATTACCTGAGGGTCTCGCTCGACCACGCCCAGGGCGGCGAGATCGCCTTCAACCTCGAGCGGCTCTACGACTACATGCGCGACCGGCTCAACGAGGCGAACCTCAACCGCGACCGCGACAAGGTCCAGGAAGTCATCAACCTGATGCAGACGCTCCTCGAGGGCTGGCACGGCATCAGCAACCACGCCGGTTCGGTCGCCGAAAACGCCCCGATGCCGACGCAACCGGTCACGATGGTCGGCTAGCTCGTTACCAAAAGCATTTACGCGCCGGCGCCCGTCAAGGCGAGCGCCGGCGCGTAGCATTCATCATTCAGCATTCATCATTCATCACTTATCTCTCATCTCTGATTTTTTATAATGTTTCCGTCGCTGATCGTCCCGTTGGTGGGGTCGTAGGCCACCATCGGGTTCCATGCCTTGTCCGGGCCGATGCACAGGATGCGCCAGGCGCCGATGTTTGCCGAGGCCTGGCGGTCGGGGCCGTATTTGCCGCTCAGGACCGGGTACGTCGCCGCCTTCTGTTCCAGTTCCGCGATGTTTTCGTAGCTGTAGCGCTTCCAGATTTGGTCGGGGAAGTCGCCGCGGCGCGCGACGTCGCCGCCGAACGGGCAGCGCAGGTCGGCGCTGGAGAGGTAGGCGACCGGCGTGCTGAGCGCGTCGGGGACGTACCACCACTTGAGGTCGCTCCCGGCGAGCGGCCCGACGCCGCCGGTAAAGCCCGGCTCGAGCATCGTCGGGTAGGCGTCGCCGTCGAGCCTGTAGCTTTCGATCGCCAGCGTCACGGCGCGCAGGTCGCTCTGGGCGCGCGCCACGCGGGCGCGCGTCTGGGCCTCGAGCATGTTCGGCACGGCGATCGCCGCCAGGATCGCGATGATGGCGACGACGATCAGCAGTTCGATGAGCGTGAAACAGCGGGCGGCGTTCTTCCTGGCCATGGGCTTTCCCTCTCTTCGGGCATGATCAAGCCGACATCATAGCCCACTTCGTCCATGTTCGTCCATCCCGTCCGAGAGACAACTGCTGCTCCATTAGCACATATTCCTTGACGCGCCCGCCGATGTGCTGGTAGATTAGCACTCGTGATTCGATTCACGCCGACATTTCACGGGCGAGGCGAGGTGTTCCGATGACCAATCCCGCGCCGCTGGACCTGGGGCGCCGCGAGCGCCAGATCATGGAAATCGTGTACGCGAAGGGGCAGGCGAGCGTCTCCGACGTCCTCGACGCGCTGCCCGACCCGCCGAGCTACTCGGCCGTGCGCGCCATGCTCAACCTGCTGGAGGAAAAGGGCCATCTGCGCCGCAAGGCGTCCGGCCGCAAGTTTCTTTACATCCCGACCGTCCCGCGCGCCAAGGCCCGCCGCGCGGCGATCCGCAATCTGCTCCAGACGTTCTTCGGCGGGTCGGTGGGCGAGGCGATCGCGTCGATGATCGAGCAGGAAAACCTCTCCGGCGATGACCTGGACCGGCTCTCGGAGCTGATCGACCACGCAAGGAAGGAGGGGCGCTGACGATGGAATCGCTCTTTCGCCTGGACGCATCCGACCCCTGGGCGCGCGCGCTGGCGATCCTGATCGACAGCGGCGCGAAAGGCATCGTGCTCCTGTCGGTCGCGGCCTTGGCGGTGGCGCTGATGCGCAAGTCGTCGGCCGCCGCCCGGCATCTGGTCTGGGCGCTGTCGCTGTGCGGGCTCCTGCTCCTGCCGCTGCTTTCGCTGGTTGTGCCGAAGTGGCAACTGCCGATCCTCCCGCGCAGTGAAGTTTCGGCCGTGCAGCCGGCGGCGGCTGTCACGCAAGTAGCGCCGGCCCCGGCCGTCTCGCAGCCGCTCCAGCCGGCGGTCATGGAGAATCAACCAAACATCGCTCCGGCGCCGGCGCCGGCACCCGCCCCCCTCCCGCGCGCGTTGAACATTTCGCCCATTCCGGTCGCGGTGGTGGTCTGGGCCTTGGCGGCTTTGTTCGTGGTGATGCCGCTGGCGGTCGGGTTTGTCGCGATCGGCCGGCTCGTGCGCTCGTGCAATCGCCTCGAGGGCCCGGACTGGACGGCCTCCGTCGCTTCGCTTTCGGGCTGCATCGGCCTGCGGCGCACGGTTCGCCTGCTGGGCGCGAGCCCCCAGACCATGCCGATGACGACGGGTTTTTTGCGGCCCGTGATCATCTTGCCCGAGACGGCCGATGACTGGTCCGACGACAAGCGCCGGTCGGTGCTGCTGCACGAGCTGGCGCATGTGAAGCGCCGTGACTGCCTGACGCACACGGTGGCGCGTGTCGCGGTCTCGCTGCACTGGTTCAATCCGCTGGCGTGGGCCGCGCTGCGGCGGATGCGCATCGAGCGCGAGCGCGCCTGCGACGACCTGGTCCTGACCGCCGGCGAGCGCCCTTCGGACTACGCCGACCACCTGCTGACCATCGCGCGCACGCTGCGCGCCGGCTCGCTGGCCTCCGCCGCCGCGATCACGATGGCGAAACGATCGCAAATCGAAGGCCGGCTGTTGGCGGTGCTCGACCCCACCCGCAACCGCCGCGCGCTCAAGTGGAGAACGTGCGCGATCGGCGTGTTCGTCCTGCTCGGCCTGGCCCTGCCGCTCGGCGTCATCCAACTGAGCGCCCGCGAAGACGCGCAGGCCAAATACCGGCTCGAGTTCAGCCGTGGTGCTCGCGCGGCGATCTTGGGCGTCGCCGAGCAGGGGACCGCTCCCAACCGTCCCGCCTGGCTTGCCGACGGCACCCCGCTCGATTTTGTGCCGGAAGGCTTCCAGAACGGCGTCTCCGTCAGTCCGGGCGGGGGGCAGGTAGCCCGCATTTTTTACCTCGAAATAACGGCGCCGAACAAGCCGACGGATATTGAATGCCGCGTCGACGGCCACGGCGGGGCAACCGCCACGAGCTGCGAAAACGGCCGCATCCGGATCGAGATGGCGGCGGCCGTGCCGGCCCGCGACAAGAAAGCGGCCGTCGAGATCGGTGTCGCCGACGGGCCGTGGGTCAAGCTGATCGAAGGCGCGCCGGGCAATGCCACGAGCACCTCGGTCAACAACATGAACCTGAATGTCAGCGTCATGTTCAGCGACGTCCTCAGCGACAAGGGGCGGCCGTGCGTGATCGTCAGCCACGACGTCAAGGATCGCGATTGGCGCGTTGTGGCGTTCGACGACAAAGGCGCGAGCCACATTGCGCAGAATCCCGAAAGCACCGGTTTCGCCGGCATGAATCAAAGCAAGACTGTTTTCCCCGACCTCGCGTCGACCGCGACGATCAAGCGGCTCGAGCTTCAGGCCCGCGAATACGAGTGGCGCAAGATTGAAGACGTCGCGCTCCGCCCGGACCCGCGCCTCGCAGCCGGCCGGCTGCCCCGGCCGACGATCCAGGCGCATCGGTTTTATCCCGTTGGGACCGGGCCGGTGATCATGTTGAGCACCGCGACTTCAGAAAATGTGGTGAAGCTCAAGGACGGCAGACCGCTCCTGTTCTTCAAAATGAACGGCACGGAAGAGCCGTTGACGATAGGGATGTCGCCGTTTTCGGCATTCGGTCGAATGACGCATCATCTCTCGATTCCGGGCGACGTCCGTGACGGCAAGCCGCTGAGTCCGGGACACTATAAGGTTTCGGTCGTGTTCCGCGATTTCAAGGTCTATCCCAAGGACGGCGGCGAGCCGCGCACGATCGACTCGCTCGAGACGAACGCCGTCGAGTTCGACGTCGTCGACAAGTTGCCGGACAACTATATAGAAGCCGTCTACCAAGACGGCTGGGACAAGCTGCTGCGCGACCGCACGGAATACATTTTCAATGACGAGCGGAGCAGCTTCGACTCGAAGAACGCCCCGATGCTGCTGGGTGTCAAGGTCGTCAAAAGACTGCCGTTCGCGCTGGCGTTTGACGTTTACGCCGAATGTGAAGGCGATCCCGAGCGGCAACTGGTCGGCACGCTGAATACAACCGGCGAAATTGGTATCTGGGCCAATTTTGCCGCGAAGGGTTTGACGTGGCAGAACGCGCCTCAGAAGAAATGGCGGCTGAGCTTCAAGCCGTCGGCGAAGGTCGCGCTGCTCAACCCGCCGATCCGGGAGTATTACGGCCGCGAAGTCGTCGGCGACTGGGTGAGCTTCACGCCGAGCCCCGGCTACAAAACGCAACTGGGAATGGCCGTCGCGCCGCAGCTGCGGATCGTCAATTCATGGCCGGTCGGGACAAAGATGCCGCGCGTCGGTTGGCAGCCCGACGGCGCTCCGATCAAAGACGAGCCGACCGCCCGTGTGTTCGAGACGTATCCGTTGATGGGCGCGGCGAACAACGACAGGACCCCGAACCGGACGTTCGTCGAGGTCATGGTGCATCACCCGCTGTTCGACGATCACAGCGAGTTCACTGCAATTTTGTATGATGTGGACAACAACCAGATCGCCGCGCCGGTCTCTTTCGCGAACAACGCATCTGAAACCCACAAGCGGTTCCCGGGTTGGCGCGACATGCTTAAGCGCGTCGAAGCCAATCAGCTCCCGGCGGTCGGGAAGGTCGAGCTGCGCTGCACGTTCGGGACGTGGACGGGCGTGTGCGAAGATTTCACGCCGTTCGACGGGGAGAAGGAAATTTCGAGCGACGTGACGATTCAATCGATCAAGCCGCTCGGAAAAGATAAGACCGAAGTCCGGTACATCACCACAAACCGCAGTCTCGGCGAGACATACCAGTATAGTGCCGCGGCGGTGACGAGCCTCGAGTTTGCAAGAGGCGGCCTGGTCGAGACGCGCGATCAAAATATGAAATCTCGAGGGAATGGATACTTATACACGGCCCGGCTGGATGTTCCGTTCAAGGAGATCAAAAGACTCCGGATCCGCTGTCGGCCGGTTCAGCGGTTTACGTTCGAAAATGTGGCATTCGCTCCAAAGAAAACTGAGCCGAAGAAGGCCGATGAGAAAGCGCTGGAACTGCATGGCCGCGCTGGCGATTTGCCGCTGATCCGCCTCGATGAATCCTCTCCCGCCGTGACGGCCACAGGCAATCGCACGACCACGAGCGTGCTTGCATTGCGCTGGGTGGCCACGAACCAGGAACGCGACAAGGCCGAGAAGTTGCCTCCTTACAGGGGGGCGTTGAGCAAGGATGAGGTGCCGAGCTTTTGGGTTCAAAACGAGGCGCAGTTGAGCGAGCGGGATTTCGCTTCGGCCGAGGTGGTGCCGAACTCGGCGGGCAAGGATTACGTGATCTCGCTGAAATTAACTGCGGAAGGTCAAAAGCGATTCGCTGAATTGACGGGCAAGAATATTGGCCGCCAGATGGCGATCGTCGTCAATGGCCGGATCGTTTCGGCGCCGATCGTCAATGAAGCGATCACGGGCGGCGGGGTTCAGATCAGCGGCGGATTCTCGAGGAAACAGGCCGAGGAGATCGTCGCGGCGATGAAGCAATCCAACCCCGCGCTCGCGTCCGGGCCGGCCGGGACGGGCTTTGGCCCGGTGCATGAGCGCGTGCTGAATCACACGGGCGAGAACTGCCTCATCGACTTCGACAAGGACCGGTTGCTCAGCACGCCGAGGTTCGACGGCGACACGAAAGCGGCATTTGACTGGATCGCCGCCAACGGCGTCGATGCCGGCTGCGGCGACGAATCGACCGGTCTGATCGGGATGGAGCTGATCGTGCAGCCGATGCCGAATTCGTTCTGGGAAACGGCGAGTGCTGAAAGCCTCTCGAAGAGCCCGGTCTTCGAATTCGGCAAGCCGGGCGACCCCGTTTACCTGAGTGCGCGCGGCGAGCTTCCCGTGACGTATGCGTTCAAAACCCGCGAGGGCGGCGTCGGCATCGTGCAGATCCTCGAGTATGTCGGCCCGCGGCCGAGCGGCGTGAAGATCCGCTACAAGATGGCCAAATGAATTTGCAATTCCGTCTCACAGAGGCCGCAGAGCAAATACGATTTTATGAACCGAGTTGAAGTTTAGCGCGAGTGACGAAAGTTTTCCGGCAATAGGAATCGCCGGCGAGGGGCCGGCGCCACAGCGCGGTCATCTGTTCCATACCAAGTAGCTGTTTTCGGTGTGGGGCCGGCGCCCCCGCCGGCCATTCGCGCATCATATCGATCACCCTGACCCCGCGATTGATCGCGTGGTTTAAGCGATCTTCCCCCAGAAGCCGCAAGCCTCTTGCAAAAAGATGAGAACGCGCTGCCCCCGCCATTCGTAAAGCGTCTTGTTCATGAATCAGCCATCCTTATAACCCCGCGATTGATCGCGGGGTTATAAGCGATCTTCCCCTCGGAAACCGTTTTTAACGATTTCCCTCTGTGCGGGTCCTGTTTGAGACTTTTGCAAGAGGCTCCCGGTTCCAAATCTATTTTCGATTCGAATGGTGTCCGGGAAATTTTTAAAAGATAGCCCGCTTGAGCGGGCCGAACCGGTTGCCACCGGCTTCAGCCGGTGGTTCAAGGCTATTGATCATATTTTAGCCGGCTGTAAAGCATTTTAATCATGGGATTGATGCGCTGAAAGCGCAAAAGATTCCAGGGGCGGAGCGAAGCGCAGCCCCAGGTCGGCGAGCCCGCATCGACAAGAGCTCTGAAAGAGCGCAAGAAATTTCTCCCGCG
>JBDKRG010000008.1:0-184447 GCA_039683515.1 Candidatus Sumerlaeia bacterium | reverse complement strand
GGAAAAGTGCGTCGAGATAACAGGAGCTCTGAAGGAGCGAAAGAAACACTCGACCGATGATCGACTCTTTCGCGCCTTCAGCGCTCAACATAAAACATGAACGCCTGCCTGGGGCGACGCTTCGCTCTGCCCCAGGCTATTATCTTACCGCGCCGTTGGCGCTGGCTACCTCGCCTCATTTTCGCCGACTCCTTGCCGCACTGAAGATGCTTTTGAAATTTGGGGAATGACAAGCCATAAAACGCAGGGGGGCGTGGGTCGCGGATTGGTTTCGATGACGATTACGATTACGATTACGCGCACGAGCACGAGTGGAGAACCCAGGCGCCTATTCCTGGTTGATCAGCCAACGATCGGCGCGCTGGATACGCGTCAAGCGATTGAGCTCGCCGAGGACCGGGCGCAAAAACGCGAGCTTATTTTCGAGCGGGATCTGGAAGGCGCGTGTGGACAGGAGCGCGGCCGGCAGGCGGCCCTGGAGCTCCTCGGCCCCGAGCGCGTCCATGCCGTGCAGCAGGTAACAGACCGGCACGCCGCGCCGCGCAAGGCCGCGCAGCCCGCCGCGAACGTAGCGCTCGCCGATCAGCATGCCGATGCTGGCATGGATCGGCAGGCGCAGCACCGGCGAGACCGCGACCGGCAGCCGCAGCACCGGGGCCAGCCCCTCGGGCCGATACCACTCGGGCCGGAGCGGGCCGCCGTGGCCATACTGGTCGGGGGCGCCCGGGGCCTTGCAGCCGGTCTCGCGCGCCACCCGCGCCCGGAGCCGGCCCGCCATCGCGCGCAGCAGCGGCGCCCAGCGCGTCGGCAAAAGCGACCCGTCGTAGCGCATCCCGGCGCGCGACACGGCGCCCAGCATCCGCGGGCCGGCCGCGTAGCCCGCCGCGCGGAACCCGAGCGGCCACGCGCCGCTCACGGCCCGGATCGCCTCGCCCGCGCGCGCCAACTCCTCGTCGATCGCCGGCCCGCCCAAGTCCTCAAGGTCGATCCGGTGGGCATAACCGTGGCAGGCGAGCTCGTGGCCCGCCGCGACGATCCCGGCGATCGCCTCGGCCTTCTCCGGCAGCTCGAGGTCGCGCCCGCAGATAAAAAACGTCGCCTTGATATCGAATTCCCGGAACAGCTGGAGGAGCCGGGCCAGCGCCGACTTGAAGATCGGGTCGTTCGCGAAGCTGTCGGCCTCGGGGTAGCCGTAGCAGCCCGCCAGCGTCCACAGCCCATCCAGGTCGACATGGACGAATCCAACAGGTCGGCGGTCGTCAGGCTCACTCATGGTTTGATTTGTAGCACGAATCGGCGCGATTTGAACGCATAGAAATGAGAAAGAGCGCCTCGCAACGCCGCATTCTCAGATGATGCCTAAGGTGGAAGATGACAGCCGGCGTTGCAAGGCGCCTTACATTAGGATAACGCGGGGGTATGAAACAACTTACGCGAAATTAATTTGGGCGCAAACCCTGCATTAACAACGCCGCATCGTCCCGCCGGCGCCGGCGGGCGGTTTGGTTCCGATAATCCTTTTCGTTTCGCCGGTTCAGATCAGGAAAAAGCCTGGATCGATCGCGAAGTGATCGGCCAGCCGGCGGATGTTCGCCTTGGAAAGTTCTCGTTCGCCGCGAAGGAGTTTATTGCCGAGTGCGCGGTTACCGAGAAGCCGGCCCAGGTCCGACGCATTCATCCCGGCCGCCTCGACGAGGGCGGCGAGGCGCTCGCGCGGAGTGGCCGGTTTGCGAATCGGGTGATGCTCGTCCTCGTAGCGTTCGATCAACATGGTGAGCACTTCCAGATAATCGGCGCGATCGACGCTCATTTTTCCGGCATCGGCTTCGAGTTCAAGTTTCTCGGCCAGCTCAACGGCCGCATCGAGCTCCTCGTCGCCGCGAATCGGCCTCAATACGGGCAACCCGCGCCTTTGTGAACGGGACTGGGCATGCGCTTGAATATGTGTCATTTAGAGTTTTTCCTTCCAGTCGCCGCGGTCATACTCGGCATGAGTCAGCATATCGATCACGTAAGCGCGACCCCGGTTATAATGGAGCGCGGCAAGCAGCCGAAACTTGTTTCCGGCAATATTGAAAACGGTCACGGTCCGGCCGCTCTTGACCAATACAGCATCAGCCGACGGGTAGATTCTCCGCACATCCGCCAGCGATTTCCAGGACGTGCTTTTTACGATCGCATACCATCCTTCAAGCGAGGACCGTGTTGCAGGATACTCCCGGCAGAACTGCCTGATCCGTTTTCGAGTGATGATTCTCACACGGCCCCTCTGAATACAAATTGTATGCAGCCATGCCCGATACGTCAATGCCCATTCACAACGGAATGGCCACTCCGTGGAGCCCGGCCTTACGCCCCTTCGGCGAGGATCTGGCGGCTGTAGCGGGTGAACGCGGACGGGACGCGCTGGATTCCCGTGCGGTCGTAGAGCCGCAGGACGAGGTCCTTGTCGGTGATGAGCCGCGGGGCCGACGGCGGGGTCAGGTTGGCGGGGCGGATCTCGTAGTGGGCGCCCAGGCGATGGCCGGGGTAAAGCCGCTCGATCCCCTTCTCGTAGCTCATCGGGGCTTCGACCGGCTCGGCCAGCGGGAAGGTGAACTTGCCGGGGACGCTCTCGGCCAGGACGGCGCCGAACTCGCGCTTGAGCTCGTCGAGGCGCATCTGGGCCAGGCGCGGCAGGTCGCCGCGGGCGCGGTCGAGCCACGACTGGGTGAGGCGGCGCACCTCGCGGTCGAACTGGCGGCCGTGGCGCTCGGGCCGCATCTGGGTGTCGAAATCCTCGCTGATGTGGTAGAGCTCGTGGATGAGCGTCGGCAGCGGGTTGCGCGTGATCAGGCGCGGCAGCCGCAGCAGGATCAGGTAATTGATCTCGCGCCCGGCCAGGCGCACGCGCGGGCTGCGCAGCTGGAACCAGCGGCTGACCGCGAACACCGTGCGCGAGCCGGGCCGCGTCCAGATCGAGAACGTCGGCGGCTGCGAGCGGATCATCCCGTAGCAGATCGCCAGGTTGCCCCAGTTGTGGCCGGTGCAGCGCGCCGTGGCCACGACGCCGATCCGCTCGGAATCGATGTGGCGCAGCTCGCGCACCCGGCGGGTAACGTCGTCGATAATCTGCTGGACCAGGTCGGTGTAGAGCAGCATGGGCTTTTACGGCCTGATAATGAATTCACTCGCCGGTTCGACCGGCACGTTCCAATCGGTCTTGACGCCGTCGACGCGGGCGAGCATCGGCCCGCATCCCAGCGCTTCGATGAAAGCATTCAGGGACCCGCGGTCGCCGACGGCATAGACCTCGACGCCGCCTTCGTCCGTGTTGCGCGTCCAGCCGCCGAGGCCGAGCCGCCGCGCCTCGCGGACGACAAAATACCGGAAACCGACCCCTTGAACCCGGCCGCTGACCACAGCGTGAACGGCTTCCGGCGAAGCCGGCGGCTGCATCCTCTGTGGTTTTTCGGGCGACCGGCTCATTAGCGGAGCCTAGCTCGAACGTGGGGACCGGGATCGAAACGGGCGCGAACCCCAATGGCGCGCAACTGCTTGGGGTGTCTTATAAGACGGACCGTCGAGTCTTGCAACACTCAATTTGGCATATTTTCAGAAAATCGACACGAAACCCTGGATTTGGGGCATGATACGGTTCCAACGCGCCGGTTCGGTGAAACCGCGCGGCCTCGCGGGAGGACCCTGCCTCATTTTATTGCAAACTTTTCGGGGGGGTGGTCGTCTGGTTTCATGATGAGCGATGAAGGCAAAAAACCGCTGGCCCGCCAGCTCCTGATACTCGCGTTGATCGGGGCGCCGTTCGTGCTGCTCGTGATTGTGGCGGGGCTGCTTCTTTATCACGGCGCTGCCATGCCCTCGGTGGAAACCTACGCCAAGGCCGAAAAGCGCTACCGCGAGACCCGGGCGCTGTTTGCCGACCCGATCACCACCGTACCGGTCCAAGCCGCCCCGGTTTCGATCACCGTCCAGACGACCGAGTCGCTCCAGGCCCGCTGCGACCGGCTGTTTCTGGAGCTCCTGGTGCCGCAGGCTCCGCTCAACGCCAACGAATACGCGGCCTTGGATTCGAAGCTCGAGACCGCACTGGAACTGGCCGGCATGTACGACCGGGGCGTAATGGTCTCGTCCGAGGCGAAAACCCAATACCGGGTGTTTCAGCATGCGGGCGCGCTGGGCTACCTGGCCGGTCGGATCGCTTATGCCCACAACCCGCGCAGCGGTCATCCTGAGTTTGTCTTTAACGAGCCGGATCCAGCGGTTCGCGCCCAGAAATTCGGCGACCTCGTGAACGCCCTCAAGTTCATGGACGTCATCGATTGCCCCATGATCCATTGCTCGGTTTACGATGTCTTTGATCGCTGCATCACTCCGATGG
Organism: Candidatus Sumerlaeia bacterium; assembly: GCA_039683515.1. Classification (GTDB taxonomy): domain Bacteria; phylum Sumerlaeota; class Sumerlaeia; order MVZB01; family MVZB01; genus JAJFUE01. Next base: position 180,069 of record JBDKRG010000008.1, on the reverse strand, counting down.
ACTGGCGCAAACAGGACATGATTCCGGTTCTCCCGCCCGAAGTCGCCGCAATGGACCTGGCGCTGATCGCGCCGCGCCGGCCGATCGACTGGGATTGGCGCCTCACCCAATACCTTGAATACACACATGAGCATACACTCAGGTTCAAAAAAATGTCCGACACACGGTTCGTCTACCAGCAAAGGATCAATGCAAGGCGCGCCACCCACCCGGAAGAGAATCGGTGGTATCACGTTCCGGTGCTTTATGCATCGGGCGCGGAGGCGGTCGTCAATGCGCTTTGGAATGGCCCTGAATACTGTAACCGTTTATTGAAACAGGAAAAAGGGCTTCAGGACTATGCAGCATCACTTCAGGAAACGCCCAAGCCGCCGAATATCAACCTGGATGGGATTTTCCATGATCTTCGGCCGCGCCTGATCGCCGGGGGGGTGGCGCTGCGGCGCGGCGAGAGGCTCCCGGCGCCGGGCCAGATCGGCCCCGACTCCTGGTTTTTCGACCCGGTCATGCAGCGCCCCTACAAGTTTTACATCGAGAAGAGGTCCGCCGGAGTGGCACGCCTTTGCGTCTGCCGTCCATACGTCTTTGAAACCGGCGAGGTGAAAGACCTACCAGAATTCACGATCACCCTGCCCGCTGGCCACCCCGGCCTGGAAAACGTCCCGGAGCGGCCATAAGAGCATCGGCCCATCGCTACCGTTTTCCCAACGCTTGCGCGAGGGTGTTTTTCAGCTCCTCGATGCTGGAGGTGCTGGCGAGGATCCTCCCGTCGCGGCCGATCAGCACCATCGTGGGGATGAAGGTGATCCCGTAGTCGGCGGGGACTTTCGTCCGCGTCCAGTCGCCGAGGAACCCCTGCTCCCAGCCGTAGCCGTTCTTCTCGACCAACCGCCGGGGGGCGGCGGGCTCGCGGTCGAGGCTGAGCGAGACGACCGTCAGCCCCTTGGTTTTGTAGGCGTCGTCAAGGGCCTTAATATCGGGCAGGCCGTCCACGCACGCCCCGCACCACGTCGCCCAGAAATCGAGCAACACGACCCGGCCGCGGTAATCCTTCAGGCTTTTCTTCGCGCCGCTGAGCGTCTGGAACTCGAAATCGGGGGCGCGGTCGTTCTTCGCGGCCGGCGTATTCAACTCGACCGGGACCGAGCCCAGGTCGAGCGTGGCGCTCCCCTCGCCGACCTTGACGTCGATCGTCTTGTTCGTGAGCGGCGTGACGAGGCACCCGCCGCCGACGGGGGGCTCATAAACCCGGAACGCCAGAATATAGTCGCCGGGGCGCACGCCGTGGATCCGGAACGAGCCGTCCTTGGAAAGCTTGACGAAGTGGTGATCGAGTGTGTCCATGAACGCCCGGCCCTCGCGCGACGAAATCCACGCCTCGTTCCAGCCCCGCGACACGTCGAACCCGAACGCGGCGACCTTCGGCGTCGCGGCCGAAACCTTCCTGTTCACGAGATAACCGATGCCCCAGTGCCAATCGACATCGCTTTTGCCGTTCACCGCCGCAAGCCGGCCGGTCACCTCGCGGCCGCCCTCGCCGAAGTTCACGGTCTGGGTCTTGCCGGGTTCGGCGACGATCGGCACGGACTCGATCGAGGTCATCGGCGACTCTTCCCAGATGCTCAGGTCGGGCTGGATCGAAACCGGCCCCGGAGGCACTCGCAGGAGCTCGTAGCGGCCGTCGTTGCCGGTCCGGGCGCGATACCCCTTCCTGGGGGACCCGGTCGGATTGGTCTGCATGAACGACAGGCGCACCACCTCGTTGGCCAGAGGCCGGCCGGCCTGCATGAGCCGCCCCTCGATCCGCGACCACGGCTGCAGCCGAATGGACGGATTCTTCTCGAACTCGGCCTGGCTGACTTCGGCATAGCCCGTGTCGCCAAGCGCCACGATCGTGTAAGGCTCGATCTGGGCCGGCAGCTCGAACCTGCCGGCCGAATCGGCCGTGCGGATGACGCTGTTTTCGGCCCTCTCGACCAGGCCGCCATCAATCTGCACGTCCTGGCTGGCGGTGGCCAGCAGGACCTGCGCCTGGCTTGCGGGGGCGCCGTCGGGCAGCCTGACCTCGCCCTTGAGCATCGCCGCCGGCTCGAGCCTGGCGTCGAAGACCACGTCCTCGTCGCGGCCGACCTCATAGCGCGGCGAAATCGCCGGCCGGTAACCGTCCGCCTCGATCCGGACGCCGTGGCCGATATCGGTCCGGTCGAGCGAGATGTGATAGACGCCCGCCTTGCCGGTGACGGCATGACCCCGCTCGATCAACGACCCGCCGCCGCGCCAATACAGGATCGGGCAGACCTTGAACGACTCGATGGGCCGGCTGGTCGCGGCGTCGGTCACCATCCCGGTGATGACGACCGGCTTGTTCATCGTAATGACGTTGTCCTCGCCGGGGACCAGGTTGCAGTCGAGGAAGTTGTTGGCATAACCCTTGAGCCAGACGCTCCCCTTGAGCTTGCCGGCCGGCGCGCCCTCCCACGTGAACCGTCCGTCCTTGTCGGTCTTCTCGGCCCAGCTACGGCGGAAAGACTGGTTATTAATGCTGTCCAGAGAGACGTATGCGCCCTCGAGCGGCTTGCCGGCGACATCGACGACGCGGCCGTGAAGCGGCTTGGCCGGTTGCAGCCTGATTTCAATCGGCTTCATCCCCTTGGCGACTTCGATGTAGGAAAAGTTCGAGGCACAGCCCTTGGCGCTCACGACAAGCGGGGTGCGCTCGACCTTCAACCGGTCCATGCCGAACCGGCCGTCCTTCGTCGTCGTGGTCTCCGCGACGTTGAACGAGACGGTCGCGCCGGGCAGGGGCTTGCCGTCCTTGCCCAGCACGATCCCCTCGACGCTCACGCCGCGCTGGATGGTCATCACGCTCGTCATGTCGCGGAGTTTGTCGACCGGCGGCGGCGTCATGTTCATCGTGTGTTCCGGCACGCGCTCGTAGTCGCGGTGGGCGGCGCGGACCCAGACCGTGTTGAACCGGGCCGGCATCCGGTCGCAGCGCCAGCGCCCCTGCGCGTCCGTCACGAACGGCTGGCCGGTGAGCGCGGGACGGACATTCGTTCTGGAGCTATCCGAGACAAGCAGGAGCGAAACCTCAACGCCGGCCACCGGCCGGCCGTCCTCGTTGATCACCGTCCCGCCGATCGTGGTCCCTTTCTCGAGCTGGATCGTGAATTCGGCCGGGATCGGCCGGGGCTCGGGATACGAATCCCACGACGCCCGCATCGAGACGCGCCCCGGCGCCGAAGCGGTGATCATCAGAAACTCGGGCTTTTTGTCGGGCAGTTTGAACAGGCAGATGCCGTTCTTGTCGGTAACCGGCGGGGAGGTCGGCTCGTCCTTCGGGCTTTTATAGCGCATCATGATCGTGGCGCCGGCGAGCGGCTTGCCGTCATGGTCGAGGACCGTCAGGCGCATTTTGCCGGGGAACCTGGCGAGCGGAACATCCTGCTTGGAAGTCGCCGGTGTTGCCCCCTTTTGCCCAGGCTCGGCCTTGGCGTAGGCAAATCGCAGGCCGCCCAGCGTTGCGGCGACGACCATCAGCACGCTCGCGAACATCGCGATCCGGCTGCGCGACAGCGGGTCGGCGAACACCCGGCGGCGCAGGCAGGCGAGACGGCGCATCACCTCCGGGACGCGCGCCATCGCGATCCCGCCGACCGGCGGCGGGAGCTCGGCCAGCTCGACCGCCACGCGCGCCAGCGTCCGCGAGTAATCGCCGGCGTCGCCGATGTAGGCGGCCGAGACCGCGTCGCTGACCTCCTCGCAGGCCGAGGCGTGCGCCCGGCCCATCGCCCACGCCAGCGGATGCGGCCACAGGACGCCCCCAACAAGCGCAAGGAGCCGCGACCAGAAGATGTCGCCCGAACGCACGTGAGAGAATTCGTGGGCGAGGATCGCCGGAAGCTCGTCGCGATACGATTCGCCGCTCATGCGCCCGGGCAGCAGCAGCACCGGCCGGCGCCACCCCGAGATGAACGGCATCGAGACACGGCCGCTCAGACGCAGGCCGACGCCGCGGCAACCCAGGTCCCGGGCTATTTGATCGGCGAGCAGGCGCAGGGGCTCGGGGGCCGGAGCGCTTTGCCCGATGATGCGCGCGAGGCCGCGCATCCCGATCGCGCCGCGCAAAAGCAGGAACAACGCGCCCAGACACCAGAGGCCCAAGGCAATCCGCCAGAGGCTCGGCCGGGCATGGGGCGCGGCGCCGGCCACCACAGGGGCGGGGGCGATCCCAGGCCGCGCGGCCGGCGAAACGGGCGGCGCCGGTCGTGGCGCGCTCGCACGGGCGGGGCGCTCCATCGCCGGCGCGGACGGGGCGTGGACGGGAACAACAGGCGCGGCACGCATGGCGGACGCCGCCGGCGGCGGGTCGAGCGTGAACTCGATCGCCGGCGTCCAGATCGACAGCGGCAGCAGGATCGAGCCGACTGCGATGAGCCGCCACAACAGCACGCGCCAGCGCGGATTGGCGCGGCCGAGCGCGGCGTGCAGCAGCCAGCCCAGCGCCAGCAGAAGCGTCAGCTTGCCGGCCAGCAGCGTCCAGCCGCCGGCGGCCGGGATGGCCGCCCGCAGAGATTGAACGATCGCCATCATGTCCATACGCCGGGCCTTTCGTCACGAGGTCTTTTTGTTGCGGGGCGGCTTTTCCTGTTGCGCGATCCGCCTGAGCTCGAGGAGCTGCCTGTCGGTGAGTTTCTCGGACCGGATCAGCCGGCACAGCAGCGCCTCGGCCGAACCGCTGAAGAACACGTCGATGACCTTGCCGAGCATGGCGCGGCACGCCGGGTCGGGCCGGGTCCTGGCGCTGTAGAAGAACGCCTTGCCCACCTTGCGCCGGGCGACGTGGCCCTTGCGGACCAGCACCGAAAGGAACGAGCGCATGGCCGGGTTCTTGATCGGCCGGGGGAAGCGCTCGATGATTTCGGCGGGCTTGAGCTCGCCGTGCTCCCACAGGATGCGCATCACGTCCAGTTCGCCGTCGGTGAATTTGCTCATGGCTGAAAAACTTCTCCCCTGATATGTGCACAATCTACTGCACATTCAGCCACGGCGTCAAGCAATAATGTGCAGACGCATCTGCACATTCATCGGGCCGGGCGGGGCCGCGCCGGGAGCCGGCGGGTTACTGTTTCTGGGCGAGCGATTTGCGGGCGGCGACGGCGAGGGCGTCGGCGCGGGTGTTTTCGGGGTGGTCGGCGTGGCCGCGGACCCACGCCCAGGTGACTTCGTGCGGCTCCATGGCGGCGAGCAGCTCGCGCCACAGGTCGATGTTCAAGACGGGTTTCTTGCCCGCCGTCCGCCAGCCGTTGGCCTGCCACTTCTGGAGCCAGCCGGCGGTGAAGGCCTTCTTGAGATACTCGGAATCGGTCGTGACCTTGACGCGGCAGGGGCGTTTGAGCGCGCGCAGGCCCTCGATCGCCCCGCGCAGCTCCATCCGGTTGTTGGTCGTGTCGGGCTCGGCGCCGCTCAGCTCGCGGACGGCGCCGTGGCGCGGCGACACCAGCACCACCCCCCAGCCGCCCAGGCCCGGGTTCGGCGAGCACGCGCCGTCGGAATAAAGAAAAATCTCGTCGCGCCCCGAATCCCTGGTCTCGCCCGTGTCCTTCATGCTTCAAGCCCCTTCCAAACCATCCTGATCGATTCGGGGGGCAAATGCAACGGAGCACTGGGGGATTGGACGAAATGGACCGGGTGGACCGGATGGACCGCAACGCACCTCAACGCCTGGGTTTACCGGCTGGTCAGCCGAAGCTCGAGCCGATACCCCAAAGCCTTCGCGTATTTCCGCAGCGTCGCCAGCGAGGGCGAACGATTTCCGCGGCCAGATTCGAGGCGGGCAACGGCCGATTGGGTCGTGCCCATGCGCCGGGCGACTTCCGCCTGCGTCAGCCCCGCGGCGGCTCGCATCTTCAGGAATTCGTCCAGAATGACAAATTCCTCGTCCAGACGATCGTATTCGGCTTTGACATCCGGCCGTTTAAGAGCGCGCGCTTTGAGCTGTTTATGTGTCATCATGATGATAATTCTTTCATGCGTCGCCGGGCCAGGTTCAACTCTCTGGCCGGCGTGGCCTGTGTTTTTTTCAAGAACGAATGCAGGATGATCACGATCCGCCCCTTGTTCGTGCAGTAAAAAACCCTCGCAATCCCCTCCTTTGCCTTCAATCTCAGCTCAAAGAGTCCTTGTCCCATTGCTCGTGTGTGCGGCATTCCCAAATCAGGACCATAGATCTCCATCCGGTCAGTGTATCGCAAGTATCGGGCGAGCAGTCCCGCAGGCAGATCCATGATCTCCCCCTGAACGATCTCACTATAGTAAGTGATCATCCAATTGGGCATAGCCGTAATATAGCACGCGCGCTATATCCACTCAACAGCAATCTCTACGTGTGACCGCCTTCCATCTGGCCCGAGGTTTGCTCTTTTGACATATTTCGAGCACGATGTGCCTTTTTGGTTGCAAAACGGCACGATTTGGTGCATTTGCTGTACATTATCGTACGGCAAGGGAACGCATCATGAACCCGAAATCTTCCTGGCGATGGACCGGCGTCTGGGCCGGGGTGCTGCTCATGGCCATCCTGGTCCTGCAGTATCTCGGCGGGTGGTATGCCGTCCAGGTCGCCCAATACTCCAAGGAAGACGAGCTCGGCAGCCACCTGGCCGACCTGGCGCGGGTGGCCTCGGTCCAGCTCCAGGAGCCGGTCCAGGCCATGGCCCAGCTCGAGCAGGACAGCATGTGGACCGGTTCCGACGGCGTCAGCCGGACCCCCGACCCCGAGCTTTACGCCATGGGGCTGGACCGCGAGCTGACGCTGCCGGTTTTCAACCTCATGCTCAAGGCGCGGCTGGAGCGGGTGGTGGTCATCAGCACGGCCGGTCGGGTCCTGTACGACACCTCCGATCCCAACGCGATCCTGCGGCCGTTCGAATACGCGCGCCTCGACGAGAGCGAGATCTCGGGCGCGCTGGCGGGGATGGCCGAGGCGTCGCCGGCGTACCGGGCCGGGGACCTGCCGTTCAAGCGTTTCTACCTGCCGATCTACACAATGCGCAACCTCAACTTGGAGGACGCGGCGGCCGGGGAGGCGCGCGACACCCCGCCGCCCGCCAAGGTGGCGGCGAGCGAGCCGGCCGTTCAGGCCCTGGTCTGCCTGGTCGCGGGCCGCACCTACCTCTCGCAGATCGAAAAGCTGTCGGACACGCTCAGCCGGGCGGGGATGGTCTGGACGCTGCTCATCGCGCTGATCGGCGTGCTCATCTTCAGGCTGCTGCGGCGCCAGCAGCTCATCGAGCGGCAGGTGGCCGAGGCCGACCGGCTCGCCTCGATGGGGACGCTGGCCGCCGGCTTCGCCCACGAGCTGCGCAACCCGCTCGGGATCATGCGCGCCTACACCGAGGACCTCGAGCACGGGCTGATCGGCGCGGGGGCGGACGAGGAGTCGCTCGGGGCGTGCCGCGAAATCGTCGAGGAGATCGAGCGCATGGATCACCTCGTCGGCCAGTTCCTGGACGCCACGCGCGGCGTGCACGCGGCCGGCGAGCCCGAGGCCGCGCCGGTGCTGGCGGTGGCCCAGGGCGTCATGAGCATGCTGCGTTCGGCCGCCGAGCGCCACGGCGTCGCCCTGGAACTCGACATCCCAGCCGAGCAGGGCCAGGTCCCGGCCAAGTGGCGGGCGCGGATCGGCTCGGCGCGGCTGCGGCAGGTGATGATGAACCTGCTGCTCAACGCCATCCAGGCCTCGCCGCAGGGCGGGCGCGTGTGGCTGCAAGTCGAGGCCGCCCCCCGGCAGCTTTCGATCAAGGTCAAGGACGAGGGGCCGGGCATCCCCGCCCAGATCGCCGCGCGGATCTTCGAGCCGTTCTTCACGACGCGGCCCGGCGGCGCGGGGCTCGGCCTGGCGGTGAGCCACCAGATTGCGATCGCGGCCGGCGGGACGCTTACGCTGGCCAACCCCGGCGTCGGCCGCGGGACGTGCCTCGACCTCGTCCTGCCGCGCTCGGAAGACGGCCCGCCGCTGAACCACATCTCGATCGACCCGCGGCGGGCCGTGGCGCGCGAGGCGGTGGAGGCGGAGCGGAACGACGGCGAGGACGGGGAATAGCGGGGGCTCGAGTGTGTCGATTACGATTACGAGCACGACGCACGACGCACGAAGTACGAAGAAATTGAGAGATAACGATGGCTGAGACAATGAACATCATCATCCTTGACGACGAGCCGAAGATGGGGCGGATCCTGGCCCGGATCCTGACGCGCGAGGGGTATGCGGCCGAGTCGTTCGACCAGCCCGAGGCGGCCCTCGCCGCGCTCGAGACCGGCGGGGCGGACCTGCTCCTGACCGACCTCAAGATGCCGACGATGGACGGGCTCGAAGTGCTGGAGCAGGCCCGCCGGCGCGTCCCCGACCTCGACGTGATCATGATGACCGCCTACGCGTCGGTCGAGACGGCGATCAAGGCGATGAAACTCGGCGCGTTCGACTACCTCATCAAGCCGTTCCCCAACGACGAGCTGATCATGCTGGTCGGGCGCGTCGCCGAGCGGCGCTCGCTGCGCGAGGAAAACCATCTCCTGCGCCAGACGATCGCCGACCAGTTCAGCACCGAGAACATCGTCGCGGCGAGCCCGGCGATGCGCGACGTCCTGAAGCGCGCCGCCAAGGTCGCCTCGAGCAGCGTCTCGGTGCTGCTGCGCGGCGAAAGCGGGACCGGCAAGGAAGTCCTGGCGACGGCGATCCACGCCGGCGGGCCGCGCCGCGAGCGGCCGCTGGTCAAGGTCAACTGCGGCGCGCTGCCCGAGACGCTCCTCGAAAGCGAGCTGTTCGGCCACACGCGCGGCGCGTTCACCGGGGCGGTCGAGACGCGCAAGGGGCTCTTCCAGCAGGCCGACGGCGGGACGATCTTCCTCGACGAGATCGGCGAGATCAGCCCGGCGCTGCAGGTCAAGCTGCTGCGCGTCCTGCAGTCGGGCGAGTTCCAGCGCGTCGGCGACGCCCAGACGTTCAGGGTCGACGTGCGCGTCATCGCCGCGACCAACCGCGACCTCGAGGAGATGATCGACACCGGGGCGTTCCGCTCGGACCTGTACTACCGGCTCAACGTCGTGCCGATCACGATCCCGCCGCTGCGCGACCGGCCCGACGACATCCCGGCGCTGATCGACCACTTCCTCGGCCGGATCCGCAAGCGCATGCAGCGCCAGATCAGCCTCTCGCCCGAGGCGTTCGAGCGCCTGCGCGCCTACCGTTGGCCGGGCAACATCCGCGAGCTCGAGAACGCCATCGAACACGCCTGCGTGATGTGCGAGGGGGACGCGATCCACGCGGCCGACCTGCCGATCGCCGTGCAGAACGAGCCGGCCCAGGCCGCGGCGGACAACCCCGCGGGCAACAGCCGCCAGACACTCGAGGAGATCGAGAAGCAGGCGCTCATCGAGGCGCTCGAGACCACCCATTACAACCACACGCGCGCGGCCGAGCTGCTCGGCATCACGCGCCGCACGCTCGGTTACCGCATCGACAAGTACAACCTGCCGCGACGCAATCCGGGGGTTCAGGCCGGATCGGGGGCGCAATCATGACCACGCACATCGCAAGACCAAAACCGATGCTGATCGCCATCGCCCTCATGGCGATGACGTTCACCGCGCTCGGGTTGGGCGACGACGAAAACACCGGGCCGGCCGAAACCAAATCCGCCCGGCCCGCGGAATTGATCACGGTCTCGGGGCAGCCCAAGGCCGGCGCCCCCGCCGCGGCCGCGCCCCGGCACGCCGATGCGCCGACGAGCGGACCAGGGCGCGCCTGGCGGGGACGGCCGGGCGGCGGGCCGGGCCAGCAGCGGCCGGTGCTCGATTCCATCGCGCGCTGGCACGACGCCGACGGCCGGCTTCAGGAGGCGGCGCGGCGCTTCAAGGAGAACAACACCCGCCGCGAGCAGATCATGGCGTCGCTGACCGAGAAAAAGGACCGCGTCAAGCCGGGCCAGATCGACCCGATCTCCGTCCTCGAGCGCAAGGAAATCGACCGGCAGCTCGGGCAGATGCACACGCTCATCGAAGTCGACCGCGCCAACAACGAGGACGCCGCCAGGATCCTGCGCCAGGCGATGATCAACCGCGAGCGCTGGATGCCGACGCTCGGCAAGCTGATCGACGACTCGCTGGCCGGCACCCGGATCACCAACACCGAGCGCGACCGAATGAAACGCTGGCGCGAGGGGATCGCCGCGCTGAAAAAGGATGACGCCCATGGCTTCATCACGCAGGTGATGGGCGTCGACTACGGCGAATACCTGATCGAATCGGTGCCGACGCTCGTGCGGCGCCCGCCCGCGGGCGGGCCGCCTCACGGGATGGCCCCCGGCGAGATGCGTCGCAACATGATCGGCCGGCTCAGCCAGCTCGAGCGCCAGCAGGCGGTGCTGCGCCAGGACCTCGAGCGCCAGGACCAGGAAATCGCCCGCCTGCGCCAGATGCTCCAGGCCGACGAGCCGGGCCAAAAGCGCCCCGGGCCGGCGGGCAACAACGCATCACCAACCGCGCAGCCCGGAAGCTCTGACCGTTGACAAAAGCTCTCCGGCGATAGGAATCGCCGGCGAGGGCGCCGGCGCCACAGCCGGCTATTCACCCATCCTTTTTGTCAACCGCTTTGGCGGTTGGTTCGATTACGATTACGATTACGAGCACGAGCACGAACGGATACATTTCCGGAGAGGCTTCCAAGCGGGAAATCTGTCAGCTTTCGCAAGCCGGAGTGTCTAATCTGTAGCACCTTGAAGGAGGCACGCCATGGCGCGCGAACGATATATCCGGCTGATCGCGGGCGGCCTGATCCTGCTGAGCGTCGTGCTGGTCGCGACGGTGAGCATGTGGTGGCTGCTGCTGACGGCGTTCGTGGGGCTCAACCTGTTCCAGTCGGCGCTGACCGGCTGGTGCCTGATGGACGACATCCTGCGCAAATGCTGCGGCATCCGCAGCGAGGCCGAGATGCGCGAACCGGCCATCAAGGATCCTTCCCGACCATGACTTCGATCCGGCCGTCGCGCTCGACGAACTGGTAGTAACCGGCGAGGAACAGGCCGGCGCCGAGCCGGCGGTTGGGGGCGATGATTGTCTCGGGCGCCAGAGCGGCGCGGCCGGAAGTTTCGACGGCGTCGCTCAGCGCGAGGCCGAGCCGCAGCGGTTTGCCGACGAAGCGGCGCGCCACGTCGTTCGGGATGCGCAGCGGGTCGCCGCAGACGGCGTCACCCTGGTTGATCCCGCGCATCCTGAGAAGAATGTGATGCGGCCGTTTCGCGATCACGCCGGCACCCGGCCCGTCCAGGTAGAGCGTGGCGTCGAGGATCGGCTTGTCGGGCTTTTCGATCCGGATCGGGACATTGAAATAGAAGGCGGAGCCGTCGCGCCAGGCACGGGCGCCGCCGGCGCTGATCGATTTGCTCGCCGGAATCCATTCGCCCTCGACGAGGCGCAGGTCGATCACCGGAACCGATGTCGTGAGGCGGTCCGACCATGCCAGCTCGAGCGTCTGCGTCGTGCCGAAATAAACCGGCGAGCTGAACCGCGCCCGGCATAGCCGCGCGGGCGCGAGAAAGACCGGATTGTGCCCTGACTCGGCCGGATCGCACCAACGCGTGTCCAGATTTTCCGGCAGCGCCCATGGCTCGCGCCGCTCGATCACGTCGAACGGGAGAGTGCGGCCGTCGACCTTGAGCGACGTCAGCTTCGCCGACCGGCTCTCGCCGACGAGGATTTCGTAAACACCCGGCACCTCGAAGTGGCAATCCAGGCGCGAGACCGGCCCGTTCACGGAAAACCGCGGCAAAAGTGGCATGGTGGCGCGGCCGCGGCACACAAAAAACATGCGCCCGAGCGGCGCCAGCCGCCCGCGCACGCCGAAAAGCCGGATGGGCTCCTGCGGAAGCATGGTTTTGTAGCGGTAGAGCGGGAAGAAATCGCCGCGCCAGTATTCGGGCATGAACGTGACGAGACCGGCGAACGGGTTGAGCTGCTCGAGGAGCGCCATGTCGGTCCAGCCCGGATGCTCGTAGGCCTCCTCGACGCGGTTGCGCCGCGGCGAGGCCCAGTAATCGGCCGGGCTCTCTTCGGATGAGCGCGCGACGGCGAGGTCGTTGTAGAGCTGCTGCGACGGGGCGGCCATGCCGATGAAATACGCGCCCTGCGGGAAACGCGCCGCCCCGAGCCGGTAGAGCCCCTTCCAGTCCTGGATAAAGTAGCCGGTCCGCGCGCGGACCGGCCGCTCTAGCGCGGCGAAGGAAACGATCCCGATCACGAGCGCCGCGGCGACGGTCGCCGACGCATGGCGGCGCCGGCCGATGCACCGGGCCGGCCAAAGCGCAACCTGAAGCAGCCAGCCGATCCCCGCCGCGGCCAGGAGGACGACCATCAGCCCGCCGAGCGCGTAATAGCGCATCGCGACCATGTACAGATGGCGGTTGAGATCGATCAGCATGGCGTTGGCAAGCAGGATCGCCCACGCCGAGACGACCAGCGGCGGCGATCGCCTGGCCAGCGCCGCCGAACCGAGCAGGAGCGCGAGCAGAAGCGCGACGTTAGCCCAGTCGCCGGGGACGAAATCCCCGCGCCCGCCGAGACCGGTAAATAGCGTCCAGAAAAAGGGCGGCGTTTCCTGAAGCCCGAACAGGCGCGGGGCGTTTCGCCCGGCCAGCGAGTTTCCGATCGCGGCGCCGCTCCAGGCCAGCGCCTTGAGCGGCGAAGGGACGTCGGGCGCGCCGCGCTCGATCTTGGGGCCGAACAGCCGGCCCTCCTCGCGGGCGCGCGTGATCTCCGGATTCTCGGTGACGTCGATGCGCAGGCCGAACCGCTCGTTGAACCACGCCGGGCCGCGGTTGAAACACACGAGCGCGGCGCTCGCCAGCAAAAGCGCCAGCACCTGCGCGGCGTAGCGGACGGCGAATCGCCGCGCCCTGAATTGCCGGCGCGACTCGAACGCGATCCAGGCCGCGTAGATCCACGGCGCCGCGACGAGGATGAGCGACATGACCTGGACCAGCGCGGCGAACGCGGTGACGGCCGTCGCCGACAGGAACCCCGGCCACGCCGGCCGACGGCGCCATCGCTCAAGAAGCCATAATTCGCCGACCGGCAGGCTGAGCATCAGGCAGTAGTAGCGGATTTCGACGTCGCTGTAGGCCTTGAACGGCCACAGCGCCAGCACGAGCGCAAACACGAACGCCATCAGCCAGCCGCCGGCCGCGCGGCCCAGCTTCCAGCCGAACCAGATCCCCATGAGCCCGATGAGGAGAAACGGCAGCCGGACGAGCTCGATGTGGCCCGTCGCGCGCAGCAGGCCGACGAACTTGAACATCGTGTAGCTGGTGAAATACGCCGAGGCCGAGGCGCGCGTCGCCTGCATGGCCGGGTTCTGAAACAGGATCGAAGGCTCGAGGTAGAAATACGCCTCGTCCTCGTTGACCGGGCGGCTCCACCCGTCCCAGCGCAGCCAGAGCGCGCCGGCGAGGATCAACCAAATCCACCAACGGCGTGAGGCAAAAATGCGGGATTGAAGCGTGCTCACGTGTTGTGCATTCACCGCGTCTTGAAATCCAGCTTGACGCCGGCGTCGCGCTCGACGGCGCGATCCCAGACGAGCTTGGCCACGGCCATATCCTGAATGGCGAGGCCGGTCGAGTCAAACACGGTGATCTCGTCGACCCGCGTGCGGCCCGGGATCTTGCCGACGAGCACGTCGCAGATCGAGCCGGCGACCGACTGAATGACGCCGTTCTTGAGCGGGACGTTGATCTCGCCCGAGTGCGACGCCTGCGTCCAGTCGTCGACGAAGACGCTCGCCTGCCTGAGGATCTCCGGGTCGAGCTCCTCCTTGCCGACGGCGTCGGCGCCCATGGCGTTGATGTGCGTGCCGGGCTCGATCCAGTCGGCCATGACGATCGGCGCGCGCGACGGCGTGAGGGTGCAGACGACGTCGGCCGCGGCCGCCAGCTGCGTGTCGACGATATGGACGCCGATGTCGGCGAACTGGCGGGCGAGTTCCTCGGCGTGGTCGTGATTCTTGTCGGCCAGATACAGCTTTTCGATCTTCATGACGGAGGCGATGGCGCGCAGCATCGTCGCCGACTGCCCGCCGCAGCCGATCATGCCGACGGTCTCGGAATCGGGGCGCGCGAGGTGTTTGGTGGCGACCGCGGCCGCCGCGCCGGTGCGGGCCTGCGTGATCCACGTGCCGTCCAGCAGCGCCAGCGGCTGGCCGGTCCTGGGATCGTTGATCAGGATCATGGCCATGACGGTCGGGATGCCGAGCGCCGCGTTGCCGACGTGAACGTTGACCCACTTGACGCCGGCCAGGCCCGGGACGGAAGCGGGCATCGCGCGGAAATCCCCGCCCGAGACGTCGAGGTAGATCTTGCTCGGCATGCGCACGTCGCCCCGGCCGTAGGCTTTAAAGATGTCTTCGACGGCCGTCACCACTTCGCCGATGCCGATCAGATCCTTGATCGCCTTTGCATCCAAGACCCTGAAGTCCATGGGCGTTCCTCCGTTCATCAGTGTAATGATCATGGTAATGCAATCGGGGGCGGAGATTAATAAAAATTACAGGGCGCGTCAAAGGCCGGCGGTTCCTGTTGCCCGGAATACTTTTTATCGGACCCGCGCGTAGAGGCGCGCGCAGCCGCGCGGCCGGGAGGTCATGACCGGCTTGAACCCGGCCTCGAGCTGGCGCCTGACGGGGTCGACCAGATCGGCCGGCAGCGGGAAGTCCGGGTTCGACCAGACCAGCACATAATCGATCCGGCCGCGCCCCCCGGTGCGGTTCGTGTAATCCAGAAGATCGGCATGGAACGGATCGTCGAAAATATCCGGGCAGATGTGATAACACGGGCTGAGCTCGGGTCGCCAGACAAGCGGGAAGTATTTCATCGCGCCTTCGTAGTCGCTCAGGTCGACGATCGGGCGGCCGGCGGCCAGGTAGCCCGAGGCATGGCTGAACGGGGCGATCTCGGCCGACAGCACAAACCCCGACCGCCCCTCTCCGCGCGGCGAGAAACACAGCGGCAGGACCGTGGCCGGCGCCTGGATGGCCCCGCCGACCGAAACGTATTCGGCGAGGTAGTCGTTCAGCCGGGCGAACTGGGCAATGCGCATGCAGCCAAAGGCAAGCGCAACGGCAATGCCCGAGACGCGCAGCCAATGCGCGAGGCGCCGCCCCCGCAGGCCATCGGCCCCGAGCCACAGCAGCAGCATCAGCCAGATGAACGGCGCGAGGCGTTGATGGAAATACGTGCCGCCGGCGACCTTGTCCGGCGCGACGCAATACAGGAGCAACAAGCCGATCGCCGCGACCAGCAACCCGCCTCCCGAACGAAGGCCGGCACGATCGCGCCGGATCTGGGCCAGCGCCAGGCCGGCCGAGGCCAGCATGGAGATCGCCAGCAGCGCCGCGGGGAAGACCTCGGCGGTGGAATAACAGACCATCAGGTTTTGCAGCGTCAGCAGCCTCCCGATCTCCCGGAGGCCGGCCCCCATCGCGGGGATCTCGCGCATCTGGCCCCGCGCCACGCTGGCGGCGACATACGCCAGCCCGAGCGCCACGGCCGGTATGAACGCCAGCGCCGCCGGCAGAAGCCGCTTCCTGAGCGCGGGGCCAAACGGACGCTCGGCCAGCGATTCCCAGAACGCGACAATCCCGATGACGATGACGATCCCTCCGACCGCGACCAGGTGCGCGAAATAGAGCAGAATGCCCATCGAGCCGAGGGCGATCGCGCGCGGCGCGGTCATGCCGTTGCGACGCGGGTACCACCACGCGAACACCCACAGGAATCCGGCCACGCCCAGGCAGTAGTTATAGAATCCCATGCCGAGCGGCCAGCCGACGGCCATGGGAAGAGCCACGGGCGCCAGCGCGCGGGCCGGTTTTGCGACCGCGCCCAGCGCCAGCACGACCCCGCCGCCGAAAAAGACGATCAAGAAGCTGACGAATATTTTCTCGGCGACGGACGGCGACAAACCCGCCCGCATCAAGCCCGCCAGCGCGATGTGGCTCGCCCAGTTCGGCTCGGGCCGTCTGTTGACCGCGTAATACTGCCGAAAAATCCCGCCGGCGGGCTCGCCCCATTTTGAGAGGATCCAGGAGTTGTAGACGTGCGAGGGGCCGTCCTGCGACGGGAAATACTGGAAATACCAGACCGGAAACAGGTAGAGCGCGACGAGCAGCGGAAACGCCAGGGACGCGAACGCCGATCCGGAATTTGAGATGTCTTGACGCATGGACCGAAGCCGGAAAACCGGAGAGTTTGATTCCCAGGTGCGATTTCGCGATGCCGCGCGTTATCATAAGCGCTCGCCCGGAGCCCAACAACCGATATTCGAGCGTCGCTCTCGGAAACCAAGGCCGGAGGCCGCGGCGGCGGGCTTACCGGCGGGCCCAGAGCGTCGCGTAGCCGCGCGGCTTCGAGGTCGCGACCGGCGTGTAGCCGGCGGCCAGTTGGCGGGCGATGGGGTCGGTCAGGCGGGGCGGGGGCGGATGCCTCGGGTCGGACCAGACGAGAACGTAATCGATCCGGCCCATGCCGCTCGTGTTGCGCTCGTAGCCGGAAAATACCAGATGGAACGGATCGTCGAAGATTTCACCCTCGATCCGGGTGAAGGGATTGAGCCCGGGGCGCCACAGGAGCGGGAAGTAGCCCATCGCCCCCTCGTAGTCGCTCAGGTCGACGATCGGCCGGCCGGCGGCCATGTAGCCCGAGGCATGGCTGAACGGCCAGATTTCGAGCGACAGGAAGAAGCCGTCCTCATCGGTCCCGCGCGGGCTGAGGCAGAGCGGCAGGACCGTCGCCGGCGCCTCGATCGATTCGCCGACCGAGACGTATTCGGCGATGTAATCGTTGAGCCGCGAAATCTGCGCAAGGCGCATGACGGCGAACACGAGTGCGATCGCCACGCCCAGGGCGGCCAGCGGGCGCACGATCAGCCGGCGATCGCTGTTGGCCGCGAACCACAGGACGAGCATAAACACCACGAACGGGGCAAGCCGCCGGAAGACGTAGGTGCCGCCGGAGGCCTCGTGGGGGGCGGTGAAATACAGAAAGACGAAAACGAGCGCGGCGGCGAGCAGGCCGTCTTTTTTCGTGTCGAGTATTCCGCCCGAAGGCGGGACTCCCGCACTTTTTTTTCGCTCCAGCAGGATCAGGACGACCGCGGCGACGAGGGCCAGCGCCATGATCGTGGACGGGATCATCTCCGCGCTCGAATAGCAGACCAGAAGGCTTTGCAGCGTCAGGAACGGGGCGAGCCTCCATGAGCCGAGCAGCCACAGCGGCATACGGCCCTGTCCGGCGCTGCCGGCGACAAACGCAAGCGCCAGCGCAACGGCCGGAACAAACGCGAGGACCACGGGGAAAAGGAGCCTTTTGAGCGCCGGGCCGGCCGGCCGCTCCGCGAGCGCCTCGCACAACGCGACCGTCCCGATCGCGGCGATGACGCCGCCGATGGCGACCATGTGCGTGAAGTAGAGGGCGACGCCCATCGCGGCGAGGATCGCGATGCGGGCCGGGCGCATGTCGCCGCGCCGCCGATACCACCAGCCGAACACCCAGAGGAATCCCGCCAGGCCGAGGCAGTAATTATAAAATCCCATCCCGAGCGGCCAGCCGACCGCCACCGGCAGGGCCAGCGCGGCCAGCAGCCGCGCCTCGGGGGCGACGGCGCCGATCGCGTGCCACATCCCGCCGGCGAGAAGCGCGATGAACAGGGTGATGAAGATTTTTTCGGCGACGAGCGGCGGCACGCCGGCGCGCATCAGGCCGGCCAGCGCGGCGTGGCTCAGCCAGTTCGGCTCGGGCCGCGTGTTCAGCTCATAGTAATGCCGGTAGATCGCGCCCTCGGGCCGGTCCCAGTTGGCGATGATCCACGAGTTGTAGACGTGCGACGGGCCGTCCTGGGAGGGAAAATACCGGAACAGCCAGACGGGGAGCAGATTCGTTAGGATAACAAACAAAAGCAGTATATTAGAGGACGAGATCGGGCGCGGGTTTGAACGAATATTGCTCATGCGAAGCCGGGAACCCAATTTAATGGCTGAAGCCGGGAACGAGAAGCCGGCTGAAGCCGGCTGTTCATTGATTGGGAACGGTAACCACCGGCTGAAGCCGGTGGCAACCCGTTCAGCCCGCTAAAGCGGGCTCTGGGAATTACAGAACTTATGGGAAACCAGTCCCTCGCTTACGCTCGGGCTACTGCATGGGGCATTATCGCCACAAATTGTATTTCAGGATGCAGACGATCGCGCGGACGCCGTCGCGCCAGCCGATCTTCTTGCCTTCCTCGTAGGTGCGGCCGTAGTAGGAGATGCCGACCTCGTAGATGCGGCAGCGCAGGCGCGCGACCTTGGCCGTGATCTCCGGCTCGAAGCCGAAGCGGTTCTCCTCGATGTGGATCTTCTCGATGATCTCGCGGCGGAAGACCTTGTAGCACGTCTCCATGTCGGTCAGGTTGATGTTGGTGAACATGTTGGAGAGCCAGGTCAGGAACTTGTTGCCCATCGAGTGCCAGTAGTAGACGACGCGGTGCGCGCCCGACCCGAGGAACCGCGAGCCGAAGACCACGTCGGCCTTGCCGGCCAGGATCGGCTCGAGCAGGATCTGGTATTCGTTGGGGTCGTACTCGAGGTCGGCGTCCTGGATGACGACCCAGTCGCCGGTGCAGCTGGCGAAGCCGGTGCGCAGCGCGGCGCCCTTGCCCTGGTTGACCGCGTGGTGGAAGACGCGCAGGTTCTGATGGACGCGCGAAAGTTCCTCGAGGATCTGCGCGGTGTTGTCGGTCGAACAGTCGTTGACGATGACGATTTCCTTGCGGATGCCGTCGAGCTTGACCGCCTGCACGGCGTCGACGATCGTCGAGATTGTTTTGGCCTCGTTATAAACCGGGATGACGATGGAGAGCGTCCCGGTGCGTTGATGTGATGCTTGATCTGCCATGTTGCCCGATCCCGCGGGATATCGCCGGGCCATGCGCGCGCCCGGGCTTCCCATATTCATGCCGGAAAAGCGGGGTTAAGCAAGAAATTTCGGGATCAGGCCATCTCGATGACCTGGACTTTTTCGGTCCGGAGCCGGTCGAGCCCGCGGCGGGCGGCGTCGCGGCGGCGCTCGAGACGCTGCAGCTGAACGGCCACTTTTTCGCGCAGGTCGTCGACGGCGGCGACCGAGCGGTTGATCCTGGACTGGGCCATCCAGTCGGCGATCAGGCCGTCGAAGAAGTAGTCGGCGAAGATCGTCAGGCCGCCCAGCTCGAGCGAGCCGTCCTCGTCGAGGCGGGCCTTGACGTCGGCCAGCTCGCGGCTGAATTTGGAGAGCGCGTGCTGGGCCAGCTGCGCCTCGCGGCGGGCCTCGTCGAACTTGGCGTGCTTGATCGCGGTCATCATCAGGCCGCCGCCGAGCAGGTCGAACGTCCCCCAGCCGCGCGCGGTCTCGAGGTGGCCGCGGGCGGCGTCGAGCCGGGCCTTGGCCTCCTCGCCCGCGGCGATCGCCTCGTTCAAATCGTCGATGTCGGCCTTCAGGTCGACGATCGAGTCGCCGAGCTCGAACAGCCGGCGCGCCGAATCGTTGCCGGAGGACCGGATCTGGCGCTCCTTGGCCTCGATCAGCTCGCGGACCTGGCCGCGGGCGTCGCCGAGCTCGCCGATGCGGCGCTCGAGTTCCGCAATTTCTTCTTCGACCCTGGCAACCGCGGCGCGGCATTCGGAGCACTTGAGCGCGGCGGCGGCGGCTTCGTGGCGCTCGCGCCGGGCGCGCTGCTCGGCGTCGCCGAGAAAGTAGTGCAGCAGGGCGACGAGCGACATCGTCTCGAATCGGCGCACGTCGCGCTCCTCGCGCGCGAGGCGCGACTCGAGCAGGGCCAGGCGCGTGCGCTGTTCGGACGCGGCGGCCTTCGCGGCGGCCAGCAGCGTCTCGCACTTGTCGAGCTGCCTCGCCCGCTCGCGCGCCGCCGACAGTTTTTCCCTGAGCTCAAGCATCCGGATTACCCGTTTACGATAACGATTCCAGCCTTCGCCGAGGCTTGGACTGACAAGACGAGCACGAAAACGACGTTCAGTTTATATCCGTGCGCAGGGGGCCGTCACTCCATGATGTTCTTCGTGAAGTGGTTGGGTTTGCCGGCCGGGTAGTCTCCGTTGAAGCACGCGGTGCAATACGTCTGGGTTCTTGGCACGACCTGCAGCAGCCCCTCGAGCGAGATGAACCCGAGGCTGTCGCAGCCGAAATGTTTCGTCATCGCCTCGTGGTCGAGCTGGTTGGCGATCAGCTCCTTTTCGGTCGGCGTGTCGATGCCGTAGAAGCAGGGGTGTTTCCAGGGCGGGGCGCTGATGCGCAGGTGGACCTGGCGCGCGCCGGCGCGGCGCAGCATGTTGATGATCTTGATGCTCGTCGTGCCGCGCACGATCGAGTCGTCGACGACCACGACGCTCTTGCCCTCGAGGAGCGAGGCGACCGGGCTGTACTTGAGCTTGGCGCCGAAGTTGCGGATGCCCTGGTCGGGCTCGATGAACGTGCGGCCGATGTAGTGGGAGCGGATGAGCCCGAGGTGGAACGGCAGGCCCGCCTGGTGGGCGTAGCCGATCGCCGCCGCGTTGGAGGAGTCGGGCGTCGGGATGACGAGGTCGGCCGGGGCGGGCTGCTCGATGGCGAGGCGCTCGCCGAGGGCGTGGCGGATCTGGTAGACCGACTTGCCGTGGCAGACCGAATCCGGACGCGAATAGTAGATGTATTCGAACACGCAGAAGCGCTCGTCGACCGGCGGGAACGGGAACTCGTGGCGGACGCCCCCCTCGTCGACGATGATCATCTCGCCCGGCTTGAGCGCGCGCAGGTGCTGGGCGCCCATGATGTCGAGCGCGCACGACTCGCTGGCGACGACCGTCGCCCCGTCGAGCGTGCCGATGCACAGCGGGCGGATGCCGCGCGGGTCCTTGACCGCGACCATCTGCTTCTCGCGCAGGAACAGGAGCGACCACGCCCCCCGGATGCGGTAGAGCGACGTCGCCAGGCCCTGCAGGAAATCGTCGCTGGCGGCCTGCGCGATGAGGTGCACGATGATCTCGCTGTCGGCCGTCCCCTGGAAGATGGCGCCGCGGTTTTCGAGCTCGTGGCGCAGCTCGGCGGCGTTGATCAGGTTGCCGTTGTGGGCGATCGCGAGCGAGCCGCCGCGGTAATTGACGAGGAGCGGCTGGGCGTTGGCGATGCGGTTGGAACCGGTCGTCGAGTAGCGCACGTGGCCGATCGCCATGTTGCCGGTCAGCTCATCCAGCCGTGAGCGGGGATTGAACACCTCGCTGACGAGCCCCTTATTTTTGTAGATGCGAAGCTTTTCGCCGTCGCTGGCGACGATGCCGGCGCTTTCCTGGCCGCGGTGCTGCAGGGCGTAGAGCCCGAGGTAGACCATCTTGGCGGCTTCGGGGTGGCCGTAGACGCCGACAATGCCGCATTCTTCACGGGGAATTTCGTAATGACTCAACTGCTTTCACCCTTCGCGCCGCATCGGTCGCGGCGCCGGTTGATGCAACCACACGGCTCCCATTCTACCCGAACCAAAAACCGCATTCCAGCGGCAAGATGGGCGAATAACACGCACAGAGTCAAAACTTTTCACGAGGCCCCGCGTCTCTTGTATCGAAGGAGGAGTCATGGCCATGAACGCCTGCCGCGATCACACAGGATTCACTCTGATCGAGCTGCTTATTGTCGTGGCGATTATCGCCATCTTGGCCGCGATTGCGATTCCGAATTTCATGCTAGCCCAGACCCGGGCCAAAATCTCACGCGTGAAAAGCGACTTGAGAACGATCGCGACGGCCGTCGAGGCGTACGGCGTCGACAACTCGGTTTACCCTTACCCTCTGGACCATGCCAATAACGCTCTCACGCGAGTTCACGAGTTGACGACTCCCATCTCGTATCTGATTTCCGTATCGATGACGGATCCGTTTCCGCAGCGTGACGCTCCCGCGGCTTATTGGTACGACAATTATTCCGGCGCATTCATCGAGGACAACCCGAATCTCGACCGATTCAAATTCAATGGCTACTGTTTGGCCAGTGTCGGGCCGGATTGCTCATATGATGCCGTCGCTTTGCTCCCGCCATTTCTCGGAACGAACATGGAGCCCTCTCATTTGGGGAGGCTTTATGATCCGACCAACGGAACGATCAGCATCGGCGATATCGCGCGCTGGTCCGGCAAGCAATCGATGGAAAATTGACTCGGCACGGGGGTGCTTTGCGCTCCTCATGGATCGCCTACGGCATCAGCGTAAAGCCCACGACCGCCGTCTCCATGTCCGCGTCGGTGCTTTGCGACTGGAGGACGTTGTCCTTGTTGTAGCGCGAGCGGACGACGTCGTAGACGGCGTAAATATTCCCGCCGCAGGTCGTCGCGTCCCGGCTGAGCGTGAAGTTGAACGTCCCCGTCGTCGAATACATCGACGTCGGCTGGGCCTCGACGTCCGTCGGCCAGTATTCGAACTTGTAGGTCTTGATCGCGCTGACGGTGTAAACCTCGTAATCGCCCGCGCCGTCGGGGGCCGTCGTGTAGGTGCCCTCGGTGATCGCCGCCGCGGCGGTGACCTTGTAGTCGATCGGGGTCAGGGCCGGCACGTCGATCGCGTAATACATGAAGTATCCGATGTCGATGTTGGTCCAGTTGGCCCAGCCGCTCCCCTGCAGCGAACCGGCGAAAGACAGGGTCGGGAAATTAAAGCCGTAGCATTGCTCCTTGACCGTCCGGGCATTAAACGCCCTGGTCCCTTCGCCGACGACCGCGACCTTGAGCTCGTAGGGGGTCTTGCCGGCGGCCGGATCGGTCGCTTTTTTGTTGGTCACGAGCGGCAGCAGGCGCCAGCCCCCCTGCGTTTTCAAGGTCTGGAGGTCCGGGACCTCGAATTTCCACGCGCCGTTGGCCAGAACGCCTTCGCCGAGCAGCGTCGTCGGCTGCGTGGCCTTGAACTTGAGGACGTTGAGCTTGAGGTTGTCCCCCTCGTCGCGGGTCAGGCGGCAGGCCAGCTTGTGCTTGGCGTCGAAGCCGGAATAGAGCGGGACCGCCATGTGGAGCCGGCCGCTCAGGTCGGGGATCGACTCGGCGAAGTACTTGATTTTCTCGATGTCGTTGGCCGTCTCGATCTTGAACTGGCGGGTCGTGCCCGCCGCGGCCGAGACATCCGAACTGTCGTAGGGGACGATCGAGCCCCGCACGAGCGCGATGAGATACTCGGGCCACCAGTCGAAATTGCCGCCGGGGCTGTTGGCGCGGACCGCGTCGACCGAAGCGGCGCCGGCCTTGATGCTCGTGAAGATCTTCGAGACCACCGCCGCCGAGCTGCGGCTGACCAGGTAGCCGATCAACGACGCCATCCCGTAGCCGTGGTCCTGCGCCGCCTTGCCGCCGGCCTGCGCGCCGGCGATCATGCCGTTCAGCGGCGCGTTGATGTTGTTGTTGAGGATCGGCGAGACGTAGCCGGACGGGGCCAGCAGATGCTCGGACCAGACCGAGGCCGCCTCGGCCAGCCACAGCGACTCGCCGCCCATGACCGCCTTGGTAAAGGCATAGCGCGGGTCGTAGAGCGCCTGCACGAGGTGGAAGTATTCATGGATGGCGGTCGTCCGCACCGCCACGTGATTGGCGATGTTGTCGCTGTTGATCTCGATGTAGCCGTAGTTGTCGCCGAGCTTGGAGGAGGTGAACTCGCCGAAGATGCCGTTGTTGCTCAGCTTGCAGACCGTGACCGAGACCGGCCACGACGTCCGCCCGCTGTAGCTGAACGAGCCGCCCGCGGCGCTCTTGAGCATGTTGTAGGAGTCCTCGAGCGACGCGCCGAGGGCGATGACGTGGGCCAGGTCGACCTGGCTGGCGTCGAACGAAATGCTGAAGTGGCTGTTCGCCCACACCGCCGTGTGGTTGTCCAGGTCGACGTCGATCGTGAGCTGGTAGCCCTGCGCCGAGCCGGCCATCGGCTTGGGCGCGCTCCATTCATCCAGGGACGCCGCCTTCGCGGTGACGGGCGGGCTGATCCTGATGACGTAATCGCCGCCGCCGGCGCTCGTGGTCGTCACCTTGCGCGTGCCGTTGCTCAGCATCCCGAGGCTCGGGTGCAGGCTGACTTCGCCGATCGAGCCGTAAACGGCTTTGCCGCCGGTGGACGCGGTGGCATGAAGCCGGATATAGATCGGCTGCGCGAAACTGCTCGGAATCCCGCTGATGCGGAACGTCGGCGAAATGCGTCCGTTCGCGGCGTCGGCGCCGCGCACCTTTTCGATCATGATCGTGTTGGCCGAACTGAACGCGCCCTTCGGGATGCCGACCTTGACGCCGGTCGTGGTGACCGTGCCGCCGGCGGTATCGATCGACCTGCAGGCCAGCGTGCGCTCGCCGGGCCCCTCGTCGGCCAGGAGCATCGCCGCCATGATGTCGGAGTCGACCAGGTCGACGCCGCCGTCGGCGTTGCGGTCGGCCTTGGCGACATTCACGGCGGTGGCGCCGGTGGCCATCCGGACCGTCTGGATCAGGTCGGCGACATTGATGCTGCCGTCGGAGTTGACGTCGCCCGGCGCGGTCGCCCCCTTGGGGACGAACAGCTGCGGGGCGGTCCAGTCCGAGACCCCCTGCGCCGGGTCGATCGCGCGGACCGACCAGTAGAACGCCTTGCCGACCTTTTCGAGGTGGACGCCGAGGATGGAGGAACTGAGCGCGGGCCGGCCGTGGCGGCCGTCGATCGGCATGCTCATGTCGGCCGGCATCAGGTCGTTCCAGCCGGGATTGCTCCCGACGCGGACATCGTAGGTCAGGCCGGCCGAGGGGGTCTGCGCGTCGGTCGAGGCGCTCCACGCCAGCGTGATCGTCCCGTTCTGAACCGTCTGCTGATTGATCAGGCCGGTCGGGACGGTGGGCGGCGTATTGACGCGATTCAGGCCGCTCTTCTGGGCGGCGGCGTTTTCATAGAGCGCGAATTTGCGCGGCTGTGGGTAGGAAGCGCTGCGGCCGGGTCCGCACGCCGCCAGGTCCAGGTCGCCGTCGCGGTCGATGTCGAACAGGCGGACGTAATCGACGTTCCCCCCCATGACCGAGCCGACGTCCCACAGGTTGAAACCGAGGCTCGTGAACGTCCCGTTGCCGTTGTTGCGGTAGATTCTTGTCCTGATGTTCCGGTCGGCGACGAGGCTGTCGGTGCCGTAATCGCCCCAGACGCACAGGTCCACGAGGCCGTCGTTGTCGACGTCGCCCCAGTCGAGCCCGCCGCCCTGCACGAACGGGATCGTGGCGTATTGGACGAACGTCCCCTTGTTGTTGCGCAGGACGCAGCCGGTCCGTTTGAAATATTCGTTCCAGCCGCAGACGGCCAGATCGAGCCAGCCGTCATTGTCGACGTCCCCCCATGCGAATGCCTCGGGCGTGATGCTGACCGGCAACGCGACCGTTTCCATCCCCGAGCCGGTTTTCTTCGAAACGGTCGCGTACCCGCTCGCGTCGATGTGCGCGCAATCGATCTTGCCGTCGCGGTTGTAGTCGGCCCACGCGTAGACCTTCGAGTACGGCAGGAGCAGGCCGCTGTCGGTGAACGTGCCGTTGCCGTTGTTGAGGAGCACGACGAGCCCGACGCTCATATAATTCTCATCGCACTTGTTGAGGACGAGGTCGAGCCGGCCGTCGTTGTTGTAGTCGATCCACTCGGGCCGGTTGGCGGCGTTGGGCAGGGTGATGCCGCTGTCGCGGAACTGGCACTGCCCCTCGTTGTGCATGAGGCGCGTGAGCGTCGTGTAATTGCCGTCGAGGTGCGTTTCGGTGCCGATGAGGACGAGGTCGGGCAGGCCGTCGCCGTCGTAGTCGCCCAGCGCCATGCCCCCCGACTGGCCGGTCAGCCCGCTGTTGACCTCGACGAAGCTCCAGCCTCCGTCGTTGCGCATGAGGCGCGGGCGATAGATCAGCTGCGTGCCCGAGGTTTCCGACGAGACGAAGAACGCGTCCTCGTCGCCGTCGCCGTCGACATCGCCCCACACCGACTCGCTGATGGCCGGGTTATAGGCGTCGAAAGCGGTCTTGTGGCGCTGGAGGAGGCCGATGTTCGCCCACGCATAGGCATTGACGAGGTTCGACTCGACCGTCTGCACCGGGCAGTCGGGCGACTCCCAGATGGTTCCGTCCGGCCGCTTGATCTTGAACGAGGAGATCTCGCCGGTGGCGGGCGGCTGGAACCTGGAATCGGTCAGGTAGACGTCGCTGATCTGGAGCCACCACGAAAGGGTTTCGGTGGTGGCGTTATCGGTGGCGTCGAAGGCCACGGTGGCGTCGATCGAGCGCAGGCCGCCGGTCGACGGCAGGATGCTCTTTTTCCAGACCGGGTTGTCGCGGTCGCCGGCCAGGAGCTCGATGCTCAGCTCGGCGATCCGGCCGTGGGTGACATGATAGGTGCCGGTCAGCTTGGGCTGGTAGCCGATCCGGTCGACCATCGTGGTCACGTCGGCGGCATTGGCCTTGAAG
The DNA here is from genome assembly GCA_039683515.1 of Candidatus Sumerlaeia bacterium. Classification (GTDB taxonomy): domain Bacteria; phylum Sumerlaeota; class Sumerlaeia; order MVZB01; family MVZB01; genus JAJFUE01. Next base: position 153,540 of record JBDKRG010000008.1, on the reverse strand, counting down.
TAGTCGTACGAGATCCAGATGAATCCGCGGCTGCCGGCTTCGGCCAGGTTCGCGCCCCAGGTCGTCCCCCACGAGTTGACGACGAGCACGGCGCCCTTGCGGGCGACCCCCTCGCCGTCGGTCCAGGATTTGTTGTCGTCGTAGCCGATGACGCACAGGGCGTGGCTGGAGCCGCCGGCGCCGGTCGCGATATACATCCCGCCGCTGCGGTCGTAATAGACGTCGTTGTTGATGCCGCCGGCCTCGGCCGGGTAGGAGGTGAAGTTGTTGTAGAGCACCATGCTGAAGCAGGCCAGGTCGCCGCCGGCCAGGTGCGCCTTGAGCGCCTCGAACCCCGCGTCGCTGGAGGTGACGATGCTCGCGACGCTCTTGGCGCGCTGCGGAAATGCCGCCAGGTACTGCGTTTCGTTCGGCCACGAGTACGGGTCGGCGTTGGCGTCCATTTCGGCGCACGAGCAGATGCCGTAGTCCATCAGATATTGGTAGTTGGCGTTGAACGAGGTACCGCTGAAAGGGACGCCCGCGTTGGCCAGGTTGAAGATGAAGGACGGGCTCATGACGCGCTCGGGGTGGGTCGAGGGATCGGGCCGCGTCCAGCCGTGTTCCTTCGCCTCCTGCCACGTCTTGTAGTAGTAACCGACGGCCCAGCTCGTGCACGAGCCGAAGACCTGGCGGCCGACCGCGGGCAGGTATTGGATATTGACCACCCGCGAGGGGAGCACGGCCATGCGCCGCGGGCCGGGCAGGTCGGCGCGCGAGCGGATGACGCGCACGTTCTCGGCGGCCCATTGCTTCTCCGCCGCGGTCGGCTCGGCGAGACCGGTGGGGTAAGGCTGCGCGGCGGCCTGCGTGGTCATGACGGCGAACATGATCAGAACCAGGAGTTTGGCCATCGGGGTGGATTTCCATTGGATTTTAGACATCTCGAGACTTCCGCGAATTATCCCGACCGCCCGCGCCCGCCGCAAGCCGAAAACATGCGCCGGCATTTCATTTCGTTGCAAACCCCCGCCCCCTTGGGCGATCATATCGTCCCGGCGGCCTGGGCCGCCCCGCATCCCGATGTCGGCAAGGCCCGATGAACCTGCAAACCGGCGCATTCCGCAACCTGCTCTACAACCTGGTCCGGCGCGACCTGACGGTCCGCTACAAGTCGACCGTGCTCGGGTTCTTCTGGTCGTTCATCAAGCCGCTGGCGATGACCGGCATCTTTTATGTCGTCTTCAAGCTGGTCCTGGACATGAGCCTGGCCGAAACCCAGGTCCCGTACACCCTGCACCTGCTCGTGGGGATGCTCGCCTGGTCGTTCTTCGCCGGGGCGACCAGCGAGGCGATGGGCGTGATGCTCGCCAACGCCAACCTGATCAAGAAGGTCCGCCTGCCGCTGGTCGTCTTCCCGATGGCGACCGTCATCTCGCACCTCGTCCACTTCCTGCTGGGCCTCGTCGTCCTGGGCGGGCTGATGCTGGTGGCCGGGCTGGCCCCCGGGCCGGCCTGCCTGCTGATCTTCCCGATCATGCTCCTCGAGGCGGCGCTCGTCATGGCGATGGCCATGATCCTTTCGGCGCTCAATGTCTTCTGGCGCGACGTCGGCTCGATCTGGGAAGTCTTCACGACCGCCTGGTTCTACCTGACGCCGATCATCTATCCGTTTTACGAAGTCGGGAAAAAGCTGGATTCGATGGGCTGGAGGTGGCTGGAGTGGGTTTACCTGGCCAACCCGCTCGCCCCGATCATGATTGCCTACCGCCGGGCGCTCCTTTACGGCTCCCTCGAGACGATCGACCCCAATAAGCTGGAGCTTGTGGATATTCAACTTATGAAATCCGTGGGGCTCAGCGTATTCATGACCTCCATATTATTTTTCATTGGGTGGAATATTTTTTCAAAATTCTCGAGATCTTTTGCTGACGAATTATAAAGTTGCGCTTATAATCTTATATGCGGAGGTTTACGGATTGCGCGGATAACCCGCGGGTAACCTCCGGCGGCAGCTCGACATGACCCGAACCGGCCCGTCAGGGCTGCCCGATAGATGTTCCAGCGCTGTGGCTCGAGGATTCAAAGAAATGGCCATGACCGAACGCGAAGACGTTGATCGCTACGAGAAGTTGCTGAATGATTGGCGCCCATCCCCGCCCAAACGGCAAAGCGGGATCGGGCTGACGACCGCCCATGCCGAATCCATCACCCCTGTCAACGAGGAGCCGCCCGAGTATCAGGCCGGCCCGGCGGTCCACGCCCCCGGCGCGATCCTGTGCATCGGCGACCGGACGCTCGTGGTTTACAAGCAGTCGGTCCCGGACAAGGGCTACGACCTGGTTTACACGCTCCTGCCGGGCGGATCGATCAAGCTGCAGGGGGTGGCACTCAGCGGCCACGCCGTCCAGGAGATCGGCTCGATCGGCCAGCCGGAGTTCAACCAGCTCCAGGGCACGATGCGCTGGAACCGCGACCTGATCGTCTTCCATTGCTACCGCTATGAAGACGTCGCCCGGATCCCGGCCGCCCCGTCGGCCGCCGCGGAGGCGTCGCCCGCGCCGTCGTACACGCCCGAGCCGCCGCCGGTACGCCCGGCCCCGGCCGCCCAGCCGGCGATGATGAGCCAGCCCGTTCCCCCGCCGCCGCCGGAGGACCCGCGCAAAAGCCTCAAGCGCGGCCAGCGCCTCCAGGTCCGGTTCGGCAACAAGACGTGGGACGCGGTCTACTGGGGCCAGGACGACCAGGGCCAGGTCGTCGCCCATCAGACCTACAACAACTGGTCGCTCATGCACCTCGACCTGGACCGCTTTGCCGGCTCCAACATGCTGGTCGACCCGAACATCGACGACAACCTCGTCCGCACGATCGAACAGGGGCTCAACGGAAGCAAGTAAGGGCCTGCCAAAGATTCGCCTCGGCCTTGAGCCTCCAGCCGGTCTGGAGGCTTTTCCTTTTTCAAGTTCGATGACTCTGTAACGGCCGAATTTGAATGCGAGATGCGCACAAATTCCGGCTGAGCGTCAAAGGCGCGATTGATACCAGCCTGGGGCGCAGCCCCAGGATAGAATGGCCAAAACAAATGCGCTCTGAAGGAGCGCATCATCCGCGGGTTGCGCGGCGATGAGACGCGCTTTCAGCGCTCGGTTGATGCCATCGCCGACCTGGGGCTCCGCTTCGCTGCGCCCCAGGCTGGTATGATTCCGCGCCTTTGGCGCTTTTGCCAGTCAGCCTTTTGATTCCAACCTTCGCCGAGACTTCGGCTGACAAGACGAACACGAACACGATGGGGCCACATCCCACATCATTCCCCCTGATTCGCATTTGTTTTTGTTGCCTCGCCTGATTTATACCTAATCCTGAGAGGTGGGGATCATGGCAAACCAACAGGCACGCGTGGGGATTGTTGTGGCGGGGACCGAGGAACTGGAGCCGATCCAGCCGGCGCGGCAGGCGCTGGAGAAGCTCGGCTGCCATTGCGAGGTTCTGCAGGCCGAACCGTGGCGCGATCCGATGGGGCTGCTGCGCTGGGCCGAACAGGCCGAAATGCGCGGGCTGCGGGTGCTGCTGGTCGCCGCCGGCCGCGTCCCCCAGCTGCCGGCCCTGATCGCCGCCGCCACGCGCCTGCCGGTCATTGCCATCCCGCTCGCCGTCGGCAGCCTGCGCGACGCCGAGCTCACCCAGCTTGCGCTCTCGACCGCGCCGACCGCTCCCGTGGCCGCGGTCGAGCCGGGCGGGGCCGAGATCGCCGCCCTCCAGGCGCTTCGGATCCTTGCCACCGGCGAGGACCGCTGGGTCAACGCGCTCGAGCGCTACGCGCGCGGCCCGGCCGAGCCTGAAAAGGGAGCGGCACCCCGGCCAAAACCGACGCCGCCGCCGCCCGACGAGCATTTCCGCGCAAAACGCAAAACCTACAAGATCGACCTGCCGCCCGAGAAACCCGCCGAGACCGAGGCCGAGGAGTGGGCAAACCAGCCCGAGCCGTCCGAGGACCTGTTCGAGTTCGTCGACGACTCGGGGGAGAAGTTCGAGATCCGCCGCCCGCAGTTCGACAAGCCGCTCGAGGGCAAAGTGGCCCGCAACGAGCCGCAGCCCGAGCCCGAAGCCGAGCCGTTGCCGGCCAAGCCCCCCCGCAAGCTCGGCCGCCGCTGGATCGACCCGGAAGCGCCGGAGGTCGAAATGATCGAAGACGCGGTCGATTGCCTGCTCGAGGGCGGGGTGATCTCGCTGCCGACCGAAACCGTCTACGGCCTGGCCGCCGACGCCACCAACCCGCGCGCGGTCGAGCGGCTGTTCGCGCTCAAGGGGCGCGAGCGCAGCAAGTCGATCACGCTGCTGATCGATTCGCCGCGGCTGCTGGCCGGCATCGCCCGCAACGTCACCGTCGAGGTGCGGCGGCTGATGGAAGCGTTCTGGCCCGGTCCGCTCACGATCATCTTCCAGAAGCGCGCCGGCAACTTCGACCACGTCAGCCCCGGCGAAACGATCGGGGTGAGGCTCCCCGACCACTCCGTCCCGCTGGCCCTCATGCAGGCGCTGGCGCGGCCGCTGGCGTGCACGTCCGCCAACCTGTCGGAGCTCCCCGACGCCACCAACGCCGACCAGATCATCGACTACTTCGGCGAGAAGCTGAACCTTGTGCTCGACTCGGGCGAGCTGCCCCCCGCGCCGCCGTCGACGGTCCTCGACGTCACGAAGGAGCCGTACAGGATCCTGCGGCAGGGACCGGTCACGGCCGAGCAGATCGCCGCGATCGTCGGGGATAAAATCGAGTTTTGAATGAGCACACGGACGGACACGGACCCACACGGACGAGCACGGACTACACGTGACCCCTAAACTGAGGGGTTGATTGGTTCGGAGAGCGGATCCGCCGCGATTCGCTCCATGGCTCCGGCGACCCAGGCCAGGCAGTAAACCCAGACCGCCAGCGTCAGCAGACCGTGGTTCATTTTCACCATGAAGAAGATCATGCCGGCGATGAACAGGGCCGCTTCCATGGCCAGCCATGCCCCGGCGATCCCCCTGTCGAAAAGCGCCCCGCGCCGCCAGACAAGGAGCAGCGCCGCCCACCGCACGACGCAGAATCCAAGCAGCGCCAGGCCGGCCGGGATCCCGTTCTCGACCATCGTCTCGAGCCACAGGTTGTGCATGTGCCCCATCTCGTCGGTGCCGGAGAGGCTTTTGCGCGCCTCGGCGCTCCCCTCGGTGAAGACATATTGCTCATAGGCGCGCCGCGTGATCTTGCGGCCGTAGCCCAGCCCCGTCCACGGATGGTCGCCGATCGTCTCGAGGCTCCAGCCCCACGCCATCATCCGCGTCTTCATCGACGTGATCGGCGGCTGGTTGACCATGTAGGTCTGCGGATCGAAGACGGTTTTCATCTGCCGGGTGAACGTGGTCGGCACGACCACCGCGCCGAGGATCGCCACGGCCGCCGTGGCCAGCAACGCCCGCCGCGAAATCGTCGCCACCCAGATGAACGCGCCGGCGATCGCGGCCACGGCGATGCCGCGGGTGTAGGTCTGCGCCACGATCCAGAAGCCGGCGGCCGCCAGGGCGAGGGCCAGCCAGCGCCGGCGGCCGGCGGCCGTCCGCGCGGCGACCAGCATCGCCATCATCCCGATCATCGCCCAGTACGCGGCGCGGTTGAAATGCAGCATCGGGAAGAGGATCCGCCGCTTCGGGATCTCATGGATCGCCATGTCCGCCTTGGCGTAGACGAACCCCCACTGGACAAACCTCGCGCGAACGGCCTCGCCGCCGAAGAGGTCGATCAGGTTGATCGCCGCCGAGACGGCCATGAGCGCCCCCAGCGTCCAGGCCACGACGAGCCCGGACAGGCGCAGGAATTCCTCATCGCGTTCCGCGGCGCGAACCCAGCCGGCCAGCACCGCGATATACACGGCGCGTTCCTGGTAATACGTGTAAAGGCTGGTCTCGGGCCGGGAGCTCGCGAGCGCTCCGGCCAGGCAGAGCGTGCCGTAGAGGAGGAGCAGCCCCATCCCCCACGGCAGCCACGGACCGCGCCGGGTTTTGTCGGGGCGCTCGCGCGTCAGCAGCGGGGCGGCCAGCCATAGGCCGGCGATCCACCAGTAAAACGCCGGGGCCTCAAACAGCAGGGCGATCACCTCGCGGCGCCGGACGCGGTCGGCGATGTCGTGCATCAGGTACCCGATCGCCAACCCCGCGACGACCAGCGCAACCAACCCGATGAGCCGCCGGCGCCACGCCCCTTCGCGGTCCAAGATCAGCAGCGCGCCGACAAAGACATGGCAATAGGCATAATGGAATTTTGCGATCGGGAAGATTTCGACCGGGATCGCGCCGACCGTGTAATCGAGGCAGCCGCCCAGCGCGGCGACGAACGTCAGCGCCAGCAGATACGGCCGGGGGATTTGATACGGTCCCGTCATGGCCGTTTTATTATGCGGCCCGCCGCCGGCAAAACAAGGCTAATGTATGGCCCTTGAACCTCAAAAGGCAACTTTGCATGCTTCGCGTCTACGCGCCGTTGCGGTTCAATTTTTTGGGGGCGGGGCGCCGGGGGCGGAGTTCACATTGACAACCCGGCCAAATGGCTTATGCTGGTTGTTCAAGGCAAGCCGGTTTTAAAAATTCGATCCGAGAAGTCGCGGCGGGGAGGGCTGTCCAATGGTCAGATTCCTGTTGATTCTCGGGATCATGGGCGTGTTCGGTTATTTCGGTTACACCATCGTCGAGATGCAACGCGCGCCCAGGCCGACGTCGCCGGTCGGGGCGGCCAGGATCTTCGTCCGGGCAGCCATGAAGAACGACCAAGCCGGCATGAACTGGATCTGCGAGCGGGGTGTCGCGGCCAGATCGGTCGTGGCCGCGCAGGAAATCCGCAACCTCGTGCGCTCCGAGAGCGACCTGAGGTGGCAGTACACGAAGGCCTTCACCGGCCAGCGGGCGATCTCGGCGGTGGTTGCGGATTCAGGCCGGCTGATCGTCATCGAAGTCAATCAGCACGGCGAGGAGTTCAGGATCGCGGCCGTCAGCATGCCGTCGATGTAGACGTCAGGGATCCAGCATCATCCGGGCGCGGACCTGCTCGCGCTTCCACTCGGCCAGTTGCGCCAGGTACTCTTCCGTGTCGTACTCGGGCAAGGCCTTGAATTCGCTCTGGTGATCGACCGACTGGCTGCGCGGCTCATCCAGATTGAAATAAAACGACAGGCCCGAAAAATCGCCGTAGGGCGATTCCGGCGGCGAATTGCGCAGGATCGTCTCCTGGACGGTGTGGAGCGGTTGCCACTGGATCGCGAACGCCTCGAGGATCGGCGGCGGGGTCTTGAGCGCCACCTCGGCCCGGGCCCGCGCCACCTTGGGCGTGTCGGAAACGCCGTAGGGCTGGGTCGAGATTTTGCCGCTGACGTTGATGTCCGGCAGGTCCGAATCCGCAAAGCTGATCCGGATCACCGAGTTCTGCGCGAATGCCGGCGAGGCAAGCGCAAGCACCATCAGCGGCAACAGAAAGAGTGTCCTGGTGTTCATGGGCGGCCCTCCATTCGTCGTTTGATTCAATGATAAAACCGCCACGCTTCTGGCCCCTAAAAATATTAACCGGGCTGAAATCCCTGACTGGCATGCGGGCATACGCCATGATAAATTAAGGATATGGATCATAGATGTCGGGAGCCCGACGGTTCCCATGCGAAAGGTCCGTCCATGAACACGATCAAAACCACGGCGGAAATCGATTCGGATGGATGGTTGACCGTGCACACCCGCCTCTCCGAGAAAATACAGCCCGGTCCCATTGAGGCCGTCATCGTTTTGCAGCCGGCCGTCTCCTCCGAACCAAAAGGGATCATCGACTGCATCCGCGAGCTTCGCAAATTGGGCCCGATCGCGGGAATCGAAAACCCCGTCCAGTGGCAGCGGTCCGGTCGCGAAGAGCGCCCATTGCGCCGCGGAAACTGAATCATGCTCATCGACAGCAACATCGTAATTTATTCGGTCATGCCGGAGCATGTGTTCCTTGATGCATGGCTGGATCGGCCGGACGTCTCCTTCTCCATTATTACAAAGATCGAGGTTCTTGGTTATTCACAGCTGACAGAGGCGCAACGCGAGCACTTCGAAAAATTGTTTCGCATGGCATGCGTGATCCCCCTGGACGATGCAGTCACCCAGGCCTGTATCCAACTTCGCCGCAACCACAAAATCAAACTGGCCGACGCGATGATTGCCGCCACCGCTTTGGTTCACAATGTTCCCTTGGTCACACGCAACACCGAGGATTTCGCGGGCATATCGAACCTTCAGGTCCTCGATCCATTCTCCAATCAATAAAAGCCGCTGTTGCCAAAAGTTTCCGCGGGCGGTTTAATGGGAAGTTCCCGGATGCGGGTCACACCCGACACTCAGGACCCAGGACTCAGGACCCAGCACTCAGCACTCAGGACTCAGGACTTAATCATGACCGCCCAGCGCCCCAACCGGCTCGAAATCGGACTCAAGCCCGGCGTCGCCGACGCCCGCGGCGAACACGTCGCCCACAGCGCCGCCAAGCACCTCGGCTATCCGTCGCTGCGCGTGCGCACGCGCGACATCCTGATTTTCGACGTCGCGCTCGAGCCGAGCGAACTCGAGGCCGTCGCGCGCGAATTCACCGACCCGGTCATCCAGGAGAGCGCCGCGCCGCGCCTCGAGCCCGGCGAAGCCTTCGACTGGATGGTCATCGTCGGCTTCAAGCCGGGCGTCACCGACAACGTCGGCCGCACCGCCCGCGCCGCGCTCGTCGATATCCTCGGGCGCCAATTGGAGAAGGACGAAGCCGTCTACACGGCGACCAGCTACCTGATTTCCGGCGGCAACCTGACCCGCAAGCAGGCCGAGAATCTCGGCCGCGACCTGCTGGCCAACACGCTCATCGAGACGATCGAGGTCATCTCGCCCGAGGAGTGGCGGGCCGGCCGGCCCGAGATCCGCGTCCCGAAGGTCACCGGCAAGTTCGAGCGCCGCGTCGAGCGCGTCGACCTCGCCGTCAGCGACGAGGAGCTTCAGAAGATCAGCTCGAGCCGCACGCTGTCGCTGTCGCTGGTCGAAATGCAAACGATCCGCGACCACTTCGCCTCCGAAGCCGTCCAGGCCGAGCGCCGGGCCGCGGGCCTCGACGGCCGCCCGACCGACGTCGAGCTCGAGATGCTCGCCCAGACCTGGAGCGAGCACTGCAAGCACAAGATCTTTAACGCCCTGATCGACTTCGAGGACGAGGACGGCTCGCGCCGCACGATCGACTCGCTGTTCAAGACCTACGTCCGCGGCGCCACGACCGAGGTCGCCAAGCGCCGGCCGTGGCTCGTCTCGGTCTTCCACGACAACGCCGGCGTGATCGCGTTCAACGACCGCATGGACCTCGTCTACAAGGTCGAGACGCACAACTCGCCGAGCGCCCTGGAGCCCTACGGCGGCGCCATGACCGGCATCGTCGGCTGCAACCGCGACCCGCTCGGGACCGGCCTCGGCGCGGAACTTTTGATCAATGTCTGGGGCTACTGCTTCGCCTCGCCCGAGACCGACGACTCGGCCGTCCCCGAGGGGATGATGCACCCGCGCCGCCTGCGCGACGGCGTCCACAAGGGCGTCATCGACGGCGGCAACCAGTCGGGCATCCCGTACGGCGTCGGCTGGGAATTCTTCGACCCGCGCTACATGGCCAAGCCGCTCGTCTACTGCGGCACGCTCGGGATCATGCCCAAGACCGTCCCCGACGGCCGGCCCGCGTCGGTCAAGTCGCCCAAGCCCGGCGACCTGATCGTCATGACCGGCGGCCGCATCGGCAAGGACGGCATCCACGGCGCGACGTTCAGCAGCGAGGAGCTTCACGCCGACTCCCCCGTCCAGGCCGTCCAGATCGGCGACCCCATTACGCAGAAGAAAATGTCCGACTGGCTGATCGAGGCGCGCGACCTGGGGCTCTACAGCGCGGTGACCGACAACGGCGCGGGCGGCCTGTCCAGCTCCGTCGGCGAGATGGCCGACATGACCGGCGGCGCCGACGTCGACCTCTCGAGCGCGCCCTTGAAATACGAAGGGCTTCAGCCCTGGGAGATCTGGCTCAGCGAGGCGCAGGAGCGGATGACGCTCGCCGTCCCGCCGGACAAGATCGAGGCGCTGAAGGAACTCGCCAAACGGCGCGATGTGGAACTGAGCGTCCTCGGCACGTTCACGACGTCCGGCCGCCTCACGCTGCGCCACGGCGGCGAAGTCGTCGCCCTCATCGACATGCAGTTCCTCCACGAAGGCGACCCGCGCTACCAGCTGCGCGCCAAATGGCGGCGCCCGCAGTTCGACCGGCCCGCGATGCCGAAGGGCTCGGACCTGACCGGCGAGTTGCTGGCGCTCCTCATGCGGCTCAACCTCGCCTCGGACGAGACCAAGGCCCGCCAGTACGACCACGAGGTCAAGGGGCGCACGGTCGTCAAGCCGTGGGTCGGCGCCGAGCGCGACGTCCCGAGCGACGCCACCGTCTTCATCGCCGAATACGGCGGCACCGAAGGGATCGTCCTGTCGGCCGGCTTCAACTCCCACCTCGGCGACCTCGACTGCTACAACATGATGGGCTGGGTGATTGACGAAGCCATTCGCCGCATCATCGCCGTCGGCGGCCGGTTCGACTACATCGCCGGCCTCGACAACTTCTGCTGGCCCGACCCCGTCGAGTCGGCCTCGACGCCGGACGGAGCGTATAAACTTGCGCAACTCGTTCGCGCCAACCAGGGGCTCTACGACTACTGCGTCGCGTTCGGCGTCCCGCTCATCTCGGGCAAGGACTCGATGAAGAACGACTCGAGCCGCGGCGGCCGCAAGATCTCGATCCCGCCGTCGGTCCTGTTCTCGGCCATCGGCCGGATCGACGACATCGGCAAGGCGGTGACGCTCGAAGCCAAGCGCCCGGGCGACCTTGTCTACGTCATCGGCCAGACGCGCTCGGAGCTGGGCGGCAGCGAATACGCCTGGATGGCGAGCGAGCGCGCCGGGCGGGGCTGGGACGACGGCCCGACAATCGGCGGCAAGGCCCCGTCGGTCGATGCGGGCAGCGTCTGGAAGATTTACGAAGCGACCGAGAGCGCGGTCAAGGCCGGGCTGGTTCGGTCGCTGCACGCGCCGGCGCTGGGCGGCCTCGCGGCGGGGTTTGCAAAGGTCGCGATGGGCGGCGAGCTCGGCCTCGCCGTCGAGCTCGAGGCGATCCCGACCGGCGAGGGCATGAACGAGACCGAGTGCCTGTTCAGCGAAAGCGCCGGCCGGTTCATCGCGACGGTCGACCCGGAAAACGCCAAGGAATTCGAGGCGATCTTCAACGGCCTGCCGCTGGGCCGCGTCGGCGTGGTGAGCGAAGAGCCCTACCTCCTCGTCACCGCCCACGGCGGCCAGCCGATCGTGCGCCTCGACCTCAAGGAAGCCAAGGCCGCCTGGAAAAGCGCGCTGGCGGAAGAGTAGTCGGATTATATATAATCACGATATGAGCAAACCGGTTTTTAAAACACAATTATGCCGAATGGAAGACAAGGAAGCGCAGATCGCTTTCGACCGGGAATTCTGGCGCGAAGCCGGATCTTCGGTTATCTGGGATGCCGCCGCAGAAATGACGCTGGAATACTACGAAGCCAAAGGCATCAATCCCGATGAAGCCGTATTTCAAAGAACTGTTACACATATTCAACGAGCACGGGGTTGAGTACCTGGTCATTGGTGCGCATGCGGTGATGCATTACACGGAACCGCGGTTCACCAAGGATCATGATGTGTGGGTGAACCCTACCGAGGAAAACGCGAAAAAGGTATTTGCATCTCTCGCCGAATTCGGTGTTCCGCTGTCGGATGCCACCTGGGAAGATTTCGCCGTCGAGGGAACCGTTTATCAAATAGGAACTTCGGCGGAACGAATCGACGTGCTGACGAAGCCATCCGGCCTGAAGTTTACCGATTGTTGGGTGCGTCGTGAGGATGTCGTGCATGGAGAGCTTCGTATACATGTAATCGGCAAGGGAGACTTGATCGAAAACAAACGTCTTTGCGGCCGGCCACAGGATCTGCTCGATTTGGAGAAAATCAAAAATCACGAATCCGAATAATTGACCGGCCGAGTTAAATCCGTCAGTGACCATGCCTTAATTTTTTGGCGCCGATGTTCGATTTAAGCCCGCCAGCCTTGACATATTCCTTTAGCGTTCGGCTTGTGATTTTAGCGATGGCCTTATCGAGAACCACGCCATCGATGGATTCATGGGTATTTAATTCTGTCATGATTCTGGGCAATGTGTTGGGGGGATTCGACCGAATGATTCGGGCAAGTAATGCATCGGATGCGTCGTAATATTCCCATCCAGGCCTCGTCCCCTTATCCAAATTGTTCCAACACAGAATCGATTCGCCAATTTCGTTCAGTTTCTGGTCATCTGAGTTCAGCCTGGTATTGAGGCCAAGATCCCGGCATGTTCCATCGGCAACGTAATTCGAGATGCTCTCCCGAAACCAACGCGTTTCATTTCGAAATTTCGCGCGTAACTTTATAAATCGATATTGATAACTGCCGGAATAATCTCCCAAAATCCTTGAATTCGGGCGGGCGAGAAGATTGAACTCGGTCATCTCATGAACAATGCAGAATACATTGTCACGGATCAGTCTGACGCGGCCTGACACTTCCGTGCCTGATGTCGGTTGTGTATCGTAAGGCAAAACACAACACTGGATCGCGATGACTTGAGGCAGATCGGACGAAGTCAGCACCTTGCCCTCATAGGTGCATGGCCAATCTTGAACATAAATGAAATGCACGAGTGGGCGGAAATCGTATGTCAATCCGACTCGTTCGAGATTTTTGTTCAAAGCCGAATCGAACGCCTGAATGAATTCCTTCAGTCCGGAATATTCTGGGTAACGCGAGCTAATGATTTTGCCTGAGAATTCCTTTTCGCCATGTGGCAACTGCTTTCCGACAGTCTCGTTTAGAACGAGCTTTGGGGCTTCCCCAAACGGATACACATACTGGCTCGAAATACGTGGATCCATGATCGCCTTCGACAACGCCAGATGGCATCCAGCCAATGGAAGCGCCGATAGCATGATGAGTACGTAACACTTAAGGTTTGCGGCGTTGAATGCGCAAATCAGATCGCGAAAGCAGGTGGGTAGTTGCATAGTCGGCACCGTGCTGGATTTGGCGGAACCGCTTGATCTCATTCAGACGTTCATCCGTTCACGTATAATCCCTCACTCACGCTCGGGCTACTGCAAAATGCGAAACGCACGGCGGTGAATATGAGCCCGCCGTGCGTTCGATTGTTCGCGAATCGCAATCGGATTATTTCGACTTTTTCGTGTATTCGACCGACTCGGGATCGAGGTCCATCAGCGGGCCGTTCCAGCCGTCCATCAGCGGGGTGACGGTGTAGGCCGTGATCCGATCGTTCTGGACCAGCCATTCGATCACGCTGTTGCGCTGCTCTTCGGTGACGGATTTCCTGTCGGCCTCGATGAAGCCGTCCCACTGATTGCCCATGCCGCCGCCGCCGAAGCCGAGTTTCTGCGATTCGATGAAATCGATGAACTCATCGAACAGAGCTTCGCTCTGCTGATCGTCGGCGGCATCGAATTGGAAGCCCACGCCAAAAATATATTGGGTGAATTCCTTGAGATGGTACTTCTTGCGCAGGCGCTTTTTCATGTTTCTTTTCCTTTAAAAGTCCCTCGCTCACGCTCGGGCTACTGCACTTGATCCCTCGCTCACGCTCAGGCTACTGCAAATGGTTTACGCCCCTAATCCCGGGCGCTGGCGGATGCTTGTTCTCGTGCGGCGCGCGCCGGACTCGGAGCTCTTGGCCGGGCGCTCTTCGGTGATCCCCATCGAGACGGCGATCGCCTCGTCGACGGTATTGACCGGAACGATCTTGAGGTCCTTGAGGATGTCTTCGGCGATCTCCTCGAGCTCGGGCTCGTTCTCGGCCGGGATCAGGACCGTCGTCATCCGGTTGCGGTGGGCGGCGATGATCTTTTCCTTGAGGCCGCCGATCTTGAGGACGTGGCCGCGCAGCGTGATCTCGCCGGTCATCGCGACGTCCTGCCGGACGGGCTTCTTCGTCAGCGCCGAGAGGAGCGCCGTGATCAGCGTCACCCCCGCCGACGGGCCGTCCTTGGGGATCGCCCCCTCGGGCAGGTGGATGTGGACGTCCTGGTCCTTCATGAAGTCGGCCGGGATTTTGTAATACTCCCAGCGCGAGCGCAGGTACGAGAGCGCGGCCTTGGCCGACTCCTGCATGACGTCGCCGAGCTTGCCGGTCAGCTGCAGGTTGCCCTTGCCCGGCATGACCGTGCATTCGGTCGGCAGCAGCTCGCCGCCGGCCTCGGTCCAGGCCAGGCCGATGGCGACGCCCACTTCCTGCGACTCGTGGATCGTCGGGTCCTGGAACCGTTCGGGCCCGAGATGCTTGCGGACGTGCACCGGCTCGATGCGCAGCATCTTTTCCTCTTCGTGGCTGACGATCGAGCGCGCCATCTTGCGGCACATCGTGGCGATCTCGCGCTCGAGGTTGCGCACGCCGCTCTCGCGCGTGTAGCGCTGGATGATCATGTCGATGGCCGGGTTGGAGAACATGGCGTGCATGCCGTAGAGGCCGTGCGCCTTGATCTGCTTCGGGATCAGGAACTGCCGCGCGATCTGGCGCTTCTCGTCCTCGGTATAGCCCGGCAGGCGGATCAGCTCCATGCGGTCCAGGAGCGGCCCGGGGATCCCGCCCGTCGTGTTGGCCGTCGTGATGAACATGACCTGCGAGAGGTCGTAATCGATTTCGAGGTAGTGGTCGTTGAACGCCTTGTTCTGCTCGGGGTCCAGGACCTCGAGCATCGCCGAGGCCGGGTCGCCGCGGAAGTCCGAGGACATCTTGTCGATTTCGTCGAGCAGGAAGACGGGGTTGCTCGAGCCGGCCTTCTTGAGCGACTGGATGATCTTGCCCGGCAGCGAGCCGATGTAGGTGCGCCGGTGGCCGCGGATCTCGGCCTCGTCGCGCACGCCGCCCAGGCTCACGCGCACGAACTTGCGCTTGAGCGTCCGCGCGATCGAGCGCGCCAGCGACGTCTTGCCGACGCCCGGGGGGCCCACGAGGCACAGGATCGGGCCCTTGAACTCCTTGACGAGCTTGAGCACCGCCAGATACTCGACGATGCGCTCCTTGACCTTCTCGAGGCCGTAGTGGTCCTCGTCGAGGATCTTCTGGGCGCGGACGAGGTCCGACTGGTCCTTCGTGTACTTGCCCCACGGCAGGTCGAGGAGCCAGTCCAGGTAGGTGCGGCTGACGGTCGCCTCGGGGCTGAGCTGGGCCATCTTGGAGAGGCGGGAGAGTTCCTTGAACGCCTTGTCCTGCGCCTCCTGGCTCATCTTGCTCTTCTTGATGCGCTCCTCGTATTCCTCGAGCTCGAAGTCTTCCTCGTTGGTGAGGCCGAGTTCCTTCTCGATGACCTTGAGCTGCTCGTTGAGGAAGTATTCCTTCTGGCTCTTGCCGATCTTGCTCTTGACCTGCGTGATGATCTTGTTCTCGAGCTCGAGCAGCTCGTTCTCGGCGGCGAGGAGCTCGGACAGGATCATCAGCTTTTCGGCCACGCGCATCGTCTCGAGGATTTTCTGCTTGTCCTCGGTGCGCAGGTGGCAGTAGTTGGCGACGGCGTTGGCCAGCTGCAGCGGGTCCTCGATGCCCTTGATCTGCAGGCCCAGGTCCTCGGGGATCTTGTCCGAAATCTGCGCGTAGGTCTCGAACTGGCTGACGACCATCCGGTGCAGCGCCTGGAGCTTCTTGCTGTCGTCCTCGATGTAGTGGATCGGGTCGACGGTGGTGACGAGGTAATCGCCGTGCGTGTCGAACCCGACGATCCGCGCGGAGAAGTGCCCCTCGACGAGAATCTTGGCCGAGCCGTCGGGCAGGCGCAGGACCTGGATGATTTCGGCGACCGTGCCGACGCTGTAGAGGTCGTCGAGGCCGGGGTGCTCGCTCTCGAGGTTGCGCTGGGCCACGAGCATCAGCTTCTTGTCGCGCTTCAAGGCAGCCTCGAGGGCGATGAGCGATTTGTGGCGCACAATATACAGCGGCGTGATGCTGTGCGGGAACACCACGATTTCCTTCAAGGGGACGAGGGGGAGCGACTCGGTTTTATACATGGACCCTTGCCTTGCATTTTCCTGATCGAGATTCATCACATCCGTCTCAATCAAGTACATATACCTAATCAATATGGTCGGCTACTTAGGGGCGGGATTCAAGAAATTTATTGTTCAGCGCCGGGTGATCAGCCGCGCATCATTCGTGCTCGTGCGTCGTAATCGTGCTCGTAATCGTAATCGAGAATCGTCAGTCGCCGCCCGGGACCATGACGCCGAGGCCGGGTCGGCGTGAGTTATGTTTCGATATTCGATTACGATTACGACGCACGACGCACGAGCACGATGGGGGGGCGATGTGTACCAACTTACCCATCCACATGGCCCGGCAATTGCTTTTACCCTTGCCGTGAGCGAGAGCTCGAACACGATTTAAGGAGTCAATCCCATGCAGTTGCCGTCGAGTCCATCGGATAACCCCCGCAATGCCCAGGCGGTCGCCGCCCTGCTGGAGCGCGTCCGGCGTCTGGATCCCGCCGCCAAGAAGCGCCTCACGACAATGCTGGACGACGAAATGGATCTGCCGTATCTGGACGCGATGGAACGCGAATATGCCCAGTTTTTCCAATCGGTTTGCCCGGATCAGTCATCGATGCTGAGGGGCCGCTTCGTCCGCGCGCTCAACGAGCAGCGCGAGCACCTGGTCGGCATGGTGCGCAAAGTCTTGCAGGAGGGGGATGACAATTCGGTGCACACCACGCAACCGGATTTCCTCTCCGACAGCGGTTTGACGCAGCCGGAAGTTTGACGGGAGTGGGGAAAGACCACGAGGTGGGGATCGGCGGCTCGGGCGAGCCGCCGATTTCTTATTTTTCGACCAGGTGCTCGTGCGCCAACAGACCGGGCCAGGCGGTGATCCGGCGGCTTGCCTCGTCGATCACTTCCAGCTTGAGCGCCAGCGTGAACTGCTCGAACAGGCTCGGGCAGCGCTCGGGCCACTCGATCAGCACGACGGCGTCGTCGGTCAGGCAGTCCTCGAAGCCGATCGTGTCCAGGTCCCCCTCGCCGCCAAGCCGGTAGAAATCGAAGTGATGCAGGGTCAGGCCGCGGTCGCCGCGGTAGGAACGCAGGATCACGAACGTGGGGCTCACCGCCGGCTCGTCGATGCCGAGGCCGGCGGCCAGGCCGCCCGCAAAACAGGTCTTGCCGGCCCCGAGCGGGCCGTCGAGCAGGATCACCTCGCCGCCACGGCAGGCCGCGCCGATGCGCCGGCCAAGATCGACGGTGGCGTCTTCAGAGGGGGAAAGGAATTGCCAGAGGGGAGATGTCATGTTGAGTGATGAATGATGAATGATGAACTGACAAATGATGGTGAAGCATGCGCCTCACTCATCACTCATCATTCATCACTCATCATTCGGATTCGTTATTTCATCTGCAGCTTGATGTACGACCGTGTGAGGCCGCCCTGGCGGGTGTCCAGGGAGGCAAACGTCGTCGTGCGCGACACGATCTGGTCGATGATGATCATCGCGTCTTGCATGTCGACCCCCGCCCCACTGGCCATCAGCGGCAGGAACGGACGCACGACTTTCTGCGCAATGTGATTCACATCGAGCAAACTGAAGCTGAACGGCTTTGCCTCGGAGCCGGCGATCTGGCGCAGCGCCTGGTAGGCCGGCGACTTGTCGAGGCCGGGCTGCTTGCCCTGCAGCCGCCTCCCGGCGGCCTGGACCGCCTCGGGGCTGATGCTCAGGATCAAGTAGCCGTTGGTAATCGTGTAGCTCGGCGTGAGCGTCACCATGCCGGTCTGCATTCTCAGCGAGCGGATCTTCATGCCGTCGATCGTCGAGGTCTGGAACGTCGGCGTCGTGGGGGCGTTGCCGTTCATGGCGGCCGCGACCATGTTATTGGCCATCTGGACCTCGAGCGATTTCTCGAACTTGGTCATGACCTGCTGCATGAGCTTGGCGTTCTTGACTTTAGCGCCGACGATGATGTCGATGTTCGGCATCGGGCCGCCGGTGTTGGGGGTGAAGTTGTTGACCGCGGCGATCAGCTCGGTGCCGAGGGCGGGGGCCAGCTCGTTCTTGAGCGAAATGCTGGTCGCCTCCTCAAACGCGCTCACGCTCGAGCTCAGGTCCATGCCGCCCATGCCGCCCATGGCGCCCATCGAGCCGCCGAACTGGTTGAGCTGGTTGATGATGTCCTTGGCGTCGAACAGGCCGTAGTCGGCCGCGAACAGCGGCGAGGCACCGATCATCTTCAGGCCGCTCATCGAGATCTGCTCGCTGGCGACCTTGGGGGCCGGATCGGCCCCGGTCACGGAGCGGCCGACGATCCCGTCGCGCATGACGTTGAAGGTGATCGCGTACTTGTTGGTCTTGCCCGCCAGCCCCTTGAGCGCGCTGGCAACCTGGGGCTGCATCGCCAGGACCGCGTCGGCGTCGTACCAGATGCACACGTCCGACTCGTCCCAGTTGATGGCGTCGCGCAGGCGGTTGAACTGCGGGTTGGTCCCGATACCGGGGCCGGCGGCCTTTTCGGCCATTGCCGCGGTGACCTGCTCGAGGCTGTCGCCGGCCACGAAACCGTGGCCGGTCAGGCCGTAGTAGACATGAAGATCGCTGGAATCGGAGAGGTGCCAGGCGTCGACGCCGGCGATCTTGATCTTTTCGAGCTTGGGTTGCTCCTCGCTGAGCGTGTCCGAGGTCGGGGCCGAGACGTCCTCGTTGAAGACCTGGATGAGCTTGGCGGCCTTGGCCCGGTCCTTGACGCCGGCCAGGACGACGAACCCATAGGAGCCCGACTCCTTGCCCTGGACGGCATAGGCGGCCACGTTGCTGAAGACATTGCCCATGATCTCGGCGGGGGTGACGGGGAAGCCGGTCTTTTCGCCGAGCTTCTGCTGCTCGAGCAGGAAGGATTGCCAATCGAGGTTGTTGGCCATCGTCCCGGTCGTGAGGTAGTTGCGGACGGCGACGGTCAGCGGCAGGGCTTCAATTTTTTTCCAGGCCGCGGCGGTGTTGTCGACGCCGACCGCCAGGATGGAGTTGGCCGGGATCCGTTCGGCCTGGGGGAGCCGGCCGAGGGCCGGCGGGGCGCAAACCAGGAGAAACAGCAGTGGCAGACAGCTGATCGCAAAACGAGCGGGCTTCATGATGATCCCCTTCCGTGAATAAGCCCCGAGTCCCCGGGACCCGGGTTTGAGTGCCGTGTTGAGTCGTTCCCGGCGGGCCGGCCGGCGCAAAACCAGAAAATGCCCGGGGCGCCGTGGACACGGCACTCCGGGCATCTGTTCAATCAATACGCCCCGGGCGCGCGGATCAATAGCTGAACCGCTGCGGGTAAATCGGCGCCGTGGCCGGGTATTCCGCATCGTTGCTGCGGAAGTCGGTCACGTAGGGGATGTGATCGCCCCAGCAGTCGGTGACGACGAATTCCGGCTCGATCATCGGCCGGTAGCCGGCCGGGACCGGGAACGGGAAGGTGACGACTTCGTAGACGCCGGTGGCGAAGCGGGCGAAGCCCCAGCCGATGCCCTGGACGCCGCCGACGATCAGGCCGCTGAACGGATCCAGCTCTTCGAACTTGATGGCGATGCCGCGCGGAACCTCGACCCAGCAGGTCAGGACGTTGGTGACGCCGCGACCGAGCTTGTGCATCATTTTACCCGCGTCGCTCGAATGGCGCTCGTAGTCGGGATTCTGGGCGAAGGCTACGCCCGACAGCAGGATAAAACTGAAAGCCGCAAGGCCGGCAAACTTGGTCCACTTCATGGCGCCATGACTCCTTTAAATTGGAAAGATCCGAAATTTCGTCTTCTGGTTTGAAGTTTCAGGCGGGGATCAGCCCCTTGCCTTTATTATCTAGTGCAAATATTCCTGAAAGACCACCTCGGGTTCGACGATCGGCTGATAATTGTTGTAGCTCGGGAAATAGAACGTGGCCATTTCCCAGACGCCGACGCCCAGCCGCGCCCCGCCCTTGGCGACGCCCTTGAACAGGCCGACGATCATGCCGGTGACCGGGGAGGTCTTGTAGGCCTCCTGGAACATCTGGTTGGGGATCTCAGCCGGGCACAGGAGGACGTTGGCAAAACCGCGGGCGAACTTGCGCCCCCGCAGCTCGCTGTCGCTGTAGTAATAATATGGACCCTTGGTTGTGTCGGGCTGGATCGTGCTCGGAATGCCATTGTCCTGGACGACCACGTCGGTGGCCCGAGCGGTGGTGCTCATCAGGAGCATCGAGGTCATGATCAACATCAACAGGATCGGCTTCACTCGTGACATCCTCCCTCGCCGGCGATCCCGGCCAACATTGGCCGGCCATGCGGAAAAAGTATCCCCACGCCGGTTGAGATCGACCGTAACAACCCAAATCGGCAAAATCAAGCAAATCCCATTGCCGAGCGGCACAAAACGGTCCAACCGCGCCGCTAAGAATCCCGCAGCCGAAAGCAAATTGCAACACCTTTCTAAGTGATGAATGCTGAATGATGAATGATGAAAAGAGAGCCCCCGATCGGGCCTGATTCGGGGGCACGGGCGAATTAGCGGCCATGCACGGGCAGGTCGGCCATGATTTCCGGGCTCGACGGCCACGGACCCGGGGCGCCCTCCGGCCGGCGTTTCCGGGCCGCCCAATCGACCGTGAAGGGCCGCCGGCGCCGGGGCGGGGGCGAGATTCGGGGGCGCGCTCGACACGCCCCGAATCTCTTCCTTGACTTGAAAAGCTTAAAATGTAAGATGCAAATGCGGATTTTTTGCCCGCCGACTCATTTCCGGAAGGCCTTGAGAAAGCATGGAAACCACCAATCAGACCCCCAGCGCGGCGATGATGCAGACGCTGCCCGGCGACGCCGTGCGCCAGATCATGTGGCGATTCGAGGATCGCTTCGACTACCAGATGCTGATCCAGTCGACGCGCGCCGTCGCGCGCGGGCCGGTCGCCCGGCTGGTCGCCGAGGGCGGCCGCAACAGCCACGAGTGGACCGCCGCCAAGAACGAGCTCATCAAGTATTATGATGAGTCGGGGATCACCTCGGCCTTCCTCGACCCCGAGTTCGGCGGCTACATCGAAGGGCCCAAGAATTTCGTCACCGCGCTGACCGCGTTCGAGCTGGCGTGGGTCGACGGCGGCGCCGCCACCGGCAGCCTGGCCGGCAACCTGGCCCTGGCCCCGATCCACGAGCGCGGCACCTACGACCAGCGCAAGTACTACATGAGCAAGTCCGCGCCGTCGCTCTCCGAGAACGGCGTCCCCTGGCACGGCGCCTTCGCCCTGACCGAGCCGCTGCCGTTCGTCGGCGTCGACACCGGCGTGCTGTCGGGCAAGCTCTCGGTCGCGGAGTGGAAGGACGGCGAGGAGCCGATGCTCCAGGTCGAAAAGCGCGGCCGGTTCATCACGAACATGGGCTACGCCAACTTCGTCACGGCCGCCGTGGGCACCGCCGACCCGCGGATCAAGTCCAGCTGCATGGTCATCCTCGAGCAGACCGACCCGGGCATCTACGACCGCGGCGTGCCGACCAAGAAACTCGTCCACCAGCTCTCCTCGACCAACGACCCGGTCTTCTCGCTGAAGATCCCGGCCAGCCGGATCATCGGCGGCTACACGGTCAAGGACGGCGTCATCGTCCCCAACTTCGACCACAGCCAGGTCATCGAGGCGGTCTTCCACCGCACGCGCGTCCCGGTCGCGCTCATGTCGGCGGCCAAGCTGCTGTCGGCCGTCGAGCCGGTCATCCGCTACCAGCGCCAGCGCTTCCGCGGCGGCGACGCCGGCCCGGGGACGCCGCGCTTCGACCTCGGCCTGCAGATGAAGGAAGACGCCTCGCAGCGCCTGGCCGACGTGTGGGCCACCGGCGAGGCGGCCTCGTCGCTCGGCTTCGCCACGGCGCGCCTGTTCGACGTCTACGACGGCGTCGAGAAGCGCAAGAACGAGATCTTCGCCGAGCAGGGGATCGCCGGCCGCGCCCAGCTGCGCGCGTTCCGCAAAATGGCCTCCGACGCCGTCGAGCTGATCGGCCTCGAGGCCCAGCCCGAGGACGCCCGCAACCAGGCCCGCTACGAGGAGCTCAAGGCCAACGAGCTGGTGCAGTTCATGATCCTCGACGCCCAGGCCAACGTCCTGTGCCCGGCCTGCAAGCTCTGGAACTGCGGCTGGGGCGCCACGATGATGCGCGAGGCCGTCAGCCTCATGGGCGGCTATGGCATCACCGAGGACTGCCCCGGTTTCCTGTGCCAGAAGTGGTCCGACGCCCAGCTCGAAGCCACCTACGAAGGGCCCGAGGTCGTCCAGCGCCGCCAGCTGTCGATCACGATGACGACCGACGTCTTCCTCGCCCAGTGGAAGCAGTGGATCGTCGAAATGCGCAAGATCGCGGCCGAGAACCCCGGCACGGGCGCCTGCACGCTGGCCACCGCGATGACGCTGTGGCAGTGGACGATCGACTACCTGATGAACGCCAAGGACGCCAACGGCGAGACGATCTACCAGTCCAAGCGCCACGGCGTGTCGTTCCCGATGGCCGACGCGATCAGCTGGCTGCTGGCGGCCCGCCAGCTCACGCTCGACGTCCTCGAGCTGAAGGCCAAGGCGCCGTCCAACGCGACGCTGTCGGAGGGGGCCGAGGGCCTCGTCAACACCTACATCGACCTGTGCCACGCGTTCGCCGCGCGCGCCGCGAGCGAAGTCGGCCGCATCGCCTCGGAGCTGATGTTCGGCTACAACGCCCACCCGGCCTGGACCGACGAGCCGGCCGAGGGGGCGTGCTGCTGCGGCTGCAACGGCGAGCCCGACGTCGTCGCCGAAATGATCCCCGAGCTGAGCGAAGGCGGCTGCTGCTCGGCGCCGAAGGCCGGCCCGTGCGTCAGCTTCGCCGGCGTCGAGCCGTTCCTGCAGCTGCGGATCAAGCTCGACGGCTGCCTGAGCGGCTCGCGCCTGGCCAAGGACCGCGTCGCCACGGCCCTGACCCAGGTCATGATCCCCGAGGCGCTCGACTACCCGGTCTGAGCCATGATCCATTAAAAAACAGTTTCCCCGCAGCCCGGCTTATGAAAATAGGCGGCTGCGGGGAGATTTTTATTGTGCGCAATCGCAGGGGGCATCTTCGGTGACGGGTGACGCGGCGTCAGGTCCACTCGTCTTGATAAAGTTCAAGCGCCACGCGAAGAGCCGCGTTGACGATTTTCAGCTTGCGCTCCGAAATCGTCCCGACATAATCCGTCAGCATCGATTTCGGCAAACTGACGAGCTCGTCGCAATGAATGCTGCATTCGTGCTTCATGCCTTCCCGGGGCCCGATCGGCACTTGCGTGGAAAGGCCGTCATATGCAGAAAAAACAGGGGCGCAAATCACCGTTGAAAACCGCGAATCGATCAACACCTGGCGGCTGAGCACAACAAAGACCCGGTGCCGCCGCGGATCGCGGGACGACGGGTGTTTTAAGCGATAGAGTTCACCGCGTTTCATCGTATTTTCTGGTATGACAGAACATCGCCGGCTTCAGCATTGAGCCTCGCAGCGCGTTTGGAAATGATCTCCAGATCGCGGCGATCGGCTTCGATCCTGGCCAATTGCGACAAGTATCCTCGTGCGGCGGCTTCGAAAAATTCCGATCTGCTGCGGAATTTCTTCCCCTGGCGATCGATGTCCGCCAAAAGGTCGCTCGATAGTGTGATGGATGTCTTGATTTTCATACTACCAAAATACCTGATTCAGGAAGCGGAGGTCAATCGCCAACTCAATCATCAGTAGATCGCCATCGACGCGAACGTCACCATCGAGTCGGTCTCCTGCTCGTGCCACTGTTGGTAGTCGAGCTCGCCGGCGCTGCCTTCGCCCAGCATATTCATCATGACGTAGACGGCCGTCGTGGCGTCGACGTTGCGGGCGTTGCCGTCGCGGCGGATCGAGGCGAAGAACCCCTCGGCGTCCATCGCCGCCACGCGCTCGAGCATCTCCCCGTCCTGGCGGCGCACCGACTGGGCGCGCAGGTCGTCGATGCCGTCGGCGTCGCCGAACTTGCGGCCGACGTGGCTCAGGTCGACGCTGGCGATCACGCAGACCCGTCCCTCGTATTCGTTGACCAGTTGCCGCAACGCCCGGACGAAATCGCCGACGCCCGGCCGCTCCATCGGCGAGGGGCCCTCCGGGACAAGCTCCTCCTCCAGCCGCGAGCACAGGATCGGCAGGATGGCGAAGTCCGGGCCGTCGCGGTGCAGGTGCTTGAGCCCCACGGCCGCGAACTCGACGCTGTGCTCGGCCAGGTGGGCGGAGGCGCCGGCCAGCCGCTCGGCGCCGTAGAGCTCGGCCAGCCGCGCGGCGGCGACCGCATCGGTCCGGACGAGTCCCAGCGGCGTCTCGAAGCTTTTGTCGGTCAGCGTGAAGACGTTGCGGGCGGGATGGTGCGGGACGCCGAGGATGATGTAGAGATCGGCGGGGCGGGCCGCGTCGAGCCGAGCGAGCCCGCCGGCGATCGTCCGGCCGCCCACCCGCCAGTCGATGTGCGGGATGATGAGGCCGCGCGGCTGCGGCGAGCGGCCGTCCGTGGCCTCGATCCCGTCGAACATGGCTTCGAAAAACTCGGCGCATTCGGCGGGGGCGGCCGGGTACGCCGAGCCGGCGTACGCGGCCGGGCGCGTCGGCATCGCCTCGTACTCGCGCTCGATCTCGAGCCGGCGGGCGGCCGTGCGCTCGTTCTCGAGCAGGTAGAAGCGGTCCATTTCGTGGACGATGGACTCGATGTGCTCGCGCGGCAGAATCACCCCGCCCGACTTGCGCATCAGTTCCTGCTGAACGTCCTCGATGGACGCGCTCCCGTCGAACATCGCCATGACCAGGAACATCGGCAGCGGGACGGCGAGCTGCTCGCGGCAGAGTCCCTCCGGGTCGCGGATGACGACGATCGGCTGTCCATCGTGTTCGAGGCTATATGCTTCGATCGTGCGCAAACAGGGATGTTTCATGGGATCTTTTCTTTGAGGGTGATCATGGAGCCCGGGGTCGGGCCCCTGTTTGGGTTCGTCCGTTTTCCACTTGGTGCCGCAACCCGGCGAGGCGAACCGCTCGCGCCGCGCGACCCGGTCCGGCTCCCTCCAATTGTCGCCGATCCGGCCGCGATAAACAAGTTGCCGTTGGAAAACGGGACACATGGGTCCTATAGGACTTATCTGTTGGCGGCGGGCTGTGATAGGATAGCGGCCGCCGCGGATTGCGGCTTAGTCCCTGGGCGGGAGTCACGGAGATGGCAATCGTGGATTTGATTCGGCTGGGTCACAGCCCCGACCCCGACGACGCGTTCATGTTCTACGGACTGGCGCGCGGGGCGGTCGACAGCGAAGGGCTGCGCTTCGAGCACCGGCTCGAGGACATCGAGACGCTCAACCGGCGCGCCTTCAACGGCGAGCTCGAGGTGACGGCGCTGTCGGTCAACGGCTACACCCACGTCTGCGACAAATACATCCTGCTCAACACCGGCGCGAGCATGGGGGTCGGCTACGGCCCGATGCTCGTGGCGCGCGAGCCGATCGTCCCCGAGGCGCTGCGCGGGGCGCGGATCGCCATCCCGGGCGAATACACGACCGCGTTCCTCGCCCTCAAGATGTATCTGGGCGAGTTCAGCCACGAGGTCGTGCCGTTCGACCAGATCTTCCGCGCGGTGCGCCAAGGGGGCGTCGACGCCGGCCTGATCATCCATGAGGGCCAGCTCACGTTCGAGCAGGAAGGGTTTTACTGCGTCGCCGACCTCGGCAAGTGGTGGATGGACGGGCCGGGCGAGGGGCTGCCGCTGCCGCTGGGCGTCAACGGCGTCCGGCGCGACCTGGGGCCGGACGTCTGCCGGCGCATCGACCGGGTCCTGCGCCGATCGATCGAATACGGCATGGCGCACCGCGCCGAGGCCGTCCGCTATGCGCTGCAGTTCGGCCGCGGCCTGGACGAGGGCCTCGCCGACAAGTTCGTCGGGATGTATGTCAACGACTGGACGCTGGAGACAGGAACCAAAGGCCGCCCGGCCATCGAGAAGTTCATCGACTACGCCCGCGCCCGCGGCCTCATTCCGGCCGGAAGCAAAGTCGAGTTCGTGTGATTTAAGAATCGTGATCCGCCTGCGTTTATGGCATTTTGGGAAACATGAGTGAGCCGGGTAACAGTCCTGTGGTTGGGACGGCGGGGGTTTCGCCGCGGCTGAAGCGGCTGCTGTACTTCGCCGTGGCGCTCTTTCTCGCCCACCAGGTGTTCTACCTGAGCATCTACAAGCCAATGACCATCTTCGGCGTCGACTACGGCAAGCACTGGAAAGCCGCCGTGGCCGTCCTGGAAGGGCGCAGCGTCTACACGGGGCTGCCGCTCGGCGACCCGCGCAAGGACGTCTCGCTCTACGACAGCGAGCTCTGGATGGGCTTCAATTACCCCCAGTGGACCGCGTTCACGTTCGTCTGGCTCGGTTTCTTCACCCAGGCCGTGGCGGAGAAAGTCTGGAAACTCTTCCTGCTCGCGTGCGTCGCGGCGTGCTGGCTGCTGGCGTGGCGCGCCCTGCGGCCGGCCGACATCGACGAAAGCCTGCTCGGCCCCGAGGACCGCGCCGTGCGCGCCGGCGTGCGCTCGCACTGGTGGCTCACGACGGTGGTCGTGACGATGGCGTTCATGCCGGCGGTCTCGGCGCTCTACATCGGCAACATCGACCCGTATAACGCGCTGCTGGCGGTGGCGATGATCGCGGCCCTGGCCGGCGGCCGGCCGCGCCTGGCCGGCGCGATCTGGGCGATGCTGACGCTCGTCAAGCTGCTGCCGGTGGCGCTCGTCGTGCCGGTCTTTTTCTGGCGCCGGTGGAAGGTGCTCGCGGGCTTCGCCGGCGTGATGGTTTTCTATCTGCTGCTGCTGGCCGTGACCGGCCGGCTCGGGCAGGAATGGTTCCTCTATCACGACATGCTGCCGCTCGTGCCGTATTACTGGCGCGGGATCTCGTTCACGCCGGTGCGCGCCGTCCTGGACCTGACCGGCTACGGCGAGCTCTGGCACGTCCAGAAATATTTCGAAGTCATCGTCCGCGCGCAGGGGATCGTCTTCGGCGCGGCATACGTGGCGTTTCTGTACTGGTTCAGGAAGCGCGGCGCCGACTGGATGCGCGGCCTGGAGGTCGCGATCCTGCTGTATGTCATCGTCACGCCGCTGCTCGAATACCATCACTTCGTCTACGTGATGCCGGTCATTTACCTGCAGCTGCGACGCTGGGCCGAGGGGCGCATGAACTGGACCGCCGCCGGCGGCCTGCTCTTCGGCTGGATCCTGCTGCAAATCGGCTTCATCGTCAGCTTCCAGCTGTCGAACATCAAACACATCCATTTCGTCTCGACGCTGGCCTACTTCGTCATCGTCGGCTTCACGCTTTACGACGCGCTCAAGCATCTGCCGAATCGGCCAATACAGGCGTAATCGAGTTTCGACGACGGGCACGACATGAAAACGAACATGCGCTGGAAAATAACGGATCGCGTCCTTGACCTGTCGCGGCGGGCGCTGGTGATGGGGATCGTCAACGTCACGCCGGACTCGTTCAGCGACGGCGGGCTGTACGCCAATCCCGAGCGCGCGGCCTGGCACGGCTTCGAGCTGGAGAGCCAGGGGGCCGACATCCTCGACGTCGGCGGCGAGTCGACCCGGCCCGGGGCCGACCCCGTCGGCGTCGACGAGGAACTGCGGCGCGTCGTCCCGGTCGTCCGGCAACTGGCCCGCACCGTCAAGGTCCCGATCTCCGTCGACACGATGAAGGCCGAGGTGGCGCGGCAGGCGATCGAGGCCGGCGCGCACATCATCAACGACGTGACCGCGCTGCGCGGCGACCCGGCCATGGCGGCCGTCGCGGCCGAGACCGGGGCCGGCGTCGTCCTCATGCACATGATCGGCACGCCGCGCACGATGCAGCAGGCCCCGGTCTACGGCGACGTCGTCGCCGAGGTCGCCGCGCACCTGCGCGAGCGGATGGCGGCGGCCGAGGCCGCGGGGATCGACCGCGAGCGGATCGCCCTCGACCCGGGGATCGGCTTCGGCAAGACGCTCGAGCACAATGTCGAGATCTTCCGGCGGATGGGTGAATTCATTGAGCTGGGCCGGCCGCTGCTGATCGGGCCGTCGCGCAAGACGTTCATCGGCAAGTTGCTGGGCGATGCGCCGCCGAACGAGCGGCTGGAGGGGACGATCGCGGCCGTGGTGGCCTCGATTTGCGCCGGGGCGCGGATCGTGCGCGTCCACGACGTCGCCCCCGTGGCCAAGGCCGTCAAGGTCGCGCAGGCCCTGGCGCCGTGGAGCCGGTAAAGACGTCGACTTTTCGATTACGATTACGATTACGACGCACGACGCACGACGCACGAGAAATGCCCGTAGTTTTGATTGGGGGCACGGAAATTATTGTGTTTCTGCAAGTGGCGTTATATCAATGAGGCGAGCCAATCGCGGGACGCACTGGAAGGGCCTCGATGCAGCCGATTCAAAAAACCCGGAATCCGAATGAATTGGAATCGACGGTGACGCTTGCCGATTTCGCGCGGGCGTGGGCGCGCGCCGGCGTGCCGTTCCTGATCGGCCTCGTGCTGGTCGTGGTCATCGCGGCGATCTGGGCAAAGAACCAGACGCCGTATTACCGCGCGCGCGCGTCGTTCTTCGTGACCAGCGTCGGCGGCCCCAGCCAGACGGAATCGATCCGCGGCTGGCAGAACGAAGAGGTTCACGCCGCGTTCCTCACCAACCTGGCCGAGCAATACCTGGTCTCGGGCGATTTCTTTGGCAAGGTCGCCGCGCGCATGAATCAAGGCGGCAAGCAATATTCACCGGAGACTCTCCGGTCGCATCTTGCCGCCCGTGACATCGAGAAATCCGGGATCATGATTGTTGAAGGCGAACTCCCCGACCCGGATGCGGCGGCGAAGTTCGTGAACACATGCCTCGATACGCTTGCCGCCGAACTGAACGCAAACGCCGCGTCGAAAGTGACGGTCATCGATCATGCCGCGCCGCCGCTTGCGCCGAGCCGGCCGCGGCCGGGCTTGTCGGTCGGGCTCGCGGCGGCGTTCTACACGTTTGTGTTTATGCTGGCCCTCGTCCTGGTCGGCCTGATCAGGTCGACGCGGGCCGGGACCCGAATCCGAGAGTGAGATGAATCAACCGGCAAAACCCATGCAGGACTCGAAAACCAGGAACAACGATCCGCGGGAGACGGCGGCGCCGCCCGAACCGCCCCCCGCGCAGCCGATCATGCTGTCGGTCATCATCCCGATGTTCAACGAGGAGGAAAACCTCGCCGGGACGGTCGACCGCGTGGCGGCCACGCTCCGGGAGGGTTTCCACGACGGCCCGTGGGAGATCGTGATCGTCAACGACGGGAGCACCGACGACACCTGGGAGCAGGCGCGCCGGCTGGCGATGGACCCGGCCTACCCGTGGCTGCGCGTCAAGGGCTACGCCATCAACCGCGGCCGCGGCCACGCGCTGCGCACCGGCTTCGCCGCCGCCCGCGGCCAGTGGATCGTTGCGATCGACGCCGACCTGAGCTACGACCCCAAATACATCCTCGACATGCTCGTCGTCCTGCGCGACCGCCCCGACATCGACATCGTGCTGGCCTCGGCCTACATGCCCGGCGGCGGCGTGGAAAACTGCGAGATGAGCCGGGTCGTCATCAGCAAGATCGGCAACAGGATCCTGAGCTGGTTCATGTCGCCGAGCGGCCAGCGCATCCACACGATCACGTGCGTCGTCCGCGCCTACCGGCGCGAGATCCTGCAAAGCATGGAGCTGGAGAGCGACGGCAAGGACATCCACCTCGAGATCCTTTCCAAGGCGCTGATGCTCGGCTACCGCGTCGCCGAGGTGCCGGCCGTCTGCAAGCGCCGCGCCAAGGGCAAGTCCAAGTTCAAGTTCCGGTCGACAGCCACCTCGCACCTGATCTTCGCGCTGTTCGAGCGGCCGATCCTGATCTTCGGCCTCATCGGCGTGGTCGCGATGCTGGGCGGGTTCGGGATTCTCTCGATGGCCGTCTATTACTGGATGCGCGGCGTCGCGATCAGCTGGTCGCGGCCGATCATGACGATCATGGTCCTGCTCCTGCTCGGCGGCCTGCAGATGATCGCGTTCGGCATCATCGGCACGCAGTTCGTCAGCCTGCGCAAGGAATCGATCAAAATCCAGGCGCGCCTGCGCCAGATCGCGAGCCGGGAAGAGGAAATCGACGCCCGGCACCGCCGATGAACCCGGCCGACAAGCCCCTCCTGCATCTGCTCACGCTGGAAGATCTCGCCCGCCCCACCGGCCAGCAGGCCCGGCTCGCCAATCTCATCCCCGAACTGGCCCGGCATTTTGAAATCGGCCTCGTCGGGCGGCCCGGCGTCTTGCCGGCGAACCTCGCCGAGCTGATCGGCCCGCGCATCGAACTGCCCCTCCCCGAATCGACGCGCGCGCTCCAGTATTTCATGCACCCGGCCGGACCGCTGCGGCTGCGGCGGCTGGCGCGCGCGCTGGCGGCCCTCCCGGTCAAGGGCGGGATCCTGTATTGCGAGTCGCTCCTCCTGGCGGCGCTGGCGGCCCCGTCGTCGCCGCGGCTGCTCGCGGCCGAGGTCAACGGCATCGCGTGCGAGGAGGTCGCTCGCAAGCTCAAGGTCGGCGGCGGGCTGGCCTACAACTGGCTCCGCGAGCGCGAGCGCCGCGGCCTGATCGCCACGCAGCGGGCGATCGCGGTCAGCGACGGGATCGCCGGCTACCTCAAGCGGCTCGCCCCCGAATCCGGTGCGCGCGTCGAGGTCATCGGCAACGGGATCAACCCGCGCCTGTTCCACACGGGGGTGAGCGGCTGCAAGATCCGGCGCGACCTCGAGCTCGGCAACGACCCGGTCGCCGTGATGCATTCGACCTTCCGGCCGTGGCACGGCATCGAGAACCTGCTCGACGCGTGGTCGATCGTGGTGGGGGACCAGCCCCGCGCGCGGCTGCTGCTCGTGGGCGACGGCCCAGGCCGGGCCGCGGCGCAGGATCGCGCCGAGACGCTGGGCCTCGCCGATTCGGTCTTTTTCCCGGGCGCGATCGACGCCGACGAAATACCGCGGTGGATCGCCGCCGCCGACGTCGGCGTTTATTTCCCGGATTTTAACGTGGAGGGACACGGCTTTCTCGGCCACCCGATCAAGCTCCTCGAATACATGGCGGTCGGCCGGCCGGTCGTCACGATCGACGACACGGCGCTGGCGGCGACGGTGACCGCGGCCGGAGCGGGCGTGCTGGCCCGGCCGGGGGCGAGGCCGTTCGCCGCCGCCGTCATGGAACTTTTCGGCGATGCGCCGCGCCGCGTCGAGCTCGGGCGCAACGGCGCGAAGTATATCGCGGCAAATCACACGTGGGCCAAAATCGCCGACAGGATCGCGGAATTTCTAAGTCGGTAGGCCGCTTCGGCCCGAAGCGGCATGCACGGACTGACACGGATCATCAAAGAGAAATAGAAAGGTTGTTCGATGCAGATCAATTCACGTACCCGCCTGGTCGGCGTCATCGGCTGGCCGATCGAACATTCGCTCTCGCCGCTCATGCAGAACGCGGCGATCGAGGCCCTCGGCCTCAACTGGGTCTACACCGCCTCGGCCGTCAACCCCAACGCGGTGGCCGAGGCGATCGCCGGCGCGCGCGCGCTCGGCTACGTCGGCCTCAACGTCACGATCCCGCACAAGCAGGCCGCCCTGGCGAGCATGGACGAGCTCGACCCGGAGGCCGCCGCCATCGGCGCGATCAACACGATCCATTTCACCGACGGCGGCGCCGTCGGCTACAACACCGACGCCAGCGGCTTCACGCGCACCCTGGCCGAGGACGCCGGCTTCGACCTGCGCGGCAAGACGATGCTCCAGCTCGGCGCCGGCGGCGCCGGCCACGCGATGGTCGCCGGGGCGGCCGCCGCGGGCGCCTCGCGCATCATCATCCACGACGTGCGCCTGCAGGCGGCGGCGGAGCTTGCCAAACACATGGCCGAGCACTACCCCGACTGCCGGTTCGAATCGACCGGCGGCATGGAAGGCCTGCCCGGAGCCGCGGCCGCGGCCGACCTGATCTCCAACGCCACTCCGCTCGGGATGAAGCCCGCCGACCCGATGCCGATCGACGAGCAGTGCCTCGAGTCGCGCCACGTCGTCTTCGACGCCATCTACCGGCCGTACCGGACGGGGCTGATCCAGGCCGCCGCGCGCAAGGGCGCCCGCACCGTGTCGGGGCTCGGGATGCTCGCCCGCCAGGGATGCAAATCGCTCTCGATCTGGACCGGCATGCAGCCCGACGAGCGGCTCATGCTGCGCACGCTCAAGGAAGCCCTGGAAATCAACGAATGATCCTGTCCCCAGAGGCCGCGTAAGAGTCATCACCCATATTCACCCGGAGACACCCCCATGACACGGTTCATTGCCTGCCTGTTGTTGCTTGTCGTTGCTCCCGCGGCCATGGCGCAGAACTTGGCGGGCCACAAGGTCGTGGTCCGCCGCTACAGCCGGCTCGCGGCGAACCCCGCCGCCTACGAAGGCGTCGTCGTCGACATCAAGCCCGACGGGATCGGGCTCGAGCCGGGGCAGATCCCCGACGCCGGCGCGCTGGTCCTGACCGCGCCCGACCAGAAGGACCCCGACGTCGCCGCCTTGCTTCAGGGCGGGGTGTTTTCGGCCGCCTACCGCGACGGCCAGGTCGACACCGGCTCGGGGTTTGCGCCCCTGGCGCAGCGCCGGCCGACGCTGGCCGATTTCGGCGTCGACGGCGAAACCACGATCGTGCGCAAGACCGTGCTCGACGCCTTCGGCAAGCCGATCATCGGCGCCGCGGTCGAAATCGGGCTCGAGCATGGGAAAGACGGCGGCGGGCCGGTGATGCCCGGGACGCCGTCGGACATCGCCGGCGGGATCGAGTTCTTCTCGACGCGCGGATTCTATCGTTCCGTGCGGATCGCCATCAGCCACGAGCGCTACGGCGCCGCGCTGTTTGCCAACGCCGACGACGCAAAGCTGCCGCTCGTCGCCGACGACGACCCGGCCGCGCCGCGCGCCCTCAGCGGAATCATCTTCGATTCCGCGGGAAAGCCCGCCGCGGGGGCGCTGATCAAGCTGTCGCACCTGCGCGCCCCGGGCATGGGGCTGATCAACGCCGCCTATGGCTGCGCGGCGCTCAGCGGCCGTGACGGCCGGTTCCGGATCTACCCCCTCGTCAAGGGCAAGCGGGCCGAAGACGCGGACCTGGTGCCGCCCGGCTCGACCTACCACATCAGCGTTGAGCTTCCGTCCGATCCCGGCCAGCCGCCGCTGGCCTTCCAGCCGCGCAGCGGAGCCGATGCCGAAATCCGCCTGACCAGCGGCGACCGGGTCCGGCGTTTCAGCTTTGTGGACGCAAACGGGGCGGCCTTCGACCCGGCCAGGATTCAAAACGTGATCATTCGAGGCCCGTCGCAATCGCAGCGCTACGCCTTTTCCGACGCGGCCAGGGGGATGCGGTTTCTGCCGGGCACATACGAGGCCTCGCTCACCCCCGCGCCGAAATTCGAGCCCGTCACGATCGATTCGAAAAGCCCGGAGACGATCGTGTTCCGCGTCGCCGGTTCGATCGCCTACGAGGGGCGCGTGATCGACGCCATCACGAGCCGGCCGCTGGCCGGGGCGCTCGTCTACATCATGACGATGCAGGTCAGCGAGAACTGGCACGACCTGACGGCACAACAATGGGAGGCGATCCACCGCCTGCCGGCCGAGCCCGGGATCGACGCCGCGGCGCTGGCGCCGATGCGCGCCGGCGGCCGGCCCGTCGTCGCGCGCACCGGCCCCGACGGCCGCTACCGCATCACGGCTCCCGCCGGCATGGCCGTCCACAGCCTGGGGGCGGTCGAGGAAAACTACCTGAACGTCCAGCAGCCGGTTCATGCCGCCCGGCCGGACGAAAAAGGGGTCGTCGCCGTTGCCGATTTCGGGCTCGTCCCGGCCGCGGTCGTGACGGTCTCCGTGATCGGGCCCGACGGGGCCCGGGTAACCGTGATAGCGCGCTGGGTGGCCGACGCGGCCTCGTTGCCGCCGCGCTGGAAGGAATCGCTTTTCTCGGACCGCATCGGCAGCAGGGTGATTTATCCCTATATGCACGGCGGCGCCAGCGGCTCGATCCCGGTGCCGGCGGGGATCCCGCTTGGCCTGACGCTGCGGCCGCCGACGCGGAGCCACCTGGCGCCGGTTCGCATCGCCGGGCCGATCCAGTTGAACCCGGGGCAAACGCGGGACCTCGGCGAGGTCAAGGCCGTCGCGATGGCGCTGGGGACGGTCCAGGTTCTGGGCCCCGACGCCATGCCGATCGAAGGCCTGCCCGTGCGCGCGGTGACGGTCGAGAACGGCAAACGGATGGGGGGGCTGGCGTGCAACACCGACGCCCAGGGGCTTGCATTCCTCGATGTCGAGCCGGGCTCCAGGGGACTGTTCGTGGCGGCCAGGGGGATCGAGATCCCGTATGACTGCCCGCCGGGCGCCCCTGAACTGCCGGTCCAGAAAATCACGCTGACCGCCGAGCAGTTCGCAACCGTCAAGCAGATCCTCGAAAACGCGCCGGGGAAATCGCAGCGGGGGATTGGGCGTTGAACCGGTAAATCGCAAAGCCCGCGATGTCGCTTGAGGGCGGGTTTTCCCCGGCAATAGGAATCGGCCCGGCGAGGGGGCCGGCCATTCGCGCATCATGTTTTTCAACCACGCTGACCGCGGGAAAGCACAATCAAAAGCCGGGCTCGTGAGAGCCCGGCTTTGGCGTTCCTGGCGTCCTGGCGGTTTGAATTAAATCTGTTCCGGTCTCGTCGTGCCGTTCTGCTTCTCCAGCTCGGACATGAGCAGGTAGCGGTTGAGCGCGCTCAGCCACGCCTGCGCCGAGGCGACGATGACGTCGGTCGCCACGCCGATGCCGCGCACCTCGCGGCCGTCGACCGTCATCCGGACCTTGACCCGGCCCAGGGCGTCCTTGCCGCCCGTCACCGACTCGATCCCGTAATCCATCAGCTTGATGTCGTGGCTGACGATCGACTCCAGCGCGCGGTAGAGGGCGTCGACCTGGCCGTCGCCCTCGGTGCAGGTCGCCTCGCGGACGACGCCGTCCGTGCAGCGCACCTTGACGCGCGCCATCGGCGGCTTCTTCATCTGCGCCTGCACTTCCAGGTCCTCGAGCTTCCACATCGGCTGCGACTGCAGGACCTCGTGCTCGACGATCGCGATCAGGTCCTCGTCGTAGATGTCCTTCTTCTTGTCGCACAGCTCCTTGAAGCGCGCGTAGGCGTTTTCGATCTCTTCCTTGCCGAGGTTGAAGCCGAGCGTGGCAAGCCGCTTGGCCAGCGCCGCGCGCCCGGAGTGCTTGCCCATGACCATCGAATCGCCCGTCCAGCCGACGTCCTCCGGGCGCATGATCTCGTAGGTCGTCCGCTCCTTGATCATGCCGTCCTGGTGGATGCCCGACTCGTGCGCGAAGGCGTTGCCGCCGACGATCGCCTTGTTGGGCTGGACCTTGATGCCGGTGATCCGGCTCAAGAGGCGCGACGTGCGGTAAATCTCCTCGGTCTTGATGCCGGTCTCGACGCCGAAGTAGTCCCGGCGCGTCCTGAGCATCATGACCGCCTCCTCGAGGCTCGTGTTGCCGGCGCGCTCGCCGATGCCGTTGATCGTGCATTCGATCTGGCGGGCGCCGTTCTTGACGCCGGCCAACGAGTTGGCCGTCGCGAACCCCAGGTCGTTGTGGCAGTGGACCGAGATGATGCAGTTGTCGATCCCCGGCGTCTTCGACTTGACGTAGGCGATGCAGCCGCCGAACTGCTCGGGGACGGTGTAGCCGACCGTGTCGGGGATATTGAGCGTCGTCGCGCCGGCCTCGATCGCGGCCGTCAGGACGTCGACGATGTAATCCCAGTCGGTGCGGCCGGCGTCCTCGCAGCTGAACTCGACGTCGTCGGTATAGGTGCGGGCGAGGCGGACGGCCTTGTAGGCGTTCTCGATGACCTGCTCGCGCGTCATGCGCAGCTTCTTCTCGACGTGGACCTTGCTGGTGGCGATGAACGTGTGGATGCGGCGCCTGGGGGCTTCGAGCAGCGCCTCGCCGGCGCGGACGATGTCCTTTTCGACGGCGCGCGCCAGGCCGCAGATGACCGGCCCCTTAACCTCGGCCGCGATGCGGCTGACCGCCTCGAAATCGCCCTGGCTGGTGATCGGGAACCCGGCCTCGATGACGTCGACGCCCAGGCGCGCGAGCTGGTGCGCCATCTCCAGCTTTTCCTTGAGGTTCATCGAGAACCCCGGCGACTGCTCGCCGTCGCGCAACGTGGTGTCGAAGATGATGACGCGGTTCTTGTCTATCATGGTCCTCTGCCTTTCGGTTCTGCAAAAAAATCGTGCTCGTGCTCGTAATCGAAAATCGAAACGTCAGGGTCGGAGTCGGAGCGACTTGTGGAACGCGCAGCTGATGCCGCCGTCCTGGTTGGAAATGTGAACGATAAAAGTCATCGCGCCCAGTCCATTTCGTCCATTGCATTCATTCCGCATTCCGCAATCCGCAATCAACAAAATCGCCCCCGAGCCACATTGGCCCAGGGGCGACTGTAAAATCGCGGTACCACCCTGATTCGGCGCGCGGTTTATACCAGTGCGGCGCGCCCTTCATTGGGGTCGTTTAACGGTGACCGGCCGGCGCGAACTACTCTCCGCCTTCGCCAACCAAGGCTGCGGCGGATTTCCCTCGCGCGGCTCCGAGGCGAGTTCGCGGGGGTCGCCCACCGCCTTGCACCAACCGGCGGCTCTCTCGAGGTGCGACCGAACCGTTACTATTCCTCATCAACGCCATTCAGAATTTCGCCAGAACCATCGCGGCGGCCGCCCTCACGGACGCCCACCGCACGAATGCGATCACCCATTCTACTACGTTATCGGCAGCCGCCGGTCAAGAAATAAATCGCGCCGGAACGGCCCGGGGCCGCGCTTCACTTGGACTGCCGGGCGGGCTTGGGGCTCACCTTGTCCCACTTGAAGATGTCGATGCTGCGGACCCAGACCGTCGGCTTCGGCGGGCCCGGAGCCGACGCGCCCGGCGCCTGGCTGACTGTCAGCTCGATGGTGTTCTTCCCGGCCCGGAGCTTGCTCTTGCCGACCGCCCAGCAGGCCATCGTCCACTCGCGGCCGAGCGTCCGGCTGGTTGCCAGCTCGGAGCCGTTGACGCTCAGCTTGAGCGCGATCGGGCGGCGGCCGTCATGCGCGACCGGCTTGGCGCCGGTCACGACCATCAGGTCGAGCGGGGCGGGGCAGTCGAAGGCGAGCGAGCTTTTCGCGCCGACGAGCGGGCGGACTTGCTCGGGGCCGACCGGCTGCGGCGCGCCCCAACCCGCCAGCAGCATCGGGCACGGCTCCTGCGCCAGGTTCGCCCGCGCCAGCACGTCGACCTTGTTCGGCGAGTGGCGCACGTCCATGTTCTTGTACGGGCGGCGGTATTGCCTGAGCGGCATCTCGTCGAGTTTCTGAACGTAGTCCTTCCTGTTGAGCCCGAGCGCGCTGCGCACGTAGATCACGTTGGGGTAATACATCAGGCAGGCTTGGACGATCTTCGGCGAGGAGGCCCCGTTGATGACCTCGTACTTCAGCCCCCAGCGCTTCATGTAGTGGGTCATCGCGACGTAATCTTCCCAGGCCGCGCCGACGATCTTCAGGTCGGCCGGCGCCTTGGAATCGCGGATCATCCGCGCCACGCCGCGGTAGTCGGTCTTGCGGAACGGGGAACGATACACATAGGCGCAGTAGCCGGAGACGATCACGACGCACGCGAAAGCCACGGCGATGGCGCGGATTTTCTCGAGTTCCCCGCCGGCGAGCCCCGCGAATTTCCTCAAGCCGAAAACCGCCGCGTCGACGACCGAGCCGATCCCGATGCCGGCCAGCATGATCGCCGGCGGCAGCGCCCCGAGCGTGTAGCGCAGCTCCATCCAGTGGTCGAGCTTGTGATAGACGACGAACATCCCGGCGAAATTCGCCATGAACACGAACATGCAGAAGTTGACGAACAGCGCCTTGTCCCCGCGCCGCCGCGTCCAGTCGGCCCAGCCGATCAGCATCAACGCGACCAGGATCGCGTGGCCGCCGTGCGTGTACTGGTACCATTCATAGCCGAGCGCATAGATGTCGAGGTACGGCATCGCCATCCCGCGCCACCCCTTGGCGTCGTAGGCGGCGAAGCCCGTTTCCTGCGCGGCAACCTCCACCCGCCCCTGAAGCGGGATCCAGCAGGCCGCCGCCACGAGCGCCAGCCCGATCAGCACGAGGACGGTCCTGTAATTGCCGAGTTCCTTCCACGCCGCCCCCCTCGCCTTCGCCGAGAACGGGATCCACGCGGCCAGGAACGCCAGTCCCGTCACGCACGCCGTCAGCGCCGCGTAGTGCGACCACATGCTCAGGACAAAAGCGCCGGCGAGCGCCGCCCACCACCGCCATCGGACCGGCTTCGGCCCGAGGACCAGCCGCCACAGCACGACGAAAAACAAGGTCTCCGCAAAGATGAACAGGGCGTAGGGGCGCCCCTCCTGCGAATAGCGGATCAGGAGCGGGAGCGAAAACGTGAGCGCCACGAGGATGCTCGCGAGCCCCCAGCCCCCCATCATCAGCCCCCACGCGCCGAACAGGGCGACGGTCCCGGCGCCGATGATGGCGGCATGGAGCCGGGCCCGGTATTCGTCGGTCTTGTCGCCGATGAACAGGGCCTGGATGTAGTAGTCGAGCGGCGGCTTGTTGGCGGGGCTTTTGCTCCAGATCTCCGACACCGGCCGGGTCGTGCAGTTGGACTGGAAGATCTCGTCCATCCAGAAGCCCGAGCCGTCCAGGTCGTGGCGCCGCCACAGCAGCGCCGCGACAAAAACGAGCCCCAAAATGAGCGACAGCCGGAGAAATTGATTCGATTTGAGCAAGTTCATCGTTCAGGCAAGCCCGCCGCAAGCTCCCCAAAAGGTAAATGATCTTGCCAATCTCACGCAACCCGGATTGTTGAATTGCATTCCGAATCCACATTCCGCAATCCGCAATCCGCAATCCGCAATCTCAATTCCCGCCTTGCTTCGCCGCTGGCGCGTTTGACATAATATGAGGGCTATGAAGGTCCTCCTGCTCAAACCCATCAACGACGTCTACTACATTGTTCAACCGAGCCTGGGCCTGGGTTACGTGGCGTCGATCGTCCTGAGGCACGGCCACGACGTGCGGCTGCTGCACGCCGGCAAGGAGAACCTCACGTGGGAGCGCTTCGAGCGCGAGGTCGCCGACTGGCAGCCGGATATCGTCGGCATCCAGATGCTTTCCAGCGACTACCTTTCCACGATGAAGCACTTGAAGATCGTCCGCCGCGTCGCGCCGGGGGCGCTGACGCTGGTTGGCGGGGCGCACATCAGCGGCGACCCCAACGGCGTGATGGCCGCCATGCCGGAGCTGGACCTGGGTTTCGTCGGCGAGGCCGAGCAGGGGCTCGACGCGTTCCTCGACCTGCCGCGCGAGGCGTGGAAAGACCCGCGGGCGCTGGCGCAAATCCCGAACCTCGTGTGGCGGGGCGACGGCCGGACCGTGGTCAACGTCCGCACGCGCATCAAGGACCTGACCGAAATCCCGTTCCCCGCGTGGCAGCTCATGAAGCCGGCCGATTACCCGGTCGCCCCGCACGGCAATTTCTGCAAGAAAGTCCCGGTCGCGCCGATCATCACCTCGCGCGGCTGCCCGTTCCCGTGCACGTTCTGCGCCGGCCACAACGTCACCAGCCGCCAGGTTCGCCTGCGCACGCCCGAGCACGTGATGGCCGAGATCGAGATGCTCTACAACGACTACGGCGTCCGCGAGATCCACGTCGAGGACGAGGTCTTCACGCTCCACAAGGAATACGCCGCCGACATCTGCAACCGCATCATCGCCTCGAAGATGGACCTGGCGCTGTCGCTCCCCAACGGCGTGCGGCTCGACTCGCTCGACGAGGAGATCCTGCGCCTCCTCGAGCGGGCCGGCTTCTACTCGATGGGCGTCGGCGTCGAGTCCGGGAGCGACCGGGTCCTGGGGCTCATGCGCAAGCACATGTCGACCGGCGAGATCCGCCGCCAGGTCGATCTCATCAAGCGCGTCACGAACATCCACCTCACCGGCTTCTTCATCCTCGGCTACCCGACCGAGACGGTCGAGGAGATCGAGCAGACGATCCAGTTCGCCCGCTCGCTCAAGCTCGACAAGGCCAACTTCATGTTCCTGTCGCCGCTGCCGGGCTCGGAGGTCTGGGAGCAATACTGCCACGCCCATTCCGAGCAGATCGACTGGGGCAACACGTTCTCGTACCGCATCACGCAGGGCCTGACCGACATCCCGCCGCAGGTCATGCGCCGGCTGCACCGGCGCGCCGTCCGGAAATTCTACCTGCGCCCGCATATCATTCTCGACATGCTGAGCCAGATCAAATCGCGCGAGCAGCTTGTGTATCTCATGCGTCGCGTCAAGGGTATTTTCGCCTGATCCCCCGAGCCCCCGTTGCTCGTAGCTGAAGAGGTCACACCGCATGAGGGCTCGAGACATCATCCTGGCCGTTTCCCTTGCCCTGGCGCTGATCGCGCCCCCCGCCTTCCTTCGACCGATGCAGACCCCCGACGAGGGGCGCTACGCCGAGGTCGCGCGCGAGACGCTCGCCGCGGGCAACTGGCTGACCCCGACGCTCAACGGCCAGCCGCACCTGACCAAGTCGCCCGTCTACACCGACCTGGTCGCGATGGTCTTTAAAATTTTCGGCGCGAGCACGTTCACGTCGCGCCTCGTCTCGATCGCGGCGTTCGTCGGCCTGCTGGTTTTCTCGATGCTGTGGGCGCAAAAACACGGCGGCCCGGCCGCCGGGCGGCTCTCCGCGCTCGTCTCGCTCACGATGTTCTACCCGATCATGGCGGCCCAGTTCGGCGACCTCAACATGCTGTTCAGCGCCCTGGTTGCGATCGGGCTGGCGCTGCTGGGCAGCTGGATCCTGAACGACGGCAAGGCCGCCTGGCTCGGCGCATGGATCGCGCTCGGCCTCGCCGGCGCCGTCAAGGGCCCGCCGGTTGTGGGGATGCTGCTCGGCACGCTCCTGATTTACCGGCTGCTCGGCGGCAGGCCGTTCGGCAAGAAAGCCGGCTGGTGGGCGCTCGGCGCGGCGATCATGATCGGCATCGGCGTTTCATGGTACGCGTGGATCGTCGGCGTCAACGGCGCCGAGCGCATGAAGGCGTTCTGGTTCGAGAAGGCGCTCGAGCGCACGAGCCTCAACGAGGACAGCAAGCCGCTCTACTATCATTTCTTCTACTTGCCCGTCTTCCTCGTGCTGTCGTCGGGGTGGGGCGTCTGCATGCTTCAGCTCTGGGCGCGCGCCATCAAGGCCCGCCGCAGTTCCGCAACCCAAGAATCCGCATCTCTTCAATCCGCAATCCGCAATCCGCAATCCGCAATTTTAGGAAGCCTCCGCTCCCTTCCCGCCTCCGAACAGTGGCTCCTGGCGTGGCTCGCCGCGACGCTGCTGCTGTTTTCGATCATGCGGGCGCACATGCTCAGCTACATCCAGCCGGCCTATCACGCCGCCGCGTTGTTGCTGGCCCTGTATGGCGCGCGGCGCGCGGCGCGGCCCGGCCTCATGAAGCTTTACAAGGGATGGGCGGTCGCCGGCCTGACCGCGACGGTCCTCGCCACGTTCGGCGCGGCCGCGTTCCTCGGCATCGCCACGCTTCAGGGCAACCTCAAGGCGGGCAAGTACGTCGAGCATGGCGTCATCGCCCGCACGATGGCTTCCTTCCCGCGCCAGGACTGGGATCTCATCCAGTGCGATCGTTACTCGCCCACGTTCAGTTTCTTGACGAAACGCATTTCGATCCTGTGCGACCACCAGATTCACAAGCAATGGCCGATGCCCCCCGAACTGAGCCTCGACCGCCGCGACCTGCGCCGGCGCCTCGAGTCCGGCAAGCCCGCGATGGTCGTCGTCCGCCGCAAGGACGCCAAAAAATTCTTCCCCGAGCCGGTCGCCGGCGTGCGCGCCCTGGCCCAGGGCGACGACCTCATGCTGCTCACCAACATGCCCGAACCGGCAAAACCCCAGAGCGAGCGGCAATAGTTTTCCGGCAATAGAAACGCCGGCGAGGGCGCCGGCCATTCACGCTTCATGTTTGTCAACCACTCCAGGGGGATGGTGGGGTGGGCGCATCCCCATCTTTTCGCAAGAGGCCCGCGATTCATCGTTTCTTAAACACGAAGACCGGTTCGCGGATGGTGAATGTGTCGTCGAGCGGGGCGGGAACGCTCTCGTAATGCGCCTTGAAAAACGCGTTGTCCCGCAGGTCCTTCGCCAGGAACGCCCAGACCGAGATGATGTAGTCGGGGCGCGTGGCTTCGACGATCGCCGGGGTGACGCATTCCACCCCGCGCGGCAGCTTGTCCGGGTGCCGCCTGTAGAAATCGGTGACCTCGGGATTGGTCAGGCCGAACGGGTCGATGATCGTCGCGTCCGGGCGCAAGAAGCCGATGTAGCCGATCTCGGGGGCCATGATGCTGAAGCGCGCGGCGGCGGGATGAACGAACGTGAGCGCGTGCCGATACAGCTTCTCGGTGTGGTCGGGGTACATCACGCGCTTGATCGAGGAAGGGATCGATTTTTTCCCGTCGACGAACACAAGCGACTGCAGGACGAGGATGATGGCGCAGACGGCGGCCGCCAGCCGGGTCGAGCGGGGAGCCGAAATGTTCATGCGCCGCGCGGCCAGGCCGGCGAGGAACACAAAACCCGCGAACGTCGCCAGGACCAGGTACGGCACGGTCGGGACCAGGTACCACTGGAACAGGAACCCGCCGGATTTGGCGTAGGCTGCGGTGAACAGCAGGCCGAAGGCGGGCAGGAGCAGAAAGCGGCGGTCGCGCCGGGCGATCTCGAGGCAGCCCAGGCCGAACAGGACGACCGTCGGGATCGCCTGCTCGTAGTTGACGGATTTCAGGGGCGAGTGCGTCT
The DNA here is from genome assembly GCA_039683515.1 of Candidatus Sumerlaeia bacterium. Lineage (GTDB taxonomy): Bacteria > Sumerlaeota > Sumerlaeia > MVZB01 > MVZB01 > JAJFUE01. The sequence goes on along the minus strand of JBDKRG010000008.1, from coordinate 110,398 downwards.
TGAACAGGAACCCGCTCCAGAACATCACCGCCTCGTAATAATTGCCGAACCTCAACGAGAACGTTCCCTCGCCGACGTTCCACAGCAGGGCCTTGGCCACGACCGATTGCGGCATGACGCTCCCGAAATACGCATGCAGAAGAATGAAATACGGGATGAGGAGCCCCGCGGCGGGGAGGACGTCGAGGATCGCGGATTTCGGATTGCGGGTTGCGGAATTTCGAAACGCCAGAATCCGGCAGGCGATCAGCACGACGATCAGGATCAAGGCGTCGGGGCGGGTCATGAGCGCCAGCGCGGCGAGCGCCAGCGACGAGCGCGGCCGCCCGCCCAGCATCTGCTGCATCGCAAACAGGACGAGGAAGCTGAAGAACGAGGTCTCCATGCCGGTGCCGCTGTTGAACACGCTGTGGAACGAGAAGACGAAAAACAGCGCGAGCACGAGGGCCAGCGCGCGGCTTCGCCACAGTCGCAGCCCGATCCAGTAAAACAGGACAGCCGTGCCGCCGTCGGCCAGGTGATTGACCCAGTTCGCGATGACGGGCAGGTTGTCGGCGCCGAAGAACAGGCCGAAAAACGCCAGGACGAGCGCGAACAGCGGGGTCGTCGTGCCCAGCACGCGCGCCCCCTCGTTGTAGACGAACCCTTTGCCGGCGATCAGGTTCGCGGCGTAGCGGTAGGTGATGAACGCGTCGTCGTACTGGTGGAACTCGTAGGCGAAGCGTAACAGCGCCGCGCCGGCGAACAGCAGCAGGCAAAACAAAAAGTCCGCGTTCAATATGCGCGCTGGCCGCATGTGAAATCCTTGCGGAAGAAATTCGAGCACGTGGGGATGAAAGACTCGATTTGCGACTCGGGCTTTCTTTTGGATTTCGATATTCGGATTTCGGATTTTACTTCCCCATCCGCGCGACCGTCATGTTGTTTCGGGCCAGGTACTGCCTGGCGAAGTTCTGGATGTCGGCGGCGGTGACGGCCTCGATCTGGCGCAGGCGCTCCTCGAGGTAATACGGATCGCGGCCGATCTGGGCGGCCTCGGCCAGCTCGCGCGCCATGCCGAGGTTGTCCTCGAGCGTGCGCATCGTGTCGGCGCGCAGCATCTTCTTGGCGGCGGCGAGCTCGTCGGCCGTCGGCGGCTCCCGCCGAAGCCGGTCAATCTCGCCCAGGATCGCCGCCTCGAGCTGGTCGAGCGAGGTCTTGCCCTGCGGCGTGGCGAAGATCATGAACAGGTTCGGCAGGACCTCGCCGGGGCCGGAGAAGGCGGCGATGTCGGCGGCAAGGCGCTCCCGCTTGACGAGCTTTTCGAACCAGCGCGAGCTGCGGCCGCCGGTGATGACCTGCATGAGGAGCTCGGCCTGGACGTCGGCCGGGTCGGGGGCCGACGGCTTGTGCCAGCCGATGAGGAGGGTCGGCTGGGCCTCGACGGCGAGTTCGGCGCGGCGCGGGCCGGCCTGGGCGGGCTCGGCGGTGATGCGCTCGGGCTCGGCGCCCTCGGGGCGCGGCGCGAGCGGGCCGAAGTATTTGCGGACGAGCGCCTCGGTCTTTTCGACGTCGAGGTCGCCGACCAGGACGCCGACGGCGCGGTCGGGGGTGTAATTCGCTTCGTGGAAGCGAAGCGCCTCGTCGGCCTCGAGGTTGGCGATGTCGTCGCCCCAGCCGATCACCGGGTAGCCGTAGGGGCTGGCCACGAACGCGGTCGCCACGAGCAGGTCCCACAGCCGGTTGGTCGGGTCGTTGTCGCTGCGCATGCGGCGCTCCTCGAGGACGACGGAGCGCTCCTTGTAGAACTCGCGCATGACGGGGCGGGCGATGCGCATCGATTCCATCCGCATCCACAGCTCGAGGCGGTTGGCCGGGAGGCTGACGAAGTAGGTCGTCGCGTCGGAGGAGGTCGTGGCGTTCATGTCCGCCCCCCCCTCGCGGCTGTAGATCTGGTCGAACTCGTTGGGGACGACGTATTGCTGGGCGTCTTTCTGGGCGGCCTCGAACTCCTTGCGCGCGGCCTCGAGCTCGGGCTCGAGCCGGGTTTTATCGGCCCACGGCTCGGCGGCCTGCGCGCGCAACCGGTCGTAGCGGCGGGCGGCCCGGGCGACCTTGTCGAGGGCGGGCTTTTCCTTGGCGTGGTCGGTCGTGCCGATCCTGGGCGTGCCCTTGAACGCCATGTGCTCGAACATGTGCGCGATGCCGGTCGAGCCGGGCTTCTCGTCCTTGCCGCCGACGTCGAAGCGGATCACGCCCGAGAAGACGGGGCCGCGCCCGCTGGGGTAAATGAGGAAGACCATGCCGTTGTCGAGCCGGAGGACGCGCATGGGGGCGAGCAGGTCGTGCTCAACCGCCGGCGCGGCCCATGCCGCGTTGAACAGAGTGAAGAGGATCGCCACCGACATCATTGCCTTCATGTTGCCAGCTCCTGATGATTCAAGTTCGTGACTGCGATCGAAAATCGATTGTAGGCGAGGGGGCGGGCAAACATCAACCTCCGGCGCGCGCCGTCGGCCGTCTCGCTTGAACTCGAGCAGCTTGTCCCGGACCGATTCCTCGTTCTTGGGCAGGCGGGGTCCCTCGTCGTCGTCGTGGATGTCCGCGACGGTGACCATGGGGCGGCGGGGGGGTGATCTTGGGCGATGCTAAAGGCGCTTAGGCCGGCTCGGCGGGCGGCGCAGCGGCGTTGCGCGCGGCGTGGCGGCGCTGCTGCTTGGCCGCTTCCTCGGCCGCGTCGGCCAGGATGAAGCTCCAGTTGACCTTGGACTCGCGCGGGCCGCCTTCGCCGACGACGACCTTGGCGGCCTCGATGATCACCTGGGCGGGCTGCATGCGGATCTGCTGCTGGATCGGCGGCGGCTGCGGGGCGGCCGGCCGCGCGGGCGTTGAAAGCTGCGTCGCCGCGGCGGGCGCCGGCTTGGGGGGCATCGGGGGCTGCTTGCGAGCGGGCGGGGGGGGCGGCGGAACGGCGGGGGCCGGCGCCGGCGGCGTGCGGTACGAGACCGATTCCATCGTCAGGCCGGCCTGCGTATCGCTGAAGGCGGGGGGCGGCGGCGGCGCCTCTTCCTGGCCATGGTGTTTGACGGCCGTCTTTTCCCAGCCCGGGAAGTAGCGGTCGAGAAGCTGGATCACCTCGTTCATGCTGGAGTCGGCCTCGAACGCGCGGATCCAGGCCTCGCGCGCGTTCTGGCGCTGGCGGGCGTGCATGTAGCACTCGCCGAGCGCGAGCAGGTGCCGCGGCGACGACCAGCCGTTGCGGTCGATTTCCTCGTAGATGTCGAGCGCGCTGACGAAATCGTTCTGGCGCTCGCACTCCATCGCTTCTTTTTCGAGCTTTTGAAGGGCAGTGGGGTCAACCGGCTTGCTCATGACTCCTCCTTACGCGGCCGAATCAGGATAAATCGGAATCCCGGTCGGATGCAGCATTAAAATTTCGGATTTCGGGTTGCGGATTGTGGTTATGTTAATCGATTGCCCGCCGGGGGCGCGGCATGCATGATGGCTTGATTCCAGTCTTGGGGATTCCGGCATGCAGCCCTCACGCGCCCTGGCTTCAAACGAATGCCCCGCCCCTCATGCGCCCCGGCGGCGGTTTTGGGCGGCGCTCGCGGCGCTGACGCTCGCCGGTCTGGCGCTGCGGCTGTGGAACATCGACTACGGCATCCCGGCGATCTATCACCCCGACGAGTTCAAGAAGTTCGCGATCATCGACCGGATCGTGCGCGGCCTGCCGCTGGATTACTCGATCATGCCGCTCATCCACCCCGGGTGCATGGTCAACGTGACGGCCGGCGTGGTCGCCGTGGCCGAGCCGCTGGGGCTGCCGCACCGCTCCCGGCAGATCGTGCTGTGCGGCCGTTACGTGTCGGCGGTGTTCTCGGCGGCGACCATCATCGTGACGGGCCTGCTCGGGGCGGCGCTGTTCGGCCGCCGGGCGGGGCTGCTGGCGGCGGCGATCGTCGCGGCCTCGCCGCTGTGCACCGTGCACGGCCGGTACCTGAAAGAGGATTCCTTCCAGACGTTGTTCACGACGGCGTGCGTGCTCGGCGCGGCGTGGTGGCTGGCCGGGACGGCGGCGCGGCGGCGCGGCGGGCTGGTCCTGTGCGCGGCCACCGCGGGGTTCGCCGCGGCGACCAAGTACGTGGGTCTGATGTTCCCGATCCTGATCGCCGTCTTCATGGCGATGGGCCGGCGCTCGCGGCGCGGCGAGATCGCCTTCTTCATCCTCGTGGCGCTGGCTTGCTTCAGCGCCGGATCGAAGCAGCTTGTCTTCCATCCCCGCGAGGGGCTCGAACAGATCAACCTGGCCCTGTCGCGCGGCTCCCAGAGCTCCGACGGCGACGCGCCGCTCAAGATCCACCAGTGGCCCGATTTGGGGACCCACTTCCTGACCCATGGGATCAACCTGGGCCTGGGCTGGCCGCTCACGCTGGCCGCGCTCGCGGGCGTCGGCGGCGCGTTCCGCAAGCGCGCCGCGCCGGCGGTCCGGCTCACGGCGCTTGCGGCGGCGGGGTGGTACCTGCTCACGGAACTCACGCCGCTCAAGCGGTTCCCCGACGCCGAGCGTTACATCCTGCCGTGCGTCCCGCTCCTGGCGGTCCTGGCGGCCGGTTGGCTCGGCCGGCTGCGCCGGTTCCGCGAGGTGGCTTTATGCGCCGCGTGGGCGCTGACGATCGCGCTGGCCGTCCACTCCGCGGCGATTGCCCGCCAGCTGAAGCCCGACACGCGCGAGCAGGCCGCCAACTGGCTCTTCAACGAACAGATGCGGCGCCAGCCCCGGCCGGTCGCCTATATCAAGTCATCCCTGAATTACATGCCCAGTCGCGAGCTGATGCCCGGGGTCGAATGGATCGGGATCCCGATCGTCCTGTCGCAGCTGCGTTTCGACATGGGGCCGGCCGCAAAGGCCGACATCCTGGTGCTTTCGCACTTCTCGACCGACCGCTACGAGTGCTACCCGTCCCTGAGCGGCCAGACCGTCGACGACTTGAATACATTGCGGTCTGAATTCCCGTATGTCAGAATTTTTAAAAAGCCACGATACGCCCGGGCCGGCTATCACAACCCGGTCATTGAGGTGCGGTTCCGTCACGACTTCGACAGGAAATGAGAGTTGCGGGCGATGACCGATTGGGCAGACTTCCACGGCGCCAACGCGGCCTGGGTTCAGGAGCTGTACGAGCGTTATTGCGAGAACCCGGAGGCGGTCGACGAGCGCACGCGCCGGTTTTTCCGGCAGTGGCGCCCGCCGGCGACCGACGGCCGCGCCGGCCTCGAATCGCTCCAGAAGGTGATCGGCGCGGTGAACCTCGCCCACGCCGTGCGCGGGCTGGGCCACCTGGCCGCCCGGATCGATCCGCTGGGCTCCCCGCCGCCGGGCGACCCGGCGCTCGAGGCGCGGCGCCACGGCCTGACGGAAGAGGATCTGGCCCGGATGCCGGCGAGCCTCATCGGCGGGCCGGCCGCGGAGGGCGCTTCGAATGCCGCCGAGGCGATCGAGGCGCTGCGCCGGATCTACTCGGCCCACGCCGGCTTCGAATTCGAGCACGTGACCGACTCGGAGGAGCGCGCCTGGCTGCGCGGGGCGATCGAGACGCGCCGCCACCGGCCGCCGCGCGAGCCGGTCGACGAGCGCGCCCTCCTCGAGCGGCTCACACAGGTCGACGTCTTCGAGCGGTTCCTGCACCGCGTCTTCCCGGGCAAGTTCCGGTTCTCGATCGAGGGGCTCGACGTCATGGTGCCGATGCTCGACGAGGCGGTCGGCGCGGCCGGGGCGGCCGGGATCCGCAACCTGCTCATCGGCATGGCGCACCGCGGCCGGCTCAACGTCCTGGCGCACATCCTGCGCCGCCCATACGACCAGATCCTCGCCGAGTTCCGGGACCCGCTCGGCAGGCTGGAAGTCGCCCCGAGCGAGCTCGGCTGGACCGGCGACGTCAAGTATCACGCCGGCGTCTCGGTCGAGCTGGGCGAGGGCGGCAATGGGCTCTACATCCGCCTGGCGCCCAACCCGAGCCACCTCGAGTCGATCAACCCGGTCGTCATGGGGATGGCGCGCGCGATCGGCACGGGCGTCGACCAGGCCGGTCCGCCGCGCTTCGACCACTCCGTGACGCTTTCCGTGATCATCCACGGCGACGCGGCGTTCCCCGGCCAGGGGGTCGTCGCCGAGACGCTCAACCTGTCGGGCCTGAGCGGCTACCGGATCGGCGGCACGCTCCACATCATCGCGAACAACCAGCTGGGCTTTACCGCCGACCCGGCCGAGGGGCGCTCGACGATGTACGCCAGCGACCTGGCCAAGGGGTTCGAGATCCCGGTCATCCACGTCAACGCCGACGAGCCGATCGACTGCATCGAGGCGATGCGGATCGCGCTGGCCTACCGCCGGCGGTTCGAGAAGGATTTCCTGATCGACCTCGTCGGCTACCGGCGCTGGGGGCACAACGAGGCCGACGACCCGAGCTTCACGCAGCCGGTCCTGTATTCGGCCATGGGCGAGCACCCGACCGTCCGCGGGATCACGGCCGCCAGGCTCGTGGCGGAGGGGAAAGTTGAAGCGGACGCACCGGAGAAGCTCGAGCGCAAATACATGGACGAGCTTCAGCGCGAGCTCGACGCGCTCGACGCCGAACGCGCGCTCGCGCCGCCGATCCCCAAGCAGCCGCCGCCGGGCGCGGCGCGCCGGGTCCAGACGGCGATCCCCGCCGAGCGCATCTTCGCGCTCAACGCGTCGCTCGGCCGGCTGCCCGAGGGTTTCCACATCAATTCGAAACTGGAGAAGGGACTGGCCCGCCGGCGCGAGGCGGTCGGCTCGGGGGGCGAGCGCGCGATCGACTGGACGAGCGCCGAGGAGCTGGCGCTCGCCTCGATCCTCGAAGAAGGGATTGCGGTCCGGCTCACCGGTCAAGACGTCGTGCGCGGGACGTTCAGCCACCGCCACGCGGTCTACTTCGACCAGGAGACCGGCGCGGCGCACTGCCCGCTCCAGTCGCTGCCGCAGGCGCGCGCCGCGTTCGAGATCCGCAACAGCCCGCTGTCGGAGGCCGGCGCGGTCGGGTTCGAATACGGCTACAACATGGAACGCCCCGAGCGGTTCGTGATCTGGGAGGCGCAGTACGGCGATTTCGCCAACGGCGCGCAGGTCATGATCGACGAGTTCGTCGTTTCGGCGCGCGCCAAGTGGGGGCAGACGCCGTCGCTCGTCATGCTCCTGCCGCACGGATTCGAAGGGGCGGGGCCGGACCACTCCAGCGGCCACGTCGAGCGTTTTCTCGAGATGGCGGCCGGGATCAACATCCGCATCGCCAACTGCACGAGCGCCGCGCAGTATTTCCACCTTTTGCGGCGGCAGGCGCTGCTGCTCGCGACCGACCCGCTGCCGCTCATCGTGCTGACCCCCAAGAGCCTGCTGCGCAACCCGCTCGTCGCCTCGCCGCTTTCGGCGCTCGCGGAGAGCCGCTGGCAGCCGGTCATCGACGACCCGCATGCCAGCCCGCTCGACGTCCGGCGGCTGGTCCTGTGCAGCGGCAAGATCTACATCGACATGATGAGCGAAAACGGCCCGCCGGTGCCGCAGCTGGCCGTGGCGCGGCTCGAGCAGATCTACCCGCCGCCGCACGACGAGCTGGTCGCGCTGTTCGAAAAATACGCCGCCGTCGAGGAGGTCGTCTGGCTTCAGGAAGAGCCGATGAACATGGGCGCCTGGCCGTTCATCGCCCCGGTGCTCGAGGAGATCATCGGCGGCGGCTGGCCGCTGCGCTACCTCGGCCGGCCGCGCTTTTCGAGCCCGGCCGAGGGCTCCGCCGCCTGGCACGCCTACAACCAGAAGAAACTGATCGAAAAGGCGCGGACGATCTGATGTGGATGATGCGGTAGCCCGGGCGGGAGCGAGGGATTCGACTTCGCGACGGTTTTTCGATTTTCGATTACGATTACGAGCACGACGCACGACGCACGAAAATGGCAAACGAAGCGCACGAGGGGGAATACCATGCCGCATCCCATTATTGTTCCGGAGCTGGGCGAGTCGATCACCGAGGCGACGATCATCCGCTGGCGCAAGAACCAGGGCGAGCCCGTGCGGACCGGCGAGATCCTCCTCGAGCTCGAAACGGAGAAGGTCAACCTCGAGGTTGGCGCCGACCGCCCGGGCGTCCTCGCGCGCATCGACAAGCAGGCCGGCCAGGACGTCAAGGTCGGCGAGACGATCGGCATGATCGACGAGGCCGCCGCCGAAGAAACACCCGTGGCCGCGCCGCAATCTAAGCCGCAGGCTCCTGTGCAGCCTCAGCCCGAACCCGCCGAAACCCCCGAACCCGCAAATTCCTATCCGTCTTATCAGTCCTATGAGTCCTATTCCCCCGAAGCCCCTGAGCCCGACCGCCGCGAGGAGCGTGTGCGCATGACCCGCCGCCGCCGCACGATCGCCGAGCGGCTCGTCGAGGCGCAGCACGAGGCGGCGATGCTGACGACGTTCAACGAAATCGACATGAGCGCGGTGGCGCGGATCCGCGCCCATCACAAGGAGGCGTTCGAGAGGCAGTTCGGCGTGCGGCTCGGACTGCTGCCGTTCTTCGTCAAGGCGGCCGTCGCCGCCCTGCGCGAGATGCCGGTCGTCAACGCCCGGATCGACGGCGAGGAGATCGTTTACCAGCATTTCCACGACATCGGCGTGGCGGTCGACACCGCCGAGGGGCTCGTCGTCCCGGTGATCCGCGACGCCGACAGGCTCGGCTTCGCCGACATCGAAAAAGCCGTGCAGGGCATGGCCGAGCGCGCCCGCGGCGGCAAGCTCACGATCGACGACCTGCGCGGCGGCACGTTCACGATCACCAACGGCGGCGTGTACGGCTCGCTGCTGAGCACGCCGATCCTCAACGGCCCGCAATCGGCCATCCTGGGCCTGCACCGCATCCAGGACCGCCCCGTGGCCGTCGACGGCCAGGTCGCGATCCGGCCGATGATGTATGTGGCGCTCAGCTACGATCACCGCCTCATCGACGGCCGCGTCGCCGTCCAGTTCCTCGTGCGCGTCAAGGAACTGGTCGAAACCCCCGAGCGGTTGCTGGTCGAAATGTGAATGATGAGTGATGAATGATGAATGAAAGATGATTCGAGGTGTTTGGTTTCTCATCGCTCATCTCACCTTGATTCTTCATTCATTGAACCACGGAGACACGGAGACACGGAGGCACGAAGAAACCGGATTTTTTCGGTATCGGACTCGTGGTGCAATGAGCCAAGGTGACATCTCTTATTTTTGAATCATCTCCGTGCCTCCGTGTCTCCGTGGTTCAATATTCGAATTTGATGAAGGATCGAGGTCATCGCTCATCTCTTTTATTTGCATGCGCGGGGGGGAGACGCCTAAACTGGGCCCAAACGGCGGGCCGGTTGCCCGCGCATATCAACGGGATGGATTCCGGATTTGGGCAAGCATCTGCACTTCGACTGTTACAGCGGCGTCAGCGGCGACATGACGCTTGGAGCATTGGTTGATCTTGGCGTGCCGATCGAGGAAATTGAACGACCCCTTCAGGCGCTGCCGATCGGGCCCGTCCGTCTGCGCGCCGAAAAAGTCATGCGCCAGGGGATCCAGGGGACGCTCGTCCACGTCGAAGTCCACGAAGACCACCACGCCCATCGCCACCTGCGCCACATCCTGGAAATTATTGAAAGCGCGAAGGACCTCCCGCCGCGCGTCGTGCAGCGGGCGGCGACGGCGTTCCGCCTCATCGCCGAGGCCGAGGCCCTCGTCCACGGCAAAACCATCGAGACGATCCATTTCCACGAGGTCGGCGCCAAGGACGCGATCGTCGACGTGACCGGCGCGATGCTCGGCATGGAGCTTCTCGGGATCGATACGTTCTCGGTCTCGCCGATCACGGCCGGGTTCGGCTACATCGACTGCGCGCACGGCAAGATGCCCGTTCCGGCGCCCGCGACCGCGGAACTTTTAAAGGGGCTTGCCTGGACGCCCGGGCCGGTCGAGGCCGAGATGGCGACGCCGACCGGCGTGGCGATCGTTCGCACACTGATCGCGGCCGCGCCGGCGCCGGCGCGGCCGCTCACTTCGGCGCGCGTCGGCTACGGCGGCGGCGGCCGCGAGCTGAAGGGAATCGCCAATTACCTGCGCCTGTGGCTGTGCGAATCCATCTCGCCGGCCATCCCCGCCCTCCGCGAGCCGGTCCTGGTTTTGGAATGCGAGATCGACGACATGCCGGCCGAGACCGCCGGCTACGTCATGGAGCGTCTCCTCGAGGCCGGCGCGCTCGACGCGAGTTTTTCGGCGGTGCAGATGAAAAAGAACCGCCCCGGCCTGCACGTCCGCGTCATCGCCGAGCCGTCAAAAGAGGCCACGCTCGCCGAGTTGCTCTTCAAGGAGACGAGCACGCTCGGCGTGCGCCGCACGCTCACCGAGCGCTGGGCGCTCGGCCGCCGCGCCGAGACGGTTCAGACCGAGCTTGGCCCTGTCGCGGTCAAGGTCGCGCTGTGGGGCGAGCGCGTCCTCAAGGCCGCGCCCGAATACGAAAGCTGCCGCGAGCTGGCGATCAAAACCGGCCGCCCGCTCGCCGAAATTTACGACATCGCGCGGATAGCAATACGAAAATCCCTGGGAACGCCGCTCTCCTGAGCGGCACGCTTGAAAAATTGCCGATCGGGAGATCGGCGTTCCCAGGTAAAAAACAGAAAGACCACATGAAAAAGAACATCATCTTCGTCGTCGGCTGCCTGATCTCGGTCGGGCTCATCGCCTACTTCACGCGCATGGTCGATTGGGGCAAGTTCGCCCAGGCGCTCGGCCGGTTCGGCTGGTGGTGGCTCGTGCCCGGCCTGGCGACGTTCTACTACAGCATGTACCTGCGCGCCGTGCGCTGGGGGCTGATCTTCCGGCCGCACCACGACATTAAAGGATATCAGGCGTGGCCGCCGATCATGGTCGGGTTCGCGTTCAACAGCATCCTGCCGGGGCGCGTCGGCGAGGTCGTCCGCTGCCTGCACATTTCCAAGAGCCAGAAAACGGGCATTCCGGCCGCGCTGGCCAGCGTCGTCGCCGAGCGCATCCTGGACGCCGTGACGCTTCTCGGCATGCTCGCGCTTTCGTTTGCGATCCTGCCGCCGATCGACCCCAGCATCAAGGTCCCGGTGCCGGGCATGAAAGAGCCGCTGACGAGCGCCGTGCTGAACCACTCCATCAACGCCTTGATCGTTTTTTGCGCGGTGCTGGTGGTCGGCGTCATTGTGTTCATGTTCCCTTGGGTGCAGATGCTGATCATCCGCATCACGCGCCGGATGACATTCCTGCCGGCACGGGTGCGCCGGTTCATCGCGAAGATGATTGCGCAATTCGCGCGCGGCTTCCATGCGCTCAAGCAGCCCGGCGTCATGGTGCGCATCGTCATTTATTCCGTCGTGATCTGGGTCCTGTGCGCCGTCTCCAACATGGCCATCGCGCGCGGATTCGACATCCCGCTCCGGCTGCCGCAGGCGATGGCGCTCATCACGCTGATCGGCATTTTCATCCTGATCCCGGCCGCGCCCGGCTACTGGGGCCTTTACGAAGCCGGCACGATCTTCAGCCTCACGGTGATGAACGTCAGCAAGGACCTCACCGTGATGTTCGCCTACGCCGTGATGATCCACCTCGTGCAATACATTCCGATCGTGGTCATCGGCATGTATTACGCGCGCAAGGCGCCGGTGGGAAAAGAAGAAATCAAGGCATAATCAGGCGGAATCAGAAATAAGTTCGAAACAAAACCGCGGAAAAACGATTCAAAAATTTTGAAATAATTATTTCAACCATGAATCGTTTACATTATTTTTGTTTCGAATTTGTTTCCGATTTTGGCTGATTTTGAACGATTGGATTTTTCATGGCCAAGCCGCCCGGATTTCTCAGCTCCGCCTTGAAGCCCGACGTCATCATGATGATCTGCACGGCGGGGCATGTCGACCACGGCAAGACGGCGCTCGTCAAGCTCCTCACGGGCTGCATGACCGACCGGCTCAAGGAAGAGATCGAGCGGGGCCTGACGATCGAGCTCGGGTTTGCGCCGTGCTGGCTGGGGGGCAACCTGTGCGTCGGCATCGTCGACGTCCCCGGCCACGAAAAGTTCATCAAGAACATGGTCGCCGGCGTCTCCGGGATCGATTTCACGGTGCTGGTGATCGCGGCCGACGACGGCGTCATGCCGCAGACCATCGAGCATCTCGAGATCATGCGCCTCCTCGGCGTGCGGCGCGGGATGGTCGCCCTCACCAAGATCGACCTGGTTTCGCCGGAAATGCTCGAGACAAGGGTCGAAGAGATCAAAGGTTTTCTCTCCGGGACGTTCCTCGAGGGGGCGCCGATCTGCCCGGTCTCGTCGGTCACCAGCGAAGGCTACGATGACTTTTATAAAACGCTCGTGAGCGGCATCAAGGCCCTCGCCGCGCGGCGGCGCAGCGGCATCTTCCGCATGCCGATCGAGCGCGTGTTCAGCCGCGAAGGGTTCGGCGTGGTGCTCTCCGGCATCCCGATCGACGGCGCGATCGCCGTCGGCGACGAGGTCGAGGTCGTCCCCGGCGGCCGGCGCGGGCGCATCCGGCGGATGGAGTGCTTCGGCCGCGACGCCGAGCGGGGGGGCTGCGGCCAGTGCCTCGCGATCAACGTCCCGGCGCTGGCCAAGGACCCGCCCCACCGCGGCCAGGTGATGACCGTCCCGGGGTTCCTCAAGGAGGCCGGGCAGGCCCACATCCGGTTCGAGGCGATCAGCCGGCTGGAAAAGCCGATCGAGAACGCCGAGGCCGTGAAGCTGCACATCGGCACGAGCGAAATCCCGGGCAAGATCTACCTGCTCGGCGACAAGGAACTCGGCGGCGGGGCGAAAGGGCTGGCCACCGTCGTGCTCGACCAGCCGGCGGCCGCGGCCCCCGGCGACCGGTTCATCCTGCGGCGGCCCTCGCCGGCGATGACGGTGGCGGGCGGCTCGGTCCTGGCGACCGAGGCCGGCACGCACCGCGCCTCGCGCCAGGCCGTCCACGCGCACATGCAGGAACTGGTCAAGACCCTGGGCGACGCCGAGCCCGAGGACGAAGCCTGGACGCGCCGGCGCATCGAGTTCGCCCTGCGCCGCGAGTTGCCCGCCGGGGCGTCGGTCCGCGAGCTCGCGGCCGCGGCGCTGCGCCCGCTCCGCGACACGACCGAAGCCCTCGCCGCGCTCGCGGCCGAAAAGCGCGTCCTGGCCCTGAGCGACCAGTTCTACATCCACGCCGAGCAGTACGAGGCGTGCCGGGCGGAGGCCACCCGGCGCGTCAAGCAGTCGGGCGAGGCGCTCAGCCTCAACATCGCCCAGCTGCGCGACGGCCTCGACTGGGCCGCCCCCGTCTGGGCCAGGATCGAGCAGGACCTCGCCGCGCAGGGGCTCATCCGCCAGCAGGGGGCCAAGGTCGTCCTCAGCGCCGCGGCGGAAAAATTCAACGAGCGCGAGCGCGTCATGCTCCGCAAGCTCGAGGAGACCTATCGGCTCGGCGGCTACAAGTCGCCGCGCCCGGACGAGATCCCGCAGCTGCTCGGGATCGCGCCGCCGCTGGCCGCCCGGCTCATCGAGCACCTCGCCAACGAGCAAAAACTTATTGCGCTTAACAAGCAGGTAATTCTAACGTACGGTCTTGTGAAGGCGGCTCAGGACCGCGTCGTCGCCATGATCGGCGAAAAAGGCGCGCTGAACTCGGCCGACTTCAAATACGTGATCGACTCGAGCCGCAAGTATGCGCTTGCGATCCTCGACTGGCTCGACGAGCGGCGCATCACGGTGCGCATCGGCAATGACCGCAAGCTCGCCGCCGGCTACCAGGAACGGCTGCTGAAATGATCGTCCGCAAGCCCAGCTCCCTCGCCGCCGCGATCCTCGTGCTGCTCGTCGCCGTGGCGTTCCTCGCGATCGGGATGCTGCGCAGCTTCAAGGTCTACGACGCCAAGGCCGACGACTTCGGCGTGCAGGTCTTCACGCGCGTCCCCGAATACAAAATGGTCTACCTTGCAACGTATTCCGGCGCCGAGCGCCAGAAGGACAAGCTGGTCTCGACCGAGGACCCGAACGCGCCCTCGACCGGCGGCAAAAAAGCCTGCCCCACCTGAAAATAGAAACCGGATGCGGCCATGGCGGCCGCCTAGGAATTGCGGATTTCGGATTGCGGATAGCGGATTGAGTTCGGGAGTCCCGCCTTCAGGCGGAATTTGATTTCGGATTTTTTGAATTTTGATTTGTTTCGAATTTCGATCTTAGAATTTCGGATTTTCATCGATGATGTGGAAGCGCCGCGTCTCCCAAACCTTCTTCCTGATCGCACTGCACGCCAATTTTTGGGGTTTTCAGGTCGTTTCGTTCTGTAACCCCGTCCTGTCGTGCCACTCGTGCGCGTGGTCGTGGTTCGCCTGCCCGATCGGCGTGATCGCGCATTTTTCGAGCTGGGCGGCTTTCCCGTTCCTGGGCCTCGGCGCGATGCTGCTGATCGGGGCGCTGGTCGGCCGGCTGTTTTGCGGCTGGGTCTGCCCGTTCGGGTTCGTGCAGGACCTGCTCTTCAAGATCCCCTCGCGCAAGTTCGCCCTGCCGGAGTGGACCCGCTATTTCAAATACGCGATGCTCCTGCTGGGCGTGATCCTGCTGCCGGCGCTCCTGGGCGCGCTGACGAACTTCTCGTTCTGCCGAATCTGCCCGGCCTCGGCGCTCGAGACCTCGACGCCGGACCTGATCCTCAGCGGCTTTGCGATGCCTTCCACGATGACGCTCGTCCGGTTCGGATTCTTGTTCGGGTTTTTAGGGCTGGCGGTCGTGAGCACGCGCTCGTTCTGCCGGGTGTTCTGCCCGATCGCCGCGATCATGGCGCCGCTCAACTACCTGTGCTTCTGGGTGGTGAAGGTCCCCGAGACCAAGTGCCTGGACTGCGGCAAATGCGACCGCTCCTGCCCGACCGACGTCAAGCCTTCCGTGCGCATCGACAAGGGCGTCTCGCCGAGCCGCGCCACCGACTGCATCGTCTGCCACGACTGCCAGGGCTCCTGCCCGCAAACGCGCCGCCTGAAAAAGAACGCCGCCATCAAGACCGCCGCTCTGTAGCCGGCGCCATTCAAGCAGTAGCCCGAGCGTGAGCGAGGGACTCCGACTTTGTCCGGTATGCCCTTGCTTTCCTCGCCGTCCTGGAGTTGAATACTTGGTAATCGACCGTAAGGATGGGTCCCATGCAATGGCGAATTCTTGTATTCGTGCTGGCCATGCTCCCCGCGTTGGCGGGCGCGCAGGGGGCGGTCTCCGTCAAGCTCGCGTTCAACCCTGACGCAAACGGCGCCGCAGGCAACAAAAACTTAACCGTTTCGCTGCGCCCGGGAGGCGGTTACAAGCTTCCGGACCTCAACACAACGACCCCGCTATACGCATCGATCGATCTGGCCGACGGCCGCAGGCTTTTGATTTTTGACCGCGCCCGCAAAAAAGGCGAATACAGCCGCCTTATCGCCGATTGCAACGGCAACGGCAACCTGGCCGATGACACTCCCCTCAGCGGCACACAATCGGGTTTCGGCGGGAAGATCTATTTCATGCAGTTTCCGAAGGTGCCGTTCGAAGTCAAGCAGGACGGGCGCGCATCCAAGGCCATGTTTGCCGTGTCCTTGATGGTCTTCGACGAGAAGACCGAGCCGACTTCCGCTACGCTCGAGTATTACGAAGCGAGTGTTTCCAGCTGCGGAGGCCACACGGGCACATTCAAGCTGGGCGGCCGCGATTACGAGCTGACCCTCGCCGACAGCAATCTCGACGGCCTGCCCGGCAGCCCCTTCAAGCGGCTCGATTACAACAAATACATGGATCGGGAGCTTATCGACCCCGACGGCGACAACCTGAACATCACCGACAAGGCCAAGAAGGAATTTTACCTGGTCCCGCTTTGCCGTCGCATCCTGATCGACGGCAAAATGTATGGACTAGCGTTCGATCCCAAGCAAAGCACGATGACGTTTACACCGCAAGACGCCGCGGATTTCGTGCCGCTCGGAATCGGCCGGGGGATTGATCACGTTGCGCTGGTCAACGAAACCGGCTCGGACAGCATTGCCATGATCGAGCCCAGGGAAACGGAGACGGTCCCTGCCGACCGTTGGCGCCCGGTCATGTACTCCTCCGAATTCATCGATAAAGGGCTCCAATGGAACCTGCAGGCGCGTTCGACCAAGTCGACTCCATTCGTCGACGCCCGCGAAAAGGGAGCCCGGCTCGCGCTGGCCGAATCGTTCACGCCGCGGATCGTTTTGGAAGACGAGCCCGAGGCCGTCTGCGATCAAATCAGGAAAAACAACCGGGTTTCGCTCGGTTACGCCCTGGGCGGCAACAATGGCGAAATTGTTCTGAGGTGCGTCTACATGCCGATGCGGCGTGGGCTTTTCGACGCCCTGACCGGCTCCTCCGGCATGAAGCAGCCGCCCGCGCCGACGTTCGAGATCTCCACGGCCGACGGCAAGAAGGTGACCAGCGGCTCGTTCCAATATGGCTGAGGCGGCTCGTGCTCGGCCACATGGGTTGGCCCCAAACTCGACACCGATTACCTCGCGCTCGTCCGCGCCAACATGGGCCCGTTCACGGTGAAGGCTGAAAAGCAGCCGATCCGGTTCGCGTCGAAGCCGGCGAAGGCGGCCGCGAAGTAAAAATCGCGCCCCGGGCGGAAACATTTCGCCGCCCGGGGCGTCTTTATGTAAAAGATAGGCTGACCGGCAACACAGGCGAACATCATCCATATTTGGACGAATACCGGAGGATGCGGATGACAGCGTTCAGGCGCGCCGTTCTGATTGCGCTTTTTGCGATGCCGCTGCTCGCGTTCGCGTCGCGGGCCGACCGGCCGACGACCGCCGTGCTGCATTTTGAGCCGGGTGGGTTCTCCGAGTCGATCGCGGCGGCCAAGGGCGAGGTCGCGTTCAGCGCCGAGCCCAAATACGCCGGCACAAATCTCGTGCGCGGATCGATCCAGGTCGGAACCCGCAAAATGGGCTACGTCCTCGACCAGTCCACCAAGACGCTCTACCTCGACCTCAACATCAACGGCAACCTGACCGACGACCCCGCCGGGGCGATCAAGTCCACGAATGCCGGCACTTATTATATCGATTTCAACAACGTCCCGGTTTCGCTCAAAACCAATGGGCTGACAATCCCGTACAAGCTGAGCATGATTTTCAACATGGGCGCGGCCCCGATCATCTCGATGCGCTCGGGGTGGGGGGGGCAATATCGAGCTGGCCGGCCGGAAATATCATCTCGAAATCGCCGACGACCTCAATGGCCGGTTCGCGCAAGGCGACGCGCTCAGGGTGAGGCCGGAGGGGAATTGGCCGTCCACGCTCAAGCTGAACGATAAACAGCGGATTTACCTCGATGACCGCCTCTATGAAGTCAAATTTTCGTTCGTCCCGGCGGCAAAGGGCGCGGACGTGCTGGCCGAATTCAAACCGGCCAGGACCGAGACCGGCCGGCTGCAAATCGACGGCAAGTTCATCCACCGTCTTGCGCTGACCGACCGCGGAGCCCAGACCGACGCTGTCTACACGACTCCCACCGCTGAAGTCGAAATCCCGGCGGGCAACTGGCTCATCAGCGAAGTCGTCCTCAAAGGCCGCAATGAAACCTACACGCTCAAGGACGCCGTGACGGATACGGTTTCGGTCAAGCCGGGCGAAACCGCGAAGCTTGCCGTCGGCGGGCCGCTCCGCAACGCGGCCGACATCCAGCGCCAGGGCACGAGGACGTACGTCTTCAACTTCAAGGTCGTCGACCAGGCCGGCCGCGTCTACAAGAACTCTTCAAACACCCGCGAAAAGCCCCGCCTCGAAATCCTGAAGGGCGGCAAGCAGGTGATCGCCGCCAGTTTCGAGTATGGCTGAGGCGGCACCTGCGCGTACTCATGGCGAGTACCCTTCACCGCTTACGGACAATACGATTACGTCGTCACCAACAACCTTTACGGCCTCGGCCCCGACTGCGGCGAACCGACCCCGTTCACGATCAACCCGGCCTCGCGCTTGGTCGCGCTGGCGCCGTGGCTGTTGTTCATCGGCCTTCTTTTCATCCCTCAGAACCGCCTCCGCGGCGCGTGGCTCATCCTGATCCCGCTCGCGCTCTGCCAGGCGGTCGCGCTTCTCATCCCGAGCCGGCAGGGCGAAATGATCGGCGCGATGCTGATGATCGGCGCCGGCAACATCGCCGTGTGGTGGCTCGTGGCCAGCGCGCGCCCGACTGGTTTCCTGCCGTATCTCGGCCGCGCGCTGGCCGGGTTCTGCGTGGTCGTCGTGAGCGTCAATCTGTCGTTCTTCGGCGGCTGGGCGCGCGAAGCCAACTTCTTCCTGCTCTATGGCGGGATCGGTTTCGGCGCGCCGCTGATTTCGGCGCTCATCGCCGGCCGTCAATTCCGTCGCAACCCGACCGTCCCGCGGCTGATGATCTCGAGCGGCCTCTACATGTTCGGGCTGTTTCTGGTGTTCTTGACATGCGCGATTTTCATCGACGCCATCTTTGAGCCGGGCACCAGGCGCAACCTGGGCCGGATACTGCCCCAGATTCTTTTGATTGGTTCGCTTATGGCCCTGATCCTGAACGGCCTGTTCCAGCCGTTCATGATCCTGGCGGCGTCGAGCCCGTTCTGGCGCGAGCGGATGCGGCGGGTGTTCCGGATTCCGGACGAGCCCGCGCCGGCCGACGTGCCGGCCGACCCGGCCACCGAACGGTTGCCGGCCGAGAAAGAATAAAGTAGATTGTTCCGATGTGACGATTCGAAGTGAAAGCAACAAACTCGTTCGAACTGTAAAGAATTCCATGAAAGGAGAACAGTCCATGTTGCGTATGCGATGGGTGCCGCTGCTGGCCGTCGCGGCGCTGGCGGCCTCGAGCGCCTGGGCCATCCAGGTCCCGCTCAAGTACACCGCCAACGCCCAGGGCAGCTCGTTCAGCGCCGGCTATAAACAGCTGGAGCTGAAAACGACCAAGCCCGCCGGCCAGTGGCAACTGCCCGATACCGTGGGCAAATACCCGCTCTACGCCTTGATCAAGATGGGCGACCAGGACCGCGTCGTCATGCTCGATCGCAAGAACGCCGACGACAAGTTCTACACCCGGCTGCGGATCGACCTGAACGGCAACGGCGACTTGAGGGACGACCCCGAAATCACGACCATCAACAGCGACGCAAGTCCAAACGCCCGGCTCGTGGCCCAGAACATCCAGTTCACGGCCAAGGTCGGCGGCAAGGAACTCCCCTACGCCGCCATGCTGTCGGCCTACTGCTTCGATGCCGATCGGTTCGCCAGCGCGGATCTGAGTAGCGGCGACACGCGGCAGTACATGTATTGCTTGATGCAGAGCGCGTGCACGTATGCCGGAGGGTTCGACCTCGACGGCAAGCACTACGAGGTGCGGCTCGCCGACGGCCTCCTCAACGGCCGCTTCGACGACACGCTGCAGAAATCGACCGACCGGGGAGCGCAGGCCCCCAGCGGCCGCCAGCCGCTCGTCACCCAGGCCGACCAGCTCTACATCACCGGCGAGGGTTCGATTACCGGTGATGACGGCCAGCCGCTCGGCAAATACCTGGCCATCGGCGACAAGCTGTTCAGCGTCAAGATCGACCAGGCCGCCGGCATGATGGACCTCGAGCCGGTGCAGGGCGACGGGTCCGTTCAGATCCCGGCCTCGCTCAAGCGGATCGCGCTCCTCGGCGACGGCGCCGAGGGCTCGGTCAGCCTGTTCGAGCCGGCCGCCAAGGTGAGCCTGCCCGCGGGCCAGTGGCGCGTGGCTTCCTACCAGGCCGAGCGCAAGGACGCCCAGGGCGACCTGTGGCGGCTGATGGCCAACGGCGATGCCGGCGTGGCGCCGTGCAGTGTCGCCAAGGGCGGCTCCGCCGAGCTCAAGGCGGGCGAGCCGTTCATGCCGATGGTCGACATCGAGACCGCCGGCGCCGGCTATGGCATGCAGGCCCAGATGCGGTTTGTCGTCCTGGATTGCAACAAGGCCCAGATGAAGGGCCTCTCGCACCAGGGCAACAACACGAAGCTGGCCCTGTCCAAACAAAACCCCAGCCTGCCCAGGGAACCTGCCTGGCAGGCGGTCACGGCCGAAGGCGAGAAGGTGGCTTCGGGCTCCTTCTCGTATGGCTGAGGCTTCTCATGCACGGCCACATGGAGTGGTCCCAAAAAAGGTCAGAGCTACAAGATCCTGGCGCGCTACGAAGTCGGTCCGTTCCAGACCAAGATGGCGCCAGTCGCCTACAACCCCTAATGGATGAGATCAGGAGCGGCACGGTGTGATCGATGCCGCTCCTGATTGTTAAAACGCTCAACGAAAGTTATTGGTTCGTGTTCGTAATCGTCATCGAAAATCGCAAAGGCCCCGATCATGCGTCCGCTTCTCGCGCTTCTGGTTCTCGTCGCCGTTGCGCTGCCAACCGCCGCGCGGGCCATTGACGTCCAACTGGAATATGCCCCGCTCTCCGATCGCGACGCGGTCTCGCGCAGCAGCGTCCTGAAGCTCTCGACCACGCCGCCGGCCGGCTACAAGCTGCCCGACGCGACCGGCAAGCTCCCGCTCTACGGCACGATCCGGCTCGGCGACTCCGAGCACCTCCTCATGCTCGACCGCAACGGCCGGTACGAGCGCTTCTACACGCGCCTGCGCGTGGATGCGAACGGCAACCGGGATCTCACCGACGACCCGCCGGTCCAGGCCGGCAGCAGCGTGCCCGGAGCGCCCATGCTCACCGCGAAAAGTTTCGAGCTGAAGACGAAGCATGGCGCGGCCGAGCGCCTGTGTCAGGTCTCGTTCGATCTCTACTGCGCCGATTGGGACGGCTTTCGCGCCGCCGATTTCGCCGGCGACCCGAACAAGGCGCTCACGGCCACGATCCGCGCGCTCTGCTGCTACAAGGGCGAGTTCGAACTGGACGGCGCGCATTACGAAATCAGCCTCGTCGACAGCGGTATCAACGGCCGCCTCGATCATTCCGCGACTCAATCCACCACGAGCGGCGACACCGCCGATACCCTCTTCATCAAGTCGGGCGGCGAGTTCGGCCGCGATGACGGCCAGCCGCTCGGCAAATACCTCGTCCTCGGCGACAAGCTCTTCGAGGTCAAGGTCGATTCGGCAGCCGAGACGCTCTCGCTCGAGCCCGCCCGCGGCGACGCCGTCGCAAAACTCCCGCGTTCGGTCTGCCGCGCGGCGTTTGATCGGCCCGGCGGCGATCTTTCGGTCGCGATGTTCAGGCCGGCCGCGCAGGTCAGCCTCCCCGCCGGCGAGTGGAAGATGATCTCCTACCAGCTCGAGCGCGCCGACGACAGGGGCGTTCGCTGGGTTCTCACCGCGCGCGAGGGGGAAAAACCGGTGTCGTTCAGGCTCGACGCGACCTCCGCCACGACCTGCGTCTTCGGCGAGCCGTTCTCCTCCGAGCCCACGGTCCAGACCAATACCGTCAGCACCTGGCTCACCGAGCACCTTGTGGCCGTCATGCGCATCAAGGTCAAGGACTGCGCCGGCGCGAACATGGTCGGCCTCGACCAAATCGACGACAGGGCCGCCGGCATGCCCGCGTCGCTTCAGAACGTCCGGAAGCTCAAGAATCCAACCTGGCAGGCGTTCACGGCCGACGGCAAAAAGGTGGCCGCGGGCTCCTACGAGTATGGCTGAGGCGGCTGCTCGGCCACATGGCGTGGCCCCCAGCGAGGCGGCAAATACCTGATCGAGACGACCTACGACCTCGGTCCGTACGCGACAAAACCGATCCGGGTGCCGTATCATCCAGACCGGTAGGCCGCTTCGGCCCGAAGCGGCGCGCGCGGTCTCTAGCAGCATCCCCGGGAGGCGTTACCATGCGTCCATTGCGTTCGGCGATTTTCTGGGTTCTTGTATTCCTCGGCTCGGTGGTCGCTTTTTTCCTTGCCGGTTGCGGCGGCTGAGGCCGCTGACGCCGGCCGCATGGCGTGGCCAACAAAACTCGGCGATTGAAAATCGGGAACGACATGTGTATTCATGGCATGTTGTTCCCGATTTGTTTGTTACCGAATCCCGCGGTATCGGAAAGGCGAGTCCCATGCGCGCAACCTTGCGGGCGATGTTTCTGATCGCGGCCCTTGCGCTGGCGGCCCAGGCGTGGGCGTTCGAGATCAAGCTCGAGCCCACCGTCAAAGATCGGCGTGCCGGATCGTTCGAGCTGAATGGCGTCAAATACCGTCTTCAATTGATTGACAACAATAAAAACGGCCGGTTCAACGATTTCCTGGCCCCGGCCGATCCGCGCGCCAAGCCCGACACGGTCATGATCAGCTGCGGCAAATACGGCTTCGGCGACGAGCAGGAACTCGGGCGTTACTTCCTTGTCGGCGATCAGTTGTTCGCCGCCGGCGTCGACAGCAACGGCGAAAAGATCACGCTCGAACCGGCCGAAGGGGTCACGGCGGTCCTGCCGCGCGGCGTGGCCATGGCCGTGCTCGCCGACGAGAAGACCACCGCGTCCGTCACCGTTTACGACGCGGCCGAAAAAGTCAAATTGCCGGCGGGCAGTTTTCGCCTGATCTCGTATGCCCTCGACAAGCAGGACGACCAGGGCGACCACTGGTTCGCGCGCGTTTACGGCAACAAGAATCTGCCCGCGCTGAAGGTCGCTTCAACTTCTTCGCCCCTTGTCTTCGGCGAGCCGTTCACGCCCAAGATCGAGATTCAAACCAACGTCGACGAGGGCTGGTTCAGCGACACCATCACCGCGCAGATGAACTTGACCGTCCATGACGCCGCCGGCACCCGCCTCGGCGGGATCCACCACTTTGGCAACAAAACCAAAATCCCGCTCAGGAACGGGCGCCCCGCCAACCCGACGTGGCGCGCCGTGACGGCCGACGGCGAAAAGGCCGGCTCCGGCCAGTTCGAGTATGGCTGAGGCTTCACCTGCAGGACCGCATGGGTCGGTCCGAAAAAAGGCGTCGGCTACACGATCGACACGCAGTACCAGGCGGGACCGTTCCAGACCAAAACGGCGAAGACCCAGTACACCCCGTGATCGAATGCACAACCGAATACCCCACGCGGCGGGCTTCGGCCCGCCGCTTTTTTTTGTGAGAGATGCCCATCGGGAGATTGGCATGCCCGGGTCCGAATCCGCGGGGAATCAAGCGCCAACGGCGCGTTTGATACCAGCCAGGGGCGCAGCCCCAGGATCAAGGCGAGACACGTTCATGCGCTCTGAAGGAGCGCCTCATTCAGTGTGCTACGCAAGGAGACCACAATGATACAGATCGCGCTTCAGGACGTCGTCAACGTCTACAGCGGGCCCGAGGGGCGGCTGTGGGAGCTTGTGATGGGCGAGCAGGTCCACATCGGCGGGTTCCAGAGCTCGATGGCGCTGGCCGACCGCGCCGGCATCCAGGCCGGCAGCGAGGGGGTCGACCTGTGCTGCTGTTCGGGGGCGGGGATGCGGTTCCTGGCCCGCTGGCGCAACGTCGCGCGCATGACCGGCGTCGACGCGACCGAGATAATGATCGCGCTCGGGCGCCACCGCTGCCTCAACGAGGGCTTCGACAGCCGGATCCGCTTCGTCACGGCCGACGTCACGGCGAGCGGCCTGCCCGACGCCTCGGCCGATTTCGTGTGGGGCGAGGACGCGTGGTGCTACGTCGTCGACAAGCCGCGGCTGACCGCCGAGGCCGCGCGCCTCGTTAAAAGCGGCGGCATGGTCGCCTTCACGGATTGGGTCATCGGCGAGCCCGGCATGAGCGACGCCGACCTCGACCGCCTTCTCGCGTTCATGAAATTCCCGAACATGGAGACGGTCGCCGGCTGGCGCGGGCTGCTCGAGCAGAGCGACCTCACGGTCGAGGTCGCCGAGCCGACCGACCGTTTCGCCCCGTGCGTCGATCTCTACCTCAACATGCTCGGCACGCAGCTCACCTACGACGCGCTGAACATCATCGGCAACAACGTCGAGCTCTTCCAGCGGATGGCCGGCGAAATGCAGTTCATGCAGAAACTCGCCCATCAGGGCCGGATCGTGCAGGGAATATTTGTGGCGAGGAAAAAATAATTCGTCACGCAAAAGCGCAAAAAGAAAGCCGCAAAAACGCCAAAGGGAAGGCTGTTTTTGCGGCTTTTTTGCGCTTTTGCGTGGAATCCGGATCAGCCGATGCGCATTTTGCTTTCGCGCGCCGTGACCGGGGCGCCCTGGACCGCTGCGCGGGCGCGCAGGCGCAGGCCGTTCAGGCGGATGAACCCGCCGGCGTCGGCCTGGTTGTAGGCGCCGTGGTCGGCTTCCATGCTCGCGACGTCGGCCTGGTAGAGCGACAGCGGCGACTTGCGGCCGGCCGGGATGATGTTGCCCTTGTAGAGCTTCAGGCGGACAGTGCCGCTGACCGTCTTCTGGCTTTCGCTGATGAGCGCCTGCAGCGCCTCGCGCTCGGGGGCGTACCAGAAGCCATTGTAGATCATTTCGGCGTAGCGCGGGATGAGGCCGTCGCGCAGGTGCATCGTCTCGCGGTCCATCGTCAGCGACTCGATCTGGCGGTGCGCGAACTCGAGGATCGTGCCGCCGGGGGTCTCGTAGACACCGCGCGACTTCATGCCGACGAACCGGTTCTCGACCATGTCGACGCGCCCGACGCCGTGCTTGCCGCCGAGCTTGTTGAGGGCCTTCATCATCTGGCCCGGCGTGAGCGCCTGGGCCGAGGCGTCGGCCTCGGTCTTGAGCGCCACCGCGTTGCCCTTCTCGAATTCGATCTCGATGTATTCGGGCTTGTCCGGGGCCTTCTCCGGCGAGACGGACAGGACGAACATCGACTCGTTCGGCTCGCTCCACGGATCCTCGAGCACGCCCGCCTCGAAGCTGATGTGGAGCAGGTTGCGGTCGCTCGAGTACGGCTTGGCGATGACGTTCTTGACGTTGATGCCGTGCTCCTTGGCGAAGGCGATGAGGTCGGCGCGGCCTTCGAAGCTCCACTCGCGCCACGGGGCGATGACCTTGAGGTCGGGGGCCAGGGCGGCGTAGGTCAGCTCGAAGCGGCACTGGTCGTTGCCCTTGCCGGTGGCGCCGTGGGCGACGGCCTCGGCGCCTTCCTTGCGGGCGATCTCGATGTGCGCCTTGGCGATGAGCGGCCGGGCAATCGACGTGCCCAGGAAGTATTGCCCTTCATAAATGGCGTTGGCCTGGATCATCGGGTAGATGAAATCGGAGGCGAATTCCTCGACGAGGTCGACGATGTAGCACTTGCTGCCCATCGCCTTGGCCTTGACCGGGACTTCGTCGAGCTCCTCTTCCTGGCCGACGTCGGCGCAGAAGGCGATGACTTCGGCCTTGTACTGAAGCTGGAGCCACTTGAGGATGACGGAGGTGTCGAGACCGCCGGAATACGCGAGGACGATTTTCATCTGAGTGCCTTTCGTGGGCGGAGGTGGCAACGCATCTCCCCGCCGGGGGTATGAAACACCATATCAGACCGCCGCATCCGGCAAAAATCAAGCGAGAAGTAGGCCGGCGCCGGCGGCTTCTCCCGATCCGCAAACCGAAATCCGCAACCGCCCCCCCGAGCGGGCTTGCCGGGCGCGGATGGACTTGTTATCATGGATATGGTTCGGGAGGCCCCGCTTGGGGCGGGTTTTCCCGGGTTCTTTGACAGGTGGGGGCGTAAAGGTTTCGACGGGATGTACTGTGGGAGAGGTGGCAAGCCGAGGATTGTCGGGCTCACCCTCGCTAATCAGGCCTGGCGCAACAATAACTGGCGAAGAACAACTCGCCCTGGCTGCCTAAGGCAGCCCGTCTACCCATGGCTCGCCTGTGGCTTTGGAGTGGGCGTCAAACAGCAGGCTGGCGCAAAGGGGTCGCTGCTCGAGGCTCCGCGCGCGAGATCAATCGGGCTGGTTCGTCGACAGAGTGTCGATTCCCGTTCGGCGGACGAGAACAAATAATCGAATAAGCTTGTAGAGGCCGCTCTGGCAGGCATTTCGGACGCGGGTTCGATTCCCGCCGCCTCCACCAACCTTCACCTCGACGTCGGTCAACCGCTTCGGTTTGGTTTATCCACAAAATTCTGATGTTTATTCTGGACGGCCGGTAACTTCGAATGAAGTACGTCTACCTCCTCCAAAGCGTCAGTCACCCAAACCAGCGCTACGTCGGTCTCACCGATAATCTCCAGGAAAGAATAACCACTCACAATCAAGGCGGCTCTCCGCATACGTCGAAATATGTGCCGTGGCGCATCGTGACCGCGATCCGGTTCGACGACGACCAGCGCGCATCGAATTTCGAGCACTGCCTCAAATCCGGCTCCGGCCGCGCGTTTGCAATGAAACATCCGTGGTGAAGCTCGATGAAATTGCCTGAACTGCTCGACAAGTTGGACGCGGCCGGGTTCTACCGTTTCGTCGATCCCGGGCGGATCGCGGCCCTCAAGGAAGAAACCGGTGCGAGGGGGACGATTTTTCATCCCGATGAGGGCCGGCTGCTCGGCACGAGCGGCGAGACGATTTTTTACGGCGGGGTGAAGAATCTGCTCGGCGAGCTTTCCGGAACGCTGCGCGAATTGGGCGTGAACCTGGCCCTTGAGGTTGAATACGTCACCGTCACGGCCCGTCACCCCACGACCGGCGAAACGTTTGAATTCCTCAAGCGCAAGGGCGACGCGAAGGACATCCCGCCGGCCAAGGCCGGACCGGGCGCCATCGCCGTGACCCAGGATTACGTCGAGGACGAACGATACACGGTCACGCTGAACGGGGCGACATGGCCGATCTGGGACAGCAGCGTCACCGAAGACCCGTGGAACCACGCCGCCAATAACGTGCTCAAGCTGCTCAACGCGCTGCTGCGTGAAGCCGGCTCGGATGAATGGGTCTATTGGATGACGATCGACGACTGCGACGTCCTCATCATCCTCACCGACCAGCAACACGACCTCATTCAAACCAGCGGCCTCCTGCCCGATCACATCACGATCAGCCGCGAAGCGGTGTGCATGAATTGACGAAGGGCTCCATTTACATAAAAAAAGGGGCGGCCGGCATACTGCCGGCCGCCCATGACAGGCTCGCGCGAAATCGATTTAGTTGCGGCGAGTCTTGGCTTCGCCTTCAAACCGATAAATATCGCCATAGCTGACGGTGCCGTTGGTGGGATCGTAACGCAGGCCGTTATAAGGGCTGGCGGGCGTTCCCGGATTGATCGGCGTCCCGTTCTCATCCACGCCGATCCAGGGCGCGGCGTAACCTTCGTTCCGAATGACCTTCGGCTCGGAGCAGTAACCGCTCGCATTCCCGAGCTTGTCGGGGCCGATACTCCATGTCATCCAAGAGGTATGCGGGTAGACGGTGGAATCCGTGACATCGTTCCCGGTCGACCGATAAGCGACGGTATACAGCATGTAATTTTCATCCACTTTCCCCGCTATGTGGCGGAAAATGTCGGCCGGGATCGAGCTGAGGTAGGCGATCGGTGTCGTCAGCAGCCGATGGTCTCCGGCGCGCCACGTGAAATGTGGTTGTATCGGTGAATCACCGTAGGAGGCGATATACGTGCTGTTATCGACGCGGTAGCTTTCCATCGCCAACGACATCGAACGTAAATCGTTCTGGGCGCGCGAAACCCGCGCGCGGGTCTGGGCCTCCAGGAAATTGGGGACGGCGATCGCCGCCAGGATCGCAATGATCGCTACGACGATCAACAACTCGATCAGAGTGAATGCGTGATGCCTCATCGCAAGCTCCTTCGCACGAAATTGGTATTCCCGGATTGGGAATTACCTGCATGTCCCCTCCCCCTGGGATCATGGCCGGACTTCAGACACGTGTCGCAAGCCCAAGGCATTGCCAGGCACATGGAACAGACGACATCGCACTGAGTATGTGAAATATGTAACAAACAATATAATCTTGTCAACCAACATTTCATGAATTTTAATGTATGGGAGAGACCATTTCACCCATGACACATGGAACATTCACATGATTGAATTTACGTTATTTTTTTGCGCGACTTGCCGTTTTGCGGTTTGTGTGATCTCGAGTTTCGGGTGTTCCGGGGCCGGTCCACTTAACTCCAGCCGATTCATATTTCCGGAATATCGGCGACAGGCGCGAATGAACTCTGGTCCAGGGGAATGATGCGTTGGGCCATGTCACCAGGCCTTCGGCCGCGGCGAGGGAGGACGCTTGTACCGGATCAACGGGATCGAGTCCGGGTCGAGCAGCGAAGCATCGACACAGCCCTCAATCTGATAGCCGAACTGGTCCTTCAAGGCCGCTTCCCCAAGCTCCATGGGATGAAACGGGAACGGATAATCCATGTTCGGTTCATCGCCATCGAGCGCGGGAAACTTTCCCGACCAGTATGGTTCCTCGAACGGCAGGCGCTCCCCGATGTTTTCCAGAATGCCGCTGTCGGGAGACAGGCTCAGCGAACGCACGATCTTGCCGTCTCTCCATATCGCATACGCAAACCAATCGACCGCGCTGTGCATGGCGTGAAGGATGACGGTTCCGCTGCCGCCGGCATCGATGAACCTCCGCGGCAGCGTGGATGGGCGATCGAGGCCGAACTCCCGGGCGGCGACAAACAACACCCCGGGGAAACAGCCCATATACACTTCATGATCCGGCGGATGGGCATGGGTCAGGGCGACTTCCCCGATGGGCTCGAGTTTCTCATCCGGGAACAGGATGCCGGCGATCTGGCGCGTGACCTCCCGGTCCAGCCGCGGCTTCACAGCGAGCGCCTCGCGCGCGTTGGAGGCCGTATAGACGAGCATACAGGTCTTCGCGCCCATGGATCAGCTCCCGCGGAATCCGGGGATTGCGCTTATTTTGGAATCCCGTTCATTCTTTCAGCAGCTTCTGGATGCTCGGCTCGGGGTCGACGCTCTTGATGAATTCGCGGACGATGCCTTTCTTGTCGATCAGAACCTTCGTCGGGTATACGTAGACGCCGTATTCGGCGCAGGTGGCGCCGGCGGTGGTCATGCGCATGCCTTCGAGCTTGACGACCCCGCCGCCGTCGAGCGCGATCGGCCATGGGATGGCGCGCCCGCCCCATTTCTCCGTTGCGTTCTTTTGCAGGAACGACTCCATCGTGGGGATGTCCTTGACGATGTCGCTGTGCACGCCGATCACGACGAGCCCTTGGTTCTTGTTGCGCTCGTAAACGTCCATCATCTTCGGCATGTCGCGGATGCACGGCGGGCACTTGTGGAAGAAGAAGTCGAGCATGACGACCTTGCCGCGCAGGCTCTCCAGCGTGATCGTCGTCGAGTTGGACCACCCCTTGATCTTGACGAACTCGGGAGCCGGCTTGCCGATGAGGCCGATCTGGACGGTATTGGAGGTGGGCCGGCTCGCCCGTTTGATTTGCGGCGTGCGCGCCGCCTGCGCCGGGCCTGTGGCGTTGGCCGTGGGCGATTCGGCCGCGCGCGCGGTGACCGCCATCAGGCAGCAGCCCGCCATCATCAAAGCCATTGAAAAACAAAAGCGTTTCATTGAATCCCCTCCCAAGATGCGTTGAATCTCACCGAAGAATTAACTCAAAATCCCGGCGCATGATCAATTCTTATCATTTTTTCGACGGGCGGCCAGGGCGAATTCGCGGTGCGCGAGCGAGGGGCCGAGGAATTTTTCCAGCGTCGGCCCGTTGCGCAGCAGCCGCGTGCGGAAGATGAATTCGAAGACCTCGTGCAGCCAGACCCGCCGGCCGATCCGCGTGTACCAACGCATGGCGTGACGGTATTCGGCGTCGCGGTGGAACAGATGCCGCAGCAGCACCTTGGGGCGAAGCTGCATCAGGGCCTCGATCGCCTTGAACCAGGCGAAGACCCGCCACGCCGGGATGCCCGGCGCCTCCAGCACCTGGTGCTTGTAATCCCACAGCCGCGTGTCGGGCTGGATGACTCGCCGCGCCGCGACCGCCTCGTAAAACCGCGTCCAGCGGTGCGGCGTCGCGTAGAGGAGCTGCACCTGGTCCGGGTCGTAACGCATCAAATGCCGGAGCGAGTTCAGGAAATCGCGGTCGCGCTCCTCGCGGAACCCGACGACGCACGTCGCCATCGCGACGATGCCATGCTCTCTCAGGAGCCGGATCGCCAGCTCGTCTTCGCCCGGCGCCGCCCCCTTGCGGATGAACGCGAGCGTCCGCGGGTCGTAGCTCTCCACGCCGAGCAGGAACCGGATGACGCCCGCCTTCCGGTAGAGGTGCAGGATGTCGGCGTCGCGGACGATGTCGCCGGCGCGGGTCGATCCGACCAGCAGGAGCGGGACGTTCTCGGCGATGAGCGCCTCGAGGAACGTTTTCCACGCCTCGCGCGAGCCGGTCGGCAGCTCGTCGGCGAAGTTGATGAGCTCGACGCCGT
Organism: Candidatus Sumerlaeia bacterium; assembly: GCA_039683515.1. GTDB lineage: Bacteria > Sumerlaeota > Sumerlaeia > MVZB01 > MVZB01 > JAJFUE01. The sequence goes on along the minus strand of JBDKRG010000008.1, from coordinate 80,022 downwards.
GCTCGCGGTGGAGGCGGGCCAGCTCGCGCGCGAACCGGACCGGGTCGCGGTGGCGGTACCGCGTCCAGAACCCCCGCTGGCCGCAGTAGCTGCACGCGTGCGTGCAGCCGCGCGAGAACTGCGCGACGACGGCCCGCTTGCCCCCCCAGTACGAATAGCGCGCATGATCGATCAGCTCCCAGCCGACGCGGTAGGCGTCGAGGTCGGCGATCGGCTCGGCCGGCGGCGTGGATTTGACTTCGCCGCCGAAGCGGAACGCGATGCCGCCCACACCGTCCAGCCGCTCGCCGCGATCCAAAGCCTCAACCAGCCGCAGGGCGGTCCGCTCCCCCTCGCCGCGGACGATCACGTCGATCTCGGGGCATGCGGCCAGGATCTCGGCCCAGTGATATGTCGGGTAAACGCCGCCGTAGATGGTCGTGAGGCCCGGCATCGATCGCTTGAGCTCGCGGCAGAGCTCGACGACGGTGGGGTGCGCCGAGCTGGAGCCGGAATGGCCGATCATGGCGACGTCCGCGCCGGCGGCCTGGACGCGCCGCGCGATCTCGGGCAAGGTCAGCGGCGCCAGGTCGGCATCGATGAGCTGGACGCGGTAGCCGGCGTCCAGCAGCGGCCCGCCGATGCCGAGCAGGCCCAGCGGCGGGAGGTGTTCGCCCGGCATCCGGCTGCCGATGGCCGTGTGGGGCGGGTTGATCAGGGCGATTTTCATGGAACAGGGCGCCTCGATTGATGGAGAGGCTTTGCGTTGCAGAGTGAGCCGGGCGCGGACTTTCTTGGATATGACATCAACCCCTAAATCCGCTCCTGCGCATCTGAATCGAAGTATAGCAAATTACTTTGCGCTGTCAAGTGTGTTCGGCCGGCCGCGCCGTCGCCGCCGCCTGGGTGCGCTTTTGCGGCTCTGGAGAATCATTGAATCCCATTTGTGCAATTGCCCCATCTCTGTTCAGATATTCAGGAAATTCGAGAGCGGATAGGGCGGAACAATGCGTGATCCGATTGAGACTGTCATTCAACGCGAATTGCAATCGGGCGAAAACGTGCTCTGGTCCGGTTCTCCGAGAACCGGGATTCGCCTGCGCGCGGCCGATGCCTTCCTGATCCCCTTCAGCCTGCTCTGGGGAGGGTTCGCGATTTTCTGGGAAATCATGGCCATCAAATCCGGTCCAATATTTTTCGTCTTGTGGGGGATTCCCTTTGTGTTGGTTGGTTTATATCTCGTCTTCGGGCGTTTTGCCGTCGATGCCTGGGCGCGGAATGCGACCGTCTATGGCGTGACGAATCAGCGGGTGATCATCGCATCGGGATTCCCGCGCAGCGGCGTCAGGTCCCTGAACCTGCACAACCTGGGCGAACTGGCGATGACCGAACGGCGCGACCTCTCCGGCGACATCACATTCGGCACATCCGCCCACCCGATGGCTTTCCTGCTGCATGGCGGCTGGCCGGGCGCGGGCAGATATGTCCCGCCCGCCTTCGAAATGATTGAAAACGTCCGCAAGGTCCACGGCATCATCCTGCAGGCCCAAAAGCAAAATCAGCAGAGGTAATCTCAATAATCCTTCGCCGCCGTTGCCGGTTGCGTGCCTGTCGTGGTATCTCGGTGACAGGCACCAGCGGAGGCGTTGCTCGTGAAACGACACATCATCGTGATCGGCGGCGGGGCGGCGGGGCTCATGGCGGCGGGATGCGCGGCTCGGGCCGGCGCCGATGTGCTCGTCCTCGAGAAAATGGCCCGGCCCGGCCGCAAGCTCGGCATCAGCGGCAAGGGCCGCTGCAACCTGACCAACGTCGCCGGCCTGCCCGAGTTCATCGCCCATTTCGGCAAATCCGGCAAGTTCCTCCACCACGCGTTCTCGCGCTTCTTCTCGGGCGAGCTGATCGACTTCTTCGAGGGCCTCGGCGTGGCGCTGACGACCGAGCGCGGCGGCCGCGTCTTCCCCGCCGGCGCCAAGGCGCCCGACGTCGTCCGCGCCCTCGTGCACTGGGCCAAGGCGCAGGGGGTCCAAGTAAAACACTCCGCGCCGGTCGATGAACTTGTCCTTATCGATGGCCGCGTCACCGGCGTCGTGGCCCAGGGCCTCCGGTTCGACGGCGACGCCGTCATCCTGGCCACCGGCGGCGCGTCGTATCCGGGGACCGGCTCGACCGGCGACGGCTACCGCCTGGCCGCCGCCGCCGGCCACAGCGTCGTCCCGATCCGGCCGGCGCTGGTCCCGCTGGAGACGGCGGAGGCGACGGGCGAAATGGCGGGGCTCACGCTGAAAAACGTCGGCGTCCGGCTCCTGGTGGGCGGCAAAAAACGCCGCGACGTCTTCGGCGAGATGTGCTTTACCGAGTTTGGCGTCGCCGGGCCGCTCATCCTGACGCTGAGCGGCGAGGCGGTCGACGCGCTCGGCCGCGGCGAGACGGTCCAACTGGCGATAGACCTCAAGCCGGCGCTGGAGGATAATAAGCTGGATGCGCGCCTGCGGCGGGACTTCGCCGAGCACGGCCGGGAGTCGATGGCGAGCCTGCTGCGCGGGCTGTTGCCGTCCCAGATGATTCCAGTCTGCCTGGACCAGACGGCCATCGCGCCGGAGGCCGTCGGCAACCAGGTCACCGCCGCCGAGCGCACGCGGCTCAGGCAGTGGCTCAAGGGCCTGCGCCTCACGGTGACCGACCACCGGCCGCTCGACGAGGCGATTATCACCGCCGGCGGCGTCGACACCCGCGAGGTCGATCCCAAGACGATGCAGTCGCGCCTCGCGCCGGGCCTGTACTTCGCCGGCGAGATCCTGGACCTTCAGGCCGACACCGGCGGCTACAACCTGCAGGCGGCGTTTTCGACCGGCTGGCTCGCCGGAACCAGCGCGGCCGTGGAGAGCAGAGGAGAATTAAAATAAATTCTTTCTCACAGAGACATAGAGAAACCAAGAACACAGAGATTTTCATTTCAATTTTCCCTGCGCTCCCCGTCTCTCCGTGTCTCTGTGAGAAAAGCTGTAGATTCAGTTTTGATGTTGGTCATGAAAGATTAAGAGCACGATGACATTCATCCCGACCACACCCGAGGAGGTCGCGCGGCTTGGCTGGAGCGGGCTCGACGCGATCCTTGTCACCGGCGACGGCTACATCGACTCGCCGTTCGTCGGCGTGGCGGTGATCGGCCATGTGCTCATGAAAGCCGGCTACCGGGTCGGGATCATCGCGCAGCCGGAGACCGGTTCGGCCGATGACATCGCGCGCCTGGGCGAGCCGGAGCTCTTCTGGGGCGTCACCGGCGGCTGCATCGATTCGATGGTCGCCAACTACACGGCCGGCGGCCGCAAGCGCAAGTCGGACGACTACACGCCCGGCGGCGTCAATGACCGGCGCCCCGACCGCGCCGCCATCGTCTACAGCAACCTGATCCGCAAGCACATGAAGGGCGGCCGGCCGATCGTCCTCGGCGGGCTCGAGGCCAGCCTGCGGCGCGTGGCGCATTACGATTTCTGGAGCGACAGGATCCGCCGCTCGATCCTGTTCGACGCCAAGGCCGACTACCTCCTCTACGGCATGGCCGAGCGCTCGGTCGTCGAGCTGGCGGAGCGGCTCAAGGCGGGCCAGGCGCCGTCCGACGTGCGCGGGCTGTGCTACATCGCGCCGCGGCCGCCCGAGGGAAGCGAGGTGCTGCCGTCGTTCGCCGAGTGCGCCGAAAGCAAGGACGCGTTCACGCAGGCGTTCCACGTGTTTTACCGCAACAACGACCCGGTCTCGGCCAAGACGCTCGCCCAGCAGCAGGACACGCGTTACCTCGTCCAGAACCCGCCGGCCGAATACCTGGTGGGGAAGGAGCTCGACGCCGTCTACGAGCTGCCCTACGAGCGCGAGCTGCATCCGTTCGACCGGCGGCGCGGCGACGCCAAGGCGCTCGAGACGATCCGGTTCTCCATCACCACGCACCAGGGCTGCTACGGCGAGTGCAACTTCTGCTCGATCTCGGTGCACCAGGGGCGGCGGGTGCGCTGGCGCAGCGAGGCGTCGATCCTGGCCGAGGCGCGCGCGATCGCGAAGCACCCGATGTTCAAGGGGACGCTGCACGACGTCGGCGGGCCGACGGCCAACATGTATGGGATCGAATGCGCGGTCAAGGCGAAGAGCGGGGCGTGCGCGAACAAGCGATGCCTGTTCCCCGGCGTCTGCCCGAAGCTGGATGTGGACCACGCCCGGCAAACGAAGCTGCTGGCCGCACTGCGGCGGATCCCCGGCGTGCGCCGGGTGATCGTCGCTTCGGGACTGCGCTACGACATGATCCTGGCCGACGAGCGCCACGGCGCCGGCTACCTCAGGCAGCTCCTGCGCCATCACATCCCCGGCCAGATGCGGATCGCGCCGGAGCATTCGGAGCCGGACGTCCTGAAGAAAATGGGCAAGCCCGGCCGCGAGACCGCCCTGCGGTTCAAGTCGCTATTCGAGAAAATCCGCAAGGAAGAGGGCCAGAAGCAGTTCCTGACGTGCTACTTCATCGCGGCGCACCCGGGCTGCACGGAGAAGGACATGCGCGCGCTCAAGGCCTTCGCCGAGCGCGAGCTGCACGTGCGCCCCGAAGACGTCCAGCTCTTCACGCCCACGCCCGGGACGTATTCGTCGCTGATGTACTGGACCCAGCGCGACCCGTTCACCGGCCAGCCGATCTACGTGGAAAAAACCGTCGGCGGCAGGACACAGCAAAAAAATATTCTGACCGCCGCCGAATCAGCCCGTATTCGCCGACTCCAACATCAAGAATCAATAACCCCCAGGTCGCTCCCGCCCCGCAAGCCCCGCAACCGCTGAAACACAGCTGAAGGTAGGTCGGGTCTTCGACCCGACTCTCTATACATGCGGGATCGGCTCGAAACAGGGCTGTTTCAAGTGGGCCCGGCGTCGCGTTCGAGCGTGGAGATGGCGGAAGCTTCAACCACGGAATACACGGATCACACGGAAAATCAGGGACGGAAAATCAGGGACGGAAAATCAGGGACGTGCGATTGATTTGATTTCAAATCTCGGCGGTTCTTGTGTATTCGGCTGGGCGCGTCGGCCGCGTGGGCTTGGCAAGCTGAAGCTTGAACTCCGAACCGAAATTCCGACTCCTGCAGAAATTCGATGTCGCTTCGAGCCGAAGCGACCTACTGACGACTTCCGACTTCTCGAGCCGAAGCGGGCGTCCCGGAGGGGAGCGTCGTCGATGGCATCCTGACCCCCGGCGGCGCTTCGCTTCGCCGGGGGCTGCTCGCGCCGGCCCCGCTGGGGCCGAAAAATATGGGGGGAAAAGGTTTTGCGGCTAATTATTCCGCCAATCAACCTCGTCCCCTTGTTGAATATGTTGAAGATGCGATGCGTTTTGATCATTTTTATAGATTGGTTGAAAGCTAAATCGTTCATGCGCTGAATCGATTGCGGAATATCGCAGGGGAACGGAAATGAAACTGGAAGATCTTGGGTATCGCGGCGAGCTTGATGCGTTCAGGATCGAGAACGGGCTCGGGGAGTTTGAGGTCGGGCGGGTCGTCGCCGAGCATAAGGAACGCTATATCGTCGGGACCGAACGGGGCGAGCTGGAGGCCGAGATCACCGGGAACATGCGGTTCTCGGCGCGGGGGCGCGAGGATTTCCCGGCCGTCGGCGACTGGGCGGCGTTGATCGCGTGCGATCCGGATTTTTGCCTCATCCATAAAATCCTGCCCAGATACTCGATGATTTCGCGGCGGGCCGTCGGCCAGTTCGGTCAGATCCAGATCATCGCAACCAATGTCGATGATGCGTTCCTGGTCCAGGCCGCCGACCGGGATTTCAACATCAACCGGCTCGAGCGGTACCTGACGATCTGCCATGCGTCGAAAGTCGGCCCGATCGTCGTGTTGACGAAAACCGACCTGATCGACCAACAAAAGCTCGACGAGATCATTCAAGGCATCCATCGCCGGATCGACAACATCCCGGTCATCGCGATCAGCAACCAGACGCGCGACGGCTACGAGGCGCTGCGGGGGGTGATCGAAAAGGGGCGGACGTATTGCATGCTCGGGTCGTCGGGGGTCGGCAAATCGACGCTGCTGAACAACCTTTCGGGCCGGGCCGTCATGAGGACGGACGCGATCAGCGAGCGGACCAACAAGGGGCGGCACGTCACGAGCCACAGGGAACTCATCGTGCTGGACGGCGGCGGGATCCTCGTCGACAACCCCGGGATGCGGGAAGTCGGGATCGCGGAGGCGGCCGGGGGACTCGAGACCACGTTCGACAAAATCTTCGGCCTCGCGCGGGATTGCAAATTCAAGGACTGCACGCACGCCGGCGAGGCCGGCTGCGCGGTTCTGGAGGCGGTTGAACGCGGCGAGATCGACCGAAGCTCGTACGAGAGCTATATGAAGATGGAACGGGAGAGGGAGCATTTCGAATCGTCGGTCGCCGAACGGCGCAAGAAGGACAAGGATTTCGGGAAGATGCAGAAGAACTATCAAAAAAGCATGAACCGGAACAAGCATTAGTCACCATCGCCGCCAGGGCGACTGCCCGCGCAACCTTCGGCGGAGGCCGAATAACACCCGACAAATGCATAATCATTATACGATCGTCCCCATATCGGGATGGATTGCGAAAAATTTCTCATAAATGTTTGACTCCGCCGGCGCGCGTCGATAGAAATAATCAGCTTCCAAATTAAGAGCGCAATTGAGGGACAGGAGGGGATCGGCTGCGCCCAACTTCATGGACTTTTCACTCCTTTGAAAAAACATCCAGGGGGAATCGTTCGATGCTGAAGACATGGATTGCAATCGCGTTTTGCTTTGCGACGGCCTCGATCGCCCAGGCCGCGAACATCACGGTCCCGGGATCGTACGCGACCATTCAGGCGGCGATTAACGCCGCCAACGACGGCGACACCATCACGCTGACCAACAGCGCGACGTTCCAGGAAGACCTGGTCATCGCCAAGCGCCTCGACATCGTCGCCGCCGCCGGCCAGACGCCCGTCATCCAGTGCGGCAAGACCCGGACCGACGCCCAGCTCGTTTTCAACCCCGGCGCCGACGGGACCCGGTTCGGCTCGCTCTCCGGCGGCCGGATCACGCTGCAGTACCGCAAGCAGGCCCTGAGCTCATCGAGTTTTTACACGGGCATGATCCTGTTCGACCACACGACCGGGACCCAGGTGACCCTGACGAACCTGGACGTCAACGAGGTCGCCGACGCGGGCGTCACGCCGACGACGACGTCGCTGGCGACGACGGTCATTATCCACGGCCAGATTCCGAACATCGTCAACCTTGCCTATTGCAATTTCGACGCGAGCCGCACGTTTTACACGAACAGCATCGTCCAGAACCATTTCCTGCGCCTCGGCAACGAGTGGAACGCGACGCCGTATGCGACGCGGCTGGGCGGCCCGACCTACAACCTCTTTCACGTCCGTTACAAAAACTACATGCGGGCGGGCATCCTGCCGAACTTCAAGGACGCCCGGATCAACATCAGCTACTCCGATTGCGGCGTCACCGTCGGCGACCTGGTTGGCGGAAGCGCCAGCCGGCCGTGGGGCTCGGTCTACAGCGGCCGGCTCGACGCCCCGTGGTCGGGCTCGTTTGACCACAGCATCTTCCGCGGCGCGGGCGGCAGCAACAACGTCTGGCTGAGCTCGAACGGAACGAGCGTGACGATGACCTGGTGCGTCCTGCTGAGCAAATACATCAGCACCGACCCCAACAACACCTACGGCAACCTCTATTTCGGCACCAACGGCAACGGGACCGCCGGCGCGGGCGTCTGCAACGTCACGGCCGACCACTGCGATTTCGTCGACCTGACGACGTTGAGCGCGACCTACTACGCCCCGATCTGCCGCCCCGCGACGGTCACGACCGGCCTCACCGTCAAGCTGGCGATCACGAACAGCAACATTTACGCCTCGACGAACGCTCCGGTCTGCGTCACGCTGGCGACCAGCGACACGCTGACTTCGGATTTCAACAACGTCTTCGGTCCAAAGGCCAGCACCGGTTACACGGCCGGCCCCAATGACACGGCGTGGGATCCGATGTACTATGACGCGGCGGCCGGAGATCTCCGTTACCTGAATCATACCCTGTCGACCAGGGCTTCGAGCGGCGGCCCCATCGGCGTGAACGCCGATTACACGGATCCGCCTTCGGGGATTATTTTTGTTCCCATACCGCAGCTGAACGCCGCCAGAAACTGGACGAGCCTGAAGTAATCGAGAACCGGGGAAGAGACCCGGAGGGCGGCCCAAAACGGCCGCCCTTTTTTTTATGAGAGCCGCCGCCCCGGCCAAGCTCGGCGGGCGGGGGCGGACGCGCGCCCGGCCAATTGTTTGAACCCATCAGCGGCCGGGGTATAATTGTTGGCTCACCCGAGTTTTTCACCCTGCGAACAAAGGAGGGCCATCATGTACCGCAAGGCGGTCTTTCCGGGAAAGTATATTCAGGGCGTCGGGGCGATGGGGGAGCTGCCGGGGTTGATCGATCTGCTGGGCAAGCAGGGGCTGGTGCTGGCCTCGCCGTCGGTCCGGGACAAGGTCCTGCCCGGTTGCGGCGTCGAATTGAAAGCGCACGGCATCCCGGTCGAACTGTTCCGCGGCGAGTGCTGCGAGAAGGAACTGGGGCGCGTGGCCGCGATCGTTGCGCAGCAGCGCGTCGACGTCCTGATCGGGATGGGCGGGGGCAAGACGATCGACACGGCGAAGATCGTCGCCGACCGCGCGCGCATCCCGGTGGTCATCATCCCCACGATCGCCTCGACCGATGCCCCGACGAGCGGCTGCGCCGTGTGCTACACCCCGGATGGCGTTTTTGAAGCGATCCATTACCAGAAAAGCAATCCGGCGGCGGTGCTGGTCGACGTGGGGATCATCGCGACGGCGCCGGCGCGGTTCCTGGTGGCGGGGATGGGCGACGCGCTGTCGACCTGGTTCGAGGCGCGCTCGTGCGAGCGCACGCAGTCGATGAACGAGTGCGGCGGTCACAGCACCGGGGCCGGCCTGGCGATCGCCAGGCTCTGTTATGAAACCCTGCTCGGCCATGGCGTGGCCGCCAGGATCGCCTGCGAGCGCCACCTGGTCACGCCGGCGCTGGAGCACATCGTCGAGGCGAACATCCTGCTGAGCGGCGTCGGCTTCGAAAGCGGGGGGCTGGCGGCGGCGCATGCCATCCACAACGGCCTGACCGCGCTGCCGCAGACCCATGCGTTTTATCACGGCGAGAAAGTCGCCTTCGGCGTGCTGGCCGGGCTGCAGCTGGCCGACGCCTCCGCGGAGGAGACGGACACCGTTTTCTCGTTCTGCGAGGACGTCGGCCTGCCGACGACGCTCGCGGATCTCGGCCTGGCCGAGGCGGGGCGCGAGGAGCTGATGACGGCGGCGGAAAAGACCTGCGCCGCCAAGGAGAGCGTCCATCACGAAGCCGGCGAGGTGACGCCGGAGAGAGTGCTCAGCGCCATGCTCGTGGCCGACGCCATGGGCCAGGCGCGAAAGACCGATATGAAGAAACGCCCGGCTCGCGGGGCTCAGGACGCCGCATCCGTCCGCTGAGGAGGGCGACTTACCAGAACTTCCACCATGGCTTCTTTGGGGGCGAGAATTGGGCCATGAGCTGGTCGAGGTCCTCGCCGTCGACGGGCTCCGTGGTCTGGTGGATGATGGAGGTGAAACGGAATCCGTCGATTTTCAGCTCCTTCTCCGCCGCCTCGAGAACGGAGCCCACCTCGGCGCTGGTCGAGGCCGCCGCGGTGATTTCGTGGCCCGCCAGTTGCCGGCCCGCCAGCAGGGAGCAGGTTTCCAGGGCCGCCATGAAGAGCGGCGTCTGGTCGTAGCGGCGCTCGGCGGCCCGCCGCGTCTCGTAGTTGGCCCAGTAATAGGTTTCGCTGAACCGGATCGTCTTGGGCAGGATCACCCTGGCCGCCGCCGAGGGGATGAACGTGAGGAGCGCGGCGGCGGCGGCCGGCGGGGTTCCCTGGCGGACAATCTCCTGTTCCGCCTGTTCATCGGCGCCATGGCGCGCCATCACGAACAGGGCGCGGAGGACATCGGGGAGCAGTTGCCGGCGGCTCGCGTCGATGCCGTCCTCGACGGCCGCCGCCCACTCGGCCACCTGGGCCTTCAGTTCCCGGTCGGCGCCGGCGCCCAGGTCCTCGGGCCGGACGAGCAAGTGCTGCTTGAGGGAATGGACCGGATTCTCGTCGTCGGGGGCGGGGAAGTCGCCGGCGAGGCGGGCGAGGCGCTCGCCCCCCTCGGGCCACTCCTCGCCGTCGACGAAGACATCGGCACTGACCTCCTCGCCATAGCTGCCGGCGTAACAGCGCACATGGTGGACGCCGGGCGACAGCGCGGGCAGAAGCAGGTCCGAGAAGGAGTTCCACAGGAGGGTCTGGCTGAGTTGCTCGGGCTGCTGCTTGCCGTCGCCAAAGCCGACCATCTGGACGGGGCCGGCGATGAGCCGGTAGGGCTGCGAATCGTCGCGCGCCAGGGCGACCGGCGCCTCGACCACGGCGCAGTCGTGCGGATGCTCGTCGAAGAGGAATTTCAGGGTCGGGAAAAACAGAAGCATCCAGTAAAAGGCGATCGAGCCGATGGCGTCCTGTTCCGTCTCGCCGAGGCCGACGGCCAGCTCGCGGGCAAAGCCTTTCGGCAGGCGGGGGTGGCAGGCCGTGATCGTGGGGGTGAGCGTGACCCGGCCGGGGTTTTCGCGCGCGCCGCCTTCGGTCACGCTCACGCGGACGCCCCAGCGCGTGATCGTCAACATGCTGCCCCGGGTTTCGCACTCGTGTCCGGCTGTTTTCAAGCAGCCCGCGATTTCCTGCGCGATGCGCTCCGTGTGACCCATGGCGTGATCCTTCATGGATGATCAGGACTTCTTCTCGAAATACAGGTCGCCGAACTTGGCCGGCTGGTGGAAATTCAGCTGGATGCCGATCGGTTTCCACGATCCATAGTGTTTGTGCCGGAGGACGGCGGGGTCCTCGGCGCTCCCGATGACCTTGAAGAAGTTGCAGCGCCAGTGGGCGCCGGGCAGGTCCTCGGCCGTGACCGGGAAGACCGAGCCGAGCGCCTCGATCGGGATGAACAACTCGACATACCAGGTCGTCGGCCGCTCGATCGGCGGGTAGATCGGCGAGGCCGGCATCGAGTGGCGGACCTTAAGGAGCATGAGCGAGCCGGTCGTCGGGGCCTCCGGAGCCTTGTATGTGGGCGGGTAGACGACGCGGACGTCGTCGGCGGGGCGGTGCACTTTCCACAGGTAGGTGCCGCCGGCGTTGATCTCGAAGCTGGTGTAGCCGAGGGGCTTCGTGGGCTCGACGAAGAACTCGACGCAGGAGTCGCGCGAGACGCGCCCCTGCAGGTTCGAGTGCGTCGCGACGACGTAGGTGTCCTCGACCTTCCAGAGCAGGCGGATGCCGGCCTCGTCGTAGAGGACTCTGGCGCGGGCGCGGGGGCGGGTGGCGGTGCTGTGGGTCGACCACTCGTCGACGCTGACCGTGTTCGCCTGCCGCCAGGCGGGGCTGTTCCAGTAGGCTTCCCAGTCGCCGTTGAACTCGGGCTTGACGCGGGCGTACTTGACGACGTAGCCGCCGGCCGCCGCGGCGGAGTGCTTGCCGGCCGGCGCGCAGGCCGACGCCAGGCAGAGAATCATCAGCATGCAGATGAGGTTGCGCATGGTTTCCCCCCGGTTTTTACAACATCGATCTCACTTCGGGTCGAGGCGTTTTATTGTTGAACATTGATCGGCTTGATATCCAGCGCGTCGCGCGCGGGGAGCGCCGGGAACGTGGCGTGCGGCTCGGTCTGATACCAATAGGCGACCGACGCGATGTCATCCTCCAGCTGCAGGTAGTGCTTGTAGTCGGCCGTCCAGCCCAGGGCCTGGATCGTCACCTTGAGGTCCTTGCCGAACCGGACCGGGTCGGTGATGTGCCAGCGGTAGAGCCCGAAGCGCTGGCCGGCCTTGTAGCACACCTCCGGCGGCAGGACCTGCGGCAGGCCGGCATAGGCGGTCGTGAACGGGATGTAATGGCGATCCGCCACCTTTTTTTCCCTGTCCGCGAAATCGTACGAGCCGCAGAAGTAATCCTCGGCGCCGGTGCCGCAGATCGTGGGGAACTCCTTGTCGCCGTCGAGGAAGAACTTGATTTCGCCCTCGCCCCACCAGCCCGGGCTGCGCGCCTCCCATGCCATGTAGGTGCCGACATACTGGCCGCGCCCGGTGACGCCGTCGAGGATCGTGTAGAGGCCCCGGGTCTTGAGCGGTGACTCGCGGCGGAACTGGGCGTGGAAATAGGCGGCCGCGCGCGGCACCTTGGCGAGCTCGTAGTTGACCTGGTAATAGACCCTCATCTGCTTGTCGTCGAGGTTGGTCAGCGTGATGCGAGCGTTTTTGCGAAACGGCATCCGCCAGTAGGAGTTGAACCCGCTGCCGGGGTTGACGCAGACGGCCAGCGAGCTGATCTGGCAGTACTTGCCCCAGCCGCACCCGAAGAAGTCGCCCACGGGGGATTCGACCGACGGCTCCTGCTCGCCGTCCCAGTAGAAGCGGATGATCGAATGGCGCCAGTCGCCGGTCACGGTCATCCAGATCTGCTGGATCGCGCCGGGCCCCTTGATGTCGCACAGGGTGAACGTTTCTCCGGCCTTGATGTCGACCGACGGCGAGTATTTCCATCCGACCCCCAGCTCGCGCGCGACAGCCTGGCGCGTCCCCTCGGTGGCCATGCCGCCCTTGCCCTTCTCGCCGGTGAAGTTCTCGGGCGAGACCGAGCGCGACTGGGCGTTCGAGGTCATGCAGAGATTGTCGATGTCGGTGCCGAGCCCATGGGCGGAAAATGCCGGCATGAGCAGGCCGACGAGCAACCAGAAGAGTCGTTGTGACGGATGCAGTTTCATGTTGGGGCCACCTGTCTGAAATGATGGGAAACGTGTCGTATAACGAGCACCAATCAACCATCCTCCGCCGGAATTCGCAACGGGAAAGGAGGCGCGCGGCGCGTTTTCGGGGGGCGGGAGCGGCTGTCGCGCCGCCGGCCGCCGAAGGGCTGGGCAAAAACTTCTAATTTTAATAATAATTAATGTTGACTGTATCTTCTTAGCATTTTATAGATATTGCCTACAGACTCTCGTTTGGACTGAAAGATTCAGTGTGTTGATATCCCGGTTCGCGCGGCGCGAACCGGTTTGGGTGTGGGGGTGCGTCGGCTTATTTGCGATAGCCGAGAAAACACGGCTGTAATCTTTATGGCTATAGATTCTATAGTCTGGCGGCATGGTATTTGGGACTGACTCAGCATTACCCTTATTTATAGAATGAATTTGAGTTTTCCGGCCTGGGCGCATCTCGAACGGTCACGGATTTTGCACGGTAAATTTTGCGGTAACTTGGCGAATTTTTGCACAAGTCGGTTCTGTCTTTAGCGATGGCGGCGGCGTGAGCGGCAAGATAGTCCGTAATTCTTACTGTATACCGGATTGTTATTTTACAAATGTCGGTTCTGTCGGAATTCGCCCTTAATACTAATGGCAAAGGGGGTGATGTTATTAAAAATAGTGAACATTAAAAGCCGTGGGCCAGGGGGAGGTACCGACCATTCACCCTTTGGAACTCAAGTCACAATGGAGGAATCAGCATGAAAGGATTTCAGCAGAGACTGCAACTGAGTTGGGTGAAGAGCTGCCTCGTTCTCGCGTTATGGATCGGCCTGGGCGTCATGCAAGCCCATGCCGCGACCTACTACGTTACCACCAGCGGCAACAACGGGTGGTCCGGCACATCCGAAGGGACGGCGTGGCGCACGATCACCTACGCCGCGACCCGGGCGGTGGCCGGCGACACCGTCTACATCAAGGCCGGCAACTACGGCAACGAGCACGTCGTTCAGTCGAACAATGGCTCGAGCAGCAGTCGGATCACGTTCCAGGGCTACGGCGGGACGGTGCTGCTGGGGACGCTGCCCAGCCCGCGCACGGCCCCCGCGTCCTCGGAAATCGGCTTCAAGATCAGCGGCAATTACGTCACACTCCGGAACCTCAACTTCACGTGGTATTACGAGTGCGTCTACGTCAATTCGGCCGACTACGTGATCCTGGACAACATCGTCATCGACAAGTGCGGCTCCACGGGAGCCTACGGCGACGGCATCTTCGTGACCTGGTCCAATCACGTGACGATCCAGGATTGCACGGTGACCGACTGCGGCGGCAACAACGTGTTCCTGAATCAGTCCAATTACTGCCTGATCGACAACCTGAACACGCGCGGCACGTATTCGGGCAGCGACCAGTGGGCCACCGACTACTACTGCGTGATGCGGACGTGCCACGACAACGTGATTCAGAACAGCGTGGCCAACGACACGGTCGGCTCCAACAAGGGCAACCATGGCTTCATCATCAAGGACCTGAGCTACACCCCCCACAGCACCAACAACACCATCCAGGACTGCCAGGCCTACAACTTCGAGGAGTGCTTCTCCGTCGCGCACCTGGCGTACGGCAACACGTTCCTGCGGTGCACGGCCGACAACACCAACAAGAACACGACCGGGTGGAACGCGGCGTTCCAGGCGCGCAACGGCGCCTACAACAACACGTTCCAGGAATGCGTGGGAACCGGCCGGCACGCCGTGGCCAGCCTGACCAACTACGATGAGGGCAACGCGACCACCAAATCCGGCAACAAGTGGATCAACTGCGTCCTGAAGGGGATCGACCAGTCGAACAGCATCGGCGTCGTGTTCAACGGCACCAGCAGCAATTCGTTCGAGAATTGCGTGTTCGACAAGGTCATCAACTTCGCCCGCTACGTCAACAGCAACTCGGGCAACTCCTTCAAGAACTGCATCATCTACAGCATCCCGAACGCCTACGACTCGACCGCCAGTTCATATTACCCGATGGGCAACGGCGCCACGCCGTATAACGGCACGAGCGCCCTGACGGTGACCTACACGGACTTCTACGCCAACGGGTTCTCGGCGTTCAGCGGGACCGGCAACATTTCGTCCGACCCCAAATTCGCCTCGACCACCGACTATCATTTGAAGTCCACCGGCGGCCGCTGGAACGGCTCGGCGTGGGTGCAGGACACCGAGGACTCGCCGTGCATCGACGCGGGCGATCCGGCCTCGGCCTACTCCAACGAGCCCGAGGACAACGGCGACCGGATCAACATCGGCGCCTACGGCAACACCGACGAGGCCTCGATGACGTCGAGCGGCGGCTCGCTGCCGGCCAACATGGACAACCGGCTGCGCGAGGCCGATCCGACCGGCGTCTACGGGACCAACACGTTCCTCGACGTCGGCTACAACACCTCCAGTTCCACGCGCTACCGCGACATCACGTGGTTCGACATGACCGCCTACATGGACGACGAGCCCGACACGATCACCGACGCGAAGCTGTCGATGTATTGGTATTACCCGTCGTCGACCCGCGCCGCCGACACGGTCGTCGACATCATGATGCCCGAGAGCGGCTGGGATCACGGCTATGTGAGCTGGAACAACAAGGCCAACGGCACGGCATGGAGCTATGCCGGCGGCGACTGGACCGACTACAACGGCACCTCGCAGGGGACGACGCCGTATGCGAGCGTGACGTTCCCGGCGGCGACCGTCGCGACGAACCAGTATTACGACTGGACGGTGACGGAGCTGGTCAAGGACATCATCACGGCGGGGACGAACCCGGGGATGTTCATCAAGGCGCACACCGAGGCGACCAGCAACTACATCGCCTTCTATGGAGCGGCCAACGCGAGCAACCGTCCCAAGCTGTCGATCACGCGGCTGGCGACGCAGACCGAGGGGACGGACGCGTACGACAACCGGCTGAAGTCGTCGACGCCGACGACGGTGCTCGGCACGAGCACGTTCAGCGACGTCGGGACGCTGTCGGGCGTGTCGTACCGCGACCTGATCTGGTTCGACCTGTCGCCGTACGACGATGTCGAGACGGTCACGAAGGCGACGCTGTCGCTGTATTGGTACTACCCGTCCTCGACCCGGACCAACAATACGGTCGTCGACATCTACCGGCCGGCGGCGGGCTGGGATCCGGCATACGTGTGCTGGACGAACAAGGCCAGCGGCACGGCGTGGACCAACGCCGGCGGCGACTGGTATGACGCCAATGGGACGGCCCAGGGGAGCACCCCGTTCGCCAGCTACACGTTCCCGGCGGGAACGGTGGCGACGAATCAGTACTACACGTTCGACGTGACGGCGCTGGTCAATTACTACCGGACCAACGGCGGCAACGCGGGGTTCTTCATCAAGGCGAGGACGGAGGGCGACAACTACATCGCCTTCTACAGCCTCAACAACGCCAGCAACAAACCCAAACTCGAGATCACGTCCGAAATCCAGCAGTAACCTTCGAATGGTCGATGCGATCCTGGCCGGCCGCCGCGCCGGCCAGGATTTTTGTACGCCGCGCCGGCGCGTTCAGATTTCTGAAGGAAAATCCGGGCGAAAATTGGTAAAAGAATGGGTTGACGTTTGGGATCCCGTGCCCGGTCACGGGGTGCGAGCCTGTTTTGCCGTTTGACGCCGAGCATGATGACCGCCGAGACAGAACTGAACGAGGTCCGTGGTGGCGCGGAGCCGGATATCGTTCCGCCCCCCCGGGCGCTGCCGGCAATGTCGCCCAAGGCTCGCCGGGCCGTCAGGATTTCCGCCCTCATCGGGTTGATCGTGGTTTTGGTGACGGTCATCGGCCTCGCGGGGGCGTGGGCGTCGCGGGCGTATGCGCCGACGCGGCGGGGGTGGACGTGTTTTCCGGTGAGCCGGGGCGGATTGATGTGCCAGAACATCGTGTCGTGGTATCACGGGCGCAGTTACGGCAGAACGGAATGCGTGGAGGCGCTCGTCGCGGCGGCCGGGCATCTGCGCGGGCGGATGCCGGGGGCCAAGGTGGCCTACATGGACGCCAGCGACGCCAACGGGGGCAGGTTCCTCAAGCACCGGAGTCACCGCGACGGGGTCGACGTGGACGTGCAGTACATCGGGCGGACGGGGATCGGGGAGCCTTATCCCGCGTCGCCGGCGATCTTCGCATCCGGCTACCGGCAGAAGTACGACCGCTCCGGCCACGCCGAGGACATCACGTTCGACCCGGGCGCGAACTGGCTGTTCCTGGAGGGGCTGCACGAGCAGAAAGCGCTGCGCGTGGAGGCGATCTTCGTCGAGCCGTATATCCGCGAGTGGCTGCTGCGGGCCGGCAAGGAAATGAACGCCCCGAGGGAGCTCAGGCAATGGGCGTCGTCCGTGCTGACCTACGCCGGCGCCGGCGCCGGCGACCACAAGGACCATTTCCACGTCCGGTTTGCGAAAGAATAGGGAGCGGGTTCCGCGCGACCATCACATCGATTCGCTCACGATTATTTTGCAAGTGGTGGAATCGAATGGAACATGCATGCAAATTCTTTCTCACAGAGACACAGAGAGACAGAGAACGCAAAGAATTTTACCATCGATTATCTCCGTGATCTCCGTCCCTCGGCGTCTCTGTGAGAAACGAATTTTTCCCATCTGGTTCTGGGCACGAGCACGAACACGAACGAATAATTTTCGTCAGGCGCCCTAAAAATAGTATTGCTTCAGCGATTCGGGCTGGTAATGCATTTTTTCGATGACGATGCTTTTCCTGCCCTGCGGCGATTCCCATGAGACCGTGGCGCCGACCTTTTCGCCGATGACGGCCAGGCCGAGCGGGTCCAGGATCGAAATCTTGAGCAGGTCCGGATCGGCTTCGTCCGGGTAAACGAGGTGGAACGTTTGCGTCGTGCCGGTCGTGGTGTCCCGGACGCGCACCAGGCTGCGCATGGTGACGACGTCGGCCGGGATTTGATCCGGGGGCAGAATCTCGGCCTGCTCGATTTCGCTCGCGAGGCGCGAAGCGTATTCGCGCTTGCGCCGCGACATCCGGTCCTTGACCAGCATCTCGCGGAACCGGCGCACGTCCAATTCATTCAATGTAATGCCCATGGGCGGTTCTCCTGAGATCAGCGCGCGGGCCGACGGGGCGGGCTACAGGTCGTAGTTCCCCGCCGCCTCGGGCTGATATTCCAGGCTTTCGATGCGGAAACGCCGGGGGCCGTCGGTGTCGTTGTAGTCGACGACCAGGCCGACGCGGTTGCCGATGATCGCGGTGCCCAGCGGCGACAGGATCGAGATTTTGTCGGCGGCGGGGTCGGCCTCGTTGGGGTAGGCCAGCACGATCCGCCGCTGCTGGCCGGTCTCGGGGTTGGCCAGCAAGACGACCGAGCGCATGGTGACGATGTCGCGGGGGATTTCCTCGGACCTGACGACGGCCGCGTCGAGGATCCCGTTGTAAAGATCGAGAATGTGGGGTTGTTCCGCAGGGTGACTTTGAACGTTGGTGTGCATCATCCAGATCAGGCGTTTGTAATCCAGCTCGGTAATCATCGTGGCCGGCATTGCGAATCCCTCCTCCAGAATGTTGATGTGTCACCGCCAGCGGCGGTTGTGTTTGCGTCCGATTTTTAAAGAATGCGAAAGACGTCCTCCAGACCTGATGAATGTATTTTAAAGGGATGCGATGGGGAAATCACCCTTAATCGGGCGGGGCCGTGGGCCATTTTCCGTCGACGGCGACGGCCTCGTCCCGGCCCGGCCAGGGGGGGATCGTGACGGCCACGGCCGACAGCGGCCCCTCGCCCAGCGAGCGCAACTGGAAGCGCGTGCCGAGCGGGATCGTGACGCAGACGCCGGGCTCGACGGCGACGACTTCCTCGCGATCCCCGGCCCGGCGCCACATCTGGCCGCGGCCCGCGAGGAAATACCAGATTTCCTCGACAGTCTTGTGCATGACGGCGATGGAGGTCCGGCCGGGGGGCAGCTCGAAATGCGCCATGCCACCGCCGCGCAGGCCGAGCAGGAGGCGGACATCCAAGCCGTCGGGGGCGACGGCGTCGGGGGCGGCGGGGAGGCGTTTGGTGGCGAAGAGCATGGGAGAAACTGGAATGATGGGGATGATGGGACCCATGGGGCTGATGGGTCCCATGGGCCCTGGCTCCTGATTACTCCAGCGTGAAATCCATGGTGATTTTTGCGTTGAGGAGGCGCGAGATGGGGCAGCCGGCCTTGGCCTGGTTGGCGATCTCGAGCGCCTTGGCCGGGTCCGCGCCAGGGATCCTGGCCTTCACGTCCAGGTGCGATTCGGTCACGCTGAACCCGTCGCCGTCTTTTTCCAGGGCGACCGTGGCCGTGGTCTCGATCGACTCGGGGGTCAGGCCGGCGATGCCGAGCACCATCGAGAACGCCATCGAGAAGCAGCCGGCGTGCGCGGCCGCGACGAGTTCCTCGGGATTGGTGCCGATGCCGTTTTCGAAGCGCGTGCCGAACGAGTATTGCGTCTCCTTGAGGACCCCGCTCTGGGAGGAAATGGTTCCCTTGCCGTCCTTGAGGCCGCCGCGCCAGACTGCCGATGCGTTGCGTTTCATGGTTCGAATACTCCTCGAATTGGTTTATCTCTCAAAACCATTGTCATGAACACATGGCGAATTGTCAAAAAATCCGTCGACCGCCGCGCCGGCTTATTTCGGCGGCGCGAACGGGTAGGGGCCGATCTTGACGTCGGGCGGGTTCTGGACGGCGCGCGACAGCCGGCGCACGGCGTCGACCGGCCCGGCCTTTTCGGTGTCGTAGAAGAAATAATAATTCTGCTCGGCGTAGACTGAGCCTTTGGGGACCGTGATGAGCTGCTTGCGGTCCCATTCCTTGGCGAACAGGATCTGCGGGCGCGACCAGAAGACCTGGCGGTCGCGCGGCTCGCGGGTAAAAGAGAAGGCGTGCTCGAACTGGGCGGGCGCGCCGCCGCGCGGGGCGAGGTTGCATTCGGAGGCGAACACGGTCGCCACGCCAATCCTGCTGTCGGGCTGGTAGAGCGCGAACCACGGCGTGTCGGGCTTGAGCCGCACGAGGTCGCCGTGCTTGTTGGCCGGCTTGTAGCCGGCGATCGGCTCGTCGTGGACCTCGCCGAACTGTTCCCACGCCATGCGCGTGAACAGGTTCTCATTGAAGATGCACTCGTTGTTGCGCAGGGCGACGACGCCGAGGTCCTCGACGATGTCCATGCGCGTCGAGACCTCGACAAAGCTGCGCTCCCTGAAGAACCGGTAGGTGATCGACAGCTCGACCTCGGGGACGGTCGGCAGCGGGCCGCCGCGGCGCACCTCGACGAAGATCGGCCCCCGCTCGATTTCGCAGACGGGGGGCGGGTCCCACGCGTAGGCCTGCACCCATCCGCGCCGCGGGATGTAGACGCCCGGGTTCCAGTGGAGGAGGTTCTGCTGGTTGGTGATCGGCGTGGCGGGGCGCGATTTGAGCGTCACCGAGCCGAGCTGGCCCGAGTCGGCGTGGCGGTCGTCGATCCGCTTGCGTTTGACGGTGTCGCCGGCCCGGAGCCGGGCCGTCATGAGCGAGTTTTCAATCGTCCAGTGCGGGCCTTCGCCGCCGACCTCGAGGTCGGTCGTGTACGAGGTCGGCCGCGCGTCGGCGTTGCCGTAGAGGAGCTCGTACGTGCCGGCCTGGTCGCCGTCGGCGGGGAAGAACGTGAGGCGCGCGTTGAACGTCGGGACGCTCGGCGAGGAGTCGCCGTCCCAGACCGACGCGCGCGAGAGCTGGAACGGGATTTCGCGGGTCTCCGCGTTTTTCCGGTAAACGAGGCGCAGCTCGCGGCCGGGGTTTTGGGGGTCGGCCATGTCGGCGGCCTTGAGCGAGACCGTCGCGTCAACAGGCAGGAGACCGATCGTCCGGCGGTCGACCCGGCCGAGGGCGATCGGCATGCGCTGTTTCCACGCGGAAAAATCGGCGGCGACGGACGACATGGACGCGGCGGCAAAGAGCAGGAGCGCGGCGAGCTTCTCGAATCGCATCGGGATCCTCCCAACGGAGCGGTGTGGGCACGTTGGGGGGCATCATAATTCAAGCGGGATCAATTTGCACATCATTCGGGCGGAAGCATGGCCGCCAGGGGTTTTTGAGAAACCCGATAAAAAAACCCCGGGCGGGGTTTATGCCGAGCCCGGGATTTTGTAAGGCTGGTGCGCGGAATTAGAAGCCGTAGGCGCGGCGGAGTTGCTCCGAGGTCGGGAGGCTCGAGTATTCCTCGCCACGCGGGCCGACCCAGACCGTTCCGCGGCGGGTCAGGCGGACCGGAACGGTCCCGCCGGTGCTGGTCGGGACGTTCACGATCTGCGTGTTGGCGTCTTCGAGCGCCTGGTTGATCGCGGCGTCCTGCTGCCGGTTGCGGGCGTTGTTGGCCCCCATCTGGTTGCCGATAATGCCGCCGGCGAGGGCGCCGGCCGCGCCGCCGACGATCGCCCCGGTGCCGGAATGTTTACCCATCAGTGCCCCCGCGCCGGCGCCGAGCGCGCCGCCCGTCAGGGCTCCCGTTGCGGTTCCCTGTCCTGCAGTCTGGCACCCCAGCAGGGCGATTGCCATCAGGGCCAATACAGCAACGTATTTACGTCCCATGTGTCTACTTCCTCCATCGATCATTACCTGCCGAGCAGGCGACTCCACTTCTTATGACATCATGAACCAAATCATGTTCCCTGTAAATTCATTTTGGGGCCCGGTCCGTTGATTCTGGGAGCGTTACGGACACGGACGCGCGTTGAGTGACCGCGGTTACCGGCCGAGATTCATGCCCGGTTGGACGGTTTTGGCTTCGACCGTGCGCTTGAACGAGGCGCGGCGGTTGTTTTTCTTGTCGGTGGCGATGGCTTCGTAGGTGTGCAGGCCGTCGCCGGGCTTGTGGGCGAACTCCCAGGGCTCGGACCTGAGCGTGGTAATTGATTTGCCGTCGCAGAGGAGCTCGACCGAGGCGATCTCGCTGCGGTCGGCGGCCTCGACCGTGATTTGCATGCGGCCGTCCTCGCGGTTGTTGAAGGCGGCGAGCTCGACGGCGGGCGGGATCGCGTCCGCGTAGCGGTCGCCGGCGAGCTCGAGCGTGACGGGGGAGTCGATGCGGACGGCGAGGGTGTTGCTTTTCAGAGTCGGGTCGGAGACCCGACCTACCCACTTGGCATTGACGCCATTGAGCGAATCCGTGAAGAAAATCCGCAGCTTGGCGGATTTTTCGATCGGCTCGATACTATATCGGCCGAACGCGACGCGGCGGGCAATCACGGGGCGACTGGATGAGATGTAGAGGTCGAAAGAGTCGGTGAGCGAGTGCATGGCGTCGAGCGCGACGCTCGCATGGGCGGTCTTGCCGTTGATGAGCGTTGGGACGCGCAGGACCGGCGCGCCCTCGGGATATGAAAGGTTCAATGAGGCGATCGCGGACGCTCCGTGCAGGCGCGTCACTGCCAGGTGCCGCAGGCCGGGCTGGATGGCGTCGGGGGCGTCGGCGCCGCGCCAACCGTCGGGCATGTCGAGTTGTGTCAGAGAAGCCTGCGCGGCGGCGATCTGGGCCGCCGTGGCGCCGGGATAAATGACCGTGACCGAGTCGAGCGTCTGGCCGGGATTGAGTGGGCGGCCCTTGACCGCGCCGATCGCGACGACGTCGACCTTGTCGCGGTAGTCGGGCTTGCGCGCCCAGTTGAAGCCGGGCTCGCGGTGGATGTCGATTTGATCGCCGAGGCCGAGCGTCGCGATGCCGAGCTGGTCGTCGACCGACCACCACGGCGACGTGCGTTGGATGGGTTGTTCAAGCGGGACGGAACCGCTCGCGTCGGCATAGAGCCGGGAAGTGGTGACGCCGTCGCGGGCGTAGAAGTGGAACGGGACGCCGCTCCAGTCGAGCGTCATCGGCCGGAGCGCCTCGACGGAAAGGAGCCAGACGGCCGGGCCGCGCTCGAACGAGTGGAACGCGCCGCGCCGGGCGAGCAGGTCGTCGACCGACTCGCCGGTGGCGTTGAACGCCGCGTCGTCGCGCCAGGCGTTGTAGGTGGTGGTCGCCTCGCCCGGCGAGGTGATTTGGTCGTCGACCCGGATCCGCGTGTTCCCAAAGAGCGTCTCGGGGTGCATGTAGACGAGCGGTTCCATGCCGGGCTGCCAGCCGCGGGCGGGGATGACCCAGCCGCGCGGGTAGCGGTGCTGGAACTCGTCCGGGCGCGTGAGCATCGAGCCCCACGCGAACGAGACGAATTTGTCGCCGGTGCGCTGGACGATGTTGTTGTGCCATTTGTAATGGTACGTGCCGCGCAGGGCGGCCATGGCGTCGGGCAGGGGGAGCGGCTCGGCGCGCGGGCCCTCGAACTTGTGCATGAGGTAGGCGGCCGAGGCCTTCGCCCACGAATTGCGGTGATAGTCGTATTGCCGCACGGCGCTGGCCTGGCGGCTGTGCAGCAGCGCGGCCTGCTCCTCGAGCGCCGCCGCGACCGGGTCCTTCTCGATGGTTGCGCCGTAGGCGAACGCCAGCAGCCCCGAGCCGTAGTAGGAGTCATACTCCATGCCGTGGGCGGAGGCGGGCTCGCCCTCGGGGGTGACGATCGACTTGTCCCACGCCAGCACGCCGCGGAAGCCGTTGCCGGGCCACGTCGCGGTCTCGGGGACGGGGGTGTTCGTGATGCGCGAGAGGAGCTGAACGAAATAGCGGCCCTCGAAGAGCGCGTCGCTGCCGTACCAGACCTGCGCCCAGCGGTGATGGTCGCTCGAGTAGTCGGGGTAGAGGTTCCAGTCGATCGCCCATTTGTACATTGGTTTGCCGGCGACGGTGTCGCTGGTGGCGAAGTCGTGCTCGGTGCCGACGAGCGAGACGAGGTTGCCGGTGATGATGTCGCGGTACTTGGCGCGCTCGCGGGCGTCGCTCAGGAGGAACGCCGCGCCGGTGGTGATGGACATGTTCTTTTTGGCGCGGTCCTGGAAGCCGGCTTCCCACAGGCGCCAGCCGCTCATCGCGCGCTCCTGCTGCGCGTTGCCCTTGAACATGTATTCCATTTTGGCTTTGGTGTCGGCGTCGATCTGGTCCCAGAGGATCGCCGAGCCGACGGTGAACCAGCCGAGCGAGTCGTGCGGCTGGTTGATCTTGCGCGCGTAACCGCCGTCCTTGAGGTAGGTCTTGGCGAGGCCGGGGATCGGGAAGTTGACGTGGCCGGGGACGTGGCCGCTCGTCATGACGATCCAGCGGATGGCTTTGAGCGCGTGGTCGCGGATCACCGCGCGCGGGACTTTAGATTTCCCGAACGTTTGCTTGTCGGTTTCGGTGAGCAGCAGCGCGTAGCAGAAGATCAGTTCGCCGTTGCCGGGGGTGGTGATGAGCGCGACGTAGCCGGGGCGGCTCCAGTTCTGATAGCCCTGGAAATCGAAGTGACCCGCGCCGGGGACGTCGCCCTCGACCCACAGCGGCTCGAAGACGTCGACGGCCTCCTCGACCGTGGCCAGGTAAGAATCCATGAGCTCGCGCTCGGTCATGGCGCGGGCGGATTGAAGCATCGCGGCAATGAGAATGAAGGTGACTATGAAGTAGCGGATCGAGAACAGGTTCATCGGAAAAGGCCTTTCATTGCGAAGATTCATGTGAGTGATTAGCGAGGATGCCGGGGTCGGCGAACCCGGCCTATTGATTCATTCCGATAGCGGCGGTTTTGACTTCGATGGTGCGCTTGGTGGAATTGCGTTGGTTGCCGGTGGTGTCGGTGGCGATGGCTTCGTAGGTGTGCAGGCCGTCGCCGGGCTTGTGGGCGAACTCCCAGGGCTCGGATTTGAGCGTCGCGATCGATTGGCCGTCGCAGAGGAACTCGACCGAGGCGATCCCGCTGCGGTCGGCGGCCTCGACGCAGATGGTCATGCGGCCGTCCTCGCGGTTGTTGAAGGCGGCAAGCTCGACGGCGGGCGGGATCGCGTCTTTATCATGTTCGCCCGTGAGCTCGAGCGTGACGGGGGAGTCGATGCGGACGGCGAGCGTGTTGTTTTTCAGAGTCGGGTCGGAGACCCGACCTACCCATTTGGCATTGAGCGAATCCGGTGAGTAAAGCCGCAGCTTGGCGGATTTTTCGATCGGCTCGATGCGGTATCGGCCAAGGCCGATCCGGCGGGCGATGACGGGGCGGTTGGACGAGATGTAGAGATCGAACGAGTTTGTGAGCGAGTGCATCGCGTCGAGCATGACGCTCGCGTGGGCGGTCTTGGCGTTGATGTAAGTTGGGACGCTAAGCACTGGGGCGCCTTCGTTGTATGAAAGATTGATGGACGCGATGTCGGACGCGCCGTGTAGGCGGGTGAGGGCCAAGTGGCGGATGCCGGGGCGGATCGCATCGGGAGCAATGACGCCGCGCCAGCCCTCGGGCAGATCAAGACTCTTCAGTTGGGCCTGCGCGGCGGCGATCTGGGCGGCGGTGGCGCCGGGGTAGATCGCGACCGCCGCGTCGAGGGTTTGGCCGGCTTTCAATGCGCGCGACTCAAACCCGCCGATTGCCACGACGTCGACCTTGTCGTTGTAGTCGTCGCTGCGCGCCCAGTTGAAGCCGGGCTCGCGCCGGATGTCGATCGAGTCGCCGAGGCCGAGCGTGGCGACGCCGAGCCGGTCGCCGACCGACCACCACGGCGAACGGCGCTGCGCCGCCCGCTCGAGCGGGGCGCTCCCCTGCGCGTCGGTGTAGGGGCGCGACTGCGTGACGCCGTCGCGCGCGTAGAAGTGGATCGGCACGCCGTCCCAGTCGAGCCGCATCGGCCGGAGCGCTTCGACGGAAAGGAGCCACACGGCCGGGCCGCGCTCGAACGAGTGGAACGCGCCGCGGCGGGCGAGCAGGTCGTCGACCGACTCGCCGGTGGTGTTGAACGCGACGTCGTCACGCCACTGGTTGTAGGTGGTCGTCGCCTCGGTGGCGCTGACCGGCCGGTCGTCGATGGTGACCGTCATCTTGCCCATGAGCGTCTGCGGGTGCATGTAGACGAGCGGCTCCATGCCGGGCTGCCAATTGCGCGCGGGCATGACCCAGCCGCGCGGGAAGCGGTATTCGAGGCGGCCGGGGGCGACGAGCATCGATCCCCACGCGAACGAGACGAACTTGTCGTCGGCGCGCTGGACGAGGTTGTTCTGCCATTTGAAGTGGTACGTGCCGCGCAGGGCGGCCATTGCGTCGGGCAGTGGCAAGGGCTCGGCGCGCGGGCCTTCGTATTTGTGGAGCAGGTAGGCGCAGCCGGGCTTGGCCCACGAGTCGCGGTGGTGATCGTACTGGCGCACGGCCTGAGAATGCTTGCGCAGCAAGGCGGCGGCTTCCTCCTCGAGCGCGGCGGCGACGGGGTCCTTCATGATCGTCGCGCCGTAGGCGTAGGCGAGAAGGCCCGCGCCGTAATACGAGTCGTATTCCATGCCGTGGGGGGAGGCGGGCTCGGCCTCGGGGGTGGCGAGCGCCTTGGCCCACTCGGCGACGCCGCCATAGCCGTTGCCGGGCCAGGTGGCGGTCTCGGGGATCGGCGTGCCCATCGTGCGGGCCATCGCCTGCATGAAGCTGAAACCCTCGAAGACCTCGTCGCAGCCGTACCAGATCTGCGCCCACCAGTGGTGGTCGCTCGAGTAATCGGGGTAGAGGTTCCAGTCGGTCGCCCAGTGCCCCACCTGCCGTCCCTCGGCGGTCGTGCTCGTGGCGTAGTCGTGCTCGGTGCCGACGGCCGAGACGGCGTTGCCGGCGATGAACTCGCGGTATTTGGCGCGCTCTTTGGGGTCGCGCAGGAGCCATGCGGCGCCGAGGGTGGCGGACATGTTCTGCTTCACGCGGTCGGGGTGGCCGCCGCTGAACGTGCTCCAGTAGCCGGGCTCGCGCCTGGGCTGGGCGCTCCCCTTGAACAGGTATTCCATTTTGTTTTTGGTGTCTTTGTCGATGTCGTCCCACAGCATCGCCGCGCCGAGCGTGAACCAGCCGTGCGAGTCGTAGGACTGGTTGAGCCGGCGGGCGAAGCCGCCGTCCTTCGTGGAGCCCTTGCCGAGGCCCGGGATCGGGAACCGCGCGTGGCCGGGGACGTAGCCGCTCGTCATGACGATCCAGCGGATGGCCTTCAAGGCGTGGTCGCGGATGACTTGGCGCGGGACGTTGTTTTTGCCGAATGTTTGCTTGTTGGTTTCGGTGAGCAGCAGCGCGTAGCAGAAGATCGCCTGGCCGTTGCCGGGGGTGGTGATGAGAGCGACATAGCCCTGGTTGGACCAGTTGTTGTAGGCCTGGAAATCGAAGTGGCCGGCGCCGGGGACGTCGCCCTCGACCCAGAGCGGCTCGAAGACGTCGACGGCCTCCTCGACGGTGGCGAGGTAATCGTCCATGAGCTCGCGCTCGGTCATGGCGCGGGCGGACTGGGCGAGGGCCGCGCAAAGGATCGCGATGAAGACGAGCCGAAGTCGATGCATGGGTGAGTTTCCGTTCGCCGTGGTTTGCCGGGATTTTTCACGAAGTCGATCCACTCTTACATGAAAACCGCGTGTTTGTAAAAAGCTTACGAAGTGGGGGCGGGAATCACCGGAACGGCGCGATTTATCGGGCTTATGCGGGCGGAGCCCGGCGCATTGGACGGGAAGGACGCGGCGGGCCGGGTTGTGAAATTTGAAAAATAAGACTTCACATAAATCGGCGTTCGGTATATTGCAGTTCTAACTTGTGCGCAAAGGGTATCTATCATGCTGACCACATCCCGCTTCGTTGTTCTGCTTTGCATCGTTCTGTTTACGGGCCGGGTCATGGCCGCCGAACCGGCGAACCTGGCGCTCGGCAAGAAAGTCCAGCTGTCGCAGTCCGGCTACGGCCGCGGCGCCAGCAACGGCCACGTCCTGACCGACAACGAGCTGTCGACGCGCACGGAAACGTTCCGGCGCGACCCCCGGGTGGCGAATTATTCGTATCCGGGGATGATTCAAGTCGCCGTCGATCTGGAGTC
This sequence comes from Candidatus Sumerlaeia bacterium, assembly GCA_039683515.1. Classification (GTDB taxonomy): domain Bacteria; phylum Sumerlaeota; class Sumerlaeia; order MVZB01; family MVZB01; genus JAJFUE01. Next base: position 52,179 of record JBDKRG010000008.1, on the reverse strand, counting down.
GCCGGCCGACATCGGCGAAGCCTCGATCCGCTTCTCGGGCGGCTCGAAGGACCAGGGGACGTGCTTGCCGGGGTGGGTCAGGCTGGTCGCCAGCGACGATGGCCTGAACTATTACACCGTCGCCACGTACTCGCGTTTCAACCCCGGCGACCAGGCCAAATACGGCGTTCCGGACGAAAGCGGGAAGGCCTTCTTCTTCAACCTGCGGTTCAAGGACGTCAATGTCCGCGCCCGCCACATCGGGTTCGAGGTTTATGGCACGGCCTACTTCGGCATGGACGAGGTGCATGCCCTGGCGGGCGAGCCGGGCGCCAAATACAAGGCGGCCGCCTCGTTCCCGGCGAGCGACTTCACCATGAGCGGCCCGCGCATGTATTTCCACAAGCCGCTCGTCATGCTGCCGAGCAACATGAACGCGCCGACGCCGATCGGGATCATCTTCCCGGACGGCTTCAAGGAGAAGTTCACGGCGACGGTCGACCTGCCCAAGGGCGTGAGCTTCGCCGGCGGGCGGCTCGGCGGCAACAAGCTGACGGGCGTCGCCGGAACCCCCGTCGAGGGCGGCTACACCCGCTATACGTTCCAGTGCACGCCGCCGCCGCGGATGGCCAAGGACTGGGGGCGCGTCTTCTTGCGTGATGACGCGCCGCAGGGGAAGGAATCGGCGATCCGTTACCAGCTGAGCTGGGGCGACCGCAAGTCGCCGGTGATGGAGCAGCCGATCCGCGCGATCAAGATGGGCTCGGCGCCGCAGCCCAAGCGCATCATGGCCGGCCTGTGCTACATGTCCATCCTCGGCACGCTGGAATGGCCCGGCGCGCTGGAGGATTACAAGGCGCTCGGGTTCAACACGCTGTCGCTCTTCTCGTACTCGACGAAGTTCGACGACCCGGCGCAGGCGGAGACGATCGCCAAGTTCCGCGACGCCGGCTTCAAGGTGATCAACGTCGACAACTCGTACGAGACCATTTCGCGCTGGGCGGGCGCCCAGGCCGGCGAGGCGCACTGCCAGTTCGCCGACGGCACGACCGGCCGGCGGTTCTGCCTGTCGTATCGCGGCGAGCTCTACAAGAAGGAGCTCGAGCGGATCGCGAACGAATACGCCAAGGCCCGGCCCGACGTCTTCAGCCCGGACATCGAGCTGTGGGACTCCAACGGCCCGACCGAGTCGAAGAAATGCACGCGCTGCCAGGCCGACTTCAAGGCCAGCGGCGCCAAGAGCTGGGGGGAATGGCAGGTCAAGAAGGGCGCGGAGATGTGGATCGACCTCGCGACGGCCGTCAAGAACAAGGCCAAGGAACTCGGCGTCAAGCCGCCCGACCTGGGCTGCTACGACTTCCGGCCGGGGACCGATTACCACCTCGTGTTCCGGTTCGACCAGCTCTACCCGAAATACATGGACAACGCGCAGGTTTCGACCTACTCGTCGTTCTACCCGTACAACGTGGCCTACATCGGCGACGAGGCCCGCAAGGACCGCCAGCAGCTCCCGAAATCGGACGTGATGCCGTGGATCACCCCCGGCGACGCCGGCACGTTCCCGGGCGAGATGTTCACGTGGGCGCTGATGGAGTGCTACGCCAACGGCTCGCGCGGCGTGCATTTCTGGTCGCACCGGATGTGGGACGCCGAGTTGCTCGACGCCCACGCCCGCGCGCTGCGGATGGTCGTGCCGGTCGAGGACGTGGTCGTCGACGGCAAGCTGGTCGAGGGCGTCGCCTGCGAGCCGGCCATGCGCGTCTCGGGGATGGAGAACAAGGGCGAGATGTTCCTGCTGATCACGAAGGACTACAAGCCGTACAAGGGGAGCGTGAAGGTGAGCCTGCCGGCGCCGGTCACGGGCGAGGTCGTCGACCTGGGCAGCGGCAAGACGCTGGCCAGGCTCGACGGCAAGAAGGAGTTCACGCTCAAGTTCAACAAGGAACTGGCGCGCGCGGTCTACATCAAGCCGGCCAAGTGAGCGTCCGGACAAACGCCTTGAGAATCGAAGCCGCCGCCCTTCGGGGCGGCGGCTTTTGTTGGCAATCCGCCGACGGCGGACTTAGCGCGAGAGAAACAAGTTTTCCGGCCATCCATGCATCATTTTTGTCAACCACCTCAATGAATCGGCTCACGCCCCCGATTTCCCCAGGAACGGCTTGAGCAGGTCGATCGGGGTCGGGAAGACGATCGTCGAGTTTTTCTCCGTGGCGATCTCGGCGAGGGTCTGCAGGTAGCGCAGCTGCAGCGATATCGGCGACGTTTCCATCATGCGCGCGGCTTCGACCAGTTTCGTGGCGGCCTGGAATTCGGCGTCGGCGCCGATGATCTTGGCGCGGCGGATGCGCTCGGCCTCGGCCTGGCGCGCGATGGCGCGGCGCATTTCGTCGGGCAGGTCGACCTGCTTGGTCTCGACCGCGGTGACCTTGACGCCCCACGGGTCGGTGTGGCGGTCGATCGTTTCCTGGAGCTGCTGGTTGAGCCGCTCGCGCTGGGCGAGGAGCTCGTCGAGCTCGACCTGGCCCAGGATGCTGCGCAGCGTGGTCTGCGCCATCTGCGAGGTGGCAAACAAATAATTCTCGACATCGACGACGGCCTTGTTCGGATCGACCACTCGGAAATAAATAACCGCGTTGACCTTGATCGAGACGTTGTCCTTGGTGATCACGTCCTGCGGCGGCACGTCCTGAGTCACCGTCCGCAGGCTCATGCGCACCATGCGGTCGATCGGCCACAGGATGAACTTCAGGCCGGGACCGATCGGCCTGGGCATCAGCCGCCCGAGCCGGAAAATGACGCCGCGCTCGTACTCGCGGATGATCTTGATGCAATTCATCGCCCACATGACGATGAGCACAATCGGGACAATCGAGAATTCCTGCGGCATGGTATCACCTCCGCCTGATTATTTGACCGGTTCGACAGTGAGACGCAGCCCCTCGACTTCCAGCACGCGCACGGAAGCGCCTTCCTCGACGGGGGCGCTCGAGGTCGCGCTCCAGATTTCGCCGTGGACGTAGACCTGCCCGCCGGGGTTGAGCGGCGTCATCGCCCGGCCGATCTCGCCGACCATGCCGGTCGCGCCGGTCTTTGTCGGCATGGCCTGGGCGCGCACCGCCCGCCACACGAGGAACAGGACGATCGCGCCGACGGTCATGACGATCGAGAGGATGAGCGTCAGCGAGACGCGCAGCTCGGGGGCGGGCGACTCGAACAGGAGCATGCTCCCGAGGACGAGCGAGATCATGCCGCCCACCGCCAGCAGGCCGTGGCTGACGATCTTGATCTCGGCGATCAGCAGCCCGATGCCGATCACGATCAGCCCGAGGGCGGCGTAGCTGACCGGCAGCACCTGGAACGCGTAAAACGCCAGGACGAGGCAGATCAGGCCGGCGATCCCCGAGAAACCGAAGCCCGAATGCGTGAACTCGAAGATCAGCCCCAGGATGCCGAGCATCATCAGGATGTAGGCGACGTTGGGGTGGACGACGACCGACAGGGCCCGGCGGACCCAGCCCATTTCGAGCGTGTCGAGGCGCGCGCCGGCCGTGGCGAGCTGGACGGCCTTGTCGTGGAGCTGGACCGTGCGGCCGTCGATCTTGGCCAGGAGGTCGGCTGTGCCGGCGGCGGTCAGGTCGACGACCTTTTGGGCGACCGCCTCCTCGTTGCCGATCGAGACGCTCTCGATCACGGCGCGGCGCGCCCAGGCGACGTTGCGGCCGCGGGCGCGCGCGATCCCCTCGATCCACGCGACCGTGTCGTTGAGGACCTTCTGGCTGCTCGTGCCGAGCGTCGGCGTGGTCTTGCCGTCCTGCGGGAGGATGCGGCCGGGGCCCTCGTTCTCGCCCATCGTCACCGGGTGCGCGGCGCCGATGTGCGTCGAGGGGGCCATCGCCGCGATGTTCGCGGCCATCGTGATAAACACCCCGGCCGAGGCCGCCCGCGACCCCGACGGCGCCACGTAGACCACGATCGGCACGTTGGCGTTCATGATGCGCTTGACGATGTCGCGGGCCGACTCGAGCAGCCCGCCGGGGGTGTCGAGGACGATCACGAGGCAGACGGCGCCGTCGGCCTCGGACGTGTCGATCGCCTCGCCGATGAAATTCGTGATCACCGGGCTGATGATGCAGTTGTCCAGGTTGATCAGGTTCACATGGCGCTCGGGCTGGACGGCGGCGGCGCGCGCCACCGCCGGCACGAGCATCAGCATGAGGATGAGACCCAAACGCGAAACCATGGCGGCCCGCCGAGGATGAATTTTGATTTTGAATGCATTCTACATTGATTGTTCAGCTGAAGCAGCAATTTTTAAGGTTCAGGGACCCAAAGGACCCAAGGGACCAAAATGCCTTTCAACCACGGAAGGCGCCGAGTACACGGAAAGAGATGAAATCGAGTGACAGTCGACGTGGTTGAGGGCAAAGTAGGACGGGTGATTTGTGAAGAATTGAACAGGATGGTTGCCATGCTCTCCGTCGCCGAATACCGCAGAACGCTGCTTTGCCACACGCTGGTTCCGTCGGGGCCGATCCCGACGGCGCAGGACCCGGACGGGGTCTACCCGTACGAAAGTTTTTGCGAGACGAGCCGCCGGCCCGCCGCGCGCGAGCTCAATTTCATCCGGCTCGAAAACGACCGCGTGGCCGTCGAGATCTGCCCGGACCTGGGCGGCAAAGTCTTTTCGATGCGCCACAAGGGCTCCGGGCGCGAGGTGCTCTACGCCCCCGAGATCGTGCGGGCGGTGCGGATCCTGCCGCGCGGGTTTTACATCCCGGGCGGGATCGAAGTGAGCTTCCCCATCTCGCACTCGCCGGTGCAGGCCGTGCCGGTCCTCTTCCGCACCGCCAGGCAGGGCGGCCGCGTCTACGCGTGGTGCGGCGAGCGCGAGCTGCGCTTCGGCATGCACTGGACGGTCGAGTACTCGCTCGGCAAGGACGACGCGTTCCTCACGCAGCGGACGGTCTTCTTTAACGGGACGTCGACGGCGTGGCCGTGGATGTCGTGGTCGAACGCGTGCCTCTACGCCGATCCCGACGCGCGGATCCAGTTCCCGAACGGGCCGGTGCTCTATCACGGCGGCGAGATGAAGACGATCGACTGGGCCGCCGAAGGGCCGCGCACGCAGGCCGACATCGACCGCATGGCCGGCTACTTCTGGCGCGAGCCCGACTGCTGCGCCTTCGGCGTGTTTAACCCCTCGCGCGGGACCGGACTCTACCACGTCGCCGACCCGAAGCTCACGCCGGGGATCAAGTTCTGGACGTACGGCGTCGGGCGGCACGAGGCCTGGTCGCGGGCGTCGTCGCCGGGCGGCGAGCAGTATCTCGAGATCCAGGGCGGGCCGCTCGTCGACCAGTCGATCAAGGACCACCTCCAGCCGGGGCAGGTGCGCTGGCACCAGGAGTTCTGGGTGCCGACCGACGAGGCGCTCGACATCCACGCGCTCGCGGTGCCGTCGGTCAAGCTCGTCAAGCTCGACGCCGTGCCGCGGTTCGAGTGGGCGCGGCGCGAGGAGACGACGATTTGGCAGGAAGTCGCGCGCGCATATGCGAAGAAATCCGATGAGCTTCTGCCCGAGGCGCCGGGGATCGACGACAACCGCTGGGCGCCGAGCGGCATGGAGGAGCTCGAGGCCGCGCTCCAATGGGCGGTCGACGCGACCGATTACGAGCAGGGCGGGCGCTGGCTGATGCAGCTCGGCGCGTGGCTCGCCGGGCGCGACCGCGTCGACGAAGCGATCGCCGCGCTGATCCGCTCCTCCGACGACCGCGCCCGCGCGCTGGCGGGGCGTCTGTATCGGCGAAATAAGGGCGACTGCAAGGCCGCGGCCGAGGCGTTCCGGGCGATTCGCGAGCCGGCCGTCGCTTTGCATCCGCAGGTCATGGTCGAGCGCGACCTGGCGCTGGCGGGGCTGGGCGACGAGACGCTCGCCGAGCGCGAGGAGTGGCTGATGAAAGTCGACGCGCTCGAGGACGAATGGCTGCGCGAGCGGCTCGCGGCGCTGCGCATCGACCAGGGGCGCTGGCCCGAGGCGCGCGAGATCCTGTGCACGGCGCCGTTCCAGCTCGTCCACCAGCGCTACGCGCGCACGAAGATGTGGCGGCGGATCGAGAAGGAACTCGGCGAAAAGCCGATGAAAGACATCGCGTTCCTCGGCGAGGACGACCTGGCCGAATTCGGCGCTTACCGGGAATATCTGGAAGACTGATGCGAATGAGATAAAACCGTGGGGCCGGCGCCCGCGCCGGCCAAGCGCTCCTTGACTTGCCTGGAAGGCGGCGGCTTCCCGCCTTGGTTTGCGTCCCATCATTAAAAAATATTCATGAACGCCTCCAGATGGCCGGATGGGCCGTCGATAAGAGATCAAGCTTAATGGGGTGTTCTGTTTATATGTACACAATCAACCGTCGCAGCCCGATCAGCATCATATGCCTGATGTGCCTGATTCATGCCTCGGCCTGGGGCGCGGACTGGCAGATTGCAAATCCCGGCCTCCCGGGGGTTTATGGCAACATCAACGCGCTGGTGAACGATTCCGCGGGCAGGCTGTATGCCGGCGGCGGGTTCACGATCGCCGGCGATAAAACCGCCGCCAACATCGCCCGGTGGGATCCGTCGGCCAACTCGGGCGCGGGCGGGTGGACGGCGCTCGGCAGCGGGGTGGACGCCGAGGTCTATGCCCTGGCCATCGACAAGTCGGGCAACGTTTACGCGGGCGGCTACTTCACGAGCGCCGGCGGCGCGGCCGCGAACCACATCGCCAAGTGGAATCCGTCGACCCAGAAATGGTCGGCGCTGGGATCGGGGACAAGCAACGGCGTCGGCGGCCTTGTCAAGGCGATCGCCTGCGACGCGTCGGGCAACGTGTACGTCGGGGGCAGCTTCACGACCGCCGGCACGGCGACGGCGAATTACATCGCCAAGTGGAACGGGTCCTCGTGGTCGGCGCTCGGCACGGGGAGCGGCAACGGACTGAACCTCGACGCCAACACGCTCGCGTTCGATGCGTCGGGCGTGCTTTACGTCGGCGGCTGGTTCGACGTCGCCGGCGGGAAGTCGGCTTCGTACCTGGCCACATGGAATCCCGCGGCCAACAACGGCGCGGGCGCCTGGAGCGCGCTCGGCCAGCAGGTCAACAACACCGTGACGGCGCTGGCGTTCGACCCGTCGGGGCAGCTTTATGCCGGCGGCTCGTTCACGTCGGCCGGGTCCAAGGACGCCTATTACGTCGCCAAGTGGAACCCCTCGACCCAGCAGTGGGCCGCGTTGGGGAACGGCTACGGCGTTTACAGCAGCGTGGCGGCGCTGGCGTGCGACAAATCCGGGAAGCTCTACATGGGCGGGTATTTCAGCTCGGTCGGGGCCGTGACGAACGCGCGGTACATCGCCAAGTGGGACCCGGCCGCGAACAGCGGCAGCGGCGACTGGCTCAGTCTGAACGCCGGCATGGACGCGGTGGTCAATGCCATTTCGATCGACGCGTCCGGCAACCTGTACGCCGGGGGGAACTTCCGCAACGCCGACGGCAAGGCGGCCGAGAAGATCGCCAAGTGGGCCGGTGGCCAATGGTCGACGCTGGGCTCCGGCATGAACGACGCCGTGCACGCGCTGGCGTTCGACACGGGCGGCAACCTGTACGCGGGCGGCAAGTTCTGGTCGGTGGGCGGCGTCGCGGCCGGCCGCATCGCCAAATGCAACGCGTCGACGGGCCAGTGGAGCGCGCTGGGGAGCGGCATCACCCGCAGCGACACCTACTCGCCGTTTGTCGAGACGATGGCGTTCGACGCATCGGGAAACCTTTATGTCGGCGGTTATTTCACGCACGCGGGCGGGGTCGCGGCCGCCAACATCGCCAAGTGGAACGGCACGGCGTGGTCGGCGCTGGGCGCGGGCGTCGACGGGCGCGTCGACGCGATCGCGTTCGACGCGGCGGGCAACGTCTACGTCGGCGGGGCGTTCGACAACGCCGGGGGCGCGGCGGCGCACTATGTCGCCAAATGGAACGGTACCAGCTGGTCGGCGCTCGGCTCGGGCGCAACCCGCAGCGGCGGGTGGGGCGCCGTCTACGCCCTGGCGTGCGGCTCGAGCGGCGTCCTGTATGCCGGCGGGCGGTTCGACAGCGCCGGCGGCGCCGCCAACACCAACGGCCTCGCCAAGTGGAACGGTTCCTCGTGGTCGGCGGTCGGTTCCGGCCTGACCGGCTCCGATCCGTGGATCAGCGCGTTGATCTTCGACAAATCGGGCAATCTGTACGCGGGCGGAAAGTTCGATACGATCGGGGGCGTCAGCACGCGCGGCCCGGCCAAGTGGAATCCGTCGGCCGGCGGCGGCGCGGGGGCGTGGTCGATGCTCGGCGGGGGCGTCAGCGGCGACTACCCGTATATCGAGGCGCTGGCGATCGACGGCTCGAACAACCTGTATGTCGGCGGGCGGTTTTCGTCCTATTACACCGGCTCGTTCCCGACCAACGCCTGCCGGATCGCCAGGCTCAGCCTGACAAGCCTTCAGTGGTCGACGCTCGGCGCGGGGGTGGACAGCGGCAATTCGCGCTACGACATCCAGGCGGTGCTGGCGCTGGCGTGCGACTCGCGCGGCAACGTTCACGTCGGCGGCGATTTCACGATGGCCGGCACCAGGATGTCGCCGTACTACACGCAGTGGGGGATGCCGCCGGTCAAGAACGCGGCGTCGCCGGACTGGACTTTCTACCGGGACTGATCGTCTCGTCCCGCCCGCGTCCGGTTGCCGCCGGCGCGCGCGGGATTTTTTTCTTGCATGATTACTACGATATGTAGTACTACGGATCTTGTAAATTAAACCTGGAGCCGGAACATGGGGCGGAAATCGGTTGAGAAGCTGGGCGAGCTGCAGCGGGCGGTGATGGAGGTCGTGTGGGACCGCGGCGAGTGCTCGGTGCACGACGTCATCGAGCGGCTGCGCGGCCGCGAGCCGGCCTACACGACGATCCTGTCGGTCATGCAGAAGCTGGAGAGGGGCGGCTGGCTCGCGCACCGGCAGGAGGGGCGCACGTATATCTACCGCGCCACGAGCTCGCGCGAGGAGCTGGGCTCGCGCTCGATCCGGCAGACGATCCGGCAGCTGTTCAAGGGCGACATCCGGTCGTTCATGCAGCAGCTCATCGAGGACGAGCAGCTGAGCGACGAGGAACTGCTCGACCTGCGCCGGATGATCGACAGGCAGAGGAAAAAATAATCTGACGCCAAGGCGCCAAGAGCGCCAAGAGAGGTGAATCGAAATGGGATCTTCTTTCATCACCGGCGCGTGGTTTTGGGCGGTGGCTTGGCAGTCGACGGTTCTGCTCGGGGGCGGGCTGATGTTGAGCCGGCTGCTGCGCGGGCGCGTCGCGCAGGCGCATTTCATCGTGTTCCTGTGCATGGCGGCGATCCTGATCCTGCCGGTGGCGAACGCGGTCGCGCGGCAGCGCGGCTGGGGGATGTTGCCGGCGGCAACGACCGGCGATCGGGTTGCCGAATCGGCTCCGGCGCCGATGGATTCGGGCGTCACGGATGGGGCCGAAGTGTCCGTTCCGCCTCAAGGCGGGACTCCCGAACCGTTTCGTGCGTCTTCGATCGCGCTGGTTTGGGCGGCGGTTGCGGGGCTGCTCTTGTTGCGGGTGTGCGTTGGCCTCGTGGCGGGGCTCAAGCTGCTGGCGCGGGCGCGTCCGGTCGTCAACGAAAAGCTTCAGGCGCTGCTCGAGACGTCGCTCGGCAGGATGGGCATCGCGCGGACGCCGGTGACGTTCTCGACGAAGGACGTGCGCTGCCCGGGGATCTGGTGCTGGGCGATCCACCCGGCGCTGCTGTTGCCGGAGGCGATGGCGCAGGGCGCGCGCCGGCCGGCCGACCCGGACTGGATCGGGATCTTCTGCCACGAGCTGTCGCACCTGAAGCGGCGCGATCACCTGCCGGCGATCGTCGCCGAGATCGCGTGCTGCGTCTTTTGGTGGCAGCCGCTGGCGTGGCTGTGCCGCGGCGCGCTGCACCGGCTCGCCGACGAGGCGTGCGACGGCATGGTGGTTTCGAGCGGCCAGCCGGCGGCCGATTACGCCAACCTGCTCGTGAACATGGTGGCGCAGCCGCGCTCGCTCACGGCGCTGTCGATGGTGAGCGGCAAGGGAAGCCTGCGGCGGCGGCTCGATTTGATTTTAAAGTCGCCGATGATCCGCGCCGATCTTGGGCGCGGGTGGGCCTCGGCCGCAACCGTTTTGACCTTCATGGCGATTGCCTGCATGGCCGCGCTTCAGCCTGGGGCGAACGCGCAGACGAAAACCGGCAAGGACCCATCGACGGTGCAAAACGCCGGGTTCGAGGCGGGGAAAGCCGATCCGGAGGGGTGGAAGCGGGGCGCGGCGGTCCCCGGGGTCGAATACATCTGGGACCGCAAGGTCGCGCACGCCGGCAAGGCGAGTTTGTGCCTCAAGAAAACGGAGAATCGATACTTCCCGATCGCGCAATGGACGCAGTCGATCCCGATCGAGAAGATCGGCGGGGCGAAACAGCTCAAGCTGAGCGGGTGGGTCCGCGCGGAGAACGCCTGCAAAGCCATCCTCGACGTGTCGTTCGTGGACGCGGACGGAAAATGGCGCCACCAGTGGGCCGCATACATCGGGGCGAAAAAAAGTAACGATCCGCCGGCCAACCACGACTGGACGAAGTACGAAGGGGTCGTGAACGTGCCCGAGGGGACGAAGGAAGTCACCGTCGGCCTGCAGATCTACGGGCCGGGGACGGTGTGGTTCGACGATGTCGAGCTAAAAACGGCCGAGTGATTGTTGGAGGTTGATCATGGAGAAGACAGCGGTCGTGGCCGGCCTCATGATCACTGTAATGGGTCTCATCGGTATCATCGCGATTAATCTTTCCTCGGGAAACGGGGACGAGGCAATCGCAATCACAGGGGCCATCATCTTCGGGGCAGGCCTTATATCACGCGCAATCGGGCGCAAAACATAAGCGGCATCGAGATCACGGGGAGGATGACGCCATCATGCAGGACAAGTGGAAGGCCGTGCCGTGGCAGATCGGCGTCGTGGTCGTTATGCTGGCCTATGAGGGGCTCACGAACAACCTGCCGATGATCCCGCGGTATCCGATCGCCGCGTTCTGGCTGGCGGGCAAGATCCTGTTGATCGTCGGCCTGCTGAAGGGCTGGAAATGGATGTTATTCGTCTTCGTGGCGATCGCGGCGCTCCATGCCGTCGCCTTCCTGGGCGCGCCGCGCATCGCCTTCCTCAACCTGGCCATGGCCGGCCTGGCGATCTCGGCGAGGCGATATTTCCTCGCCCCGCCGCCCCCCGCCGCGGACGCGGACGGGCGTTGAACGGCGCCGGCGTGCGGCGCCTATCGTTTTGCCTTTCGGGAGAGCGCGTTTTGCATCAAAATGCATCGACTCCCATGAGAGGCGAAAGCGATGGAAGAAATCCGGTTTGCGGTGATTGGTTGCGGGCTGATGGGGGGGCGTCACGCCGAGACGCTGACCAGGACGCCGGGCATGCGTTGCGTGGCGCTGCATGACCAGAACACGATCGCGGCGGAGGCGCTCGGCCAGAAGCTCCGGATCGAAACCATCGACAATTACGACGCCCTGCTCGCCCGCAAGGAGATCGACGGCGTCGTGATCTGCCTGCCGAGCTTCCTGCATGCCCACTACGGCATCAGCGCGGCGCGGGCGGGCAAGCACGTGATCTGCGAAAAGCCGATCGACATCCGGATCGACAGGGCGGAGGAACTGATCGAGGCCTGCGAGCGCCAGGGCGTGCTGCTGACCGTGATCTCGCAGAACCGGTTCACCGAGGGCGCGATGGCGCTCAAGCGGGCCGTCGACGGCGACATGCTGGGCAAGCTGCTGCTCGCCAACGCCTCGATCAAGTGCTACCACGACGACGCCTACTACGCCGGCAGCGACTGGCGCGGGCGATTCGGCGGCGAGGGCGGCGGCGTGTTCATGAGCCAGGGGATCCATTACACGGACCTGCTGCTGTGGTTCCTCGGCGAGACGGCCGAGGCGCACTCGCTGCTCATGACGTCGCGCAGCATCATCGAGACGGAGGACGTCGGGGCCATCCTGCTCAGGTCCGAAAGCGGCGCGATCGCCACGATCACGGCGACCACGAGCGCCTACCCCGGGTTCCCGGAGCGGATCGAGCTGCACGGCAAGACCGGCTCGGCGGTCCTCGAGCAGGGCAGGATCGTTTACTGGAAACAGATGGGCGGGACCGAGCCGCCGGCGGTCGCGTTCGAGCCGCCGACGCCGGAAGACCTCGACGCCAGGCTCATCCCGTTTCAGCGGCAGTATCGCGACTTCCTCGCCGCGCTCGAGACGGGCGGCCGGCCGCTGGTGACGCCGCGGCAGGCCCTGTCGGTCGTCAAAACCATCCTGAACGCGTACGCGAACCGGTTTTAGAGCGGTTGGCAAGCATGAAGCGTGAGTGGCCGGCGGGGGCGCCGGCGATTCCTATTTGCCGGAAAACTTTTGGCGCCTGGTCTGACCCCGCGTTTCAGCGCTTGTCGTTCCCCAAATTTCACGGCCCCAGCGGGCCCGGCGCGAGCAGCCGCCGGGCATCCTGCATGACGCCTCGACAAACAAGCTCCCGGGAAGACTTTTCCCGGGAGCTTGTCCGAATCAGGCGCGGCCGAATATCTACTTGGCCGCCTCGGGCGCGGCCGGCTGTTGCTTGTCGGTGTTGTCGAAGAACACCGGGCCGTGGTCGTCGTCCATCAGGTCGATGCCAACGATGCCGGTGACGGCGTCGATCAGCTCGGCGCCGCTCAGCGCGACGTTGGCGCCGATCGCCCACAGGCTCAGCGACAGGCCGACTTCGGTCGGGTCGCGCTGCAGCTTGCCCTGCTGCGCGGCGAGGAACCCGAGGTATTTCTCGTCGAGCCGCTCATGGAAGAAGATCGAGCCGGCCGCCTCCATCTTGCGGCCGCCCCAACCGATCGCGTAGGCCTCGGAATCGTAATACGAGAAGTAGAAAATCTTCGTGGCGCGCAGCGTCCCGCCGAGCCCGCTGCCGAGCGTCATGTAGAACTTCGGGACGTCGAAGATGTCCGCGATCCGGTTCGGGATATACCACGACACCGCCTGCAACACCTTCATCCCCGTGGAGGGCTCCTCCTTTTGCTGCGGCGGAACGGTGACCGGCGAATGGGTCATCGGCGCGTCGTACTGGGGGCTGGGCCCGCCGCCGCCCGCGGGCGGATTGGCCGAGGCGGTCCCGAACGGGAATTGAGCCCCGGCCATCGGGGCGCAAACCAGCAGCAACACGGCCAGCAATGCGCTTGGAATGTTCGTTCTTTTCATGACCTCACGGCTCCTCGAGCTGGAATGACGGCCTGGGGCTGACAGCAAATCTTGGTCTGCAATGACTATCAGCGTGTCACCCCGCCAAAGTCAATGAATATTGATCTTTTCGGACTTGCGGGCGCCGGGGTTTAGCCCGGGCGCGCCCCCGGGCCGCCGCCGGGTCGAAAAATGCGATCAATGGCACGAACCGGCCACTTCTGGCTTGAGACCGCCGCCGCCCGATGCTAGCCTTTGGTTAAGAAATCAAACCCAGTGATTTTCCCAGCCCGGGGCAAAAGGGGGATGTGTCATGGCTTCGGAGAAAGTTCCCGACAAGAGCCAGGAAGTCAAAACCAGCGTGGCCGAGCGCCACACCGAGCTGATCATGAACCGGCTCAACGAGTTCCTCTCGATCCGGTTCGATCATGCCGCCCGCATCAATCCCAAGCTCAAGATCATCAAGCAGGACCTGATCTATCACGAGATGGCCAACGTCCGGCGCTGCCTGATGGGCGACAAGATTTACGGCCCCGTCCGCCGCAAGGTCTCCGACGTCTTCCTGGGCGACGACGACAAGCCGCGCAAGAACTTAATGTCGCCGACCGACCAAACCTCCATCCAGGTCGAGCTGGTCAGTCATTGTCAGGATGAACGCACCGAACATACGCGCGGCCAGATCAAGATTCATGATCTGAAGAGCTTTTATGCGTCGATCGACGATGGGCTCGCGGCCTTCCTGGATCTTGTCGAGACCTGGATCTGGTGGGATATTCTCGATTCGGCCGAGCTGGTGCGTTTCGAACAGAAACTGGGGATGATCGCCCACGTCCGGCAGGGCAAGCTTTCGCCGGAAATGCGCAAGCGCTACGCGGCCCAAATCATGGCCGCCTCCGGCGGCGGCGCCGAGGAGGAAAAGGAGACCGCCGTCACCTCCAGCATCAGTGATGAGGACATCATCAAATACGAAAAGGGACAGCTCGAAAAAATTCGCGAGCAATGGTCGATACGCCGAGGGAACGAACGCGGCTATATGTATGTCCTCAAGCGTGATGAACTGCCGACGCCGTCGCAGGGGACGATGATCCACGAGATGGCCGAAAAGGTCCGCGAATATGACTCCGTCGACCAGATCGAAGAATTCAGTGAGGACCAGCGCCACCGCTATGCCATTGAACTTAAACTGCTCCCCGAAAAGCTCACCCGGGACATGGTGCTCGACCACATCAAGCTCCAGCTCCTCGGCATGGAACGCGAAATGGTCGCGGCCTCCGATCACGAGGCGCGGCTTGGCCCGCCCTACGACTACAAGACGCGCCTCCTCGAGCAGATGGACCGCAAGCTGGCCGAGTGCCGCGCCGTCGACGCCAAGCCGGCCAACGGAACCCCGGTCGCCCCGCCCGCTCCGGTCGCCCCGGCTCCGGGCAAATAGCCCACGCCCCGCCAATGGCCTGAAGCCCCGCCGACGCATCAGGAGGCGGGGCTTTTTGACGCCAACAAAGTCAGTATGGACGCTGAAAACTTTACAGACTAGACTGCTCGCTCAGGATCGAGGTGAACGATTTTTTCTCAAAATGAGAAAAAATGGGTGTAAAATTCCTTCTAATCATAGTTGAATCAACAACCAAGGCCGGTGTTGAAAGTGCTGGCCTGTTGGTGCCGTTGGTTGTAGAGTCAGCTATGCGATACGGAAGGACATCAACGTGTCGACCGACCACTTGTGTACCCGGTGGGCGGAGCATGTCCTTGGAAACAGGAAGGACCCGAAATTGGCTGAAGGACCCACAGGCGGTCTGGCTACCATACAGGACGCGTCGATGAACTACAAAGACGCCGATCCCAACAGCATTGCCGTCGGGATCGATCTGGGGACCACCTACTCGGTCGTGGCCCAGGTCGACGCCAACGGCCAACCGCAGATCATACCCAACAGCGATAATCAGCGCACGACCCCATCGGTGATTTATATCGACGGCAACCAGGCCATCGTCGGCATGGTCGCCAAGGAACAGACGCAACTGGGCGGCAACAACACGATTCAGTTCATCAAGCCGCACGTCGGCCGGCGCCGCAAGCGTTTCCTGGTCGGCGGCCAGGAATGGACCCCCGAGGAACTGTCGGCGATGATCCTGCGCAAGATCGTCTCCGACGCGCAGAACAACCTCGGCGGGCGGCCCATCACCCACGCCGTCATCACCGTGCCGGCGTTCTTCACCGAGCAGCAGCGCAAGTCGACCGAGGACGCCGGGCGCATCGCCGGCCTGAACGTGATGAGCATCATCAACGAGCCGACGGCCGCCGCCCTCGCCTACGGCTTCGACACGCTCGGCATCGACAAGACCGTCCTCGTCTACGACCTCGGCGGCGGGACGTTCGACGTCACGGTCATGCGCATCAGCGGCCACACGATCACGATGCTGGCCACCGACGGCGACGTCCAGCTGGGCGGCAAGGACTGGGACGAGCGCATCATCGATTTCGCCGCCGACAGTTTCACCCGCAACCACGGCGTCGACCCGCGCCAGGACCCGGACACGCTCCAGGCCCTCTACAGCCAGGCCGAACAGGCCAAGCTGCGCCTCTCCAAGCTCCCCGTGACCCGCCTGACCGTGACCTGCCAGGGCATGGCCGACACGGTCGAGCTGACCCGCGAGCAGTTCGAGGACATGACCGAGGACCTGCTCAGCCAGACCGAGACGACGCTGCGCCTGACGGTCCAGCAGGCCAACCTCGACTTCAAGGACATCGACGAGGTGCTGCTCGTCGGCGGCTCGACGCGCATGGTCGCCGTCCGCCGCATGCTGCAGCGCATCATGGGCCGCGAGCCGCGCCACCTCATCAACCCCGACGAGTGCGTCGCCCACGGCGCGGCCATCCACGCCGTCATGACCCAGATGCGCCTGCGCGACAACGGCCAGCCGGTCCCCGAGCCGCAGGTGCGCGAGGAACAGCTCGAGCGCTTCCGCCAGATGGAGGAGCGCCTCATCAACTCGCACACCCTGGGCATCGTCGCCCTCGGTGTCGACGGCCGCCAGGTGGTCGTCCCGATCATCCCGCGCGGGGCGTTCGTCCCGCGCAAGGAGATCAAGACGTTCCGCACCTCGGCAGCCGACCAGCAGCAGATCCGCATCATGGTCATGGAGGGCGAGAGCGACAACCCCGAGGCCTGCGCGCAGCTCGGGATGTGCCTCGTCAAGGGGCTGCCGTCGGACCTGCCCAAGGGGACGCCGATCGAGGTCTGCTTCGAGTGCAGCCAGGACGGCCAGCTTCACATCCAGTCGCGGCTGCCGGCGATCCACCAGACCGTCCACAGCCAGATCGCGCGCACGGCGGGCATGACCGAGGAAGAGATTCTGACCTCACGCCAGCGGCTTGAAGCTCTCATCATCAGCTGAGAGGAAACCGATGGGTAGCGAAAACCTGACCCTGACGATCAGTCCGACCCTGCTGGAGGCCATGGGCATCCGCGAGCAGGGACCGCTGAATTATTTCAAGGTCCTGGGCGTCCGCCGCGACGTCGAGAACGCGGCCGCCATCGACCGCGCCGTCATGGACCGCTCCCGCGCGCTGCGCCAGTGGCAGACGTCGCCCCAGTACGGGCGCGAGGTCGTCAAGCTCCTGGCGGCCATCCACCGCGCCGCCACGATCCTCAAGGACCCCGACCGCCGCAACGTCTACCGCGAGGAGCTGCAGCGCAGCGAGCGGGGCGAAACCCGCAACGTCATCGACGAATTCGCCGACCTGGTCCGGGCGGCCCTGGCCGACGGCCAGCTCGACCTCCAGGCGCGCGCCGAACTCAACCAGTTCGCCCAGCAGTCCGGGATCAGCCCGGCCCAGGCCCAGCAGGTCATCAAGGAGGTCGGCGAGAAGCTCGCCGCCGCCCGCAGCGCCTCGCGCGCCGAGGCCGCCCCCGCCGGCGGGGCGTGGGAATTCCGCATCGCCGAGCAGGGCGAGGACGCCTTCCAGACGATGCTCCACGCCCTCCAGCACAACGAGGACATCAGCGCGACCTCCTACGAAACCCTCCTGGCCGAGGCCGCCCGCTACGGCGTCTCCACCGAGCGCGCCGCCGTCCTGCTGGCCGATTTCCAGAAGCTTCGCTACCGCAACATGGTCCGGCTCGTCGCCCACGGCCACATCGTCACCGAGGCCCAGACGCGCATCCTGCTGCCCAAGGCCGCGGCCTACGGCCTCGACCAGGCGGCCGCGTTCGAGATCATTTCCGACTACACCCTGTCGGTGATGACCCCCGACGACATCCTCGCCAGCCTCTCGATGGCCAACACCTTCGACCAGGACGAAATCGAGCAGCTCGTCAAGAACCGGGCCGACAAGCCCGCCGCCCGCGGCAAAAGCAAGCTCCAGCATAAAATGCCCCCCTGGCTGGGGATGGGCGTCCTGGCCGGCGGCGCCGTCTTCGCGCTCGTCCTGCTGGCGATGTGGCTCGGCCTCGGCAAGAACGCCCGGTCCGAATCCCGCGTCGTCAGCGGGCCCGTCACCACCCCCACCCCGGCCGAAACGGCCGCGGCGGCGACGCCCACGCCCGAGCCGACCGCGGAGGAGCCGCAGTTCTCGTTCGAGCCGCTGCCCGAACCGGCGTCCGGGTTCCTCGCGTTCGAGCCGACCGAGGCCGACGACCCGGCCAAGTTCGAGATCATGATCAACGAAGTCACCTGCGCGATGTACGCCGAATACATCCGCGCGACGCTGTCCGAGGCCCCCGCCGGCTGGGAACCGGGCGGCCGCGTCCCGGCCGGCGCCGACCAGCTCCCGGTCACGAACGTCACCTGCGACCAGGCGATGGCGTTCGCCAACTGGTATGCCGGCCAGCACAACTTCAATCCCGCCTCGGTGCGGCTCCCGTCGGCCGCCGAATACGCCCGCGCCATGCGCGGCGGCCGCACCACCCGCGGCGACCCGACCCTGCCCAATTACTGGGCCCGTTCGCGGCTCGGCCAGCGCCCCGGCCTGACCCCCTCGCGCCAGGAGCAGTTCGACAAGATCTTCATCCCCGGCGTCGGCCAGATCTACGACCTGGTCGGCAACGCCGCCGAGTGGGGCTCGGACGAGCGCGACGGCAAGCGGATCGTGCTGGGCGGCGACTACACGCGCCCCTCGACGTGGAACCACCTCGAGCCCAGCTGGCAGGCCCCCGGCACGGCCACCCCCACGACCGGCTTCCGCCTCGTGCACGTGCTCGGGAAATAATAGACTTTCGCCACGCGATCAACATGTGGGCGTGCGCCGTCTCGGCGCGGCGCAATCCGGGAATTGCGAAAGAAAAACAAACCGCTGCACGTCCCCTTAATTTCCTGAATATCGGGGACGTACGACTGATTGTTTTTTTCTTGAGCATTAAGGAATCATGATCAAGGCTGACGCATGGCTCGCCGGTGTTGGCGCTCGATGGTGAGGCCGAGGCATTTCGCCGATTGCGCCGACCCATACCGGCCGGCCGTGCGGCGGCGAGACTTTTGTGGAATCGGTGGAAGGGCGGTTCGGACGTATGATCGGAACGCGGCGCCGTGGTCGCAAACCCAAGCAAGCCGAGGTGGATCAAAACCAGCTTGAGCTGTTTTGATAAAAAAAATATGGTCGAACGTCCCCGATATTCCCCGTTTCTCCATTCCCTCCGTTGCCTCCGTTCCCTCCTGTTCAATCTCTCTTTGTTTTGTCCGTGTCCTTCCGTGCCAGTCCGTGCGCGTCCGTGTCCATCCATCTTCCCTCCACTTTGGCCGAGCCAGCGAACAAACCACACCCCCCATCCTTCCCATCCGACCCCAGGCCGTGCGGCGATGGGCGTCGCGGATTAGAATTTCTCTGTACTACTATCCGTCCGAATCTTGTTTTTCTGGCAAGATTTTGAACAGGAGGCAACGAAGGCAACCGAGAGAGGATCCGCCAGGAAATTCTCCGTTTCTCCGTTGCCTTCTGTTCATTCCTGTCTTCAAGTATTTCTCTGCATCTCTGCCTGACTCTGCCCCTCTGCGACAAGAATAGGTTTTCGTGGTTTTTCGTGTTTTTCGTGACCCGCATTTCTGCCTTGTTGTTTGGTTGCGGCTCGCCGCGCCAGGCCTTCGTGGTTCAATGATTCAGGTTTGCGAAGAAGAATCTAGAGACACAGACGATCAGGATGCCGGGTTCGGCGAATCCGGCCTGCGGGCGCGGGGGTGGCGGGTGAAGGTCGTGACGCCGACTTCGGCGGCGAGGGCGTTGTCGTCGCTCATGTAGAGCGTGTAATGGCGCTCGAGCGCCTTGATGAAATCGCCGAGGTCGGCGGCCGAATCGAACAAGGCCCGGCACTTGACCGCCGTCTTCGGGATCAGCCTGGCCTCGGCGTTGACGTAGAGAATCCTGGCCACCGGATCCAGGTGCAGGACGACGCTGTTGCGTTCGGGGTATCCCATGGCTTGTGTTACCTCTGATTCATTATATCAGGGCAGGCCGGGTTCGCCGAACCCGGCATTCCTGGAATCCGCGAGGTTTCGGGGTAACGCATGCGAAATGGTTTTCATGCCGCCGCCCTACCAGGTGACCTGGTACTCGACCCAGTGGGTGGGGCGCTGCTGCTGGTCGCGGAAGTAGCCCATTTCGTTGGGGCCGGGGATGTTGCAGTTGCGGATCAGCCCCTGGCTGATGAGGTCGTTCATGAAGTCGCCGCCCGGGCCGACCGAGTCGCCGATCCACTGAAGGCGCATCGCCGCGCCGTTGCCGGTCGGCTGCCACCGGACGATGTCGACCCGGTGCTTGCGGGCGGTTTCCTTGATGCGGGCCAGATTGGGCCCCTGGGCCATGCGGGGCTGCTGCGGGACGGCGGCGGGGGGCGGGTTGGCCGGCCGCACCTGCGTCGTCGCCTGCGTGTTGGTCGCGCTCGGCGGCGTGTTACTGGTGGGCCCTTCCGGGTTGTATAGGAAGATCACGGCGATGATCGCGATAATCACGAGAGCAATCAGCCAGCGCATGGGATTACCTCGCTTGATTCAATTCCGGCTCAAGCCGGGCCCCCCGAGCTATTTCTCCTGGAGCCTCAACCGCCGCGCGCGGTGGCTCTCGGCCTCGATGACGTTGAGCGCGGACTGAACCGTCTGGTCGAGGACGTCGTTGACGACCACGTAGTCGTAGAAGCGCCAGTAGTCCATTTCGCGCCTGGCGTTTTCGAGGCGGATCCGGATCTGCTCCTCCGAATCGGTCTTGCGCGCGCGGAGCCGCTGCTCGAGGACCTCGGTCGAGGGGGGCATCAGGAACAGGAGGACCGCGTCGGGGCTGCGCCACTTGACGCTCATCCCGCCCTGGATGTCGATGTCGAGCACCACGTCCCGGCCGCGGTCGAGCGCCTCGCGGACGGTCGATTCCTGCGTGCCGTAGAAGTTGCCGTGGACCTCGGCCCATTCGTAGAAGACGTCGTCGCGGATCATCTGCTCGAACCGGGCGCGGTCGACGAAGTGGTATTCGCGGCCGTCGACCTCGCCGGGGCGCGGCGCGCGCGACGTCACCGAAACCGAATAGGTGAGGGCGGGGTTGGATGCGAGCAGCCGCTGCACCACGACCGACTTGCCGCCGCCCGACGGGGCCGAAATCACGTAAAGCATCCCGCGCCGCTGAAATTGATACTGGGCCATTGTATACCTTCCAAAGTCGTGCTCGTGCGTCGTGCTCGTAATCGTAATCGTAATCGAAAATCGAACCGACCCGCTTTTGTATCACTCATCATTCATCATTCGTATGATGGCCTCGCCGAATTGCGATGTCGAGAGCTTTGTCGCCCCCTCGATCTGGCGCTCGAGGTCGTAGGTCACCATTTTGGCGGCGATGGCCCCTTCCAGCCCGCGGACGATCAGCGCGGCGGCCTCGGCCCAGCCCATCGTCTCGAGCATCATCACCGCCGACAGGATCAGCGAGCCGGGGTTGGCCATGTCCTTGCCGGCGTATTTGGGGGCGGTGCCGTGCGTCGCCTCGAAGATCGCGCAGCCGGCGCCGACGTTGGCCCCCGGCGCCATGCCGAGCCCGCCGACCTGCGCGGCCGCGGCGTCGGAGAGGTAATCGCCGTCGAGGTTCGGCGTCGCCAGGACGGAGTATTCCTCGGGCCTGAGAAGAAGTTGCTGGAACGCCGAGTCCGCGATCCGGTCGTTGATGAGGATCTTGCCGGGGGGGATGACCCCGCCGTGGGCGTCCATGAGCTCGGTTTCGGTGACGGTCCGGTCGCCGAATTCCTCGCGCGCGACCGCGTAGCCCCACTCGCGGAACGCCCCCTCGGTGTATTTCATGATGTTGCCCTTGTGGATGAGCGTGACGGAGGGGAGCCCGCGCTCGAGGGCGTAGTGGATCGCCATCCTCACGAGCCGCTTGCTGCCGAACTCGGACATCGGCTTGATCCCGATCGCCGAGCCCTCGCGGACGCTCTTGCCGAATTTCGTCCTGAGGATCTCGATCAGGCCGTTGGCCTCGGGGCTGCCGGCGGGCCACTCGATCCCCGTGTAGATGTCCTCGGTGTTCTCGCGGAAGATCACGATGTCGACGCGCTCGGGGTGCTTCATCGGCGAGGGGACCCCCGGCAGCCAGCGCACCGGGCGGATGCAGGCGTAGAGGTCGAACTCCCGGCGCAGGGCGACGTTGAGCGAGCGGATGCCGCCGCCGACGGGGGTCGCCAGCGGGCCCTTGATCGCGACGCGGAACGCGCGCAGCGCGGCGAGGGTTTCGTCGGGGAGATAGGCGCCGTATTTTTCGAACGCCTCCTCGCCGGCCGGGACCGGGAACCACGCGATCTTGCGCGCGCCGCCGTAGGCGCGCTCGACGGCCGCGCCGACGACCGCGACCATCGCCCGCGAAATATCCGGCCCGATCCCGTCGCCGACGATCTGCGGGATGATCGGCCGGTCGGGCACGACGAACGAGCCGTCCTCGCGCGCCAGGATCGGCTCGCCGGGCGGAGGGGTCAGCCTGGGCGCATGCTCGTTGCTCATCGCGGTCTCCTTGCGGACAGTTGCGGAACCGACGAAACTAATTTAAATATATTCCATCCGCGTCTGAATGGAAAAGATATGGCCAGGCTCATACATATCAGGTTGATTCGGGAAGACGAAGAGGCATTTATATACGAGTTTTATGATCCTACCCTTCATGGCGGCAAGGAGCGGCGCGGCGAGGTCCGGATCACCAAGGATTGCGGCAAGGTGACGATCATCGCGATGGACGACATGAAGTGGCTCAACACCGGCTACACCGGCCGCGTGCTCGCGAAACTGGTCGAGGGTTTCCGAAAAGGGGAATTGAAGCCGGTCATGGATTGGATTTCCTGATGTGGAGTGCGCAGGCTTGCCTGCGCTGTGGATTGCGAGAGCTTGTCCTCGCAACCGCCAGGATAACGTTTCTGTGCCAACCCTTATTGGATAAAACTCATCGTTGGGTTAAGATTCCGGCGAGAGGTCACTCAAGTGCCTGGACAAGAAGATCAGAAAGAACTGGTGCGGCAAATACTATACGACGCCTTCCCGGACTTGCCGTGTGACGATTCGTCGCGCATCACCCACGAAGACTGCCTGGAAATAAGGGGACTTCTGCATGGCATCAAAGACGAGGATATTGCATTCGTTCTCAAGAATGTGCTCATCGATCTTCTAGACACGCACACTATAGAAGAGCCACACAACGTATCAGCTGATTTTGTCACCCAATACCTTGATGTGGAAGGGTTGATAAAAGAATCTTATTTGGGATTGAGTGATGATGACCTTGACATGCTTGTAACAGAGTTTCAGCAACGTGGCTTTGATGCAGAGGCGATCAAAAGAAAGCTGACATATATAAGAAATATCGATCGAAAACACGTTTCGGATGCGGAGAAACGGGAATGCATGGAAAGGATTCAGTTGTTTTCAACATTCACGCCCAAGCAGGCATGCGCGATTTACAAATGGCTGGAACTGGCTTTGGAATGGGAAGATCTTTTCTATCGCAAAGACGAAATTGAATCGGCGATGCGTTATTGGGGCGAAAGATGCAAGCCGACCGATGGGCGTCGTGAAGGCTGATGGGTCATGGCCATATTTATCTGTATCAGGCGCATCCGGGAGACGGACGAGTATTACGTATACGAGTTTTACGAGCCCGAGCTGAACGGCGGCAAGAGCAAGCGCGGCGAGATTCAAATCTCCCGGGAATGCGGCAAGGTAACCGTGATCGCGATGGATGACAAGAAGTGGCTGAACACCGCCCACACCGGTCGCGCGCTGTTCAAGTTGATCAAAGGTTTTAAAAAAGGGGAATTGAAGCCGGTCATGGATTGGATATCATAGGGAACGCATATGCGGATCATTCTACTTGTGATTTGTCTGGGATGCGTGTTGCCGAACTGCGCTGCCGGCGCGCCGACGAGCCGGACTTTGGAGCAGGCGCGGGCGGACGCGGTTTGGGTCCGGATGCAGGAGTGGAGGCAGGAAGGCAAGCGGATCAAGGCCGGCAAGGAGTTCCTGAACCTCGACGCCCGAGTGCGTAAGTATTTGACGACAAAAGGCAAGGACACTTGGTTTCGATGGTGGCAGGTCCAAGAGCCAAACCGGAACATTGCCGACAGCAAACGGAAGATCGCCATCCTGAATGATCCCGTCCTGCGCGCGGGATGGCTTCCGATCTGGCATCGCTCGATCGTGATGTCGGATCATTTTTTCGAGGACGACAACAGCCTGACCAAAACCGCCGATCACGTGCGGCGCGAGGCCGAATCCAGCGCCAGGGATGCAACCGGGAAACTGGCGAAAATGGGAACCCGCCAGTTTCCCGCGTATTTTTATGAGTATGCAAAGCTCGAGGCCGAAGCCGATAGCCGGATCAATTTTGCGCGGGATTTTGAGCAGCGCGATGCCGATGCCTCCAACGTGCCGGACACGATCGAGGCCGATGGCGAGATCCGGCGCCAGGGAGGCATCTCGCTGAACAAGCAGTGCAAGATGGTTCGGGTCAGGCTCCTTGATTTTGACAATAACCGGGTGTGGTTCAGTTTCGTCGACGGCCGGCTCGACGGCGCGGCGGTCTTTCATTTGACGTTGTTCGACAAGGACGGCCGGGTGGTGGCCGAGGCGGAGGCCGTCGAGCCGCAAAACCGGAAGCTGCCGGCGGAAAACCTCGGGGGCGTCACCCGCGGCGGCGACGACAAGCCCAACCGGCTGGGAATCTGGGAGTTCAAGCCGAAGAAAGTGGCCGAGGGCGAGGCGGTCAAATTCAGGCTGACGGTGAGGCCGGCGAGCAAATGAGGCCTGCCGACTTGACAATGTATGGACAGGATGCTAGATTGACAATGTCCATACGCGAGGTGAATGACATGGCGCACGCGCAATCGAATCTCAAGGACGAGAAGATCCAGCTCCGGATTCAGCCCCGGCAGAAGGCGCTGATTGCCCAGGCCGCGCGGGTCAGGCAAACCACGCTCAGCGCGTTCATGGTCGAGAATGCGTGCACCGCCGCGCAGCAGGTTCTCGCCGATGAAATGCATTTTGTGCTGAGCCCTGGGCAGTGGGACGCGTTCCAGGCCGCGCTCGACCGGCCGCCGCGCAAGAACCGCGCGCTCGCCAAGCTGCTCAAGGAGCCCGGCGTTTTCGATGAAAAATCCTCCTCTTGAGGCGCCGGTCCCGCTCGAGCCCCGCCACGGGCTCGCGGAATTCGACTGCGGCGTTCCGGCCCTGAACGATTATCTCAAGCGCTTTGCCCTGATCAATCACCAGAATCGGTCGGCGCGGACGTTCGTCGCCATTCGCGGCTCGAGGGTGGTCGGATTTTATACGCTCGCGGCGGGTTCCGTCAGCCGGGACTCGACGCCCGAGCGCGTCTCCAAGGGACTCGGCCAATATCCCGTTCCGGTGATTTTGCTGGCGCGGCTCGGCGTGGACGAATCCGAACAAGGCCGCGGGCTCGGCCGCGGCCTGCTCAAGGATGCGCTCCTTCGCGCTCTTCAGGCGGCCGACATCATCGGGTGCCGCGCCATTCTCGTTCACGCCAAAGACGAATCGGCGAAGGCATTTTACGAAAAATTCGGGTTCATGCCTTCGCCGATCGATTCGCTGCATTTGTATCTGTTGATCAAGGACATCAAAAGCTGCTTGCGCTGATGCCGCTCATGCTTTTGTCGGCGCCGTCCTGTCGGGCTGGATGATCGCGCCGGCGACGAGGTCGGCGAGCATCGGGCTTTTCTCCGGGATCAGCAGCACGCGCGTGTCGCCGTCCACGATCTTCTGCGTCTCCAGGATCTCGAACATCGCCTGGGCGAGCTCGGGGTCCCTGGAGATTTCGTTGAGCATCGCGCCGACGATCTGCGGGCGCATCGCCGCGGCCTGCGCGAACGCCGTCGCCGCCTCGCGCTCGGCCGTGCTCGTGATGATGCTGACCTGGTTGGCGCCGTCCTGCAGGATCGCCGACGTCACCTGGCGCAGCCGGTTGACGACCTTGGCCTCGATCTGATGGATCATCCCCGAGTCGCGGAAGTGGACCTTGCGGATGTAGACCGATCCGAGCTTGTAGCCCCACTCGGTCGATTTGTCGGTGACTTCCTTGCGCACGGTGGCGCTCATCTCGTGGCGGTTTTCCAGCATGTCGGCCAGCTTCATGTTGCTCAGGCAGCGCACGGTGGCGTTGCTGACGTTGGAGCGCAGCGAGCCGCGCGGGTCGGCGTTGCGGAAGATGTAGGCGATCGGGTCGCTGATGTACATTTCGTACCAGATGCCGATGCCCATCGGCGCGCCTTCCTCGGAGTTGACCGGCTGGCTGCGCAGGTATTCCTGGTCGTGGCGCATGTCGAGCGTGTAGCACTTGCCGAGCCAGTTGACCAGCAGCGCCGCCGGCCCCAGCGAGATGAGCAGGATGTTGAGGCCCGGCTCCTTCAGCACGCCGATGACGCGGCCGAACAGGACGTAGACCTTGCAGGTGCCCTCGTCGACGGTCGTGTAGAGCCCGAACAGGCGCATGAGGGCGAACACCCCGTAGACGATGACGAAGAATAAGACGAAGCCCAGGAACAGGGAGATGAGGAGGACTTCCATTATTTCTTCACCTCCATGATGATCTGGCGCGACTTGCCGAACAGGTCGAGCCGGACGTTGCGCAGGTAGGCCGGCAGGGCGTTCGGGCCGTTGCGCTTGAGCAGGTAAAGCTGCTGCGCGAGCCACTTGAGCGGCTCGACCTCGGACTGCGCCTTGAGCGTCTCGATCTCGACGGCCCGGCGCGACTGGACGATCTTCTGGTCGGCGCCGGCGTGGGCGAGGCTCACGTCCGAGGAGACCTTGTTGTGCGCCGTGTTGATCGCGGCCAGCGCCGACTCGACGTCCGGCGGCGGATCGATCCCCGTGATCAGCGAGGCGTCGAGCGTGACCCCGTAGCGCGCCGACGACGAGGCGCACTCGCGGTCCATGTGGTCGTTGAGCATGCTCAGGTTCTTGCGCAGGTCGTTGATCGAGATCCCGCTGACCGCGCTGACGATGCTTTGCATGCCGGGCTCGGGCGGCTTGGCGTTGGGCATTTCCGGGGCCTCGAAGTTGGCGATGCGCTCGCGCAGGATCGAGATGAAGTAGCCCATGACGCTCGCGATCGGGCTCTTGACGCCGAACAGGTAGGCGTAGAGGTTGCGCTCGGAGACGCGGTAGCGGATCTGGCCGGTCAGGCCCGTGTTGAGCTGGTCCTTGGTCACGGCCTCGAGGATCGTGCCGCCGGCGTTGGCCGACGGGCTCTCCGGGTCGTAGGCCATGTTGAGCGTCTGCGTGGCGACGCTGACCTTGTGGATTTTCTCCCACGGCCACTTGAAATACGGCCCGCCGGGCTGGATGACGCGCACCTGGGGATACTGGTAGCGCTCGCGCTCGTCGGGGCGGAGCGCCTGCGAGATCGGGTCGTCGAGCGTCGTCATCTTGCCGACGCGCTGCGCCCGGCCGAAGATGGTTTTGACCGCGCGCTCGTTCTGGTTGACCGTGTAGAACGCCGTCAGCCCGTAGCGGACGAAGAATGCGATCACCATGCCGATGATGAAGCCGGCCGAAATGAACATGGAGCCAATCCTTTCAAGATTTTCGAATCCTTGCCGAACGCAAAAAGTTAATCACGAATGCGCAGGATATCAACATGACTTTCTTGCGGGTTGCTCAGTTTGGTGAAATCTGTTTCGTCACGCTGAGCGCCGCGGCCACGTAATCGCCCGTGAATTGCCGCTGAACGCGGTTGAGGCCGATTCCGGGGCGAGCTTTTTTGAGAAGATCCAGGCCTTGCTCGAACGATTGAATCATCCCGCGCTCGGCGAGGAGCGCGATCGCGAACAGGGCGGTCCGGCCGTGCCCCTGCGCGCAGTGGATGTAGGTCGGGCCGGGCTTTAGTTTCTCGATGGCCGCGTGCAGTTCGTCCGGGGTCGGGTGGTAGGCGTCGAGGATCGGCAGCGAGACGTAGTTGGTTTTTTCGCGGATTTCGGCCGGGTCTTCCATCTCGGCCGTGAGGTCGACGACGTTCACGATCCCCGGCGGCAACTCCCCCGCGCGAAGGCGCCGGCCCACGATGATGTCGTCGGTCACCCGGTCGAACGGGCGCTCGCGGCTGAGCAGGACGTAAACGTGCCAGATGGCGCCCGAGCAGATCAGGAAGGGGAGGTGAAGGAGCTTGCTGGATAACGGCAGCCGTCCGTCGCGCTTCCAGAAAATCTCGCGGGTCCGGCCTCCGTAGGCCGATGCATAGGCGAAAAAGTTGAATGCGAGCCACAGGAGAAGCAACCACCATCCGCGCCGGGTGAACGCGATGAAACAAACAGCAATGCCGAGCGCCAGAAACGTCCACGCATAGGCGGTTTGCCGGTGTTCCACAAAGTCATGGAATGGGTGGCCCGGCCCCACCGGTTCCTCGATGCCGAGCCAGTCGTCGTTGGTCCGGTTTTTCCAGAGCTCGATGGTGTCGAATGCGTCCTTGCCCTCGCCGGCGACGACGCCGATGTGCGCGAGTGCGCGGTTGATCGGGCCGATTTCGCTTGAGATATCCGGGCCGAAAACCATTTGCCCGTTTTCGCAGACGAGCGCTCCCTGCTGGCCTGGCCCTCCAAAATAATCCGTTTCGAAGTACAGGACCCGGCAGGATTGCGACAGCGACTTGATGAAATCGAGCAGCTTTTCGTTCAGGAAACGGAATTCGCCGTCCTCCTCGGACATTTCGCCCAGATCGACCCCGACCACTTCCTCGAGGAATTCATAGGGCAGCGGGATGATGGCGAGGTCCTGAGGCATGGGGATGGCCTTCAGCCGCGCGTCGGCCGCGCAGGCGCTCTCGGCATCGCCTTGCCTCACGATGAATGCCGCGACTTGGTGCATACGCGCGCCCCGCCCTGGATTTACTCGTCAAGATCATCCGGTTCGAACGAAACGGTCGTGTTGGTGCGGGTCTCCGATGCCACGAGCTTCGCCGTCGACGGCGCGATCCGGCCGGCGCTGCTGACGACCTGGAGCGGGCTGCACAGGTCGAGGTAGCCGTGGTTGCGCAGTGCGTCCGACTGCACGCCGCTGTAATAGAGCGCGGCCAGCACGATCGTCGAGCAGATGTAGTCGTGGCCGATGTTTTCGGGCTTGTCCGGGTCGAGGTTCGAGTTCCACAGGCCGAACATGCCGGAGAAATCGTAGCCGATCCACGTGCCGGCCTTCTTCTCGGCGAGGCCGACGAACTCGTGCAGGCGCCCGGTGTCGACGCGGTTCCACTTGTCCATCCGGTAGGCGTCCCAGTTGTGCTTCTTGAGCGTGTCGAGGTCTTCCTTCGTGTTCGGGCCGAGGAAGCTCTGGCTCGAAAACATCCGCAGCCCCTCGCCGGGCATGTCGACGATGATGGCCAGGTGGCCGTACTCGAGCAGGCCGTAGCCGATCGCGTTGACGCGGCCGGTGATCATGCGCCCGGTGACTTCGCGGTGCGACATCGTGTAGGCCACGAGGTCCCCCTCGCGCAGCTGCGACTTCACCTTGGCGAAATCTTCTTTTGATTTCTGGTCATAGCTCAGGAATTTTTCGAACTTGACTCGGTCGCCCGGGTCGGCGGCCGTCGAGGGCCCATTCGGGTTGGGCTTTTCGACCCAGCGCAGGACGAGGTAGGCCTTGTGCCGGTTGTTGTTCGGGATCAGCACGCAGCCGAGCGACATCGCGAGGCAGATCGAAAGGAGCGTCAGTTTCGTAAACATCGGGATTCCTTTACCGAAGAGATTCAAGCACATCCCAGGTGTCGCGGTATTTGCCGAGACCCACCGCATCGAATCGATCGAACACAACCAGCGAGAGCGCGCCCATCTTGCCGAGTGCGGCGTTGATCGGGCCTTTGGACTGCTCCATGGGTTTCACCTCGCCCGAGTCGCCGCGATAAACGACCTCGCCGTTTTTGAACACGATCGCGGCCTGGGCGCCGTTGCCGCCCAGGTATTCCGTCCAGAAATACATCACCGGTCCGGAGCCGGACAGTTCGATCAGGAATCCGGCGAACCCGCCGCCGAGGTGCAACATCTCCGGAAAATCGGGGCCGTCGGTCGAGGGGAAAACCTCGTCGAGCAGTTCGTCGGAAACCGGGAACAGGGCGAGGCCCTGGCGCAGCGGGGCCGACTTGAGGCGCGGCTCGCGCGCGGAGACTTTCCGCGCCAAGTCCTTCTTCACAATGAAGGCTGTGATATGATGGCCCATGGCATGCTCTCAATTCGAATGAATGCACGCCCGATTATCTGATTGGGTGTTTAATTCTCAATAAAATTATTTGATCAGCTCGAACAGGCGGCGCTGCGCGCGGCTGGCGGGCAGGGCGTGCAGCGAGCGGGGGGAGACCCATTTGTGCGCGACGTGGCGCTGGCGGCGGATCGGCTCGCCGCCGGAGGACTCGGCGCGGAAGAGCTCGGTCGTGATCCGGTGATGCGTGAAGATCGAGCGGCTCGAGCCGATGCTTTCGGCGGCGTGCGGGCGGATCCGGACGAGGTCGAAGAGCACGCGCTCGGGGGTGAGCTCGCCGGCCTCGAGCAGCTCGCGGCTGTCCAGGCGCGGCAGTTCCCACATGCCCGCGAACGCGCCGCTTTCGCCGCGGCGCAGGACCAACACCTTGCCGCCGCGCATGAGCGCCACGGCGACCTCGCGGACGTGTTTGAGCTTGGGCCGGGCGGCGGGGGCGGGGAAATCCTCGGGCATTCCGGAGAAGCGCGCGCGGCAGATGTCGAAGAGCGGGCAGGCCAGGCAGAGCGGCTCGCGCGGCAGGCAGATCGTCGCGCCCAGTTCCATGAGGCCCTGGTTGAAATCGCCGGGGCGCTTGGGGTCCACAAGGCGCTCGCACGCCGACCACAGCCGCCGGCGGCCGGGGCCGGCGGTCAGGTCCTCGTCCATCGCCAGCATCCGGCCGATCACGCGGCGCACGTTGCCGTCGACGAGCGGCAGGACGATGCCGAGCGCGATCGAGCCGACCGCGCCGACCGTGTACGGGCCGAATCCCGGCAGCGCCGCCAGTTCGTCGCGCGTTTGGGGGAGGTCGCCGCCGTGCAGCCGGACGATCGCCTCGGCCGCGCGCTTGAGCATCCGCGCGCGCCGGTAGTAGCCCAGCCCCGACCACGCGCGCAGGACGTCCTCCTCGGAGGCCGCCGCCAGGGCCGCGAACGACGGGAACCGCTCGATGAACGGCTCGAAAAACTGGAGCGCCGTCGCGACCTGCGTCTGCTGCAGCATGAACTCGGAGACGACCGTGCGGTATTCGGACGGCTTGGTGCGCCACGGCAGCGGCCGGTGCTCCTCGTCGTACCAGCGCAAAAGCCGCCGGCGCGCGGTGGCGACCGTGGCGTCGTCGAGCTCGGCAAGAGTCTGTTCAGAGTCGGGCATGAAAAGCGAACCGCCGGGGGCATTCCGAATTGGCTTCTCCAGCCGGACCGGCTTGTGGCAGACTGACCGGTTGTTTTGAGCCCGCTGGCTGGACGCTACTATGGACCAGAAACCATTCGACTGTAAACATTTCGATTCAGGCGCGACGTTCCAGGCGCGGGGCGTCACGCCGGCGCCGCTGCTGGAGCGGCTTCTTTCCCGCACGCAGATCCTCCTCGACGAGGGGATGGAAGACCTGCGCGAGATGTGCAAGAAGCACGAGACGACGAACCTCATGGGGCTCGCCGCGCACCGGATCGAGCGGCCGCTGCCGGCGAACTGGGACCCGGCCGCGCACCTCAAGGCGCGGTTCGACGCGACCGAGATCGACTACGGCCAGTACGGCCGCCTGATCGACAAGATCCGCGTCCAGCCGATGATTTGCGTGCGCGGGCGCCTGGCGGGCGGGTCGGCGCTGGCGCTGCCGGTCGAGGTTTACGCCCCGCTCGGGGCGCCGATCGCGATGGCCGCCAAGGCGATGCTCTGGCCGGCGGCCGAGGGCGCGGAGTTCGAGCCGAGGCTCAAGGTTCTCGTCTGGAACGAGTGCCTGCCGCACTTGCGCGAGCCGGGGGCGGAGGATCGGCTCATCGCCTATTGGCCGGATGCGGGGCTCGCGCTGCTGGTGGGGTACGACGACCCCTCGCTGCTGGCGGACGTGCTGTGGGACAAGGCCCAGCGCGCCTGGGAGGACGAGGCAAAGGCCGGGCGGATCGTCGAAGAGGAAGGCCGGCTCGAGGTGACCGGGGAGGGGAGCGCGAGTTTCAAAAGAGACGAGGAGCCGACGACGGCCCAGTGGGTCGCGAGCCTCGACACGATGCTGGAAGAGAACGCCGGCGGCGCGCGCGTGATGACGCCGGTGTGGGCCAACCCGATCCTGCCGGCCGACTGCCTTGCGGCGGGGCCGGAGTGGCGCGATGCCGCGCTGGCGGTCGACTCGCTCCCGTTCGGCGTGAACATCGACGTCGACGGCCGGTTCCCGCCGTTCGAGGGATCAAGCGAGCTTCAAGGCTGGATCGTCGTCCCGCGCCCGTCGCTCCCCGCGCCGATGCCGCGCGCGTGCAGGTCGTATCGAATTTGTTCGTAGTCGCGTCTTCAGGCGGAACGGTCGCGCGGATTCGCCCCGCCCGAAGACGGGATCACGAACTTCTGACACGATATCGTGACCATCAACGCCGCCAGCGCAACCGCCAGCAGCGCGAAGTTCAGGCGCGGGCGATAGGCCAGCTCGACGGTCGACTTGCCGGGCGGAACGGGGATGCCGCGCAGCAGGTCGTTGACGCGCAACACCGTTTCGTCCTTGCCGTTGACCCGCGCCGTCCAGCCGGGCGTCCAGATTTCGCGCAGGACCAGGAGGCCGCCCTTTCGCCCCTCGGTCTCGACCGTCAACGAGTTGGTCCGGTATGAAACGAACTTCGAGTCGGGTGCGCGATGCGCGGCGCGCAGGAGGCCGGGATCGATGGCCGCCCCGGCCGGGTTGACCGCGTAATCGTCCACGCGCATCGCCCGCGGCGTCGCGTTCGTGTATTCATAAACCGGCGCGACGTCGCTCTCCGAGCCGAACGCGAGTTTCCACGGGTCGCCCGCCGAGCGGGCCAGCCGGTACGCCTGCGACTCGATGAAGAACGACGCGCGGGGCTCGGCGAGTTCCCACTCGACCGCGCGCGCGCGCAGCGGCCGGCCGAAATCGATCCGCGCGCGGAACGTGGCCAGCCTGATTTTGTAATCGTAGCCGCGCCGGGGGAACGGGGCCGTGCTCATGACCTGCGTGATCGCGCGCCAGTCCGGGTCCGGTTTCAGCCGCAGCTTGTTCAGCGACCCGAAATAGCCGGTTTCGATCCCGTAGCGCACCGGGAAGCGGAACGTGCCCTCGTCCGCCTCGACGATCAGCGTCGCCATTTCATGGCCGATCTCCAGCGGCACGCCGGCGTTGACCTGCGAGACGAACGACCAGGCGGTGATCGGCGCGGTGGTGCCGAAATCGGTCCAGCCGAGCGGCGCCTGAAGCGGGTTGTCAGTGGTGAGCGTCTGCACCGACAGGCTCAGCGTGCGGTCCCACGGGCCGCCGATCAGGTAGCGGACGTTGAGCCAGTCGAACAATTCGTCGTCGGGCCGCGCGAAGTTCAGCGTGCGGATCGGGTCGTCGATCGCCGAGCGGCCGCCGGTCCGCGCAAACAGCGCCTCGTAATCCTTGAGGATCAGCGGGTCGAAGCCGCGAATGTCCTCGAGTCCATAAAGCGTCGACAGGTTCGGCAGCAGGAAATTGAACTTGTGCTGGTCGTTGTAGTCGGAGTTGAACGTCTGGATGGCGTCGAACGCCGCGAACCGGAACGGCTGGGCCGGGTCGGCGTCGCGCATTGTGGCGAGGAACTGAACCTGCGGGCTCGGGTTGAAATCGGTCCCCTTGCCGATCGGCGGCCACACGCGCGGCGAGAAGTGCAGGAGCTCGGCGAACAGGATCGCGGCCAGGACGCAGGCCAGGACGTTGGTTCGTTTGGCGAGAACCGCCGTCGCCACGCCGCCGGCGACGAACACCGTCGCGGCGTCGAGCGCGCGGAAGAGCGGCGGCGGGACCGAACCCGGCCCGTACAGCCACGCGCGCGCCCACTCGAGCGCCGGGATGGGGCCGTACTGCCGGCTCGCGCCGGCGATCGCGAAATGGAACCTGAGCGCGGCGAGGATGCCGAGGCCGATCAGCGCCGCTCCGGCCCAGCGCAGAGCGCGGGTTTTGTCGCATGCGGCGAGCCGATCGGCCGCAAGCGCGGCAAGCACCGCCAGGCCGGCGGCGGCCAGGACCAGAGCCCGCGCCGGCCCGGCGAGCAGCTTGAGCCCCGGCACGTACGGCACGATGAACTGGAGGCCGATGTTCCGGCCGAGCGCGAAATAAAACCCGAGCCCCACCAGGGCGAGGCCGGCCCACAGCCGCCGGTCGCGCCACACGCCCCGGCTCAAGAACAAAAACAGAATCGCAACCAGCAGCAGCGGGCCGACGTAGCCGCTTTTGTCGATGTATTCGGGGTAGACCTGCGTGCCGGTCCCGCCGAGCAGGACCGGGAAAATTTCGCCCCAGCCGACCGAGTCGCGCAGGTTGGCCTCGACGGTCGTGAGCGTGCGCACCGAGCGCCCGGCGCGCAGCACGCCGGGCAGGGCCGTCGGCGCGGCCATCAGGAAACCGAGCCCCAGGTAAAATCCGCGCGCCACGCACAGGCGGGCGATGTCGCGCAGGCTCCCGCGGGCGAGGACGAGGAGCGTCACGCCGTAGGCGAGCGTCCCGTAAAACAGCAGGTGCGGCGAGCCGATCGTCGCGATCATCGCCATGGCCAGCGTGGTCAGCCAGCCGTGGCGCCGCTCCCCCCCGGCGGCCCCGGCCAGCAGCAGCGGCAGCCAGCAGCAGGCGTAAAAGATCGTGGGGTTGATGACGCGGCCGGCCATGTGCCCGCTGCCGGCGAACACGATCGCGCCGACCAGGGCGGCCGTCGGCGACAGTTTGAGGATCCGAAGGAAGACGCCCATCCCGATGAGGGCGACGAGGTAGTGGATGAAGTTGAACGGGCCGAAGTAGTTGCGCCAGTCGGTGAAGAAAAACGGCCAGCGCGGCGGGTAGAGCATCGCGGCCTGCAGGTTGTCGGCCAGCGGCGACCCGGACATCGAGAACCGGTTCCACAGCGGCGGCCCGCCGTCCCACCGGAGCGAATAAAACGGGGCGTAAAAGAGCGAGTTGTCGGCGCCGACCGGGATGTCGCCGGCCAGGTAGCTTCCGTAAAAGACGACCGCCAGCGCGGCCAGCACGAACCAGAATCCGGGCGGTTCGGCTGGTGTTTTATGGATCTGGCCGGTCGGTGCTATCATGAGTACCTCGGGCTCAAACCATGACGAATCCGGCCACGGCGGTCAAGTTCATAGTAGGCCGCCGCGCGGCGGCCCGGGCGGAAAGGATTTCGAATGGGACTCGAAGGGCATTTCGAAGTTTTGAGCGATCATGAAATCGAGCGGGAACTCAAGTCGATGCCGGACTGGGCGCGCGACGGCCTTGCGATCGCCAAACTGTATCATTTCGAATCGTTCCTCGAGGCGATCGCGTTCGTCAATCGCGTTGCCGCGGTGGCCACGGAACTCGACCATCACCCGGACATCATGGTCTCATACGACGAAGTGCGGGTGCGCATCTGGACGCATAAGAAGAACGCCGTCACCCGCGCCGACTTTGTCTTGGCCAAAGGAATCGACGATGTGCGGTAGGTCGGGTCTTCGACCCGACTCTGCCTTGATCGAATTTGTTCCGAATTTCGACCGATTCGAATTTGTTTCGGATTTCGAATTTCTGACTGATTCGAATTTGTTTCGAATTTAGAAATTCTGAATGATTCGGATTTTTTTAAGAATGGGGTGGGTGATGGGACTTGAACCCACGGCCTCCAGGGCCACAACCTGGCGCTCTAACCAACTGAGCTACACCCACCAGGAGACGCGCGGAGGGCTGTCTGGGCACGTCCAGCCGCCCGGCAAACCAATACCATAAAAAACCCTTCCGCCCCTCGTCAAGCCTTTTGACCGGGAAATCGTCTTCCGCCGCCGCCGGCGCGGGGTCGGGCGCGCGAACGATCGGGTCTCGGCGCTCGGCCGGGGGACGCCGGTCCATGGGCTCCATGGGTTTTGTGAAGAATCAACGCTTCGAAACATTCTTCGCGCTGCGCGCGATGATGTTCATGGCGTGGCTGGTGGCGTCGATCGCCGCGGTGAGCTGGTCCGAGTTCACGCCGCGGGTCTTGAGGCCGCCCTCCCACGTGATCGTCGTCTCGACGAGGGCGTCGGTCTTGCCGCCGGGCGGGATGCGGACGTTGTAGTCGACCAGCCGCGGCAGCTTGAAGCCGAGGTCCTTCTCCAGCGTGCACAGCGCCTTGAAGAACGCGTCGTAGCCGCCGTCGCCGGTCGCCGTGGCCTGGTATTCCTTGCCGCGGCAGCAGACGAGGATCGACGCCGCCGGCCGCAGCCCGCGGTTGCTGACGATCATGAAATCCTTGATCTCGAAGAGGCGCTCGCCGGGCTGGCCGAGGACGTCCGAGATGATGAACGGCAGGTCCTCGCCGGTGATGCTTTTCTTGGTGTCGGCGAGCTCGACGATCCGCCTGAGCAGGAGCTGCTTCTGCTCCTTGTTGAGGTGGATGCCGAGCTTGGCGAGGTTGAAGTCGAGGCTGGCCTTGCCCATCAGCTTGCCGAGGGCGTAGGAGCGCTTGCGGCCGAACCGGTCGGGGGTGAGGCGGCTGGTGTAGAGCTCGCCCTTCTTGTCGCCGTCGGCGTGGATGCCGGCGGTCTGGGTGAAGACGTCCTCGCCGGTGATCGGCTTGTTCCACGCGATGCGCTTGCCGGTGAAGACGGCCGTCAGGCGCGAGACGTCGGCGAGGCGCTTCTCGTTGATGGCGCAGCGCAGCCCCAGGAAGTCCTTGGCGCCGACGACGACCTCGTCGAGCGGGGCGTTGCCGGCGCGCTCGCCGAGGCCGTTGATCGTGGCGTGGATGGCGCGGGCCCCGGCCTTGAGCGCCGCCAGGCAGTTGGCCGTCGCCAGGCCGTAGTCGTTGTGCGCGTGGAAATCGAACAGCGTCCCGGGGTGGCGGTCGACCATTTCGCCGATGAAGCGCTCGACCTGCGGCGGGGCGAGCAGCCCGAGCGTGTCGGGGAGCATGATGCGCTTGAACGGCATCTTCGCGACGGCGTCGAGCATGGCGAACACGTGATCGGGCGAATACAGCATCCCGCCCGACCAGTCCTCGAGGTAGATGTTGAACTGGATGCCGCGGCCGACGCCGTAGCCGACCGTCTGGTTGATGTCCTTGAGGTGCTGGGCGAGCGTCTTGCCCAGCTGCATCTCGCAGTGCTTGCGCGAGCCCTTGGTCAGCAGGTTGACCACCTTGCCGCCGGCCGACTGCACCCAGTCGACCGACAGCTTGTGATCGACAAACCCCAGCACCTCGATCCGGTCGAGGTAGCCGGCGCGGCGCGCCCAGTTGCAGATCGTCTTGAGCGTGGCGTGCTCGCCCTGGCTGACGCGCGCCGAGGCCACCTCGAGCCGGTCGACCTTGAGCGTCTCCAGGAGCGCGCGCGCGATCGCCAGCTTCTCCTCGGTCAGGATCGAGACCCCTTCGGTCTGCTCTCCGTCGCGCAGCGTGGTGTCCATCAGCTCGAAGGAGCCGGACTGGGCGGGTTTGGCGGTGGGGCGCGGGGTCATGGTGGCGGTTCAATTCCTGGTTCTGTCCGGCGTGGGCCGGGCCGTACATTTCGCGCATTCTAATGCGTCGCGGATGCGCGCGACAACGGGAATTTGGGGACAGCCGCCCAAACCGGGGCGTGTTTTCCCATCATCCCGGCGTTGACGCGTGCCGATAAGATGCGTGGCCCATGGCTGCGTGGGGTGGATTTGCGCGTCTTACCATGTTTTGCGAGGTTAACCGGCCGTGCCTCTCGACTATATTCTGTATGTCACCGGTATCTCGTTTCTCCTGCTCGCCATCATGGCCTGGTGCCGCTGCGGCCGTAGCGAGGACCGGTTGGCGTGGTCGTGGCTGGCGTGGTTCGGGCTGCTGCAGTGCCTGGGCGAATGGCTCGAGATGCTCGCCCTGAGCCTGCCCGATTCGGGTGCGTTCCGGGCCGCGCGGCTGGCGCTCATGGCCGCCGCGTTCGCGGCGCTGCTGGAGTTCGGCCGGCGCGGCCTGAAGGCGCACGGGAGCCGGCGGGTGACCGGGGGGTGGGTCCTGCTGCCGCTCGTCGGGCTGGGCCTTTCCGGCTGCATGGCCGGCCTGCGGGGGCTCGACGCCTCGTTCCGTTACAGCCTGGGCCTGACCGGCGCGCTCGCGGCGGCGGGGGCGTTCTGGGCGGCCGCCCAACGCAGGCCGGCCGGGCGCCGCGACTGGTTGCACCTCGTGGCCGTCTCGATCGGCATCTATGCGCTCGCGGCGGGCGTCGTCGTCCCGAAGATCCCGCTCTGGCGCGTCCAGTGGCTCAACCAGGAAGGGTTCCTCGAGGCGGTGGGCCTGCCGATCCAACTCCTGCGGATGGGGTGCGCCCTCCTGTGCATCGGCTGCCTCTGGTTCGACAACGCGGGGCTCAGCCAGCTCGGCGGGCGGCGGAAGTGGTTCGGCCGCTGGGTTTTCCCGTTGGCGTTCGCGGCGGGGATCGCCGTGGGCTGGTGGGCCACCGACTGGCGCGGCCAGGTCGTCGACAAGGACATGCGCCGCGACATGATCGCGCACGCCACCGGGATCGCCCGCACGATCAACCCCGACCTGGTCCGGTCGCTGTCCTTCACGGCCGCCGACATCGACCACCCCGAGTATCAGCGCATCCGCGACCAGATGATCGCCTATGCCAACTACGCCGGCCTGCGCAGTGTCTACAGCGTTACGCGCCGCGGGGGGCGGCACCTGTTCGGCCCCGCCGGCCTGGATGACAAGGATCCGCGCGCGTTCGCCCCGGGAGCCGTTTACGAGGCCCCGCCCCAGGATCTTCAAAACGTTTTCTACCATAACCGCCCCATCGTCGTCGGGCCCCTCGACGAGGGGAACGGGACCATTGTGGCCGGCTACGCCCCCGTGGTCGATCCGGCCTCGGGCAAGGTGCTGCTCGTCGCCGGCATCGAGATGCTGGTCGGGCAGTGGCGCTCCTCGATCGCGCTGGCGCGCATGCAGATGATCTCGATCGTGCTGGTCGTCACCGCGCTGCTCCTCGTCGGCATGAGCTTCGTGGTGTGGCGCGACTACTTCGCGGCCGAGCAGGACTGGTGGTTCCGCCACGTCGAAACGATCCTCATCGTGATGGTCGGCGGCGTGCTGACGGTCCTGTCGGCGTTCGGCGTCCACGACAAGGAGAAGCGCGAGACGTGGGAGGACTTCTCCAACGTCGCCACCGCCAAGACGCGCATCGTCAGCCAGACGTTCGCCGCGATCCAGCAGGACCTCGCCGCGCTCGGCCGGTTTGCCGCGACCCACGGCACGATGCGCGCGTCCAATTTCGAGCAGTTCGCGCAGCAGCTGTCGAACACCGCCGGCATCCAGGCGCTCGCGTGGGCGCCGGCTGTCCGCGTCGAAGACAAGGAAATCTTCGAGGAGGACATGGGCGCGGCGGGCCTGGGCCATTACCGGATTTACGAGCACGACGCCAAGGGCGC
Organism: Candidatus Sumerlaeia bacterium; assembly: GCA_039683515.1. Lineage (GTDB taxonomy): Bacteria > Sumerlaeota > Sumerlaeia > MVZB01 > MVZB01 > JAJFUE01. The sequence continues at coordinate 12,870 of JBDKRG010000008.1, read as the reverse complement.
GAACATCCCCGTCTCCGGCCGCGACGTCTTCTACCCGGTGACGTTCGTCACGCCGTCGCAGGCCAACCGCTCCGCCATCGGCTTCGACCTCGGCAGCGAGCAGTTGCGCCGCGAGGCGATCGAGAAGGCGTTCGAGACGTCGCTGCCGGTGGCGAGCCGGCCGCTGGGACCGGTGTGGGATCATTCCTGCCAGCGCAGCGTCCTCGTGTTCCAGTCGGTCGTCAAGGCCGGCGCGCCCGTCGAGCTTGTCCTGTGCGACCTCAAGCTGCAGATGGCGCTCGACCGGATGATGGCCATCGGCGGCCAGACCGACCCGCTCATCGAGATGGATCTCGTCGACCTGAGCGCCACCGGCACGGCGCTGCCGCTGGCGACGTGGCCGCGCCAGGCGGCGAGGCCGTCCGGGTCGGGGGAAAACCGCGCCTACAGCCTCATGGTCCCGCTCTTCCACTTCGGCCGGGCATGGGCCATCGTGGCCCACCCGACCCAGGATTTCCTGGACGAGCACCGGATGTGGGCGGGCCATTCGACCGCCGTCGCCGGCCTGATCCTGACGCTGATCATCGCCAGTTTCGTCGCGTTCCTGCGCAACCGGCAGGCCACGCTCGAGCGGCTCGTCCAGCTGCGCACCCGGGAGCTATCGCAGCGCCAGCGCGAGCTGCTCGAGAGCAAGCAGGAAGTCGAGACCATCTTCAGCGCGCTGCAGTCGGGCGTGGTCGTCATCGACGCCGAATCCAGTCTCATCCTCAACGCCAACCCGGCCGCGTGCGGCATGCTCGGCGCTCCGATCGAGGAGATCGTCGGCCGGGTCGGCCACACGTTCACGCCGAACTCGTGCCTGAACCCGCACATGCGGGGGGCGTGCACGCAGGAAGAGGTTCTCGCCTCGGTCGACGGCCGCCGCATCCCGATCCTCGAGACGGTCGTGCCGATCACGCTCAACGGCCGCCGGTGCCTGCTCGTGTCGTTCGTCGACCTGAGCGAGCGCAAGCTCGCCGAGGAAGCCGTCCTGCGCCGCGACCAGCTGCTGTCGGGGCTGACGGAGATGGTGACGGTGCTGCTGTCGAGCCCCGACGTCGGCCAGTGCGCCAGCGCCGCGCTGGCCCGGCTCGGCCAAGCCGTCGGCGTCTCGCGCGCCTACATCTTCCGCAACCGCACCGAGGCCGAGACCGAGCGGCTCCTGATGGATTACCAGTACGAGTGGGTTGCCGAAGGGGTTTCCTCCGAGATCGACAACCCCCGCATGCACGGGCTTCCGTACGACCTGTTCGGCGACCTGCTCCTGCCGGCGTTCATGCGGCACGAGCCGGTCTACAAGGTGTCGTCCGAGCTCACGCCGCAGACCCGCGAGATCCTCGAGGAGCAGGGGGTCAAGTCGATCGTCATGGCGCCGATCCACATCGGCCGCGAGTTCCACGGCTTCATCGGGTTCGACGACTGCGTCTGCGAGCGCGCCTGGTCCGACGTCGAGCTGTCGATCCTCAACGCCGCCGGGGCCGCGTTCGGCATGGCGATCCGCCGCGCCCGCGCCCGCCGCGAGCTGGAGCGCTCGCGCACCGAGCTGGCCCAGAGCAATCGCCACCTCGAGCAGGCGATGGCCCAGGCGCGCGACATGGCCAAGCAGGCCGAGGCCGCCAACCTCGCCAAGAGCCTGTTCCTGGCCAATATGAGCCACGAGATCCGCACGCCGATGAACGGCGTGATCGGCATGACCGACCTGCTGCTGGGGACGCAGCTCGACGCCAGGCAGCTCAAGTACGCGCGCAACATCCAGAACTCGGCCGAGGCGCTGCTGACCGTCATCAACGACGTCCTCGACTTCTCCAAGATCGAGGCCGGCCAGCTCGACCTCGAGCGGATCGACTTCGACCTGGCCGACCTGCTCTCCGAGGTCGCCGACATGATGGCGTTCCGCGCCAACGACAAGGGGCTCGAGCTGATCTGCCACGTCGACCCGTCCGTCCCGCAGTTCGTCGAGGGCGACCCGCACCGCATCCGCCAGATCCTGACCAACCTCATCGGCAACGCCATCAAGTTCACCCCGAGCGGCGAGATCAGCGTCATGGTCCGCGTCGACTGCGAGGACGACGCTCAGGCGATGCTGCGCTTCTCGGTCAACGACACCGGCATCGGCATCGCCCCCGAGCACTGCGCCCGGATCTTCGACGCGTTCAGCCAGGCCGACAATTCGGTCTCGCGCAAGTACGGCGGCACCGGCCTCGGGCTCAGCATTTCGCGCCGGCTCGCCCAGCTCATGGGCGGGGAGATCGGCGTCGAGAGCCAGCTCGGCCGGGGGAGCCGGTTCTGGTTCACGGCGTGCGTCGGCAAGCAGGCCGCCGTCCCGGCGCGCCATGCCCCGGTCAGCGTCGCCGGCCGGCGCGTCCTCGTCGTCGACGACAGCCAGACCAACCGCGACATCATCACGGGCCTGCTGACGCGCTGGGGCTGCCAGGCCGACGCCGCGGCCGACGGCTTCGTCGGGCTCGAGAAACTCTACGAGGCCAAGGCCGCCGGCCGCTCCTACGACATCGCGATCCTCGACTACCAGATGCCGCTCATGAACGGCGAACAGCTCGCCCAGCGTATCCGGCTCGACGCCGAGCTCAACTCGGTCAAGCTGATCATCCTGACCTCGATCAACTCCGCCGACTCCACGATCGGCTACATCCGCCGGCGCATCCACGCCTACCTCACCAAGCCCGTCAAGCCGCTCGAGCTCCTCGGCGTGATCGAGCGCATCCTCGCCGAGGATTCCGGCGACGCCTCGAACGAGCCGGACCATGCGGCGGCCGTGGGCGGCGCCCCGGCCGACGCCGCGATGGCGCCGCGCTACCGGATCCTGATCGTCGAGGACAACCCGATCAACCAGGAGCTCATCCTCGAGATCGTCAAGCGGATCGGGCTCAACGCCGACGTCGCCGCCGACGGCCAGCTCGCCGTCGAGGCCGTCCGGCGCAAGCCCGACTACGACCTGATCCTGATGGACCTGCAGATGCCGCGCATGAGCGGCTTCGAGGCGACCGCCGCCATCCGCGCCGGCGAGGAGCCCGGCCGGCACGTGCCGATCATCGCCCTGACCGCCCACGCCATGAAGGGCGACCGCGAGCGCTGCCTCGCCGCCGGCATGGACGATTACCTCACCAAGCCGATCGACCCGCAGCAGCTTGTCGACCGGATCATCCGCTGGATCACGAAGCGCAAGGCCAGCGACGCCACGCAGGGCGGCCGGCCCAAGCCCGCCGCCGCGCCGCCGCCGCCCGCTCCGGCCCGCAGGATCCTCATGGCCGAGGACGACGAAATCCTCCAGGAATACGCGGCCGAGATCCTGCGCGGCGCCGGCTACGAAGTCCACCAGGCGCGCAACGGCGTCGAGGCCCTCGGGATGATCGCCGGGCAGGCCTACGACCTGGTCCTGATGGACGGCAGCATGCCGCAGATGGACGGGTTCGAGGCGTCGAAGAAGATTCGCGCCGGCGGCGGCTCGAACGCGGGCGTGCCGATCCTGGCGATCACCGGCTCGGTCAGCAGCGGCCTCCAGGAACAGCTCGACGGGGCGGGGATGAACGATTTCCTGCTCAAGCCCTACCATGCCGGACAGCTGCTCGAGAAGGTCGCGGCCTGGTTGGCGAAACCCGCGCCGCCGCCGCCGCCGCCGAAGACCGGCGCGCCGGCCTGCATCCGCGAATCGACGCTGATCCATTACCCCGGCCTCCTCGAGGGCTGCATGGGCGACGAGGCGCTCGCGTGGCGGCTGCTGCAGAAGTTCACGACCAGGATCGACGGCGACCTGGACTGGCTGCGGAGCGCGGTCGCCGAGGGCGACGCGCAGGAGATCGGCCGCGCGGCGCACAAGATCAAGGGGGCGACCGCCTCCCTGGCCATGCGCGCCGTCGCCGGCCTGGTCGCGTCGCTTGAAGAGCAGTCCCGCGCCGGCACGATCGAAGACGCGCCCAGGCAGTTCGGCGAGATCGAGCGGGCCATATCATCGGTCAAGGCGGAAATCCAAGGAGCCTCCGGATGAAGATCCTCATCGCAGACGACGACGACATCACCTCCGACATCATGGACAGCATCCTGACGGCGTCGGGCCACCAGACGCGCATTGCCGGCGACGGCCTCGAGGCGCTCGAGCAGTTCAACGCGTTTTCGCCCGACGTGGTCATCACCGACATCCAGATGCCGCGCATGAACGGCCTCGAGCTCCTGGCCGAGATCCGCAAGCTCAATTCCGAGGCGATCGTGATCGTCGCCACCGCCTACGGCAGCGAGGAATACGCGCTCAAGGCGCTGCGCACCAAGGCCAACAACTACCTCAAGAAGCCGGTCGAGCCGGCGCAGCTCCTCGGCATGATCGACCACTACGCCGCGGCGACCGAGGCCCGCCACAAGGAACGCGCCGTCTCCAAATTCATCACCGACAGCCGCCTGACGATGACGTTCGGCAACTGCCTCGAGCTCGTCTACGACATCGTCGACTACCTGATCAACCAGGCCGGCCAGCACCTGCCCGAATCCGACGTCCCGATGCTGCGGCTGGCGCTGGTCGAGCTGATCACGAACGCGATCGAGCACGGCAACCTCGGGATCACCTACGACCAGAAGACCCGGGCGATGGACCGCGCCGGCGCCTACAACGAGTTCCTCGCCGCCCGCAAGGCCGACCCCGCCGTCGCCGGCCGCAAGGTTTCGGTCCAGGCGCGGATCGACGGGAACGCGTGCGAGTGGACGATCACCGACGACGGCGACGGCTTCGACTGGCGCAGCCTGCCGGCCGAAGTCACCCCCGGAGCGCTGTTTTCCACGCACGGCCGCGGGATCATGCTCAGCCGCCTCCACTTCGACCGGCTCGAATACATCGGCCGCGGCAACGAAGTGCGCGTCGTGAAGAACCTCAAGTAGGCCGGCTTCGCCGACCCCGGCATCCCGTGCAAAGAATCCATAGGACCTATAGGACCTATAGGACCTATGCCATCCCACCAAACAAAAATGGGCTGGATTCCTTTCTGCTTCGGGGCTCAAATGGGGCGGAGCGGATCGATTGTCGATTACGATTACGACGCACGAGCACGAGCACGAACGCATGGCCGAGGCTTCAACCAGTTCCGAGCAAGTTCAGGGGACGGTCGTTCGGATCACGTATTCGAACCCGGAGAACGGGTTCTGCGTCATCAAGCTGCGGCCGGACGCGGCGGTCGACCGGCTCAAGCTCGTCGGCGAGAACGAGATCTGCGTCGTCGGGACGATGCCCGGCGTCGATGTCGGCGAGCACCTGCTGGCCGAGGGCAAATGGGAGCGCGACGACCGTTACGGCCCGCGCTTCCGCGCCGACTGGTTCAAGCCGACGCTGCCGACCGGCGAGCGCGGCATCGAAGTCTACCTCGCTTCGGGCGCGGTCAAGGGGATCGGCCCCAAGACCGCCCAGCGCATCGTGGCCCTGTTCGGCGAGCACACGTTCGAGATCCTCGACGAAAACCCCGAGCGCCTGCGCGAGGTGCCGGGGATCGGCCGCAAGGCCGCGCTCAAGATCATCGCCGGCTGGCGCCAGGGGCGCGGCGACCGCGAGCTGATCACGTTCCTCGGCGAGCACGGCCTGACCCCCGCCCTTGCCGCCAGGCTGCAGAAGGTCTACGGCGAGGCCGCGCTCTCGATCGTCCGCGCCAATCCCTACCGGCTGACGACCGACGTGCGCGGCATCGGCTTCTTCCGGGCCGACGAGATCGCAAGGCGGATCGGGCTGCCGCCCGACTCGGTCGAGCGCCTCGACGCGGCGATCATGCACCTCATCGGGCGGCAGGCCGAGGAGGGCCACACCTACGTGCCGCGCGAGGGGCTCACGCAGATGGCGGGCGAACTCGTCGACGCCCCGGCCGAGCGCGTCTCGGGCAGGATCGACGAGCTGCTCGCCGCCGGCCGCGTCACGGCCGATGAAATCGCCGGCCAGAGCGGCATCTTCCTCAACGCGCTGCACGACGCCGAACTCGCCGTCGCGGCGCGCATCCGCGAGCTCGCCCGCGCCCCCAAGCGCATCCCGCGGATCGACGCCGTGGCGACGCTCGCCGACTTCGAGCAGCGGACGCGGTTCGAGCTCGCCAGGGCGCAGCGCCAGGCCGCGCTCGACATCGCCCGCCACGGCATGCTGATCCTGACGGGCGGCCCCGGCACCGGCAAGACGACGACCGTGCGCGCCATCATCGAGCTCTTCCATCGGGGGAGATGCCAGGTGAAGCTCGCGGCCCCGACCGGCCGCGCCGCGCGCCGGCTCACCGAGACCGCCAAGCTGCCGGCCGAGACGATCCACCGCATGCTCGGTTACCAGCCGCCGCTCGGCAAATTCAGCCGCAACGCCGGCAATCCGATCGAGGCCGACCTGGTGATCGTCGACGAGGTCTCGATGCTCGACGTGCCGCTGGCGGCGGCCCTGCTCGAGGCGATCGCGCCGGGCACCTGCCTGTTGCTGGTGGGCGACGAGGACCAGCTGCCGTCGGTGGGGCCCGGCAACGTGCTGGGCGACCTGATGGCGGCCCAGGCGCTGCCGATCGTGCGCCTGACCGAGATCTTCCGCCAGGCGGGCTCGAGCCTGATCGTCACCAACGCGCACCGGATCAATCAGGGGCATCTGCCGGTCATCGATGCGCCGGAAAGCGCCGCGCCGGACTTCTTCTTCATCGAGCGCGACAAGCCCGAGGAGGTCGTCGCCGCGATCCGGACGCTCATCGGCGAGCGGATCCCGCGCAAGTTCAAGCTCGATCCGCGCCGCGACGTGCAGGTCCTGACGCCCATGAGGCGAGGTGAGCTCGGCGTGCACGCCCTCAACGAGGCGCTCAAGGACCTGCTCAATCCCGGCGGGGACTTGATGGCCGGGGCCACGCTCGCCCCCGGCGACCGCGTCATGCAGACCGCCAACAACTACGACAAGATGATCTACAACGGCGACATCGGCTACGTGAGCCGCATCGACGCCGAAAGCGGCGAGGTGTTCGTCGAGTTCGACGGCCGCCCGATCAGTTTCATGGCCGACGAGCTCGACCAGATCACGCTGGCCTACGCGACGACCATTCACAAGTCGCAGGGGTCGGAGTTCCCGGCGGTCATCATCCCCGTCCACACGCAGCACTGGATCATGCTCCAGCGCAACCTGATCTACACGGCGCTGACGCGGGCGAAGAAGCTCGCCTGCATGATCGGGACGAGAAGCGCCCTGAGAAGAGCCGTGAGCAACGCAACCAAGCAGCAGCGATATACGGCTTTAAAAGAAATGATCGAGAGGCAGACATGACGCGCGATTGCCGTGAACGCCAATGGCGAGGTGCCCGGGGGGGCTGCCCACGGGCGGAAAGGACGTAAGGGACCAAAGGGACCAAAACTTTGGTGGCTAGCCGAAGCGGCGGGGGACGGGGGAATTGCGGATTTCGGATTGCGGATTGCGGATTGGGGGATTGGCTTGTGGGGCGAATGGTTTGCGGATTTCGGATTGCGGATTGCGGATTGGGGAATTGTTGTCTGGGCGTGGAGCTGATTGGTCGGATTGGGCGGATTCTGGAATTTTGCAATCCGGAATCGGCAACCCGCCATCGGCGAAGGCGGTGGAGATCGCTTCGAGATCGGGACGGATGCGGTCGAGCGGGACGTCGGGGAGCGAACGGATTTGGGGAATGTCGGGCTGGGGAAGATCAACGGGAGACGACGGGAGATCGGTGGCGCGGGAGCGCTTTGACTCGGGCGCGGGTGATGAATTGTTGGGGCGCGGCTTTGAGAGGCGCGAGAGCTTGATCAGGGTTTTGCGGATCGCGGTCAGTCGGGCGAAAAAATCGACCGCCTCGGCGAAAGTCACAATATCGGGGGGCGAGCACTCGGTGATTTCCTGAACCCATTGTCGCAGGACGCCCTCAAGCATCGCGCCGGTGGCGGAGAGGTTTTCGAGATCGTCGATGGGCGGGATATCGGGCATTCTGGGGCTCGTGAAGGAAGTTCGGAAAAATACAAATTTCTATAAGTTTCTCGTTTCTAGTTTCTAGTTCCTAGTTCAGATATCTTGGCCGGGCGGTTTAAGAAAAGAATAACAGATTGCCGAAGCACGGCCTCGAGCATCGCGCCGGTGGCGGAGAGGTTTTCCAGGTCGTCGATGGGCGGGATGTCGGGCATTCTTGGGCTCGTGAGGTGAATTCAAAAATAATTGCAAATTCTTATAAGTTTCTAGTTTCTAGTTTCTAGTTTCGAGTTCAGATATCCTGGCCGGGCGGTTTTTGCCTGGCGAGAGAAAGCGTAACATGGGAGATTTGGATTTGGGTATTCCCTTACCGACCCTTACGACACTTGCGGGAAACTAATCTTTGGAAAATAGCCGGAGTTGATGGAGTTCCCATATGCGTGTTCTGGTTCAGCGTGTCAGTGAGGCTTGCGTCACGGTTGACGGCCGCGAAATCGGCCGGATCGGGAAGGGATTTCTTTTGCTTGTCGGCATGGGCGAGGAGGACGTCGCCGACGGCGGCGCGGCGCTCGCGCCGATGGCCGAGAAGGTGATCAACCTGCGCGTGATCGGCGACGACGACGAAAAAATGAACCTCTCGCTTCTGGATACGCGCGGCGAGATCCTGGCCATCAGCCAGTTCACGCTGCACGCCGATTGCCGGCGCGGCAGGCGGCCGAGTTTCAGCAAGGCCGCCCCGCCCGCGGCCGCGAACGAGCTGTTCGATCGGTTTGTCGAGAAACTGCGTCAAAGCGGATTGCGCGTGGAGACCGGCGAGTTCGGCGCCATGATGCAGGTCGGCCTCGTCAACGACGGCCCCGTCACGATCTGGCTCGACTCGAAGGAAGTCCTGCCGGCGTGATAGGTGGAACAGCCATGGCGCTCCGAAGCGTGCGCCCGCACGCCTGATGTCGCGGGCGCCCCTCCGGGGCGCGTGCTCGATGGCATCCTGCCCCCCGGCGGCGCTTCGCTTCGCCGGGGGCTACTCGCGCGGGCCCCGCTGGGGCCGAAAAATTTGGGGGATGACAAGCGATCAATCGCGGGGTTATGAGGACGGGTGCTTAAAGCGAGTTACAAAAGTCTTGCGGCAATCGCCGTAATCGAGACGGGGCTCGGTTTCGAAGCTTGGTGCTGATTCGATTACGATTACGATTACGAGCACGAGCACGAGCACGAGCACGAACCGATAACTTTCGTCAAGCGCTCTAACCAGCAAGTACTTGGGAATGGTAAGTATCTGCTTTCTCGAGTTTTGCGAGAACCTCTTCAGCTTGCTTTCAAGAGGCAAACTGAAGTTTGAACTCCGAACGGAAATTACTCCAGCTTCCAGACTGAAACGTATTTCGTGTTCGGCGTAATGGGTTTGATTTTACGGGTGTATTTACGGGCTTCCATTTTGTCGAAGATGGTGAACCTGTCGGTCAAGCAGACCACGTAATCGACGCGCCGAGCGCGCAGGTCATCGCGCATCCGTTCGGGCGATTTGCCCGACCAGCTTTTCTGAAACGCACCGCCGGCCACCTCGTCGCCCCAGATGCATTGCCGCTTGAGGTAGTAAGGGTGCGTTTCGTCGGCAAGGAACACCCGCGCGCCGGGTTCGATCACCGCCTGCAGTTCGGTATTCCTTAAATAGTTTTCGCCGAACTCGGCGTGCCGCGCGAACGCGTCGACGGCGCTTTTCGTCAGCACCGGCCGGTATTTCCATTGGATCGTGTGGAACCCGGCCACGAGCGCCTGACGCTTGGCGTAATTGAACGCCGCCGCCAGGATCAATACCGTCAGCAGCGCGTATTTGCCGCGACCCCGCAGCCGGTCGGCAATGATCACGAACCCCATCGCCAGGACCGGCGCGGCGAGTGGGTAGCCGATCGAAATGAACCGCAGGACGTCGTTGCTCCCCTGGATCGCCACGAAGCCGAAATAAAAAGAGAGCAGCACCCAGGCCTGGAACCGCGCCGATCGCCGCGGGCTGAACACCATCGGGAGCGCCGCGATGAGAATGAGCCAGAAGATGCTGTCCATGCTGTCGCGCGCGATCGCCAGCTTTTGCGGCAGCCCGGTGAGCAGGGCGTCCCTGATCCCCGCCGGCGTGACGCCGTACGTCCCGTGCAGCCGCGTCACGGCCTCGAGCGAGGCCTGGTAGTCGGCCCTTACCGGGAAGATGCCGCTTAAAGCCGGAAAGACCGGATTGCCGCTGTACAGGAAACCCCTCACCGCCCACGGCAGGTACGCGATCGCGAACCCGCAGCCGATCAACGCGAACGCCGCCGCCAGCCTGCGGGCGCCGATTTGCCGGGCCGCAAAGATCAGCCAGATCAGGACGATCGGCCCGCTGAACACGACCGACACGATCTTGATCGCCATGGCGGTCCCGAACAGGAACCCCACGGCAAGGTGATTCACCCGCTCGCTCTCCAGGCTTTTGGCGAGGCTCACGAACCCGATCAGCAACACGAGCGAGGCGGCAAGGTCGTTGGCGGGGACGACCGGCGCCGTGATCGCGGCCAGCGGCACGACGACCGCCGCGGCAACCACGCCGCCCATCCAGCCGGCGAACCGGCGCGCCGCCGCAACCATCGCCGCGATCAGGACCAGCACGACGACGGCATAAAGCATCGAGCACAGGATTTCGTCCGAGAACAGGAGGGCCACGGCATAGATCGATTCCATGCCGAGCGAGTAGTTGGAAGGCATGACGCAGGGGAACGCCTCGGCCCGGCCGGTCAGCGCCCACTGGAGCGGCACGCTCAGGTGATACCACAGCGCATCCTGCATCATGCACGGGCACATCCCGCCGATCAGCAGGTTGAGGCCGATCAGGGAGAGGATCGCGCCGCCGATCGCGACGAAGACTTTTGGGGCCGGCGGCGGCATCTGGCGCCCCCCCCGGAACGGCCATCCCATGCGGCATCCGCGATACCAGCCCGCGGCCGCCAGCGCCAGGAGGAGGGGCAAAATCACCCAGGCGCGGATCAGGCCGGCCAGGCCGAGCCAGATCGTGATGAAGATGGCGATGGCCAGACCCGCGCCGAAACTCCGCGCCCCGGCCCAGATTCCGTCCTCATCCGTTCGGGATGGGCCGGCGAAGAGCATGCCGATGCCGGCGATCGCGCCCGTTGCCACGACGGTCAGGAAAAGATAGTGGAGCGCGAGCAGGAAGGTGGTCATGTTCGGGCCGATTTCTTACGGGAAGCTGATCCCGCCCGGAAAGCGCGTGATGTTGCCGGCGCTGACGGTCCCGTTCGTCGGGTCATAATAATTGTAAATGCTCCAGCGCGATTTGGTCAGGATCGAGCCGTCGGCGTTGTAGACGCGGTGCGTGCGGTCCGGGCCGATGCTGAAGAGCACGTAGCGCGTCGGGACAATGGCCGGGTCGGTGGTTTCGTCGGCGTCGGGGCCGCCGGGGGCGTACGTGCCGTAGATCGTGCCGCGCGCGTCGGGGGGGACGTGGACCGACCGGAACCCGCTGCCGTCGTCGTTGTAGGGCCGGCCCTGGCCGTCGAAGCCGAAGCCGAGCCGCTCGTAGTGGAGCAGCTGGGGGCCCTCGGGCAGGTGCAGCGCCCCGCCGGCGTGCTGGTCCATCACGAACGGATCATAGAGCGGGCCGTTCAGATAGGCAACCGGGCTGGTCAGGCCGCCCGGCGACATTCGGAGGTTGGGCGCCCCGAGCGGCATCACCCATTCCCCCGCGTCGTCGTCGCTGATATAGGGGTAATCGTTGTTGTCGACCTGGTAGGACTCGAGGGCGGTGGCGAGGGCCCTCAGGTCCGAGGCGGCGCGGCTGACGCGCGCGCGGGTCTGGGCCTCGATGAAATTGGGGACGGCGATCGCCGCCAGGATCGCGATGATCGCCACCACGATCAGCAGCTCAATGAGCGTAAACGCCCGGTTCATGGCCTGTCTCCGCATGGAATCGGGCTATGGTGGGAATCCGTGGTGCCGTGAAATTTTAAACCGGCCGGCTCAGTTCTCAGGGAGCCACGCGACGATGCTGGAGGCGCCCTTGACGCGCTGGCCGACCTCGACCGCGACGCTGGCCTCGGGGGGGAGGTAGAGCTCCGTGCGCGAACCGAACTTGATGAGGCCGATCCGCTCGCCGCGGCGGACGGACTGGCCCGGCTCGACGCGGCAGACGATCCGGCGGGCGATCAGCCCCGCGATCTGGCGCACGGTGACCTGGTGGCGGCCCGCGCGCATGAAGATCCAGTTGCACTCGTTCATGTCGGCGCAGGCGGTGTTGATGGCGTTGCGGAACAGGCCCGGCTGATGGCGGGTCGATTCGATCACGCCGGCGCAGGGGGCGCGGTTGATGTGGACGTCAAGGACCGAGAGGAAAATCGAAATGCAGGGGCCGCCGACGGGGCCCGCCTCGGGATTCTGGTTGATCACGATCGAGTCGACCAGCCCGTCGGCCGGCGCGACGATCGCGCCCGGCTCGGCCGGGACGCGCCGCGGCGGGTCGCGGAAGAAGCCCAGGAACGCGGCCAGGGCCAGCAACGCCGGGATCCACAGCACGGGAATCGAGCAGGCGAACCCCAGGATAAACAGCGCCAGCGCGACCAGGCAGAACGACACCCCTGCCGGATCGATCGGAAAGCGGCCAAAACGAAGATTGCCCATGTCCGCGGGACCTCCACCCCAGATTCAAATGCCATCATAGGAATTATCGGCGGCGGGAAGCAATGAGGAAGTGTCGAGTCGGGGTCCTCACGCCGATCCGTCATCAAATTCCAATATTGAACCACGGAGACACTGAGGCACGGAGAATTCTTAGCGAGTGACATCCATGAGAAGTTAAGTCAAGCGGCAAACGGAGATTGCCGGTTCGCCCCCGGTAGCTGTCGGTGACGTGTGCGTGCGGATGGAGCGGCCGGCGGCATTCTTTAATCTGCTGTTGGATCACC
>JBDKRG010000007.1:0-10856 GCA_039683515.1 Candidatus Sumerlaeia bacterium | reverse complement strand
CTTGCCAGCCGAAGCCTCGGCAAAGGCCGGTGCGTCGTGCTCGTGCTCGTGCTCGTAATCGTAATCGTCTTGCCAGCCGAAGCCTCGGCAAAGGCCGGTGCGTCGTGCTCGTGCTCGTGCTCGTGCTCGTAATCGTAATCGTAATCGCAATCGCAATCGTAATCGTAATCGTAATCGTAATCGTAATCGAATCAACCCCATTCCTCTCCGCGAACTCCCCACCCCGGAGCCCCCCCCCGGAGCTCCGCCGCCCCCCTCCATTCAATCCATATTGCGCTTGGATGCGCCATGAGCGATGATAGGCTGCCTTGAAAACGTGCCGCTCGAGCCATTCGCCTCGGCGTTTTTTTTGCGGGCGGATTGTGGCTCAAGTGGGAGTTGAATTCGAAACATGGGTGGCTATTACATATTGGGTCCGTTGGCCGGGGGCGTCCTGGCGTTGATTGTGGTCGCCCTGCTGATGCGCGACATCTTCAAGCGCCCCGCCGGCAATGCGACCATGACCGAGATCTCGACGGCCATCCAGGCCGGCGCGCGGACGTTCCTGGGGCGCATCCTCGTCCACCTTCTCGTCTTGGCCGCGGCGATCTTCGTCCTCACGTGGGTGGCGGCCGTCTTCTGGCCGCGCAGCGGATTCAACCGCCTCATCGGGTTTGCGTTCCTGATCGGCGTCGCCGTCACGGCGGCGGCGGGGTTGATCGGGACGTGGGTCGCGACGCGGTCGAACAGCCGCGCCGCCGAGGCCGCCCGCGTCGGCGGCGTCAAGGGTTCGCTCCTCGTGGCCATGAACGGCGGCGCGGTGATGGGCCTGACCGCCACCGGCCTGGCCCTTCTCGGCTTCTGCCTCGTCTGGCGCCTGTTCTGGATCGAGGAGCGCCCGCAGACCTCGATGTCGATCCTCGGCGGCTACGCGCTGGGCGCCTCGCTCGTGGCGCTGCTGGCGCAGTTCGCCAGCGGCATTTTCTCCAAGGGGGCCGATGTCGGCGCGGACGTCGTCAGCGTGCTCGATCCCGAGATCCCCGACAACGACCTGCGCAACCCCGCGACGATCGCCGACCACCTCGGCGACAACCTCGGCGACATCGCCGGCTTCGGCAGCGACATGATGCACTCGTTCATCGTGGCCCTGATCGCCGCGCTGTCGATCGCCGCGACCCTCCGCTCCAACCTCGCGCTTTCTTCGATACCGATCCTGCTGGCGACGGCCGGCGTCGTCTGTTCGATCGTCGGCATCTTCTTCGTCCGCCTGTTCGCCCGGCACGATCCGCGCAAGGCCCTGCTGTTCGGCGTCAGCGCCGGCGTCATGCTGTTCACCGTCGCCGCCGTCGCGATCATCTGGGCCGTCGGCGGCTCCTGGACGGCGGCCCGCCCGTTCTTCGACAAGAAAGTCATGGTCGCCGCGACGCTCACCGGCATCCTCGCCGGCGCGATCATCGGGATCGGGACGGATATCTTCGCGTCGGGCCGCTGCCGGACCACCCGGCGCATCGCGGCGAGCAGCCAGTTCGGCTCGGCGATGGCGACGATCGAAGGCCTGCGCGCCGGCATGCTCAGCTGCGCCCTGCCGGCCGTCGTGATCGCCGCGGCGATCTGGATCGCCTATGACCAGGCGGGGGCCTTCGGCATCGCCCTGGCGGCCGTCGGCATGCTCGCCACCTCCGGCATGGTCATCTCGATGAACGGCTTCGGCCCCATCGCGGAAAATTCGGGCGGGATCGCCGGCCTCGCCCACCTCGACCGCTCGGTGCGCGAGATCACCGACCTGCTCGACATGGTCGGCAACACGACGACCGCCCTGGCCAAGGGGTTCGCCAACGGGGCCTCCGCGCTCGTGACGTTCGTCCTCCTGGCCGCGTTCATCCGCGCCGCGCGCGTCGACGTCGACCAGCTCACGATCCTCAGCCCCCGGCTGGTTGCCGGCCTGATCGTCGGCGGGGCGACCCCGTTTTTCGCCGGCGCGACGATCATGGGCGCCATCAGTCGCGCCGCCGCCGACGTGATCGCCGAGGTCCGCCGCCAGATGAGCGAAATCCCCGGCATCCTCGACGGCAAGGGCCAGCCCGACAGCTCGCAGTGCATCCATCTGGCCGCCCGCCACGCGATCCGCGGCATGCTGACGCCGACTCTGTTCGCTCTCGCGCTGCCGATCATCGTCGGGTTTGCATTCGGCGCGGAGATGCTGACCGGCCTGCTGGCCGGCGCGGCGATCGGCGGGCTGATGCTCGGGGCCGCGTCGGCCAATGCGGGGGTCTCGCTCAGCAGCGCCAAGCGCTACATTGAAGACGGCGTCTTCGGCGGCAAGGGCTCGCCCGCCCACGGCGGCGCCGTGGTCGGCGACATCGTCGGCGACCCGCTCAAGGACGCCGTCGCCCCGGCCATCAACACGCTCATCAAGACCATGGCGGTCGTCGCGCTGATCATCGCCCCGCTGCTTCGGGCGATCGGCGAATAAACGAAAAACTGCTTGATTCGATCACGATTCCGTTTACGATTACGAGCACGAAGGGGAATCATCCATGACCAAGGCCCGCACCGCTTCAGTCGAGCGCAACACGCGCGAAACCCAGATCAGCATGATCCTTTCCCTCGACGGCTCCGGCGCCTACAAGGGCTCCGTCGGCCTCGGGTTCATGGACCACATGCTCGAGCTGCTGGCGCGCCACGGCCGCTTCGACCTCGAGGTCAAGGCCACCGGCGACCTGCACGTGGATGCCCACCACCTCGTCGAGGACCTCGGCATCGTCCTCGGGCAGGCGCTCAAGGACGCCGCCGGCGACAAGGCCGGCATGGCCCGCTTCGGCCGGTCGTCCGTCCCGATGGAGGAGACGCTGGCCGAGTGCGTCCTCGACTTCTGCGGCCGCCCCTACCTGGCGTGGAAGGCGAAGATGCCCAAGGGCAAGGTCGGCGAGTTCGACATCGAGCTGGCCGAGGATTTCTTCCGCGCCGTGGCGATGAACGCCGGCCTGACGCTGCACATGATCCTTCACGACGGCCGCAACGCCCACCACATCATCGAGGCGATGTTCAAGGCCCTGGCGCGGGCGCTGGCCGAATCGGTCCGCCGCGACCCGTCGATCGCCGGCGTCCTGTCGACCAAGGGCAAGCTGTAACCCCTATCCCATCAGCCATGCGCTTTGCGCCCAGCCAAGATTTCCGAACTAGAAACTAGAAACTAGAGAACTAGAAACTGAATTAAATGTGTAATTTTTGAACGCACCCACGCCCCCCCCCGCGAAAGTTTCCAAATCCGCAATCCATTCCGCCACAGCTTCGGCTAACCACCAAACCTTTTTAGTCCCTTTTGTCCCTTTGGTCCTTTCGGCCCGGCGCCTCGCCGTTGGTGGGCTTCTACCGCTCTCGTGAGGCTCCCGGCCTTCTTGCAGCCGTTTCCGCGGCCAACCTGATCCTGTTTATTTACAGGCTCGTAGTCGCCCCCTGGTGCCGGCGCGGCCAAAAAAGATGCATCCATTTGCAACGGTACATGCAGAGATGTTCATCCAGGGTCTTGGAAATGTTAACACAAGGTTATTTTGCCAGCAGATTCAGTGATTTTATTGGAGTTACGTAATCACCGACTGCTGGCACAGAACTCGCTTTCCACTTGGGCGATTGAATATCGCGATGCCTAATGGAAGAGGGGAATGATGATGACAAGATTGAACGACACGATGCGCCTGATGTGTCTGGTTGCGGTGCTCTTCTTCGGGATGAGCCAATCGGGCTGGTCGATCGTGGTCGGGCCGCTGGCCGGCGACAGCGTGCAGACGGACCTGAGCTACAATGCCACCGGCTACAATTACGTCCTGCCGCTGACCGAAGTGGCTTGGGCGGCCAATGGCCCGTACTGGCTGAAGAACCTGCGCTCCACCGGTTCGGTCCCCGGCGTGAATCGCCCGGTCCTGACCGAAGGCGTTGCCGGCCACAACACGCTGACCTTGGTCGAAAACATCAAGGTCGGCGGGACGGTGCCCTGGACCGATTGGCACGAAGTGTTCGCCAGCGACGGCCTCTCATGGACGAGCGCCACGATTTACTATGCAGGCACCACCACTGAGATCGCCGGCCTTGCGGTCGTCATCTCCAACGGCGGCGGCGACGACATCCACCAGGACAACCTGGACTTCTTCTTCGACTCGCTGGCTGTCGGCACCGAGATCACCATCGTCAAGACGATGCGTTGGGAAGGCCTTGATGTCACGATGGGCTCCGAGCAGCTCGGCTCCGACACCATCGTCATCCGCGAGTTCCCGACGGTGGTCCCCGAGCCGGCCACGCTGAGCCTTCTGGCCATCGGCGGCGGTCTGTTCGGCCTTCTGCGCCGTCGGCGCTCAGCCTGAGTTTCCAGACTCCAAAACCATCCGAATCGGGCACATGACGTGCCCGATTTTTTTTGTACCCCACGCATGCCCACCATGTCCGTGCCTGTCCGTGTCCGGTCCGTGTCCTGTCCGTGTCTGTCCGTGCTCGTGCTCGTGCTCGTAATCGTAATCGAAAATCGAGAATCGAATCTCCCCGCCGTCATTTCTCGTTTCTCATTTATGGTTTGATATTCTAAATTCATCGGATGCCGCACCTCTCCCCGCTCCCCATCGACCCGCTTCTGCCCGACATCGTCTCGTCGCTCAAAACGGGCCGCGCCCTCGTCGTCGTCGCCCCGCCCGGCGCGGGCAAGACGACCCGGCTGCCGCCGGCGCTTCTGCCGATCTGCGCGCCGCCCAACGACCAGGTTCTTGTCCTGCAGCCGCGCCGCGTCGCCGCGCGCGCCGCCGCCGCCCGCATCGCGCACGAGCAGGGCTGGCGCCTGGGCGACGAGGTCGGCTACCACGTGCGCTTCGAAAACCGCTGCGCCCCGGCGACGCGCCTGCGGATCCTGACCGAGGGGATCCTCACGCGGCGGCTCCAGGGCGACCCGGCGCTCGAGCGCGTCGGCGCCGTCGTGCTCGACGAGTTCCACGAGCGCAGCATCCACACCGACCTGGCGCTGGCGCTGCTGCGCGAAGTCCAGCAGGCGCTCCGCCCCGACCTGCGGCTCGTCGTGATGTCGGCCACGATGGACCCGCGCCCGGTCTCCAAATTCCTGGGCAACGCCCCCATCCTGGCAAGCCCGGGGCGGCTGCACCCGGTCGAAATCGAATTCATCGATCGGCCATCGGGCGCCGCGGCCGCCGACGAGGCCGCGGGCGCCGCCCGCCGGGTCCTGCGCCATGCATCCCCGGAGCTGAATCCGGCCGACCCCTGCGATCCCGGCCATGTGCTCGTCTTCCTGCCGGGGATGGGCGAGATCCGCCGCGCCGAATCCGCGTTGAGCGATGTGCCGGCCGACCTGCACGTCCTGCACAGCTCGGTCTCGAGCGCCGACCAGGACCGCGCCCTGCGCCCGTCGACGCGGCGCAAGCTGATCCTCGCCACCAACATCGCCGAGACCTCGCTCACCATCGACGGCGTGCGCACGGTGATCGACTCCGGCCTGGCGCGTGTGCCGGTCAGCGATCCGCGCCTCGGGATCGACCGGCTCGACCTGCGCCGCATCAGCCGCGCCTCGGCCGACCAGCGCGCCGGCCGCGCCGGCCGGACCGCCCCCGGCCGCTGCATCCGGCTGTGGACGCGTGCCGAGGACGCCGCGCTCTCGCCGGCCGACCCGCCCGAAATCCGCCGCGTCGACCTGGCCTCGACGATCCTCGCGCTCCGGGCCTGGGGCGTGACCGATCCCGGCGGCCGCTTCGGCTGGTTCGAGCCCCCCCGCCCCGACGCCCTCGCGCTGGCCGACAGGCTGCTGACGATGCTCGGCGCGGTCGCCCCCGACGGCCGGCTGACCGAGATCGGCCGGCGCCTTGCGCGCCTGCCGCTGCACCCGCGCATCGGCCGCATGCTCCTGGCCGGCGCCGATTCGGGCCACGTCCGCGAGGCGGCCGCGCTGGCGGCGCTCCTCTCCGAACGCGACCTGCTCGCCTCGCCCGGCTCGCGCCGCAAATCCGCCGGCGTCGAAGGCCGCTCCGACCTGCTCGAGCGCCTCGACATCCTCGAAAGCGGCGCCGGGGCCGATCCGCAGGCCGTCGCCGGAGCGCGCCGCGTCCGCGACGAGCTCGTCAGGGAGATCGGCCGCGGCCGGGCGGGCGCGAGGCGCCGCTGCGACATCCTGCAGCTGCCGCTGTTCGGCTGGCCCGACCGCGTCACCCTCCGCCGGCCCGCCGATCCCTCGCGCGGCGTGATGGTCGGCGGGCGCGGCGTCGTCCTCGAGCCGTCGAGCGTCGTGCGGCGGGCGCCGCTCTTTCTCAGCATCGATCCGCGCGACCCCGAAAACGTCCGCCCCGGCGCCGCCTCCGAGTCGCGCGTCAGCCTCGCCAGCGCGATCGAGCCCGAGTGGCTCGAACAATCGTTCCCGCATCTGATCGAACGGCGCGTCCAATTCCAGTTCGATCCCGCCCGGGGCCGCGTCATCGGCCTGCGCCAGACGCTCTACGCCGGCCTCGCGATCGCCGAGGACGCCACCGGCGCCGGCTCGGACCCCGAGGCCGCCGGCGACGCGCTGTACGATTACATTTGCGCCAGCCCAACCGCGAGCGAGGCGTTCATCAACAATGATCCTGCCGCCGCGCGCTGGCTTGCGCGCGCGGCCCTCCTGCGCCGCGCGATGCCCGAGCTGAACATCCCCGAATTCGACACGCCCGCCCTGGCCGAAATCATCCGCGCCGCATGCGACCGGCAAACGACGATCGAGGCCGCGCAAAAACGGCTCGTCCCCCTCCTCGAGAACCGGCTCGGCCACCGCCTGCGCCGCGCCCTGGCCGAGCACGCCCCCGACGCCGTCGAGATCCCCGGCGGCCGCCGCGTCAAGCTCGAATACCAGCCCGACGGCCCGCCGATCCTCGCGATCAAACTGCAACACCTGTTCGGGATGGCCGAAGGCCCGCGCGTCGCCGCCGGGCGCGTCCCGGTCCTCTTGCACCTGCTCGCGCCCAACGGCCGCCCGGCCCAGATCACGAGCGACCTGGCGGGGTTCTGGCGCACCGGCTACGCCCAGGTCCGCAAGGACCTGCGCGCCCGATACCCCAAGCACGCATGGCCGGAAAAGCCAATGTAACCATGGAGGATATGATTCATGTCGCGTGGAGAAACCCGCCAGCCGCGGAACCTGAATCCCAAGCCCGGCCGCGGCCAGAACCTGCCCCGGCCGCCCAAGTCCGGCAAGCTGCCGCCGATCAAGGACATCCGCTTCAAGAAAGCGAAATCGAAGTAGATCCCAACGGCGCAGTTAATTCCCGGGCTGTTTCTCGATTTCGGCCAGCCACTGGCGGACGAGGTCGAGCCGGCCGGCATCGACGCGGCTCATCTGTTCGCCCCCGCGCGCCTGCTCCGCCTCGAACAGGCCGCGCGCCTTTTCGAGCATCTGACGCGCGGCGTCGGTCCGGCCCTGCAGCATGAGCGACCGGCCGTACCACATCAGGGCCAGCTGGTCGTCGGGGTTGTTTTCGAGCCGGTTGCGCAGGAACGGGAACGCGAGCTGGTTCCTGAGGCTCAGGTCCTCCGGCGCAAGCCCGAGCGCGGCCACGTACTGGCGCGTCGCCTCCTCGACGTCCATCGCGCGCAGGGCCGTGTGCCCGTCGATGATGTGCGGCAGGGCGGCCTCGTATCGTTCCAGCCGCGCCAGCTCGGCCGGCGGCATCGACCCGTCCACGAGGAACTTGCGCGGCGAGACCCGGATCTTCATCAGCGCCTCGATGTTGTCCATCATCGGCTTGGTGCCGTAGCCGAAGCGCGGCGACTTGAACTCGATCACCGGGTTGTTCTCCGTGTTGAGCTCGTCGCCGGCCAGGTACGCCCCGAAGACCTCGCGCCCGCCGGTGATGAAGCACGACAACAGCTTGACCGGGTCGGCGAGGTAAAGCTCCTCGAGGTCCTGGCGCACGTCGTTCTCCTCGAGCCGCTTCGCGAACAGCCTGTAATCGAGCTTGAATTCCTTCTGCCACCCGATCATCAGGATGTAGTGCGTCGGCTCGTTGTCCATGAAGAACACGCCCATGTCCGGGAAGACGCGGTAGAAGGTCCGCAGCGTCGTGCGGAAAATCTCCGGCGAGAGCCCGCCGAGCGGCATCCACACGACGACGATCCCGTCGGGGGTCAGCGCCTGCTTGCAGGCCTTGAAGTACTCGAGGTCGTAGAGGTTCGCGTTGGTCTTGTAGCGCAGGTCCGTGCAATCGGTCGCGATGAAGTCGTATTTCTCGCCGGTGTAGCGCAGGTAGGCACGCGCGTCGTCGAGGATGACCTGGTACTTCGGGTCGAGCCCGCCGAACTCGAGCGGATCGCCGACCATGTATTCCGGCGCGCCGCCGCGGCTCTTCAGCGTGTCGAGCGCGCCCCCGCCGAGCACGGTCGAGGCGCCGTACAGCAGCGACCCGTCGCGGGCGAGCGCCGGCTGCGCGAGCATCATCCCCGGCCGAATCTTTTCCACCGGCAGCGGCCGCGCGAAGAACAGGTGGTTGGCCTTGGACAGGTGCGGCGCGGCGCGCAGCACGGTCCGGCAGATCTCGACGCAGTGCACCTTGGCGAGCGAGTCGTGCAGGCAGAGCGAATACGACGCCCCGCCGCTGCCGAACCCGACCGTCAGCGCCGACTTCGCGTTCGGGAGGAGCATCATCGGCACGTGCGCGAGCGACTTCTGGTCGGTCTGAAGCATCGGGTCGGTGCCGGCCACCCCGACGCCGTCCACGAAGATCGTGCTGTCGCCCGCGCCGCCGCGCGCGACCGAGACGGTCGCCAGCGGCCCTTCCTTGTAGAACGAAACCTCGAACGCGGGATCGATGTTCTGCAGCCCTCCCGCCCGCATCGCCGGCATCCCGATCAGGACCGCGATCGCCACCGCGACCGGCCCGAGCACGATCGCGCTCAGCCGCCCCTGGCCCGCCCGCCACATCGTCGCCAGCCCGATGGCGGTATCCACCAGCCCCAGCATGATCAACCCGCCGGTCAGTCCCAGCGCCGGGATGATCGCGAACGCGGCCAGCAGCGAGCCCAGGATCGAGCCGATCGTATTGAGCGCATAGAGCCGGCCGACGTCGGCGCCGACCCGCCCGAGCTGCGTCACGACGCGCGCCGCCACCGGGAACGCCATCCCCATCAGCAGCGTCGGGATGCCCAGCACCCCCACGCTCTGCATCATGACGTTGGCGATCGCGAGCGGCCAGTTGATGTTCTCGCCGGCCGCGTCGAGCTCGTTTCCGAGCAGCATCCCCTCGGCGTGCCGGCGGAGGATCGCGATCGAAAGCATGATCGAGATGCCGAGCAGCGTGAGCAGCAGGCCGTACAGGCGCAGCGGGTTGCGCTGCGAGTCGACGACCAGGCCGATCAGCGCGCTGCCGATCGCCAGCCCGGCGAGGAACACCGTCAGCATCGCGGTGAACGAATACGTCGTGCCGCTCAGGTATTTGAACGAGAAAATCAGCGCGCGGCTCCAGATGATTTGCGCGGCCAGCGCGACCGTCCCGGAGACCAGCGCCGTCAGCAGCACCCAGCGCACGACGCCCAGGCTCGGGGCGCCCGTTTCGGTTTCTTCCGGCGCGCGCGGCACGCGCTCCGTCGCCAGCGGCCGCCCCTCGAGCGCCAGCGACAGAACCAGCGCCCCCAGGCCCACGAAAACATTCAGCGCGGCGGCGAAGAAATCGGTCTGCCGCAGGCCCAGCCAGCCGATCAGGATGAACCCGGCGCTGAACGTGCCGATCACCGCGCCGAACGTGTTGGCTGCGTACAGCCCCCCGATGTGCCGGCCGAGATGCTCCTTCTGGCGCACCATGAACCGCGACATGACCGGCAGCGTCGCCCCCATGAGCGTCGTCGGGATCATCAGGAGCCCGAACGCCACCGCGAAGCGCACGGCGGTCAGCGCCGCGAAATTCTGGCCGAAAATCCGATACGCGGGCTGGTCGATGAGCGCCACCCGCGACAGGACGAATGGCGCGGCCAGGCCGCAGGCCGCCACGCCCAGCTCGAGCGCGCCGTATAGCCGCAGCGGCCGGCCCATGCGGTCGCCGAGCGACCCGAGCAGCCACGCCCCCAGCGCCAGCCCCGCCATGAACGCCGCCACGACGGCCGTCACCGCATACAGCCCCGCCCCGAACGTGTTGAGCAGGACGCGGTTCCACACGACCTCATAGATCAGCCCGGCCGCCCCCGACGCCAGGAAAAGCGGATACGCCAGCAGGCGCAGCGCAACCACGCCGCCCTGAGGTGAATTCGAGACGGATACCGCGCTCGTGGTTGTCTCCCGCATGATGATACTTCCCCGATGTCTTCAGGCTGCCGTAGCAGATGCCGCTTCACTGCAAACCTTACCCCATTCTCCAACCCGCCGCAAGCCGGCCGAGGTCGCCGAGAAATGATGGGAACCCCACCGGCGAAGCGTTTTTCCATACTTTTTCTAAAAATTAGTTTCCCATAAGAGTCTTAAGAGTCGGTAAGGGAATACCCAAATCCAAATCTTCCATGTTAGGCTTTTCTTCAACGGGCCACCCCGCCCGGCCAAGATTTCTGAACTAGAAACTCGAAACTAGAAACGAGAAACTTATAAGAATTTGTATTTGTATTTGAATTTGAACTTCCCCCACGGACCCCAGCATGCCCGACATCCCGCCCATCGACGATCTGGAAGACCTCTCCGCCACCGGCGCGATGCTCGAGGGTAACCTTCGGCAATCTGTCGCCCGGCCAGGATTTCTGAACTCGAAACTCGAAACTAGAAACTAGAAACTTATTAGATTTGGTATTATTTCTGAACTCTTCCCCACGAATCCAAATATGCCGAACATCCCGCCCATCGACGATCTGGAAGACCTCTCCGCCACCGGCGCGATGCTCGAGGGCGT
>JBDKRG010000006.1:0-50245 GCA_039683515.1 Candidatus Sumerlaeia bacterium | reverse complement strand
GGCGACAACATCGTGCTCGAGGGCAAGCTGATCACGCCGATCGCGATGGAAGAGGGTCTTCGGTTCGCGATCCGCGAAGGCGGCCGCACGGTCGGCGCCGGCGTCGTCGCCAAGATCATTCAGTAAGGCAGGTCGGCTCTTCGAACCGACGATGAAATCAAGATGCGGAGCGCGGAATAAAACCCGCGCTCCGCATTCTTTTTGTGATCCGTCCGATCCCACCGGGGGCCGGTTAATATTTATACGTATACCAGGCGCTGCCATCGCGTGCGGCATAGACGCCGCCGACGATGAGGTTCAGCCTCAACTTTGCCTGGTCGGGGATTTGGCTGCCGGCGGGGAAGTTCAGGTCGATCGAGTCCTTGGTGACCGGATCATCGCTGCCAATCGATCTGACTCCGCCGTATTGATTCAACAAATCGCTCGCCGCCTCCCGTATGATTTTTCCGTTTTGATCGAGAATTCCGGCCTTGACGAAATACTCGTATTGCACCCCGCGCGCCGTGGATGTCAGGTCGACATGAATGCGCAGGCCGCCGTCGCCGAATCTCTCCGCCTTGTAATCCGTAATCGAAATCATCCTGTCCGGATATCCCGGCGAAGAAATTCGGTGTTCAACCTGCACCGGCACTTGCTGGTTCAGTTGTAACGGCACCGTGGTTTGCTCTTCGGCGGGCTGTGAAGAAAATCGGCCGGTCAACGTCCCCGCATGGCGGTCATGGACCAGTTCCAGCATATATTTGCCGGGGTGGGAGAACGCCATTTCGTTGCTGCGGATTTTATGGCCTTTGTCGCTGAACCCGATCGCGTAGGTTTTGCACGGGACGCTGGTCAGGATAAAGAAGCCGTCCTTTTCGGTCGTTGCGCCGGCAAGGACCGAGCCGCCTGGGTATGTCGGCCCTTCCATATCAAAACGAAGTCCTGCGATCGGTTTGCCGTTGCGGTCGACGATGCGCCCGCCGACGCGCGCTGCCGGGACCATGGCGAAGTCGAGACGGTACGGTTTTCCGGGGAGGACGACCGTGCTGTCGGATGCCGGTTTGTGCGGCTCGACTATTTGATTGGCCGGCTTGTAGGCCGGCAATTTTCCGGCCATCGAGAGGTTGCCGCCGCGGCAGAGATCCTTTTCGTAATAGCCGTCCCTGCTGGCGTGGACGATCGCGGCCTGCATCTGGACATTGGCCGGGAATTCGCCTT
Source organism: Candidatus Sumerlaeia bacterium (assembly GCA_039683515.1). Classification (GTDB taxonomy): domain Bacteria; phylum Sumerlaeota; class Sumerlaeia; order MVZB01; family MVZB01; genus JAJFUE01. The sequence goes on along the minus strand of JBDKRG010000006.1, from coordinate 49,048 downwards.
CCGTCGACACCCGCCCGGGACGGAAATGAACGGCATATTTGCCGTCCGGTCCGGTCTTTGTCGAGCCGGTCGGCATGAGCGTGCACCAGCCGGCGTTGACGTCGATCGCGACGCCCTCCATCGGCTTGCCGGTCGCGTCGGTCACTTTGCCCTCGATGACAAATGGACGTTTTGGGTTCAGGGCCGTGGAAGCAGTGAGCGGCTGCGTCGATGAAGTATCCTCATTCCGCACCATCACGAAATCGACGTGGTGCGGTTTGCCGGGGAGAATGGTTCGGTTCGGGTCATGCCACTTGGGATCTATGTCCGACATGGAACCGGCTTCCACAAGATCCCCTCGGCGGGACGCATTTTTCTCGTGATAACCTTCTTTATCCGCATAGAATCTGGCCACCTGAAGGATGATTCCACCGTATTCGAGCCGCTGGGACCAGAACCACGGCCAGTTGCGTTTGAGGCGACGAAAACGCTCGGGTGGGTATTGAAATCTATAACGGCCGTCAGGGCCGGTCGTTATCGGTTTGCCTCGATAGACCAGCGTGCCCGTGCCGCCAACGTGCGTGATGACGACGCCCTGCATCGGCTTGCCCGACTCGTCGGTGACGGTCCCCTCGACAACGAAGGTTTCGGCGGCCGGCGGCTCGCCTGAAACCGAATGGGGCGCGATCGCGAGCAGCATCGCCAAGCCGAGTATCCAGTATTTGGACATGGTTGTATCCTCCGGAAAAACAAAATCTAGCACAGGTTGTCTGGGACAGGAATGGTGTTATGGTGCAAAATTGAAGCCGATGGGAGCGTCCCACCGGCTACATTTTAGCGGCCGGGGGCACGATAAGAATATCGGTGGATTCCTGTTTCGCGGGTCGGGAGATTGGCGATCCCGCACGAACGGGCCTGAAAAGCTTTGAGCGGAGCTTGGCGGGCGGCTATAGTCGAACGGACGTCAGGTTGGAGCGCGCGGATGCTGGACAACGTCAGGGCCGATTTCAAGCGGTATGCGGGCGAGAAGCCGACGGTTCGGAGCGCGTTCTACGCGCTGACCGAGGTCGCATGGTGGGCGCTCGTGACGTTCCGGCTCGGCAAGGCGATCCAGCGCATCCGCTTCGGGATCGTGCGCAAGCCGCTGACCGCCTTCTACTTCTTCCTCTACAAGTTCATGGAAATCGTCAGCGGCGTCCGGATCTCGATCGACTCCGAGATCGGCCCCGGCCTCCAGATCCACAATTTCGGCGGCATCATCATCCACGGCCGGCTCGGGCGCGACTGCACGATCGTGCAGGGGGCGCAGCTGGTCTCGCGCGGCGACTTCAAGGGGCGCGGCTGGCCGACGCTGGGCGACGAGGTCTACGTCGGCACCGGCGCCAAGATCCTCGGGCCGGTCACGATCGGCAACCGCGTGCGGATCGGCGCCAACGCCGTCGTGCGCGATGACGTCCCCGACGACGCGGTCGTCCTCCCCCCCGAAAGCGCGGTCGTCATCAGGCCCCGGGCGTCCAGGCGGCAATCCGACTCCATCGAATCCTGATCAACATGAATCTTTTCGTCTGAATCCATGCAGGGGCGCGGGCGCAAGTGTATTTGCTGGACATGCCTGTCGGATTTCGGGAAAATCCACATGCGAAACTGTGCCCGGCCGACTTGCGTTGGAGCTACCCGAATTACCCCTCATGAATAACCGAAAAACATTGTTTCTGGCCAGCTTGACTTCGCTTTTTCTGGAGTTGATGCTCATCCGTTGGGTCTCGACCGAGATCCCGATGCTCTCATATCTCAAGAACTTCCCGCTCCTTGCCGCTTTCACCGGGCTCGGCATCGGCTGCCTGCTGGCGGGCTATCGCCGGTCGTTCTGGACGGCCATCCTCTGGACTTTGTTTGTGCTGCTGCTGGTCGTCTGCCTGACTGGCAAACTCGGCCTCGATCGAATGGCTTTTCCTGAGGATAAAATCTCGTTCTGGGAAAACAGTTGCCTCAGCACGCAATCCTCCGCGCTGTGGATCATTGCCCGCAATCTCTCGATCATCTTCCTGATCCTCGGCGGCGTATGCTTCTCGTTCATCGGTTCGGGCCAGGCGATTGGGCCCTTGCTCAAGACGGGCACCCCCCTGCGCATGTATACGATCGACATTCTGGGCTCATTGGCCGGCGTGCTCCTGTTCGGCCTCCTCTCGCTCCTTCAGACGCCCTGCTACGTCTGGGTCGCGATTTTCGTGATCCCGGCCTGGATCCTGGGCCGGCAGTTCGGGGCGAGGATCCCGAACCTGACCGCCGCCACGTTGTTTCTTGCCGCGATCGCCGTCCTCTCGTTCATGCGCATCGAGCGCTCGACCCAGGCCGGAGAAGTCATTCGCTGGTCGCCGTATTACTTGTGTGGGGGATTCGCAGCCTGACGCTGTTCGCCATCGGGTTCTGCGCCTTGAGCCTGCTGGCCATCAGGCTGGGTCGCAACCAGGGCCGTTCACTCGGGGCCCCGGCCATTCGCGTTGATGAACCAATGGTGAAGGCGAGCCTTTAGCCTCGCATGTCGCAATGCGATCGGGCACGCGCTGATCGCCGGCCGATGCGGATCATCACGAAGGGCGTTGACATCCCGCGTTTCGAGTAACTTTTCGCAACATGAGCCACAAGACCATCATGCTCCTTGCCTCGGTGCTGTTCGCGTTCACGGTTTTCGGAACGCCGCTCTCCCGGTCCGCGCCCACCACCGGTAATCCGAGTTCGTGCGCGGTTTCGCCGGACGGCAAATCGGCGGCGATCGGGCTCGGCGGCGGCAATGCGGTTATCCTCGACGCGGGAGCGTTGAGTGAAAAGCCGTTGGCGACGCTCGCCGGCCACGGTAAGCCGGTCGTCGCCGTGGCGTTTTCGCCCGACGGCCGCCGCGTGCTGACCGGCTCGGAGGACGGGACCGCCCGCACATGGCGGACCCGCGCCGGCAAGCCCCAGCGCGTGCTGCGCGGCCATGCCGGGCCCGTCCGGGCCGTCGGGTATGCGGCCGACGGCAGGAAGGCGCTCACCGGCTCCGACGACGGGACGGCGCGGCTCTGGGACGTCGAGAAGGGCAAATGCCTCGGCCGGTTCGTCGGCCACGCGGGCCCCGTTCGCGCGGTCGCCTTCCTGGGCAAGGGGAGGGCGCTCACCGGGTCGGAGGATCGAACGCTCAGGATCTGGGACCGCAAGACGAACAAGCTGATCAGCACGATCGGGGTGTCCGGCAAGGTCCTGGACGTGAAGGTCTCGCCCGACGGGCTGCGGGCGATCGTGTGCATGGACCGGGACCAGCCCGAGATCTGGGACCTCGACGAGGAGCGCCGGGTGAGCGTGCTGTGGGGCCACGCCGGCGCGGTGACCGGCGCGGCGTGGGGCAACGACGGGATGCTGGCCACCGGCTCGACCGATGGCCGCGTGATCCTGTGGGATCCGGCGAAGGAGCACGAGGTTTACAGCGAGGTTCAGGCCGGTCCGGTCGAGCAGGTGGCGCATGCGGGCGGCGCGCGCTTCCTGGCCGTGAATCGCAAAAAGTTCGAGGTGGTCGACCCGGCGGGCAAGCTGCCGCCGCGGATCCGGACGCGCGCGGAGAAATGGGCGCTCCTGATCGGCTCGGCGATGGGCATCTTCGGTGTTCCGGTCCTGGGGCTGTTTTGGGCCGGCCGCGCCGAGCTGCGCAACCGCCGCGGAAAAAAGCCGGGCATGCCGGCGCCGGCCAAAACCTTTGCGCAAAGGCTGAAGATCCCGGCGCTGATGTTGTGCGTGACGCTGTTCAGCGCGGCGCTGCTTGTCGAGATCGGCCTGCGCGCGGTGGTCGACGCCAACTACAAGGGGCAGATGAAGGATTTGCCACCCGATCCGCCGCGGGATCTCTCGCGCCCGGTCCAGTATCCCGAGATGGTGAAGTTCGATCCCGACCCGAAGATCCAGTTCGTGTTGCGCCCCGGCATGGACGTGATCTTCCGCGACGCGCGCGTCCAGATCAACAACCTCGGCTTCCGCGACGACCCGGTGACCTTCCAGAAGCCGCCGCGCACGCTGCGCGTTCTGGGCTTGGGCGACTCGACGATGTTCGGCTTTGGCGTCGCCCGCAACGAGCGCTACCTCGACCTGCTCGAGGCCGAAATGAACGCGCTGCTCGGGCCCGGCTGGAAGGTCGATTTCATCGACGCGGCCGTCCCCGGCTACAACACGACGCAGGAAAACGAGATGCTCCTGAAGCAGGGGCTTCGGTTCGGCCCGGACGCCGTGATCGTGCAGTTCGACAAGAACGACAGCCAGACGATCATGACTTACGCGAAGCCCGACTTTTTCTTCTCGCGCAAGCTTTTGATGACGCGGCTCGGCTCGGTTCTGGCCGGCGAATTCTCCGACATCCGCGCGTTCTACCTGCTCGACCAGGAGAATTTGCTCGATTCGCCCGATTACCCCTATGCCGGCTGGACGGCGATCGAGAAGGCCTACCGCGACATGGCGCGCACGTGCAAGGAGCGCGGCATCCCGCTCTTCGGCGTGATGGCGTTCGAGGACATCGGCCTGATGGACGACGATCTTCAGCCCCTCAGCCGGCGCGTGGTGAACCTGTGGCAGCGGATCGGGATCACGCCGGTCAACTCGCTGCCGACGGCGATGGCCTACCTGCGCGAAACAAACCAGAGATGGACCACCGTGACGCGGACGGCCGACGACCATCACCCCAATCCGATCGGCCACGCGCTCATCGCCAAGACGATCCTGCCGCACATCCACGACGCCCTGCTGGCCAGGGCGGGCCTCAAGCCCGAGCAGCTGAAAAACGAAAGCGCCGTCGGCGCCATCATCCAGCGCCAACTCGCGGCTGGTGCCGCGAAATAGCGACCAAGGCGGGAATCGGCCCGGATAGGAATCAACCATGGACGCCCAACGCATCGACGCGGCGGCTCCCGGAATGCCGGACGAGGTCCGGCGCTGGTTTCTGGATCGCGATTTCGCGCGGCCTGGCCCGGATCACCAGGACTGGGACGGGCTCCTGGCCCGGTGGGAATACGAGCCGCTGCTGATCGAGTACTGCGAGGATTTATGGAACCCGTCCGACAAGCGATACGACGCGCTCTCGGCCATGCTCCTTCTGCGGCGGGAGATCGCATCCGACGCGGCATGTTATGCGAGCGATTTTGATGTCTCGCTGACGCCGATGTGCATGACCGCCGACGCCGATCGCAATGGCGAGGCGATCGATCTTTTAATCCGGCGGCTGCTTTTCAAGCAACGCGATTTCATCGAGCGGTTCAGGACGTCGAGCGGCGGCGCCGATTCCGCGTTGATGGACGTATTGCTGGGTGAAGCCGATGCGGATGCGGTCCCGGCCGAATTTCGCGAGGATGTTCTCCCGTTCCTTGCGGCCTGGCTGAATCCGATGAAGCTGGCCGCCCTGACGCTGCATTGCTATCTGGAGGTCATGTACGATCACCCCGAATATGTGGATTCCGTCGTCGACGGCGTCTTTATGGCGGCTTCGCTCGCCTCGAGGATCGAACTGACGCCGAAGGATTCGAATCATGTGTGGGCGTTGATCGATGGGGCTCACAGGACCCGCTTGGATTGGGACTGCCATTTCGGCGAGATCCTGAACCGGATCGCGGTCAACTGTTCGAGCGTGCTGAAGCGGGATACGTTCCTGGCTAGGGTGAATGAGTATCTAAGGCGCCGGAACATCATCCTTGAGTGGCCTCATCCCGAGCGAAACAGCCCGATCAGATTTGTCCGGGCCGCATGCGATCTGCCGCGGATTGATCCGCTGGGCTTCAACGCGCGCGTGACGATTTGTTTTCGGCGGGGTGCGACGAGGGAATTTCTAGTCGCCGTTCGAAACAATCCGCCGGACCGATCACTCACGATTCAGAAGATTGGCCCGCTTGACACGATTCACGGCTAGCAGGTAACTTGATTGGGTTCGGGCCCTTAGCTCAGCGGTTAGAGCCGCCGGCTCATAACCGGTCGGTCCCAGGTTCGAATCCTGGAGGGCCCACCAAGTTTCAGCCAACTTACTTATCGAACCAATTCTTGTCGCAGAGATGCAGAGGAAATATTGAATACAGATATGAACAGGAGGCAACAGAGGAAACGGAGAATTCCCTGGCCTCTGTTGCCTCCGTTGCCTCCTGTTTAATTTCGTGCATTTTCGTGTTTGTCTTTGTTGCCCTATATTTCCGATTGCAACTTCTGGTCCTTGGCGATGACGCCCTGGGCCATTTTTTCTTTGTATTCGGAGAACCGGCGGCGCAATCCCTCATCGGCCGTGCCAAGGATCTGGACGGCCAGCAGCGCCGCGTTCTGCGAGAGGCCGACGCCGACGGTGGCGACGGGGACTCCGGGGGGCATCATGACGGTCGCCAGCAGCGCGTCCATCCCCTGCAGGCTTCCGGCGGCCAGGGGGACGCCGATGACCGGCAGGGCGGTTTGCGCGGCGATCGCCCCGGCCAGATGGGCGGCCAGTCCCGCGCCGGCGATGATCACGCGCATGCCGCGCCCTTCGGCCTCGCGGGCGTAGGCGGCGGCGAGGTCGGGGGTGCGGTGCGCCGACATGATCCGCGCTTCCCACGCGATGCCGAACTCGGCGAGCGTCTCGCCGGCCTTGCGCATGACGGCCCAGTCCGAGTCGCTCCCCATCAGGATCCCGACCAAGGGTTTATCCGCGCTCATGAATTTCCTCCAAATGCCGTGCGCGCTGTCCGCACGGCAGGTTTTGATGCATAGAATGAGAAATGAGAAACGGGAAATTAGCAATGAGAAATAAAACCGCAGCGCCCCGGCCAAACAAAACAGGGGTCTCGGCGTCCATTGTATCGGAGAATTGCGGGCCGGGTCTCGAGGCCGGTGATAGACGAGAAGAATCTTCTCTGCATCTCTGCCCGGCTCCGCGTCTCTGCGACAGGAATCATCATGAAAATGTGGAACCGGTCGCGGCGGTGTGATTTCATCGGTTGAACAGGGGTTGGACGATGAGCCAGGAAGTCATTGAGCGGGCGACGAAGCTGGCGCGGCAGGGCCACTGGCAGGAAGGGGCGCAGATGCTGCGCCCGCTCGTGGCCCAAAGCCGCCGCTGGCCCAACGCGGTCGCGGCGCTCGCCTATTGCCACCAGCAGGGGGGCGAGCTCGGCGCGGCGACGTATCTTTACACCCAGGCGATCGCGATCCAGCCGACCAACAAGATCTGGAAAGACCTGCTCGCGCGCTGCGGCGACGAGTACCAGGCCGGACTCGCCGAGGCGCGGAAACGGCAGCCCGGCTACACCCTCCTGATGTGGGGCGCCTCGCTGCTGATCGTCGCGCTCGCGGCCGCCCTGACGATCTCCGTGGAAATCGTCGGCGACGCGGTCGACAGCGTCTTCGGGATGAAGCCGGCCGACAGCATGCTCGAGATCCTGCTCGCCGCCGGCGCGTTCGGGCTGGCCGGGCTGTCGATGCTGGGGGCGTGGGGCTACCGGCGCGCGCGGTTTCTGATCGTGTTCCGCAAGGCCAGGGGCGAGGAGTTCGCCGACAGCCGGCACGAGGCGTGCTGGCAATGCCGGCTCGCCTACAAGGCCTCGAAGGCGGAGTGCCCGTTCTGCGGGGCGCCGCGCCAGAAAGGGAAAGGGCTCACGAACAAGATCACGCTGCCGGCGCCCGAATTCGACGAGCCGCCCCCGCCGCCTCCTACGCCCGCGCGCGCGCCGCAGCCGATGATCCACACCATCGTCAGCGATCCCGATGGGAGCCTTGCCGAGAAGCCGTCCGAGATCAACCCCCAGACGCCGCCGGATTCCGACACGACATTCCAGCTCCAGGTCCCGACCGAACTGAGCCTCTCGCCGGATTTTGACGAGGCCGAATCGGTCCGCGAGCCCCCCCTGCCGCCGATCCCGAGGAAACTGCCGCGCCCGCCGCGCTTCAGGAAAGTGCGCATGGCCCTGTCGAGCCAGTCGGTGCGGCTGGCCGCGCTGGCGCTCGGCGCGCTGATTTTCCTGTCGGGCCTGATCGGCGTCTTCTTCATGATGGGCCTGCACAAGCCCGAGGCGATCCGCGAAGCCCGCAGGCTGCAGGGCCGGGGCGAATGCCTCGCGGCGTTCGGCGTGATCAACCAGTACATCGTGGCCAACCGGGAGAAGGTCAAGGGGGCGCTGGCCAGGGCCGCGGCCGCCCAGGGCCTGAAGAAGTCCATCGACCGGCCGCTCGCCGAGGCGTTCCTGCTGCGCGGCCAACTGGCGCTCGCCGCGCGCCCGAACGCGGCCGAGGCCATCGCCGCGGCCCAGGCCGCGGGCGCCACCGGCCCCGCGGTGGCCAAGCTGACCGTCGCCCGCCAGCAGATCGAAAAGCTCGACATCGCCTCGGATTTCAAGACGGCGATCGCTCTCGATTACCGGAATGACGCCCCGGCGATCCTGTCGATCGGGAAGCAGATCCGGGCGTGGATGAACGCGGCGCCGGGCGAGGACGCGGTGCAGGGTTTCAGCGCCGAGGTCGGCAAGGCGATCGCGACGCACGACTACGCCCGGATTCGTGAGTTGTGGTCCAACGTCGCCGAGATCAGCCGCATGCAGGAGCCGGTCCAGTTCGGCCTCGGCGTGCTCGGCGGCGTCGACAAGCTGCAGGCGATCGTGTGGTCCAAGAAGACGGCCGACTGGGCGAGGGCCGAGAAGAAGCGGGCGGCCCGCCAGGGGCGCGAGGCGGCCATCACGGTCGCGCGCGACCTCTCCGAGATCATCGCCGAGGACGTCAATTCGCGCCTGCAGACGCGGGGGGCGTGGGCGGCCGAGTTCCCCGTGCGCGGCAACCTGGGCGACCCGAAGAAGGGGACGCCGGACGACTGTTTCCCGCTGCTGGCGGCGACCGCGGGCGACAAGGGATTCACCCTGAATCTCGTGGCGTTCTACATGGAAATGCTGCGGGCGTATGCGGTCGCCGGGACGACCACCTATGAGGTCTTCTTCATCCAGATGCAAAACGGCGGGACGCCCAATCCGCGCATGCCCGCGGACCCGCCGGCCAGGGCGCGGTCGCTCGACAAATACATCAGGATCGCGGCGGCGCACCCGAAGGAATGCGTGCCGCGGCTGCTGGACGCGCTGCGGGTCAACGGCTGGCTCGCCAACGCGCTGGTCGCGGCCGATTTCCCCGAGCCCTACAAGCGCCAGATCCTCGACGCGGCCGCCGAGCGGCTGGAGATCGTGTACACGGGTTACGCGACGAACTGCCCCGAGGAGCACTTTGCCTCGTACACGCAGCGGGTCTGGCCCGGCCTGAATCCGGCCGACATGGTCGAGCAGCTGGCCAGGCAGCGGCCCGAACTGAACGGGCGCGAGGATTTCTTCTTCAGCGTCTGCCTCGTCCAGACGCTGACGAAGCACGACGCCGTGTATTTGCGGAAGTATTGGAAGGCGTTCCCGAAGGGGCGTCACGTCCCGGTCGTCAGCGACGCCCTCAAGTTCACGCAAAAGCCGTTTTGGAGCGAAAAGACCTGGTTGTTCGATCATCAAAACGCCTCGGAGCCGGTCATCCTGAACTCGGTGAGCGGGGGTTATCACCCGCCCGCCCAGCCGATTTCCCAATAAGTTTTGCTGGATTGTCGGATTTGAAAGATTTTAAATGAGCCTTCGAGCAAGGCGGGGCGCGTGGGTGTTTCTCATTGATTGCGCCGCGCAATTTGTTAATCTTTTTCACAATCTGTCGCTTGCACCGGCAGTCACGTGAGCAGGGGTTTTTGGAGGTCGAAAGATGGATCAAGGGGCACAGAATCGGATTCGCGGACTGTCGAGCGCGTTGGGCAACACGCCGCTCTTGGCGATCGATTTCATGTTCGGCGGGCAGAAGCGCACGATTTACGCCAAGGCCGAGCACCTGAATTTCAGCGGCAGCATCAAGGACCGCATGGCGTTCCACATCATCAAGCAGGCCTACGCCAAGGGGACGCTCAAGCCGGGCGACGAGATCATCGAGGCCACCAGCGGCAACACCGGCATCGCGTTCTCCGCGATCGGCCGGGCCCTCGGCCACCACGTGACGATCTTCATGCCAGACTGGATGAGCATCGAGCGCATCAAGCTGATCCGCAGCTTCGGCGCCGAAATCGTCCTGGTCAGCAAGGAACGGGGCGGCTTCCTCGGCAGCATCAAGATGTCGGAGGAGATGGCGGCCGCCAACCCGCGCTCGTTCCTGCCCAGGCAGTTCGAGAACGAGGACAACGTCGCGGCCCACTACACGACGACCGGCCCCGAGATCGCCTACCAGCTCGCCCTGCGCGGCATCACGCCGGACGCGTTCGTCGCCGGCGTCGGCACGGGCGGCACGGTCATGGGCACGGGCAAGTTCCTGCGCGAGAAATTCCCGCAGATCAAGATCCACCCGCTCGAGCCCAACAGCTCGCCGGTGATGCGGACTCGGTGCAAGGAAATCGGCGAGCACCGCATCCAGGGCATCGGCGACGACTTCATCCCCAAGATCGTCGACCTGGATTTCCTCGACGACGTGGTCGGCGTCGACGACGGCGACGGCATCCTGATGGCGCAGAAACTGGCGGGCGAGCTGGGCCTCGGCGTCGGCATCTCGTCGGGCGCCAACTTCATCGGCGCGCTCAAGCTCCAGGAGAAGATGGGCAAGAACGCGGCCGTGGTGACGGTCTTCAGCGACGACAACAAGAAGTATCTCAGCACCGACCTGATGAAGGACGAGCCGATCAAGAAGGACTACCTGGCGCCGCGGGTCAAGCTGCTCGGCGTCCGCGCGTTCAAGCGCGTGTGCGAGACGTGCTGCAACCCCGAAGAGTGCGTGGAAGTTTACTCGTCGGCGTGCTCGTGCAACGGCGGTCCGGTGCCGCAGTGCACCCGCCGGGCATAATTTTTTCCCCGGCAAGGACGTAACAAGCCCCTCTGATCCACGTTCGATCCGGCGCCCAAAAACGCCGCGCTGGGGTGGGCGTGTTACGAATAACCGTCCGCGCCAGAGACGTGGGCCCAGAAAATCGTGTTCATTCCCGCCGCGTTGTGAAAAACTCTGGTCGGGGACCTGCGGGCGCGTGCCTTGAGGAAATCGGCGCCGGGTCCCGCGAAAGGATTTGAACCAGATGAAGAGTCGCACGATTCGGTGGGCGTGCGTGCTGGCCTGCGCGCTTTGGCTCGGCGCGGCGTGCTCGCGCGCGCATCACGCCGACAAGACCGACAAGGCCGAGGCGGCCGAGGCCCGCGAGGGCGGCCAGATCGAAAACGCCGTCGACGGCACGATGAAGCCGTCTGCCGCGCGGAGCAATAAGGTGCCGGCCGTTCGGCGGCAACCCATGCCCCGGAGCCAATACGAGAAGCGCCTCCAGACCCGCCAGAAATACCTCGAGCGGCGCCGGCAGTGGATCATGGAGCACCAGGACCAGTTTCGCGCCATCCCGGAGTAGACCGGAATGCAACGGTGGGAAGCGTGGGGATGCGCGCGTGAAATCTCGCATTTGCCCGGCCGGCGGCATTGCCGGTCATTTCGATTTCCGTCGTCCGCGTCGATCATGCGCCCACCATCCGCCTTGCCCTTGGTGTTTCAATCCTGTAAAACCAGAGTGATATCCTGTTTTGGCGCGCCCTTCGCGCCTTGAATCGAAATTCAGCTATGCGCATCATTGGCATTCATGACGGACATAACGCGGCGGCCTGCCTGGTCGAGGACGGGGTGGTCCGCGCCGCGCTTCAGGAAGAGCGTCTCACACGCATCAAGAACCACGACACGTTCCCCAAACGCGCGGTCGAGTGGCTTCTGGCCGAGGCCGGCTGCGGCTGGGGCGGCATCGACGCCGTCGCGATGAACGGCTTCCACATGCCGGTCCACCGCGACCGCGAGCGGCTCATCCGCGACACCCGCCTGGGCGGCAGCCGCAAGCCGGCGCGGATGATCCGGCGCATCGGCCGCTCGTTCGGCCCGGTCCTGGACTCCTGGAAGGCGCGCCGCCGCGAGGAGCGCGAGGCCGAGGCCCGGGCCGCCGGCGTCGACATTTCCAGGATCGTCTACATCGAGCACCACCGCTGCCACGCCGAGGCGGCCTACTGGGGCTCGCCGTTCCGCGGCGAGCCGGTCCTGGTCATGACGGCCGACGGCGCCGGCGACGACCTGTGCGCCACCGTCAGTACCGTCGACGAAAACGGCGTCATGACGCGCATCGCGCAGGTCGACGAGTCGGCCTCGCCGGCGATGGTCTACCTGGCCGTGACGACGCTCCTCGGCATGGTCCCCAACGAGCACGAATACAAGCTCATGGGGATGGCGCCGTACGGGAGCGCCAAGGGGGCCGAGGCGGTCTACAAGATCTTCGAGAAGATGTTCGAGTGGGACCCCGTGCAGCCGCTCGGCTGGCGCCGCCGCCGCGGCATCCCGAACACGTATTACTGCTACGACTGGCTGCGCCGCAAGCTCGAGCTCAAGCGGTTCGACATCGTGTGCGCGGGCCTTCAGCTGTGGATCGAGCGCATGCTCGGGGAGTGGGTCGGCTGGGCCATCGCCGAGACCGACATCCGCAAGGTCGCCCTTTCGGGCGGGATCTTCATGAACGTCAAGGCCAACCAGGTCATTGCCGAATCGCTCGGCGTCAAGGACCTGTTCATCTTCCCGTCGTGCGGCGACGAGACCAACGCCATCGGCGCGGCTTACGCGGTCTACAACGAGCGGCGCAAGCCGTCCGAGCCGCCGGTCCAGCCGCTGGGGCCGATCTACTGGGGCCCGGAGACGAAGGCCGCCGACATCGAGGCCGCGCTGCACGCCGCCGCGTCCGACTTCACGTTCAGCCGGCCGGAAAACATGGCCGCCCACGCCGCCGGGTTCCTCGCCCGCGGCGAAGTCGTCGCCCGCTTCGAGGGCCGGGCCGAGTTCGGCGCGCGCGCCCTCGGCAACCGCTCGATCCTGGCCAACCCGTCCGACCACAAGGTCATCAAGCGCATCAACGAGATGATCAAATGCCGGGATTTCTGGATGCCGTTCGCGTGCTCGATCCTGGCCGAGCGCGAGCACGACTACATCGTCAACCCCAAGCGGATCGCCGCCCCGTACATGATCCTGACGTTCGCCGCGACGGGGCGCGTGAACGAGATCGAGGCCGGGACGCACCCCTACGACAACACCGTGCGCCCCCAGATCCTCCGGCGCGACTGGAATCCGGGCTACTGGGACCTCATCCGCGCCTTCGAGGAGCGGACCGGGATCGGCGCGGTTCTGAACACCTCGTTCAACCTGCACGGCCACCCGATCGTAAATAGTCCGGCCGAAGCCCTTGACGTCATGCGCCGGTCGGGGCTTCAATACCTGATCCTGGGCCCGTGGTGGGTCGAGAAGAAGGTGGCGTGAATGGATGTGAGCCTGGTCATCCCGGCGCTCAACGAGGCGGGCAACATCGGCGAGGTGATCGCCCGGGCGCGGCGCGTGCTGGACGGCATGGGCGTCGCTTACCAGATTTTGATCTGCGACGGCGGCTCGCGCGACGACACGATCGAGGTCGCGCGGCAGGCCGGCGCCGAGCCGTTCCTGCACGTCGGCAAGGGCTACGGCGCCGCGCTGCGCGACGGTTTCGCGCGCGCCCGGGGCGAGTTTATCGTCACCATGGACTCGGACCTGTCGCACGAGCCCGAGTTCATCGAGACGATGTGGGGCGTGCGCGACAAGGCGGACATCGTGATCGCGTCGCGTTACGTGCGCGGCGGCCTGGCCGAGATGTCGGCGTTCCGCGCCGTCTTGTCGAAGATATTGAACATCACGTTCACGACCATCCTGCAGATCCCGGTCAAGGACATCTCGAGCGGCTTCCGGCTGTATCGCCGGTCGGCGGTCGAGCAGATCTCGTTCGACGCCAACGACTTCGACGTGCTCGAGGAGATCCTGATCCGGCTCTACGTGCGCGGCCAGCGCGTCCTGGAGGTGCCGTTCCACTACATGCCGCGCAAGGAAGGCCGCTCCAACGCCAAGCTCTTCAAGTTCGCGATCGCCTACCTCAAGACGCTGTGCAAGATGATGCGCCTGCGCTGGGGCCGGCGATAATCATCGAAAGCCGCCGCGCATGAGATTCAACCTGAAACGGCCGAAGGTTGTCGTTTGCGGGATTTTGTGTGTTGCGGTCTCCGTTTTGATCGCCAATTCAATGATCAGATCCAATCCGCGGGAGCGGGCGCTCCGGCTATATCAAGCAGCCGTTCCGGATACGGACGATGACACTTCGGATTTGTTAAGGTTCCGGGATTTTGTTCGCGGCAAATACAAATACGAGATAGAACCCATCGGCGATCATTCCTGGTTTGTATGCCGGATCAGGCTCAACATGGCGCCGGAATACGTGCAGGACAGAGGCCTTGTCGTTCATGACAAGGTGACTTCTCTCACGGCCGAGGCGCTTCTGGAGGCCTTCAGGACCGATGGGCCCGCCGTCCAGACAGATTCCGGGCAGTTGGGGATCGCAAAAAAATATTTGTGCATTCTGGAATGGCATCCGGCTTGTTTAAAGGTCATCGGCGGAACGGGCGACATCCCGAATTATGCGAAGGCGCCGCTTAAGCCGGAATTGGCGGCGTCGATTCAGCCCCCTCTCGTGCAAACCTTGCCGGATGGGGCCAAGATGCACGTCTTTTATACACACCACGAGTTGTCGGGATCGGTACGGCGGCATGAATTTACATTTGATAGATCAGGGCAATTGATTGATGTAAGATACAGCGAACTTGGTACGGGTATCGGCGGCACCATCTTCATTCTGTAAACAGCTGCTCACGGAGATCATCATGTCCAGTTCATTCAACATCCTCGTTACCGGCGGAGCCGGGTTTATCGGCTCGTTTATCGTGGACGCCCTCGTTGAGAAGGGCCACAAGGTCCGCGTGTTCGACTGCCTCGACCCGCAGGTCCACGGCGATCGCGGCGGCAAGCCGCCCGAGCACCTCAGCAAGGAAGCCGAATTCGTCCTGGGCGACATCCGCGACTGCGACGCACTGGATAAAGCTCTCGAAGGCATCGACGTCGTCTACCACGAGGCGGCGGCGGTCGGCGTCGCCCAGTCGATGTACGCGATCCGCGCCTACACCGAAACCAACACGCTCGGCGCGGCCAACCTGCTCGACCTGGTCGTCAACAAGCACCGCGACCACGTCCGCAAGATGATGGTCGCCAGCTCGATGTCGATCTACGGCGAGGGGCGCTACATCGACCCCCTCACGAGCCAGTTCGTCATCCCGGCGCCGCGGACGACGCGCCAGCTCGACTCGGGCGACTGGGAGCCGCGCATCCCGGGCTCGGACAAGCCGGCCCAGTCCGCCCCGTGCGACGAGCTCAAGCCGCTCGAGCCGACCTCCGTCTACGCCGTCAACAAGCGCGACCACGAAGAACTGTTCTTGTCCGTCGGGCGCGCCTACGGCATCCCGGCCGTGGCGCTGCGCTATTTCAACGTCTACGGCCCGCGCCAGGCGCTGAGCAACCCTTACACCGGCGTCGGCGCGATCTTCAGCTCCTGCTACCTGAACGGTCGCGCCCCGAGGGTTTTTGAAGACGGCCTCCAGACGCGCGACTTTATCCACGTGACCGACATCGCGCGGGCCAACGTGCTGGCCCTGGAGCGCTCCGAGGCCGATTACGAGGCGATCAACATCGGCACCGGCCGCCCGACGAGCGTGCTGGGGATGGCGCGGCTGCTCCTGGCCAGGCTCCATCCCGACCGCGTCGAGGATCCCGAGCTTCAGCCCATGATCGTCGGCCGGTTCCGCGCCGGTGACATCCGCCACTGCTATGCCGATATCTCCAAAGCCCGCCGCCTGCTCGGGTTCGAGCCGTCGGTGCGCCTCGAGGACGGCATCTCCGAGCTGATCGAATGGGTCCGCACGCAGACCGCCCCCGACCTGAGCGACCAGGCCCTGAAAGAGCTCAGCCAGCGAAGGCTTGTTTAGCGGTTCGTAGTCCCGCCTTTAGGCGGAATAATCGTTCAGTGCGTGTGTTCCGCCTGAAGGCGGGACTACGAACGATATTTTTTCCTTCCAACTTTTCCTTCCCTGAGACACTTATGTTTGAGAACTCTCGGGGAAAGACGCCGTGGGGAATAAAAAACGGATCATATTTCTGATTTTTGCCGCCGGCCTGGCGCTGGCGCTGGCCTTGGGGATTCTTTATTCCTGGATGGCATTCATGCCGACCGGGTATGAGGAGTTTCACAAGACGGCCGAAGCGGCGCGGGAGCGGATCAAGCGCAAGACGGCTCTGGGCGCGGATGCGGCCACTTCGGCGACGATCGACCAGGCGCCCGTGGGCTATACGGTCGGGCACAACGGAAAATCAGGCCCGCCCCACAAGCTCGATTTCTTTGAAGAGCTCGCCACATTCGATTCGTATAAACATCTGATCTCCGGCGATATCAATCGCAATTATGTTGGCGGCGGGTTTGCCACTCCATCCGAGCCGATCTATTTCATGGCGCCTCGCCGAAGGCAGCTGGTCGGCACGACCGTTTTTATCGACAAAAAATCAGTCATGGGGAAATCATTGTGGGCAGGCCTCGAACAGGAGCGTCGGGACAGTGTGATGCGCATGCGGTCCGGTTTCCGCCGCGTCACGCTCACGACGCCCACGACGGAGCAGGTCCGTTTTTTCAATCAATACCTGGACAAATTCGAGCGGTTTTTATTGCGGCCCCGCTGGAATGTCCCCGCTGAAGGAATCTATCCCGGCAATTTTCTGATCGAGCGGTTGGCGCTGTTCGCGATCGCGCGCGCCAGCATGAGCGGCGACCAGGGGCGCGCCATGGCCATCCTCGACGGCTACCTGAAGGCTCAAGGCGTTTTGCTGGCCAGGGCGTCCGCCGGGCCGTCGGTCACCGAGTTGTTCTTTGGCCTCGCGGAGCTGCCGGACTTCCCGGCCGAGGGATGGCTCCGCGCGCGGCGCGCGCTGGATGCGATGCGCCTCGCCGAGTCCGACATCGCCGACATGCGCCGCGTTTGCGCCGAAGACTTTTTTAACGGCATTTCGGCCGAGTTGACCCGCGGCGATTTCCAGAAGATGGGCAACATGTGGCATTTCCTGTATGGCGGCAAGATCGAATCGATCGCCAACACGGCGCTGTTGCCGGTCGCGCTGCGCAAGGCCGAGCAGATGGCCCTGAGCATCAGCCGGGCCGACACGGCTGCCTGCGAACGGGAGCAATCCGAGCTCAGGGCCATCATGGGGCTCATGAACTCGCGCGACTCAAGAATCGATCAGTACTACGAGATGCGGTCAAAGATCGTTTCGATCAGCGAAACCAACGATCGGATCGACGGCGCTTTGCTGATCCTTGACGCGGCCTGCGCGATGCGCGACGGCAAGCCGTTGCCCGCGCTCAGCAGGCGCGGGAGGCAGCAACTCGAGCAGATCACGATGCCGCGGTTCGGCACTTTCGAGCTGGGGCAGAGCTGGATGGGTCCGCCGCCGGCCGAACTTGCTTCGATCATTTCCGCGCTCAACCAGTATGCGGCGCTTCATCCAAATTCCATCCATCCCGCGACGCCCGAAGAGATCAAGGCGTTCATCAAGGAAAACGGCGGCGGCGGCTGGGAGAAATACGTCGACTGGCATGACGCGCGGCCGGTCTGCCTCGTGTGGGGTCCGAGTTGCGTCTCCGCTTATTTGCTCAACCGATACAGCGAAAAGCAATATCCCGATCCCGATCAATTCGTGGAAAGGACGCAACTGAAGGCGTTCGCCCTCGACCCGCCGATCATCAGCGGCGCCATGAAGAAGCTGCTCGAGCGGCCTGTTCAAAGCGCGCCGAAAAGGAGCAACTGAGAATGGCCGAGAAAAAACGGCTGGTTTTGTTTTGGGTTTTGAGCGGCGGACTGGTATTTACGCTGGCGATCGGGATTTTGTATTCGTATGCGGCGTTCACGCCGACGGGGTTTGAGCAGGTTCAGTTGCAACTGACCGAGTCGCGCGGCAAGACCAATGCCCTTGTGCGGCCGCGGTTTGAGTCGGCCGGACCGGTAAACACTGTCGGCACCACCCAGACCGCCGAGGTCGGGCTGATCGATTTTATCGACCACTACAATTACCTCCGCGCGACGAGCCCCAAGCTCGGTGGTTCTTACGTGTTTAATGGTCCGGCGTTTTTCTCGTGGGAGACGCCGATCAATGCATTTACATCCTGGCTTCCCTCGAGTTTTGTCCCGGCCGGCGGCGCGTTGTGGCCGACTCTGGACCCCGTCTATCAAAATAACCAACTCCGAATGGTGGCGACCATTTTGAGCCCGACCCCGTTGCCCGCCGCGCCCCCCGCGCGGATCGAATACTTTCATGCCCGGCTCGATGAAATTGACAAGCTGCTTCTCGACCAGAAGTGGTTTGTTCCCGAGGTCCTTTTTCAGAACAATTACGGCATGATGTTTTTCGCGCGGATGAGCCTGTATGCGATCGCGCGCGCGAGCCTCAGCGGCGACCAGCCGCGGGCGATGCGGCTCCTCGAACGCTATCTCGAGGCGGCGAGAATTGTGAACCTGACCAACTTGACCGGCAACGAATCGTATCCCACCGACGCGACGATCATCGTTCTATCCGGCCTCGCGGAACTGCCCGATCTGCCCTCAGAGGCATGGGACCGCGCCAAGGCCGCGCTCGAGAAATCGCGGCTGAGCGAGGCGGAGATCGTCGATCTGAGGCGCTCGCGCGCGGCGGCGTATCACCGGCTGATGACGCAGGCGATCGCGGACGAGTCACTAAGCAAAAATGGCAACATCTGGCATTTCTTCGCGAAAGGTAAAGTCGAGTCGATCGCCAACCGGGCGATCGCGCCGATTGCCAAACGGCAACTGGAACAGGTCACGATGGCGATGAGCCGCCACGACCGCGACGGATTCGGTGACGCGCTGGCGAGGTTCCACGGCACGCTCAACGCGATGAATGTTCAGCAATATGATTTACCGATGAATTTCTGGGTCGAACGGCAATTCAGCGAACAGGTGGACGTGGAGCTCCTGATCCTTGCGGCCACGCGCGCCCGGCGCGAGGGGACCACGATCACGCTCATCGAGGCCGGATCGCCGGTGAAGCTGCGCCTCGAGCCACTCCCGACAAGGCGATGCGGATACATGCAGATCGGACAAGATGCTCCGGCTGAACTCAAGAAAGCCCAGCAGGAATTCTGGAAGCGCAACCATGGGAACGGCGCAATCTGGGCGGAAGACATCGAGTGGGTTCTGCGCGAGGCCGGTCCGGGCGACTGGACGAAATACGTCCAATGGTGCATTCCGATCCATGCCTACGCGATCTGGTCGATCGGCCGAACAAGCGCGAAAAATCTGCCTCACCCCAAGAGCGAAATCGATCTGGGGCAGGTCGACGCGCTCAAGCTGCGGATGGTCGGCGTCGAGGCGCGGTTGATCAGCGACGAGATGAAACGTATCCTGACGAAGAAGAAATGAGGCTGAGCTGTATACGATGGAACGCAAGAAACGAAAATTCCTGTTTTGGGTTCTCATTGCCGGCCTGTGCTGTGTCGCGGTCCTTGGGATTATGTACGCCTGCCTGGCATTCATGCCGACCGGCTACGACGAGGTCGCCAAATCGATTGCGCCGGCGAAACAGAATGTTTCGAGGCTGATGGCGCCGCGATTCGTGTCGGTTCCCGATGGGAGCCAGAGCCAGGCGCCGGAAGGGAGGTCGCGGATACCGAATGCTCCTCCCAGCGAATCGCTCGGTCCTTTGCACAAGCTCACTTTTTACGAAGAGCTGCTTTCATATGAGGTTGGTAGCGTAATAAATCCCATGATCTCAGAATGCCGTGACAATGCTTTATCTTTGGCGCGGGATCTGGCGTACACGACGGGCGAACCGGTCTTCGTGACGGCATTTGATGTCGATCAGCCGCTATCGGCGAGCTTGGTCACGCTCGGGGTGAAGCAGCGCGAGGAGTTGACCCACGCGGCCAGAAGCGGGATCGCGCGTCGATGGCGGGTCATGAAACCCGACGGAGAGGCCGGATACCGACATATGCCCCAAGCGATCGCGCTGTCGGAGAGCACCCCGTTTTTAGACGAGCTCGAGGATTTCCTGCTTCGGCCGCAGTGGGACCTTTCGATTCCGACAGGCCCGATTCAATGGGCAGACATCAAGACGTTTCATTACGCCGCGATGATGGCGGTCATGCGGGCGAGCCTGAGGGGCGACCAGCCGCGCGCGATCCTGCTGCTGGATCGATATCTCGAAGCGATCCGGCTGATGAAGCTGTTTTACATGCAACATCCCGGGGTGGGGTATGTTTCGGCGGAAATCAATTTGACGGTCCTCTGGATGAACCTCGCCACGCTGCCGGATTTCGCGGCGGAAGGATGGGAACATGCGGCCAGAGGTGTCGCGGCCCTGCGGCTCAGCGCCGCCGAGACGGCGGACGTCCGCCGCGTGCGCGCATTCGCGCGGCGCAGCAGCCTCGTGCAGGCGCTCGATCAATCGAATCAAAAAGTCATCCAGAACACGTGGCATTACATGGGCGGGGGAGCGCCGGAGTCGGTCGTGAACAAGGCTCTTTACCCGCTCGCGATCCGCCGGATCGACCGGATGGCTCGATGCGAATATGACGGCGATCTCAAAGGCTGGGTGCTCAATGCCCAGGGTTTAAATACTCTGATAACGATCATGAACAGGACTATCAATACTCATTTGCTCATTGTCTGGCCGGAGAAACTGATCGATTACGACTCCGTCAGGTTTGGTCAGCCGTGCCCGTTCGATTGCCGGACGCCGGAAAACCTGACGCTCGAGCGCTTTCCAGCATTCGCGCTCGACTCGCTCCAGCCGGGTCCTGGAATCAGCGAGGGAGAATGGATGATGCGGCAGCATGGTTACGTTAAGGACTCGCCGCTGGGCAGGTTCTACGAAAAAAACAAACATGAACCCGACACCCCTGAAGAAATCGAGTCGGTTCTGCGCGAGAGCGGCAACGATGCAAACCTCAGCGCGGCGATTAAATGGTTTGCCGCCCAAAGTTATGTGGTCTGCTGCACGCCCATCGAAAAAAGCTTTGTTTACCCGCACATTAACATGGCGGTCCGGTTCTACCATCCCGGCGCGATTATTCTGGATGAGATGAAGCGCACGGTCGGGGCGGCTCATGCCGGCGCGAAGGGATTATGAATGTCGCTTCGAGCCGAAGCGACCTACGGACGATTTCAAAAATTTTTCAAAACTTTTTGCCGGCCTGAGACACTAATGTAGCGAAAGACGGGGAAATCGATCCTAAGAGGGTGACGATGAACCGAACCAAAGACGATCTGGAGCTGGCCCGCGAGGGCGACCGCGAGGCGTTCTGGCGGCTCGTCAGTCCGCACCGCGGCCTGATCTTCGCCACGGCGCTCGGGATGCTCAAGGATCCCGAGGCCGCCGAGGACCTGCTGCACGAGACGCTGCTGACGGCCGCCCGCTCGATCGGCACGCTGCGCGACCTGCCGTGCCTGCCCGGCTGGCTGCACACGATGACGCGCAACCTGGCGCTGGACTCGATCCGCCGCCAGCAGCGCGGGCGGCGCGCGATGGCCGCCGCGGCGCGCCAGACGCAGGTCATCCCCGTCGGCGAATGGGTCGAGAAAGAAGCGTGGCTGACGACCATGGAGCAGGCCATCGGGGAGTTGCCCGAGCCGTTCCGCGTCATCCTCGCGCTCAAATACATCAACGAGTATTCCTACGAGCAGATTTCCAGGGCCCTGGGGATCACGCTCGGCGCAGTCCGCTCGCGCCTGTTCGAGGCGCGCAAACTCTTGAAATCAAAGACCGAAGCGCTGGCCCAGGCGCGGGAGGCCAAGGATCATGGAACGCGAACGGTTTGAACAGTTGCTGGCCGATCACCTGTCGGGCGAGATCAGCGCGTCCGACCGGAACGAGCTGATGCGATACGTCGAAAGCGACGCCGAGGCGCACGCGGAGATGGCCGCCTACGAGCAGCAGGAAGAACTGCTGACCCGTTACTACAAGCTCAAGGCCGAGCGCGCGGTCAACACCGGGCCGGAGTGGCTCGCCGACGTGCAGCCGGCGGCCCGGCCGCCGGTGCGCCCCCTGCTTCGCTGGGCGGCCGTGGCGGCCCTGCTGGCGATCGGCGCCCTGAGCATTTCCGTCCACAAGCTCTACCGGAACCAGGTCCCGACCGGCACGGCGGCGCTGGCCAAGGTCGCCCAGACGAGCGGTAACGCGTTCGTCCTGAGCGGCAACAAGGCCGAGCCGCTCACGGCGGGGACGCCGGTGCGCCAGTCGCAGAAGATCAAGACGCCGCGCGACGGTTATTTCGCCCTCGCGCTCAACGACGGCAACGTCATTGAGGCGCGCGGCGGGACGCAGTTCACGCTCGAGGACCTGCCCGACCGCCTCACCGTCGTCCTTGACGGCGGGCAGGTGTGGGCGCACCTCAAGAACAAGCCGCTGGAGAAGAAATTCGTCGTCCAGACCGGGCGCGTCCGCGCCACGGCCACCGGGACGGTCTACGGCGTCGAGGACGGCCTCGGCGGGACGATCGTCGCGGTCGCCGAGGGGACCGTCCAGGTCGAGCGCGACGGCCAGCAGTTCAGCCTGAGCGCCGGCCAGGCGTGGGATTCGCGCACGAACGCCGCGACCACGCTCGCCCCCTCCTCGATCGAGTGGAGCCACATGCAGGAGAACCTGGCGAGCCTCGTCGCGCCGGCCAAGCCGGAGGCGGCCGAGGCGCTGACGACCATGCAGGCCGTCGCCGAAAACACAAATACCACCGAGACCGCGCCGGCCCAGATCGGCGACCTGCTCGACCTGCTGCCGTTGAACACGACGATCTACCTCGACATGCGCGACCTTTCGGGCCTCATCGGGCAGTTCAACACCAGCACGTATGCGATGCTGGCGCGCGAGGACGCGCTCAAGCGCTGGTGGGGCTCGATCCACGGGACCGAGCTCACCGACTCGATCACGACGCAGACGCACCTGCGCGAGATCATGGCCGTGGCGCGCCAGCTCAACGGCCAGGTCGTCGTCGGCGTCCTGTCGCCCGACTTCGTGCTGCTGGGCGACTGCCGCGACCGCCGGGACGAGGCCGCCAGGCTCCTTGGCAACGCGCTGATGGAGATCAGCGGCGGGAAATTCGAGGAAGTCCAGCGGCTGCACGAGCGGGCCATGGTCGCCGATGGGATCCTGATCGTCTCGTCCAACGCGATGCTGGCGCGCGGGGTCGTCGCGGCCATCTCCGGCGGCGCGCCGACCGGCTTCGCCGCGAGCGACTTCAACAAGAAGGTCCGCGAGGCGGTGGGGAGCAACCCGAGGCTTGTCGCGGCGGCCAACATCGCCCCGTGGATGAACAACTGGATGAGGGACGCGTCGCTGGCGCGGCGGCTCGACTTCTCCGGCCTGAGCGGCCTCGATCACCTGATCATCGCGCCGGGTTTCGCCGGCAAGGGGATGAATCAGGCCGCGCGGCTCGGGTTCGCCGGCGAGCGCCACGGCGTGGTCAACTGGCTGGCCGAGCCGGCCCCGATGCGCGCGTTCAACTTCTTCTCGGCCGACGTGCACCTGTTCGCCTCGGCGGTCATCCGCAGCCCGCGCACGATGTTCTTCGACTGGCTGCAATACCTGATGGCCGAGAAGGCCGAGGTCGACCAGGCCGCCGCGCGCGAGTTCTTCGAGAGCCACGCGGCCCTGTTCGACGCGGTCGGCAGCGAGGTGGCCGCGGCGATCGACAACCCGATCCTGCCGCTGCCCAACATCAAGGTGGCGCTCGAGCTGGCGCGGCCGGCCGACTTCAGCCGCGAGCTCGACCTGCTCGTCGACGACTGGATCGCCCGCAACGCCGAGCGCGGCCGGCTCGCCGAGCGCGAGCAGACCGAATACCAGGGCTTCACGATCCAGACCCTGCACGTCGACGGCTGGTACCTGGAGCCGTCCTGGGCGGTCGTCGACGACTACGTGGTCGCCGGCCCCGGCGTCGAGTTTGTCAAGAACTCGATCGACGTGTGGCAGTCGGGCGGCTCGATCGGCAAGAACCAGCGGCTCCTCAACCTGCTTCCGGCCGGCGCCTCCAACGTGTCGCTGCTGGTCTACCAGGACGTCGCCAAGGCGATCCCGGTTCTGCTGACGACGAAGCTCGCGGCCGGGATGAGCGCCGAGCAGAAGTCGATGATCCCCGACCTGAGCTTCATGGAGCGGTTCCGCGCGGCGGGGATCGCCTACGCCACGGCCCGCAAGGACGCGATCGACTTCTACTTCAACACGCCGACCGGGATCGACTTCAACCTCGGCATGGCGGCCCCGCTCGTGGCCAACTGGCTCGTGCCGCGGATGAGCGTCAGCGAGCGGTTCGAGGCCTACGCCCAGGCGAGCGTCGCCCTGGAAGACTTTGCCAAGGCGGCGCTGGCGTTCCAGGCCAAGAACGGCAAGCTGCCGGGCTCGATCGACGAGCTGGTCAGCGGCGGGTTCATCGCCTCCGCGCCGGCCGATCCGTTCGGCGCCGGCGGCTCGCTCAAGCTGGTTCCGGGGCCGGCGAGCGGCTCGATCATCCTCTACAGCGTCGGCCCCGACGGCGTCGACGACCAGGGCGTGCTCGTGGCCGACCCGACGAGCGGACGCAGCGAGGGCGACGTCTCGATCGTCCTGCCGACGCTCGACGGCGGCCCGCCCAAGGTCCGCACCGAGCAGCCGGCCGGTGCGACGGCCTCAACGCAGTAGCCCGATGCAGTAGCCCGAGCGTAAGCGAGGGACTCGTTGGCTGGGACCGATTGCCTTGGAACCGCGCAGCGGTTCGATATCAAAGCCGGGGGCTGGATTGTCGAATGTCTTCGACAATCCAGCCCCCGGTCCGATGTTAAATGAAGAATGACAAACGACTGGATCATTTATGCAAACTGAAGTCATAATCGAGCCACCACGGGTGAATGAACCATCCGCCGAACCCCGGCGCCAGGCCGAGATCCAGGGTGTCAACGTGCTGCTCGAACTCGAAAAGCTCAGCGTCAACTACGGCTCGTTCAAGGCGATCGACAACATCGATCTTTCCATCGACAGCAAGGCCTTGGGGCTGCTCGGGCCCAACGGCGCGGGCAAATCCACGCTCATCCGGGCGCTGCTGGGGCTCCTGCCGGCGCACGGCCGCGCCCGGCTCGAGGGCCACGACATCCGTCACGAGGGCCGCGCCATCCGCGGCCTGATCGGCTACATGCCCGAGCACGAGGCGTGGCTCGGCAACATGACGGTCGTGCGCTACCTGCGCCTGATGGGCGAGATGTGCGGCCTGCCGCCGCGCGCCGCGATGGAGCGCGCCCACGAGGTCCTGTTCTACGTCGGCCTTGGGGAGGTGCGCTACCGCAAGCTCGACGGGCTCTCCTACGGCCTGCATCAAAAAGTGCGGCTGGCGCAGGCGCTCGTCCACGGGCCGCGCGTTTTGATCCTCGACGAGCCGACGAGCGGCCTCGACCCGGCCGCGCGCGAGGAGATGCTGCATCTCATCAACGACATGGTCGCGCGCAGCCAGGGCAAGGTCATCATCAGTTCGCACATCCTGCGGGATATCGAGGTCTGCTGCAAGGAAGTCGTCGTCCTGAAAAAAGGCAAGGTCGTCGCCGCCGGCAACATCGAGCAGATGCGCCAGACCGACGAGAACCAGCTCGAGCTGCGGATCAAGGGCGACATGGAGCGGTTCATGGCCGAGCTCGGCCTGATCGGCTGCGACTGCCGGTTGATGGAGCGCGACACGATCCAGCTGGCCACCCCCAACGGCATGAAGCCGAGCGCGATCTACGAAATCGCCGGCCGTCTCGGGATCCAGATCCGGCACCTATACGCCCGCCGCGATTCGCTCGAGGATATTTTCATCAAGGTGATGGAAGACGAGCCGGGGAGTCCAACTCCATAGCCAGGCCATCTTTTCGTGCTCGTGCTCGTGCTCGTAATCGTAATCGTAATCGAAAATCGAATCTCAAATCACCCTAGCGGATATACAGACCAATGCAATTCGATCACGAAAAACTGGACGTCTACAAAGCAGCATTGGAATTCAACCGCTGCATGGCTGCGATTTCCCCGAGCCTTAAAGAAAACAATCGCCACAGCCGCGATCAGCTCATTCGCGCCGCGTTGTCGATTCCGCTAAATATTGCCGAGGGCAACGGAAAGAGATCGCCCGCGGACCGCAAGCGATTCTTCGAGATTGCGCGCGGCTCCGCAACGGAATGCGCGGCTGTTTTGGATGTGCTGGTTGCGACGGGAGCATTGGATGGCAGAACGACGGATGCAGGCAAGGCGATCCTGGTGAGGATCGTTTCGATGCTCTCGAAGATGACCGACAACGGCGGGACGAGCGTAAGGGAAGACGAAGAGGAATATCGGTAGGGTACGGTTTAGAGTACGATTTTCGATTACGATTACGAGCACGACGCACGAGCACGATTCTAGATCTGTACTGGGGAGTACATATGGCGGTATACGAACTCCATTACCAAACCTACGAGGGCCCGCGGCGCGGCGCCGTCAGCCGGTGGTTCGCCATCGCGCGTTACGCGTGGATGGGGCTGCTGGGGCGGCGGGCGATGGTCCAGTTGTTCACGCTGTCGTGGTTCCAGTTCGTCATCCGGCTGACGCTGCTCTACCTGCTCGTCAACAAGTCCATGTTGGCGCTGCTCGAGTCGTTCGGGCTGGGCGGGCTGCCCAAGCTCATTACGATCGACACGTTCTTCTTCAAGACGATGATCGACTGGCAGTTGCCGTTCTGCTTTTTGTTCGTGTTCATCCTGGGGTCGGGCCTGATCTCGCAGGACCTGTCGCACAACGCGCTGGTGCTGTTCGCGGCCAAGCCGATCAGCCGATGGGAATACATACTCGGAAAATTCGCGACGCTGTTCCTGTTGCTGATGTCGCTGACGTGGGTGCAGACGGCGCTTCTGTTCTTCATCCAGTGGGGGATCAGCCCGGCGGGGAGCGAGTGGGCGACGAATTTCTGGAGCAATTACGCGTGGCTGATCATCCCGATCACGCTGTATTCGGTGGTGATCTCGGCGACGCTCAGCCTGATGATCCTGACGTTCTCGAGCCTGACGCGCAACGGCCGGTACGCGGGCGTCGCGTTCGCCGCGACGATCATCGGCCTGTCGATCATGGCCGAGGTGCTGCACGAGGAAGTCGGCCGGATGGGGGTGATCCAGTCGAGCGACTGGCGCGCGATTTCGCCGATGGCGATCGGGCATGAGATCGGCGACTGGCTGTTCAACATGACGCCGGGTGCGCACTCGATCCGGCCCGGCGTGGCGTGGATGGCGCTGGCGGCGATCTGGGCGGCGTGCGCGACGATCCTCAAGGTGCGGCTCAACCAGTCCGCCAGCAAGGGGGCCTGAGCCATGGCCAGCAACGGTTCCCCGTCCGCCCCCTCGATCCGGATGCTCGGCGCCTCGCGCTGGTACGGCGAGATCCTCGGCATCAACAAGATCACGGTCGACATCCAGCCCGGCATCACCGGCCTGGTCGGCCCCAACGGCTCGGGCAAGAGCACGCTGATGAACCTGATCTGCGGCCTCATGCAGCCGGACCAGGGGCGCGTGTTCGTGCTCGGCGAGGACCCGTGGAACAACCCGGCTCTGCTGCGGCGGCTCGGCTACTGCACGCAATCGGACAAGTTCTACGAGAATTTCACCGGCGGGCAGTTCATGGAGTCGATCCTGCGGCTGCACGGCAACGGCGAGGCGTGGGCGCGCCGCACGGCCGCGGCCGGGCTCGAGCGGCTGAACCTCGCCGACGCCGCGCACAAGAAGATCCGCACCTACAGCAAGGGCATGCGGCAGCGGGTCAAGGTCGCCCTGGCGCTGGCGCACGAGCCCGAGGTGCTGGTCCTCGACGAGCCGTTCAACGGGCTCGACCCGGTCGGCCGCCGCGAGCTGATCCGGCTGTTCGTCGAGTACGGGCGCGAGGGGCGCACGGTCCTCGTTTCGAGCCACGTCCTGCACGAGATCGAGCAGATGACCGACCGCATCCTGATGATGAGCAACGGCTACGTGATGGCCGAGGGCGCCGTGCGCGAGGTGCGCGACCAGTTGCGCAGCCACCCGTTCCGCGTGCTGGTGCGCTGCGACGACTCGCGGCGGCTGGCCGCGCGGCTCCTCGAGGAGCCGCACGTGCGCGGTGTCGAGGTCGACGACCGCTCGCTGACGATCGTGACGGTCGACCCGGACAGCCTCTACCTGCGGCTCAACGAGCTCGTGCTCGACGAGGATTTCCAGCCGGACCTCGTCACGCTGGCCGATGAAAACGTCAGCTCCATCTTCAACTATCTTGCCGGTCGGGAGCACCACTGATGACCACGTTCCGCCAGATCGTCGCGCTGACCCGGCTCTCGATGCGCCGGTTGATGTTCACGCGGTTCATGTTCTCGAACCTGCTGCTGGCGTCGCTGCCGGTCATCATGCTCGTGGTGATCGCCGTCAGCATGAAGCTGGGCAACATGTCCGGCCCGGGTCTCCCCGATCTGCACCAGGGGCTCGAGCGCATGCTGCGCTTCTTCTACCTGCATTTCATCATCTTCTTCGTGGCGACGGTCTCCGGGTTCGCGATCGTGCGCCAGGATCTCGACGACCGCACGCTGCATTACATCGTCCTGGCGCCGGTCAAGCGCTGGGCGGTCACGATCTCCAAGTTCATCGCGTTCTGGATCCTGTCGGCGGCGATCCTGCTGGCGAGCTACTGGGCGACGTACCTGAGCGCGTGCCTGATCGTGGCCGGCCCTTCGGCGACGGTGCGCGACCTGTTCGGCGAGGCCGGCTGGTTCGGCAACCTCGTGCGCGAGTCGTGCGTGATCGTGCTGGCGCTGACGACCTACGGCGCCATCGGCATGGCGATGGGCTCGGTCTTCAAGTCGCTCGTGTTCGCGCCGATCCTGTGGGTGTGGGAGGCGACGCTGCCGTGGCTGCCGGCCGGGCTCAAGCTGCTGGCGCTGTCGCATTACTTCCAGTCGATGCTGCCGGTGAAGGTGACCGAGAAGCAGCGCATGCTGGAGATCCTGGCCGACCCGGCGTCGCTGACGCTGAGCCTGACGGTCCTGGCGTGCGTGACGGCGATCTCGATCGCGATCGCCCTGCTGGTCAACCTCTGGCGCGAGTGCGCGTATATCGAGGAGCAAGCGTAGTTGAGCCAGAGTACGGCTCGCCCCCCGTTCGTGCGTCGTGCGTCGTAATCGTAATCGTAATCGAAAATCGATCCGCGCCCATCTGTCCGATCCGTGTCATCCGTGTCCATCCTCAATTCTTGTCACCCGCCTTACTTTCTGGTCAAATCGATCCGTGCGGGTGAACGCGCTCCGTGATGGCTCCGAGTTTCGATGTTCGATTCCAGCCTTCGCCAAGGCTTCGGCTGGCAAGACGATTACGATTACGAGCACGAGCACGAGCACGAAGAATTCCGATATCTCCATTTTGGGGTGAATGATGAAGCCACTCGCTTTCGAACGGGCCAGGATTGCCGGGATGGATGCGATTTTGCTGCCGCAGCGCGGCAGCGGGCTGGCCGCGGTGTCGGCCATCGTCCGGCGCGGCTCGGCCGACGAGCTCGACGACGAGCACGGGCTGGCCTCGTTCACGACGTCGATGTTGCTGCGGGGGACGCGGCGGCGCTCGAGCGAGCAGATGGCGTTCGACCTCGAGTCGCTCGGCGCGATGACCGGCGACAGCAGCGGCGTCGATACCGGCGGCCTGTCGGTCAGCGCGACGGCCGAGGCGATGCCGGCCGCGCTCGAGATCCTGTTCGAGGCGCTGCGCGAGCCGGCGTTCGACGCCCGCGAGCTCGAGGTGCACCGCCAGGAGGTCCTCGCCGACCTGCGCATGAGCGAGGACGACAAGTTTCATTTCACCTACCGCGAGTATCTGAAGACGATGTTCGCCGGCCACGGCTACGGCCACCCCTCCGACGGCGAGATGGCCGACGTCGAGGCGATCGGCGTCGAGGCGTGCCGCCGCTGGCACGCGGGCCGGATCCGCCCCGAGACGATCCTGTTCGTGGCGGTCGGCGATTTCGAGCGCGACCGGATGGCCGCGCTCGTCGAGCGGCTCGCGGCCGGCTGGAGCGGAGACGGCGAGCCTCAGCCGCGCCAACAAGCCGCACTCGCGCCCGAGCACGCGCCGCGCCTCGATCTCGGCAAGCACGGCCTGCAGCAGGGGTTTATCGTCGCCGGGTTCCGCACGCCGCCCGTTACGCACCCCGATTACCCCGCGCTGCGGCTTGCGTCGGCGGTGCTGGGCGAGGGCTTCGGCGGGCGGCTGTTCAGCAACCTGCGCGACCGGCGCAGCCTGGCGTACGCCGTCGGGTCGATGCTCAGCACCTACCGGCTCGGCGGCCACCAGGTCCTCTATATCGGCACGAAGCCCGAGACGATCGACGAGGCGGCGGCGGGCCTGATCGAGGAGGCCGAATACGTCCGGACGAACCTGCCCGACGAGGCCGAGCTGAATCGCGCGCGCGAATACGTGATCGGCAAATACCTGATGGGCCAGCAGTCGCTCGCGCAGCGCGGCTCGAACCTGGCGTGGTGGGAAGACCACGCGGGCGACGCCGCCGAGGCGGCCCGTTGGCCGGACCGGCTGCATGAAGTCACCCCCGCCCAGGCCCGCGCCGCCGCCGAGCGCTGGTGGGTCAACCCCACGACGGCCATCCTGCGGCCGGAGTGAGATGGAAACGCAATGAGCTTTTCGCGCCTGTCACCGGACCCTGTTCTGAATCTCTTCCGCGAGAATCCCTTCGCGGTCGTCGCGGCCGCCGCCGGCGTTCTGTTCATGATCCGCTTTGTCGCGCTTGCGCTGCTGCGGGTCGGCTACCCGTATCAGCTCGAATGGATCGAGGGGATGGTGCTGATCCAGGTGCAGCGCGTCCTGAACGGCGAGCCGATGTTCGTGGAGCCCTCGATCCGTTACATCCCGTGCCTGTACACGCCGCTCTATTTTTATGTTTCCGCGGCGGCGGCGTGGGTGATGGGCCTTGGTTTCCTGCCGCTGAGGCTCGTGTCGTTCATCTCAACGCTTGTCACGTTCGCGATCATATTCGATTTCGTCCGGCGCGAAACGGGCCGCGCCTGGCCGGGCCTGATCGCGGCCGGGCTCTTGGCCGCCGCGTTCGACAAGACCGGCCTGTGGATGGACATCGCGCGCGTCGACTCGCTCTTCCTGTGCCTGACGTTCGCGTTCGTTTACGTGCTGCATTTTTACGGCGCGCGGCATTGGGGCTGGGCCGTCGCGGCGGGCGTCCTGGGCGGCATGGCGTTTCTCACCAAGCAGACCGCGGCGCCGATCCTCGCGCTGATGACGGTGTACGAGCTGGCGTTTCGGCCGAGGCGCATCTGGCCGGCGCCCGCTGTGGCCGCGATCGTCGTCGCGGCGGCCCTCGGGTGGTTCCAGTGGAGGTCGGGCGGCTGGTTTGGCTACTACGCTTTCGAGATGATGTCCGGTCATGGGATTTTGCGCGAATACCTCGTGGCGTTCTGGACGGTCGACCTGAAGTCGCTTTTCCCGATCGGGCTGCTGATCGCGGCCGGGGCGCCGCCGCTCCTGTGGTTGCAGCGCGGCTGGAAAAGCGCGTTGTTTCACGCGCTGCTCGCGGTCTCGCTGATCATCACGGCGTGGACCTCGCGGATGCACATCGGCGGCTGGACCAACGTGTTGATTCCGGCGGTCGCGGCGCTATCGATCCTGACCGGGATCGCGGCGGGCCTCGCCGCGACGCAGCCGCGACTGAACCGGAAAATCGCATGGCTGCTGTGCCTCGCGATCGGGTTTCAATTCTGGGCGCTCCATATGCCCGAGGCGGACGCCGTGCCGACGGCCGAGGACCGCAAGGCCGGCGAGAAGTTCGAGAAGCTGATGGCGGAGTTGCCGGGCGATGTCTTTGCGCCGGGCCAGGGCTACATTGCCGCACGGGTCGGCAAGACTCCCTTCGTGCATACCGCGACGTCGATCGACGTGCTGCGCGGGCCGGATTGCCCGGCGCGCCGCAAATACAACGAAGAGGTGGCGACGGCGATTCGCACGAAGCGGTTCGGCGCGATCGTTTCCGACACCTACCCGCGGTTTTTCGGGTTCGAGGACGAGATCGCCGCCAACTATAAAATGGGCCAGTCGATCTATCCCACGTCGGACGCGTTCTTTCCGGTCACCGGCGTCCCGATGCGCCCCGAGGTGATTTTAACCCGTAGGCCGACGTCGCCGACGGCGGCATCGCATCCGCCTGCGCCCTTGGTTAAATCGATTTTCGAGTAAAACCGGCCTACTTCGAATTCAGCACCGCGACCGACGCGGCGAGCGCCGAGGCGATGTCGCGGACGGTGCGGCTCTGCTCGCAGTCGGGGTCGGCGATGATCAGCGGCTTGCCGCTGTCGCCCCCCTCGCGCATCCCCTGGCTGATCGGGATGCGCCCGAGAAGCGGCACGCCCAGCTCGCCGGCGACCCGCTTGCCCCCCCCTTCGCCGAAGATCTCGTGGACCTTGCCGCAGCCGTCGCAGCGGAAATACGCCATGTTCTCGATGACGCCGAGCAGCGGCGTGTTGGTCTGGCGGAACATCGCCGCGCCGCGCCGGGCGTCCTGCAGCGACACCTCCTGCGGGGTCGTGACGAGCACGGCGCCGGTGACGTGGACGAGCTGCACGAGCGAGATCTGCACGTCGCCGGTGCCGGGCGGCAGGTCGACGACGAGGTAATCGAGCTCGCCCCAGGCGACGTCGCTGAAGAACTGGCGCAGCGCGCTGTTGAGCATCGGCCCGCGCCAGATGACGGGCGCGCCCGGCTCGACCAGGAACCCGATCGAGATGACCTTGACGCCGTAATTCTCGAGCGGCTGCATCTTGTTGTCGGCCACGCGCGGCGGCTCGTCGATCCCCATCATGAGCGGGATGTTCGGGCCGTACATGTCGGCGTCGAGCAGGCCGACCCGCGCGCCGGCCCGCGCCAGCGCGATGGCGAGGCCGACCGACACCGTCGACTTGCCGACGCCCCCCTTGCCGGAGGCGACGGCGATGATGTTCTTGACGCCGGGGGCGATGTCGTCGGGCTGGGTCTGGCGCGGCTTGACGTTGGCCGTGAACTCGATGGCGACGGCCCGGAAGCCGGGGATCTTGCCGAGCGCGGCGCGGATGTCGCGCGTGAAGACTTCCTTGAGCGGGCAGGCCGGCGTCGTCAGCTCGAGCGTGACGGCGACGCGCCCCCCCTCGATCTCGACGGTTTTCACCATCCCGAGGCTGACGATGTCGCGGTGCAGCTCCGGGTCGTTGACGCGCGCCAGTGCGGCCATGACCTCGTCGCGAGACAAATCGGGTTCGCCTTTGTGCTTGCTTGGCATGTAAAGGAACACCTCTCGAACAATATCGATCCCAATCAGGGACCTTCAGTCCGCCACATTTTAGCGTTCGGAGGGTGCGTTTGCAATGGAGTCAAGCTGAATCGTTATCGGCTCGGGATGCGCAGCATGATGTCACCCGCACTGGTGGTTCCATTGGTGGGATCGTAAGCCACCTGGCCGTGCTGATCTTTCAGGTCGGGGCCGATGCTGTAGATCAGCATTGAGCCGTCCTCCTGAATGGTTTTGAACGGCTCGTTGGTTAACGGATCTGTTTCGCTTCCCGTTCCGCCCGCGACCATATCCAGCCCCACCAGTTCGAGGTTGTGAAGGGTCATATTCGCCTTCTCTTGTGCGCCATTGGTAAACGCCATGACTGTCGGTAAATAGCTTTCTTTTTGCGTGTCAATGGGGCGGTTCTGATCGATGGCATAGAAAGCATTTCGATAGTCGGAATCATAATTATCAAGAATTCTGGACGCGGATGA
This sequence comes from Candidatus Sumerlaeia bacterium, assembly GCA_039683515.1. Classification (GTDB taxonomy): domain Bacteria; phylum Sumerlaeota; class Sumerlaeia; order MVZB01; family MVZB01; genus JAJFUE01. Next base: position 15,308 of record JBDKRG010000006.1, on the reverse strand, counting down.
TTTCATCGTTATTGTGCGATAGGCGGAGTTAAAAAGGCCTCCGGTTGTAGCGTTGGGATGAGCCTTGAATTCCCAATAAATATCTTTATAGGAACTGCCCGGGACCGCCACCGAAGGATCCAGGCTGATAAAGTGTTTCATCTCACAGTTGATATTATATTTGAATAAGTCGGCGATTGGGGCATTAAGCAGGTCGATAACGGCTTTTCGGTCAAGTTGATATTGAAGATCCATGCAATCGCGGAGTTGGGTCATGGCCATCGGTTCGCCCGCGAGTTGGTCGTGGATGCGGCGGGCGAGATCGGGCGTCAACGAGGGCCTGGATAGCAACCTGGCCAATTCCTGATCCGCATGACTCTGTATCCGGAGTGCAACCATGTGCCCCAGCACGAACGGCTCGCGGAGTGATAGCGCCAGCAATCGAGCCGCGAGTAGGGTTTCAACGGCGCCGTTTGCATCGCCCGCATCAATCCGGCGGCTGCTTTCGGCTGCCAGGATGCGTGCGAAACGCAGCATCATCTGAGAATCCGGCGCTTGCAGTTGTCTCAGCTCTTTCCGGCTGAGCGCCAGAGCCTGTTCGCGAGTGATTCTCGGAACCCCGTCGGTCGTCGCCAACTTGACGATATCGGCAATGAGCTCGCGATGGTCGGTCAGCCATTTGATCTGTTCGGCCGAAAGGGGCTGACCCCCTTGCCATGATGCCAGGCTGAAGCCGTTTTTGAATTCCTCCGAGGAAAAAATTCCGGCCAATTTGATATAGGTCGACGACCCCCGACGATGGGGACCCGGCGGGACCAATACCCCGGAAGTTCCGGAAGTTTGGGCGGTCGAAATTGCCGAGCCTTTACTTGCACGGGGACGCACAAGATCGGCCGGGGGCTCGAACTGATCCGGCCGGATTGCATTGGCGTGGAATAAAACGAGCAGCCCGGGGGCCAATATGGCAGGCAGGCCCATGACAACTGCCAGTGCGGTCCAGAGCAGCCACCGTCTTCGCTTTATATTTTTCTCATTCATCCAAGGCTCCTTAAACGCCCGCGCTCAAACATTAGACGCACACATCCTCAAAAAGTCGCCGACTTTTTTCGTTGCTCCGCGCCTGTTTCGGTCGGGACATCCTGAGACTGCCGGTTGCAACAAACATGCGATGGCTGTAAAACAGAGGTAATGTGTGGTGGTGCAGGATGTCGCCGCCGACTTGCCCGACGAGAGGACCCAATCAATGGCACGCGTGATGATCATCGGTTATGGGCCGCTGCCGCGGCCGGGGCTGACGTACATGGCCGCCCCCGCGCTGCGCACGCGCCAGTTCCTCAAGCCGATCCTCGAAGCCGGGCACACCGTCAACCTCTACACGCTCCCGCTCAAGCCGGACCCCGGCCCCGGCGGCGACCTGTCGGCGATGGTCCCGGACAGTTACGAGGGGCTTTCGTTCCAGCGTTTCACCAACAGCGAGCCCGAGTTCGCGGTCGCGCAGCTGACCGAGCAGGCGCGCCAGATCAAGCCGGACGCCATCGTCGGCGTCAACACCTTCCCCTCGTTCGTCGCGGCGCGGCTGCCGGTGCGGGTGCCGCTGTGGGCCGACCTCAACGGCTACTGGATGGCCGAGGTCCAGGGCAAGTGCCGGGCCGAGGCCAGCGACAACTGGCTCAGCTACGCCTGGTCGGTCGAGCGCACGATCGTGCGGCGGCTCGACAAGTTCTCGGCGGTCTCGCGCTCGCAGATCCACGCCGTCACCGGCGAGCTCGCCAGCGTCGGCCGCCTCAACCAGCACACGTTCGATTACCCGTTCGGCCACCACGTCCCCAACGCCGCCTACCGCTGGGAAACCGGCATGAAGCCGGGCGAGGACGTCATCAAGCCGATCCTGCGCGGGCCGATCGTCCCGACCGACGCGTTCGTGATCCTGTGGAGCGGCGGGTTCAACGTCGGGGCGGACATCCCGACGCTGGTCGAGGCGATGAACCTCCTCATGGCGCGCTACCCGATGGTGCACTTCGTCAGCACCGGCGGCCGGGTCGAGGGCCAGGCGAGCAGGCCGTACGACGAGTTCGAGGAGCGCGTCGGCGCCTCGCCGTTCAAGGACCGCTACCACCTGCTCGGCTGGGTCGAGTCGGAGAAGCTGCCGAGCATCTACCACGAGGCCGACCTGGGGATCAACGTCGACGCCCGCAACTACGAGACGCTGTTCGGCGCGCGCAGCCGGATCAACGCCATGGCGGCGATGGACCTGGCCGTGGCGACCACGATCGGGACCGAGATCAGCGAGTGGCTCGACGACGCCAAGGCGATCCTGCCGGCGCCGATCGGCGACCCCCAGGCGCTGGCCGAGACGATCGAGCCGTGGATCGACCAGCGCGAGGGGCTGCGGACGTTCGCCCGCAACGCCGTCCGCGTGATGAAGCAGGATTTCTCGTACAACCGCACAACGCGCCGCCTGATCGACTGGCTGACCGACCCGGCGTTCGCCCCCGACAACCAGGTCAAGATCGAGCGCGGCGGCGACGGCCTGGAGGACCTCTCCGAGATCGCCCTGAACCCGCTCGAGGAAGAGGCGATGCTGATGGCGCGCCACGGCTTGGACAAGCTGCGCGAGGCGCTCGCGGCCAACGGCGAGCGCGCCGGCCACCGCTCCGTCACCAGGTTCCTTTTCGGTTCCCGCAGGGGAAAATAGTCGACCGCGCCGTTCGGCCTCATGCTAGAATAAAAGCTGGCCAAAAGCGCCGGATTTTCTGGTCGGAGGCTGAACGAGCGCCATGCCCCAGCAACCCGTCGAAGCGGCGTCGCCGAAACGGACCCACCGTGCCTGGTCGCTGTATGTGGGCTCCATCGCGGGGATCCCGGTTTACCTGCATTTCACATTCCTGCTCTTGTTGATGTTCATCGGCTTCGTGCAGGCCCACTCGGGCCAGGCCGTGTTCGGCGGGCTGGCGCTGGTAATCGCCGTGTTCGCGAGCGTGGCGCTGCACGAGCTGGGCCACGCCCTCGTCGCGCGCTCCTACGGGATCAAGACCGACGACATCGTGCTCTACCCGATCGGCGGCGTGGCCCGGCTGCGCAGCATGGGCGAGAAGACCCAGGAATTCTGGATCGCCGTGGCCGGCCCGTCGGTCAACGTCGTGATTGCCACCCTGATCGGAATCTACCTGTATTTCAGAGGGCAGTTGCTTCTGCCGCAGTCGATCGCCGACGAAGAGGCGATCCTCCGGCTGACGTTTCTTCAGAAGCTCATGATCATCAACATCATCCTGGTGATCTTCAATTTGATCCCGGCGTTCCCGATGGACGGCGGGCGCGTCCTGCGGTCGCTTCTGACGCTGGCGATGAGCAAGGAGCGGGCGACGTCGATCGCGGCGGGGGTCGGCCAGGCGCTGGCCATCCTGTTCGTCCTTGTCGGCCTGCTCAACGGGCAGGTCATCCTGATGTTCATCGGCATCTTCGTGTTCATCGCCGCGGGGCAGGAATCCATGGCCACCAAGTCCCAGGCGCTCATGAGCGGCAAGCGTGTGCGCGACGCGATGATCACGCGCTTCGAGGTGCTCAACCACGGCGACTCGCTCGGCCGCGCGGCCGACCTGCTGCTGGCCACCAGCCAGCAGGATTTCCCGGTGATGAACGGGACGGAGGTGCTCGGCGTGCTCGGCCGCAAGGAGCTGCTGCAGGGGCTGGCGTCGCTGGGGCGCGACCACTACGTCGCGCAGGCGATGACGCGCGATTTCCCGCGCATCAGCCCCGCCGAGCCGCTCGAGCACGCGTTCGACCAGATGCGCCAGGCCGACGGCCTGCCGGTTCTCGTCCTTGACGGCGAGAAGCTCGTCGGGTATGTGAATAACGAGAACTTGATGGAATACCTGATGATCCAGCAACTGGGCAAGTAGGCCGGGTTCGCCGAACCCGGCATATGAATGAGGAGTGACAACCATGCAATCGCTGAAAATACCGGTCGAACAGCTTCGCGAAGGGCCGATCGAACTCGACCTGGACATGGACCCGCGCGAGATCGAATTGCAAGACGAGGACTACACGTTCAACGGGCGCGTGACGGGACGCGTCGTGTTCAACATCGTCGGCCATGACGTGTTCGCGGTCGGCGACATGACAGTTCCCGCCGAGGGCAAGTGCGTGCGCTGCCTCGAGCCGGCCCAGACGGTCGTCAATGCGACTGTCAACGAGACGTGGATCCGCGGGGGCGCCCCGGATACCGACGAGGGCTCCGATATCGAGGCGATCGTGAACACCTACGTCGGCGATTTCGTCGAGCCCACCGGCGTCCTGCGCGAGCTGATCATGGCCGCCCTGCCCGACCGCCTGTATTGCCGCGAGGACTGCAAGGGCCTCTGCCCCGGCTGCGGCGCGAACCTCAACACCGAACCCTGCCACTGCCCGCACGAGGCCGGCCAGGACGACCAGGCCAGCGACTGGAAAGCCAAGCTCAAGCAGCTGAAGTCCGAATCGTAAGCATCCCAGCAACGACATCCTCGAGCCGTGTGAAAATACAGGTGAAGGAGTGCGTGATGAACGCCATGCGTCGTTCGATCAGCGTGGGGATGGTCGTTTTGTTGGGCATCATTGCTCCGTCGGTCGTGTTTGCGGGCATGATCTTCCATCGGGCTAACGCGACGATCACCATCCGGCTCAAGGAGAACCCGCCCGCCGAGTGGTGGAAAAACGCGCCGAGGCTGAACATTGAGCAGACCGATCAACATCGACAGGTATATAGGTCCGAGCGGCTCACGCCGGAGCCGTTTGTCGTCAAGGACCTGCCGGCCGGCCGGTATGCCATTCATGTTGACGGGTTCAGCAGCCCGTTCTTGACGACATTGGTCGAGCTCGATTGGGACAACAAAACCAACAAGGAACTGGTCCTCGAATGGGCGCCATGCCGCGTGAGCGGGCAGGTGACCGGGCGGAATGATCCCAAGGACACGGACGTGATTTCGTGGTCAGGGCATCGATACGCGCCGGGCGGGCGGATGCATCTCGACCAAGGCAACCGTTATGCGATGGCCGGCCTGTGGCCCGGATTCCACCGGCTGTGCTACCGCGGCGTGAATAACATGCCCGTTTATATGCCGGTGGAGCTCAAGCCGGGCGATAATACCCTGAACATCGAATTGCCGCCGTGCCGGCTTGAGGGGCGCATCATTGGCGCGAAATACGAAAAACCGAACATCGATCCTGACGTCGCCGAGGAACTGGGCGAAGTCCATGTCATCCCGCGGGGGACGACCCTGTCGTCGGGCAACCGGGTGGCGTTCGTGCACGCCGACAAGGACGGTGCGTTCCATGTCAACAACGTGCCGCCCGGGGACTACGTCGTCCGTTACAAGGACCTGCTTCCGGCAAAGCCGACGATCGCGCCGGGGCAGAAGACGGTCAGCGTGGAGCTTCGGCCTGCCGAGCGCAAGGGTGGCCTCCAGGGCGCGATCAACAGCGAAGTCAGCGTTGAAAAGAAGAACGATCAGTATTTAACGGCCAATCTCCTTCCGAAGGACGAAATGGGCTATGACATTACGGGCTGGAAGCAGTGCATCGTGAAGGAGAAGCCCTTCCATTATGAACTCAAGGACGTGCCGGAAGGGGTGTATGGCTTGCTCGTGATGTCGGCTGATTCCTTCGAGAATAAAACGGTTCCGCTTGTGTTCATCCCGGATGTCAAAATCGGGGATGGAACCACGACGAATCTGGACGTGAAGATACCCGGGGGGCGCCTGGTCCGGATCGATTTCAAGTTCAGCGGCCCGGTGCCGAACAATCTTCGCTGGAGCCTGGCATTGCCGGCCGGGGGGAGCCTGCCCGACCAGGCGCTCGTCGGGTCGGGCGCGGAAGGATTTGTCTTCAAACCGTCGCCGATGATGCTGCCGTTCGGCGACTATCGATTGGAAGTCAGCGGCGACAAGCCGCTGATCAAGCCGTTCAAGGTCGAGGCGGGGGACGGGCCGCAGGCGGTCACCGTCGAGATCCCGCGGCTTTAACGTCATTCACAGGCCTATTGGGCTTCCATCCCCCAGCCGGCGGGCTGGCCGGTCGTGGAGAGGACGGCGCGCCAGAGGTTGCCCTTGGGGTCGATGCGGCGTTTCTTGCCGACGACGGCCCCCATCGGGATGTGCGTGAACATGCCGTGCCACAGGCCGATCATCACGTCCGTCTTGCCGGCCATGGCGGCGTGGACGGCGTGCTGGGCCAGGTCCGAGCAGAAGATGCTGTCGGCGCTGTTGGCCGGCAGGGCGCGGATCATGTAGCCCGGGTCGAAGTACTTGATGTTGACCTCCTCGCCCCACCCCTTGAACGCCTTGACGATGGCGTCCTTCAGGAACAGGCCGACGTCGTTGAACTTGACGTTGCCCGAGGCGTCGCGCTCGCCGGAGGTGCCGATCAGGTGCTGGCCGGCGCCCTCGGCCACGGCGATGACGGCGTGGTTGCGGTCGCGCAGGCGGCGGCGCAGGTGCTCGAGCAGGCCGTTCCCGCCCTCGAGCGGGAACGGCAGCTCGGGGATGAGGCAGTAGTTGACGTCGCCGCTGGCGAGCGTGGCGTTGGCCGCGATCGAGCCGGTCTCGCGCCCCATGAGCTTGACGATGGCGACGCAGCTCGGCGCCCCCTTGGACTCGGCGTGCGCGCAGTTGATCGTGCGCATCGCCTCGCCGACGGCGGTCTGGAACCCGAAGCTGCGGAAGACCATCTCGATGTCGTTGTCGATCGTCTTGGGGATCGAGACGACGGAGATCGGCTTGCCGCGCCGCTCGATCTCGAGGGCGAGGTCGTGGGCGCCGCGGGTGGTGCCGTCGCCGCCGATCGTGAAGAGCATGTTGACGCCGAGGCGCTCGAGGGTGTCGGCCATCTCGCCGGCGTCGCGGCGGCCGCGCGAGCTGCCCAGGATCGAGCCGCCGTGGACGTGGATGTCGGAGATCTCCTCCTGCGTCAGGACGTGCGGCGGCCACCGGGTATCGCGGGTGAGGCCGAGGTAGCCGTAGCGGACGCCGTAGACATGGCGCACGCCGTACCAGTGGTGCAGCTCCATGACGAGCGCGCGGAGGACGTCGTTGAGCCCCGGGCAGAGCCCGCCGGCGGTCAGGACGGCGGCCTTGGAGTCGGCGGTGTCGAAGAAGGTCTTGCGACGCGGGCCGGCCTGCTCGAAGCTCAGGCCGACGCGGTCCGGACGCGGCTGCGTGGTGATGTCCATCAGGACGCGGCGGTCGTCGTCGATGAAGTCGAAGTTCCAGCCGGCTGCCACGCGGGTCAGCGGCGAATCGTAGCGGCACTCGCCGAGCGTTTTGACGTTCAGTTCTTCGGGATTCATCGTGCAGTCCAATCGCCGCGCCCGAGGCGCGCAGGGTAGTCAGCCCGGGGCGCCGGGACGCCCGAGGGAGAAGAAATCCTACAAGGTTTACCGATCAGCGGCAAGGCCACCGACGGCCACGGACCGGCACCGACGGTCACGGACCAACACGGACCGGCCCAATGGTAAGCATGCAAAGGATAAACCCCATAGGCCCTTTGTTCGGCGACGCCGGCCTACTATTCGAGCGAGCGGCTGGCCAGGATGCGAAGCGGCGAACTGTTGGTCGTGAACCGCCAGCCCTCGAGGCCGGCCGGCATGAACCAGGTCTGGCCGAGGGCGAGGGGGGCTTCGAAGCCGGCGGCGGCCATGCGGCCGTGGCCCTCGACGATGTTGAGGATCAGGCCGCCCGGGTTCTCGACGGCGATCGACTCGGAGCGCTGCGCCGGCATGCGGAAGGTGGCGATTTCGAAATACGGGTTGACGGCCAGCGTGTGCCAGCGGTTCATTTCGAGCGGCTCGGTCTGGACGGGGGCGGCGGAGGCGACGGCGTAATCGACCACGCGGCACGCGTCGGCGACGTGCAGCGGCCGGGCCGGCTTGCGGTCCCAGTCCCACAGCCGGTAGGTCGTGTTCGAGCACTGCTGGATCTCGCACAGGAGCGTGCCGCCGAGGATGGCGTGGACGGTGCCGGCCGGGATCTGGATGAGGACGCCGGGCTTGATCGGGACGCGGCGGATGCAGGCCTCCATTTTGCCAAGCCGGGCGGCCTCGGCGAGCCGGGCGGCGTCGATTTGCCCGGACAGGCCGTGGATGATCTCGGCCCCCCGGGGGCAGTCCATGATGTACCAGCATTCGGTCTTGCCGAGCTCGCCGGCGGGGGCGTGCGCGTCGTCGGGGTGGACCTGGATCGAGAGGTCCTCGTTGGCGTCGATGTATTTGACGAGGAGCGGGAAGCGCGCGACCGGCTCGGAGCGGCCGATCGCCTCGGGGTGCCGGCGCACGAGCTCGCCGAACCCCAGTCCCTGGTAGGGGCCGTTGGCGATGCGCGAGAGGCCGTCGGGATGGTCGGACAGCTCCCAGGCTTCGCCCCACGGGCCGCCGTCGGGCGGCAGGACTTTGCCGAGGCTCTCAAGGCGCCGGCCACCCCACGGCCGCGCCGACAGCCAGGGCTCCATCAGTAGCGGATAACTGCTGAACGGCTCGCTCATGACACATTTGTAAGGGGGAATGGGGTTTGAAGTCCAGCGAAAGGGACGAAGGGCGCGTCGGTATCGCATGCAAATGCCGAGATGCCCGGGGGGGACAGAGCCCACAGGCGGAAGGGACCACGGGGAGTGAAGGCCGAAGGCGGCGACGCGGGGGCGGGTCAGCCGAAGCGGCGGGGTTTTTTACGGTGCCAGGGGGAGGTGGATGTGGGGTTGTAAAGGGAGCGGTCGAAGAAGGGGTGGTTATCGGGAAAGCCGCTGGTATCCCCCACCAGGGGATGGATGTTGAGCGCGACGCAGCGCGGGTCGCGCGGAATGGGGGGCACGGCCGGCGGTTCAGCGGGAGAGGGGGCGGATGGGTCGGATAGGGCGGATGGGTCGGATAGGACCGATGGGTCGGATAGGACGGATGGGACGGATAGGACCGATGGGACCGATAGGTCGGATGGTACGGATGGGTCGGATGGAACGAATGGGTCGGGGGAGAGGATGCCGTGGGGGTGAACTTGGGCGAGGCCGTTGGCCAGGGTTTCGAGCTGGGGGCGTATCCGGTCGTAAGGGACGTCGGCGAGCGAGGGGATCTGCGCCAGATCCGGAGTCGGGAGAGAGACGGGGTCGGTGCGAAGACCCGATACCGATATTTGGTTTGTGCCGGTCGAGGGCGGCGGGCCGTTCGGGGTTTTGGGGAGACGGGAGAGTTTAATCAGGGTTTTGCGGATCGCGGCGAGGCGGGCGAAGAAGTCGATTGCCTCGGCAAGGGTCGGGATGTTGGGCGCCGCGCATTCGGTGATCTCCTTGACCCAGTCACGCAACACGCCCTCCAGCATCGCGCCGGTGGCGGAGAGGTTTTCGAGGTCGTCAATGGGGGGGATGGGGGTCATGTTCGTTTTGGGATAAATACAAAGATATAAATTTAAAAAGTTTCTAGTTTCTAGTTTCTAGTTTATTCATTCCCTCAAAAGGGCCGGTTTGTGGCCGGCGAGGGAAAGGATAACAGAGAAGATTTGGTTTTGGGTATTCCCGTAGCGGCCCTTAAGACACTAACGGGAACCTAATTTTTTGAAAAAATGCGGATTCAGCCGGGGATTACGACACGGAGGCTTCGGTGGCGGCGACGCGGCGGGGCTTGACGCGGCTCTGGCGGCCGGCCATCGTGGTCGAGCGGACGATCCACACGCCGACGATGAGGACGGCGCCGCCGACGAGCATCGGGCGGGTCAGTTTCTCGCCCAGGATCAGCCAGCCGGCGATGAGCGCCACGAGGTTGTTGATGTAGGTCGTGATCGCCACGCGCGGCGAGCTCAGGTGCAGGACGCAGTAGAGGTAGGCGACGTAGCCCATCCACGAGCCGACAATGATCAGCCACACGAGGGCTGCCCACGAGCGCATGCTGGTGTGGCCGAAGCTCCCCATCTCGCCCATCGCGAACGCCGCGGCCGTCGCGGCCAGGCCGCCCATGAAATTCTGCACGGCGGCGCTCATCAGGTGGTGGCACTTGACCGGCCGGTGCGTGGCGTAGATCGCGCCGAAGTTCCAGGCGATCGGGCCGAGGACGAGCGCGCCGATGGCCAGAAGCGTGTGGCGGTCGGCGGCGAAGTGGCCGCCGGCGGTCAGCCGCGGCGCGACGAGGATCAGGATGCCGGTGAAGCCGACGGCGAGGCCGCCCCAGGCCTTGCGCGGGATCTCCTCGCCGAAGGCCGACTGCATGCCGACGTAGATGAGCGGGCTGATGTTGAGCAGGAGCGAGACCATGACGCTCGGCAGGTATTGCGACGAATAGGCCATGAACGAGTTGGCGACCGCCAGCAGCAGGGTGCCGATCAGCGTCAGGCCCGGCCACTCGCGCGGGGCCGGGAAGCGGATCCCCCACGCGCGCAGGCCGGCCATCATGATGGCGCCGGCGATCGTGAACCGCACGGCCGCCAGCGCGAACGGCGGGATCGTCTCGACGGCGATCTTGTTGCCGACGTAGGTGGTGCCCCACGCAAGGCTCACCGTGGCGAACGCAAGCGAGGCGCGGGACTTGGTGCTGGCGGGTATCAGTTGGATGCGGTCGTCCCCATGGCCAGGAATACACTCAGCGCCCACTTTAGCACGTTTCGGCGGCGGCCGTCATCACTTCGGTGAGGTGAAAAAAGTTGCCTGAATCGCGAGATGGATTTTATCGTGTACACATTGCGTCTTACACAGGGCGTCTTACACAGGAACGGATTCATCGGCGGGGGGCTTGCGCGGTCCGCCGGGGGGCTGTTCCCATTTCAAACGGAGGCTTGAACGATGGCTTACGAAGTCAACAAGGTCGACGTGTTCGCCGGTTCGCTCGCGGACCGCCCGGGCGGGCTCGCCGACAAGCTGGAGGCGCTCGCCGGGGCCGGGGCGAACCTGGAGTTCGTGGTGGCGCGGCGCTCGCCCGAGGGGCCGGGGTCGGCGGTCGTGTTCGTCGCGCCGATCAAGGGGCCCAAGCAGATCCGCGCCGCGCAGGGGCAGGGGATGAGCAAGACCGACAGCCTGCATTCGCTGCGCGTCGAAGGGCCGGACAAGTCGGGACTCGGCGCGCGGATCACGCGCACGATCGCCGACGCCGGGATCAACATGCGCGGGCTTTCGGCGGCCGCGCTGGGGCGGCGCATGGTGGTGTATTTCGCGTTCGACAGCAACGACGACGCGCGCAAGGCCGCGGCGGTCCTGAAGAAGGCGCTGAAGTAAGGGGCCGTGCAAAATTTGCAGAGCCATCGTGTCACCCATGCGCGATTTGCACAGGGGCGGCCGGTGGCTCGCCGTCTAGAGCGGTTGACAAAAGTTTTCCGGCAATCAGCACGATCCCAATGGTTATCAGTTTCAAGAGTCGGTGATTGGTTCGATTACGATTACGATTACGAGCACGAGCACGAGCACGAGCACGAACGGAAAATTATCGTCAAGCGCTCTATTGGCGGTCTGCCCGCCCGAAAACGCCGCAAAGATGGGTAATTTGGGCGGTCGCGCCATCTGGCCCGCGGATTGCTATTTACCCCGGTCAGCGTGGACATCACGCAAACACATACCTTCCGACGAGGATCAAAGACCATGCGTTTCACAAAAATCCTGCTGGCCAGCCTGTTCCTGGCGGCCCTGATCGCGGTCCCGATTTACGCCCAGATGTCCGCCACCCCCAAGGCCGACACCTGCGCCCAGTGCGACGGCAACTGCAAGGACTGCCCCAACACCGACTGCGCGAAAAACCCCAATTGCAAGGGGGCCGTCGCGATGGCCGATAACGGCGGCTGCTGCGGCAAGGGCGGCGACCAGAAGAGCGGCTGCGACAAGGGCGGCTGCGGCAAGGCCGGCGACCAGAAGGGCGGCGACCAGAAGAGCGGTTGCGACAAGGGCGGCTGCGGCAAGGCCGGCGCCGAAAAGAAGTAACAAACAAGCCCGCCTGTTGTATCGTTGTGGAAAGGCCGGCCGCTCGAGACGGCGGCCGGCTTTCCTTTTGGAGCCGGGGATGAGCCATCGCAGGCCGACCACCTTGCTGAGCTTCGCGGTCGCGCTCGCCGTCGCGGCGGCGGCCGGGGCGTGGCTGTGGAACGACTACGTCGCCGAGCGCGCCATGCACGAGGAGATCCTGGTGGCGCGGGGGCGCGCCGTGCTGGTGTCGATGACCGGCGGTCTGCGCTCGCACCAGCGGCTCGGCATGTGGTGCCGGCGCAACGTCGAAATGGTCCTGGCCGAAACCGCCGGGGCCGACGACTCGATCATCGGCGTGGGGATCTACGACAAGGACGGCCGGCTGCTGGCCGGCGGCGGCCGGATGCCGGGCCGGATCGGGCTGACGGGCGATCCGAGCTGGCTGGACGGCGGATTGCTTGTGCCGATCGCCCAGAAGGCGGGTTTCTGCGGGCAGGGCGGGAACTTCGGCCGATGGTCCGGGACGCGGGACGCGGCGGTGGACCAGATGCTGAGCCAGCCGATCTGGGTGGCGGCGTTCATGAGCCCGGCGGCTTATCGGGAATCGCTGGCGCGGGCGCGCAACAGGGCGATGGCCTCGGGGGCGCTGGCGTTGGCCGTCATCGTGCTGGGGCTGGTCACGGTGGGGCTGATCCAGCGGCAGGGGCGGCTTGGGGCCGAGCTCGCGCTGGGCCGCGAGCGCGAGGCCCGGCTCGAGGAGCTGACGCGGATCGGCGCGGGGCTCGCGCATGAAACCAAGAACCCGCTCAGCGTGATCCGGGGGCTGGCGCAGGCGCTGATCGGCGAGAACGGATCGGCCGCCGAGCGCGCGCGGCGGATCGTGGACGAGTCCGACCGGATGGTCGGCCACCTGAACGCGTTCCTGCAGTATTCGCGCCCGCCGGAGCCGCGGCTGGAGGCGGTGGAACTGGGGGCGCTGGTCGAGCGGACTGCCGAGTTGTTCGTCGACGAGGCGCGGGCCAAGGGGGTGGCGCTGAGCGTCAACGCGGCCGAGTTCCACGCGCGCGCCGATGCCGGGCTGGTGCGCCAGGCGCTCGTCAACCTGCTGGTCAACACCCTGGCCGCGTGCGACCGGGGGGCGTCGATTTCGATCGGCCTGGCGGGCTCGGGCGCGGGCGGGACGCTTGCCGTCGCCGATACCGGCCGCGGCATCTCGCCGCAGGACCTGCCGTTCGTGACGCAGCCCTACTTCACGCGGAGCCCGGGCGGGACGGGGCTCGGCCTCGCCATCGTCAATCAGATCGTCCAGATGCACGGCTGGCGCCTGGAAATCGAATCCGAGCCCGGGCGCGGCACGACGGTTCGGGTCGAGGGGATCGAGGAGCAATCCGGACAAAAAACCAGGGCGGGGTCCGCGCCGCGGCCCGCCGACCCGGCGGAAAAGGAAAAAGTCGAAATCAGTTGAGCTGCGGCCGCGCCAATTCGCGTTCACTGTGCGTCGCGGTCGTCGACGACGAGCCGCAGCAGCGCGCGATCCTGCGTTCGGCGCTGGAGGAGAACGGCTACGCCGTCGTGGAAGGGTGCGACGGCGACGAGGCGGTCGAGCTGGCGCGATCGAACCGGCTCGACGCGATGATCCTCGACGTGCGGATGGCGGGGATGAGCGGGCTGGAGGCGCTCGGGATCATCCGCCGCGAGCGGCCGGAAATCCGGGTGATCCTGCTGACGGCGTTCATCGACGTGCGCGACGCCGTCGCCGCGATCAAGACCGGCGCGCACGATTACCTCGAGAAGCCGGTCGACCTGGACGAACTGGCGATTGCGGTGGACGAGGCGCTGGGGGTCGAGCGCGCCCCGCGCGCGCCGGCCGAAATCGCCGGCTTGCCCGACTGGATCGTCGCGCACAGCCCGGCCATGCTCGGCGTGCTGCGCGACGCCGCGCGGGTCGCGCCGACCGACGCCTCGATCCTGATCCGCGGCGAGAGCGGAACGGGCAAGGAGGTCCTGGCGCGCTTCATCCACGAGCGCAGCCGGCGGGCCGGCGGGCCGTTCGTGCCGATCAATTGCGGCGCCATCCCCGAGGCTCTGATCGAAAGCGAGCTGTTCGGCCACGAGCGCGGTTCGTTCACCGGCGCGGTGGCGACGAGGCCGGGCTGGTTCGAGCAGGCTTCGGGGGGCACGATCCTCCTCGACGAGATCGGCGAGATGCCGCCGGCGCTCCAGCCGCGGCTCCTGCGCGTGCTGGAGGAGCGCCGCGTCCGGCGGATCGGCGGGGCGCGCGAGCTGGAGATCGACGCGCGCCTGGTCGCCGCGACCCACCGCGACCTCGAGGAGGACGTGCGCCAGGGGCGGTTCCGCGAGGATCTTTACTACAGGCTCAACGTGATCGCCCTGCGGCTGCCGCCGCTCCGCGAGCGCGCCGCGGACGTGCTGCCGATGGCCGAGCGCTTCCTGGCCGAGCAGGGACTGGGGGGCAAGCGGTTTTCGCCGGCCGCGCAGAGGCTTTTGCTGGGCTACGGGTGGCCGGGCAACGTCCGCGAGCTGCGCAACGCCGTCGTGCGCGCGGCGATCATCGCCGGCGGCGCGCTGATCCTGCCCGAGGACCTCCCCGAGACGTTGCGGGCCGCCCCGGCCCGGCCCGAGGCGGAAAGCTCCGTCCTCGTCGGCAACATGGACGAAATCCAGCGCCACGCCATCCTCGAGGCGCTCGGCCAGACCGGCGGCAACAAAACCCAGGCCGCGCGCCTGCTCGGGATCAGCCGGCGCAACCTCGTCTACAAGCTGCGCTCGTACGGGATGTGACCCCCACCCCTGGATTCTTCACAACGAATCCGATTCATTCAGCCACGAAGCCGCAAAGACACAAAGACACAAAGACACAAAGACACAAAGAAAGGCAACATCCAGGATTCATGCCCTGCCCCAACAAAGTCAGGGGTGACAGGTTCCTTTCATGCGGATACTTTGAATTCTTCGTGTCTTCGCACTGCTAGAGTGCTTCCAAGAAGTTCTGTCGCGATTCTCAACGAAGAATGTGTGGATTCGATTACGATTACGATTACGATTACGATTACGATTACGATTACGAGCACGAGCACGAGCACGAGGCGGACAAAACTTTCGAGAAACACTCTAGTGTGGTGTCCCAGAAATAACTTTCAATCATGATATGGCTAAAGCCGCGGGACGAGAAGCCGGCTGAAGCCGGCTCAAATTTAATAAAAAGCCGTGAACCACCGGCTGAAGCCGGTGGCAACCCGTTCAGCCCGCTCAAGCGGGCTATATTCTTGGGAATTTCCGGGACACCACACTAGAGCGAGTGACATCCATGAGAAGTTAAGTCAAGCGGCAAACGGAGATTGCCGGTTCGCCCCCGGTAGCTGTCGGTGACGTGTGCGTGCGGATGGAGCGGCCGGCGGCATTCTTTAATCTGCTGTTGG
>JBDKRG010000005.1:0-12586 GCA_039683515.1 Candidatus Sumerlaeia bacterium | reverse complement strand
GACCGAGCAGTAGCCCGAGCGTAAGCGAGGGACCAAGCAGTAGCCCGAGCGTAAGCGAGGGACCAAGCAGTAGCCCGAGCGTAAGCGAGGGACCAAGCAGTAGCCCGAGCGTAAGCGAGGGACCAAGCAGTAGCCCGAGCGTAAGCGAGGGACCGAGCAGTAGCCCGAGCGTAAGCGAGGGACCAAGCAGTAGCCCGAGCGTAAGCGAGGGACCAAGCAGTAGCCCGAGCGTAAGCGAGGGACCTAAACGAAAGGCAACCCATGGACATTCGCGAACTGATGGTCGAAGCCGTCAAGGCCGGCGCTTCGGATCTTCACCTGGTTTCCAACTCGCCCCCGATGATGCGCGTCAACGGCGCCCTGCAGGCGATGAACCACCCCGCCCTCGGCGCCCAGGAAATCGCCCCGATGATCGTCGGCCTTCTGAACGACGACCAGCGCCAGCGGTTCGCGCGCGACTGGGAACTCGACTTCTCCGCCGCCGTCCGCGACGTCGGCCGGTTCCGCGCCAACGTCCACCGCCAGCGCGGCGCGATCGAGGCCGCCTTCCGCGTCGTCAACGATAAGATCCGCACCCTGCGCCAGCTCGGCCTCCCGCCGATCGTCGAGGAGCTCGCCCGCCGCGACCAGGGCCTGATTCTCCTGACCGGCCCGACCGGCTCGGGCAAGTCCACGACGCTCGCCGCCATGGTCGACCAGATCAACAACGAGCGCCAGTGCATGATCATCACGATCGAGGACCCGATCGAGTTCATCTTCCGCAACAAGAACTGCGTCATCAAGCAGCGCGAAGTCGGCCTCGACACCAAGAGCTTCGCCGAGGCCCTGCGCCACAGCCTGCGCCAGGACCCCGACGTCATCGTCGTCGGCGAGATGCGCGACCTCGAGACCATCGCCACCGCCCTGACCGCCGCCGAAACCGGCCACCTCGTCCTGGCCACGATCCACACCCCCGACGTCGTCCAGACCGTCGACCGCATCATCGACGTCTTCCCGCCGCACCAGCAGAACCAGGTGCGCCTGCAGTTCGCCAACACGATCCAGGGGATCGTCGCCCAGCAGCTCCTGCCGATCACCGGCGGCAAGGGGCGCGTCCTGGCGACCGAGATCCTCGTCGCCACGCTGGCCGTCCGCAAGATCCTGCGCACCAACAAGACCGAGCAGCTCATGAGCACGATCCAGACCTCGCAGGACGTCGGCATGATGAGCATGGACAAGTCGCTCAAGCAGCTCTACCAGCGCGGCCTGATCACCTACGACATGGCGGTCTCCAAGGCCCGCTTCCCCGACAACTTCGATCAGGTGTAATGACGCCGTATCATTCACCTTGTCGCAATCGAGCGCAGGCGCCCGGGAACGCCGATCTCCCGATCGGCTCTTTCGGGAACGCCGATCTCCTGATCGGCTCTTTATTGTCCGTGTTCGTCCGTGCAAGTCCGTGCGGGTCTGTGTGGGTCCGTGTCCCCAACTTCGCCCCTTCTTCAGGTCCTTTCGTCCCTTGCGTCCTTTTGGTCCTTTGATTCACCCGCCCCATTTCCTATAATGCCTTGCCCGCTTCAGCCGGCTTCGCCATCCCCGGCTTCAGCCATTTGTTTCAAAGGCCCTTGCATGTCGTCGCGGCGGTTTCCCATCTTCCCCCTCCTGGCGCTTCTTCTGGTCCTTGCCGCCGCGCTGCGTCTGTTCCACATCGACTACCGCAGCCTCTGGACCGATGAATTCCGCACCCTGTTTTCGATCCGACTCCCGCTGGCGGATCTTCTCCGCGAGCGCCTCAGCTACGGCCACTTCCCGACGTATTTCGTCCTGCTGAAATACTGGACGGCGATCTTCGGCGACACCGAATTCGCCCTGCGCCTTCCGTCCCTCATCTGCGTCGTGGCCGCCATCCCGTTCATCTTCTTCGCCGCCCGAGGCGCGTGGGGCGAGCCCGCCGCGTGGTGGGCCTCGATTTTCTACCTGCTCAACGCCCGCGCCGTCTGGGCCGCGCAGGAAGCCCGCCCCTACGGCCTCGTGATGCTCGCCGCCGCCGCCGCGCTGCACGCGTTGATCAGGGCCTTGAACGGATCCCGCGCGCACTGGTGGGGCCTCTTCGTTTTCTGGAGCCTCCTCGGCCTGGTCAGCCACGCCACCTACCTGTTCATCTTCGCCGGCCAGGCCCTCGTGACCGCCCTCTGGATGCTGCGCTCGCGCAACTGGCGCGCCGGCTGGATCGTCTCGATCCTGATCCTGGCCGTGTCGATCGCCGCCGCGTATTTCTGGCTCGGCTCCCACGCCGCCCATCACGTGGAGAAGGCCGCCACCGGCAAATCGCACGGCCTCGATCTCTCCCTTTTCCGCGACGGCACGCTCGATGTTTTCTGGGGCGCCGAGCGGTTCGAGTTCTGGAAGGGGAGCAAGAACATTTTCATCCTGCTCGTCCTCGCCCTGTTGTTCTTTGCATGGCGCGCCTCGCGCCGGCAAGCCCCCGGCGCCGATGTCCCGCGGTGCGCGCCGCTGGCCGCGCTGTCGGCCGCCTGGGCGTTCTCGATCCTGTTCGTGATGCTGGTCGTTTCGTCGTTCCAGGCGGACGTCGTCGAGCCCCGCTACTTCGCCCCCGGCCTCGGAGGGGCGTGCCTGCTGATGGGCTGCGCGGTCGGCTCCATCCGCGGCCGTTTGCAAATCGGCGCCGGCGGCCTCGTTGCGCTCATCCTGGCGATCAACGCCGCCGCCTGGCTGTGGAGCCCCGGCGAGCAGGTCCGCCACGCGGTCCGTTACGTCGCCGAGCGCCGCGCCCCCGACGAGCCGGTCCTGTTCTGCAAGGACACGAACAGCGCGCTGATGGCGGAATATTACCGGCTCGGCGTCGTCCCGCAGGGCTTCTCGCGCGATGAGTTGGACCCCGAGGCGCTGAAATCCCAGCTCAACCGCTACGTCCACGGCGCCCCCGGCTTCTGGTTGATCCTTTACAAGGAGGAGAAAAGCCCGATCGTCAAGGTGACGCATGAATGGTCCGCCGCCCGCTACTCCGAGGTTGAAGACCGCCGGTTCGTCAAGACCCGCGTCCGCCACTGGCGCGCCGCCGCCCGTTGAGATTGTGTCAGCCCGCGCATGCCGTCAGGCGAAGAAAAACGGCCTGGAAATAAATCCAATATTAATTAAATGTAATAATTAAATAACGTTCATTTGACAGAATGGCCCCCGTGTCCGATACACTGATCGATGAGCGGGGGTGGGTGCTTGCGATGATGCGTATGCCGATCATGTTTTGCCGTCTTCTGTGCGTGTGCGCGTTGGGATTCGGCATTGCCGGCGCCGCGCCGACCGATTCGGGGCGGGCGATGCGCGCCGCCCGCGGCTGGCTCCTCAAGTCCGACCGCCCGATGAACGCGCAGATGCCCACCTCGATCACGCGGGTCGTCTCTTTTGTCGATGCCACCAGCAATACACTTTTCCACGTTGTCTCGCTCGAGTCTCGGAAATCGGCCGAGGCTTCCGGCTACGTCGTGGTCGCCGGCGACGATTTGGTCGAGCCGGTGATTTGCTTTTCTTCGAACGACAACTTTGCCGCCTCGGACAAAAACCCGCTCTACACATTGCTCAAGAACGACATGGCGATCCGCCTCGGCGAGGCGCGGAAGCATTCCGCGCTGAGCAAGGCCGCGATCCCGTCCGGCGAAGCGGCCGCCGCCCGGGCGCGCTGGGACGAATACGAATCGCTGGCCGCCTCCCAGGCCGCGGGCCCGGCCACGGCCGGCGTCAGCGGCATCAGCGACGTGCGCGTCTCGCCCCTGCTGTCGAGCGCATGGTCCCAGACCGTCGTGGTCGACTCGTCGGGCAACCCCGTCACGAATTCCAGCGGCGCCGAGATCGCCTGCTACAACTACTACACGCCGAGCGGCGGCGACAGCTCCGGCGTCGATTACGACGACGGCAGCGCGGCCAATTATTATTGCGGCTGCGTGGCCGTCGCGATGGCGCAGGTCCTCCGTTATTTCAAACACCCGACCGTCGGCGTCGGTTCCGCGTCCAATACCATTTACGTCCAGTACTCGACGCGCCGCGGTCCCGGCGGCGGTTCGGCGTACGTTTCGGAAAAAGCCTCGCTGCGCGGCGGCGACGGCGACGGCGGCGCCTACAGCTGGTCCTCGATGCCGCTCGTCCCCGCCTCCTCCGCGACCGCTTCGCAGCGGCAGGCCATCGGCGCGCTGTGCTTCGACGCCGGCATTGCCGTGGGCATGGAATACGGCTCCGGCGGCTCGGGCGCGTGGGTCTTCGACGTCCCGACCGGCTTCAAGAATTATTTCAAATACAGCAACGCGATCGTGGCCTGCCCGCTGTACCGGGCGACGACCGGCTTCTCGACGTCGACCCCGAGCAATTACCTGACCATGGTCGACTCGAACCTGGACGCCGGGCGGCCGGTCATCTTCGGCATCTACAGCTCGGACCTCTACTGGGGCCATTGCGTCGTGTGCGACGGCTACGGCTATTCGTCGGGCACGATGTATCACCACATCAACATCGGCTGGGGCGGCTACAGCAACCTCTGGTATAACCTGCCGACCATCGCCGCGGACGACTACACCTTCTCGGTCATCTCCGACTGCGTCTACAACATCTACAAGGCCGGCACGGGCGAGATCGTCAGCGGCCGCATCGTCAACGCCGACGGCTCGGTGATGTCCGGCGTCACCGTCAAGGCGACCAGCTCCTCCGGCACGGTCTACTCGGCGACGACCAACAGCAAGGGCATCTACGCCCTCGCCAACCTGCCCTCGGGAATCACTTACACGATTTCCGCCACCTACACCGGCCGCGTCTTCACCAGCCAGACGGTCGCGGTCGGCACTTCGACGTCCAATCCGTGGGCGTCGGGATTCTCCGGCACGCCGACCAACAATTCGACCGCGGTGACCGGCAACAAGTGGGGGGTGAATTTCACCGCGGCCCTGCCGGTTCCGGTCCTGTCCGTGACCCCCTCTTCGGGCTCGACGCTCTCGGGCTCGAAATTCGGGAATTTCACCCCCTCCTCGGTGACGTACACGGTGACCAACACCGGCACGGGGGCGCTCACATGGACCGTTTCGGCCAATAAAAGCTGGATCGTTCTTTCCAAGACCGGCGGCTCGAGCCTGGCCGTCGGCGCCACCGACAAGGTCGCCGTCACGATCAATTACGCCTCGACGTCGCTCGCTTCCACGCAGCAGACCGGCACGATCACGTTCGTCAACACGGGCAACACCGCCAACACGGCGGCCCGCACGATCACCGTCAACCTCGCCGCCGCGGCCGATCCCGCATGGACCGTCTACGATTGACGGTTCCCCCGCGCTAGAGCGCGTGACAAAAATTATCGGTTCGTGCTCGTGCTCGTGCTCGTGCTCGTAATCGTAATCGTAATCGAATCAGCACCAAGCTTCGAAACCAAGCCCCGTCTCGATTACGGCGATTGCCGTAAGACTTTTGTCCCCCTCGCCATTTCGGCGTTGCCGGCGGGCGCGCGCTCATGGAACGCGGATGACGCGGATCGGGCGTATTTGCCCGGATCATATTTAATCCGCCAAGACGCCAAGATCGCCAAGACCTGAAATAGTAATTCTTATTCTTGGCGCCCTTGGCGGTTTCATTTCGTTCTACAAACAAACATGTTCTTTTGCGCTTTTGCGTGAACGCCTTTTCGTTTGAGGACATCACCCACACATTCTTCGATAGAGCCCTCTTTATTTGTGTTTATTATTATTATTATTATTATTATTTATGAACGATCGTATGTTTGTTTCGAATTTCCGGCTGATTCTCTCTGATTCGGGCCGATTTCTTCATTCCGGCGTGGGCAGCGCTTCCATCAGGTCCGCCAGCGCGCCCAGGATGTCGTCCTCGCTCAGCTCGTCGTCGTCGCGCACCTCGAGCGTGATCGTGTCGTTGTTCCTGCGCAGCTTCGTGAACGTCCCGCGCGCCGCGGCTGCCCGCTCCGCCAGCGCCGTCGCCAGCTCCACGGAGAAAATCGGCGCCGTCAGCCGCGCCACGTCGGCGCCCGAATTCATCCGCACGACGTCGATCCGCCACGGCGACGCCGCCAGCCGCACGCGGCACGCGTTGACGAGCCCCACGGCCGGCTGCGGCAGCTGGCCGTAGCGGTCGACCATTTCCTCCAGCAGCAGGTCGAGCTGTTCCTTGCGCCGCGTCGACGCCAGGTCTTTATAAAATCGGATTCTTTGCGACTCGACCGGGATGTAGTCCTCCGGGATGAACTGGTCGACCGGCCACTTGACCTCGACCGGCCACAGCGGCTCCTCCTGCTCCTGCCCCTTGAGGTCGCCCACCGCCTCCTCGAGCATCTGGCAGTACATCTCGAACCCGATGTCGGCGATCGCGCCGTGCTGTTCGGAGCCGAGCAGGCTGCCGGTGCCGCGGATTTCCATGTCGCGCATCGCGAGCTGGAAGCCGACGCCCAGCTCGGTGAATTCCTCGAGCGCCTCGAGCCGCTTGACCGCCTGCGGGGTGATCGACTGGCCCGGCGGCAGGACGAGGTAGGCATACGCCTGGCGCACGTCGCGCCCGACGCGGCCGCGAAGCTGGTAGAGCTGCGCGAGGCCCATCGCGTCGGCGCGGTTGATCACGATCGTGTTGACGTTCGGGATGTCGATCCCGTTCTCGATGATCGTCGTCGAGACGAGGATGTCGTGCTTGCCGTTGATGAAGTCGAGCATGATCTTCTCGAGCTGGCGCTCGTCGGTGCGGCCGTGCGCGACGACGAGCCGCGCCTGCGGGACGATCTCCTGGATGCGCGCGGCGACGTCCTGGATCGACTCGATCCGGTTGTGGATGAAGTAGACCTGGCCGCCGCGGTTGAGCTCGCGCAGGATCGCCTCCTCGATCGCCTCGCGGTCCCAGTGGATCGTGCGCGTTTTGATCGGGTGGCGGTCGGCGGGTGGCGTGTTGATGACGCTCAGGTCGCGCAGCCCCGAAAGCGCCATGTAGAGCGTGCGCGGGATCGGCGTCGCCGTCATCGTCAGCACGTCGACGTTGGCGCGCAGCGACTTGATCTTTTCCTTCTGCGCGACGCCGAACCGCTGTTCCTCGTCGATGATCAGCAGCCCCAGGTCCCTGAACTTGACGTCGCGCGACAGGAGCCGGTGCGTGCCGATGACGAGGTCGACGTCGCCGGCGGCGAGCTGTTCCAGCGTCTTGCGCTGCTGGTCGGCGCTCGTGAACCGCGACAACGCCGCGATCCGGAACGGGTAATCGGCGAAGCGCTCGGTGAACGTGTTGAAGTGCTGCTGGGCCAGGAGCGTCGTCGGCGCGAGCATCGCCACCTGCCGCTTTTCGGTCAGGGCCTTGAACGCCGCGCGGATCGCCACCTCGGTCTTGCCGTAGCCGACGTCGCCGCACACGAGCCGGTCCATCGGCTTGAGGCCCATCATGTCCTGCTTGACCGCCTCGATCGCTTCGAGCTGGTCGGGCGTCTCCTCGTAAATAAACGACGCCTCGAATTCCTTGAGCCACACCGTGTCGGGGCCGAAGGCGTAGCCCTCGGCGGCGGCGCGTTGCGCGTAAAGCGCCAGCAGTTCGCCGGCCATCTTGCGCACCGCCTCCATCGACTTCTTCTTGCGGCTCAGCCACCGCTTGCCGCCGAGCTTGTCGAGCGCGGGGACCTTCCCGTCGGCGCTCGCGTATTTCTGCACCATGTGCAGCTTGTCGACCGGGACGAGGAGCTTGTCCCCTTCCTGGTAGGTCAGCTCGAGCAGCTCGGAGAGCTTGCCGTCGACCTCCTGGCGGCGGATCCCCTCGAACTGGCCGATGCCGTGTTCCATGTGCACGACGTAGTCGCCGCGCTTGATCTCGGTGGCGGCCGTGACGGCCTTGCCGCGGAAGCCGCGCCGGTAGATGTGGCGGCGCTTGTAGCGGCCGAAGATCTCGCGGTCGGTGACGATGAACACGCCGGCCGGCGGGCAGTGGAACCCCTCGTGCAGCTCGCCGATGGCCAACAGCACTTCCGGCCACGGCGTCATCGCCGAGTCGGGGACGTGCGTGAACCGGTCGGCCTGGTCGAGCGCCATGGCGGGGATTTCGTTCTCGCGCAGCAGCTCCTCGATGCGCATCACCTGGCCGTTGTTGTCGCAGACGATCACGACGCGGTGGCCCTTGCGCAGCCGCTCGCGGATCAGCTCGGCGTAGGCGGCGAACTGCGACGGGATCGCCGCAAACGATTGCGTGGCGAGCGGGAAGACCGGCCAGTCGGTCTCGTCGGGGGCGAGGTCGGCGAAATCGATCTTGCGCAGCGGCTCGATGGCGTCGTCGACGTCCCCTTCGCCGAGCAGCCAGTCGGCCGGCTCGAACGGGTGGGCCTGGAAGAAGTTGCGCGGCTCGTCCTCCTTGGGGCGCGAGGCCTGCACGTCGCCCCAGTGCTTGGCCGCGATGTCGTTGAAATGGATCATGCGCTGCTCGATGCGCGACGGGCCGTCGCGGACGATCAGCGTCTCGGGCGCGAGCAGCTCGAAAAACGAGCCGAGCCCCTCGCCCGCATCCAGCGCCGCCAGGCGCGGCCCCATGATCGCCGCCGGCAGCAGCCGGATCGTCTCGATTTCGTCGTCCCGCGGCCGCGAGCGCTGCGTCACCGGGTCGAACTGGCGGATCTGCTCGATGTCCTCGCCGAACAGGTCGAGCCGCCACGGCATCTCGGCGTCGGGCGGGTAGACGTCCACGATCGAGCCGCGGATCGAAAACTCGCCGGGGCTCTCGACGAGCGCCTCGCGCTCGTAGCCCATCGCCGCGAGCCGCGCCGCCAGCCCCTCGACGTCGATCTTCTGGCCCCAGCCGATGTCGATGATCTGGCGCCGCATCGCCTCGCGCGTGAGCGGCCGGAAGAGCAGGGCGTCGATCGGCGCGACGATCAGCGGCGGCGGCGCGTCGGGCATGGGCGCGATCAGCCGCGCGAACACCCGCCACTGCGACGACAGGATGTGCAGCACCGGTTCCTGCGGCTCGAACGGCAGCGTGTCGAAGCCGGGGAAGATGAGCGGCCTGGCGCCGAAGAACTGAAGGCCGTCGGTGAGCGCCTCGGCGCGCTCGAGCGAGCTGGTGAGGACCAGCGTCGGGCGGCCGGCCATCCGGTGGGCGAGCGCGACCATGGCGGGGGCCGCCCCGCCGCGCAGCTCGCTGATAACAAGATTATTATCGGAGCCGCCGATGCTCTCCAGCAAAGGAGCCGTTTGGGGCCCCCGCGCGAATCGATCCAGGAACTGGTCTATCATCCGTCGCAACATCAGCAGCAACAGTCTAGCATGCCCCACCCCGGCTATCAAGCCGTGGTCCCCGGCGAACGGGTGACTTTCGTCGAGTGCTTTAAACTCAGTTCGCGAACGCCAGCGGGTAGAGCGCCACGCCCATGTGGCGCCAGTCGGGCGGGGTGTTGAAGGCGCGGTTGACGGCGATTTCGAGCCGCAGCCGGCCGGGCTGGAAATCGGCCAGGTCGATCGCCTGCGTGAAGTAGCCCTGCTGCGTGTGGGTGTAGGTCGCCGTCCACACGTGGCCGCGGGTCGTCTCGGTGAACCCGCTTTTCTCGGGCGCGCGCTCGACCGCCGGCCGGGCCTGGCTGATCGTGACGGTCACCGTGACCGGCGAGGTGAGCGAGACGTCGTTGTGCGCGACGCGGTAGGTCAGATTCATCCGCCGCCCGATCGGGTCGAATTCGGTCCCGGCCTTGAGCTTTGTCCAGTTGACCGGCACGTCCCCCCAATCCTCGGTCTCGTAGAAACCGTGGCCGGTGGTGTAGCGCAGGGCGCGGTTGCTGTCGGGCGCGCGCTGGGCGAGCGGGTTGTCCTTGCCGAGGATGCGCGGCAGCAGCTCGCGCTCGATCGCCGGCAGCGCGGCCTGGGCGATCAGGGCGTGGCCGCGCTCGTTGGCGTGGTTGTCCTGGGCCGAGACGATCAGGTCGGCGTATTTGAGGTCATGGTCGATCGCGTAGGCCTGGACGGTCTTGAAGATCTCGATCGGCGTGATCCCGATCTGCCGGCACAGGCCGCGGATCGGCGCGAACCGCGCGTCGTCGGTCTTGTCGGGCTCGTTGACGCGGGCCTCGAACGGCGGCATGAGGACGATCAGCGGCAGCCCCTTTTCGCGGCACGTCGCCGCGAGGCGCCGGTACGAGGTCACGACCGAGTTCCAGCCGTGCGAGCCGGGGTATTTCTCATACAGCCGCTCGCCCTGGATCGCCATGACGAGGTCTTCCATCGTCTTGTATTTGCCGCGCCACAGGTCGGGGAGCCGGCGCAGGTAGATGTCGAACCCGGTCAGGAACGGCGGCTCGATCGCGTATGGGAAAATCAGCTCGTCGTTGAGCTCGTACTGGATGACGACCGCGTCGGGCTGCAGCGCGAGGCAGGTTTCGTGGAACAGGGCCACTTCCTGCGCGGCGTTGTAGGCCGGCACCGCCGTGTTGATGCATTCGACCTTCCAGTCGCGGCCGACGGCCTGCTGCAGGTCGTCCTCGATCATCTCGACGTAGCAGTTCTGACGCTCGATGAACCAGCCGAACATCGTGGAGTCGCCGAGGAAGACGATCCGGTAGGTTTTGGGCGGCTTGGGCATGGCGACTTCGTCGTCGCGGAAGCCCAGCGAGTTGATCTTCAGCGGCCGGTGCATCGTTCCCTTGGCGTTGGGCTTGAGCCGGTAGATCGTCCCGGACTTGGGCGTGCGGTAGACGATCTCCCCGAACCCGACCTGGGCCGACTGTTTCTTGGGCGGGTTCTCGGGGGAGTTGTCCATCGTCGAGCTCAGGCTGCTGTAGAGCACGACGCGCAGCGCGATCTCGGCGACGATCAGCGCCCCGAGCAGGCCGACGGCGACGGCGCACGGATAAAACCAGAGGGGCCGTTTTTTGCGCGTGGGTTTGGAAGCCTGATCCGTCACATTGCCACCCGATCACTGCACTCGGTCCGCCGGGGACCATCCAACGAGTAAACCCCGTCCGCGATGCGACTTGCAAGGCTGAAGCGTTTCGGATGGATTGAATGGGAAATGAGAGTTTTGGGGCCGGTGAGAAATGTTACGCCGGAATCGAATTGGATGACGCGAGCCCCTGGCGGGGGGTGCGTCACGGCGCGATCACAGCGGTTGCTGGGGGATTTGGCGCCTGAGGCTCTGGCGCGAGAGTTCCGTCTCGACCGCCTGGCGCATCCGCTCCAGGTCCGCATCGGTCGGTTCCGTTGGCGCGTAGTGCGCCTGCTCGAGCAGTTGCGTCATCTCGGGGCCGGGGTCGGTGACGGGGGTTTCCCGGGTGAGGCGCTCGGTGAATTCGCGGGCGGTTTCGGCCTCGCGGCGGGCGGCCGTCTCGCTCCCCATGGCGTCGGACCAGCGCCGCCACAGGGCCACGATCTGGCCGCGCCTTCCGCCCAGCGCGGGTTTGGCCTTCCGGGGCGGGGCGGCCCGGTATTCCATGCGGGCGCTCTGCTCGGGCAAGAGATCGATCAGCGGCGTCTCGCCCGAGCGCCGGCCGAACAGCCGCCGGATGTAAAGCATGATCCAGATCATCCAGATGATCATCAGCAACAAAAAGAAGAGCTGCCAGAGGAGCGTCGCTATCTCGAGGGGGGGCACGCTGTGCGGCGAGCCCGGCGGCGGGGCGAGGAGTTCCGCGGCGCGGACGTTGCGGATCGGCTTGTGCAGGCCGGTCGCCGGCCAGACGAGCCAGAGCGCGATGGCGGCGACGACGGCCGGCAGCGCCGCCTGCAGCACGCTCACGACCAACCGGTAGATCGGCCACCACCCGGCCAGGCCGTGGGGGGCCCCCACGTGGGCGAAGTGCGCGGCGCCGATCGACGCAAGCCAGCTCAGCCCGAACGCCAGCACAAGCGCCAGTTGCCACGGCTCGTGCGGGCTCACGCCGGCCGCCATCCACGCGCCGGCCAGGATGCAGGCCAGGTAGATCCGCGTCATGATCGGCGTGACCGCCAGCAGCAGAAGCGGCGCGGAAATCCACAACCAGCCGTCGACCAGCACGTAGTGGCCGTCGGTGAAGGCGGGGGAGAACATCACCGCCACAAGCAGCATCGAGAACAGAACGCGCTCGCGCGGCATCATGCCCGAGAGGAGGTCCTGAAGCGGAAGGCGCTGCTGGCACGCCAGCGCGGCCGCCAGCCCGAGCCCGCCGGCCCAGCCGGTCAGGATGCCGGCGAGCATCCAGCCCGAGCTGCGCGGGATCGTGACCATCGCCGCCAGCGCCATGCCCGCCAGCCACAGCGAGAAGTAAAGCGGCCCCCACAGGCCGATCGACGCGGCCTGGCCGCCGCCATCGGGTCCCTCAGCCCCGGCCTCTTCCTCATGTCCCGGAAAATCGAGTCGCATGCGCCTTGATCGCCGCGTATGGACGCGGCGTCCTTACCCTTTATTAAAATCCATCGCGGGCAAAACGGCTACTTTTCCGCCCCAGTTCTCCCGCATTTTGTTCAGATTAGTTACCCATAAGTGTCGTAAGGGCCCGTAAGGGAATACCCAAATCCAAATCTTCCATGTTACGCTTTCTCTCGCCAGGCCACCCTCGCCCGGCCAAGATATCTGAACTAGGAACTAGAAACTAGAAACTAGAAACTTATTAGATTTTGTATTT
>JBDKRG010000004.1:0-259750 GCA_039683515.1 Candidatus Sumerlaeia bacterium | reverse complement strand
CGTACTACTATCCGTCCGAATCTTGTTTTTCTGGCAAGATTTTGAACAGGAGGCAACGAAGGCAACCGAGAGATGATCCGCCAGGAAATTCTCCGTTTCCTCCGTTGCCTTCTGTTCATTCCTGTCTTCAAGTATTTCTCTGCATCTCTGCCTGACTCTGCCCCTCTGCGACAAGAATAAGTTTTCGTGGTTTTTCGTGTTTCCTTTCGAGTATTTCGTGACCCGCATTTCTGTCTTGTTGTTTGGTTGCGGCTCGCCGCGCCAGGAATTTCGTGTTTGAATCTTCGTCCTTCCTTTTTCGGATTCCGGTATTCGGATTTTTCATTTAAAATACAGTTCATTGGGGGTGTTCGGTTCATGATCGATCGTCTCGCCTTGCCTCACCGGGAAAAATTCGACGCCGTTTTCGCCCGGTTTCAAAGCCTCGGCCGCGTCCTCGTTGCGTATTCGGGCGGCGTCGACTCGTCGCTCCTGCTCAAGATCGGCACGCTCGCGCTCGGCGAAAACTGCGTCGGCGTCCTTGCGCGCCTCGAGGCTCTCACGGCCGAGGAGATCGCCGATGCCCGGGCGATCGCCGCCGCGCACGGATTCGTCCTGCGCGAGGTCGAATTCAGCGAGTCCGAGATCGAAAACTACGCCGCCAACCCGCCTGAGCGCTGCTACTTCTGCAAGCGCGAGCTGTTCGGCCGGTTCGTCGAAATGGCCCGCGAAATCGGCGCGAATGCCGTGATCGAAGGCTCCAACGCCGACGACGCCGGCGACTGGCGGCCGGGGATGAAAGCGGTCGCGGAGCTGGACGTCGTCTGCCCGCTGCGCGAAGCCGGCCTGACCAAGCAGGAGGTCCGCGACCTGGCCCGCGCGCTCGGCCTCGCCTGCTGGGACAAGCCGTCGAACCCGTGCCTTTCCTCGCGCATCGCCTACGGCGTCAGGATCGATCGCGCCAGGCTCGCCCAGGTGGCCGACGGCGAGCGCTTCATCCGCGGCCTCGGTTTCCGCCAGGTTCGCGTGCGCCACCACGGCGACTGGGCGAACGTCCAGGTCGGCCCCGACGAACTCGGCCGCCTCACCCCCGCCCTCCGCGAGTCCATCGTCCATTACCTGCTCTCGCTTGGTTTCCCCCGCGTCGAGATCGACCCCAACGGCTACCGCATGGGCAGCCTGAATGATGGGATCATGCAGTAGCCCGAGCGTGAGCGAGGGATTCGGGTTTGTTGATCCGTTCATTGTAATTGCAAAATTCCGTTCCGAGCCGTTTGATGATTTCATCAAATGCGCGGAGCGCGATGTGCAACCAGCAAAGCCATTCAGGCCTCGATTTTTCGCCGCGACTATTTTCTTCGCCGCCGTCATTGCGTTTTGGCCCGCGCTGCGCAACGATTTCGTCCACGACGACCGCATTCAGGTTCAGGAAATAACCCTGCCGGCGACGCCCGCGCAGTGGCTGGCCGCTCCGGCCCAGCCGTGGTGGCCGCCGAGCCACCACAAGAACCTCTGGCGGCCGTTCACGCGCGTCACGATCCTTCTCCAGAAAGCCGTTCACGACAACGTCGGCTGGCCGTATTTCGCGGTCAACATCCTGCTCCATGCCGCCGCAAGCATCCTGCTGTGGCGCCTCGCCCGCCGCGTCGGGATGAGCGACGCGGCCGCGTTCCTCGCCGGCGTCGTCTTCGCCATCCATCCGATCCACGCCGAGGCCGTCCACCAGATCGTCGGCCGCGCCGAGATCCTGGGATGCGTTTGGATCCTCGTCGGGCTGCTGGCTTACGATGCGGCGAAGGCGCCGGCGCCGCAGCTTGCCATCCAGTCGATCTGTTTCGCCCTGGCGCTCGCCTCCAAGGAAAGCGCGGTGGTTTACCCGTTCTTATTGGCCCTGCTGATGATCGGCCAAAGCGGCTTCGCGTGTTTGAGAAAACCGCGATTCTGGATCGCCATGGGCCTGCTCGGCTGCGTCCTGGCGTTGTTCCTCGCGGGCAAGGCGGCCGTGACCGGCGGCCTCATCGAGCCGGCCTCGTCCGTTCCGGTTCACGAAAATCCCCTCGCGCGCATGGATTTCATGGCGCGGCTCCCGGCCGGCCTCGGAATCTTCCTCTACGCGACATCCCAGCTCATCATCCCGATCGGGTTGTGCCCGGATTATTCGGCCGTGTCGCTGCCGGTCGACGCCGGCTGGCGCTGGCCGTTCGCATGGGCCGGCACCGTGTTCGTGTTGGCCCTGGCTGCCTGGGTGATCCGCAACGCGCGCGCCGGCAAACGCGGCTGGCTCGTCCCGGCGGCGGCGCTCGGCGCATGGCTCCCCCTTTCCAACATTCTGTTTCCGATCGGCGTCGTCACCGCCGAGCGGCTCTGGTATCTGCCCTCGGCGGCCGCGTGCCTCGGCCTTGGCTGGCTGCTTGCGCAAATATGGTCGGTGAAACAAATCCGCTCGGCGCGGCTCCTGCCGGCCGCGCTCCTTGCATCGTGGTTTTTCACGAGCCTGATCTACGCCCGCGCCTGGCGGACGCAGGCCGAATACGCGTTCTGGACGATCCGCCGCTTCCCCGAGAGCTGGCGCGGCCACGTCAACATGTCGCGTGAATTCTACCGCGTCCAGCACTTCGAGGACGGTTACACCGAGGCGAAAAAGTCCGTTGAATTGATGCCCGGCAACGCGGTCGGCTGGAGCTGGCTCGGCGTGAACGCGGCGTTCATGGGGCAGCCATATTGGGCCCAGTCCGAGGCGGCGCTCAGGCGGGCGCTCGAGCTCGACCCCGATTTCGCCGAGCCGCACCAGCAGCTCGCGACGCTGTATCAGATTCAGGGCCGCCGCGCCGACGCGATCCGCGAGCTCGAGATTTACTTGAAGAGCGGCCAGGCGATCGACCCGAATTCAATCCGCGGCCGCATCGAAAAACTTGGGGCAAAACCCGGCCCCGGCAGGAACGATCAAAATTAGCCCAGCGCCCCAGGCATGCCTGTCAAAACCGGTTTGGGAATCACTCCGCATGATTGGAATGCTTTGTGAATGGCCGGCGGGGGCGCCGGCCCCACACCGATAACAGCTACTCAGTAACGAATAGCTCGCCGCACTGTGGCGCCGGCGCCCTCGCCGGCGATCCCTATTGCCGGAAAACTTTTATCGCTCGCTCAAAGACTCAGTTTTCTTTTTTGATTTCGTAGTGCAGCGAGCGGCCCTGCATCCAGCGGACGGCCAGCAGGTCCTTGAACCCGCGCCAGGCGCGATTGCCGATGCCGTATTTGGAGGTCCCCTTCTGGCGCGGGCGATGGCCGACCGGCATTTCGCTGATCGTGTAGCCCTCGATCCTGAACAGCGTCGGGAAGAAGCGATGCATCCCCTCGTAAAGCTTGATCCGGTCGATGCACTCGCGGCGGAAAACGCGGATCGAACAGCCGACGTCGGTCACGCTCTCGCCGGTCAGCCAGTTGCGGGTGCCGTTGCCGATCCTGGAGCTGATCTTGCGGACGAGGCTGTCCTGGCGCTTGGCGCGGATGCCGCACATCATGTCGACACCCTTGCTCTTCAGGGCGCCGATGAGCCGGGGGAAATCGCGGGGGTCGTTCTGGCCGTCGCCGTCCATCATCCCGCAGATCCGGCCGCGCGCCGAGCGGAACCCGGCGTCGAACGCGGCGGTCTGGCCGCAGTTGCGCACGAACCGCAACAGGCGGAACCGCGGGTCTTCGGCCGACAGCTTCATGACCTTCTCGGCCGAGGTGTCGACCGAGCCGTCATCGACGATCACGGCCTCCCACGGGCCGACCTTGCCTTCGTCGAGAGCGTCGCGCAGCTCGAGCAGCACGTCCGGCAGGCAGTCCTCCTCGTTGTAAATCGGGACCACCACGCTCAGTTCAAGGCCTTGCGATTCGCGTTCACCCACGGTAGAAACCCCTGCCGGAAGCATACTCTCGAGTGCGGTCGTGCTTGACCGCGCCACTGGTAACCATAGAATAAGCCGACGACCGAATCTTGCCACTAAAAAGTGCAGCGCCCGATGACGACCGATTCGATTCGCATGGCTCCTCCGAGCCGCCCCGTTGTGCTGGTCGCCCTGTCGCATCTCGCGGGGCTGGCCGTGGGGCTCGAATTGGGGCCGCCCTTGTGGCCGCTTTTCGCCGTGATCGTGTTCTGCCTCGCCGCTTCATCCGTCAACTGGTGGCGCTCGCGGCGGATCGATGGACCGGCGCTCGCCCGCGGCCGGCTCCTTCTGCTCGCGTTCGCGGCGTTCGGCGCCTGGCAGGGAAGCGGCCTGTCACGGAACGATGCCGCTTCGCTTGCGGCGATCGAGCCGTGGCTCCACGAGCCCGCCCTGACGGTTACGGGCGTCGTCGCCGAGCCGCCGCGGATCGGCCCGGACTGGGCGGAAATCGTCGTCGCCGACGTGGTCCTCGCCTCGCGCGAGAAGCCGGCCGCGCGCATGCGCCTCAACATCGCGTTGCGGCTGAACGAATCGGCCGCCGCCGAGCTGGCGAAAAACCCCGGGGCGCTCCCCTTGCCCGGCCGGCGCGTCCAGGCCGAGGGCTGGCTCGCCCCGATCGCCGGCGCGGCGAACCCGTCGACATTTGACTCCCCCCGCTACTGGCTGAGCCGCGGCATCGGCGCGCGCATGAACATCAACCGGCAGGCGCAGGTCCAGGTCGGGCCGCCGCCGTCCGGCCTGCGCGGCCGGCTGGAAATGCCCATGAAAAAGCTGCGCCTGGCGATCGCCCGCACGTTCGACGCGCGGCTGTCGCCCGGCGCATCCAGGCTCGCCCGCGCGCTCGTCCTCGGCCAGGCCGAACTCATCTCCGACGACGCGCGCGACGCCTTCCGGCTCGCCGGCTGGGCGCACCTGCTGGCGGTCTCCGGCCAGAACGCCGGCATCGTCCTGCTGATCGTCTTCGCGCTGGCGCGCCTGGCGTTCGTCCCCCCGCGGCCGGCCGCATGGCTGGCGATCGCCGGGATCGCGTTCTACATGGCGCTCACGTCGTTCCTGCCGCCGGTCACGCGCGCCGGCATCATGGCGATCTTCATCCTCGCCGGCTATGCGATGGGCCGCGTGGCGACCGGTCCCGCCTCGCTCGCCGCAGCCGCGCTGTTCACGTTGATTTTCGACCCGCGCAGCCTTACGCGGCTCGACTGGCAGCTCTCGTACGTCTGCGTGCTGTCGATGATCCTCCTCGCGCCGCCGATTTATGAATGGGCAACGAGCCGGAACGATTCCGAACCCCCGACGTTCATGCGGCTCCTTTTCAATCGATACGTCATCCTGCCCGTCGTCGTCTCGTTCGCGATCCAGATCGGGCTGCTTCCGCTGCAGGTCGCCTATTTCCGCCAGTTGAATGTGCTGATCGTCTTCTCCAATATATTCGGGATCCTGGCGGCCTCGGTGGCGACGGGCCTTGCGATGTTCCTGGCCGCCCTCGGCTGGATCCCCGGACTCGGAGCTGTTTTGGGCTATTTCACGAACCACATGCTTTTGCTTCTCGGATGGCTGGCCGGCTCGTTCGCGGACGTGCCGGGGACCGTCCTCACGCTCCCCGTCCTCGCGCCCGCACTTGCGGCCCTGTTTTACGGCGCGCTTCTCACCGGCCGCTGGCTGATGTCGGGGGAGGCCGATGGCGGCCGGCTCGACCAGGCCCAGCGCCGCAGCCTCGTCCGGCACGTCGCCGCGGCCGTCGCGATCCTCGGCTTCGGCCTCCTGTGGCTGCCGCTCCTGCACTCCGCGCCCAACGACACGCTCGACCTTTACATGCTCGACGTCGGCCAGGGCGACTGCTTCGTCCTGCGCTCGGCGGGGCGCACGATGGTCATCGACGCCGGCCCGCCCGACCGCGGCCGACTCAACATCGAGCCGTTCCTGCGCACCCTCAACATCGACCGGATCGATTGCCTCGTCGCCACGCACGCCGACGCCGACCACGTCGGCGGCATGGCCGAGCTCGTCGACCACTTCAAGGTCGGCCGGTTCATCCAGGGCAACGACGTCTCAGATTCGGAGTGTTACGCGACGCTCGTCAAAGAAATCGCGCGGGGCCGCGTGCCGACCGTCGCCGCGCGCGCCGGCTCGGCAATCGACGGCTTCGGCCGGGTCAAGATCCGGATGCTCGGCCCCGTTCCCGGCTTTACCGACAACAACGGCTCGGTCGTCCTCCTCGTCGAGCTCGGCCGGATCCAGATGCTGCTCATGGGCGACCTCGAGCAGGCGGGCGAGGAAAAGCTTTTGTCCGCCGGCGCGATCCCCGACGTCGAGGTGCTCAAGGTCGGCCACCACGGCAGCCGATCCTCGACCGGCGAGGAACTGTTAAATGACAGCCGGCCCGAGCTGGCGCTGGTGAGCGTCGGCGCCAACAACCGGTTCGGGCATCCCTCGGCCGAAGTGATCGACCGCCTGGACGACGCCGGCGCCCAAATCCTCCGCACCGACCGCCTCGGCGCGATCTGGCTCCACACCGACGGCAACAAAATCGAGGTCTATCGCTACAAGTAGGCGCCCGTTCGTAGTCCCGCCTTCAGGCGGAATTTATTCATAAACTTTTCCCCCTCTCGCGCGACATATGTTTGGTAGAACATTCATGCGAGGTCTTGTTGGATGACAAATCAGGCGCCTGTCAAGAAACAACAATTCCCCTGGGTTGGGATCTCCCTCTTGTTGATGACGATTCTGATCCCATTCGTCATTTACGTCATCAGCGCCGCCATCAACCGCCAATCCCTTCCCCCGCAACTGCAACAGCCACCGCAAAGCTTCCATGCCGCCCGCGCGCGCGTCATCCAGGAATTCACGACCGCCACCACCTCATCGTTCCCGATCGCCCGCGCCGCCAGCGGCAAGGACTACGAGTCGTTCCTCGCCGAGGAATCCCGCGGGCTGGCCAAACTCGACGGCGTCGAGCTTTACCCCAAAATCACCGCGATCAAGACACTCGGCGGATTCATCAGCGCCCTGAAAGTCATCGACGCCGGCGAAACGCGCGATTCATGGCAGCCGGGAAAACCTCTTCCTCCGAAACTGGCCCAGTGGCTCGTCGAGAACGCCGACGTTGTCGACTTGTATCTGCGTTTTGGCGAGAGCTCGGGGCTGCCGGTCCGCACCGTCGCCGCCATTGCAAACGCCCCCGATCCCACCCAGGTGCCGATCCCCGCGATCAGCGTCGTCGAAGGCGCGCGCGTCCTGGCCGCCGAAGCCCAGCGGCGGCTTGAGATGAACGACCCGGCCGGCGCCGAGCGCCGCCTGCGCGCCGCCATGCGCATCGTGGACAATTACGGCAGCGAGCCGGTCAACGTCATGAAATCCGCGACCGGCCGGTCGATCCTCAGCGTCAGGAAAACATTCGAAAACATGCTGAACACCGACGCCCTCACGACTTCGCAACTGACCGCATGGCGAAAGATCATGGCCGATGCCCGCGCGGACGTCTTCCCGCAGGGCTGGGCCGGCGTGATGCTTCCGCTCGAATACCCGGCCATGCGGAAACGAACGATTGAAAAGCTGACCAGCACGCCCTGGCGCACGCACTTTTTCGGCTACGACGTCAAAGAAAAATTCTATTACTACCACAAGACGGCATGGGGGGTGGATTGGCCGCGCCTGGACCGGATCGCGGAAACCTCGCTTCGCGCCATGCGCTACAAGCGCGACATCGCGCGGCTCATCACGGAACACGACCAGTTTTTCGGCGCACTCATCCAGCACGCAAGCGCGCCCTGGCCGGATATTGTCCGGATGCCGCCGGTGAGTTACCCCAAGGACAACCCGCTCTTTCCCAAAAGCTCAAATCAAGGTTTTCACCTGAACTATCTGATTAACGGTCTCCGCCACGAGTCCGAGCTGAACCTGATGCGCGCGGCGATCGAGTGGAAACTGGCCCACGCCGCGCCGCCCGCAGCGATCACGCACGACTCCCCGTGGCGCGACCCGTACGCCGAAGCCCCGTTCCACATGTCCGGCGCCACGACAGCCACCCTCTTCTATAGCCTCGGCCCGGATCTCAAGGACCAGAACGGCCTCCTCGCCTACGACCCGACCAACGGGATGCGCTCCCCCGGCGACATCGTCCTGAAGATCCGTCGTTGACCGATTTTGCTCAAAAAACCAAACTTTTCGCCCCTCCCGCGATTCTGATCTGATGAACCGCCGCGGCCATGCCGATTTATGGCTGGAAAAGACGGCCGGATATGCTTAAATTGACCCGATTGAACAAACCGCCTGCATGGCTTGCCCACGGGCGGCGAACTGTTTCTCATCTGCAGGAGGATGAACAATGATCACCCGCTCCAGCTGGACCCGCTCCAGTTCCTTTACCCTGCTGGTCGTCATGCTCGTGCTGACGCTCGGACCGGTCGGCTGCTCCAGCCTGCCGCGCAAGCATTGGTGGCAATTCTGGCGCAAGAGCCCGACCGAGACCTCGATCACGGCCGAC
This sequence comes from Candidatus Sumerlaeia bacterium, assembly GCA_039683515.1. Lineage (GTDB taxonomy): Bacteria > Sumerlaeota > Sumerlaeia > MVZB01 > MVZB01 > JAJFUE01. The sequence continues at coordinate 251,356 of JBDKRG010000004.1, read as the reverse complement.
AAGATGGTCCTGCCGCCGCCGCCCGACGCCGCCGGCGGACTTGGCTCCGGCTCCACCCTGCCGGCGCCCGATGCCAGCCAGCTTGCGGCCAACCGTCCGATCGGCGGCCAGACGGCCACCGTCCCCGAGCTGCGCACCGCCTATTTCGACTACGACAGCGATCAGCTGACCGCCGAAGCCCAGGCCGTCCTCGACGGCAACCTTGCGTGGCTGCAGTCCAATTCGTCCAGCGAAATCCAGCTCGGCGGCCACTGCGACGCGCGCGGTTCGACAGAATACAACCTGAACCTCGGCGAGCGCCGCGCCAAGAGCGTCATGGCTTACCTCGTCGGCAAGGGCGTCAGCGCCAACCGGCTGCACACAATCAGCTACGGCGAGGAAAACCCGGCCGTCCCCGGCGACAGCGAGGAAGCCTACGCAAAGAATCGCCGCGTCGAGTTTTTGGTGTATTATTAATCAGATCCTTGTGAGTTCAATTCAGCCGGTCGGCCCTTAGAGTCGATCGAAGACGGAGAAAGAGTGGATTTATGAAGACTAACCTCTTCCGGTACCTGGCCGCGGCCGCGGCAGTGCTGACCCTCGCAGGATGCGCGCCGATGATCCCCAACGACGCCGGCACGGTCCGCGACATCTACGACATGAAGCAGATGCTGGCCGAATCGACCAAACGCCAGGAGTTGATCGACGCCAAGATCACCTCGTCGCTGACTTCGATCGAAAACAAAGTCGACAGCTGCCCCAACGTCCAGCCCGCGGTCGATGATCTCGCCAAGATGGTCAGGGATCAGCAGACCCAGATCACCCAGATGAACCAGCAGATGCAGGCCATGATGGTCGTGCTTGATAGGATCGCCCGCGAAAAGGGTTGGCCACCGATGAGCGCTCAGCCCGGCATGACGCCGCTGAGCGGCCAGGCTCCCGCCCCGAGCGAAGACCAGGCCCAGCCGATGAGCGGCGGCACCCCGGCCGTCCAGGCCTTCAACACCGCCGCCCAGATGTTCAACAACGGCCAGTACGACCAGGCCCGCGAAGGGTTCCGCCAGGCTCTCGAGCAGAACCCGACCGCCGACCAGCGCGTCGAGATCCAGTACTGGCAGGCCGTCAACCACATGAAGGCCAACGACGGCAAGGCCGCCGAGGATGCCTTCCTGTCCCTGATCAAGGCGAACCAGAAGCACGAGCGCGCATGGTCGAGCTTCGAGAAACTCGCCCAGATCCGTCGCCAGGCCGGCGACCTGGATACCGCCCTCAATTATTACAAGAACATCGTCGATATTTACCCCGAGTATCCCGGCATCCAGCGCGTGCGTGACGCCATGGCCCAGATCGAAGCCGAGAAGGCTGCCAAGGGCGGCGCCACCCCGACTCACTAAGCTCGCTTGAAACACCGAGTCCCGAGCGCTGACATCATCGGCCTCGGGACTCGGAATTAAACCCACATCTTAGCTCTCCACCTCAGGACCCAGGACTCAGCACTCAGGACTCAGGACTACTCTTCCCCCCGGAGGTGACCGACGATGAATCAGGAACGACGCATCGGATTGGGTCTGCTCGCCACGGGGGTGATCGGTTTTCTGATCGTCATCCTCGTCCTCGTGATCGCCCAGGCCCGCGCGCTCACCTACACCGTCGTGTTCGAGGACGCCAAGGGCCTGCAAAAAGGCGACAAGGTCCAGATCAACGGCGTCGACGTCGGCACCGTCAAGTCGGTCAAGCTGATCTCGAACGAGCCGCCCCGCGTCGACGTCGTCGTCCGCGTCAATTCGGATCAGGCGGCCAAGGTCCGCTCGGATTCCACCGCGTTCATCAGCAACGTCTCGCTGCCGAACGTCTCCGGCCAGAAGGTCGTCGAGATCCTCAACCCCAAGGGCGAAGGCGCCCAGCCGATGAAGGACGGCAGCCAGATCATCGGCGTCAACAGCCTCATCGACCTGCAAATCTGGAAGGTCAAACAGGGGCTCGGCAACGCGGCCGAGAACCTGTCCGAGACGATCGGCGAGGCCGCCGAGGCGATCAAGGAAAGCGCGGGGCCCGCCACGCAAAAACTTTCCGAACAGGGCTCGAAGCTCACCGAGGCCCTCCGCGCCAAAACGAAGGAGTGGAGCGCCCGGCTCAGGGACGCCGGCCGCCAGATGAAGGAAGGCGCGACCAGCCCCGAGGCCCGGACGCTCTACCAGCAGATCCTCGAAAAGATCGAGCGGTTCATCGCCCTCATGCGCGAAAAAGGCGCCCTCGCCGTCGACGAACTCATGAAGCAGTGGGCGAACATCAAGACCGAAATCGGCCCGATGCTCGAAAAGCTGCGCGCCCTGGGCCAGAAATACGTGGTCGACACGTTCAACCAGACGATAAGCGAGATCGACCAGGCGCTCGACAAAATGCGCACGCCGGCGCCGACACCGACTCCGGCAACGCCGCAGCCAACCCCCACCCCCGCGGCGTAGGCCGGGTTCGCCGGCTGGGCCGGCTGCGTGGCGCTCCTGATCCTGACGCACGCCGTCACGGCCTCGATGGCCGCAAAACTGTGGAAAGGCTGAATGCGCCAAATCATTCATTTTTTTATTTTTCATCGGGTTTCTCGTTTTTGTTTCGAATTTGCCTCCGATTCAGACTGATTTTGTCTGATTTAACGATCATTTTCCTCTTGCGCGCCGCCGATCCCAATTGTTACTGTATTAGGTCTTTGTGTGTGCGTAATAGAACCTGGAGTGACCCGTCACCATGAACCAGCTCGTCAGGAATCTCGAAGAAAGCTTCATGAAAAAGGAAGTCCCTGACTTCCGCCCGGGCGATACCGTCCGCGTCGCCGTGCGCATCGTCGAAGGCGACAAAGAGCGTATCCAGAACTTCGAAGGCGTCTGCATCGGCCGCCATCGGGGCGGGATGGACGAGACCTTCACCGTCCGCCGCGTCTCCTTCGGCGTCGGCATGGAGCGTATTTTCCCGCTTCACTCGCCGCGCATCGAGGAGATCAAGGTCGTCCGTCACGGCCGCGTCCGCCGCTCGAAGCTTTACTACCTGCGCGACCTGACCGGCAAGCAGGCCCGCATCGCCGAGACCCGCCGCAAGCGCGGCGAGAAGGGCCGCATGATCCAGCTCCTGGAGGCCGAAGGCGCCCTCGAGCAGCCCGCGGCCGAAGAGCCCAAGGCCGAGTAAGTTTGCAATGCCGTGACCCGGGCGCAAGCGCGGGTTCGTCAAATACAGATCGCGGAGCAGCCGCCAGGCCGCTCCGCGATTTTCTTTTTCCGGTCGCCGACGATTCCGAAAACGCCGCGGCCGCGCCGCATCAATCGTAAACGGCCCAGGTTTCGGCCGCGTTCTTGGGCGTTGGGAGCGCGGGCAGCCTGAGCTGCGCGATGTAGGATTGCGGCTCGCCGACGATGGATTTGAACGCGCCGCCGACATACAGCCGCTCGCCGACGATCATGACCTTGAACACCTCGCCGTCGGCCTTGGGATTCCAGCTCCTGGCATTGTTGGTGGTGGCGTCGAGGGCCGCGAAGTAATTGCGCGTCTGCCCGCCGATCTTGTAGAACTTCCCGCCGGCATAAACGGTCGAGCCCCAGACCGCGAGCGAGTTCACGTCCATGTTGGCGTTGGGATTCCACGACGTGGCCAGGCCGGTCGAGGCGCTCAGGGCCGCGATCCGGTTGCGCGTCTGCCCGCCGATGGAGGTGAACCCGCCGCCGACGTAAACCGTCGAGTCCGCGACCGCGATCGCGTGGACCCAACCCTTCGCGTTCGGGTCCCATGACGTCGTCTTGGCGGTCGAGATGTTCAGCGCCGCGATCCGGTTGCGCACCACCCCGCCGATCTTGGCGAACTGGCCGCCGACATACATCGTCGAGCCGGACAGCGTGATGCAGTTGACCGTGCTGTCGGCGATCGGGTTCCAGGTGGTAGACGCCTTGCCGAGGGCGTTGTCGAGCAACGCGATGTAATAGCGCGACTGGCCGCCGATGTTCGTGAACGCGCCGCCGGCGTAAATGTTCGAGCCGGACACCACGACCGTTTTCACGATGTTGTTGGCGTTGGGATTCCATTCGGTCTTGGCCTTGCCGCTCACGGCGTCGACCGCCGCGATATGGTTGCGCACCAGACCGCCGATGCCGTGGAACTCGCCGCCGGCATACACGGTCTGGCCGCTGACGGCCAGCGTGTTGACCACGTTGTCCGGCTTCGGTTCCCAGGCCGTGACGGCGCCGGAGGTGAGCGTCATCGCCGCGGCGTTGGTGCGCAGCTGCCCGTCGATGCTGGTGCAGAGCCCGCCCACATAGATCGAATTGTAGGAGACCGACAGCGACTGGACCTCCCCGTTCGTATGGGCGACCCACGTCGCCTTGGGCGTGCCGTTGGTCCCGTCGACCATCGCCAGGTTGTGGCGATCGAGGCCGCCCACCTTGGTGAAATTGCCGCCGATGTAAATGTTGGCGTCGTTGAACACCGCGATCGCGTTCACGCAGCCGAAGTCGCCCTCGACATTGGGATTCCAATACGTCGCAATCCCTTGGCCGAAGCTGTTGATGGCCGCCACCCAGTTGCGAGCCGTATAGCCGATCCGCGTGAAATTGCCGGCGACGAAGAGCGTCGTTCCGGAGGCCACGATCTGGGTGATGGCCCCGTTGGCGCCGGGATTCCAGTAGTCGTTCCCCTTGCCCGTGCTGGTGTTGATCGCGGCGATGTATTGATGCGCGCCGCCGCCGACGTTCTGGAAACCGCCGCCGATGAACAGCTGGTTGCCCACCAGCGCAAACGAGTTGACGGGACCGTCCGGAGCGGGGTTCCACAGCGTCGCGTCGCCGGTCGCCGTGTACAGCGAGGCCAGGTAATTGCGCCCGTCCTGGCCGATCGACGTGAAACTGCCGGCCACGTAAACCACCGTGCCGGTCGAGATCAGCGCGTTGACGGCCCCGTTCGCATTGGCATTGAAGGTGGTGACCAATTTGCCCGTCGCCGAGTCGACCGCCGCCAGGTAGGGGCGCGACACCCCACCGACGGTCGTGAAATTGCCGCCGAGATAGACGCGCTGCCCGTAGAGCGAAAGGGCCAGGACGACCCCGTCGACCTTCGGGCTCCACGTCGGGTCGAGCGTGCCGTTGGCCTTGATGTGGGCGACGTAGCTGACCGACGTGGAGCCGATCTTCGTGAAGTTGCCGCCGATATACCAGCCGCCGTAACCGTCGGCGATCGACGTCATGACCCGCCCGTTGACCTTCTGGTAGGTGGACACGACGTCGCCCGTGGTCCAGTTGACCGGGGCCGCATTGCCGGTGCAGGGGCCGACATAGGTGAATTTGCCGCCGATGTACATCGTGGTCGAGCTGCACGCAACGGCATTGACGTTGCCGTCGGTCACCCACATCGAGGTGTTGACCGTCTGGGCCAGGACGCATGCCGGCGCGAGCACGAATGAAACGAGCAGCGCGATTTGAAGAAAAATTCTAGCGGACATCTCCTCCCCGAATCTCTCCCACCACCACGGGCAAAAAGAATTTTCGTGAACGCAAAACAAAGTTAAGCGCGAAGTATGATATTTTCCACAAAAATAGATCGTTCACGCCCAAAAGGCCTGAAAAATATAGGTCTTATAGGTCCCATAAGCCAATAAGGCTTATTATTTACATTTCCGTCAGGCGGTGGGGGGGCCGAGGATGCTGACGATCAGCCTGGTCAGCGCGGACATGTCGCCCAGGGGCTTGACCAGAACGCGGTCGGCGGGCATGGAAAACCGCAGAAAATCCTGAATGGCTTCCTGCTCGCCGGCTTTGGTGAGGAAAATCGCCTGCAGGTCGGGATTCAGTTTGTGCAGCCGGGTCGAGGCCTCGGCCTCGTCCGGGCCGTCGATGCCGAGGATGAACAGGTCGAACTTGCGCGAGATCGCGGCCTCGATCGCGTCCTGGCCGCCGGCGACGCACGTCACCCCGTAGCCCAGCGTCCCCTGCAAATACTCGGCAAGAGCCTTGCGAACGTGGGCATCGTGTTCGGAAATGAGGATCTGATGCGGCATGGCCCTCTTCCTTGGCGTGATGTTTGGGGGGCCGAGACTGTAATTCTTGCAACTCACCACATCATAGGGTAGTGGAAAGGGAAATCAACGGGAATCTGCCGGCGCCACGATTTTGCTCTTCAGGTGGTAATCGGCCGCGGCCACATGCCCGACCTCCACCCACTCGCCGAGCCCAAGGCGGCCCTCAATGAATACGGGCCGATACGCCGCGTTGTGGGCGAGCGTCGCCTTGCCGCGATGCTCGATCGGCAGGACCGGCTCGCGCCTGCCGACCCGGCGCTCGTGCCATGCGCGCGCGATCGCGCGGACAAGCTTCTCCAGCCGCAGCGAGCGGTCGAGAACGATCCCGGGCGGGAGCGGCTCGAGGCGCGCCGCGGCCGTCCCCGGCCGCCCGCTGAAATTGGACCGGTTCACCATCCCGATCCCGCACCGCTCGAGAAGGGCCATCGTCTCGCCGAAGTCCTCTTCGGTCTCGGTCGGGTAGCCCACGATAATGTCGGTCATGAACGTGCCGTCCGGGAAGCGCTCGGAGAACGCGCGCGCGATCGCCTCGAACTGCGCCGCCGTGTTGCCGCGCTTCATGTCCGCCAGCACGCGGTCCGATCCCGATTGCAGCGGGGCGTGCAGGAACTTGAACATCTTCGGGTGGGCCAGGGCGTCGAGGTAGCCGTTTAAATCCTCGTGAATCCAGGCCGGGCTCGACATGCCGAGCCGGACGCGGAAATCGCCGTCGATCCCGCACAGTTCAGCCAGCAGGGCCGGCAAACGCTCCCCGCAATCGCGCCCCCACGCCCCGGCGTCCTGGCTCGTGACCCAGATTTCGCGCACGCCTTCGCCGATCGCCCGCCGCGCGCGTTCCATCACATCCCCGCGCGGAAACGAGCGAAGCCGGCCCCGGGCCAACCGGGTCTGGCAGAAACTGCACGCGCTCAGGCAGCCCCGTGAAATCGGCAGGATTTCGACAAGCGGGTTGCGCCGCCTGACCGGCAGGCGCGCGCGGGAGGCAGCGTCGTGCCGGTCGCGGATGAATTTCAAGCTGTTTCCCGCAAGCGCGGCCTCGACCACTTCCGCGATCCGGTCGATGGCGTCCGGGCCGATTGCCGGCAGGCCGGCGATCAGTTCGTCGTTGGCATAGACGGGCGGGACGCATCCGGCCAGGATGACAGCCGGGCCGCCCGCGCGTGCCGCGTCGCGCAGATCGGACAGGCGCTGCCGAAAACTGTTCCACGTCCGGTCCTTGACCGTGCAGGTGTTCAGGACCACCGCATCGGCGTCGGCCGCGGCCTCGACGATGCAAAATCCGGCGCGTTCGAGCAACGCCGCCATCGCCTCGCCGTCGGCGACGTTGAACGCGCAGCCGTAGGTTTCGATATGGATGCGGTGGTTTGATCCATGCATTGCGCGGTTTCGATGAATTTCGGTTCGGAGTTCAAGCTTCAGCTTGCCCGTATTTTACAGCGGCAAACTAAAGTTTGAACTCCGAACCGAAATTCCATCCCACTTTAAAGGTTCTTGAGCCAATCCGAGACTTGCCCCTGCACGCGATCGACCCACGCTTCGGCGTCGGTTTGATGTTCCTCTTTTTTCGGCGCTGATATGGCGCGGTCAACCCATTCGGCGAGGTTGGTCATCATCCGCTCGGGCGTGAACGATTCGAACCCGGCCGAGTCTTCAGCTTGATCCTCGCCGAGCGCGGCGACGGGTTTCACAAGCCCGATCACCTCGCCCGCGACCAGCGCCGAGTCGGTCACGACGCCCGAACTCGAGCGGATGAGCTGCATGTACGCCGGGTACGGCAGCGGCGGCGTGATCATGAGGTTCGCGGGCCGGTCCTTGATCGCGGCGAACGGCTTTTCAACCATTGCGTTCAGGTTGCTCAGGATGACGAAATCGATCTCGGGGTTTTGAGCCGCGGCGCCGGCGAGCGCGCGCAGGAGGTTCGAACCGGTGTTGCCGAAGATCCCCCAGTCGCGCCGCAGCACGGCCCAGACGATCCGCGGCGCCCCGGCCCGCAGGCCCGGAATCTCGCGGCACAAATCGTAGCTCTCGAATTTGCCCGCAAGCGCGGCCAGTTTCGTGAGGTCGGGCATCGGATCGAGCTCGATCGACTCGATCGCCGGCGCGCACGCCTCGATGACGCGCTCGAGCCCGGCTTCCCAGCGCAGCCGCCCGATCAGCCCCGCCGGGTCGGCCGGCTTGAGCCACAGGCCCGGGTTCCCGCGCGCGTGGCAACAGAGCGCCGCGGCCGCGGCCGCCGGACCGCAGCCCGTGAAAATGAGCCGCTGCCCCTTGCGCTGGCGCATGAACGTCTCGACGCGCTCGAGCAGGATCGTGAGCCGCACGGCAGGCTGATCGGCTGGGTGGCAGAGCGCGGCGGTTTCATCCGGGCGCAGGCCGAGAAAATCGAGCGCCTGGAACGCGGCCGTGCCGTCCTCGCCGGTTCCCAGGAACCACGAGGCAGGCTTGAGGCCGACCTTGCGCTCCAAATGCTGAAACACGGGGCCCAGCGTCAGGATCTCCCCTCGCCGCCCGGCAACCCACAACACCCTGAGTGATTGAATATCCATTGGCAAACCGCACCTCGCACAAAGTTTTAACACGCGGAGGTGTGTTTTACCAGTAGGCCGACGTCGCCGACGGCGGCATGAACAATATGAATATGGATGCCGGGTTCGGCGAACCCGGCCTACTCCAATTGCCGCATCCGGCTCTCGTCGGGGCGGGTGATCGGGTCGGTCAGCTCGAGCCGGCCGTTGTGGATGCGGTAATAGGCGTGCCGCGCGCCGTAGATGCACGAGCACCACTCGGAGTGGAGCTCGGGGAACTGGCGCGCCAGGCCGCGGCAGAACTGGATGATGTCCTCGAACCGGCGGAGGCGCTCGACCGGGGTCGCGTCGAAAACGTTATATTCGAATTCGAGGTGCACGCGGCCCTTGTACGAGTAGACGAGCGTCTCGACGCCCTCGGGCCCGCGCGTCTCGTGGATCCAGCGGCGGACGCGGTTGCAGGTGTCGCGGTCGAGCGCCTCGAAGACGAAACCGTCGATCCAGGTGTAGCCGTCCAGCCGGTCGAGCAGCGTGAGGAACGCCTCGTCGTGCTCGCGCTGGAGGTGCTTGAGGATCTTGCTGATTGCCTCGTTCATATGACGAATCCCACTGCCCGGCATTTTTCCGGGCTGAAACAGGGCGGTTTTGAAGTGATTCGGGAACTCGGACGGGAACGGACCGGAGCGGAGGAAGAGCGGTCAATCACGGACATCTTCGTCGGAAGTGCCCTGAGTTCATTAAGTCCCAAATACGCTCGGATTTCAAGCCCGATTTGGGCCATGGCCGGCCGCGCGCCCTGGCTCTTCCGGTTGATTGAACCACGGAGACACAGAGTCGCGGAGAACCTAAAAACATGATGCCGGGTTGTTTTTCTTCCTAAAATACCGAAAACTTTCTATATGTTGTTCGTCTTCTTTTTCAGAAGTTTTTTGGGAGCCGTCATGGAAGAAAAACCGCCCGCACCGCGCCACCCGAGGCTTTGGATCCTTTTGGGGACGCTCGCGTTCGTTCCTTTTCTGGTCATTTTCGTTTTGAAGATCGTGTTCGCCGCGAACGCGATCCGGCCCGACCAGCTCCAGCCGCCCAAGGAAATCGTCTCGATCGAGGCGGTCGCCCCGGCTGTCGCCGCGCCTTCAAAACCGGCGCCCGACTATCCCGATTTCGTCGCCGCCGGCCCGAACAGGACAGCCGCGGCATTCCTCACGAAATACATGCCCGAGTTTACCGAGAAGAAGCGGACGATCTGGACCGGCTGGCAGGCGCCGGGATACCTCAATGCGCCTCGTTTTTCGGCCGACCTCGTAAGCCGTCAATGGCTCCTCGACCACGCCGAATTCGTGAACGATTTGATCGGGCTCGCGAAGGCGGGCGGATTGCCGACGACAACCGCTGAACAGGCGTTTGGTTTTATGCTTCAGGGAATCCGGTTCTTTCCCAGACCGGACAATTCCATGTTGCCGCGTCATTCATTCACGAGAACCCTGATCGCCGAGAGCCGCCGGCGTCGCGACAGCGGCGATCCGGCCGGCGCGGCCGAAGCTCTTGCCGCCACTTACGTCCTGGAACATTCAACCAGTGAGCCGTATCTTTCGGATATATATAGCGCCGCATACAATCAGACCGAGGCGCATCGCGAGCTCGCGGCATGGATTGAAGACGGCGGCATTCAACCCGATCTTGCCCGCCGGATACGCGCGAGCATCATGGCAACCTCGACGACGCTCGAACACTACCGGCGCCTGGTCGAGCTCGATTGCCTCGACACTCGGATGCGACTGATCGATCACATCAACTCGCCGCTCGGCGACATTTATGGTCGTAAATTAGGCAGCCTGTTGAACAAGAAGGCGATCCAGGACGCGAACGTCGCTTACGCCGCGGGAGCATATGTGGGTTTCATGGCCCAGAGCGCCTACACCGCCGTCATGACAAAATCGACGGCATCCAGGAAGGTCGAACAGTTCGACGCCGATGTGAAAGCCCTTCTCAAATGCGTCGAGAACGACGAGTTATCCCCTCCCGTTGCGAAAGAACTGTTCGGATTTAACGAGTCCGAAGGCCGCATGCGGATCAAAACGAATCTGGCGTTCATGAGCGTCAACATTGCCGCGCTCGACATGATCACCAGCAGCAGCCCGACCATGCTCGATCCATTCACGCGTCGCCCGCTGCTGAGAGTCGACGACACGTCCGGCACGCTCATCTACAGCGTCGGACCGGACATGAAGGATCAGCACGGTGCGATTTCGTCCGAGAATATACCTGAATCGGACGACCCCTGTGACATCGCCGTCCGGATCCCCAGGCGAGGCAAGTAATCATGCGCGAACCCGTGGCCGAAACTCCCCGCCCGCGTCGCCGATGGCCGTGGGTTGTGCTGTTTTCCGTTCTAGCCATCGCGGTCTTCCCGATCGTGGCGCTGACCTTGTATTTCAGGACCGATTCCGTGCCTGCCGACCGGATCCGCCCTCCCGCGGATCTGGTCACATTGAATCTGGGCGCGTCGCAAGCCGGCCTGCCGCCGGTTTCCGCGTCGCAAACCTTTGAAGAATTCCTGGCGGGGGTTCCCAACAAATCCCCCGCGGCGCTGTACAACAAATGGTCGGAGATGTTCATCTCTCCGGGCGCGGTGAAGCTATGCCCGCTCGCCGACTGGGTTCCGGGCAGCCCCCTTTCGGAGAAACAAACACGCTGGCTGCTTGAGCACCGCAAATTGATCGACGACATGATCGAGCTGGCACGGCTTGGCGGCGTCCCCATGATCGCGTGCGAGCAGGCCGCGACTTTCGACTGGATGGAAATCGAACGCCTGCCGTACCCGAATTACGGCTTTATCGAAACGGCTTGCCTGATTCTCGCCGCCGAGTGCGAGCGCCGATGGAGAAGCGGCGACGATGACGGCGCGATCGAGCACCTGCTCGCCGTTTACCCACTGGCCCAGTCGATCCGGGAGCCGAATTTGAGCGGCTTTCACTCCGCGCTCGTCATGCAATTCCTCGCCGACTTTGAGTTGCGCGTCTGGCTTTCGCAACGCCCGATTCCGGCAGGCGTGGCACGCCGCCTCCGGCAGGCGATGGCTGAAAACTACGTTTCCGTGGCCCAATATCGGCGGATCGTGGAAACCAGCTATCTGGCCCGGCGAAATTATCTTCTGAAGATGCTCGGCGGATCGAGCGGAGACCTGCACTATTTCGTAACCAGCAAGCTTTGGCGCGAACGCCGGTCGCTGCGCGGCCAGATGTTTCCTCCCCCCAGAGGAATCTTCGATGATTTCACGGACATGGCAAAATACCCATTTCGAGTCGCGCACATGAAGGTCGAATACAAAAGGAACGCGGCGCGGATGCTGGATGTCTGCGACGCGCAATTCCGTGGGCTTGCCCATGCGATCGACATCGATCAGCCGACGCCTTACGTCGCCGAACGATACGAGCCTTTCGAGCCGTCTTTCGTTCCCCATGACAGTTTGAGCCATCTGTGTGCGAAGGAAACAATCGCCCTTCATGCTCTCAACCTGACCGCGCTCGAGCGCAACCTCGGCGAACCGATGACCGAAACCGATCATTACCTGAAACGGATCGACGAGACGACGACAACGCTGATCTACAGCATCGGCCTTGACTATGAAGACCAGCGCGCCACGATTCAATACGATCCGACGAACGGCATCTACAGCGACGGCGACATTGCCATGCGCGTGCCGAAAAAGTGAATCGGCACCAAGAGGAAGCAATCATGCGCGAACCCATGGCCGACACTCCCCGCCCGCGTCGCCGATGGCCGTGGATTGTGCTTGGGATCCTGGTTGCGATCCCGACCGTTCTGGTTTTTGCGCTGAGGGTTGCGGTCAAGCTGCACCCGATCCGGCCCGAGCAGCTCGAGCCGCCGCAGGAATTGGTTTCGTTCAGACCGGTCATCAAAGCAGCAGCCGGCAAACAGCCGACAAAGCCTCTTCCCAATTTTGAGGCGTATTTGGTTGGCAGCCCGAATCAATCGGCCGTCGCCATTTATGCAAAGTATGCGGGCAAATATAAGTATCCGTCGGACTGGCCGGGCTGGCCGTTCTTGAAGTGGGACTTTGACGATCCGCTCTCGGCCGAGCAGGCGCGGTTCCTGATCGATAGCCGCGAAATCATCGATGATCTGGTGAAACTCGCGGCCACGGGCGATGCGCCGGTCATGACCGACGAGCAGGCCGCCACCCTTTCGACGGGTGAACTGCTTCGAATGCCGGCTTCGAACCGGTTCTTCCTGTGGCGGGCCTCGGTGCTCCTCGCGGCGGAATGCAGGCGGTTGCGCGACGCGGTCGAGTTCGAGGCCGCGGCGGACAGGCTGATGGCCATCCACGCGATCGCGCGCCTGTTCAGCCGGCCATCGGATGGCAATCTGATGCAGTCGCTCTCATTGCAAATTGATGCCGATCGGGCGCTGGCGCATTGGATCGCTGAAGGGACGATCAAGCCGGTTCTGGCCGAAAAGATTCGCAAGCGGCTTGCGGCCGCGGCTTTAGACGAGCGCGATTATCTCAACTTCGTCGAGATCGCGTATTGCAATGGACGCAACGAGCTCATTCAGGCGCTCAATGGCCCATTTGGCAACCTGATGACCTATTCGATAACCCCCGAGCTCATCAAGATGACCGAAGAACCGTTCGAAACCCAAGATGGTTTTTTTCGACAGTATCTTCTCGGCCTCGGGATGCTTGCGAAAGGCGCCAACCGGGCATACCTGATGAAAGCAAATGCTTCCGGGAAGATCGAGCAATACGACGCGCAGTTTAAGGCGATCCTGCCGTCGCTCGATATGAGCCGGCCCGTTCCTCCAAACTCGCATAACCGGCTCTTTGGACCGTTCGATGAATCCCTCGTCCGAAGGCGGATGCAATACAACGCCGCGCTGCTGCGCGCGAACCTGACAGGACTGGACCTGATCAGCGGCAGGAAAACCCACGAAATCGACCCGTTTCAGAACAAGCCGATCACCGTAGTTGAAAACACCACTTCAACCCTGATTTACAGTATCGGACCCGACCGGGTCGACCAGGGCGCGGCGATTTCGTATGACCCAAGCAACGGCACGTTCAGCGCGGGCGATATTTTCGTTCGCGTGCCGCGGAAGTAAAAAAGGTAGGTCGGGTCTTCGACCCGACTCTGGATCCGGAGCCGGTAGCATCCTATTTGCGCCAAAGGCGCAATTCATACCAGCCTGGGCGCAGCCCCAGGTGTAAGGCAGATGTTTCGAGCGCCAACGGCGCGTCTCATTTCGGGTTTGCGATTGAGATCTTGAAACGCGCCGTTGGCGCTCGATTGGGGATCCAAACAAAAATCAGAATTGCCAGGGCGTGCGGGCTGAAAGTGCCAAACCCCGGACATACTGTGTCCGACTCTGGTTCCGGAGTCGGGTCGAAGACCCGACCTACCTTTTCGGCGTCTCGGCGCTTGGCGCCATGGATCCGCCGAGGGGTTCGACGACGATCATTTCGAAGTGGCCCTTCGGGCTCCACGTCTCGCGCCGCCAGTAGTAGCGCCACCATGCGCGCCACTGGTCCATTCTATTGCCCTCGGGCCAGGCGGGCGTCCAGTGGTCGCGCAGCGACATCGCCGTGCATTTCCACAGCGGCGAATTGATCTGTTGGCACAGCGGGTTCATCACCCCCGTCACGCCCATGATCAGGTCCCAGCCGTCGGTGCTCTCCGGCGGATTTTCCGGCAGATCGTAGGCGCAATGCCGGAAATACCACACCCCCGGCCAGCCCAGTTCGCCGACAAGATCCACCCTGCGGCTCGAAAGCTTGCGCTCGGCTTCCTGCCTCTGCCAGCGCGAGAGCCACTCGCGGCACATGTGGTCGTATTCGACGGTCGTGTGGTTGTAGACCATCCGCTCGACGGGATCGGCCGCGCGCGGCCCGATCAGGTAATAATCGTTGCGAACGGCGAGGGCGGTCGCGCAGACCATGGCGACGATCGCGGCCGCGCGCAAGCCGGCCCCCGACCGCCTCAAGATCGGCGCCCACACCCAACCGAGCGTCATGTAGATCGGCAACATGATATGCACGGCCAGCCACGGGACTTTTTCGCCCGCGACCGAATACTGGAAAATCGAGCAGGCGGCCCAGAACGCCATCCACGAGCCGAGGAGCATGTGTTCCTTGAGCGCCAGGATCGACCACACGAGGAGCGGCACGATCCACAGCCCCAGGACGAGCATCGGCACGCCGGGCTCCTGGATGTGGAGGAATTTTTCGAATCCCCCGAGCGGCCACGGCAGCGGCGACATCCCGCGCCAGATCGACCACAAAACCAGCCAGCCCGCGATCGCCAGCAGGTAGACGGTCGTCCGCCGGGGCGCGCGCACCGCGTCGAGAACGAGCCCGACCGCGAGCATGAGCAGGATCGGCAGCTCGTAGGTGAGCATGATCGGCAGGTGATAATACAGCGTGCCGCTGATGCGGTGCTCGCTCTGCTGGCCGGCCCAGTACTGGATGCTTTGATGGATGTTGGCGAGCGGCGCGAACGTCCCCTTCTGCGCGGTGATCCCGTAAATGAAAATCACGTAAACCATGCCGACCGCCACGCCGGCGAGCCAGCCGGAAAAGGTCGCCATCGCCTCCGCCGTGACGAACGGCTCATGCCAGGCCCGCACCCGGCTGAGGCGCCTCGTGCGCGTCGCCCTGGCCCAGAACAGGTGCGCGACCAGCCACACCACGCCGAACACGACTCCCGACGCCATGACGAAAAGGGCGTTTTCCTTCCACGCGAGCAGCGCCACGATCGGCGCCGGCCCAAGCATCCCCCACGCCGCCCGCTTCGCCAGCGAGCGGCCGCGCATCGAGCGCGCGAACCCGATCACGCCGACGAGGACAAACGCGCAAAAAATCAGCTCGTTGCGCAGGAACCGGCTGTAATAGAGCAGGTACGGCGACGTGACGATGAGCGGGAAGAACCACCAGCGGTAACGCCTCGGCCACAGCGCCGCGGCCGCCAGCATCGCGATCAGCGAAAAGGCGGCGACCATCCCGCGGCCGACGCCGATCGAATCGCCGAGCGCCTTGTAGACCAGGCCGGTCGTCAGGATGAGCGACGGGCCGTGCAGGATCGGGCTGTGCGTGTAATGGCCGTCGCGCATGGAGCTGTAGCCGTACCATGCGTGCTGCGCCTCGTCGTGGTGAAGCGGGCGCTCCTCGAGCACGACGAACCGGGGGACGATCGCGAGCACGGCCAGCGCCGCCGCGACGGCGTAGAACCAGAAGTCATGCCGGCACCGATTCATTTGCGCCCCTCCAGGAAATGTTCGCCCAGGTCGATCAACGCATACCGCCCGCCGGCGCCCGATACCGCGACGCTCCCCGCCGCGCTCAGCCGCGCCCGATTGTGAGGGCCGTAACGGCGCTCTTCCTCGATCCCGAACAGAATCCACCGGACCCCCGCCCGCAGCGCCGCGGCCCTGACTTCGTCCGGCGACTGCCCGCGGTAAATCCGTTCGATCGATTCGGTCTGCCGCTGGATCATATCCTGAGCCGCCGGGCCGCGCCACTGAACTTCGTGGTGCGTCCAGCCGACCGGGATCGGCCGGCCCGCCAGGCACGCCACGCGCCCGCCGTAGCTGTAAGGCTCCGGGCCGGGGGCCTCGGCGACAATACTTCCGGCCGGCACGTTGCGCCGGATCCATTCCATGATCGGCGCCTCGGATCGCCACGGCTCGCGGCAATACTTCAGGAAATCGACCGCGTCGAGCGTCGGCGGCATCGGCGTCGCGTCGCTCGAGCGCGCCTGGATGATCCGCGCCGGGAAGGCAAGCACCGGGTAAACCGCCGCCGCCACCGCGATTACGGCGATGCAGATTCGGCCAACCCACCGGACCCAGGCGGTCGGCGCCGACCACACCCCACTGGCCGCGGCCGCCGCCACGACGACCAGCGCCGGCCACAGCGGATACGAGAACTTGAAGTAAGTATTATACCGCTCATACTCGCCCGAATAGAAGTCGTCGATGAAGACGGCTTCGAGGCCGATCAGGACGGCGAGGACGCCAAACAGCAGGCATGTCGTTTCAGATTGCCGCTTGGGGCCGAAGCGGCCTGCCGACCAACACGCCACCGCAAGCCAAAGAAGCGGGCCGAACCAGAACGAGGCGAAGGCCAGGATCAGGCCGGCAAGGAACAGGGGGGTGTTCCAGCCGCGCAGCTCGATGGCGCGCGCCAGCGCCGCAAGGGCGATGACGATGACCGGAAGCCCCCAGAATTTTGCGAGTTGGCCGAACGTCGAGCGGACCTCGGCCGGGAGCAGCTTGAGCGGCAACCCGCCCCCCCCCTGGTTCAGCGGCAGGCTTTCGCTCCCGCGCATCAGATCGATCCCGACCCACAGGACGAGCCCGAAAGCGACGACGGCGATCAGCGAGCGGATCAGCCGGCGCGGGCTCAGGACCGTCGCCGCGAGCGCGATCAGGATCGCCCACGCCATCAGCGGCAGGAGCCACAGATTCGCCAGCGCCGCGCATGTCCCCAGGGCAATCCACGCGACCATGACCGCCAGCGCCGGCGTCGGCCGGAAATCGGGTTGTTGATCGAGCCACTTGTTCCTCCCCGCCATCAGCGCCAGCCAGCCGATCGCCCACGGCAGCGCCATGTGGTGGGAGTGGAAATCGCCGAGGATCGCCGTGAACGCCGGAAACTCGTTGACCGTCCCCGGCATCACGCTCCGCGCGTCCCAGTACGGGTAGCCGCCCCAGCTGAAATCGCCGACGAGCTTCCACGCGGCCATCACGCCGGCGATGTTGCCCCCCCACGCCGCCGCGATCCCCGCGGCCGCCGACCAGCCCGGGGTCAACCCGACCGCCCGGCCCAGCAGCCACGCCGACTCGAAGACCATCACCGTCAGCCGCGCCAGGGCGAGGTTGATGACCAACTCGCCCGGGGCGGCGATCATATGCCCGGTCCACGCCCAGAAGAAGTGGCCGAAGTAGTAGTAGACGAGGCTGTGGCCGGCCAGCCAGTAGTCCTGCGGCGGCAGGGCGCCCGCGTGCCAGCTCGACCAGAAAAGCATCGCGTTGGTGAACTTCTCGGCCGCCGAGCTGTTGATCGGGTAGGCGGTCATCTCCGGGCAATGCCGCCGCAGCGCGACGAACCCGAAAAACAAGATCGCCGAAACGATCTCCAGCCCGATCCGGCCAAACCAGCCGTCGCCCCGCTCGTAGCCCAGGATCGTGGCCGAATCCGCCCCGCGGGATCTTTGCAGCCACCAGGCCGCGATCGACAACGCAACGACAAGCCAGATCGCCCAGCCGCCGGTGACCGCCGGCAGAGAGTGTCCCGGGATCCAGGCGAGGAGGCACAGCACGGCCGGCCCGGCCAGCCGCGAGACGACCCGCCGAACGGCGCCATCGGCGCCGCAGCCGGCAAGCGCCACCCGCAGCGGCAGGCTCAGCAACTCGAATCCGAGGAGAAACGCCAGTGCCCAGAAAAAATCCGCCATCGGCCCAATCCGTCAAGGATTATTCTATTACACACCCGTGCCGCAAATCGAAACCGGCAGACTCTATTTCAGTCAAAGAGGTCTGAATTTTCAAGGTTTAGATTCGTTCATACCATTTGAGCAAGAATTTGTTGCCATCTGCATTTAGGGTCTTGACTATTCTTGCCAAGCAGTTAAGATGAGATTACCCTGCTTTCGCGCCCGAAGCGCCAATGGTTCGGGAGTGCGGAAGCCGGAGGGAAAACCGGCCGCACGTTACGGCCATTGTTCACTTTTCGATAAGGACTTCCCCCACGTGATCAATCGGATCATCCCTTTCCGGGAACGTCTTAAACAGAGAAAACGCCTGGTCCTTTTCATCTGCACCGGGAATACGTGCCGCTCGCCGATGGCGTCGGCCTATTTCCGCAAGCTTCTGACCGACAGCCAGATCAAGAACATCGAAGTGCGCTCGGCCGGCGTGATGACCATCAACGGGCTGCTGGCCAGCGCCGAAGCCATCCAGGTCACCGAGGGCGACGAGATCAACCTGCGCCGCCACCGCTCGACGCCGCTGACCCCCGAGCTGATCCGCAAGGCCGATCTGATCCTGGCGATGAGCCCGTTCCACCGCCAGACGGCGATCCGCATGAGCGAGGAAGCCAAGAACAAGACCCACCTGCTCAAGGAATACACCGGCAGCGACCTGAAGAACGTCCAGATCATGGACCCGATGGGCTGCACGCTCGAGGTCTACAAGAAGATCTACAAAGAGATCAAGGCGGCCTGCGACCGGCTCGTCGAGCACGAGTTCGTGACCGGCGTGCCGCGCCCGCCCGAATCCGACACCAAGCCCTCCAAGCCGACCCGCAAGGCCCAGAAGAAGCCGGCGAAGGCGGCCGCGAAAAAAGCGCCCGTCAAGGCCGCGCACAAGGCCAAGCCCGCCGCCGCAAAAAAACCGGCCAAGGCCGCGGCCGCGGCGCCCAAGGCCGTTTCGTCGAAGAAAACCGCCACTCCCGCCGCGGCGCGCCATCGCGCCAAAAGCGGGGGCGGAGAATTAACTCGCAAATCCGTAAAATAGCTGTAGAATGACCGTCGACAACCGACGCATGTCCCGGCATGGAGCGAACCCCACGTTCCCTGCCGGGATCGCTCTTATTCACCCATTATTTGCGGAAGGAAGGCCTAAGTCATGTCATTTGAGCAGATCGAAGCCGAGGATCCGGTCATTGCGGCCGCGATGCGCAACGAACTCGATCGCCAGCTCTACAAGCTGGAAATGATCGCTTCGGAAAACTTCGCCTCACCGGCGGTGCTGGAGGCGGCCGGCTCCGTGCTGACCCACAAATACGCCGAAGGCTACCCCGGCCGCCGTTACTACGGCGGTTGCGAGTTCGTCGACGTGGTGGAGCAGGCGGCCATCGATCGCGCCAAGGAACTGTTCGGCGCCGAATACGCCAACGTCCAGCCCCACTCGGGCTCCTCGGCCAACCTGATCGCGTATTTCGCCCTGCTCGAAGTCGGTGACGTCATCATGGGCATGGACCTCGCCCACGGCGGCCACCTGACCCACGGCCTCAAGGTCAACTTCTCCGGCCGCTTCTTCAATTTCGTCTCCTACGGCGTCAGCCCGGAAGACGAGCGGATCGACTACAACCAGATGGAAAAGCTGGCCCGCGAGAGCCGCCCGCGCCTGATCGTCGCCGGCCACAGCGCCTACCCGCGCCAGCTCGACTTCGAACGTCTGCGCCGCATCGCCGATGACTCCGGCGCCATGCTGATGGTCGACATGGCGCACTTCTCGGGGCTCGTCGCCGGCGGCCAGCACCCCAACCCCGTCCCGTATTGCGACATCGTCACCTCGACGACCCACAAGACCCTCCGCGGCCCGCGCAGCGGCTTCATCCTCGCCCGGCAGGACTACGCCAAGGCGATCGACAAGGCGTGCTTCCCCGGCTTCCAGGGCGGCCCGCTCATGCACATCATCGCCGCCAAGGCCATCGCCTTCGGCGAGGCGATGACCCCCGGCTTCAAGAAATACGCCGAGCAGATTTGCAAAAACGCCAAGGTCCTCGGCGACACGCTCACGGCCGAAGGCCTGCGCCTGTGCTCGGGCGGCACGGACAACCACCTGCTCCTGGTCGACGTCAGCCCCTACGGCATCAGCGGCAAGCAGGCCGAGCAGGCCCTGGACCGCGCCTGCATCACCTGCAACAAGAACATGATCCCGTTCGACAAGCGCAAGCCGACCGAGACGAGCGGCATTCGCCTCGGCACGCCGGCCCTCACGACGCGCGGCATGAAGGAAGACGACATGGTCCGCATCGCCAAGTGGATCGGCCGCGTCCTGCGCGACGTGACCAACGAGCAGATCCAACAGGAAGTCGCCGGCGAAGTCCGCAAGTTCGCCGAAAAGTTCCCGCTGCACGTGCCGGTGGGTGAAACGGCCGCCGCCGCGAAGTAAGCAAAAAGACATCAACGACAAAAGGGACCAAAGTTTTTCTTTGGTCCCTTTTCTTTGGGTCGCTTAGGTCCTTTGGGTTGTTCCCCTCAATACTGCTCTGCCATATGCCATATGTTTTGGGATGCAAGCGCTCCCAAGCGCTGAAAGCGCGAAAGAATACAGCCTGGGGTGGAGCGAAGCGCAGCCCCAGGTAAAAAACGCCATATCATTGGAGCGCTGAAGGCGCGGGAGAAACCGATTTCTCTCGCGCTTTCAGAGCTCCGGTTGAGTGCGGTTCGTGACCTGGGGCTGCGCTTCGATCCGCCCCAGGCTTTTTTATCTTGCGCATTCAGCGCAAAAAGAAAGCTGACCACACGAAGTGGCAGAGTAGTATTAAAAGCTCGTCAGCAGCTTCTGCAGCTCTTCCAGGTCGACCGGCTTGGTCAGGTGGCGGTCGAATCCGGCATCCAGCGCCCGGTTGCGGTCTTCTTCCTGACCGTAGCCGGTCATGGCGACGAGCAGGGCGTCGGCGCATTCCTCCATCTCGCGCAGCTTGCGCGCAACTTCATAGCCGTCCATGCCGGGCATGGCGATGTCGAGCAGCACGACCTCCGGCTGAAACGCATGGGCGACCTTGATCGCCGTCGGCCCGTCGTGCGCGGTCTGGATGTCGTGCCCCCACAGGATCAATAAATCCGCCAGGCTCTCGGCCGAGTCGGCGACGTCGTCGACGACGAGGATCCGGCGCATCGGCGACCACGCCGGGGCGAACACGGCGGCGCGCGGCTTGCCGGCGACCCTCTCCTCGCCCGCCATCGGCAGCCTGATCACGAATTCGCTCCCGCGCCCGAGCCCCTCGCTGCGGGCCTCGATCGTGCCGTTGTGCAGCTCGACGATCTGCTTGACGAGCGTCAGGCCGACCCCCAGGCCGTCGCGCGAGCGGTCGCGCCCCAGCTCGATCGGCAGCTCGAAGATGCGCGGCAGCATTTCGGGCAACATGCCCATCCCCGTGTCGCGCACCTTGATGACCGCCTGGTCGTCCTCGACCGAAGCCTCCAGCCAGATCTGGCCGCCTTGTTCCGTGAACTTGACCGAGTTCGACAGCAACGCGCCGATGGCCTGCACGAGCCGGTCCGGATCCGCCTCGACCCGAAGCGGCATGGGCGGGACGTTCATCGTCAGCTTGTGCCGGCGCAACTCCAGCGGCGGCAGGCTGAGCTCGACCGCCTGCGTGAGCACGTCGTTCAGGTCGGTCGACTGCTTGCTGATCTCCATCCTGCCCTCGAGGATCCGGCTGATGTCGAACAGGTCGCCGATCAGCCGCGCCTGGTAGCCGATCTGCCGGTCGATGATCTCCGTGTGGTGCTTGAGCGCAGGGTCGTGCGCGCCGATCAGGCGCAACACCTCGAGCGCGCTGCGCATCGGCGCCAGCGGGTTGCGCAGCTCGTGGACGAGCATCCCGAGCATCTCGTCCTTGCGGCGGTTGGCGTCGGCGATGTTTTCGGGTTCCGGAACGGGCTTGTGGGCCTCGAGCGCGCCGCGGACGGCCTGGGCCAGCCGCCCGGGCCTGTTCTTGAACACGACGTCGTCGGCCCCGAGCTTGACGGCGTGGACGGCTTCATCGAGGCCGATCGATTCATCGGCGAAAACGATAAACGGAAGGCCGGGTTCCTCGCGGCGGACGTGTTCCAGGGATTGCCGGCACATGCCTCCGGGCAGCCCCCAGCCCGAGAGCACGAGCGCATACCGATGCCGTGCCAGGGCGTCCATGAACGCCTCGAACCGGTCGACGCAGTCGATCTCGATTTCGGAGTAAAGGGTGCTTAAATTGGCCTGCGCAAGCCCCGTCGCGGCGGCATCCGGATCCAGATGCAATACCCTGAATATCCCATCCATGGCGGTCAATTCTCCCCGGGCGAGATTGACCTCATTATACCCTCCAGGGCGTTTTTTGTCCATGGGGGCGCAATTTTTAAAGCCTGTTTTGCGCAACACGCACCCGAACCCGAATAATTTGCATTCCATTTACCCATTGGCCTTTGTAACTTGTCACTCAAAGGAGCGTGCCATGGCCGACCTCGAACGTTACACGATCACCATGCCGAAGGAACTCTTTGAGGCTTTCGACGAGCGCATCCGCCAGCGCGGGTACAAGAACCGCTCCGAGGCGATCCGCGACCTCGTGCGCGCCGACCTCGTGCGCGAAAAATCGGCCCGGCCCAACCAGCGCGTCGCCGCCACGATCACGATGGTCTACGACCACCATCACCACGAGCTCAACCAGACGCTGACCGCCATCCAGCACGACTTCGGCGACCTCGTCATCTCGACGCTGCACGTCCACCTCGACCACCACAACTGCCTGGAGGTGCTGGTCCTGCGCGGCCAGGTCAGGAAAATCGAGGCGCTCGCCGACGCCATCTCGGTCCTCAAGGGGGTCAAGCACTCCAACCTCACGATCACGACCGAGGGCGGTCTGGAGTAGGCCGCTTCGGCTCGAAGCGGCATTCTCCAGCGCAACTTAACCAATCTTCCGGACTTTGGATTCAGTCTTCTTTCAGGTGATGGAAATGTCGCTTCGAGCCGAAGCGACCTACTTTTGATTTCAAATTTTCCGCATAACACCTTACATTGGTAGCTTGGGCATGGCCCGCTGAACGTCCCTGACCGACCGGAGTTTCCATGGATCGCATCCTGATCGAAGGCAACCGCTGCCTGAACGGCGAAATCACCGTCAGCGGATCCAAGAACGCCGCCCTGCCGCTGATGGTCGCGTGCCTGCTGGCCGACGGCGTCAGCACCCTGCGCAACGTCCCGCAGCTTCGCGACGTCCAGACGATGTCGAGCGTGCTCGAAAGCGTCGGCGCCAAGGTCACGACCGAGGGCGACCGGGTCACGATCGACGCGCGCGGCTTCAACACGACCGAGGCCCCCTACGACATGGTCCGCCGCATGCGCGCCTCGGTTTACGTGCTCGGCCCGATGCTGGCCCGGCTCGGCCAGGCCCGCGTCTCGCTTCCGGGCGGTTGCGCCATCGGCCCGCGCCCGATCGACCTGCACCTGACCGGCTTCGAGGCGTTGGGTTCCAAGGTCCGCATCGAGGGCGGTTACGTGATCGCCGAAGGCGAGGGCATGAGCGGCGGCGAAATGAATTTGGAAGGCTCGCACGGCTCGTCGGTCGGCGCGACCTGCAACGTCCTGATGGCGGCCGTGCTCACCCCCGGCCGCACGGTGATCCGCGGCGCGGCCCGCGAGCCCGAAATCGGCGAGCTGGTCCGGATGCTCAACCTCATGGGCGCGCGCATCACCGGCGCCGACAGCTCCACGCTCGAAGTCGAAGGCGTCGGCGCGCTCAAGCCGATCGTCTACTCGATCATCCCCGACCGGATCGAGGCCGGCACGTTCCTGCTGGCCGGCGCGATCACCGGCGGCGACGTCATGGTCCGCGGCGCGCGCCCCGACCACATGAACGCGCTCCTCGAAAAGATGATCCAGGCCGGCATCGGCATCGAAGTTTTGCCCGACGGCGTCCGCGTCAAGCCCGGCGCCGGCATCAACCCGACCAACATCCAGACGCTCCCCTACCCGGGTTTCCCGACCGACATGCAGGCGCAGTTCATGGCGCTGCTGTGCATGGCCGGCGGCGACTCGATCGTCCGCGAAACGATCTACCCGGAGCGATTCATCCACGTCGCCGAGCTGATGCGCATGGGCGCCAACATCGAGATGGGCACCGGCGAGGCGCGCGTCCGCGGGGTGAAGAAGCTGACGGGGGCGCCGGTCATGGCCTCGGACCTGCGCGCGTCGGCCGCGCTGGTGCTGGCCGGCCTGGCCGCCGAGGGGACGACCGAAATCCTGCGCGTCTACCACATCGACCGCGGCTACGAGCACATCGACACGAAGCTCGCGGCGGTCGGCGCGACCATCACCCGCGAGACCGGCGACCAGAAACCGGTCCTGGCCGAAGAACCGCAAGGGTGAGTCGATTGCGGATTGCGGAGTTTTGTCGCAGAGAAGCAGAGTCGGGGTGAAAGGCCACGCGGTAGCCCGAGCGTAAGCGAGGGACTCGACCGACACGATGAATATTTCCCACAAAATCAATCTCATCGACGAGACCATCCCGCGCGTCAACAAAATGCTTTCCGCGTGCTCGCTGTGCGGGCGCGCCTGCGGGATCAATCGGCTCGAAGGCCAGCGCGGCTACTGCCGCGCGGCGGCTGAACTCCGCGTCGCGTCGCACACGCTGCATTTCGGCGAGGAACCGCCGCTGGTCGGCCGCGGCGGATCGGGCACGGTCTTCTTCTCGCACTGCAACCTGCGGTGCGTGTTTTGCCAGAATTTCCAGATCAGCCACGGCGGGATGGGAACCGAACGGACGCCCGACGAGCTCGCCGCCATGTTTCTGGACCTGCAATCCAAGGGCGCCGAGAACATCAACCTCGTCACGCCGACGCACTTCATGGGGCCGATCCTCGAGGCGCTGCGCATCGCGTATTCAAACGGCCTGCGGCTCCCGATCGTCTACAACACGAACGGCTACGATTCGGTTGAGTTGCTGAAGTGCCTCGAGGGCATCGTCGATATTTACCTGCCCGACATGAAATACGCCGATCCGGCCGCCAGCGAATATTGCTCGTCGTCGAAGAACTACCCCGAGGTCGCGAAGCTGGCGATCGTCGAAATGTATCGGCAGGTGGGACCGCTGGTGGTCGAAAATGGAGTCGCGCGGCGCGGGCTCATCATCCGCCACCTCGTCCTCCCGAACAATCTCTCCGGCTCCTACGAGTTCCTGATCTGGGCCAAGGACGCGGGGCTGATCGACGCCACGATCGGCATCATGAGCCAGTACGCGCCGCAGTACCAGGCGAGCCACTATCCCGACCTCAACCGCCGCATCACGCCGCGCGAATACAACGCGATCGTCGACTACGCCGTCAAGCTCGGCTTCGAAAACATCCTCGCGCAGGAAATGGAAAGCCAGGATTTATACGTCCCCGATTTCAACAACGAAAAGCCGTTTGAAGACAAACATTAAAATCAGAATTTCATAATCCGAAAATCCGAATTGTTCAATTGATGCGTCAATGGTTGGCGTTTGGAGCCGTTTGCGACATAATTCCATTTGGCACCCATGCGACCTCGAGCGCCCGATGGACGATCCGGCGATGCAAGAACCGACCGACAAGGCACCCCTGCCGGCCCCGAAGCAAGTCAGCGACGCCTGGCTTTGGCTCATGCTACCGATGGCCCTGGCCATGGGCGTGGCGGTCATCTGGCGCTCGGACGGCCCGCAGGCCCTGCGCACATCGAGCGCGCGTTTCTTCCTGACCCTGCTCGCGGCGGTCACGGCCGCGATCGTCGCCGGAATGCAGGTTTTCTATCGCCATGTCAAAGTCGACAAGCGATCCGACGCGTTCATGGCGCTGGTTTTCACGTTCATTTCCCTGCTCATGCTCGCCGTCGTCATCTCGTTTTTAAGGTCGCCGGATTTTACATGGAAGGACATCGCCGGCGGTCTTTTCCTGCTGATCATGATCGCCTCCTTCGCCATTGAGGGCTACGGCAACTGGTTCGATTGGAAATGGTCGGCGCCGTTCGAGTTCCTCGGCGAGCTGTTATTCACGATCCTGATCTGCGCGGTGCTGCTCGTCCCGTCGCGCGACCCCGAATTCATCGCCGATCATCCGATCCTGTTCGCCCCGTTTAACGAAGGCGCGCGATTCGTCATCCCGTTTTTGTGGCTGGGGATCGGGGTTTTCTTTTTCATCGGCGGCCTGCGCGAGAAGGACCGGACGATTCTGTCCAATCCGATCATCATCGTCGCCTGGCCGTTTCTGCTGATCCTGAAGGATTTCTGGTTCCTGGCCGCATTCGCCGTCATTCTGGGCGTGATTTACGGCATCAGCTATGTCGGCCATCTGCTCGGCCACTCGCGGCTGATCACCTCGATCACGGTCGCGATTCTCGTTGGAATACTCGCCTTGGCCGTTATCCGGAACGGACCCAAATCGGGCGCGGAGCCCGGCCAAACCGAAATTTGAGGATTAAACGTAACTTCCCTGTACATGAAAAAAACCGGCTGTTCGCCGGTTTTTTTATTAAATTTTGTTCTTCGGATTTCGAATTTGTTTAGGATTTCGAAATTCGGATTTTGGATTTCTTAAATTCACTTTTCCCCGGCCGCCGCGATCGCAAAACCGAGCATGCCTTCGGCGCTGGTCTCGCCGTTGACGCTGGCGACGCCGCGGGCCTTGCCAAACCCTCTCCGGTACTTTTCCATCGTCACCGTCAGCGTGAGCACGTCGCCCGGGACGACCGCCCGGCGGAACTTGAACTCGTCGGCGCCGGTCAGCAGGGCGATCTTGCCGCGGTTCTCGGCCATCGACAGGCCCAGGATCGCGCCGGCCTGCGCCAGGGCCTCGATCTGCAGCACCCCCGGCATCACCGGGTAGTTGGGGAAATGCCCCTGAAAGAACGGCTCGTTGACCGTCAGGCACTTGATCGCGACGATCGATTGCCCCTCGACCATCTCGGTCACGCGGTCGACAAGCAGGAACGGGTAGCGGTGCGGAAGGATCTCGCGGATGGCCATGACGTCCAGCGGCAGCTTCATCGGCTCGGTCATTGGTACAGTTCCTTTCTGAGGCTCTCGATAAACTGGTGATGCAGGCGGTGGCCGGTGCCACGCGCGGTCAGCAGCGCGTTCACGGGCCGACCAAGTATCGCAAGATCGCCCAAAAAGTCGAGCAGTTTATGGCGCGCCAGCTCCTGGTCGAGCCTGTAGTGGGTGTTCATCGGCTTGCCGTCGCGCAACACGATCGCGCAATCGAGCGACCCGCCGCGGATCAAACCCGCCTCCTGTAGCTTCACCACATCTTCGTAAAACACCCAGGTCCGCGCGGGCGCGAGGTCGTTGATGAAATCGCCGATGCCGACCTGGAACTCGGCCACCTGATCCTTGATGTTGGCATGGGCGAGGTCGCAAAAAAACGCGATCGACATCGACTCGGCGGGGATCGCGACGATCTCGGCGTCGCCGTCGACCATCGTCACGGTCCGCGTGAGCCGCCACGGGTGGCGCGCGGCTTCGAGCTTCTGCGCGCCGGCCTGTTCGAGCAGTTGCGCGTAGGGCAGCGCGCTGCCGTCGAAGATCGGCAGTTCGGGCCCGTTCATGCCCACGCGCAGGTTGTCGATCCCCATCGCCAGGCAGGCGGCGAGCAGGTGCTCGATCATGGCGACCGAATGGCCGTCGGCGTTGACGAGCTCCGTGCGGCGCGCGAGCATCTCGCCGTTGACCGCGTCCGGCAGCGCGGGGATCATCGGCCGGCCGGGCAGATCCTCGCGAATGAAGACGATCCCCTCGTTCGTTTGAGCGGGCGTGAATTCGACGCCCGTCATCCGGCCCGTGTGCAGTCCGATTCCCTCGGTCGAAACCGCGCGTGCGATCGTGGTCTGATGCGTCATCGGTTAGTCGTTGTTCCTCGGAAGGCGCGGCCGGGCGCGGCGCGTGCTCTTCGGCTTCTCGTCCGAGTCCGTGTCGCTCGATTTCTCGACCGATTCCGGCTTCTCGGCCGCGCTGTTCTTGTCGAGAAGCTGGATCACGAGCGGCGTGATGTCGACCTTCTCGGTGTGGAACAGGACGGTCTCGGCCGGCAGGACCAGGTCATAGCCTTCGGTGTTCGCCACCTGCCGAACGGCCTCCATGATCCGGTTGACCTCGGGGGGCATGACTTCCTGGCGGATGCGGGCCAGTTCCTTGTTGGTTTCGTGCTGAAGGTCCTCGATCGCCTCGCGCTGGCGGTTGATCTTGTCTTCCTCGGCCTTGACCTGGTCCTCGCTCATCACCGAGCGCTTGCGGTCGAGTTCCTGGCGGGCCGACTGCATCTCGGTCATCTTGGCGTCGATCTGGTCCTGGCGCACCTTCAGCTTGGCTTCGGCGGCCTTGACGGCCTGGGAAACGGTGCGCGAGCGCGCGATGATCTTGTCGACGTCGACGACGCCGAACTTGGACTGCGCGAAGGCCGCCGGGGCCATCAGCATCAACGCCAGGGCCATGACGAGGCTCAGGCGGCGGAGTGTTTGCGTGGTCATGTGCATGATCCTTTGGTGGACTGCGTCCGGTTCATCCGTTCCATTCTCCCGATCAGCGCGCGAGTGTCAAGTCAGTAGGCCGGTTTCGCCGAAACCGGCATGGGTCATTGATGTTTGGATGCCGCCGCCGGCCTGCGCAGCATCCCCGCCACCAAAAGCTGGATCGGGTGATAAACGATGATCGGCAGGATGGCGAGGCCGAGCAGGCGCGGGTTGGCGCCGAGCGTCGCGGTCGCCATCGGCAGTCCGAGCGAGAGCGTTTTTTGCGACGCGGTGTAGAAGATCGCGACGCGGTCGGACGGGTTGAACCTGAACGCGCGGCTCAGCCCCGCGACGGTTGCGAGAACCGCGAGATGGATCGGCAGGAGCGCCGCCAGCGGCGCGACGAAACGCGGGTTGGCCAGGCTGAAGCCGCCGAGGCGCTCCGTGTGCGCGAACGTGTCGCTGAACGCGGTGAAAACAATCAGGATGATCAGAAAGCTGTTGAACGAGGCGACTTTTTTGCGCCAGTGCTTCGTCCGGCCGCCGGCGGCGAGGTAAATCGCCTGCCCGATGAAAAACGGAACGATCACCTGCCGCGTGAGGCTCAGAATCGTGGCGACGATATCGAGCCGGCTGTGGTCGGCCTTGCCGCCGAGCATGAGAAAGAGCAGCGCGGGGGTGATCGCGATCCCGGCGATGTTGCCCGCCGCGGCGTTGAACAGCGAGGCGGCGACGTTGCCCCCCGAAATCTGCGTGAACGTTACGCACGAGCTGATCGTGGTCGGCAGCGCGGCCAGCAGGCAGAACCCGGCAAGGAGGCCGGGGTCGAGGCTGTCGCGGAAGGGTTTCAAGGCCAGCCAGGCGCCAAGCGGGACGAGGACGAACTGGAAGAGATTGATGAACACATGGACGCGCCAGTTGAGCAGCCCCGCGAACGCCTCGCGCGTCGGCAGGATCAGGCCCGACAGAAAAAAGATCGTCACGATCGCCCAATACTGCGTGTGGTTGCCGGGATTGATCCCGACGCCGACCCACGGGGCAGCCCATGAGACGAGAAACGCGGCCACAAGCGCCAGCGAGAACCACTGCATCCTGACGATCCGAATCATTTTGCCCATGACACCAAACACCGTCGAACACCAGCTTGCCAGCGATTCCCGTCCAAATGCAAACGCCTTTTGCGCCCATCCCGCGTCTTCGCGTGCATTTGAATTTTGGGTGGCGGATCGCGCCCCATGCTGCTCTAATTGCGCGGTTAGATCTTTGTTCATCACAGAGGTATTATTTTTTTGCGATGTTGCCAAAGTGAAAAGTCGGCGACTTGCTGAGTCCACCTTCAAGCTGCTGGTTGCGGTTCTAGCCGTAGCGGCCGTCATTCGTGGGATCGGCCTGGACGCCCAGGAGTTATGGTTCGACGAATGCACGTCGGTTCTTTTTTGCGCCGATCCGCAGGGAATCCTCCACGCCCTGCGCAACGACACCAACGCGCCGCTCTATTTCCTGCTGCTCAAGAGCTGGATCGCGCTCTTCGGCATTGAGCCGATCTCGCTTCGTTCGCTGTCCCTGGTTTTCGGCGTTCTTCAACTGGCGGTGACCGCCGCCTGGGCGCTCGAGCTGGGGTTGTCCCGCCGGGTTGCGATCTGGGCCGCATTCATCGGGTCGATGCTCCCCTTCCACATTCATTATTCACAGGAAGCGCGCGGCTATCCCTTGACGTGGCTCCTCATTTCCCTGGCCCTGTGGGCCTTTACCCGGGCCATGCGACGCGACTCGAGGCCCGCGATGGCAGCGCACGGCATCGCGCTCCTGGCCGCTTTGTATGCCCACAATCTGGCGATTTGGTTCGTGCCGGCGCTTTGGATCGCGGCGCTCATCATCCGGCCGCGACGACGCACGTGGCTTGCATTCATGCTGACGCACATCGTGGTCGGCATGTTATATGTCCCGTGGTTTCTGCATCTATGGAATCAAGCCCGGACGGGGGGCGGCACCGGCTGGATTCTTCATTTCTGGCGCGAAGCCTCATGGTTCACGCTGATTCCGGAATCATTGTTGAAACTGTCTTGCGGCGGCTGCATCCCGACTCGCCTGCAGCAACCCGTGTTGCCGGACGCGGCCCGGATCGTGACGCAAATCTGGACGACGACGCTTGCTGGTGGATTTGCCGGCATGTTTTGGTCGAAGCCTTTTGCACGGCGGACGGATTCGCGGCGGATGTTGTCGGTTCTCGTCGTCTTGCTCCTCGCGCCGTTGCTGTTCACGCTGCTTTATTCGCTGCTGGTTCGTCCCATCTACGTCGTCGGCCGATACGACACGCTTGTCTATCCGCCGTTGCTGTGCATGCTCGCCATCGGCACGGACGCCGTCTGCCGGGCTTTGGGGCGTTTCAGTCAGCCGGTCGTCGTCATCGTTGCCGCCGCCGTTTTGTGGGCCGTTCCCGGGTTTTATATGACCCGCCTTCACCTGGCCGCGGGAGGAAATACCATCAGGAAACAGGAAACCCGCTGTCAGATCCTGGCCCAGATGGCCCGCCCCGACGATCTGATCGTTTGCCTGGATCTGGAGGGGCTTTTCTTCGCCTACGACTTATTGAAGCGCCCCCTGACGACGCCGTGGATCACCTTTCCGGCGTCCACGGGAACCCACCCGGGCTGGCTCGAATTCCCCACCCCGACGCAGAACCAAATGGAAGCCGACACGGTCTTGGCCCATATGTCACGGGAGCGAGCCTCGCGCGTCTGGTTACTGTTCGATCCACAGCTGATGCGGCCGGACCCGACCCTCTCCGGCGACTCCTACTCGTATACCGAGCAGGCCTTTCGGCAATCCCTTGCGGACCATCACCTGGCGCCGGACGATTCCATCGAACTGAGTCGAGCCGGGCTTCAGGCCATCGGACTCGAAGTCTACGCCAGGGCGCAACGCTAAAGGGCGCGTCACGTTCCCCCCGAAATCTGCGTAAACGCCGCGCACGAGTTGATCGTGGCCGGCAGCGCGGCCGGCAGGCGGAACCCGGCAAGGATGCCGGGATCGATCTGGCCGCGCAGGGGCATCAACGCCAGCCGCGCCGCCAGGGGATCCTGCGCGCGAATGCGCCAAAAACAGCAAAAATAAATTGAACCACGGAGACACAGAGAACACAGAGAGATTATCGAACCGCCAAGATGCCAAGGCCGCCAAGAATAAGAACCAAATTTTTCAGGTCTTGGTGTTCTTGGCGTCTTGGCGGTTCAATCAAAATCCGCGAGAATCCGCCCGATCCGCGTCATCCGCGTTCCATTCAAGATCTCTGCGGTTCAATCCCGTCGCATTAAATCTCCGCTGGCGTCATCGGTTTTAAAGGATTAAATTGCAGCCAGACCCTTTTTCACGGGGCGAAAGGAGCATTCGATGGACCGGTTTCAGAAGATCGCCCAGCTCGATAACGAAGTCGAGGCGCGCCTGCTCGATCAGGCGCTTGCCGACGAGGGGATCGACCATACGATCCAGAGCTTTCACGATCCGGCGTATGACGGCATGTATCAGTTCCAGAAGGGCTGGGGCATCGTCATCGGCGCGGTCGAGGACGAAGCCCGCATCCTGGAAATCCTCAACGCCCTGCGCACGCCGGCTCCCGAGGCCGCCCCGACACCCGAGACTGGAGTTCGCCCGATGCGTTCCGACACGATCAAGGCGGGGGTCGAGCGCGCCCCGCACCGCGCCCTGCTGCGCGCCACCGGCGTGACCGACGAGGACTGGAACAAGCCCTTCATCGCCATCTGCTCGAGCCACATCGACATCATCCCCGGCCACGTCCACCTGGACGCCGTCGCCGAGTTCGTCAAGCAGGCCGTCCGGCAGGCCGGCGGCGTCCCGTTCGTCTTCAACACGATCGGCGTCGACGACGGCATCGCGATGGGCCACGAGGGGATGAAGTATTCGCTCCCCTCGCGCGAGCTGATCGCCGACTCGGTCGAGACGATGCTGCGCGCGCACTGCTTCGACGGCATGATCTGCATCCCCAACTGCGACAAGATCATCCCGGGCATGCTGATGGCCGCGATGCGCGTGAACATCCCGACGATTTTTGTCTCCGGCGGCCCGATGGAAGCCGGCCGCGCGCTCGGCCGGGGGCTGGACCTGATCGACACGTTCTACGCGGTGGGCCAGAAGGCCGTCGGCAAGATCAGCGACGCCGATTTCGACGCCATCGAACACAACGCCTGCCCGACGTGCGGCTCGTGCTCGGGCATGTTCACCGCCAACTCGATGAACTGCCTGTGCGAGGCGCTCGGCATGGCGCTGCCGGGCAACGGCACGGTGCTGGCCACCAGCGCCGAGCGGCAGCGCCTCTACCGGCGCGCCGCCGAGCGGATCCTCGAGCTCGTCGCCGACGACGTCAAGCCGCGCGACATCGCCACCGAGGCCGCGTTCGACAACGCAATGATCCTCGACATGGCCATGGGCGGCTCGACCAACACGCTGCTGCACGTCCTCGCGGTCGCCCGCGAAGCCGGAATCCAGTACGACATGGCGCGCATCAACGACCTGAGCGTCAAAACGCCCAACATCTGCAAGGTCGCGCCGTCGGCCACCCCCGACGGCCGCATCTTCTACATCCAGGACGTCCACCGCTCGGGCGGCATCCACGGGATTCTGGGCTCGATCCAGCGCGGCCTGCCGGGCCTGCTCAAGCTCGACTGCAAGACGGTCACCGGCAAGACGCTCGGCGACAACATCGCCGAGAACGACCCGCGCTCCGCGATCGTGACGGCCGAAGCGATCGCGATGTGCGTCGAGGGCAGCAAGCCGACCGGCAAGAAACCGGCCGCCGTCCGCGCCGAACTGCTCGCCGCCGGCGGCGTTGCGCCGCTGGCCGCGGTCATTGCTGGAAATCCCTGCCTCGAGTCCGACGGCGACTTCAAACCGATGGACGTGATCCGCGAGGTCGAGCGGGCTTATTCCAAGGAAGGCGGCCTCACGATCCTGCACGGCAACCTGGCCGAACAGGGCGCCGTGGTCAAGACAGCCGGCGTCGATCCCGAGATGCTCAAGCACGAAGGGCCGGCGATCGTCTTCGAAAGCCAGGAGGACGCCTGCAAGGGGATCCTCGGCAAGAAGGTCCAGCCCGGCATGGTCGTCATCATCCGCAACGAAGGCCCGCGCGGCGGCCCCGGCATGCAGGAGATGCTCAGCCCGACGAGCTACATCAAGGGGATGGGCCTCGGCAAGAGCGTGGCGCTCGTGACCGACGGCCGGTTCAGCGGCGGCACCGCCGGCGCGTGCATCGGCCACGTCAGCCCCGAGGCGGCCGAGGGCGGCGTGATCGGCCTCGTCCGCGACGGCGACATCGTCTCGGTCGACATCCCGAACAAGAAGCTCGAACTCAAGGTCGACGCGGCCGAACTCGAACGCCGCCGCGCCCAATGGCAGCCGCCCGCCCCGCGCATGAACTACGGCTGGCTCGGGAGATATCAAAAAATGGTCGCCAACGCCGCCCAGGGCGCGGTGTTGAAAGGCTGAAGCCGGAACCGAGAAGCGCGCTGAAGCGTGCTTCTTTATGAAATTTCACCGATTGCCACCGGCTAAAGCCGGTGGCAACCTGTTCAGCCCGCTGAAAAGCGGGCTTTTTCTTTTAAGCAGAGTCGCGCGCAGAGTAGGAATCTGAACTCATACAAATAACCTTTGAAGTATAGAAGCAACCAGTGTAGATCATTGGATGCCCGCTTCAGCGGGCTGAGTTGGTTGCCACCGGCTTCAGCCGGTGGTTGGGGCATTTTAAAAACTCCCAAGCCCGCTTCAGCGGGCTTCTCGGACAAAGGCTTCAGCCATGAGCAAAGGCAGCCATGCCCACCATGAAATCCTTCTCCACATCAATTGGCACTGCTACCGCGATCAAAAGCTGTTAACCCCGGCTGTTCAACCCAAGGTCTTCCTGTTTATTCGAAATTACTGCCATCATTTCCCCGGGGTCTACTTGAAAGGAATTGGGGGAACCAGGGACCACCTGCATGCCGCAATTGAGATCGAGCCAATGATTGTAATCGACCAGATGATCGGCAAGATCAAAGGCGCTTGTGCCCGGGCGATCAACAAGGAATTCGGCATGAAGATGCTCAGGTGGCAAAGAGGCTATGGGGTTGTGAGTTTTGCAACTGCAAATTTGCCGGCGATATTGAAATACATTGAACTTCAGGAACAGCACCATGCCAATGGCACCACCCGCGAGAAATTAGAGGATTGTGGAGACATGGGGACTGAGGAAGACCTTGATGAGGAAGAATAACGGCTGAAGCCGGTGGCAACCCATTCACCCCGCTGAAAAGCGGGCAATCGAAATCTATTAATTCACCACACGCGCCAAAGAAGCAGGCTGAAGACGGCTTAAAAATAGTGTATGGTATTTTTGACCGCGGCTGAGGCAGGTGGCATATCCATTCGCCTGAATGCAGCGGCGGTAAAAGTAAAACTGATTATTGCGATTTCATTTCATAAGGAGCTTTTCTCATGTCCGTCAACATCGACGTCACTTACCTGGGCGGATTGCGCTGCGAGATCACGCATGGGCCGTCCCGGCAGAAATTCCAGACCGAAGCCCCGGTCGACAACGGCGGCAAGGGCGAGTCGATCTCGCCGACCGACATGGTCGGCGGCGCGCTCGGCGCCTGCATCCTGACGATCATGGGGCTGATGGCCCAGCGCAACGGCTGGGACATCGCCGGCACCACGGTCAACGTGACCAAGGACATGACCGCCACGCCGCCGCGCCGCGTGGCAAGCCTGCGCGCCATCGTCACGCTGCCCAAGGGCTTCCAGCTCGGCGAGGCCGACCGCGCCAAGCTCGAGGCCGCGGCCAACGCCTGCCCCGTCAAGCAGACCATTCACCCCGACACCAGCATCGACCTCCAGTTCGTCTACCCGAATTGAGCATCGGCATTTGCGTCTTCTTTCGAATCAGCCCGCGCCGCAACGCGCGGGCTTTTCGTTATTCATAATTTTTGGTTTCCTGTTGATTCGTGTTACACTGAAATATCTGTTCAGGATTCAACATTCGCGCAGGATGCGCATGGAGGTGTGCCACATGTATCGTTCGCTTCGCAAAGGCCTGATCATTTCGATGATCGCCGTGTGGATGTTCGTGTCGCTCGGCTGCTACGGCCGGTTCCCGCTGACCCGCGCCGTCTACCGGACCAACGGCAACGTCGGCGGCCAGATTCAGGGCGATTCGACGCAGAAGAAAATCTTCCAGTCGATCGTCATGTGGGTGTTCATCATCATCCCGGTCTATGGCGTCGCGATGTTCGTCGATGCCATCGTCCTCAACGTGATGGAGTTCTGGACCGGCAACGTCGTCCAGATCGGCTCGGTCGAGCGCGACGGCGTGCAGTACGCGTTCGTGCCTTCGGCCGACGGCAAGGAAGCCACGCTGACCCTGTCGCGCAACGGCCAGGTCATCAACACGACCCGCTTCACCCGCGTCTCGGACAAGGAAATGCAGGTGCGCGACGCCCAGGGCAAGCTCACCGGCAAGCTGCTGCGCGACGCCACCGGCGCCGTGCAGTACCAGGCGGCCATGTGATTTCGGATTGCGGATTTCGGATTGCGGATTGTTCTGTTTAATCCGCAATCCGCATTCCGAAAACCGCAATTACAATGAAATCGCGCCGGCACCGGCGACCGGGCTGCACACGTGCAGCAGCGGATCGATCTTGGCCGGCCCGTAATAGTCGCGCCGGAGCAAGTCGCAGGCCGTCGAAACGGCCGAGGGGTGGGCCAGGATCATGATGCATCCGCCGAGGCCCGCCCCGCCGAGCTGCGCCCCGTAAATCCCAGGGACGCCGCTCACGAGGTCGATCATCCGGTCGATCTGCGGGATCGAGCACGCATACGCCCCCGGCTGCATGTAAAGCTGGGCGCCCAGCACGCGATCCGGGTCCTCGCTCCCCAGATCCGCGCAGCACCGCGTCATCGTGTCATCCGAACAGTCGTAACAGTATTTCGAGCTGCGCCAGCGGCCGTCCGCCATGCGCCTGTGGCGGCTGACGCGGTCGCCGTCGTGGCTGATCGCCATGAGCCGGCCGAACTGCTCGAGCCTGCCGTGCGAAAGCAGCGCCGGGGCGAGCAGCGCGCGCGCGCACTCGGCGATGCCGAACATGACCACGCCGCGCAAGTCGTAGCGCTCGGGCGGCTGGTGCGACCCGAGCACCATTTCCATCCGCTTGTGGTGGCGCTCGGAAATGTTCTCGCGCAGTTCCGCGACCGACATCGAATCTGGGACGTTCAGCAGCGCGCGGTAGATCTGGCTGACGCTGCAGCCGAGCCGCTGCGGGTTGACGTCGCGCAGATGCTCGAGCAGCCTGTCGTATTGCGGCAGGCGGTCCTTGAGGAGCATGAACCCGAACTCGAAGCTGGCGACCTTCTGGTTGAACCGGTCGCGGGCCCCGCCGCTCTTGCGCGCGTCGAAGCCGCTGTAGGCGATGATGACCTTGCAGTTTTCGGGGAAGTCGTAGGTCTCGCCCATGCGGAACGGGAGGAACTTGACATGCGAGACCTGGCCGCGGCGCGCCATGCGGATGGCCGAGTGATCGGCCGCGCCGCCGCGCGAGCCGACGAACCACTCGCCTTCCCCGCACAGGTCGACAAGCTCCATCGGCGTGACGCCGAGGCCGTTGAACGTGACGGCGATTTCGGCCGAGGCCACCACCAGCGCCGAGCTGCTGGAGAGCCCGGCCGCGCGCGGGATGTCGCCGACGACCGCCGCGTCGAAGCCGCGAATGCGGATGTTGCGGAACTGCTGCTGGAGGCGCACGAGCGAGGCCTTGACGTAATTGGACCAGTCGCCGCGCGTGCTCACGAGCAGGTTGCGGACGTGGTCGCTGTTGACGTAGGTCAGCCAGTCGTCCCAGTTGATGTCGCCGAGCGCCTCGCGCAGCGAGAACTCGCGGTCGGGGAACTGCTTGCGGTCGGAGTTGACGAGCTTGACGACGTCGTCCTCGCGCGGCGCGGCGACGAACACCACGTCGCGGTCGATCGCCATGACGTTGACCGCGCCGCCGCGGTGGTCGATGTGGCGCCCCAATAAATTAATGCGGCCCGGCGCGCGCACGACGATCGCCTTGCGGTCGCCCCCCATGCGCTGCACGAACAGCTTGAGCGCCTGGATGAAGATCTTGCGCCGCGACTGGATCCCCTCGCGGCCGTAGATCTCGACGAATTTCTTCTCGAGCGCCGCCGGCCATTCCTCGAACAGCTCGAGCCACTTGGACGCCGGCCGATACATCCCCGCCGGGAGGCGCACCGCCTCGCTGAGGACCGGCTCGGCCGCCGGCGCGAGCGTCTTGCGCCGGAAAATATCCTCGATGCGCAGCAGCTCGTCGGGCGAGTTGTAGGCCATCACCGAGGTCGTGTCCTCGAGGACATGCTGCGCGAGCCGCCACTTGTGGTCGTCGGCCACGGCGAGGTTGATCACGTCGGTCAGGTAGAATTCGCGCTGGGCGTTGTTGTTCCGCAGCCGCGGCAGGAACGTGTCCCAGAATTTTCGGCTTCCCAGATAGACCGACGAGTTGACGGTCGTGGCCTGGCGCTCGACCTGCTCGGGGGTGAGGCGCTTGCCGCCGAGGCTGATGGTGCCGGGCTTGTCGCCGAGCTTTTCGAGGAGCTGCCGGCCGGTCAGGCCGCCGCCCGCGCGCATCTCGTCGAGGAGCGGCCAGAGGGCGTTGTTGAGCTTTTTCTCGTTCGGGATGAGCTTGAGGCCGATCGAGACCGCCTTCTCCACCGGGACCTGTTTGTTGGGCTTGCCGGCGGCGAGCTTGGCGAGCGAGGCGATGATCTGCGCGCGCTGGATGTCGCGCAGCTCGAGGTTGCCGAGGATCGCCCCCGAGCGGTCCTTGATGATGCGGCCGGCCGTGCTGACGAGGCCGTTGTGCTTCTTGGGCGAAGTGATGAACGCGAAGTCGGCGCGGGCGCGCGCGTAATGCTCCGCCAGCTCCCGGATCACGAACGGCTCGATGACCTTGTCGCCCATCGTGATGAGGAGCGAGCCCGGGCAGTCGAGCTTGGCGATCGCCGCCGCGGCGACCTGCGCGGCGTGGCCGGTGCCGAGCTGCTCATGCTGGTAAATAAACACGACTTCGGGGAATTCCCTGCCGACCGTGCTGATCACGTTCTGGGCCAGCGCGCCGACGACCACGAAGATCCGGCGCGCGCCGAGGCCGCGGAACATCCGGATCGTGCGGTTGATCGCCGGGACGCCGTCGATCGGGAAGCAGACCTTGTGCTGCTCGGTCGATCGCATCCGCGACCCCGACCCGCCGCACAGGATGGCGACCGAAACGTCGTTCAAGATCTTGCCGGTAGAATCCATGGAACACTCCGATTCCGGGACTGGACATCGGTATTCAAGATAATGAATTGAATGAGAAATGAGAAATGAATTGAACAGGAGGCAACGGAGGAAACAGAGAAATGCATCTCCGTTATCTCCGTTGCCTCCTGTTCAAATCGCATTCAGATGCCGCTTTCGGCGAAAGCGGCCTACCCGCACCATTCGCGGATGAAGCGGACGACCATGGCCGACTCGAGGACGACGTTGCGCAGGGTGATATGCTCGGTGATCTGGTGGGCGGTGTCGTTGCCGAGGCCGGTCATGACGGTCGGCGTCCCCATGAAATTCGTGTAGAAACACGCGTCGGACGAGGCGGAGAGGCCCATGACCTCGGCGTGCACGCCGATCGACTCGAAGCACTCCTTGATGATCCCGACGGCCGGGTGGTTCGGGTCGGTGCGCGAGATGTTGTGGTGATACGGGAACTCGATCTTGAAGTGCTCGGGGTCGCGGAGCCACTCGGGGCCGCGCGCGCGCACGGCCTCCTCGATGCGGCGCCGGACCTCTTCGTTGGGCGTCGTGAGCAGGCCGAACACGCCCGAGAACGTCGCCATGCGCGGCGCGATCGACGGGTAGTCGCCGGAATGAAATTCCCCCAAATTGAGCGGCATCGGGTTGGGGAGCCGGGCCAGGATCGGGTCGTCGTTGCGCGTCTCGGCGAGGATTTCCTCACGGACTTCCTTCATGATCCGAATCGCCTCGATCGCCATCTCGATCGCGTTGACGGCGAGCTGCGGGCTGCCCGAGTGCGCGGCCCGCCCCCACACCGTCGCCTTGAACCAGACCGCCCCGCGCATCGAGGTGTAGATGTTCCCCGGGCACGACTCCAGGTTGATGCAGAAATCGAATTTCTCCTTCGTGGCGCGGACCATCGCGAGCGTGCCGTTGCCGCCGGTCTCCTCCTCGATCACGATGTGGAAGACGACGTCGCCCTTCGGGCGCAGGCCGAGCTTCTTCATCGCCTTGAGGATCACCCAGAACGCCGCGACCTGGCCCTTGTCGTCGACGGCGCCGCGGCCGTAGATGTTGCCGTCCCGAATGACCGGGTCGAACGGGCGCTCCTGGCCGACCGACGGCGGGACGACGTCGGCGTGCGCGTTCAGGACGAGGCTCCGCCCCCCGCCCGAGCCCTTGACCGTCACGCGCAGGTTCGGGCGCTCCGCATACGGCCTGTCGCTGAGCGTGAACTGGTATTCCGGGTCCTGGCGGATCTCCTCGGGGATCGGGACGAACTCGACCACGTCGCCGAGCCCCTGGAACTGCTCGTGCAGCCAGTGCATCGCCGGCCCCTCGAAGCCTGGCATCGACTCGAACCGGATCAGCCTGTCGAGGAACGCCGTGGCTTCCGCCTCGAGCTCATCGCACGCGGCGCGGATCTGGTCGTCGGAGATCATCGGCAGGAACCTTTCTGATTGCGGATTGCGGATTTCGGATTGCGGAATCTGAGAGAACATCCAATTTTGGTCCTTTGGGTCCCTTGCCCCCCACCCGAAGCAGGTGGTCAGCCTACGAGCACGAATGGGACTGAACAAAGACGCCGGCGTTTCTTCAACGCCGGCGCCTTTTCAATAACAACGCGGGAGGCTTACTTCACGCCGGCCGGGATCTTCGGCTCGGGCGCGGCGACTTCGGCCGCGGGCTCGGGCCGGGCCGACCGCCACCACATCAGGCCGCCCAGCGTGCACATGAAGGCAATGACGATCAGGTGCAGCCCGAAGCTCTGAACGCCAAACTGGACGCGGTTGAAGTAAATGAAGGCGGTCACGGCCGCCATGATCACGCCGAACCAGAACGCCATCATGCCGATCAGCTTGAACGGCGAGATCCCCTTGGCCTTCTTGTCGATCAGATAGGGCTTCTTGAGGTCCTCGAAGAACGCGTCGACGCTGGCCTGTTCATCGGCCGAGCGCGGGTGCAGGACCGAGCCGATGACCATGCCGAAGACGACCAGGATGCAGATGGCCGGGCTCAGCAGCGCCGCAAACAGCGTCCGATACAGGTAATCGACATAGGGGTCGGCCTTCATTTCGGCGGCGTGAAGTTTGACCGCATAGAGGTTCCAGGCCACCGCGATGATGCCGGGGATGACGCTCAGGATCACGCCGTACCACACGCCGCGCGAATTGCCTTTTTTCGTCAGCAGGCCCAGGAAGATCGGGATCATGGCCGGCGGGCCGAAGACGCCGAAGAAGCGCATCATGAGGTCCATCAGGTTCAGATCGCGGAAGTAGTTGAACACGAGCGCCAGCACCATCGTGAACAGGCCGATGCCGATCGTCGCCATCCGGCCGAAAAAAACCTCCTCGGCCGGCGTGGCCTGCGGCCGCAGGCTGCGCTTGTAGAAGTCGCGGGTCAGGACGCCCGACAGCGTGTTGTACTCGGCACCCATCGCCGAAAACGCCGAGCCCAGCATCGCCAGCATCATCAGCCCCGCGACGCCGACCGGCAGCACCTTGAAGCTGACCAGCGCGAAGACGTAGCGCGTGTTGCCGCCGATCTCGGCCGGGGTCAGCAGGTAGTAGGCGGCCAGGCCGGGCAGGAAGAAGATGAACGGGCAGACCGCCTTCAGGCAGACGACCCACCACACCATCTTGCGCGCGTCGGCCTCGCTGCGGACGCAGTTGTATTTCTGCACGAGCGCCCAGCCGGCCGCGTTCTGGATGACGCTGATCAGGAAGATGTTGAACGTCAGGAAGATCCAGTCGTAGCCCTTTTCTCGGCCGAGGCTCTCCTGGAACCATTTGAGCCGCGCCGTCGGGACGATGGTCGGATCGTGAAGCTTGTCCCACCAGCCGGCCGGCATGCACATGTAGGTGATGATGCAGACGGTGACGAGAAGGATCATGGCCTGGACGAAGTCGGTGATCATCACCGAGCTCTGGCCGCCGAGGAGCGAATAAAGGATGAAAAGAATGCCAAGGGCGAAGACCGCGGTCAGGAACCACTGCGGGTTCTGGTCGATGACCTTGACGACGCCGATGCCGTAGACGGCGACGATGCTGACCAGGGCGATGCCGTAGATGCGCATGCTGTTGTCGAGCATGCGGAGCGGGAACCCGAGCCACACCATCAGTTGGTGGATGGACTTGCTGTAGCGGCGCTCCATGAAGCCCATCGGCGTCATGACGCGCGCCCGGCGCCAGCGGTGGGCCATCAGCGTGCCCGAAATGGCCACCGTGCCGCCGGCAACCCAGGTGACGGTGAACGCGACCAAACCGTAATTATAGGCGATTTCGCAGTAAATGATGAACAGCATCGTGCTGAACGAAGCCATAAAGTAAGACACGCCAGCAACCCACCACGGCATCGTGGAGCCGGCGGTGAAGTAGTCCTTTGCCCCCTTGATCGATCGTTTCAAAACCATGCCAATAATCATCACCAGCACGATATACGCGCCGATCAGGAGGTAGTCGGGCAACTGTAAATGATTCATGAAACACTCCGATCAGTCATATCATTTGACGAAACCGTCAAAGCGATTATTTTGTCCTCATCCGACAGGAAAGTCCAGTTAAACTTATGAAAACCGGCCCGGATCGGTTAAACCCGGGCCGGCCATAGACACTTCTGTTTATTCGGGTTATTTCTTGACCGCCGCGCTCTTGAACCGCAGGTTGGGCCGGTCCAGGACTTCCTTGTTGACCACATACTTCGGGGCGCGCCCCTCGAGGAACGCCTTGACGTCGTCCATGATCATGTAGCGGATGTCCCAGCCGCCTTCCTCGCTGTACCAGGCGGCGTGGGGGGTCATCAGGACGTTTTCCAGGCCGATGAGCGGGTTGCCCGGCTGGGGCGGCTCGTCCTCGGAGACGTCCAGGCCGGCGCCGGCGATCAGCCCCTCGCGCAGGGCCTTGGCCAGCCCCTCGTTGCTGACGATCGGGCCGCGGGCGGTGTTGACCAGGATCGCGGTCTTCTTCATCAGCTTGATCGTGTCGTAGTTGAACATGTGCCGGGTCTCGGTGTTGAGCGGCGTGTGGATCGTGACGATGTCGGCCTCGGCCAGGAGCTGTTCGAACGGCAGGCGCTCGACGCCCAGCTCGGCGACGCGCTCCTCGCTCAGGTACGGGTCGCAGACCTTGATCGTCAGGCCGAAGCTCTTGAGCTTGCGGGCGACGTGGCTGCCGATGTTGCCGCAGCCGACGATGCCCAGCGTCTTGCCCTCGATCCGGTAGGCCGGAAGGAGTTTCTTATACGACCAGATGCTGGCGCCGAGCGCCTCCTGCATGATGTTCATCTGGATCTTGAGTTTCTTGTAGGTGGCGAACATGAGCTGGATGGCCTGCTCGGCGACGTCGACGGCCGAGGCGGTCGCCTCGTTGGCGAAGACGATGCCGTGCTCGGTCATGGCCGGCACGTTGACCTTGTCGTAGCCGATCCCGTGGCGCAGGACGACCTTGGTATTGCTCAGGCCGGCGATGACTTCCGGGCTGAACAGGGCCATGTTGACCAGGATGATGTCGGCGTCCTTGCAATAGTTGATCAGTTCGGCGGGGCCGGCGTTGCGCAGCTGCGCATGCTGAAAATCGATCCCCAGCTTGCGGCATTCCTCCTCTTCAAACTTGAGATCCGGCTCGATGTAATCGGTGATTTTGAATAGCGGTTTGGAGGACATGCTGCAAGGCTCCTGTTTTGTCTGGACGGCATACCATGTGGCGCCGCCAATGCGTTCGGGTTTCCAGTCAAACGCATTTGAAAGCAATTTTCAAGTCCGGAGTCCGGCAAGCGATTTGCCGGGGCCCGCCGCCATTTAAAACTGGCGATTTGCGGCGGCGACTGTAGGATCTTTTCTAAACCGATGGATCGATTACAAGGAGCGGCGCCATGCAACACAACAAGCTGGGCAAGTGGGGGCTGAAGGTCAGCCGGATGGGGCTCGGGAGTTACCTGACGATCGGCGACCGCGTCAGCGACCGCGACGCGCGCCAGATCGTGCGGCTCGCCGTCGACGCCGGGATCGACTTCTTCGACACCGCCGACCAGTATAACGCCGGCCAGTCCGAGGAGGCGCTCGGCAATATCCTGTCCGAATACCCGCGCAGCTCGTTCGTGCTGGCGACCAAGGTTTACAACCCGACCGGCAACGACCCCAACGAGCGCGGCCTTTCGCGCAAGCACGTCTTCGAGGCGTGCCACGCCAGCCTGCGCCGGCTCAAGATGGACTACATCGACCTCTACCAGTGCCACCGCCCCGACCCCGACGTGCCGGTCGAGGAGACCGCCGCGGCGATGA
Organism: Candidatus Sumerlaeia bacterium; assembly: GCA_039683515.1. Taxonomy (GTDB): domain Bacteria; phylum Sumerlaeota; class Sumerlaeia; order MVZB01; family MVZB01; genus JAJFUE01. The sequence continues at coordinate 207,245 of JBDKRG010000004.1, read as the reverse complement.
ACGACCTGATCCGGCAGGGCAAGGTCCTCTACTGGGGCGTGAGCGAGTGGGGCGCCGAGCAGATCGCCGAGGCGTGCGACGTCTGCGGCCGGATGGGGCTCTACCGCCCCGTCTCGGACCAGCCGCGCTACAGCCTCCTGTGGCGCGAACCCGAGCGCGAGGTTTTCCCGAAATGCCAGGCCGAGGGGATGGGCGTGCTCGCCTACTCGCCCCTGGCGCACGGCGTGCTGACCGGCAAATACAAGCCCGGCGAGCCGATCCCGGCCGGCACGCGCGCCGCCAGCGAGGCGACCAACAAGGTCATGATGGGCCGCTACTACACCGAGCAAAACCTCGAGCGCGCCGAGGCGCTGGGGGTGATCGCGAAGGAACTCGGCGTCACGTCCGCGCAACTGGCGCTGGCGTGGATCATGGCGCGCCCCGCGGTGAGCAGCGTGATCCTCGGCGCCTCGCGCGCCGAGCAGCTGATCGACAACCTCAAGGCCGCAAAGCTGCAAATCCCCGCCGACGCCATGCAGCGGATCGAGACCCTGTTCCCGCGCGAGTAGTCCGGCTTCGCCGAACCCCTGCACCCGGACAAATATCGCCGTCGGCCTGTTAATTCACGTGGTCCTTGCAGTCGCCGCCGAAATGGTAAAGATCCCCATAGCTCAACAGACCGTTGGTGGGGTCGTAGCGCATCCCCATGGCCACGGCGGTGCCGGCGATGTAGTAGCCGTTCTGGTCCTTGCCGATATTGGGAGCGACCAGCGCCTCGTTCGCGATCAACACCGGCTCCGTAAGGTAATTGCTGTTGGAAACACGATCCGGCCCAACACCCCAGGTCATCCACCCGGTCCGCGGGTAAAGCTTGAAATTGCGATAGTATCCGGGATAGGCGGATCTGGACGAATACGCGATGGCATAGACACGGTATGTGCCGGGAGGCGTGTTGAACTCGGCATCGGGGAGCTTGAACACATCCGTCGGGACTGCGCCGATATAGGCGACGGGGGTGGTCAGCAGGCTCATGAACGGGGCGTCATAGCTGGGCACGGTATAAACCCAGTTCACGATCGTGCCGCGGTTGTTGATGTCGTAATTTTGCGGGGTCCAACTCGGGTAGCTGGTGTTGTCGGCGCGGTAAGCCTCCATGGCCACCGCGAGCGACCTGATATCGCGCCGCGCCCGCGCCACGTTCGAATAGGTCCGCGACTCCAGGAACGACGGCACAGCCGCCATTGCGATGAGCCCGATCATGGCGCTCAGGATGACCACGTCGATTCGGCTGATGCCGTGAAGATGATTTATTTTCATGCCTCTCTCCGGTGGATCAGTTGATGCGCCGGGTCGCCTCGGCGCTGAACCGGTAAATATCGCCCCAACTGACCGTCCCGTTCGTCGGGTCGTAGCGCATGCCGTAATAACCGGTAGCGGTGCCTCCAATGAGGTATCCGTTCCGGTCGACACCCACTCTGGGGGCCGCCAGCGCCTCATTCGAAATAATCGTCGGAAGCGGGAAGTATCCGCCGGTATTGGTGACCCAATCAGGCCCGTTGCTCCAGGTCATCCATGCGGTCTTCGGAAACACACTATAATCCCTGTTGTAACCCGGATAGAGCACGCGCGGGGTGTAGCCCAGGGCATAAACCCGATAGGCCGTCGAGGAGATAGACCCGGTGGACTGGTTGGCGATGCCGCGGAAAATATCCGACGGGAACGAGGACATGTAGGCGACTGGAGTTGTCAGCAGCCGCGCATCCATGCTTGTGGACGTCGCGTGCGGCAAGATCGGCGAACACGCGTAATGGGCCGGATAAGTGGCATTGTCGGCGCGGTAGGCCTCCATGGCCATGGCCAGTTCCTTCAGGTCGTTATTGACGCGCGCAACGCCCGAATGGACCTGCATCTCGAGGAAGTTCGGCACGGCCGCCATCGCGAACAGGCAGACGACCGTGGCCATCAGGATGACTTCGAGATGTGTCATTGCGCGGACAGGATTTCTTTTCATTGCTCGCTCCTAACTGCTCAGTTTACGCGCACGGCCGCGAGGGCGCTGAACCGGTAGATGTCGCCCCAACTGACCGTCCCGTTGGTCGGGTCGTAGCGCAATCCGTTGTAGCCCGGAATTCCGTTGTACCCCGGAGGCCGGCCAATGATATTGCCGTTGAGATCGACTCCAACCTGCGGGGCGGCGAGCGCCTCATTGGCAATTATGGCCGGGAGCGGGAAATAACCACCGGTATTCTGCACCCAGTCGGGGCCTAACCCCCAAGCCATCCATGCCGTTTTCGGGTATGTCGTATAACTCCTCATGTAATACGGAGGCGTTATCCGGGACTGATAAGCGACTGCGTAAAACCGGTAATAAGCGGGGGATCCCTGCCGGCACGCGTCGAACGGCAGCTTGGACAAATACGCCACGGGAGTGGTCAGCAATCGCCTATCCATGCTGGATGAGGTGCTGAAATGATCGATGGGAGATTCTCTATACGCCGCCGGATACCCCGAATTGTCTGCATGGTAGGATTCCATCGCAATCGCAATGGCCGCGAGATCGCGCCTGGTCCGGGCAACGTCGCTGAGCACGCGCATCTCGCCAAAGTTCGGGATCGCCGCCATGGAGAACAGACAGGCCGCGGCCGCGATCAATATGACCTCAACCTTACCGATCCCGAGCCGGGAACGTGATGAATGCTTCATGATCACGTCCTTTACTGCATCTTCAGCCAGCCGGTTTCGGCGCCGTTGCGGAACGGCAGCATCCACACGTCGTTGAACGGTTCGGTCTCCATGCCGCCCATCACCCAGATCGACGTCTTGTTGAAGTTGACGGCCGCCGGGCCGCGGCGCGGCCGCCACGGGGCGGTCCCTTCCGAGACCCAATTGACGCCGTCGGCCGTCGACCACGCGTCATTGCAGTACGTGCCGCCGTTGGAGCCGCCGATGATCCAGAGCTTGCCGTCGGCGACGACGGTCGCGAAGTCGCGGCGGGCAAACGGGATGGCGCTCGCCTCCTTCGTCCAGGCGATGCCGTCGGTGGTCGAATACGCCTCGCCGGGGTAGGTCGTGGCGGTGCCGGAGTAGGCCGCCCCGCCGATAACCCACAGCTTGCCGAGGAATTCGACGGCCGACATGCCGGATCGCGCCGCCCACGGCCCCTGATCGATCGTCTGCACCCAGTCGACGCCGTTGATCGAATAGTAACAGTCGGCGTAATCGGTGGTCGTTTCGGGCCGGTCCGTCCCGCCGATGACCCACATCCGCCCCTTGTATACCGCGGCGGCGTGGAACGCGCGCCTCGACCACGCGGTGGCGTTCACGAGGGTCCACGTCGTCCCTTCGGCCGACGACCACGCGTCGCCGAAGTTGTTGTCGTCGTCGCAGCCGCCCAACACCCACATCCTGTCATTGTAGCTGAGCGCCTGGTGGCCCCAGCGCGCGCCCCACGGCGCCGCGCGGTTGACGGCCTCCCACCCGGCCAGCTTGTAGGTGCCGCTCATTTCGGCCGGCTGGATCACCGAGCGCCACACTTCGGCGGTCGCCGACGTCAGAATGTCGTTCTCGGCCACCATGTTGGAGGCCATCCCGCCGAGCACCCAGATCCGGCCCTTGAATTCGACCGCACGGTGCAACCAGCGCGGGCTCCACACCTCGTAGTTGCCGCCGATATGTTCCCAACTGGTCCCCGTGCTCGTGCGCCAGATCTTCCCCGTCAGGTTCGCCGCGCTCAACTCGCATCCGGTGGCCAGGTAATAGTAGCCCGATTCGCTCACGCCCGACTGCCCCCACATCGCCTGCCACGGGGCCGAGGAGGTCACCTGCGTCCAGGTGGTGCCGTCGTCTGAGCTCCAGACCTTGCGGCTGAGGCCGCCCATGACGTAGATCTTGCCGCCGATCGAAGCCGCGCTCAGGCTCCAGTCGTCGGTCCACGGTGCGGAATTGGTGACGCGCGCCCAACTCGCGCCGTCGTCGCTCAACCAGACGTCGCTGAGCTGCGAATCGCCGACGCCGCCCATCATGAACAACAGCCCATTGTGGGCGACCACCGCCGGCATGGCGCGCGGGCTCCACGGCAGGTTGGTGGCGCCGCTCCACGACGCGCAGTCCGTCGTCGACCAGATCTCGCCCAAATACTGGCAATTGGTCGCGCCGATATTGGAGGCGGCGGTCGTCAGCTTGACGCCGCCGATCAGGTAGAGCTTGCTGCCGAACACGACCGCGCCGCTCAGGCCGCGATCCGTCCATGGGGCGGTCGTGGTTTCCTGCGTCCAGCTGATCCCGTCGAACGAGGACCAGATGTCACGGTAGTAGGCGTAGGCGTTCTGGCCGCCCATGACGTAAATCTTGCCGTTGAACGCGACCGCCACGTAGTCGGTCCGCGGAGCCCACGGCGGGGTGCGCTTGACAAGATTCCAGGTTGCTCCGGTATTGGACGTCCAGACGCCGTATTCGCTGCTGAGGATAAAAAACCGGCTGTTGTGGTAGACCATCGGCGCGGCTCCCGGCTTGGACCACGTAAAATCCTGGCTGTTGGACCACGAGGCCGCCGGGGCGGGGGGCGTCGCCACAAGGAGGGCGATCAGCATAAACCATGCGGATGCCACACTCATAACCCCTTGTTTCGCATGCTTGAACATCGGCGCGATCTCCTTTGACATTTCAGTCAGTGCAGACATAAATGAATGTATGTATCGGTCGGAAAACTGTCAATCTGCAATCGGCACAAATTTTGGGCGGGACGTATGAACGATAAATCCTTCCAAGTCGTTACCGGCGCGTTTGGCTACACGGGCAAACGGATTGCACAACTCCTTCTCGAGGGCGGCGTCCGGGTCAAAACGCTGACCCATTCCCCCGACCGCCGCAACCCGTTCGGCGGCCGGCTGGAGGTCGATGGATTCCATTTCGACGACCCCGGGCAGCTGCGCGCGGCGCTGGAGGGGGCCGAGGTCCTCTACAACACGTATTGGGTGCGGTTCAACCACCGCGGGTTCACGTTCGCGCAGGCGGTCGCCAACACGCGCGCGCTGTGGCGTGCCGCCCGCGAGGCCGGCGTCCGGCGGGTGGTCCACGTTTCGATCACGAACCCGTCGCTCGACTCGCCGCTCGAGTATTTCCGCGGCAAGGCCGAACTCGAGGAGGCGCTCAAGGAGTCGGGGCTGTCGTACGCGATCCTGCGGCCGGCGGTCCTGTTCGGCGGCGAGGACATCCTGATCAACAACATCGCGTGGGCGCTGCGGCGCCTGCCGGTGTTCGGCGTGTTCGGCGACGGCCGCTACAAAATCCAGCCGTTGCACGTCGAGGACATGGCGGCGCTGGCGGTCGAACAGGGAATGCGGACCGAAAACGCCATCATCAACGCCATCGGGCCCGAGACGTTCACGTTCCGCGAGCTTGTGCGGGAGATCGGGCTATTGATCGGTCGGCGGCGGCGGATCGTGAATGTCCCGGCGTGGGCCGGGTGGATCGCGGCGCAGGGGATCGGCTGGGCGGTCCGTGACGTCATGCTGACGCGCGACGAAATCGAGGGCCTGATGGCGGGACTGCTTTATGTCGAGGGCGCCCCGCCGGCCGGGCAGACACGCCTGACCGACTGGGCGCGCGAACACGCAAGCGAGCTGGGGGTGCGCTATGCCAGCGAACTCGCCCGAAGAAGGGACCGGCAAAAAGCATACGAGGAACTGAAATAGTTCAACCTCGCGGGAACGGCGGCGGGTGATCGTTGTCCTTGCGGTTGCCGGCGCCAATGCATCGCGCCTTTGGCGCGTTGATCGATTACCTGAACATCTTCCAGGTCGAATAGAGCGTATACGCGATCAGTTTGCCGGGGATCATGATGACGGCGGCTTGGAATTTGTTGCGCCGGATGTCGTCGTTGATCGAAAGCGGATTGTCGAAAACCATGTCCGTCGTTTTCACGTCGTCGATCGCCGGCTGCCTCATCACAAAACAGACAAGCAGGTAAACGAGCCACGCGCCGACGTACCACAGCGGCCAGCGCGGGTTTGACGCGCTCAATTCCTCTCCATGGTAATGCGCCATCGCCCAGTATGGCCCGATCGTCATCCCGAGCGTCAGGATCCACAGGAAAACGAAGAGCGAGCCACCGGCGGGCTCCGACCCCTCGAAGCCCGACTCGGCCGAACGTTTGACCGGGCGCGGCGAACCCCACCCGCACGGGCACTTGTTCACCGGGTTGCCCCAGTCGGTCTTCAGCTCGCTGCCGCACATGGGACATTTCATGCCTGTTCAACCTCGCGGGAACGGCGTCAGGCGCCGGTCGTTCTTGATCATCCGGTCGAGGCTCTCCATGCACAGCATCATGGCGCGCGGCGGATGGTAGTTGTCCTTGCGGTTGCCGTCGCCGCCGGCGCTCCCCTCGACCAGCTCGCCCTTGCGCCGCGCCACGAGCGACCACGGCCGGTCCTCGTGCGCGAACACGCGGCGGATGAAATCCATCGCCCGGCCGTAATACTCGGCGGCCCACTCGGCGCCGGTGTATTCGAGGACGGTCGCGCAGGCGATCATCGTTTCGGCCTGGCTCCACATCGTCTTGGTGTTGAAGACGGCGCCGTGGCCGTGCGTGCCGGTGTCGTTGACGTAATACGCGCCGCCGCCCCAGCCCTCGAAGTTGTAGTCCCAGCCCATCGGGATCCAGCGCTTGATCGCTTCGGCGCAGTCGTCGAACAGCTTGCGGTCGCCGGTGCGCAGCGTCTCGAACATGACCATCCAGCGCGTCTCGAGCGAGTGGCCGAGCATCATGTAATCGCGCAGCTCTTCGATCCGCCGGTAATCGTGGTCCAGGTTCTCGTTGGAGATGTGCGTCTCGGGGTCGTAGAACCTGTTCATGACCGCGTCGACGTGTTCGCGCTGCATCGACTCGCTCCACGGCTCCTTTTTGATTTCGAGGAGCTGGCGCAGCGTATGGACGAACACCATCGAATGGCCCTGGATCCGGCTGCCCGGCGGATCGCTCCGTGAGCCCTTGTAATCGGGCGTGTCGTAGGCCGCCGCCGCCGCGCGGATCGAGGCGATGGCCAGATCCAGGTCTTCCTTGTTGCCGGCGGCCTTGTAGAACTCGATCAGCCCCTCGGCCGGGAACGTCCAGTCATAGATCGAGCCGCTGACCCCCTTGACCGGCGATCCGTCGCGCCGGACGCACGAGACCCAGCGCCCGTCGCCGGCATACATGTGCTTGACCATGAAATCTCGGGCGCGCCGCGCCGACTCGAGGTGTTTCGGATTCTTGCCGAAGCGGTTGTAGGCGTAGGAAAGCGTCCAGATGCCGCGCCCCTGGAACCAGATGTATTTTTCGTCGCTGAGCGGCTTGCCGTCGTTGGCGAGGATGCACATGTAGCCGCCGTATTGCGTGTCGTCGCCGCCGCGATCCCAGAACGGCAGGTGGATGTCGAACAGGTAATGGCGCAGTTCGTCGCGGAGCTCCTGGAGCGTGCGCCCGCCGATTTTCTCCGGGATGGCGCGCGGTTGTGGCGCCTTGTCTTCGTTGGCCGAGGCGATGCGGGAGCATGATGCGAGCGATGCGGACAAGCCGAGGCCGGCCGTCGAAAGCATGAAGTCACGGCGTCTCATGATGACTCTCCCCTGGATGTATTGAACTTCATCAAGCGAGGCCATGCTAATGCGCCGCCGGGCGGTTTGGCAAGACGAACCATGAGTAGTCCTGGGTCCTGAGTCCTGAGGCCCGAGTCGTTCAATGGTTTTTCGTGGCAAATGACGGATCCGACGGATTTGCACGGATATCGAAAACCGTTGACCGATCTTGGTGCCAAATTGATCTTTGCGCCTCCGCATGCTAAATACTTGAACTCAATCAGGGCCTTCCGGCCAAATCAGTCGGGAAATGGGATCACATGATGTTCATCCTGCGTTTTTCCTTCATGGCGGCATTTGTGGCCGCGATTGTTTCGCTTCCGGCCGCGGCGTTCACGCCGGTCTACGTCCGCATGCCCGAACCGATGAATCACCCGGCGCTCGCCGCCGCCCCCGATGAACTCGACCGGCTGCGCGCCGCCTGGAAATCGGAGGGCCCGGATCGCGACGCGCTCAAGGCCGTCGTCAGGTGGGCCGACAAGGCCATGGCCAAGCCGCTCGACTTTCCGCCGCGCGGCGGCCAGCACAACCAGTGGTACCAGTGCAACGCCTGCCAGATCGGCCTCGCGACGATCGACGACACGCATCACAAGTGCCCCAAGTGCGGCAAGGTCTACACCGGCTCGCCGTACGACGACGTCATTTTCGGACGGCGGCACACCGCGATTTTCAGCGGCATGCGCTACGCCGCGTGGGCCTACGCGATCACCGGCGACGAAAAATACGCCGCACACGTCCGCGCCGCGCTCCTTGGATACGCCGCGCGTTACAATCAATATCCCCGCCATGACGCGAACCTGAAGGAGCCCCCCGGCTATGGCGGCGCGCATATTTTTGAACAGACGCTCAACGAAACCCAGATCATGGCCGGGACGATCGCGCCCGCCTACGATCTCGTCTATTCGTCCAAGTCGATGCGCCCCGCCGACCGCCGCAAGATCGAAAGCGGACTCATCCGCCCGCTGCTCGCCAACGCCGCCCGCAACAAGCGCGGCATCAGCAACTGGCAGAGCTACCACAACGCCGCGTTCCTGGCCGGCGGCATCGTGCTGCACGATCCGGCCTGGATCGACCGCGCGCTCAACGACCCGAAAAACGGTTTCCTGTTCCAGATGGAAAACTCGATCACGCCCGACGGCATGTGGTACGAGAACAGCTGGAGCTACCATTTCTACACGCTCACAGCGCTCACCGAGACGGCCGAATACGCCCGGCGCTTCGGGATCGACCTGTGGAGCCGGCCGCTGCTGCGGAAAATGTATACGATCCCCGCGATCTACCGCATGCCCGACGGCAGCCTGCCGCGCCTGGGCGACGCCACCGATCCGATGGCCGACGCCGCCGCCAGAGACAACGAGGCCGCCTGGCACGCCACGCGCGACCCCGGCCTCGCCCAGTTGCTTGCGGACAAGCCGAGCCTCGAGTCCATCCTGTATGGCCGCGACACGACCACGACGACATCCGCAACCACCCAACCCGCGAGCGAGCTTTTGCCCGGCGCCGGCCACGCCATCCTCCGCGGACCCAAACCGGCCGGTCTCGCGAGCGTGCTCTCTTTTGGCGAGTATGGCGGATCTCATGGCCATCTCGACAAAAACAGTTTCGTTCTCTTCGGCCACAACTCCGAAATCGGCGTCGATCCCGGCCGCGCACGCAGCCAGGCTTACCGCCTGCCGATCCATAAAAACTGGTACAAGTCGACGCTCAGCCACAACACGGTGATGGTCGACAAAACGCCCCAAAAACCCGCCGCCGGCAAATCCCTTTTCTTTCAGGCGGGGGACGAGTTCAGCATCGCCGCGGCCGAGAACGGCGGCTCCTACCCCGGCGTCGAGCACTTCCGCACGCTCGTGCAGGCGCCCGAATATCTGCTCGTGATCGACCAGCTCGAATCGGCCGTCAGGCACCGCTATGACTTTCTCTATCACAACATCGGGACGGCGGCCGATTGCACGGCGGCGCTCGAGCCGGGCGAGGCCAGGGACTTCACCGGGATGGAATACGTGAAGAATCAGCGCGTCGGTTCGAGCGACGGGGCGGTCGTCGTGACGTTCACGGGCAAAAATATCGATACATTCCTCACGCTCGACGCCCAGCCCGGCACGGGCATCCTGATCGGCGACGGTCCGGCGGGCTCGGTCGACACCCGCGTCCCGATGGCGATCTTCACCCGCGAAGGCAGCTCCGCGTCGTTCGCCGCGGCCATCGAACCTGTCCCCACCGGCGGCAAACGGCGCGTGATATCGGTCGCAATGAAAGAAGAAAGCGGCGCGCTCGTAGTGACCGTGACGCGCGAAAACGGCCGCGACACGGTCACGATCGATCGCAATCATCGCGTTGCTGTTAAGCGTGATTAGTCGTATTGCTTGATGGCTAGGGCATTTTCAGAAATCATTCGTACGGCAAACCAGTGGGCGCCTTTCGAGCGGCGCTGAAAGCGCTTAAGAATAAAGCCTGGGGCAGAGCGAAGCGCCGCCCCAGGAACAAGTCGCAAAGTCTTCCGAGCGCTGAAGGCGCGGGAGAAATTTCTTGCGCTCTTTCAGAGCTCTTGTCGATGCGGGCTCGTTGACCTGGGGCTGCGCTTCACTCCGCCCCAGGCTGGAATCTTTTGCGCTTTCAGCGCATCAATCCCATTCGCCCGCCGGATGTTGTGTAGCTATCATTTATTAAAATGCTTTAGTGACGCGTCAACTGTCATGTGTCGGATTTGTTTTTGAACCGCGAAGCGGTTCGATCCCCAAGCCGGGGGTTGGGTTGGCGAGCGTGCGAGCCAAGCCTACCCCCGGTCAGATCGCATTTAAATCGGAACCGATTTATCGGTTCGATCATCGATCACGTCCTGGGCATATCATAATCACGTGGTCGGTCTATTAAATCTCGGCCGCCAGCGCGCCGATCTCGTCTTCCATCGCGATGATCTCTTCGATGTTGCGCAGGAACCACGGGTCGACGCCGGAGAGCTCGTAGACCTCGTCGCGGCTCATGCCGTTGGCCAGCGCGTACCGGATGTAATACACGCGCCACGGGTTCGGCGTCTTGAGGCGCTTGCGCAGGTCGTCGGGGTTGATCTTGTCCTTGCCGTCCGAGCCGAGGCCGAACCGGCTGACTTCGAGGCCGCGCAGGCCTTTCTGCAGCGCTTCCTTGAACGTGCGGCCGATCGCCATCGTCTCGCCGACCGACTTCATCTGCGTCCCCAGGATCGGCTCGGCGCCCGGGAACTTCTCGAACGCGAAGCGCGGGATCTTGACGACGCAGTAGTCGATCGTCGGCTCGAAGCAGGCCGGCGTCTTGAGCGTGATGTCGTTGGCGAGCTCGTCGAGCCGGTAGCCGACGGCCAGCTTGGCGGCGATCTTGGCGATCGGGAAGCCGGTGGCCTTCGAGGCCAGCGCCGAGGATCGGCTGACGCGCGGGTTCATCTCGATGATCACCCGGCGGCCGGTCTTGGGGTCGACGGCGAACTGGATGTTGGACCCGCCGGTGTCGACGCCGATGGCGCGGATGATCGTCTTGGCGTCGTCGCGCATCGCCTGGTACTGGCGGTCCGTCAGCGTCTGGATCGGCGCGACGGTGATCGAGTCGCCGGTGTGGATCCCCATCGGGTCGAAGTTTTCGATCGAGCAGATGATCACGACGTTGTCGGCGTGGTCGCGCATGACCTCGAGCTCGAATTCCTTCCAGCCCAGGAGCGACTCCTCGATCAGCAGCTCGTGGTTCATCGACAGGCGCAGGCCGCGCTTCACGATTTCCTGGTATTCGTCGATGTTGTAGGCCGTGCCGCCGCCCGAGCCGCCGAGCGTGTAGCCGGGCCGGATGATGGCGGGGAACTTGACGTGCTCGATGACCTCGAGCGCCTCGGCCATCGAGTGCGCCAGCCCCGAGCGCGGCACGTCGAGGCCGTTCTCGATCATCGTCTTCTTGAACAGCTCGCGGTTCTCGGCCCGCGCGATCGCCTCGGCGTTGGCGCCGATGAGCTCGATGCCGAGCCGGTTGAACACGTCATCCTCGGCGAGCTTGGTCGTGAGGTTCAAAGCCGTCTGGCCGCCGAGCGTCGGCAGGACGGCGTCGGGCTTTTCGGTTTCGAGAATGAGCGTCAGGACTTCCGGCGTGAGCGGCTCGACGTAGGTGCGGTCGCCGAACTGCGGGTCGGTCATGATCGTGGCCGGGTTCGAGTTGACCAAAACGACTTCATAGCCGTCGGCGCGCAGGGCCTTGCAGCCCTGGGTCCCGGAATAGTCGAACTCGCAGGCCTGGCCGATGACGATCGGACCGGAGCCGATGATCAGGATCTTGTGGATGTCGGTGCGCTTGGGCATGTGCTCGTCACTCCCCGGAAGTACAGAATCCCAAGCGGTAGATTAGACGAACCGCAGCCAAGACTCAAGCGCGCAGTTGGGGGTGTGGCGCGCAATTTGGTTCCATGTTGCATATCCGGACGGCTACCCGTTATCATTATCTAAGAATCCTAAGTTGACGCGCTGCGAGGTTTAAAATGAAATGGCAGGATTACATTGAGGAAAATCCAAAAATCCTGGGCGGCAAACCAATTTTCACAGGAACCCGCATAAGCGTGGAATTGGTTCTCGAGCGACTGGCCGCCGGCGAAACCGAGGAGCAACTCATCCGCCAATACCCGACGTTGCGGCCTGAACACATCCGTGCCGCTTTTGGATTTGCCGCCACGCAACTGTCCTTGATGCGTTCGGTCCTATTGGACGAAGAGGCCGTATGAAAATACTGGCGGACGAAAACTTCAGGCGGGACCTGGTGGACTGGCTGAGGAACGCCGGTCATGATGTGGCGTGGATTGTCGAGGACAAACCCGGCAGCATTGACTTCGATCCCGACCTATCAAATCGAAATAAACAATACGCGCCATGACCCGACTCGGAACAAGTGTCGGGTCATGGCGCCGGGGCTTATCGTTTAAATCCCCTCGATCGCCTTCTGGAAGAGCTTGCGGCCGCTCTTGAGGTCGGGTTCTCCGTCGACCTCGAACGCCAGATGCAGCGCGTAGATGTCCTCGGGCGTCGGGTTCTTGCCGTAATCGAAGAACGAGAACGTGTGCAGCCCGACCATCCCGTAATCGGTCGTCTCCTCGCCGTCATCGCCGTTATACGTGAACCGCATTGCCCAGACCGGCGTCCGCTCGCCTTCCCACATGATCTCGCGCGAGTCGAAGACCTCGATCGCGTCGGGCGGCCGGCCGGCTTCGGCCGGGTGCGACAGCCACCGGCACATCTCGGCCATGGCGTCGAAATCCGGGTCGTTGACCGCCTCCGGGACGCGGTCCTTCAAGCCGAGCGACTCCAGATACTCGCACGCGCTGGACGAGACAGCCGGCTGGAGCGCCCACCCGACGAGCTGTTCGATCCCCTTTTCATTCCCGAGCCTGGCGTCGGCGAACGCGGCGGCCATGCGCACGCCGAGTTCGGAATGGCTTCGCGCCTTCTCCAGCAGCTCGTCGCGCTCGGGGTTTGAAATGAAAGCGAGGGCCGAGGCCGCGCTGACCGCATAGCTGTCGTCGTCGTCCTCGTCGTCGTCGCCCTTGGCCAGCAGCCCCTCGAGCCGCTTCTTGCCTTCGGCGGTGTCGAACGGGTGGCTTTTGAGCCTGCCGTCCTTGCACAGCTCGTTCACGAAATCGAGGTAGGCGATGCCCGAGAACTGGTTGGGCAACGGATCGCGAAGCTGCTCCGCGATCTCGACGCTGCCGGTGAAATCCTTGATCCGGGCGAGGACGTCGAACAGGATCGACCACAGGTATTCGTCCTCCATCTCGGGGTTGCGGATCAGCTCCGGGATGTGCGCCAGGATCGGGCGCTCGCCGTACATCGCCGCGATCTTGAGCAGGAACAGCAGATCGTCGGCGTTCTCCTCGACGTTCTCGCGCAACTTGTCGAACGCGCGGCCCAGCGGCCCGAACGCGCGCGCGTGGAACACGTCGGCGGCCTCCTCGGTCTCGACCTGCTGCAGGAACGCCGCCAGGGTCCTGACCAGTTCGGCCGCGTCGTCGTCGAATTTTCCCTCCATGACTTTTTCGAGCGCCGCGCAGACCGCCGACGCCTTTTCGGCCGTGTCGATCGACTCGTTGCTCAATTCCATGGCCTTGTTGTCCGACAGTTTGCCGGCAATCATCTTCTCGAGACTCTTCTGAAAGTTATCCATGGCCGCCTCGCATTTGAAGAATGTTACGGATGCGGATCAACTATTCAGCGAGCCGTGGTTTTTGGCAACGAAAAACAGTGGAACGCCGGCCTCAGCCGCGGAGCCCGGTCAGCAGCAGGTAAATCGGCAGGTAGACGTATTTCCTGAGGCACCGGTCCCGGCGCCAGAACAGGGGGCCGCGCGGGGGGCGCAGCGGGCCGGTCGGGGTCAGGTGGCAGGCCCAGCTGAGGCGACTGCCCGGCCGGTCCAGCAGTTCGTAGCCGCGGTTGCGGTTGATGCCGATGGCCTGGCGGTTGTCGCGGTCGCAGGCCATCTCCATGCGGCGGTAACCCCACGCCGCGGCCTGGCGTTCCGCGTCCGCGATCAATTCGCGGCCGAGGCCGCGGCCCTGCAAAGCCGGATCGAGCGCGATGAAATCGAGCCAGGCGAGGTCGGCGGCCACCTTGCTGTCCGGGTGATCGCCCGGAAGGATCGTGTAGAAACCGGCAACCCGCCCATCCAGGCATCCCACAAATATGCAACCCAGGTAGTGGCGGAGATGGTACGAAATCCGGCCCGGCTTGTCGTTGGGGAAATTGACCCGCCAGAGGCGGGCCATCTCGGGCCAATCGAACATCCGGGCCGGGCGAAACTGAAGCCGGGCCGGCGCATCGGGCATCGGGTGCTCCTGTGTAGCCTGGTCTGCGACACCGCAGACGGAACTTAGCAAACCTCGGGGATGGGGATCAACGGGTATTGCGGATCCGTCCGTCGGGGGCGGGCAAGCCGGCGTCAACGCTCGTCGAGGAGGCCCTGGAATTCCCCGTCGTCGCGCAACGGGTCGAAATCCGTGTCGGTCCTCGCCGCTTCCCGAAACTTCGGATCGAGTTCCATGGAACGGCTCAGGCGCCGGACGGCCTCGTCGCGGCGGCCGGCCCTGGCGCAATTGCAGGCCATGTTGTAATGGGTCGTCGCGTGGTCGGGGGCGAGCTCGAGCGCCCGGCGATACAGGGCGTCCGCGTCCTCGTGCCGCCCCATGCGGCTCAACACGAGCCCCAGGCAGGAGTGAGCGCCGGCAAAATCGGGCTTGATCTCCAGCGCGCGGCGGTAGTGCTTTTCGGCTTCGGGCAGCTTGCCGCTTTTGACGGCGATATCGCCGAGGCGCGCATGCGCGCGATGATCGCCGGGTTCCAGGTTCAGGCAAAAGCTGAACATCGACTCGGCCTCGGCGTAAAGGCCGCGCGCGAAATACAACTGGCCGAGGCCCCAGTAGCTGTGCGCATTGATCCGGTCCAGTTCGACGGCGTGCTCCAGCGTTTTCTCGGCCTCCTCGTTGCGCCCCATCTCGATCAGGATGAAACCCATCTGGCAATAAAACTCGCCGCGCTTGGGGTCCAGTTCGATGGCGCGGCGGTTTTCGGCCTCCGATTCCTCGAAACGTTTCCGCGTCAGCAAAAATCCCGCGTAAGCGTGATGCAGCCTGGCGTTATCGGGGTCCAGTTCGAGCGCCTGCCGGAAAGCCGCTTCCGCCTCTTCGATGCGGCCCGCGAAAAACAGGTATCCGGGAATGGCCGCACGGGCGTCGTTCGCCTTCGGATCGAGCTCGAGGATCCGGCGGCATTCGGCCAGGCATCGGTCCCAATCCTGCCGGCGATGGGCGGCACCCATCCGGATGCGGCAGGCGGCGATTTTCCGCCGCTTGCGCGATTCGGCGATTCCACTCGCAAAGTGCTTGATCAAATCAAAAATAGACATGCCCGGATCATGCATGAAACCCGAGACACGGTCCAGAGGAACCTGGGAGCGCCCTGATGGCCTTAATTTCCCGATTTAAGCTTTAGTACTACTCTGCCCTGTGTTGGATGTTTTGGGATGCAAACGATACCAAGCGCTGAAAGCGCGAAAGAATAAAGCCTGGGGCGGAGCGAAGCGCAGCCCCAGGTAAACGACGCCATAGCGTTGGAGCGCTGAAGGCGCGCGAGAAACCGATTTCTCTCGCTCTTTCAGAGCTCCGGTTTGGTGCGGTTCGTGACCTGGGGCTGCGCTGCGCTCCGCCCCAGGCATTTTTATCTTGCGCCTTCAGCGCAAAAAGAAAGCCGATCATATGGTAGCATTTGCACCGTCCTGTTTCTCAAACCCAAAGCCCCGTCAGCTCCGAGCCTTCCAGCCCTCGATCAGCTCCCTGAACCGCGGGAACAGGTACGCGCTGTCGTGCGGGCCGGGGCTGGCTTCGGGGTGATACTGGACGGCGAAGAGCGGCAGCTCGCGGTGCCGGTAGCCCTCGACCGTCTTGTCATTGAGGTTCCAGTGCGTGATGTCGAGGCCGGCCGGCAGGCTCGCCGGATCGACGCAGAACCCGTGGTTCTGGGCGGTGATCTCGATGCGGCCGGTCAGCTCGTCGCGCACCGGGTGATTGGCGCCGCGGTGGCCGAACTTGAGCTTGTAGGTCTTGGCGCCGAGCGCCAGGCCGAGAAGCTGGTGGCCCAGGCAGATCCCGAACATCGGGCGCTTGCCGACGAGCTCCTTGAGCGTGCCGATCGCATACGTGACCGCGGCCGGGTCGCCGGGTCCGTTGCTGCAGAAGATGCCGTCGGGCTCCATGGCCATGACTTCGGCGGCGGTCGTCTGCGCCGGGACGACGGTCACGTCCATCCCCTCGGCCCACAGCATCTCGAGGATGTTGCGCTTGATGCCGAAGTCGAACGCGACGACCTTGTGGACCGCGCCCTCGCGCCGCGGGTAGCCTTCCTGCGGCTCGAAATGATACGCCTTCTTGCAGGTCACGGCCTTGGCCAGGTCCAGCCCGGCCATCGACGGCGCGGCCTTGACCTTGGTCAGCAGCGAGGCCGAATCGAAATCCCCGGTCGAAATGATCCCGTTCATCGCGCCGGCGGTGCGCAGCTTGAGCACCAGCTCGCGGGTGTCGATCCCCTCGAGGCCGATGATGTTCTGGCGCGCCATGTAGTCATGGAGTTCACGGGTGGCGCGGAAGTTGGACTCGATGCCCGAGAGCTCGCGCACGATCAGCGCCGCGGTCTGGACCCGCCCGGACTGGTCGTCCTCGATCGTCGTGCCGTAATTGCCGATCAGCGGGTAGGTCAGCGTCACGATCTGCCCGGCATAGCTGGGGTCGGTCAGAATTTCCTGGTAACCGGTCATCGAGGTGTTGAAGACGACTTCGGCGGCGATTTCTCCGGTCGCGCCGAACGAACGGCCGTCGAAACGGGTGCCGTCCTCGAGCATCAGGACGGCGTGGTGCGGATTGTGGGTCATTCGCGGACTCCCTGCGGCAGCATAAACTACATATTTATTGCCGTATATGCCCTCGAAGTCAAGCAAACTTGGCCGCCCGTTTTCCGCGCCGCGAACGATGCCGCCAAACCCGCGACAAAACCGGCCAAATGAACGGATGGAACAACGATGTACGAGCCGCCCGAGGCGGCGAAAACCGCCGCGCCCGTGGCCGTCTCGTATGCAACCTTGGCCACGAACGCCAGCGCGGCAAGGACGGCGACGGCGGATTCGGGGCTGATTTTCCTGCCGGCGCGGATTTCGATGAAACCGGCCAGGACCAGCCCGTAGAACGCCGAATCGAGCCCGGAAAGCCCGCGGTAGGCGGCCAGGTGCGGCGAGCCGTAATGGACGACGAGCGATATCGCCAGCGGGGCCGCGATCATCAGCGCCGTCCAGCGCCGGCGGTCGCGGATCTCGCAGAAACCGGCGAGCCCCACGAACGCCAGCGTGTCCCACCACAGATGATTCCACGACCAGTGCGTCAGGTGGCACGACCACATCCGCCAGAGCTGGCCGCACATCACGGCGTCGCGGTCGTAGGCGAAAATGTCGGAAAACGCCGGACACAATTGGGTCGCCGCCGCGGCCAGCGCGACGGCGATCGTGAGGAAGGGGAAACGGCGAAAGTTTAGGGGGGTCGTGTGCATGATGGGTCTTCGATTTTCGATTACGATTACGAGCACGACGCACGAGCACGAATTTGCATCAAGAATCGGAAAGGTTAAAAAAGCCGGGGAATCGTTGAAGGCGGCCGATTCCCCGGCTGGGCCACGAGGGGGTTCAATGCGTTTCGTGGCCGGAACGGCGCCTGATGAAGCCGGCGCCGGCCGCGGCGGCGAGCATCATCGCCACCGTCATCGGGTCGAGCGCGCCGCCGCCGTGACCGACCGACGGGGCCGGCATGTTGAACATCGGCTTGCCCTTGTCGGCCTGGACGATCTGGCTGGCGGGGCTCGCGGCCCGGCGGGCCTGCGCCTCGCGCTCGCGGGCGACCATCTGCTGGTTGAGCCGGTTGATCCCCTTCTCCTGGAACTTCTGGTCGCTGAGGATCAGCATCGAGGTGTAATCGGTCACGAGCTGATTCTGAAGCCCCAGGTTCACGATGGCTCCCCTCGCCTCATCGCTGTTCATCTTCCCGATATTCTCCATAACCCCGATCTGCTCGATCTGGCTGAGCGCCCACATCCGCTCCAGCTCCGGGTTGTCGCGATCTTCGGCCGGGAAGTCGACCTCGGTCGCGTATTTCAGGTCCTGGCCGGTCTTGCGGGCGTTGAGCGTCAACCGCGCCTTGCCCGAGCCCGAATACTTGCCGAAGATCACCAGCTGCTGGCCGTGGTAGATCTTGTTGACGAACAGGTCGGTCGTGTCGGAGACCGCGACGCCGTCGATCTTGAGCGCGGCGTCGTGCAGGCACTCGTGCGTGATCTTGCCCTTGGCCAGCATGATCTGTCCGATGATGTCGTCGTCGTTGGAGACTTCCTTGTAGAAGCCGCCGCTGGCGTCGCAAAGCGTCCGCATGAGCGGCCAGTTGCCGCTGTTGCCCATCAGGAACCCGAAGAACCGCACGTCGTAGGCTTTCATCAATTTATGGAAAGCCGAGGGTTCGACGACGCCGGTGTTGGTCACGCCGTCGGTCACGAGGATGAAGCAGGTCGGCCGGTCGGCGTCGAGGCTCCTGAGGCCGAGCTCGATCCCCTCATACATGTTCGTGCTGCCGTCGGAAGCGATCTGCGCGAGCCGGTCGCTCATCGCCTTCACGTTTTCCGGCGTCGCGGCCGTCCAACCGTTCGTCAGCCGGTTCGCGCTGGTGTTGAACGTGACGACCTGGAAGCGGTCCTGCGGGTTGAGCTTGCCGAGCGCCTGGTTGACCCCCTGGACGAGCGTGCGCAGCTTCGACTGCATGCTGCCGGAGATGTCGAGAACGAACACGTAGTCGGTGCCGCTCGTGATCGGCTGGAGGTCGAGCCCCGGCGTCAGCACCATCATGAACGTGCCGGTCGGGTCGCCCTTGTCGCGGAACGTCAGCAGCTCGACCCGGCCCGGCAGGTTCGGCTTGAGCATGTAGTAGAAGACGAAGTCGCGGCTCAGCGGCCGGTCGCTTTTTTCAAAATGCAACTTGTAATGCCCCTCGCCGAGTTGCGTGATGGACGTGTCCTGGTCCATCCCCGTGACGCGCGCCTTGTCGACCGGCCACGCGCTCTTGAGCTCGAGGTCGAGCGACATCGTGCCCGACGTGATCTTGTCGTTGGTCGCCCAGAACGCGAGCGCCTGCTCGTCGGTGTCGCCGTCCTGGAGCGGGTAGACGTAGCGGCCGACGCCGGTGTCGATCGGCAGCGGCTGGTAGTACAGGAACCGGATCTTGACCTCGTTGCCCGGCTGGACGCGCGCGACGCGGAACTCGAACGTCTTGTATTCGTTCTTGGTCGTCAGGCCGGCGTCGCGACCCTGGTCGCGCTCCTCCTCGTAAATCTGCCTGGCCTTCTCGGCCTCGACGACCTCGCCGTCCATCTTGGTCTCGCCGATGTAAATCGTGACCTCGGACAGCGACGCGCTCTTGGGAAGCGGGAACGAATAGACCGCCTCGAGCGCCCTGGAGTTGGGGTTGAAGAACGTCTGCGTGACCTCGGTGCGGGCGAAGCCGTTGTTGATCACGACGTCGACGTGATGGTCCCGAATCTGGATCGGGGCGTAGTCGGCGCCGACCGGCGTCAACGTGCCCGCGGCCAGTGCCAGTCCCTGGACTGTCACAATCATGGCCGCCAGCAGGATTGTAACGATGCGTTTCATGGTTCGATCTCCGTATGGATTACATCGGGCGTATCGCCCATGCCACCCATAGAGCGAGGACCGGGCCACTTTTCGAATACATGTTAACTGATGTATTGATAATATCTTATCTTCTATGGCTCGATGTTGAACTGGGATTATGTATGTCATATATTGTATATACATTTGACATTTCTTGCTGATGCGCCAAAATGGGGAAGATGTTTTTCTCGGGCCCCAGCGGGGCCGGCGCAAATAGCCCCCGGCGAAGCGAAGCGCCGCCGGGGGTAAGCATGCCATTCAAAATGCGCCCCGGAGGGGCGCCCGCGACCCTATGCTTCCAGGATAAACCCAATGCCCCTCTTCTCCCCTTCCCAGAAGTCGTTCGCCCGGGCGATCCAGCGGGCGGCGCACGCCAACCCGTTCCGCCCCGAGCGCGCCGAGGCCGAACGCGACGCGCTCGGCGACGCCTATCGCCCGCCCGCCATGCCGTCGTTCGAGCAGATGGATGATTTCAGGCTCAACCCGAACCTCGCCCCTCTGAACGCGAAGGCCGAGGCGCTCATCAAATCGATCGGCCCGCAACGGCTTCAGGCCGCGGGCGACTCCGAGCGGCAGCTCCACGAGGACCTCGTCCTCTTCGCGATCTATCACCGCTACGCCCCGCGATTTTCCGCCATCATCCGCTCCGCGCTCGACGAGGGGCGCATGGGCCTCAAGCTCGATTTCTATTCGACATTTGCGCATGATCTCACGGTGTTGCTGGGCGACCGCGTCAACGGCCTCGCCCCGGCCGGGCTGGACCCCGCCGCGCACACCTTCGCCGCGTTCTTCCAGATCCGGCGCGCGTTTCACCTCCTGTTCCATTACCTGATCGGCTCGTCGGCGCCGATGCGGATGCTGCGCGCGTCGGCGTGGGAGTCGATCTTCACGCACAACATGCGCCGCTACCGGCGCGGCATCTTCGAGGCGATGGGCGACATCCCGAGCCTGATCACCGGCCCGACCGGCAGCGGCAAGGAACTGGTCGCCCGCGCCGTCGGCATGGCGCGCTACATCCCGTTCGATCCCAAAACCCGCTCGTTCGCCGAGGATTTCATCGCCGCGTTCCACCCGATCAACCTCGGCGCGCTGGCCCCGACGCTCATCGAGTCCGAGCTCTTCGGCCACCGCCGCGGCGCGTTCACCGGCGCCATGGAGGATCACCGCGGCTGGTTCGAGGTCTGCCCTCCCCACGGCTCGGTCTTCCTCGACGAAATCGGCGAGCTCGACATCGGCATCCAGGTGAAGCTTCTGCGCGTCCTCCAGTCCCGGCTCTTCCAGAGGATCGGCGACACGCGCCCGCTCCGGTTCCAGGGCAAAGTGATCACGGCCACGCACCGGGACCTGGGCGGCATGATCCGCGACGGCCGGTTCCGCGAGGACCTCTACTACCGCCTCTGCGCCGACCAGCTGCGCACGCCGACGCTGCGCGAACAGCTCGACGACGCCCCGGCGGACATGCCCGCGTTCATCTCGTTCATCGCGCGCCGCCTCGTCCCGGCCGACGAGCTCCCCGACTTCACCGGCGAGGTCGACGGCTGGATCCGCCGGAACCTCCCCCCCGACTACGCGTGGTCGGGCAATTTCCGCGAGCTCGAGCAGTGCGTGCGCAACCTGATGATCCGGCGCCAGTACCGCCCGCCGGTCGCCGAGGCCGCGCCCGCCGAACCCCCGCGCCGGGCGTTTGCGAACGAAACCGCCGCCGGCAAGCTGAATCTGGCCGAACTTCTTTCCCACTATTGCAGTCTTGTCTATGCGGAGTGCGGATCGTACCAGGAGACCGCGCGCCGGCTTGGGGTCGATCACCGCACCGTCAAGCAACATTTGAACCCGGAATTGGTGAGCAACTATCGGAATAAGGGATGAGTCTTTGGGATTTTTGGGGTCCTTTAGGTCCTTTGGGTCCTTTTAGATCGCATCAACGGCCATGGCGTCAGGCGCCGCGGAATGATATGATGCTGGATGGAGTATAGCGATGCGCATGATTTCCTATTCCAGCGGCCGCGGGTTCAACATGTCGGGTTTGCCGGCGTTGATCGTGGGCGGGCTGATCGCCGCGGCGGCCGGCCTGTTCCTGATGGCGGTCACGGTTTTGGGCGCGATCTTTCTGGCGATCCGCGCCGCGCTCGGCGGCCTGCGAGCTCTCTTCGGCGCGTCCGAGCCCTCGCCCAAGATCACGATGACACCCCCGGCCTCGTCCAATCCCAACACCATCGAAATGCGCCGCGACAACCGCGGCTCGTGGCGAAGCGAATAAACCCCAATTTCAATTTGACTGGCGAATCCGCCCCGATCGTGGGAAATTATCAGGCTGACCGGCCGCCCGGCATGGGCGCGATGGGCCACTGAAATGATCGAATACCTGTGCGGAAAACTCCTGGCGCGAAACGGCAACCACCTCGTGATCGACGTGGGCGGGGTCGGCTACGGCGTCACGGTCCCGACCATGGCGGCCGACGGCGTCGGCCCGGTCGGCTCGGAGGCGCGCCTGTGGGTGCGCACCTACGTCCGCGAGGACGCGCTGCGGCTCTACGGGTTCGCCCAGCATTTCGAGCGCGCGGCGTTCGACGAAATCATGGACGTCTCGGGCGTCGGCCCGTCCGCCGCCCTGGCGCTGCTTTCGAATCTGACGGTCGGCGAGATCGTCCAGGCCGTGCTGACCGGCGACGCCACGCGGTTCAAGAAGGTCAAGGGGATCGGCCAGAAAATGGCCGAAAAACTGATCCTGGAACTCAAGGGCAAGGCCGACCGGCTCGCGGCCGACCTCCCGGCCGAGGCCCGGGTCGAGGCCCCCGAACCCGGCCCGACGGGCGAGGCCGCCCGCGACGCGATCGCCGCGCTCGAGGCCCTCGACGTCCGCCCCGTCCAGGCGCGCCGCGCCGTCACGCTGGCCATCGAGGCCCTGGGGCCCGACGCCGGCGTCGAGGAATTGGTAAGAGAAGGGTTGAAATACAGGCGTTCCGTGCAATAGCGCACGAGCCCGAATGAGCAGGCAATGAGCACCGCGACCGGAATCGAAGACCAGCAATCCAAGTCCATTTTCAAGGCCGTCCCCGCCGTCCGCAGCCTCGTTTGGTTCAACATCTTCAACGCCATCAGCTTCAACATCGCCATGTCCACGCCGATGATCCTGCTGGTCAAGCGCTGGGGGGCGAGCAACCTTTACATCGGCACGCTGACGGCGACGATGTGGCTGATGGCGACCATGCAGCTCTACATGGCGCCGCGCGTCGAATACATCGGTTTCCGCAAGCTGCTGCTGGCCGGCTGGACAAGCCGCACCGTCGTCCTGATGGTCGTGTGCGTCCTCCCCTTCTTCAGCACGCCGACCAACCACGTGAGCCTGCTGTGGATCACGCTGATCTGCATGACGCTCTACAGCTTCCTGCGCGGCGCGGCGACGACCGCCTACATGCCGTGGATCCGCCTGCTGATCGGCCCCAAGTGGCGCGGCCGCTATTTCTCGCTCGAGCAGTCGGTCTCGAACCTGAGCGCCGCGGCGACGCTGTTCTTCTGCGGCATCGTCATGGTCGGCAACCACGAGATCAGCGACGTCCAGTACGGCTGGATCCTCGTCATCAGCGGCATCGCCGGCTGGATCAGCATTTTCTTCCTGAAGTCGGCCGATTCGCCGGCGCCGCTCGCCGGCCGGCCCAAGATCGAGCCGATCGCCAAGTGGATGCCGCGCGTCTTCGCGGAAAAGGAATTCCGCCACCAGATTTTCACCGCGATCGCGTTTTACATGACGATCGGCGCGTTCCCGATCTACACCCAGATCCTCATGAAGGACCGGCTGCACTACACCGACAGCCTCGTCATGATCATCATGGGCTTCAACATGACGGCCATCGTGCTGAGCGCCTGGTTCTGGGGTTACCTGGCCGACCGGTTCGGCTCGCGCCCGATCATGTCGCTGGCGACCCGGGTGCTCATGGTGCTCCTCGTCTTCTGGCTGCTGATGACCCTCGGCGTCGTGTCGACCAGCCCCTGGCTGCTGGGCGCGTTCTTCATGCTCCACGGCATCGGCTACAACGGCTACCACATTTCCAACCAGCGGTTGATGCTCAACATCGCGCCCAAGCGGTTCCCGGTTCTGGCGGTGGCCACGATCCAGGTCTTCGTCAGCCTCTCGCTCGGCGTCGCGCCGATCCTCTGGGGCGGCGCGCTCGACTTCCTCAAGGGGATGAAATGGACCGTGGCCGGCTATGAGATGGACCGCTACACGCTCTTCTACGCCGTGTCGATCTTGATGCTGATCGGCGCCAAGTGGATGATCCGCCGCCTGCCCAACGCCCACGGCACGATGCCGCGGCAGGTCATCTCCTACGTCATGCTCGAATACCCCGCGCAGACGATCCGCGGCCTGTTCGGCGCGGAGAAAAAGTAGGCAGACGCCGGCTCGCCGCGAAGCCCGCCTACCGTGGCGCGCCGATCGTCTTCATCAGATTCCGAGCGGATTTCTTCTGTTCTTCGGTTCCGTCGCGCATGACTTTCCCGAGCGCCGGGGCGATCGGCCGCAAATCGACAACCACATATTTATGCGCGTCGTAGAAACCGAATTCCGGAGCCGGCCCGAATCCAGGAGCGGAGGCTTGCCTCGAGCGTTCCGCGATGATGCCGAGCGCCGTCAGCGCCATCGTCCGCCACGCCTCCTGTTCGTGATCCTCGAGCGCGGCGGCCAGAAGCCCGATCATGCGCGCGGTGGGCGGTCCCTTGGCGATGACGGCCTGGTAAAATTCGCTCCGGTCCGGATCGATCTTCTGCAACGCTTCGAACGCGCTCAGCGTCGACGGGGGAATCTGCACATCGTCGTACGCCGCGACGCTCCCGTTTTCGATGATGAGCCGGCGCAGGAACGGCGCCAGGGCCGGGTCGTTCGGCGCGATCGCAACGAGCGCCTGAATCATGCGCTCGTATGAATTGTAGGAACGGAATCCGCTCCAGCCGTCCCACCCGCCCGGAGGCTCCTGTTTGCTGCGCTGCTCAATCAGCTTGTAAAGCAGCGGGACGGCCGGACGCGCGGCCGCGCCCATGCGGCCCAGGGCCGTCGCGGCGTCCTGGCGCAAGGTCTCGCTGGTCAGGCCCGACGCCGTCCGCAGGACGTGCATCAACGCCGGAACGGCATCCCTGTTGACGGGACCCAGTTCCCCGATGGCGATGATCGCCCCCTGCCGCAGGACGAACGTCGTATGGTCATCGGAAGCCAGCGCGACGAGCTCGGGCATGAATCTTTCGGGCGTCTCGATGCGGGCGCACGCCAGAAACAGCGAGCGAATGGCCAATTCCGGGATGGAATTTTGCAGCACGGCCTCGATTTGTTTTCGCAGTTCCGGAAGGGCCGCCGCCGCCGCCGGGCCGATTTTCCCCAGGCTCTCGGCGGCCTCGTACATGGTGGACCGATTTCTCAGGCAGGGGATCAGGAACGGCACGGCGGGCCGGGCTCGCGGCCCCATCCGGCCCAATGCGATGAACACCGACCAGGGGATTTCACTGTCGAATGGCGACTGCACGGGAGGCGGGTTTTTCAGGTATTCGATCAGCGCCGGCACCGCCGCCTCGCCGATCGACGCCAGCGCCAGCCCCGCAAGCTCGCCCATCGAGGTCGCATCGTGTTTCAGGTAGTTGTCGAACACCATATCGTGGTCCAGATCCACACGGCCGGGCTCGATGCCAAAGCCTTCTTTTTCCCGGAGGAGCGGGATCAGTTGCGGGACGGCCGGCGCGGCGTCGGGCCCGATCGCAATCAGCGCAAGCACCGCCTCACGCCGGAAATCCTCCATGCGTCGCAGATCGTAATCGTTCTTGCTTTTGTGCGGCGCGATCGCCTTGATCAGGACGGGGACGGCGTCTTTCGCGGCCGGGCCGAATCCGGCCAACCCTCGAACCGCGCCCGTCCCGACGGCGATCTCGTCGTCGCCGCTTTGGTAAACGAATGGCCCGTAATTCCTCGGATCGGGTGTGGGCTCGGGTCTCTTTTCGCTCTCGGCGCACAGGTCAAGGTTGTGCTCGGCAAGTTTGATCAATTCCGGCATCGCCGGCAGCCCGGCCCGGCCGAGCCCGCCGATCGCCCGCGCCGCACTGGCCCGCAGCCACACATCGGACGCGTTCAATGCTTTGCGCAACGCCGGCAGCGCCGACGCGGCGCCGGGACCGATCTGGCCGAGCGCAAGCGCCGCGGATCGGCGCACCGCCGGGTCCGCGTCGTTTTCAAGGAGGCGGGTCAAGGCGGGAACCGCCCCGCCCGCGGCCGGCCCGAATCCAGCGAGCGCTTCGGCCGCCGCCGCCCTCAACTTGGGATCCGGATCCGCCAGGATCGCCGTGATCGCACCGGCGGTTTTTTGGGCCAGAGCCCGGTCCTTGCATTCCGCGCCCAATTGACCCAGCGCCCAGACCGCCACGATTCGGACGCGGACGTCGGGGTCCCTGAGCGCAAGTTCCGTCAGCTTGGGAATAATGACTTGAGCCTCTTCCGGAACCTCGGCCAACATCTCCGCCGCATTATATCGAATCCTTGCCTCGGCATTTCTCAATTGTTCGATGTCATGGGGAACCGATTCCCGGCGCCAGTCATGGAGCTTCATGCCGGAAGGGGACGGGACGGACGCGCGGACGGAGACGCACATCGCGGCGAGCAATACGCACCCGATCCATTGAAGCCTTATGTTCATGAACATGACCCCGACGCTTATCTGGCAACCTTCTCGCAAGATAACCAAATATACCCGCCGGTTCAAGGGCGGTTCGAACCGTGAGCCGCCAATCCCGGGAACGCAACTCTCCCGAGTGGCGTCTTTGCAGTTTTGCCAATCGGGAGATTGGCGTTCCCAGGTGAATCCTTATCTTTTGCGGCGGCGCATCTGGGCCAGGAGGAGCTTGTTGGCGGCCTGCTGCGGGCCGCCGCTCCCCTCGCCGATCTGCCGCAGCGCCTTGACGACCTTGCCGTCGAGCGAGAGCGAATGGATGTGGCACATGGCGGCGGCGAGGGCGTCGGCGGCGTGGTCGGGCCGGGGGATTTCGGGCAGGCCCAGAACGATGCGGACCATCGACTGCACCTGCGCCTTGCCGGCGCGGCCGTGGCCGGTGAGGGCCTGCTTGATCTGGAGCGGGGTGTATTCGCACAACCGGATGCCGTGGCCGGCGGTGGCGATGATCGCGGCGGCGCGGCCGTGCGCGACGACCATCGCCGTCTTGGCGTTCTTCGCGAAATACAGGTTTTCGATGGCGACGACGGAGGGATCGAGCTCGTCAATCAGCTCGCCCACGCGCCTGTAGATGAAATCCAGGCGCGCGGCGAGTTCCTGATTGGAATGCGTTTGGATGACGCCGTAACCCAGGAGCATCGTGCGGCCGCCGTGGGTCTCGACCGCCCCCCAGCCGACGTCGGCCAGGCCGGGGTCGATGCCGAGGACGCGCAGCGGCTCCTGGGCGGGCGGCAGGGTCACTCGGAATACTTTTCGATCAGCGAATCGTCAATGTCATAGTTGGCCGAGACCGATTTGACGTCGTCGTTTTCCTCGATCATTTCGATCAGCTTGAGCAGCTTCGGAACGGCTTCGCCTTCGACCTTGACGGTGTTGTCGGGGATGTTCTCGAGCGTCGACGCCTCGACCTTGATCTTCTTGTCCTCGAGCGCCTTGCGGACCTTGTCCATGCTGACCGAGTCGGTCGTGATCCGGAAGTAGCCCTCCTCGCTCGCGAAATCCTCGGCGCCGGCCTCGAGGGCGATCTCCATCACCGAGTCCTCGTCGAGCCCGGCGGCGGGAACCATGATGGTCCCCTTTTTCTTGAACATCCACGCGACCGAGCCCATCGCGCCCATCGTGCCGCCGTATTTCTGGAAGACATGGCGCAGTTCGGGCATCGTGCGGTTCTTGTTGTCGGTCGTCCCCTCGACGAGGATCGCGACGCCGCTCTGGCCGTAGCCCTCGATCAGGAAATCTTCATAGGTCACGCCGGCGAGTTCGCCCGAGCCGCGCTTGACGGCGCGGTTGATGTTGTCGTTGGGCATGCTGGCGTCGCGGGCGGCCTGGATCGCCGATCGCAGCCGGGGGTTGCCGTCGGGGTCGCCGCCGCCGATGCGGGCGGCGATTTCGATTTCCTTGAGCAGCTTCGTGAACATCCGGCCGCGCTTGGCGTCCGTGGCTGCTTTTTTATGCTTGATTGAGGCCCATTTTGAATGGCCGGACATGGATGTACTCGCCTTTCATGTGCCGGGTTGCTCGGACTGTCTATCCGAGTATCTGACTAACAGGCTAAACGACTGGGGGCCGGTGATCAATAAAAAGATAATCCGGAACGAAGCATTTCTCCAAGGCGCCCGGATCCCGCCCCAGCCCTCCCTGGTCTCGGCCAAAGCGTCCAATATGGAAATGCGGAATACGGGGTTTTTATCCCGTATTCCGCAATCCGCAATCCGCAATCCGCAATTTTATTGCGGGGTGGACTGGGCCGCCGGTGTCGAGGCCGCCGGCGTCGCGGCCGGGGCCTGGTAGCCTCGCGGGGTCGCCATCGGCACCGGGGTCCCGCGCGTCGACGGACGCATGCGGCCGCCGCGCGTCGAGGGCGTCGCCGTGGCCCCCGGCGTCCCCTTGGCCGTCGGCGTTCCCGCCGCCGGCGTCGCCGCCGCGGTGGCCTTCCGGCCGACCACGTCGCGCTTCGTCCCGCCGAACGTCCCGGAGGGGCCCAGGCTCCCGCGGCTTGTCGAGACCGCGCCGCCGACCTTGAGGCTTTCGGTCGCCCCCGGGGCGACGTAGGGCTCGGACGTGAGCAGGCTCTTCGTCAGCGGCTTGGCGCCCAGGCTGAGCGTCGGGCTGGTCTCGTCCGTCACGGCCGGGGCCGTGCCGGTCGTCAGGCCGTCATGGAAGGGGATCGCCTCGGGCCGGATGCTCTTCAGGTAGGGCATCAGCTCGGGCGGGATCTCGCGGACTTCGGCGGGGGCCGCCGGCTTCTCCGAGGTCTCGGCCATGGCCACGCGGGCGGCCAGGTTGACCGGCTCGGCGAACACGTTGTTGGTCGGCTCCTCCTGGATGGTCGTGGCGGTGATGAAGAACATCAGGTTGCGCATCGTGTTCTCGTTGGAGCGGTTGCCGAACAGCCACCCCATGTAGGGGATCCTGGACAGGACCGGGACGCCCGACGAGGTCAGCGTCTTGTTGTTGCTGATCAGCCCGCCGATGACGCGCGTCTGGCCGCTCGGCATGATCATGTAGGTCTCGGCGCGCTGGGTGTTGGAGCCGACGCCGCGGATGCCGTTGCCGATGTCGGCGACGATGATCGGCGTGCTGTTGTCGAACGACACGTACATTTCGATCAGCCCGCGGTTGGTGATCATGGGCCGGATCGTGATCGTCAGGCCGGTGGTGACGAACGACTGCGACGAGGAGCTGTAGTTGTTCGTCGTGTTGTTGTAGTTGTTGTAATACGTGTTCAGGACCGGCTGGTCCTGGCCGTCGGTGACGACCCCTTCCTCGCCGCTGGCGATGATCAGGCGCGGCCGCAGCAGGATGCGCGTGTCGGAGTTGGTCAGGGCGGCCGTCAGCGCCACGCGGTAATTCTTGCCGAGGTCGAGGAACGAGAGGCCGGACGAGCCGATCGTGCCGACCGGCAGGCCGCGGCTGTTGACGATGTCGGGGTCGTCCGAGATCCCCGGGATGTCGTCGTCGATGGCCGCCTGCAGATCGTTCGCGAATTCCCACTCCGTGCCGAGGTTGAGCGTGTCCGTGATCTGGACGCTCAGCAGCTCGCCCTCGATCAGGACCTGCTTGCGCGGCGTGTCGAGCGACTTGAGCACGTCCTGGATCTTGAGCTGCACCGAATGGGTGTCGCGCACGATCAGCCGGCCCAGCTTCTGCTGGAAGTCCATCACCGCGTCCTTGGTGATGAGCGGCTCGATGAACTTGCTGACGATCTCCTCGATGATCTCGCCGTCCAGGCCGAGGTTGTTCAGGTTGTAGCAGACGATTTCCTGGTCGCGGTCCAGGAGCGCCACGAGCTGCTCCATCTGCTTGATGCGCTCGAACGTGTCCTTGACGACGATGATCCGGTTGACCGTGTCGACCTGGATCTCGGCCGACTCCGAGGCGATCTCCTTGAGGCGCGAGGCCAGCTCGTCGGGATCGGCGTTCTGAAGCTCGAAGACCATCGAGTAGAGCTGGACGTCGAACTCGGCCTTGATGTTCTCGATGATGTTGATCTTGTCGGGCAGGTCGGTGACGATCAGGCGGTTGGTGCGCGCGTCGGCCGACGAGACGCCGACGTCGGGCGTCAGGATCGGCTTGATGATGTTCTCGAGCTCGGTGGCGCTGATGTAGCTGAGCTGGAACGAGTGGCGGATCGCCTGTTTGCGCACGACTTCCTGGGTGTAGGTTTCCTGGTCATAGATCTGGTAGAGCGACGGCGATTGGCGCACCCACACCAGGTTGTTCGGCTTGGTGATGCGTTCGAGGATCTCCTCGAGCGGGGAATCCTGGATCTGCAGTTTCTGGATGCGGACCTGGTTGGACTTGCCGCGGGCCTCGATCTTGACGCCGGTCTGTTCGCGCAGGCTGTCGAGGACGCGCTCCAGGTCGAAGTCGCTGACGATCAGCGTCGCGCGCGGCGACTCGGGAGCGGCGGTCGGCAGCGCCTCGCTCTTGCCGGCGGCGGTCGCGCCGACCTTGTCGGGGGCGGCTCCCGCCTCCATCAGGACTTCGGGCTGGGCGCCGCCCGCCTGAATCGGCTTGTCCTGGGCGGAAACGGGCGCGGAGGCCAGGATCATCAGCAGGAGCGGCAGTGTCCGGCGCAGAAGCCGGGCCGGTTTGCAGCAGCAGCATTGTGGGTCGCGCATCGTTCGGGAACCTCGCTTCAGGTTGAGCAAAATCCGCAGGCTTTAAAGGAACCCACGGCTAACGGATTGTCAAAACTTTTTAATGACGACTTGGCTTTCGAACTTCAGATGGACGGCCGCGTCGGCCCCCAGGACGATCTTGTCGAGCGTGACCGGCACCTGCCGGCCCGTCAGGTCCTTGGCCCCGTCGCCGATGTAGGGCGGGCCGCCGACCTTCAGGATAATCTGGGCATCGTTGTTGCGCGTGTCGTTGAAGACGACAGTGTTTTGCTTGGGCTTGATCTGCGCCACTTTCCAGCCGACGACGGCCTGGTCGAGGTTGGGGGGAAGCGGCGTGGGCGTCGGCGTCGGCGTCGGCGTCGGCGTCGGCGTATAAAGCGGATTGAACATGCTTTCGTTCAGCGGATTGTCGGCGGCGACCGGCGGCTGGGCGGCGTCGCGCGCCACGAAGCTGGTCTCCGCGTCGAGCATCCGGCCGACTTCGATGATTTCCTTGGGGGTCTCGTATTTGGCGGTGACCAGGAAGTAAACAAACACCGCGCAGGTCAATAACAGAATCACATTGACGATATTCAGGATCCGCTCGGACATGGTGCTTCCCTCCGAAGCATTTGGATCTGGAACCGAGGCTCCTGGCGATACAGTGCCAAACGAGCCTGGCTATGATTGCGCAACCAGGGCGCATCGTCTAGAAAATCAAGCACCCGCGCCTGGGTTTTACCGTCTGCCGGCCGCAGGACCCGTCCGATCCTCTGAAACGCCCGCGTCTGGCTCTTGCCGCCGCCGGCCAGGATCAGTCCGCCGAGCGTGGGCACATCGAGCCCTTCGTCGGCAAGCGTGGTCGC
Organism: Candidatus Sumerlaeia bacterium; assembly: GCA_039683515.1. Lineage (GTDB taxonomy): Bacteria > Sumerlaeota > Sumerlaeia > MVZB01 > MVZB01 > JAJFUE01. The sequence goes on along the minus strand of JBDKRG010000004.1, from coordinate 175,739 downwards.
GATCATGATGGGCTGCAATTTCCGTTCCAGTTCGTCCAGATACTGCCGCCGCAGCTCGGCGTCGAGCGACCCATACGCAAAACGCGCCTCCGGAAGCAGGTTTGACAACAATTCGCCGTGGGCGACCTGCGCCACCAGGATCAGCACCGAGCACCCCTCGGCCGCCCACTGCCGCGCCCGTGCCGCGATGACTCGATTGCGTTCCCGGTTTTCCACAATGGCCATCTGATACAAGTCGTGGTATTCCATGCGCCGCCGCAGCGCCAGGGGCGGCGCCGGCTGCATCTGGATGAGCGGCTTGACCAGATACCCCGCGTCGATCAGGTCCGAGGCCGCCGTCTTGTGGATGCACGGGCCGAGCGCCGCCTCCAGCATCAGGTCCGCCCCGTCGTCGCGCCACGGCGTCGCCGAGAGGCCGAACCGCCACCGGGCCCCGACCGTCCGCATCGCGATCTTGTAAAACGTATCCGCCGGAACGTGGTGGCACTCGTCGAAGATCACGACCGGGACCGACTCCAGGTAATCGATCACCTCGCGGCGGGTCGCCTCGTCGAAATGGACGGGGCGCTCCTCGCGCTCTTCCTCGTCATCGGGCTTGGGCTTGCGCGCCGGCCGCGTCCCCGAGCACGCGGTGGCGACCGTCTGGATCGTCGCGACCGTCACCGGCCGAAGCGTCGCCTGGCCGTCGCCCAGGATCCCGATCTCCTGGCCGAGTTCCCTCTCAAACACCCGAGCCGTCTGGTAAAGCAGGTCGAGCGTGTGGACGAAGAACAGCGCCGGCCGGTCGAGCCGGCGGATCAGGTGCGCGGCGAGCATCGTCTTGCCGCCGCCGGTCGCCATCTGGATGATCCCGCACCCGTTGGCCAGCGCCTGCGCGAGCGCGGTTTCCTGGTACGGCCGCAGCGGGACGTTTTCGGGCGCGGCCGACAGCGGCCGAAACCGGCCCTCCGGCGCGCGCTCCGTTTCAACTTCATAACTTACCTTCGCCGCTTCGAGCTGCGCTTGAACTTTTGACCACAGTCCGGCCGGGAACGTCAGCCCGCGCGCGTCGAACAGGTGCTTGCGCCCGTCCCACTGGCCGGTTTTGAATTTTTCCGAGAACTTGAAACCCGGGACAGGGAAGGATGTCGCGGCGTCGATCCGCTCGATCGGCGCGCCCGGGCCGGAGAGCTTCCCGCGCAGCGGGCCGAGCTTCACGCGCAGCCCCGTCCCGGTCCAGCCGTCCCTGTATTTTTTCAGGATTTCAGGGTCAACCTGTTCCTCGCTCAGCTTGAAAATCCGCAGCAGTTCGGGCAAATGCGATAGATGAACTTCCCACCGCTTACGCGAGGCGTTCCAACGCCTCACGCGGAGGATCTTGATGAGCCCGACCGTCTTCGCGTCGTACGGAAAGGTGACGCTCAGGGTGTCCTCTTTGAGGAGTTCAATAACGGCGGTCGTCATGATGATTTCAGGCTTTGATCATTTCGAATTTTGGTCCGCAATTTTCATATCGGCGCAGCCATCGTTTCCCATCCGTCCCATCCGTCCCATCCGTCCTATCCGTCCTATATTCCCTCAAGAAAACCGCCCCGCCCGATTCACTCGAGCGGGGCGACGGTTTTTATCTTGAGCTAGAGACGAGACCCGGGATTCATCCTTTTTCTCATCTCTCATCTTTCATGTCTCATCTCCACAACCATCTACTCTAGCGGCTTCTCTTCGGAGGGCTGCTCCGGCTTCGGCTCTTCGGCGGGCGGCTCCGGCTTGGCGGCCGGCAGGACGTCCTCGAGCTGGATGTCCTCGAGCAGCTCGCCCATGCTGAGCAGGCTCCCCTTGTTCTTCTTGCTCATGTAGGCCGAGATCGTCTTCTTCTCCTGGTCCTTGAGGAGCTGGCGGCGGCTGAGCGAGATCTTGTTGCTGTCGCGGTCGATCTTGGTGATCTTGGCCTCGACCTTGTCGCCGGTCTTCAGGACGTCCTTCGGCGAGTCGACCCGTTCCTGGTCCATTTGCGAGACGTGCATGAAGCCTTCGATGTTGTCGGCCAGCTTCACGAACGCGCCGAACTCGGTCACACCGGTGACTTCGCCCTCGACGGTGTCGCCGACGCGGTGCATGGCCAGGAAGACGTCGAGCGGGTTTTCGGCCATCTGCTTGACGCCGAGCGAGATGCGGCGGCGCTCGCGGTCGATCTCGAGGACCATCGCCTCGACCTCGTCGCCCTTTTTCACGGCGTCGCGGGGCTGGCGGATCTTCTTGTCCCACGAGAAGTCGGTGACGTGGATCATCCCCTCGATCCCGGGCTCGAGCTCGACGAAAGCGCCGTACTTGGTCAGGCCGGTGACGGCGCCCTTGATCGTCTTGCCCTTCGGGTAGCGCTGCTCGATCTCGTCCCACGGGTCGGCCGTCAGCTGCTTCATGCCGAGCGAAATGCGGCGGTTTTCGGTGTCGATGTTCAGGACGGTGGCCGTGAGCTGCTGGCCGGCGGCGACGTAGTCGCTCGGCTTCTTGCCGGCGGCGTCCCACGCCATGTCCGAGATGTGGATCATGCCGTCGAGCCCCTCGTCGAGGCGGACGAAGGCGCCGTAGCTGGTCAGCGAAACGACTTCGCCGCTGACGGTCGAGCCGACGGGGTATTTTTCCCTGGCGGTGTCCCACGGGTTGGCCAGCGCGAGCCGGCGCGACAGGGTGACCTTGCCGGTCTCCTGGTCGATTTCGATGACCTTGGCGGTGACGGTCTGGCCGGCCTTGACGTAATCCTCGGGCCGCGCGTTGCGCTGCCAGGAGATTTCGCTGCGCGGGACCAGGCCGTCGAGCCCGGCGCCGAGCTCGACGAACGCGCCGAATTCGACCACGCGCTTGACTTTGGCCTCGATCGTCTGGCCCTGGGTCAGGCCCGAAAGGGTCTCGCGGCGCCTCGACTCGAGCTGGCCCTCCAGCATCTGGCGGCGCGACACGATGATCCGGCGCTTCTCGGGGGCGAACTCGATGACGAAGCCCTCGACCTCCTTGCCCAGCCACGACTCGAAGTCGTTGACCCGCTGCAGGTCGATCTGGCTGGCCGGCAGGAACGCCGTCGTGCCGATGTCCATGATCAGGCCGCCCTTGACCGTGCGCGTCACAATCCCCTGGATCGGCGTATGGTTCTTGAACGATTCCTCGGCGGCGATCCACGCCTTGCGGCGGCGCGCCTCGCGGTGCGACAGGTTGATGAGGCCGGTCTCGGGGTCAGGGCCCTTGACGATGACGTCGATGACGTCGCCGGGCTTGACCTGCGGCTTGTCGCCGACCATCGGGAACTCGCGAATGCTGACGAAGCCTTCGCTCTTGTCGCCGACGTCGACCAGCACGCCGTCGCTCTTGACGGCCACGACCGGGACGCTCAGGAGCTGCCCCATGTTGACCTCGGGGGCCATCTTGTCCAGGTACTGATCGATCATGGCGTCCATCGCGTCAGGCGCGGCGGCCGTCTCGCCCGGCTCCATGTAATCGTCGTCGGTCTCGTCGAACATCGACGGGCCGCCCATCGCGCCACTGGTCGAAGCTTCGTGCTGTTCCTGATTCGAAGTCCAATGAAGCGACTTGGGCTCGTTTGCGGTATTTCCATGATCCGCCATGCGGTGATGTACCTCGTGTTTTGCTCTGTTTGAATCCCCGGGCGAAGCCGCCCCGGCGCACGGTTCAGCCACGCCCACCCATGGGGAGATTCATTCTCAGAAAAAAGGTTAGGCGTGTCAATGAGATAAGAAAGGTTAGGCCCGGTTATTTCCCGAAAAAACGGCTCTCACATCCGACCCATCCGCCCCATCCGACGAACCAGGAGATGAGCGATGACAGATTCACTCTGAGTTTTGGATTTTCTTCATCATTCATCACTCATCATTCATCATTCATCATTTCATTCTATCCCCCGGCGCCTGCGTCATCAGGCTCATGTTCAGCCCCGTCTTGCGGCACAGGTCCATCACCTTGACCGCCCGGCCCAGGTCGACGGTCTCGTCGCCGCGCAGCCGCACCTCATGGCCGCCCTTCTGGGCGACGCCGCGCAGGACCAGCTCCAGCTCGGCGTCGCCGACCGGCTGGCTCTCGTAAAAAATACGCCCCTGCGCGTCCAGCGTCAGCGTCGGCACCGGGACCGGCGCGACCTTGGAGGCCGACGACGCCTCGGGCAGGCGCACCTGGAGCTGCGTCGCCCCCTGCCGGATCTCGGTCGTCATCACGAAGAAAAACAGCAGGTTGAAGACGATGTCGAGCATGGGCGTCAGGTTGATCCCCGGCGTCAGCTTGCGCCGGCGCCGCGGACGGGTTGGGATGCTGGGCCTTGCGGCTCTCATTGGGCCGCCTCCACGGCCTGCTCGGCCGCCGTGACCTGCTCGGCCGCCGTCGCCGAGTAAATCGTTTCGATCAGTTCCATCGCCTGCATCGGCAGGTTCACCCGCTCGTGCCTGCGGATCCACGAGTGGAACACATGCGCCCCGATGTAGGACGGGATCGCGACCGCAAGCCCCCAGACCGTCGTGACGAGCGCCTGCTGGATGCCCACCGAAAGGTGGCTGACCGTCTGGTCGGCGCCGCTCATCGCGAACCGGTAAAAGGTGTGCTTCATGCCGAGGATGGTGCCGAGCAGGCCCAGCAGCGGGCCGACCGTGTAGATCGTCTCGAGCAGGCCGACGCTGTCGTACATCTCGTCGGCGACGTCGCCGGTCGCGTTGGCGAGGATCGGCGAAATCTCGTCCCAATCGGGGGGCTCGGGGCTGTGCAGCCGGTCCTTGAGCGTCAGCCACACGACCTGGCCGAGCGGGCTCGGGTCGTCGGCGAGCGACTTGATGAACCCGATGCGTCCGGCGGGCGTCAGCTGGCGCGCCCGCTTCATGAGGCCGGCCGGCAGCACGCGCGCATCCCGCAGCCGGATCATGGCCTGCAGGATCGCCCCGAGCATGATCAGCGACAGCGGCACCAGCAGGACCATGACCGGCCCGCCCTCGACCACGTAGCGCTGCAGCAGCGTGTTATTCAGGAAATCCGGTAAATTCTCGAACATTCCAATTCACCCCTTTTAGGTCTCCGTGTGTTTTTCAATCGTGCTCGTGCGTCGTGCTCGTAATCGTAATCGTAATCGAAATTCGAATTCGTCACTCGATCCCTCATTGCACCCTTCTGACCGCCCCGTCGGTCCGCGAGGCCGGCTCGGGCGCCGCCTTGATCGGCTCGACTTCCATCTTCGTCACGGCCAGGTCGTAACCGGAGCCGGTCGGGACGATCCCGAACGTCACGGCCTTGATGTGGAACTTGGCCGGGTCATGGTTGCGCCGGCGCATCTCGTCGTCCTCGAGCCGGATCAGCCGGCGGACGGTGTTGTCGCTGAACATGAGAACGCGGTAGACGCCCGCCTGCTCGGTGGCGTTGACGAAGTTGCCCGCGGCGGTGTCGGCGTTGCTCAGGTAACCGCCCCGCATGTGCTGGTTCGCCCCGAGCTGCATGAGCTGTGTCCGGAATCCCCAGCGCACCAGCACTTCATCGGCGACCTGGTTCGGCACGTCCGAGGTCTCGATCGAGCGGACGACGCCGGTATGCATCGGGTTGGCCGCGAACAGCGTCTTGTCGGCGGTCTGCACGGCGTGGGCCTGCATGATCCGCGCGGCGACTTCCGCCGAGCCCTGCTGGCGGGCCGCTTCGTTCTGGCGGTTCATTTCCTCGCTGCGCTCGCGAAGCGTCCCGACGAGGCGGGCCGTCTCCGCCGATTCGCCGGTGCCGGCCGCGGGGACGTTCGGATCGCTGGTCGTCGCCGGGACCGACCCGGCGACCGGCTCGGCCGTCGCGGCCGGCTCGGCGGCCGGCATGTAATTCTTCGAAAGGAACTGCTCGACCTCGGCGTCGGCCGCGGCCTCCCGCGCGTCCGCCTTCGCCTCCCCGCTCTCCGGGCCCGAGTCCGCGTTCCCCGCCTCCGAGCCCAGCGTCGTGGCCGGCTCGTATTGCGGCCTGGCGGCCTCCGCCGGCGCGGCAACGGCCGCCGGCGTCGAGGCCGCGGGTTCTGTCGCGTTTTTCTGGCCGGCGACTTGCGGGACGGGATCGGCGGCGGGCTCGGGCGCCTCCGCGGCGAACGTGATCTGGATCGTCTCCGGCGGCGACGTCGACGCCGACGGGACGGGGGGCTTGATGATGACCAGGCCGGCGAACAGGATGATATGCAGGCAGACGGCCAGAACCCACCCGCCGGAGCGCTCGGTAAAGCTCAACCGGTCGTGCTGCTGAAGGGTCGCGGCCATTTCGTTCATATGAATCAGACGAACCATCAAACGCTTCCGGGAAGTTTCCCGGAAATTATTTCAGCGGCGGCGGAACCGGCAGCTTCGACACCGCCCAGCCCTCGACCGGCTCGGCGTCGGAGAGGGTCTGCCCCTGCCGCTCGGGGGCCTTGATCGCCATCCCGCGCATGAAGTATCGGTTGTAACGCCCCTGCTGCCACGACTTGAACGGCGTGCGCTCGTCGGGGGTCATCCCCTTGACGTGCTGCGCGAGGATCTGGACGTTCTGGATCGCGTTGGCGCCCACGCCGCGCGCCCTGGCGCAGAGTTCCTCGTACTGGGCCTGCTTGATCTGCTCGTTGCGGGCCGGATCGGCCGCGTAGGCCTGCGGCCGGGTCTCGATGATCGCGATGGGCTGGTAGGGCGGGTCGATCATGCCGACGTAGACGTCGACGCGCGCGCCGGCCGGCAGCGGCTCGGGCGGTTGCTGGACGAACCACTTGGTGCGCGGGCCGGCGCAGCTCGAGGCGATCGCGGCCATCAGGATCAGGAGGGTCAAGGCGGCGGTTTTGCGAAGCGGCATCATGGGTCGCGGGGTCTTTCCAATCGGTTTCATCGGACGGCTCCGGCCGTCATCCCTTCTGTTGTTTGTCAATCAGCCTCCGAAAGCAAGAACAATTGAATTGCGGATTTCGGATTTCGGATTGCGGAGTTTAAAAACTCCAATCCGTATTGCGCAGTTATTTCCAGCTCCCGTTCCTGACGAATTGTTCCAGCACCTCGGCCAGCGCGTGCATCGCCTGGGCATCGCAGCGCTCCGGCGTGTCGCCGGCGGTGTGCCAGTAGGCGTACGGCCAGCCGACCAGGTCGATGAACGGGACGCCGGCGTCGATCCACGGCCGGTGGTCGTCGGTCATGCGGATGACTTCGTCGCTGAAACGGCTCGGCGCCAGGTCCCGGCCGATCTGCCAGATCTCGGCCATGGCCCACCCCGCCGCGTCCGTCGAGTATTGGTCGCGGCAGAGGACCAGGTCGGCTCCGGCCGGCATGTCGAGATTGATCCCCACGCGGACCCGGCCGATCCAGCCGGGCTTGTGCGCCGCGCCGTAACGCGCGCCGAGCGCCCAGGTGGCGTCCAAACCCGGGCCGGACTTGCCGGCGTCCTCGGCGTCCCAGAACGCCAGCGCCACGTGATTCTTCAGCGGCGAGTCGCCGAGCGCCCGGTACAGCTCCAGCGCCATGGCCACCCCGGCCGCCCCGTCGTTGGCCCCGAGCATCGGCGGATTGCCTCCCGACGGGTCGCGGTCGGCATAGGGCCGCGTATCCCAATGCGCGCTGATGATCAGCGCCGGGCTGGTCGGGCCGTCGGCGGCCGGCACCCCCCAGATGTTCACGCACCGGGCCGTCTTGCCGGTCAGCGGCAGCGTCGTTTCGAACGCCTGCTCCCTGACGGTGAGGCCGAGTCCGCGCAACTGGTCGCCGATCCACCGGCGGCACGCCTCGTGCGCGGCCGTTCCCGGCACGCGCGGCCCGAACCCGCACTGTTTCCGGATCGATTCGGCCGCCCGGCCGGCATCAAACCCCGCCCCCGCCGCCTGCGCCCAAAGGATGAAAACCAGCGCGACCGCCCATCTCGTGATTCCCATGTTTCCCGCTCTTCCCCCGACTGGTATCGGCCTCAGGCCGCCCCCTCGCTTATACCACCGCCCGCCCAATTTATCCTCGACAATAAATTTAAGCAGGAAAACGGCCTTTCAAATCCGATACGTATCTTAAGGGGGCGCCCGGACCGCCTTGAAAACACGGGGCAAAATAAGGGAACGGTTTTTAAACTCCACGCAGAATTAAGGATTTTCGGATATTTTCGGGATTTATGTGGAAATCCAGCCCCTTGCGGACCAAAAAACGAGGTTGACACGCGTGGCACATCAGCTATGGTTATACTAAGGTGTCCTTTGGTCCGGTTTGTTCAACCGGCACGGGAGGGGCCGGGCGAAAAAACCTTCGCCAAAAGCTGTAAGAAGATTTAGCATCAGGGGATTCAGTGGGGATTTAACTCCCCGCTGTGACCGGCAGGAGTAGAAACAGGGCCATGACGCTTTCGAAGGTCCAGAATACGGATTGCGGTCACTGCGCCAGGGTTGTCATTTGCAACGGTCTTGGATTGCATTTGCGGCCGGCATCGCAATTAGTCAAACTCGCAAGCAAATTTGAGCAGTGCGAGGTTACGCTGACCAAGAACGGCCAGACGATCAACGCCAAGAGCATCATGGGCGTGATCATGCTGGCCGCCGAGCAGGGCAGCGAGATTTTGATCGAGGCCCGCGGCGACGGGTCCGCCGACGCGGTGTCTTCTCTGGTCGCCATGGTCGAAAGCGGATTCGGAGAGACTTGATTTTGGCGCCCAGGATCACATCCGCCCGCTCACGCTCCTGTCACCCACGGGCACCGATGCCGGGCATACCCGCATGACAGGCGAACCGTCCACCACCAACGCATGGCACGGCATCCCGGTCTCGCCCGGGATTCAAATCGGCAAGCTCTACATTTACGACCCCGCCCAGACGACGATTTCGCGCCGCTTCATCCGCCGCGACGAGATCGAGCTGGAAAAGTCCCGCTTGGCCGACGCCCTCGGCAAGGCCCGCGAAAGCCTCCTCGAGCTGCGCCAGAAGGTCCTGCAGAGCCTCGACGAGGCCCACGCCTCCATTTTTGACCCGCAGCTCATGCTGCTCGACGACCCCCTCCTCCTCTCGCGCACCAACGAGCGCATCGAGGAGCAGCAGCAGAACGCCGCCATGGCGTTCATGTCCGTCATCCAGCAGTTCGCCGACCAGTTCGCCTCGCTGACCACCGACTCCTACATCGCCGGCCGCAAGGTCGACATCATGGACCTCGGCAAGCGCGTCAGCCAGCTGCTGGCCAGCTCCGACCCCGAGCTCAAGACCCTTCAGTTCACAGAAGACGTCATCGTCCTGGCCTCGGACATGAGCCCCTCGGACACGGCGCAGATGGATCACCAGCACGTCAAGGGCTTCGCCACCGAGCTCGGCGGCCCGACGTCGCACTCGGCGATCCTGGCCAAGGCGCTCGAAATCCCGGCCGTCGTCGGCCTCGGGCGCGTGCTGCACGAGGCGCGCCAGGGCCAGCTGGCGATCATCGACGGCTACGAGGGCCAGATCATCGTCGATCCCGACTCCCGCGAGCTGGCGCGCGCCAAGTCGCGCCGCCGCCGCCACCTCGTCTACGAGCGCGAGCTGCAGAAGCTGCGCACCCTGCCGGCCGAGACGGTCGACGGCTTCCGCGTCGAGCTTTCCGCCAACGTCGAGCTCCCCATCGAGATCCCGCACGTCCTCGCCCACGGCGCCGAGGGGGTCGGCCTGTTCCGCACCGAGTTCCAGTACATGGATCGCGCCGGCCTGCCCACCGAGGAGGACCTGTTCTCGGTCTACCGCAAGGTCGTCGAATCGGTCTCCCCCCACCCGGTCATCTTCCGCACGATCGACCTGGGCGGCGACAAGCTCTCCACCAACCTGGCGCCGACGCGCGAGGTCAACCCGTTCATGGGCCTGCGCGCCATCCGGCTGTGCCTCGCCCACCCCGGCGTCTTCAAGACGCAGATCCGCGCGCTGCTGCGGGCCTCGGCCTACGGCCGGGCGCGCATCATGTTCCCGATGATCTCCAGCGTGCGCGAGGTCATGCAGGCCAAGGCGATCCTCGAGGAGATTTGCGAGGACCTGCGCCGCGAGGGCCTCCCGTTCGACGAGGACATCCAGATCGGCATCATGATCGAGATCCCGTCGGCCGCCGTCTGCGCCGACACCCTCGCCCGCGAGGTCGATTTCTTCTCGATCGGCACCAACGACCTGATCCAGTACACCCTGGCCGTCGACCGCGGCAACGAGCAGGTCGCCTCGCTCTACGACCCGTTCCACCCGGCGATCCTGCGCCTGATCCGCACGACGATCGACGCCGCCCACCGCGAGGGGATCTGGGTCGGCCTGTGCGGCGAAGTCGCCGCCAACCCGCTCTGCGCGCTCCTGCTGGTCGGCCTCGGCATCAACGAGCTGTCGATGGGCGCCCTGGCGATCCCCGAGATCAAGCGCCTCATCCGCGGCATCCGCCTGGCCGACGCCCGCCGGATCACGGAAGAGATCTACTCGCTGCGCACCTCGAGCGACATCCACGCCTACGTCCGCGAAGCCTACCGCGGCATCCAGCGCCAGCGCCGCAAATCCCCAATCGTCGGCACGAGCTGATCGGGCCTGAATCAAAGATGAGAGATGAGATTGATATTCAATCCGCATCTCTCGCAAACCTTTGTCGTGCTTGACGAAACTAATCCGTTCGTGCGTCGTGCGTCGTAATCGTAATCGAAAATCCATATTTTCCTCGTCCGTCGTTTTCGTCCGTCGTCCGTCGTGCTCGTGCTCGTAATCGTAATCGTAATCGATGTTTTCCTCGTCCGTCGTCCGTCGTGTTCGTGCTCGTGCGTCGTGCGTCGTAATCGTAATCGTAATCGAAAATCGATGTTTTCCTCGTCCGTCGTGCTCGGCTTGCCGGCCGACCGGTCAAAGCGCCAAAGGCGCGCAGTCATACCAGCCTGGCGCAGCGAAGCGCAGCCCCAGGTCGGCGACGGCATGAACCAAGCGCTGAAAGCGCGTCTCATCGCCACTCATCCCGCGGCGGCCTATAGGAACACGCCGTATTGCCGCATGACTTTTGTCAACCGCGATAATACTACTCTGCCATATGTCGTATGTTTTGGAATGCAACTGATCCCACGCGCTGAAAGCGCGAAAGAATAAAGCCTGGGGCGGAGCGAAGCGCAGCCCCAGGTTGCGTGACATTAAAATTCGGAGCGCTGAAGGCGCGGGAGAAACCGATTTCTCTCGCTCCTTCAGAGCCCCGGTTGGGTGCAGTTCGTGACCCAGGGCCGCGCTTCGCTCCGCCCCAGGCTTTTTGATCTTGCGCCTTCAGCACAAAAAGAAAGCCGATCATACGGAGCGGCGGAGTAGCATTAAAACGCCCCGGATTCCGGGGCTGTTTTTTTTCGTCCTTTGAGTCCTTTGCGTCCCTGAACCCTACCTCGATTCATCCCTGACCCGCATGATGCACGGCTGCCCCTGCTCGTAGAGCGGGATCAGCTTTTCGATGAATGCGGCGAGCTTGAGCGAGTGGGTATCGCGGGCCAGTTGCAGCGCCTGCCGGGCGGTGCCGAGTCCCTCGGCCGTCTGGCCGGTCGCCATCTGCGCCGCCGCCAGCGCGTTCAGGTATGTCGGGCTGACGGCGTTGGATCCGCCGAGGCTCATTTTGGCCAGTTCCAGCGCGCGCGCGGGATTGTATATGTTTGGATCCGGCGTCGTCGCCAGCAGCCATGCCAGGTTCGCCAGCACGTCCGCATTGTTGCAGCCGGCATTGACCGCCTCGGTATAAATCGTCACCGCGTTGCGGATCCGGTTCTGATTCGCCATCAGCGTGCCGAGGTGACACACGGCGTTCCAGTCCTTGGGCCTGATCCGGACCGCCTTGCGCAGAAGCTCCTCGGCCTCGTCGTAGCGGCCTTGCCTGGAATAGACGTAGCCGAGGGTGGAGCAGACCTCCGACGAGTCGGGCGCGATCTTCTGCGCATGGACGAACAGCTTCTCCATGTCCTGATAATAGCCGGCCTGCCGCCAGCTCAGCGCGGCCAGCGCGATCAGAACCAGCGCGACCGGCGCATACATCCATTTCAGCCGCTGCTTCTGAACCGCCCCGCCCGCCAGCGCCGCGATCCCCGCGATCGGCCCGATGCTCGCCATGAATTGATAGCGGTCCGCGGCCGGCGTCAGCAGCAGGAAATCGATGAAGATCACCCCCACGACCGGGGCCAGGCACACGCAGTAAAACAGCCAGCTCGCCACCGGCCCGCGGCCGAGCCGCCCCCGCATCAGCCAGGCCAGTGCCGCGGCGGCCGCCGCGGCGGCGAGCGGGAGCCAATCGAGCGGCCGCGCCGGGCTCAAGTCCCGGATCGGGTAAAACGGGCTGAGCCCGGCCGGCCACGCCAGCTTGAGCACGTAGAGCCAGAATGCCCATCCCGCCTGAACGAGGCGATCGGCCAACGGCGTGACTTCCTGGAGCGGGTTGGCCAGGCGCTTGGCGACGATCATGTCGCCGGCGGCGATCGACCACGCAACCGCCGCCAGCGCCGCAAGCGCTCCCCACCCCCGGCGCCCGATCCGGCCGTCCCGGTGCCAGAGGACGATGGCCAGGACCAGCGGCAGCGCGACCGGCGTGGTTTTGCTCAGGACCGCCGCGGCGGCGGCAACGCACGACCACGCGAGCCACTTCCAGCCGCCGCGCTCGAGATGGTTTAGAAAAAATCCGGCCGCGAGCAGCCCCAGCGCCGTCGCCAGCAGATCCTTGATCCCGATGATCCACGCGACCGTCTCCACATGCACCGGATGGAGCAGGAACAGGAGCGCGCCCAGCCAGGCGCCCGGCAGGCCGAGCCGCCGCATGAGGCGCAGGATTTGAACGGCGATCGCGGCATAAATCAGCAGGTTCACCACGTGGTAGCCGACCGGCGACGCGCCCCACAGCCGGAACTGCAGCCACAGCGCCGTGTAGGTCACCGGCCAGTAGTGGCTTTCCTGCGGAATGGACCCGACCGTCGTCCAGATCAGGCGCAATCCCCCCTCCTGGCGCATGAGCGGATTCTCCAGGATCGAGCTGGTGTCGTCCCACAGGAACTCGCCCGCCAGCGCCGGCCAGTAGATGATGAAGGTCAAAACGAGGAGCAGAACGGGGGCGAGCAGGTCGGCCGGCCGCATGCGGGGCGCGGCGGCCGAAGCCGCGGCGTCGCGCCGGCGCCGGCCCGCCTCTTTTCGGGCCGCTCGCCCGCGTGTGGAGCGTTTGTCCTTCACCGCCGGTTGCCCCCGTCTTGCTGAAAGGATTTCAAGCGCATCGGACGGCCGCTCTCGTATGCCGGCAGAATCAGCTTCTCGAGGTTGTCCGCGTACTTGTGCTCGTTGTAATCGCGCGCCAGGCTGATCGCCTTGCGCAGGTTGACGACCGCGTCGGCGAACCGGCCGTTGGCCGCGTACGCCGCCGCCAGCGTGTTCAAATACGCCGGCGTCACGATCTGGGCGTTCTCCACCAGCTGCGTGGCCAGCTTCAGCGCCATGGCCGGGTTGCGCACCTGCGGGTCGGCCTGCGACGCCATCAGCCACGCCAGGTTGCTCAGCACGCCCGACTCGACGCTCCCCTGGTCGACGGCGCGCCGCAGCACGCTCGCGGCCTCGCGGATCCGGTTCTGGCGAATGAGCGACACGCCGTAATTCGATACCGCGCCCCACAGGTCGGGCTTGATCTTCACCGCCTTGACGAACATCCGCTCGGCCAGTTCGTTCTTGCCGTCGTTGAGTTCCTCGGTGCCGAGGTACCACAACACGTACGGCGAATCGGGGGCGATTGTGATCGCGTGCGCGAACAGCGTCCTCTGGCTGCGGAAAATGGCCGCCTGCCGCCAGCTCAGCCCCGAGAACAGCAGCACGACCGCCCCGGCCGCCGCATACAGCCACGCGGCCTGCGCGCGGCTCAACCTGCGCGACCAGGCCGCGATCAAGACGCTGGCGCCGGCGACCGGCCCGAGGCTGGCCATGTACTGGTAGCGGTCGGCGACCTGCGAAATCTCGAGGAACTTGAAGTGGATGATCCCCAGGATCGGCCCCAGCGCCACGCCGTAAAACAGCCAGCACGCCAGCGGTCCGCGCCCGATCCGCCGCCGCGCCGCCCACAGCCCCGCCGTCACCGCCGCGATCGACGCCAGCGGCAGCCAGTGCAGCATGTTTCCCGGATCCACCGCCACCCGCGGATAAACCGGGCTGAGCCACAGCGGGCAGACGAGCTTCAGCGCGTAGCGCCAGAAATTCCAACCCGACGCCGCAATCCGCTCGGCTAGGGGCGGCGTGGCCAGTTCGGCCTTGGCCAGGGCCGCGCCGACCCCCATGTCGGCCACGGCCATGATCAGCATGACCGCGCCGATGACCGCGATCCCGATCCCGTTGCGCCGATCGATGCGGCCGTGGCGGTACCACGCCCAGATCGCTAGCGCCGCCGGCAGCACGACCGGCGAGGATTTGCTCAGCATCGCCGCGATCGCCGCGCCGGCCGCGAGCGCCAGCCATTTCCACCCGCCGCGCTCGTCATGGTTGGCGTGCATCTCGACCGCGATCAGGAAAAACAGCGTCGCGAGCAGGTCCTTCTGGCTGATCACCCAGGCCACCACCTCGACGTGCACCGGGTGCACCGCGAACACGGCCGCCGCCAGGAAGGCGCCCGGCAACCCCAGCCGCCGCATCAGCCGCCAGACCTGGAGCGCGACGGCCGCGTTGAGCGCCACGCTGACGATGTGGTAGCCCTCCGGCGCATTCCCCCACAACTGCCACTGCGCCCAAAGGAGCGTGTACGTGATCGGCCAGTAATGCTTTTCGGCGGGGATCGTGCCGATCGTCGTCCAGATCTTCCACGCCCCCCCGGGCGTGCGCAGCAGGATGTTGTCGAGCACGGCGACGACGTCGTCCCACACGAACAGGCATTTCATGACGGGGTAGAAAACAAGGATGGCGAGGATGCACAGCGCGCACGGCGCGGCCGCGTCGAGCCGTTGCGCCCCCGGCGCGGCCGCCTCCTCGGCCGGCCCGGCCCGGCGCCCCTGGCGCTTTCGCGAACTTCCCTTGTGCGTCACCAAAACCGCGGCTCTCCCTGCGGGCCAAACGCCCTCGGCCATCCTAACCCGCCCGCCGGGCCCCGACAATTCGAAAACGAAACCCTCACAGCACCGACTCGCGCGGCAGCACGTACGGCTGGCGGTCCATGAACAGGCCGATCATCTCGACCAGCTTCCGGATCGAATCGTACTGGCGCGTCTCCAGGGCGATTTGCCGTCCCTGCCGGGCCATGTCCAACGCCTCGTCGAACCGCCCGTTGGCCGCCTGCGCGGCGGCCAGGAGGCTGTAAACCTCCGGGTCGGTCTTCGCGCGCGGCTCCTGCATCACCCGGTTGGCGAGCTCGAGCGCCTGTTGCGGCTTCCTCACCCCCGGCTCGGGCGAGGCCGCCAGGATCCAGGCGTAATTCTGAAAAACGCCCGTATCGGGGCAGCCGCGGTCGAGCGCCTGCTGATAGGTCCTGGCCGCGTCCGCGAACCGGTCCTGCGAAAGCTGAAGGATGCCGAGGTTGCAGACCGCCGCCCAGTGGTCCGGCTTGAGCCGGACCGTCTCGGCGTAATACTTCTCCGCCTCGGCCGGATTCGTCCGCAGCAACGTCGTCGCCAGGTCGTATTGGGCCTCGGCCGAATCGGGCGCGACCGCGACCGCGTGCCGGAACAGCGTCTCCTGGTCGCGGTAAATCCCGGCCTGCCTGAACGTCAGAGAGGCCAGGGCGGCGAGGACGGCGACCGCGGGCGCGGCGCGCGCGATTCGCGCCCGCCCCGCGCCGCGCTCGATCCACGCCCCCGCCAGAGCCCCCGCCCCGGCGACCGGCGCGATCATCGCGAGATACTGGTAGCGGTCCCCCGCCGGCGAAAGCCTCAGGAAGCTGAAGTAGACGATTCCCAGGATCGGCCCCAGCATCACGCCGTAATAAACCCAGCACGCGACCGGGCCGCGCCCGATCCGCCGCCGCGCGAGCCACAGCCCGGCGGTCACGGGAAGAATCGCCGCCAGCGGGATCCAGTCGGCAACGCGCGCGGCGCTCACGCGCAGCGGCGGGTAGAACGGGCTCAGGTTCAAGGGCCAAAGCAGCTTTTCGACGTAGAGCCAGAACGTCCAGCCGGCCTGCGCGAGCCGGTCGGCAAGCGGCGGGATCGCCGCCGGGGGCGCGTCCTTGAGCACCTGCCGCACGACCCACAGGTCGACGAACGCCAGCACGATCACCACCTCGGCGATCAGCGCGACCCCCGCCCAGTCGTTCTTTTCGAGCCGGCCGCGCCGGTACCAGGCCAGGATCCCCAGCGCGACCGGGAGCATCACCGGCGAGGATTTCGACAGCATCGCCGCGGCCGCGGCCGTCGCGGCCAGGATCATCCATGTGCGCCCGCCGCGCTCCTCGTGGTTCATGTAGAACTCGAT
Organism: Candidatus Sumerlaeia bacterium; assembly: GCA_039683515.1. Classification (GTDB taxonomy): domain Bacteria; phylum Sumerlaeota; class Sumerlaeia; order MVZB01; family MVZB01; genus JAJFUE01. The sequence continues at coordinate 159,406 of JBDKRG010000004.1, read as the reverse complement.
GCACAGCAAAAAGAACAGCGCCGCGAGCAACCCCTTGATGCTGATGACCCACGCCACCGCCTCGACGTTGACGGGGTGCGCCACGAACAGCGCCGCCGCCAGCCACGCCCCCGGCAAGCCGAGCCGCCGCATCAGCCGCCAGATCTGGATGCCGACGATGGCGTGAAGGATGACGTTGACGGCATGAAACCCGACCGCCGCCTCCCCCCACAGGCGCCACTCCAGCCACAGGGCGCTGTAGGTGATCGGCCAGTAATGTTCCTCGAGCGGGACCGTGCCGATGGTCGTCCAGAACAGCCACAGCCCATCGGCCTGCCGCAGCAGATCATTTTTGATGATTGAGATTTCGTCGTCCCACAGGAAGCTCCCGCCCATCGCCGGCAGGTAGATCACGATCGCCGCGACGACGAGCAGGACCGGCACGGCGATCTTTCCCACCGGCCAATTGCTCACAATCGAACTGGATTTCTGTTTAGGCGCAATTTTCATCGTATTCTCATCACTCATCACTCATCATTCATCATTCATCATTCATCATTTCCCTTTGCATCTGACCTCGATGCGCATGCGGTTGCCGTCGACGATTCGCGCCGCGCCGGCCGGCCCGAAATACCGGCTCCACAACGGGCCGAACCCGGCCTCCTCGCCCGGGATGAACGGGGCGACCTTGATCCTGCCGGCCAGCGTCTTGATCGGCGGCGCCATCGTGATTAGCGGCGACGACGCGCCCAGATTAACATACCACTCGCCCTGGCGCACGGCCGGCAGCGCGGCCATCGCCGCCCGGAATTCGCCGCTGTCGGCAAGCGAGCCGGCCGGCGTCTTCCGTTCGATGTGGCGCAGCGTCGCGCGCACGGCCTCGGCGCGCGTCCCGACGACGCCCCACCCGTTGCTGATCGAGATCCAGAACACCGGCTCGGTCCGCGTGACCACGCCGGGCCGGCCCGGCCGCAGCCCCCACACGGCATGCCCAAGATACTCATCCCGGACGATCTGGTACATCCCCATGCCCTGCGAGAGGTGCGCCAGGAGCGCCTCCAGCGCGCCGCGGAACACCGCCTCGTCCCGGACCCGCACGAGGTAGGTGCTCCGCTCGGCGATCGTCTTGCCGCCCCCCTCGCCCGCGATGAACCTCGAAAACACGTCGCCGAGATTGCCGAACAGGTCAGCGTTCAGGTCGTGCCCCGTCGCCTGCCGGATCGCCTCGATCTGCGAGGCGAGCGTCACGGCCGTGGCCGGCGACGCCCCGGCCAAAAGTTCGTTGAAGGCCCGCCACCCCTGCGCGAGCGGGTAGCCGAGCGCGCCGTAGGCGATCGTGTTCGCGGGAACGATGCCGGCCGTCCCGGTGGTCAGCGTGTTTTGCAAGAACAGGATCTTGGCCAGGCCGGTCCGCCGCGCGGGGGCGTCGATCGCGATGTCGACGTTCACGCCGTCCGGGCGCAGGTCGACGGCCGCGGCGGCCTTCATCCCGCCCAGCCCCAGCGCGCGCGGATCGAACACCAGCGCCTCCACCGGCTTGATTTTTTCATGCCGATCGAACAGCCCCGACAGCCGGCCGATGTCGACGAACACCTGGACCTGACCCGTCCGCGCCGCCGCGATCAACGCCGGGGGGGTCAGTTGTTCGCCCGCGCGGATCCGGCCCAGCCGCTCGACGACGCCCCGGACGGCCCCGCCCTCCGCCGGCGCGAACACCACGACCGACCCGTCGACGTACTCGTCGTACTCGTCGCTGACCTGCTTGAGCGCGGTCGGCCCGCCCTGCGGGCCGCCGGGGATTTTCGCCTCGACCTCGCGCACGAATCGCAGTCGCGTGTAGGTCAGCGCGCCGGCCGGCTCCTCTTTTTTCTCGATCCGCCCCCTCGCCGGTTTGGGCCCGGCCCGGAGCGCATCCATCACGCCGGCCCCCGCGCCATGCTCGGCCAGCAGCACCCATTGAACGCCCTTTTTCGAGCTCCCCGGCGCGGCGATCGCCGCGAGCATCGCGTCACCCGTCGCAAACCCGCGCCATTCCGCCCCCGAAACGCTCTTTCGCGCCACCGCCCGGCCCTGGGCCCCGGCCCACTCCTTTTTCACCGGCTCGAGCAGCCGTTTCGCGGCCGGATCGCGCAGCATCGCGCCCATCGGGGACCGATCGTATGCCCGGATCAGCTCCGGCATGCTCGGCGCGCGCACGACGACAATCGTGTTGTCCGGCAGCAGCGCCGCCAAATCCGCCCACGCCACGCGCGAAACCGCCATCAGCAGCAAAACAACCAGGGCCGCGCTCATTCGTTTCATGTCGGATTCGTTTCCTTTCACACTATAGCTACCACACGCCCGCGCATCCGCGCACTTGCGAACTGCACCCCCCAAGGCGCCGCGGACCGCAAAAAAAAAGCCGCGGGTCGGCGTCCAACCCGCGGCTTCCCGTCCGATGCTTTCAATGTTTATTGGTAGCTCGCCCAGTCGGTGGCCGAGTTGCCCCCCGAGAGCGGGCTCATGGTCATCGTCATCGAGCTCACGCCGCCGACCGCCTCGTATTTGTCCGGCAGCAGCACGAACGCCGGCTGGTAGTTGGCCAGCGCCCCGACCGCGAAGAACAGCCCTGTCGGCACGCCGCCCAGCGTGGCCGTCCCCGCCCCCGACGTCGCCGTCTGGAACAGGTCCCACTCGGTGAACGGCTCGACGACGTCGCACACCGGCACGCTCAGGCGCACGCCGGGCAGCGCCGCGCCGGCCGCGTTGACCACCTTGACCGTCACGGTCTGGAGCGTGTCGGAGGTCCGGCGCGTCAGCGCGAAATCGAGCTGCGCCGTCTGGCCGGCGACGACCGTCACCGTCCCGGAGCCGGGGACGTATTCGCGGCTGAACGCCACCGCCTTGCGCAGGCCGGCCGGCACCCCCTCGATCCGGTAATGGCCGGCCGTGTTGGTGACGGCCCGGTAGGCCGTGTTGGCGTTGGCCATGTGCGGCTGGTCGAGGAGCGGGACGATCACGTTGATCCCGGCCAGCGCCAGCCCCGTGCTCGTGTCGGTGACGTTCCCCTCGAGGACGCCCTTGCTCGTGACCGGCTGGAGCCCGAAGCCGACGATCGCCGTCTGCCCCTTGGTGATCTCAACGGCCTGGCTGGCGGGCATGTAGCCCTTCTTCGCGGCGTAAACGGTCCCCGTGCCCACGGGGACCCGCTCGATCGTGAAGTAGCCGGACGTGTTCGTAAAGGCCTTCATGCACGTCGGCGTCGACGCCAGCGGATCGGTCACGTCCATCTGGATCGCGACCCAGGCCGCGGCGATCGGCGTGCTGGTGACGGCGTCGACGACGCGCCCGTACAGCTTGCCGTACTCGATCGCCGGCACGGCCTCGAGCAGGAAGTTGACCTCCGTCGTCGAGTCCGCGACGACCTCAGCCGGCTTGCTCGCCTGCTTGTATCCGGTCCGGCCCGCCACGACCTGGTACGAGCCGGCCGGCACGCGCTCGAACCCATACTGGCCGTTGGCGTCGGTCAGGGTCTCGCGCGGCAGCCCCGCCGAGCGCATCAGGTCGAAGATGATCGCGTCGGCCGGGATAAGCCGCACGACCGCCCCCGCGATCGGCTTTTCATTGGCCGCGTCCAGCACCTGCCCGACGATCTTGCCGGTCTTGACCGAGTCGATCGGCGTCAGCCGGAAGTTGACCGCCACGGTGCCGGCCGCCGGGACGGTGGCCGTCCTGGACTGCGTCAGGTAGCCGGCCTGGCATGCCGTGACGAGCACTCCCCCGGCCGGAACGTTCAGGATTTTGTATTCGCCGTTGGTGTATGTGAGGCCCTCCAGGCAGATCGGCGCCGTCGAGTTCTGGACCGTCGGCACGATCCGGATCTTCGCGCCGATCAGCGGGGCCGAGGTCTTGGCGTCGATCACCCTGCCCGTAACCGTCCCGACCGACGCCGTCTTCGGCATCAGCCTGAAATTCAATTCGACCGTCGCGCCGGCCACAACGACCACTATCCGGCTTTGACTATAGAATCCTTCGGCCAATACCCAGACGCGGCACTCGCCGGTCGGGATCGGCGGGATCGTGTAGCGGCCGTCGCTGCCCGTCAGGACGCGCGGTTGCTGGATATAGACGATGCCGTGCGGCTGGTAATAAACCGTCGCCCCGGCGATCGGCAGGCCCGTCGTCGACTGGACCGTTCCCTTGATGCCGCCCGTCGACACGGTCGCCGGCAGGAGCCTGATTTTCACTTCCCTCGTCTGGCCGGCAACCACGGTCACCTGGATCTGCTGGCGCCCGTAGCCGTCCTTCATGGCGAGCAGGTAATAGAGGCCGGGGGCGAGGCTTTCGATCGCGAACCGGCCGGTCGAGTCGGTGACCACGTACGGGCGAAGCGGCGTCCCGTCCGTGTTGAACCACTTGTACTCGGCGGTCGCCGAATACAGCGGCCCGTAATACACCCGCGCCCCGACAAGCGGCTCGCTCGTCTTGGCGTCGATCACGCGGCCGGCGATCGCCCCCGGCAGCGGCGTCACGGTGGGCTCGAGCCTGAAACTGGCCTGCGTGACCGCGCCCGCCGCGACCTCGACCGTCCGGTGCGCGCTCGCAAACCCGGCGGCGCACGCCGTCAGCGCGTATGCGCCCGGGTGCAGCCCCGCGATCCGGTAATGGCCGCCGGCGTCGGTCATGACGTGCTGGATGATGGCGATCACCGCCGTGCCGGACGTCGGCTGAAGCTGGTAGTAGACCGTCGCGCCCGGGATGGGCGCCCCCGTCGAGCCGTTTGTGACGCTGCCTTCGATCACGCCGGCCTGCGTCTCGGCCTGCGTCTTGAGCGCGAACTGCAGGCTCTTCATCGCGCCGGCCGCGACGACGCAGCCCTGGTAGGCCGTCTGGTAGCCGTTGGCGGACACCACGACCAGCCACTTGCCCGCGGCCAGCGAGTTGAACTCGAACCCGCCGAGTGCGCCCGTCAGTTGCGTCCGCACGACCGTGACCGAGGTATCGAGCTGCGCGCACAGGACGTGCGCCCCCGCGATCGGCGCCTGGCTTGTCGCGCCGACGACCTTGCCGTAGACCCCGGTGCCGGCCGACGCCAGCATGGGCATCATGGCGAGCGCGAGCGCCCACACGCTCAGTCGCAAACGCAGCGAATGAAGGCAGCGGCTCATGGTTCCCACCCTCGCTTTTTGTTTTTGATTGCAGTAATCCAACCAGCTTCGAGACTGTTTATTTTCCGATGCACAAGGCTCATTATATAGCCAAACATTTCAAGGCTTTCATTATATTTTTATAGGATTTTAATCAATATATACGGGGGTGTACGTAAATGTACAATGACGCCGTCGCTGTTCCGGAACAATGTTCCTGTTGGTGCGGCGCCGCTCGATTTTTTGGCTCTAATGATATTTTTCAGGTCTTGGCGATCATGGCGTCTTGGCGGTTCAAACATGATCCGTGCGAATCCGCCCGATCCGCGTCATCCGCGTTCCATTCGACCGGCAATCAACCGCCGCATTCGCTCGCGACCGCCGCGGCCTTGTTCTGCCGGCCGGTCAGCATGATGTTGCGCACGAACGGGATGCCGTTGAACAGGAAGGCGAGAATAAAGACCAGGTTGTGGCGGATCAGCGCGTAGGCCAGCATCAAGAGCGAGCCGATCAGGCTGATCCACCAGAACTTGAGCGACAGCGTCGCCTGCCGGTTGCGCTCGCTCTCGATCCACGACACGAAGAACCGGCTCGAATAGATGAACGTGCCGACGAGCCCCAGCACGATCCAGCCGTCGAGGTGATCGCGGTTCTTGTAGCCGAAGAAGAACGTCGGGATCAGCGTCAGGACGACCGAGACGACGAGCATCGGGATCATCGGCAGCGGCGGCCGGTTCGGCCGGTAATGGATCGACAGGTTGCGGACGTAGGGGACCAGCGTCACCGACAGCATGATCATGAACGGGATCTCGCGGATGTGGCAGGCGTAGATGAAATGCACCGCCGTGGCCACGACGCTGATCCACCAGAACGAGACCGGCACGACCGTCCGGCCGGCCCGCTCGCTGGCCCACCACTGAAGGATCACGCGGCTGGAAAACAGGGCGTTGCCGCCGGCCAGGCCGAAAATAATCCACCACGTCAGCGACAGGTGCTTGCCGAACAGGTCGATCGTGAACGCTACGGTATCGGTGGGCACGCCGGACTCCTCAACCCGCGATGAAATTGTCGACCGGGTACGAGCCCAGGACGCGCAGATACGTCACATACGGGCGCATCGCCTCGAGCGCCTCGACGATCTTGGGCTCGGTCATGTGGCCGTGCATGTCGACGAAGAAGTTGTAGTCCCACGCCCGCCGCCGCGACGGCCGCGACTCGATCTTGGTCAGGTTGATGCCGCGGTCGCTGAACGGCGCCAATAACTGTTTCAGCGCGCCGGGTTCATCCTTGATGCAGAACATGATCGACGTCTTGTCGTTGCCCGACGGCCCCGGCGACTGGTGGCCGATGATCAGGAACCGCGTGATGTTTTCCTTCACGTCCTCGATCCGGCTCACGACGATCGGCAGGCCGTGGATCTTCGACGCCAGCTCCGGCCCGATCGACGCGATCGACTTGTCCTTGAGGGCCATCTTGGCCCCCTCGCCCGAGCTGCTCGTTTCGATCTGCATCGCGTTGGGCAGGTGCGCCCGCAGCCAGTTGCGGCACTGGCTCAGGATCTGCGGGTGCGTGCAGACCTTCTTGACGTCTTCCAGCTTGCCCTTGGCCATCAGGTGATGGTGCACGGCGATGTGGATCTCGGCGCAGATCGACAGCGGCGACGTCATGAGCTCGTCGAGCGTCGTGTGGATCACGCCGCCGGTCGAGTTCTCGATCGGCACGATCCCGAAGTTGACCCAGTTCTTCTCGACCGCCTCGAAGATGTCGTGGATCGAGCCGTACGGCCGGTATTCGATCGAGCGGCCGAATGCGCGCACCGCCGCGATGTGGCTGAACGTCGCCTCGGGCCCCAGGTAGGCGATCTGCTGCGGCCCCTGCAGCGCCAGGCAGGCCGACATGATCTCGCCGAACACCAGGCGCAGCCCCTCGATCGGGAACACCCCCGAGCCGCGCTTGGCGATGGCGTTGAGCTTTTCGAGGTGCCGGCCGGCGTCGAAGCTGACCTTGCCGCTGGCGCGCTTGATCTCGCCGATCCGGCGGGCGAGCCCCGCGCGCCGGTCCAGGATCGAGATCATCTCGGTGTCGATCTGATCGATCTGGCGGCGGCACGCGTCGACCGTCGCCGGCGCCTTCGATTTCGGAGCGCGTTTCGTCTTCGGCTCTGCTTTCTTCGCGACCGTTTTTTTTGCTGAAGTGGCCATCGGAGTCGCCCTGCCCATGATCTGGCTGTAGGTCATCGCGGACCCACTACTAAAAAACACCAAAAACACAAAATCGTCCAGTGGTAACATGAGGATTGCGCAGGCTTGCCTGCGCTTTAAACCCAGGGAAGCTTGCTTCCCGTCAAGCACCCCGAAACCCATCGCCATCTCTCATCAATTTGATCATGCAGCACGCCCCCGGCGATTCGGCATCCCTAAAAGCACTCGCTAGCTAAACACCTGTCCTCCTAACCCCACGACTCATCACTTGCCGTTCCCCATATTTTTGGCCCCAGCGGGGCCGCCGCGAGTAGCCCCCGGCGAAGCGAAGCGCCGCCGGGGGTAAGAATGCATGATAATGGTGCGCCCCGGAGGGGCGCCCGCGACATCGCATGACGGGCTACGCCGTGGGGCGAAATATCCACCAACGATCCTTTTGCTTGGCTTTCCCGTTACACATCACTAGATTCGTTCAGGAGCTTTCGCCATGAACAAGAAAGAAGCCATATTCAATTACAAAAACACGCTTCGCCCGATGGGCGTCTATCAGATCCGGAACACGGCCAACGGCAGGGTCCTGGTCGGGAGCAACCTGAACCTGGACGGCCGCCGCAACCGGTTCGAGTTCGAGCGCCGCGACGGCAGTTTCGCCAACAATCGCGAGATCAAGAAAGACTGGGACGAGGCCGGCCCCGACGCGTTCGTCTTTGAAATCCTCGAGGAATTAAAGCCCAACGACGACCCGCAGTACGACTACCGAGCGGACCTGGCCGCTCTCGAAAAGCAATGGCTCGAGAAGCTCCAGCCCTACGGCGACCGCGGCTACAACCACAAGAAATGCTGATGATTTGAATTTCTCGGCGTTCTCTGCGTCTCTGCGTCTCTGCGGTTCAATCCAGACTCAATTGACCAGCGTCCCGATCGACTCGCCCATCACCGCCTTGCGCACGTTCCCCTTGCGGTCGAGGTTGAAGACCAGGATCGGCAGGTTGTTGTCGCGGCACAGCGAGACGGCCGACGTGTCCATGACCCTCAGGTTCTGGCTGACGACTTCCTGGTAGCTCAGTTTCTTGTACATTTTCGCCTTGGGGTTCTTCATCGGGTCGTCCGAATACACGCCGTCGACCTTGGTGGCCTTCATCAGGATGTCGGCGTCGATTTCGTTGGCGCGCAGGGCGGCCGCCGTGTCGGTCGTGAAATACGGGTTGCCGGTGCCGCACGCGAAGATCACGACGCGCCCCTTTTGCAGGTGCCGGACGGCGCGGCGGCGGATGTAGGGCTCGGCGACCTCGCGCATCTCGATCGCCGACAGCACGCGCGTGTCGACGCCGACCCGCTCCAGGTGCCCCTGCATCGTCAGGCAGTTGATCATCGTGCCGACCATGCCGATGTAGTCGGCGGCGGCGCGGTTCATGTCCTTGACCTCGGAGCCGCGCACGATGTTGCCGGCGCCGATCACGATCCCGATCTGCACGCCGAGTCGGGTCATCTCGCGGATCTCGCCGCAGAGCCGGTCCATGATCGCGTGGTCGATCACCGACTGCTGGGAGTCCCCGCGCAGGAATTCGCCGCTGATTTTCAGCAAAATCCGCTTGTATTTGGGCAATTTCGCGGCGGCGGACCTGGAACGTGCTTGTGCGCTCATGCTGTCTCCCTTGATCAAAATCACCCATGAGCCTATCGTACAACATGCTCCTAATCAATCGACGATTCGATTGCCTGATCTTCGCCGCCCCCCGGCATGGACGCGAGCTCGAGCCCGGCCAGCTCGGCCTCGTATTGTCGCCCGCGCATCCGCGCCCGGACGAGCACCCCGGCGCCGATGCACACGCCGGCAACGCTGATCGCGATGAAACTCGCGAACGATTTGCGGGTCCATTCGGATTTTCCCCGGAAACCGATCATGCGCTGTTTCGTCGGGTGGATCCGGATCGGGATGATGGCGCCGGGCCGATGGGTCCCCGTAAAGCTTCGGTGCGCCTGGGCCGTGACTTTCTGGTCCGCCCCGTTGCGGTCCTGGTAAACAAGGACGACGGAGTTTTCACTGACTTCGATGATCGTGGCCATCGCGGGCGTCCCGGACTTTTTGATGGCCTCGGCATCGGCGAGCTCGTGTCTGTTGACGATGAAGACCAGCACCGGCATCAGGATCAAAACGCCCCCGATGGTGTGCCACTTCGAGAGGGCGCCCTGTTTTTTGCGCGTCTCGTCGATCCTGTCGCGCATCCCGGCCGGCAGGGCCGGGTTCACCCGCCCGCCGAGCCCGCACATGTATTTCAGGCAATACAGGAAAAACTGCATCCCCTCGATGTTCTGGGGCAATTCGAGCCGCCAATCGGGCCCGTAAATCAGCACCCACCCCCCCTGCCGTGCTCCCGAGATCGCGCGGGGAAGCCACTCCACTTTCCGGATATCGCCCAGTGGGATGACGTTTTTCTTCGGGTTCCGCACATAAACGTTCCCGCCCCCGATCCGCAGCGCTTCGTTCACGGCGCCCACGCGCCACTTCTTTTCGCCGTCAAGATAGCGGCGGGCTTGCCGCTCGAAGATCCGGCCCAGTTTCATCTGCAACGCGTCGACAAGCCCGCGCCCGCCGTCCGGGAAATCGTCGCAGCCGATGACGACCGCCTTGCGCCCATTGTGGTCAATCAGCCGGATCGTGTTGTCGGACGAGATCGTGGCCTCGATTTCGATATCGGCCACGTCGGCCCACCGGATCCCCTGCCCCGTCCCGCTCAGCTCGCGCAGCCCTTCCGCGCCGACCGCCCACACCTTTTTGCCGTTGGCGCGCTCCCGGTAGAGCAGGATCCCGATCAGGAAAAAGATCGCGCTCAGCAGACTCAGGAGCGTTCTCAGAACCCACTCCGGATCTTTGGCCGAAAACCCGATCGCCAGCATGCCGCAGCCGGCGACGAACATGAACACCATCCAGGCCGTATGCGTCCGGGTGGCGCTCGCGCATGATTGAAACCGAATTTCGCCTTCGCGGCCTGAATCCATCGAGAAACTCCTTCGGATGGGCATGGGGGGGCGGGGTTTCACCCTCTCCGCAAACCCTCGAGCAACAGGGCCGAGACGATCAACACGGCCACCACGGCCCCTTCCATCGCACGAAGCTTCAGTCGGGGCACGTCCGCGGCGCGGCTCACCTTGCCCGCGCTCCCCCAGTGGATCGCTATCCCTCCGATCCACCCCAATGCCATAATGAGCGCGTAGCCGTTCCACCCCAGCGCCGCCGCCGCGCACAAGGCCCCGGCCGTCGCCACAATCCCGCCCCGGCTGATGCTCCCCGCGAGCCGCGACCCGTCGAGCATCCAGTAAGGCATCAGGTTCAGGAAATTGATCAGCAGGTTGATGTAGGCAAGATTCCGGATCAATTCCGGCAAGCCGACGGCCGCGTCCAACCCCACGAGCGCAAAGCTCGCCATCGACCCCGCCAGCGGCCCGGCAAACGCGATCGCCGCGTTTTCGACCGGCCGCTGCGCCGTCTTGCCATGCAGCACGAACGCCCCCAGGAACGGCACGAACACCGGCCAGGCGAACTGGTAGCCGTAATATTCGATCGCGATCAGGTGGCCCATCTCGTGGACGTAGATGAGCAGCCCGAACAGGAACGCCTCCATCCAGCCCATCATGAAGCCGAGGCAGACGGTCCACAGGGCGAGCGAGCCGAGCGTCCGCGGCTTGAGGAGCCCCACGAACGCCAGCCGCAGCGCCGCAAAGACATTCCCCGCCGCCGACTCCCGGTCGCGATCGGCCTCGGGCTGAACGAGCATCCCGGCCGGCGGCGCCGGGTGCTTGGCGTCCAGGTAAGCGAGGCGCGCGATTTCGCGCTCGATCTGGGCGTGCTGACGGCTCTCCGCCGGCAGCAGTTCGAGGCAGGCGTGCAGACCCTCCAGCGAGCGTTTGTAGTCGCCGGCCGCCTCGGCCTCGGCGCTTTCGCGATGCAACGCGCGCAACCGGTCGCGCCAGGCCAGGGCGCCGCAATGCGGGCAGGCCAGAGCGCCCTCGTCCAGTTCGGCCGCGCACTCCGGGCATGCGATCATGGAGCCACCGAATCGACCCGGTCGAACTCGATCGCTTCCTTCCTGAACGGCCCGGCGAAAACCCGATCCTCGCGCCGGTTGATCCGCCACGCCTCCCAGAGCGCGATCGCCAGGAACACGGCCGACATCGGCGAACCGATGATCAGCATGACGTAGATTGCCGGCGGGCCGATCGTCACCAGCGCGACCAGCAGGAGGATCAAAATCACGAGCGCCTTGGCGAATCCCATTCTCTTGCGGGGAGCCGTGGCCTCGTCTTCGCCGCTCGCCGCGCCGGCCGCCGCGGCTTCCACCGCGGCGCTGGTCGACTCGTCCTCGTCGGCCATGGCCAATGTTGCGCTGCTGGATTGATCGCTCCGCGCGGCCGCCGCAACCGCCTCAAGCGTTGTTGTGTCCGACTCGTTTTCCGCCGCGACCTTGGCCCGCGCGCGGACCTGTTCGATCTTTTTGTTCTCTTCCTTGAACCACCCGGAGACCTGCTGGCTGATTTCCGGGTCTTTCATCATGACGTGGATGATGATCGGTATATTGGCGTACGCCAGCGTATAAAACGTCATGATCAGCGCCAGGAATTGAAACGCGCGCCCGCCCATGTTGCGCCCACCGAGCCGGATGCCGTAACCCACGATGAGCCCGACAACGATGGCGACCAGCCCCAGCTCGTAGCCGGTGATGATGGCCGTCAGCGCCCACAACCCTCCGCCGAGAATCGCGGCCCCGACCCCGAAAACGACGCCCCGCATAAACGTCCCGAACGTCAACTTGGGCTTGATGGTTCCTTCCTTGGCATGACAGGAAGCGCACCACGGCTCGCTGTTCAGCATGAAGTAATCGTCCGCGATCGGGCGATGGCAGATGGCGCAGTCGCCCGGCCCGCCCGGCGGCTGAATCGGCTGCAACTGGTTATCGCCTTCATGACCGGAATCCATGGGAAGCTCCTTCGGGCAGTCTCGCGGCTTGTAATTGACGAACCCTTATTAACCCAGCGCGATGTTTGTTTCAACAGCAATTGCGGCATGCCTGCCGTGTGGTATGATCCATGCATGACTCAACCGGCAGACCCGGCGGCAACCCGCGTCATCGCGATCGGGGCGAGCAACCTGACCCGCGGCTTTCACATGTTCGTCGCCACGGCGCGCGCCGCGTGGGGGCAGGACGTTGAAATCGTCACCGCGCAGGGGCTTGGCCGCTCGTTCTGCGGCGCGAGCCGCGTCCACTTCCGGTCTCTGCCCGGCATCCTCGATTGCGGCCTCTGGGAGCGGCTGGATTCCATGCCGAGGGTTCCGACCCGGGCCGTCGTCACCGACATCGGCAACGACGTCATGTTCGGCTATTCGCCCGCCCAGATCCTCTCCCGCGCCGACGAGTGCGTCGTCCGCCTGCAGGAACACACGCCCGACATCACGCTGACCGCCCTCCCGCTCGTCAGCATCCGTTCGCTCTCGAAGTCGCGGTACGTCCTGTTCCGGTCGATCCTGTTCCCGTTCTCGAAGATGAGACTGGAGCAGGCGGTCGAACTGGCCGCGGAGGTCGACAACGCCCTCATCAACCTGGCGTTCGTCCGCGGCGTTCGCCTGGTCATTCCCAGGGACGAGTGGTATGGGATCGACCCGATCCACATCCGCCCGGGCTGCTGGCCGGCGGCCTGGCGCGAAATCCTGGGCTGCGAGCCGGCGACGCGCCCGGCATCCAGCCTCGGCGAGGCTCTCCGCCTCTACCTCATGCGCCCCCAGCGCCGCTGGATCTTCGGCCACGAACAGCTCACGCCCCAAACCGGCGCCCGCCTGCCCGCCGGCGGAAGAATCTGGATGTACTAAGTGAGAGCGCGTGACGAAAGTTTTTTTGTTCGTGCGTCGTGCGTCGTAATCGTAATCGAACCAACACCACCTCGAGTAAGGCGACCGCGTCAATTTGATGGGTTTCTTCTCTATTTCCTTGGGTCCTTTTGGTCCTTTGGGTCCTTTTCTCGAGCCCATCGCAAGCAGTAAGAAAAAAAGCCCGCTTGAGCGGGCCGAGGCGGTTGCCACCGGCTTCAGCCGGTGGTTCAAGGCTTTTGATCACACTTCGAGCCGGCTTGAGCCGGCTTCTCGTTCCGCGGCTTTAGCCGTCCATGATTGAATGCTCTTTCCGGGACACGGCACTCGAATTCGGCAAAACAGAAAATCGCCGGGAAGCTGTTGCCCCCGGCGATTTTCGTCGAACGTGCTGCGGCTGTTACTCGGCCGCTTTTTCGGCGCCGCCGCCGACTTCGTAGCGCTCGAACCGCGCCACGCGGACCTTCGAGCCGGCTTCCTTGCCGACCTTGTCCAGCAGCTGCTGGATGTTCATGTCCGGGTCCTTCACGAATTCCTGCTCGAGCAGGCACGACTGCTTGTAGAACTTGACCATCTTGCCCTCGACGATCTTGTCCCAGATCTTCTCGGGCTTGCCTTCCATCTTGACCTGGTCGGTGTAGATCGCCTTTTCGCGGGCGAGCACGTCGGCCGGGACCGAGGCGCGGTCGATGCAGACCGGGGCCGCGGCGGCGACCTGCATGGCCAGGTCGCGGCCGAGCTGCTGGACGGCTTCGCTCTTCAGGGCGTCGGCGCTGTCGGCCTCGAGCTGGATCAGCACGCCGAGCTTGCCCGGAGGATGCACGTAGGCGGCGATGGCGCCCGGCGTCGTCCCCGCCGACTCGATGCGGACGAACCGGCTGATGGCGTGGTTCTCGCCGACCTTGGCGATGGCCGCCGTCAGCGTCTCGGCGACCGTGCGGCCGTCGTCGAGCTTCGCGTTGGTGAGCGCCTCGACGCTGTCGACCGAGCCGCCGCAGACCATCGCCGACAGCTTGGTGCCCAGGCTCACGAATTCCTCGTTGCGGGCGACGAAGTCGGTCTCGCAGTTGAGCTCGACCATCACGCCGGCGCCGTCGGCGACCTGGGCGAAGATCCGCCCTTCCTTCATCGCGCGCGCCCCCTTCTTCAGGGCGATCGCCTGGCCGCTCTTGCGCAGCTCGTCGACCGCGGCCTCCAGGTCGCCATTCGTCGCGACAAGCGCCTTCTTGCATTCCATCATCCCCGCGCCCGTCTTCTCGCGCAGTTCCTTGACCATTGAAGCGGTAATCTCTGCCACTGTATTCCGTCTCCTGGGTTATTTTTCAATTTTCGTGCTCGTGCTCGTGCGTCGTAATCGTAATCGTCATCGATCATCGAAAACGCCCCGCGCTCGAATCACGAAACGGGATTATTCCGCAATCCCCAATCCGAATTCCGCAATCCGCTTACTCTTCGGCTTCGTCTTCGCCCTCGGTCGGGGTCTCGGCCGATTCGTACTCGACCTCTTCCTCGGCCGGGGCTTCCTCGACCTGGCCGGCTTCGCGGGCCGCAAGCAGCTGGCGCGCGACTTCCGGCAGGACGTCCGGCGACTCGAACCCCTGCTCGACGCGCTTCATGAGCCCCTCGACGACCGCCTCGCCGATCTTCTCGCACGCGAGGTTGATCGAGCGGATCGCGTCGTCGTTGCCCGGGATCACGTAGTCGATCGGGTCGGGGTCGCAGTTGGTGTCGACGACGGCGACCACCGGCACGCCCATCTTCTTGGCTTCCTGGACGGCGATCGCCTCTTTGCTCGGGTCGATGACGAACATGAACGTCGGCATCTGGGTCATGTTGCGGATGCCCTGGAGGTTCTTTTCGAGGCTGGCCTTCTCGCGCAGCAGCTGGCTCTGTTCCTTCTTGCTGTAGCGCTCGATGGCGCCGCTGCCGACCAGTTCCTGCAGCTCGATCATCCGGTTGATCGACTTGCGGATCGTCCCGAAGTTGGTCAGCGTGCCGCCCAGCCAGCGGTTGTTGACGTAGTGCGCGCCCGCGAAGTGCGCCCAGCGCTCGATGGCGTCCTTGGCCTGCTTCTTGGTGCCGACGAACAGCCCGCGGCCGCCGCCCGCGACTTCATCGCGCGTGAAATTATACGCCTCGCGGATCATCCGCAGCGTCTTCTTGAGGTCGATAATGTAGATGCCGTTGCGCTCCGTGTAGATGTACTTCTTCATCTTCGGGTTCCAGCGCCGGCTCTGATGGCCGAAATGGACGCCCGCTTCCAGGAGCTGCTTCATTGTGACTTGTCCGAGCATAATCCGTTCTCTCCTTTGGGTTTGCCCGCCGCCCCAGGCCGTTATTGGCCGCCTTAACCCCGAAAGGGGCACCCCGGCGGCCTTGCCAGGGCGTGTGTAATCCGTGCGCCGCATGGGCACACAAGCGTTCCTTTGTAGCAAATGCCAAGAATCACAGGCAAGGGAATTGTCGGTTTTTTTCACGAGAAGAGCCCATCCAATTATCTTGACCGTAAAATAAGTTATATTTCATAATTTCGCAGTTGTCATAACACCGCGTTTACCATATTCGTGGAGTTTGCCATGAAGAACTCTTCAATGCGCCTGGCGGTGTGGACAATCGGGTTCATCCAATTCTGCCTCCCTGCACACATTCACGCCGCAATCACGGGCGCCAATTGGACCCAGGCGACCGCCGGCGCAGCATTCCCCGGCCGATACTGTGCCCAGGTCGTTTCCTTTCAAAACAAAATGTTTCTCATCGGCGGCGGCACCCCGACCAGCGACTTCAACGATGTCTGGACCTCGACGAACGGGAAGGACTGGACACAGGTGATGGTGACAAAACCATTCACCGCCCGGCGGGGCCATGTTTGTTTGGTCTTCAGCAATAAAATCTATCTGATGGGCGGCAATAATGAAATGCAAGAAGATTACCATGATGTATGGTCCTCACCCGACGGAAAAGAATGGACATGCCTGACGGCGAACTGCAGCGTGCTCCAGAATCGGAATTGGAAGTTTGCGACTGTGTTCAAGAACAAAATATGGCTCGTCGGCGGAACCCAGGATTCAAAATTGAACAAAGTGTATTCGTCGACGAACGGCACATCGTGGACCTTGGAACAGGATGCGCCGGCCTTCACGGCGCTGAACAGTTCGACGTGCATCGCGTTCAACAACAAGCTGTGGCTGATCGGAGGCTGCGTCGGAAGCGCGGGTTTCTACAATTTTACGGACGAAGTCTGGAATTCGCCCGATGGGAAGACCTGGACCAAGACAAACCCCACGCATATCTTTTCAGCCCGGGCCGTGGTCACATCGTGTGTCTTTGATAACAAGCTGTGGGCCATCGGCGGCGTGGGCAATACGACGGGAATGGTCGACTATTATTCGAATGATGTCTGGTATACGATCGACGGCTCCGATTGGATCCAGGCTACGGCCCACGCGGACTATAGCAAACGCCTTTCAGTCGCAGGCGTCGTTTTCGACAATAAAATGTGGATTATAAGCGGCAGGGACGCCAGCAGTTGCCGAAACGACGCGTGGTATTCCAGTGTGATCAAGAATGATGTTTTGCCCGGCGCCTGGCTCTCCTACCAATAAGCATCGCAGACAACATCAAGGGCTTTTCATTCGGTGACGGCCGCCGCTACCGAATTTTAAGTAAAATGACGCTTTGTTTCCGAAGTCATCGCGTTTAAGATCGGATGGAGACTTTGCACAGGAGCCGGGCCATGGCTATCACCCAACAGAACGCAGCAGACATCAAAACCCTCATCGACGGCATCGTCCGCCGCGCCCGCGCGGCCAGCCGGGTGATGGCCACCTGCCCGGCCACCACCAAAAACGCCGCCCTGCTGGCCATGGCCGCCTCGTTCCGCGCCAACGCCGACGAGATCAAAAAAGAAAACGCCCGCGATCTCGAAGCCGGCCGCGCCGCCGGGCTTTCCTCCGCGATGCTCGACCGCCTGGAGCTCACCGACAAGCGCATCGAAGGCATGGCCGCCGCCCTTGAAGAAGTCTCCGCGCTCGAGGACCCCGTCGGCGAGATCACCGACATGAAGACCCGCCCCAACGGCCTGCGCATCGGCCGGATGCGCGTCCCGATCGGCGTCATCGGCATGATCTACGAGTCGCGCCCCAACGTCACCGCCGATGCCGGCGCGCTGTGCCTCAAGTCCGGCAACGCCGTCATCCTGCGCGGCGGCAAGGAAGCGATCCACTCCAACAAGTTTCTGGCGCGCCTGATGGACGAGGCGGCGCAAGAAGCCGGCCTCCCCCAGGGCGCGGTCCAGCTCATCCCGATCACCGATCACGCCGCGGTCAACGAGCTCCTCACCCGCAACGACTGCGTCGACCTGATCATCCCGCGCGGCGGCAAGGGCCTCATCAAGGCCGTCATGGAAAACTCCACCATCCCGGTCATCAAGCACCTCGACGGCAACTGCTTCGTCTACATCGACGCCGCGGCGGCTCCGGAAATGGCCAGAACGATCGCGATCAACTCCAAGACGCAGCGCACCGGCGTCTGCAACGCCGCCGAGTCGCTCCTGCTGCACAAGGACATCGCCGCGACGTTCGGCCGCGACGTCGTTCGCGCGCTCGTTGAAAAAGGCGTCGAGATCCGCGCCGACGACGCCGTCCGCCGCCTCCTGCCCGACCTCAAACTCGAGCCCGCCGGCGCCGAGGACTGGGACACCGAATACCTCGGCATGATCATGACGGCCGGCGTGATCGACTCGACCGAGGCCGCGATCGACTTCATCAACGCGCACAGCTCGCACCACACCGAGTCGATCGTGACCGAGAGCTACACCGAGGCGATGAAGTTCCTGGCCGGCGTCGACTCGGCGTGCGTGTTCGTCAACGCCTCGACCCGCTTCAGCGACGGCGGCGAGTTCGGCATGGGCTGCGAGATCGGCATCTCGACCGACAAGCTCCACGCGAGAGGCCCCATGGGCCTCAAGGAACTGACGACGCAAAAATTCATCGTGTTTGGACAAGGACAAACGAGAAATTGAAAGAATATTGAACAGGAGATAACGGAGAGAACAGAGAATATCTTCTCTGCGTTCTCTGCCCAACTCTGCATCTCTGCGACAAAATCTTTGTATTGTATTTTCTCCGTTGCCTCCGTTGCCTCCTGTTAAAATCTCATGTGGAGGATTTTATGTCCGAACCGTCGCTCAACGTCGAAGGCCGCCCAGGCGGGCCGCTAATGACCATGTCATACCGTTTGATCGACCGCGCCACCGGCGCGTGGGCCATCGTCGACCCGACCTACGATATCGTCGATCTGTGGCGCGACCGCATCGAGGAAAGCCTGCCGGCCATGGTCCTCATCACCCACGGCCACTTCGATCACGTCGGCGGCCTCGGCCAGTTCCGCGCGAAATACCCGAACGTCCCGATCTATGTTCACCCCGACAGCGCTCCCCTGCTCGGTGAAGACGGCCAGATGCTCGCCCGCAGCGTCGGCCTCGATTACGACCCCACCGAAGCCACGAAGCTTTTCCGCGACGGCGACGCCGTCGAGCTCGGCTCGACGAAACTGACCGTCCTCGACACCCCCGGCCACTGCCCCGGCTCGGTCGTCCTCTACACGCCCGGCATCCTGATCGCCGGCGACGTCCTCTTCGAGGGCGGCGTCGGCCGCTGGGACCTGCCCGGCGCCGATTACGACACGCTTGCCCAATCGATCCGCGAGAAAGTCATGACCCTGCCCGACGACACGGTCGTCTACCCCGGCCACGGCCCGGCGACCACCATCGGCGAGGAGCGCCACAACAACTTCATCGTCTCGCGCATGCTCGCCGGCGAGCGGGTCGACTGATTCGCCCGATGCTCTCGCGATGGACCATGGCCGTTCGTCCAAGCCCGGCCTTCCTTTGGCCTTTTCAGCTTAGCCCGCTTCAGCGGACCGACCGGTTTGCCACCGGCTTCTCGGTCCTCGGCTTCAGCCACTATATCTCTGTTACCCCCCTGTTCATTGCCTCCGACATTTTCTCCGCATCTCAGCCAAACTCCGCCTCTCTGCGACAGACGATTTTCCCGATTTTTTGCATTCGCCCCCGCAAATGTTATCATCTAACTAAACAGATGCTCTCGCGCGGGGGGTAAGCCATGTCGACGAGGCAGCAGGTGTCGTGGATGGTCGCGGCCTTCAGCGCCGTTCTGGTTTTCGGGCTCATCGTCTGGGGCGGCGTCGTCCACAACACCGGTTCCTCGCTCGCCTGCCCCGACTGGCCGCTCTGTTACGGCCAGGTGGTGGTCGACACCAGCGCGCTCACCCCCGCGCAGGCGCGCGGCGTTTTCTGGGAGCACACGCACCGTTATCTCGGCACGCTGGCCGGCATGTGCTCGATCATCCTCGTGATCCTTCTGTGGCGGCCGTTCCCCACCGGCCCGAGGCTCCGCGGCCAGGCGATCCTGCTCCTGGGGCTCATCATCGCACAGGGCGTCCTGGGCGGCGTCACGGTGATGCTGCGGCTTCCGACGCTCGTCTCGACGGCGCACCTGGCGCTGTCGCTCGTCGTGCTGGGCCTGGCCGTCCGCATCGTCCACGCCCTGCGCCGGCCGGCCACGGTTGAAACCGGCCCCTCCGACGAGGTCCGGTTCCGGCTCTCGGCGCTGCGCATTTCGATCGGGATGGTCCTTGCCACCGTTTACATCCAAACCATCCTCGGCGCGCTGGTGCGGCACACGGCCAGTTCCGTCGCGGCCGGCGCGGGCTGGGCTTCGGCGCTGATCGGCATCGATCCCAACACGATGCGGCATTCGCTCTGGCCCGGCTACCCGCCCGCGCAGATCAACATCCTGCACCGCTACGCCGGCCTGATCGTGATGATCCTTGTCGTCACGCTGATTTACCGCCTCTGGAAAGCCTGGGACGGAGCGCCGGCGCAACCCCGCGTCTGGATGACCGGCGCCCCGATCGTTCTCGTCACGGCCCAGATCCTGATCGGCATCCTCATGCTCGCGGCGTGGATGGTCGACTACCAGGGGATCAACTGGCGCATCGTCCTGCAAACCCTCCACCTCGCCGTCCCCACGCTGTTGCTGGCGAGCCTCTACTGGCTCCTACTTGTCACGACCGATTGCGTCTCCATACGACCCGGTTCGTGCGAAAAACCCACATTTTCTCAAAATTAGTTTCCAATAAGCGCATTAAGAGCCCCTTAGGGAATACCCAAACCCGCAAACCCGTGCTAGCCTCATCCT
Source organism: Candidatus Sumerlaeia bacterium (assembly GCA_039683515.1). Lineage (GTDB taxonomy): Bacteria > Sumerlaeota > Sumerlaeia > MVZB01 > MVZB01 > JAJFUE01. Next base: position 139,020 of record JBDKRG010000004.1, on the reverse strand, counting down.
GCGTCTGGTGCCTCGTTTTCCCAGACAAGTTTTTTCCCTTTTTCGTCCGTGTCAGTCCGTGTCCGTCCGTGCAACCTCAGCGAGGCTTTTCCCATGCCGCCCGCCGCCATCGACTCCCTCGTCTACGACCTCTCGATGCTCGCTCGCGGCACCGCCCTTGCCGAGCGCATGCTGGTCACCTGGCTCGAGCACATGGAAGTGTTCGACAAGCTCGCCGATTTCGACCGCATGAACCAGTGCGTCGATTCGCTCACCCGCGTCGCCGCGATCCGCAAATCGCTCATCCGCCTGGCGATCGTCGTCAAGCGCTATGGCCCCGACGCCCCGGCGCCCCCCCATCCGCAATCCGAAATCCCCACTCCGCAATCCGAAATCGACTACATTTCCATTCCTCCGGCCGAGGCCGCCGACGTAAAGCGATTCTCCCCGCCGATCTTCCCCGAATCGCCGCGCGTCTCGCTCGGCAGCATGATCAATTTCATGTATTACATGAACATCCCCGAGGGCAGCGACGCTTTCCAGAAATCGTCCTTCGGCAAACGCTTTGCCGCCGCGCAGCAAACCACCCGCGAGCCGGCCATCTACCCACCCGACCGCGAGCCCAACCTCGCCGAGTCCCGCGACATCCGCGAAGTCGCCGCGATCCCCCCCGACAAACTCTCGGCCGCCCTCGACCGCGTGACCGCCGACGTCACCACCATGCCCGGCCCCTCGACCCCCGCCAGCTCCAAACTCGCCCCTCCCACCAATGACCCAACCGATCCGCCCCATTCTTCCCCTGATTCCCATACTTCCCATCCCCCTCGAATCACCGCCCTCGACCTGGCCCCTTACGCCACCCCGGCCGAATATTTTCTCGCCACCCCGATCACGGAGTCGGCGTTTTACCCACCCGACGCCGCAATCCCTCCCCCCCGTCCCCCCAGCTAGCAGGCCGGAAGCACTCGTTCGTGAAGAAACCCATCCCAGAGACCCCGCGATTGATCGCTTGTCAGTCCCCAATTTTTTTGGCCCCAGCGGGGCCGGCGCGAGTAGCCCCCGGCGAAGCAAAGCGCCGCCGGGGGGGCAGGATGCCATCGAACACGCGCCCCGGAAGGGGCGCCCGCGACATCGGGTTTGCGGGCGCCCCCTCCGGGGCGCCATGGCTGATTCGCCTTTCACCCCCGGCGGCGCTTCGCTTCGCCGGGGGCTACTTGCGAACACACCTCCGGTGTGTCCAGATCGGATTGGGCCTTTTTGCGATAAAAAATTTGGGGAATGACATGCGATTGATCGCGGGGTCTCTGAGGATCATTCCCGGTAACCGTTTCAACGCTTTCTCTCTGCGGTCGACACTTTTCTGGCCACCCACGCTCCTGCGCCCGCGCCCAGGCTGCAATTCCGCGCGCCCTGGCCGTACACGCCCTTCCCCTCCCTCGAGAAATTTGATTGCCTGTTCCGGTCTAATCATATAATCAGGCATACAGCGAATGGAAACGAGGCGGCCCCTGCGAAAAATGCAAGAATCGAAACAGAGCTTTGGCCGGCGCGTGCGCGACATGTGGCGACAGATGCGGCAGACCCCCAACTGGCTCGAGGCCATCGAGGGTCGCCTCTGGAGCCATGCCGACGAAACCCGCGGCTTCAAGTATTTCGTCAAGCGCCACCTGCAGATCCTCGACAGCTCGATCCGCAGCTTTCGCGCCCACGACAGCATGACCAAGGCCAGCGCCCTGACCTACACGTCGATCCTGACGATGGTCCCGCTGCTGGCGATCGTGCTCTCCTTGCTCAAGGGTCTGGGCATGTTCGAATCGGCGCACAATGCCATCAACCACATGTTCGACCAGATGCTGGCAGTCGCCGGCGCGACGAAAGATGCGTACCTCTCCATCCACCAAATCGTCGATCAGGTTTTCGACATTGTGGAGAAAACCGATTTCAGCAAGCTCGGCCTGACCGCCGTGTTCGGCCTGCTGCTCGCGGCGATGTCGCTGCTGTCGCGCGTCGAGGTCGCCATGAACGACGTCTGGTCGGTGCACAAGTCGCGTCCGCTGGGGCGCAAAATCGTCGATTACATCAACATGGTCCTGGTCCTGGCGCTGATGCTGCTGGCGACGTCGGGGGCGGCCGGCAACACGATCATCAAGTTCAGCGGCAAGCTTGCCCAACTCGAACAGCTTCAAAAAAATCTGCTCGGCTTCCTTCCTTACGTGATCACATGGCTCGCGTTCATCTTCCTGTTCCATTACATGCCCAACACGCGCGTCAGGTGGCGCTCGGCGATCGTCAGCGGGCTGCTGTCGGGCATCATTTTTCAGCTTCTTCAACTCGGTTTTTTCGCCATGGCCACGCGCACGCTGGCCAAATGGGCGATCTACGGCGCGTTCGGCACGGTTTTGTTTCTGCTCTTCTGGATCTGGTTCTCGTGGTGCATCGTCCTGTGGGGCGTCGAATTCTGCAACGCCCACCAGAACATCCGCGACTGGCGCCGCCGCCGCCGCCCGTGGTTCGGCACCCCCGCCGAGCGCGAAACGCTCGCCCTGCGCCTGGCCGCCCTCCTGGCCGCCCCGATGCTCGACGTCGACGCGCAGCGCCCCGCCTTGGACACCGGCGAACTGGCCGACGAGCTCAAGGTTCCCTCCGAGCCGGTCGGCGAGGTCCTCGACCTGTTCGAGAACAACGGCCTCGTGACCCGCACCGAGGAAGGCGCCTTCGTCTTCGTCCGCTCCCCCGAGCGCGTCAGCATGCTCGACATCATCCGGCTCGTCCGCCACGGCCGGCTCCACGTGACGCCGGCGAAGATGTGGGAAACGGCCCATGAAAAGCTGACCGCGGAACTCGGCGCCCACACGATCAAGGACCTCGCCGGCCGGCCGCTCGACTCGATCCAGACCTACTCGCTCTGACCCGATTTCCCCGAATCGTCCAATCGCGGCTTGACGACTTCGTTTTCATCCGTTTAGATCATGGTTGAATTCCGGCGAAAGGCTCGACAATGAAAAAGGTGCTCATGGGCTGCGGCGTGCTGATCCTGATCGTGTTCGTCATTTTCGGCTTTCTCGTTTACCAGGGCGTCAAGCTGGGCAAGTCGTTTGCAAGCGGCATCGAGGAAACCAAGCAGCAATACGACGCCCTGAACTCGCGCCATCCGTTCACGGCCCCGGCCGACGGGATCGTGACGCAAGAACAGATGGCGAGATGGATCGTGGTGCGCGACGCCAGCCTGGCGCCCGTTCAGAATCTGGACGCCAAACTCAAGGCTGAAAAAACCAAGAATCCGCTCAAGGTCCTCGAGGGAGTCATGGGCGTGTTCCAGGAAATCGCCCGCACGCACGTCACGATACTGGACGGCCAGAAAATGTCGATGAACGAATATGCCTGGGTCACGAAAACGGTGCTGGGGGTCCTCAACAGCGGCGACGGCCGCGCCAGCGCCAAGCTGAAGCCGGTCATCGAAAAACTCGAGCAGGAGGTCAACCGCTCGAAAGAAAAAAACACCAACATGATGGTGTTGCAGCACGGCGCCCCCCTGACCAGCGCCCAAATCGAACGAATGCTGCCGCTGGTCGAGGCCCATGCGGAGGCGCTCGTCAAAACAGCGGCCGTCTTCTCCATTGACGCATTTATCGTTGGGGGCGAGCTCGAGTCGAAGCCCCGGGCCGGTCGGGCCGGCTCTGTACCGGAGACCACCGGGACAACGCCGGTCGACGCCGCAACGACGCCGGCGTTGGCCCAATAGCGTTCCGGATCAATGCGGTTCGTTACTGCCCGGACTGGCGCGTGCCGGTGGAGGCGTCGTCCTGCGGCCTCACGTTGATGCCGGCAATGGCCCAGGCGTTGTTGAGGCGCCTGAGATCAAGGTCCACGATATCGCCGACCTTGAGATCGGATTTGGCCATCGGGACCTGCTGATAAATCGCGCAGCCCGGGCTGAATTGCAGGCGGTAGGTTTTCGCATCGGCCTCGAAGACGGGCAGAGAGTCCGCAATGGTCAACATCCCGCTCTTCACGGCCCACTCCTGGACGATCGCCCCGTCATGGCGTGCGACGCCCATCATCCGGCCGCGCATCTTCTCCTCGGTCGTCTTCGGGATGCCGGCCGCCACGACCATCCGGGCGACCTCGACCGTGCTGGTCATCGAGTCTTGGTTCGCAATTCGATTGCGATGCACCCAGACCCAGCTGGGTTCCTTGATCTCGGACAATGGAATGGATTTCAGCCGATGAATGGCCATGTTTGCGGCCATGGGAAGCATTTTGTCGTCGCGTCCGCGTTGGCTCACGGTGATCGTGTCGGTGGTCATCGCGACGATCGCGACGTTTTGCGGGATGATCCGCTGAGGCCGCGCAACCGACGACGGGTAGCGCCCCGGCGACCGCCGTCCCGGGCGAACTTGCATCTGCGCCGCGGCCATGCCGCACATCAGCGCCCAACACACCACCCAGCACAACAGCGCTCTGCTTCTGAAAACCATCGGTTAGCCTCCCCGGCCGGTTTGAATGGGATCCGAGCCCATGGCGTCATTCTATTCACCTTTTCGATTCGCTTTGTCAAGCCATTCGCCGGCTGCTAAAGTTTACGAGGAATCCGGCCGTTGGGCCGCGCGCAATCCGCATTCCGCAATCAGGATTTTCAAAATGCCCGCCCTGACCGTCACCGAACACAAGCCGATCGACCCGGCCCTCGATCTCGTCGACGAGATCAAGCGGCTCAAGACGGAAATGGACGCGGTGATCCTAGCGCATTATTACCAGGAGTCGGACATCCAGGACCTGGCCGACAGCGTCGGCGACTCGCTGCAGCTGGCGCAGTTCGCCGAGAAAACCACCGCGAAGGTGATCGTCTTCGCCGGCGTCCACTTCATGGCCGAGACGGCGAAAATCCTGAATCCGGACAAGCTCGTCCTGATGCCCGACGCCGACGCCGGCTGCTCGCTGGCCGACTCCTGCCCGCCCGAGACCTTCGCCAAATTCAAGGCGGCGCACCCGGGCCACTACGTCGTCTCCTACGTCAACTGCTCGGCGGCGATCAAGGCGATGTCGGACGTGATCGTCACCTCGAGCAACGCCGAAAAGATCGTGCGCCAGATCCCGGCCGACCAGCCGATCATCTTCGCCCCCGACAAAAATCTCGGCGCCTACATCAGCAAGAAGCTCGGCCGCGACATGGTCCTGTGGAACGGCTCGTGCATCGTCCACGAGCTGTTCAGCGAGCGCAAGATCGTGCAGCTCAAGGCGCAGCACCCCGCGGCGCTCGTCCTGGCGCACCCCGAATGCGAGGAACCGGTCCTTCGCCACGCCGACTTCATCGGCTCGACCGCCGGGATCCGGAAATTCGCCCGCGAGAGCGAGGCCACGGAATTCATCATCGCGACCGAGCCGGGGATCATCCACCCGATGCAAAAGGACTGCCCGGGCAAGACGTTCATCCCCGCCCCGCCCAACAACTCGTGCGCGTGCAACGAATGCCCGCACATGCGCCGCAACACGATCGAGAAGCTCTACCTCTGCATGCGCGACAAGCGCCCGGCGCTGCAAATGGACGAGAAGCTGAGGCTCGCCGCCCTGGCCCCGATCCGCCGGATGCTCGAAATGAGCTAAGCGGTAGGTCGGGTCTACGACCCGACTCCGGAATTGCTTTCGTCGAAAAGAGTACATATGATGTCCATCGTATTACCTTTCAAAAAGTGGCATTTTTTGCATGGGTCGTTTTTATCAACGCCATCTTCCCCATGGAGCACCTGACGATAGTCCCATTTTCATCACATGGAACTTAAAAGGCGCGCTTCCCCAATTGGCATTGGACCGTATTCATCATTTGAGGGAACAATTCAATAAAACTAAAATAAGACCATCAGAAATCGCCAAGCGAATATTCCGCATATCGGAAGAGTTTCTGGATCGGGCACAATCCGGCCCACTTTATCTCAAGGATCCTGAAATTGCCTTGATTGTTGTCGATAATCTGATTGCTGGCGCTGGTAAGTATTATGATTTCTTTGCATTTGTCATAATGGCTAATCATGTGCATGTGTTGTTGCGACCATACATCGAATTGGAAAAGATTACCGGCGGTATCAAGAAATCGACTGCACGCCGGATTAACTCAAAATTAAACCGGGTTGGCCAGTCATTCTGGCAAGATGAATCGTTTGATCACCGCCCTCGCTGCGAGACATCTTTTCGACGATTTCTTAAATATATCGAAGAAAACCCTGTCAACGCAGGCTTGTGCAGGCGCCCGGAAGACTGGCCATGGTCCTCGGCCTCGATGCGTGCTGATTGGCCGGTCGGTCAGGCTTATCACCCTATCAAAACCCCAGAGTCGGGTCGAAGACCCGACCTACCATTGGAGTGACTCATGTCCAAATCCAAGGCCTGGCACGACGACGACCGATTTTGGAAGCTGAAGGAAGCCGGCTTCGCGACCGTCGACATTTACGGCGACCTCGCCGGCGCGCCCTATGACCAGAACGCCACCCGCCTCGTTGCCGTCGCGAGGAAAACGAAATAGCCGCTCTTATTTCGCCGTCTCGAACACCGCCTCGGGCGCGAATTCCTGTTCGCGCCCGACCTGCCGCCGCCAGACGATCAGTCCCTCGGCCAGGCTCTCCGGCCGCGGCTCGGCCGAGCGCGCCTTCCACTCCCGCGGGTATTTGATCGTGATCAGGATCGTCCCGTCGCGGTCGGGGATGTATTTCCTTTGAAACCGGACCGTTTTCGAATCCATGCGCTCAAGGAGGTTCTCCTGCCACAGCACGACCCGGATCCGTTTGGCGGCGGCCGGAACCGAATCATAGTCGACCGAAATCAGGCAGTGGTCGCCGACCTGCCGGCGCGAGAATTTGACCGCGGCGCCCGAGTCGGTCACGACCGACTCGACCTCGCCGGGCATGAGCAGGTTGAACGCGGCGGATTCATCCGTCCGCGCCGGGACGTCCTGCATCACGACCGAAAGCGTCCGCGTCGTCTCGTCGATGAAGAAATGGCTCTCCTCAATCACTGGCAGGGTCGTCTCGCGCTGCCTGGCGTAAACGACGTCCGCCGCGTTGATGTTCAGGACGCCGAAGCGGGACCTGACCTGCCAATCGCCCGACTCGCGCCGCACGGCCGTGCCGTTGACGACCGATCCGTCGCGCAGGTAAAGCGTGTCGACATCGCCGGCGCGCGCCGCCGCGGCCATCGCCAGCGCGAACATGATCACTAAGAGATGGATCCTCATGGCGATCCTCGTTTCGGACGGGCGGTTTCGGCCGAAACCGCCCGCCGGCCTCCAACACGTTACTGGATGAATCCAAAGCTCTGGATGATGGCGTCAAAGTCCTTCTGGAGCATCGCGAGCTTTTCGGGCTCCATCGCCTGGCACAGGATCAGGTAGTAAATCCCGTTGCGCACGACCGTCACTTCCTTGAGCTCGATGGTGCCGAACCCCTCCACGCTGTAGCTCTGGATCGATTCGATGCCGGGCGAGTTCTGGATCGTGACGTCGCGCCGCGAGGGCTCCCTGAAATCCTTCACGACCGACTTGACCTGATCGAGCCGGCCTTCGAACGCGGCCTTCACGGTATCGCTCGGCTTGAGCCCCTTGGCGCCGACCAACCGCACCAGCGACTTGCCGCTCGGCGGCTGCATCTCGACGAGCGTCGAGGGATTCGGGCTGGTGCGGATCGTCCAGCCCTCCGGCGCCGCGATGAAGCAGTTGAAATCCTTGTTCGTATACGTCCGGCCGGAGATCGCGCCCTGCGCCAGTTGTCCCGCGACGGCCTGTTGCACGGTCTGGCCGCCCTTGGGCCGGACGGTCTGGAAGCTCGCGACGATCTTGTCGAAATCCGGCTTCAGGGCGTCCCACCGGCTCGCCGGCATCGCGTCGCAGATGAAGAAGTAGAGCATCGGGTGCGGCCCGAAATACACGCGCATGCGCTTGTAGTGTTTGTCGTCGGCCTTGAACTCGGTCACGGTGCGCCAGGCCTTCTGCCCCCCGACCATGATCTCGCCCTGCTCGATGACCTTGTGCTCCTGCGTGGCCCCCTTTTCGATCGCGAGGTCGCCGGTGGCGCCCTGCTGGGGGGTGATCTTGAACGGCATCTGCACGAATCCCAGGAACACGCTCGATCTCATGTCGGGGGCGACCATCACGACCGCGTCCGGAATGATCTGCGGCAACAATTGCGTGTTTTTCATCGGGATCCAGTTCTCCGGGACGCAGATCGAGTAGTGCCCCTTCGAGCTGGTGTAGGTGTGCGTTGCGGGGTCGAACGCGCCTTCCTCGGTCTCGCCGTAATTGCGCATCCGCAGCTGCCCGCCGTCGCTCCGGAGGAAATAGATCAGCGTCGTCCGGCTGCTTTCCTCCTTGCCGGCGTTGGCCTTCCACTTCTGGCTCAGCGTGGCGTTCGCGATGATGAACCCGCCGCGCGGCTCGACGCTCGTCACCTCGGTTTTGTGCTCGGTCCAGTTCTTCTTTTCGACGATCGCCTTGACGAGATCCTGCGGCGTCATTTTCTCGGCCTCGGCGCGTTCGTTCACGAATTCCGAGTCGAGCAGGTTCATCATGCTGTTCGTGTTTTTCGTCAGGTACGCCTGGTCGAAAGCCGCGAAGAACGCCTGCGCCTTCGTCTTGGTGGCGTCCTGGTCCGCGGCCGCGGCGGCCTGGGCCCGCGCCGCCGGCGCGATCAAAATCGCCAGGGCCAACACGGCCGCACACGCAAGCAAGTTCGATCGGTTCGAATGGAACATTCCTCTGCTCCTTTGACTCAAATACCCGTCGTCCGGGTTTGTGTTCCGTTTTCCGTGATGGGCGGCGCGCCGAGGATCAGGATGCCGAGCGGGACCATTTTGCCTTCCGAGAACCCGGCCCCAAGCAAAACCGGCGCATTCTGCCCGACCGCGTCGGTGATGATCCGCTGCGTTTCCTCGGCCGTTTGCGCGACGCCGACGACCGGCGCCGGGGCGGCGCGCCGCGCGTATCGATCCGGCGCGTGCCGGCTCGAAAGCAACAGAACATTGAGCCCGATCGACGCGATGAGCACGGCGGCCATCCCGACCGCGATCGCCGCCGGGATCTGAAAGCGCCGCGTGAACGCCGCCGCGATCGCCGGCCACGCCGACGCCTTCCCGCGCTCGCGCTCGAGCTGCGCAATCCCGGCCATCACGCGCGCCTGGATGTTGCCGCGCGCCTCCGGGACCGCCCACCCGCCAAGCAGCCGGATCTGCGCGCGCCGTTCCTCGTACAGCCGGCGGCACGGTTCGCACCCGGCGATGTGGTCGTGAAACGCGCGATCGCCGGCCGGGACGGCCTCGCATTTTGCCGAAAGCGCATCGATCTTTTCCCGGATCTTGTCGCAATCCATCATGTTCGTTCGCTCCTGCCCCGTCCTGCGCCGACGCTCGGGCCGCTGCATAAGAAACTCAGTTTCACGGCGAGCCGCTCGCGCGCGCGGGCCACCCGCGATTTCACCGTGCCGACGTTGCATTCCATTATCGCGGCGATGTCCTCGTACGGCATGTCCTCGTAATGCCGCAGGATGAACGCGCTCCTGAACGGCTCGTCGAGTTCCGCCACCGCGTCGGCGATCAATCCGGACGTCTCGCTGGCGCACGCGCTCTCATGCGGCGACGGCGACCGCTCGTCCGCGATCTCTTCCGACTCGACATCGCTGAAACGAGGATTGTTTTTGCGCATCAGCGAAATGCAATGGTTGCGCGCGATCGCGTAGATCCAGCTCGTAAACCGGCTGCCGCGCGCCGGGTCGAACGTCCCGATCCGGCAATACGCCTTGATGAAAACTTCCTGCAGGACGTCCTCGGGATCGACCCCGCCGCGCCCCCCCATCAGCCGGTAGACGTAAGCGAACAGCGGTTTCTCGTAATGGGCCACGACCGCCGCGAACGCCTGAACGTCCCCGCGCCGGCAAGCCTCGATCGTGTCGCTGGCCAAGTCTTCCATCCCCGCCTCGACCGCTCGCATCTATCCATTCATACGCATCTTACGCGCGCCGGTTCCCGGAGAGGATGTTTTTTTTAGCGATGAGAGATGAGCGATGAGAATAATAATGAACGATGAGTGATGTTGGCTGTAATTCTCATCGCTCATCGCTCATTGCTTTCTCACGTCGTGGGCAGCTCAAACGTCTGTTCCTTGTCGACGCCCCACGTCGGGAGCTTGACGGCGATGGTTAATGGGAACAGCTGGACCGGCGTCTTTTGCAGGAATCGGCAGGCTTTCTGGACCTCTTCCATGTTGAGCAGGTGCGGGTGGAGCGACATGACATGATCCTCGCCGCGCCGGTAGAACGTGACCACGTAGATGCAGCGGTCCGAGCAGCGGATCCCCGCCTGACCGCTCGTCTGCGTCTCGTCATGAAAGAGCATCTGGCATTTGCAGAAGATGGCGTCGCAATTGCGGAACGGGTCGACGTTCGGCGGCACGGGCTCGACCATGTCGTCGTATTCGCTCGAGTCCTCCTCGATCCACGTCCAGGCCTCGTGCTTCTCGAAGTCCTCGAGCCTCAGGTCTGAAATCCGCTTCATCATCATATGGCATTATTCCGGCGGCGCGCGGGCGCACTAGCCTTGCTCCAGCCGTTGCAGGTCTCCCTCGGCTTGATCCGGCTCGAAGCGGCGCGCATGGGTTTCCCCCTTGACCAGCTCGGCCAAGGCGACGACCTGAAGCGGCCGGGTGGGGGTGATGTCGATCTTGTCGAAGAGCCTCCCCACCCAATCGAGGCCGTAATTGACGGCGAACGGGATGATCGGATTGAGCGCGCGCTCCTGCGCGAGGCCGGCCGGCCGCAGGCTCGCCGAGACGATCGCCAGGCCCCTCCGCACGTGCGCCTCGTCCTCGGCGCGCTGCTGAAGGACCCGCTCCTCGATCGCCTTGTAGCCCTTGTCCATGGCCTGGGCGAGCTTGTCGAACGCGGCGCGGATGGCGGGGACGTCGAGGCCGATCCCGCCGTACAGCTCCTCGATCTCGCCGCGCTGGCGGGCTCGCAGCGTCTCGATCCGGCTGAGCGCCCCATGCTCCATTTCGCCGCGCAGGAATCGCTCCATCAGCGGCTCGGGATCTTTGCACAGCGCCTCGCCGAGCTCGATCTCGTATTTCTCGAGGCTGCGGGCGACGCGCTGCTCGATGAGCGTCAGTTCCGGCCGCGGCCAGCGGACCGGCGCGAACACGCCGAAATTTTCGTAGGCGGGCTCGATCTGCGCGAGGTAGGCGGCCTCGCCGGGCCCGACCACCTGCGCCACGGTCGGCAGGATGGCGTCCTGCACGATCGCGCGCGTGACCACGTTGGGCGAGACGCGGGCCGCGTCGGCCGCAAGCGCGCCGAGGAGCTCGCCGACGGCGACCGGCTCCAGTTCCTCGCGCGTCTCGCCGAGCACGCGCCGGACCCGGCCGTCCTCGCCGCGATGCAGCGCCCAGCGCCGCCCCTGCCCGTCGACCCAGAACCCGTTGATCGCCGTCGGCGCGCGGTGGACGGGCGGCTCCATGCCGGCGGCGCCCATCTCGACGGCGCGCGCGATCACGGCCACCGTGCTCCGGCCCGCCTGCTCCAGCTCGCGCGTCATGATCGCCGCGCCGCGCCGCCGCACCCAGTTCATCAGCGGCGAGACGACGACCAGCCCCGTCCCGGCGAGGAGCTTCAGCAGCAGCCGGCAGAATCCCGATTCGACCGTGGCATCGGCCGCGCCATAGGCCTCGCGCAATAACTTAATGATCGTGTCGCGGTATTCGCTGCGAAACGTCGTCTGCTCGATCTGGCCGACGAGCCCGCCGATGACCGACTCGGTCTCGACCAGCCCGATCATCTGGCCCGCCTCCCACAGCGACGGCTGGATGTAAGCCTCCTCGAGCCCCGACTGCCCCGGCCAATAGGCGCGCCGGATCTCGTTGAAATCGTGGTCCTCGGAGGCGACCCAGAAGACGGGCGCGAAATCGAGTCCCGGGTTCTGCTCCGCCAGCCGCCGGGCGAGCTTCACCGCCGCCATCGCCTTGTAAACGATCAGCAGCGGCCCGGCCAGAAAACCCGGCTGCTGGCCGGCGATCACGACCCGCGTCCTGGGGCTGCCGAGCAGGTCGATCGCCGCCAGGCTGGCCGGATCCGCGCCCCATTTCGCATGCGCCTCGCGCAGCTCCCGCAGCTCGTCGGCGCCGAGCGGCTCGGGCAGAAAATCCCCGCGCTCCGCCACGCACGAGGCCAGTTGCGAGGGATGCCACCGCAACCAGCGGCAGGCCGCGGCGTCGGTTTTAAGCTCTTGCCATGGGGTCATCGAGGACGCGGGGTGTTCCGCCATGGAGGGGTCGTCCTTTCGCCGTCAATGCTGAATTGAATATATTTTACAAGCGATCCGTTGAAACGACAACGAAATGGGTCCCCAACGCACATCGTCAATTTTTTGAACGCGTCGGCTTTTGGATGTTTTTGATGGAAATCGCGCCAAATATTTGTCAATGTCTGAATTCAGGCGTTATTGAAGGCGCCCAACCGCAGTGCATGGACAGGTTCGCATCATGACCGCATCCGAGACCAAAACGGGCAAAATCCTGATTGTCGACGACGAGTGGACGATCCGCGACGTCCTCGCCACGATTTTGACGACCGAGGGCTACCAGGTCGTGATGGCCGAGGACGGCGCCGAGGCGATCCGCAAGATCGACGAGGACCTGTTCGACCTGGTCATCACCGACCTCAAAATGCCCAACGTCGACGGCATGGAAGTGCTGCGCCACCTGAGCAAGCAGAACGTCCACACCCTGGGCATCGTCGCCACCGGCTACGGCTCGATCGAGTCGGCCGTCGAGGCGCTGCGCCTGGGCGCGTTCGATTACATCACCAAGCCGTTCCACCTCGACGAGATCAAGATCCTCGTCCACAAGGCCCGCCAGTTCCAGTCGCTGCAGGCCGAGAACCAGAACCTCAAGCGCGAGCTCAAGCGCACCAGCCGCGTCGAGAACATCGTCGGCCAGTCCCCCTCGATGCTCCAGCTCGACCAGCTCATCCGCACCGTCGCCGACAGCGACTCCACGATCCTGGTCCTGGGCGAAAGCGGCACCGGCAAGGAGCTCGTCGCGCGCGCGATCCATTATAATTCGGACCGGTCGAACCAACCGCTCATCCCGGTCAACTGCGGCGCGATCCCCGAGGAGCTCCTCGAGAGCGAGCTCTTCGGCCACGTCAAGGGCGCGTTCACCGGCGCGACGATGAACCGCATCGGCCGCTTCCAGATGGCCGACGGCGGCACGATCTTCCTCGACGAAATCGGCGACATGAGCCCCAAGCTCCAGGTCAAGCTCCTGCGCGTCCTGCAGGAGCAGACGTTCGAGCCGGTCGGCTCGACGCAGACCGTCAAGGTCAACGTCAGGATCATCACGGCGACCAACCGCAACCTCGAGAAGGACGTCGCCGAGGGCCGCTTCCGCGAGGACCTGTTCTACCGGCTCAACGTCATCCCGCTGAACATCCCGCCCCTGCGCGACCGGCTCGACGACCTGCCGCTGCTCGTCGACCACTTCATCAAGAAGTTCAACAAGGCCAAGGGGCGCAAGCTCACGAAGTTCACCGACGAGGCGATGCGCCTCCTCGCGGCCTACCCGTGGCCGGGCAACGTCCGCGAGCTGGAGAACCTCGTCGAGCGGATGGCGATCCTCAACGGCGAGGGGGAGATCGCCCCGGCCCAGCTGCCCGAGAAATTCACCGGCCTGTCGCCGGCGGCGATCCCGGCCGCCGGGGCTCCGGCCGAGATCCCGGACGAGGGGGTCGACTTCAACAAGCTCGTCGACGACTTCGAGTTGGGCCTGATCTCCAAGGCGCTCGAGAAAGCCGGCGGGATCAAGAACAAGGCCGCCTCGCTGCTCAACATCAAGCGCACGACGCTCGTCGAGAAGATGAAGAAGAAGGGGATGCTCGGCAACGATGGGGAATAACTCCTGAGCGGAACTTTTTGAAAACTGGAAAAAAGCTCGCAATGAAGAACCATTGATGAAAATCAAACCTCTTCAATAGGAGCTGAACAAATGATTTTCGACATCGTGAAAGCGACATACAAGGGCGACTACCGTATCGAATGAACCTTCGAGGATGGAAAAAGCGGCGGCGTCGATTTCACAAAATACGCGGCTCGGGGCGGCGTATTCCAAAACATGAAGAACTTGGAATATTTCCGCAGCTTCAAGGTCAATCCCGAAATTGGAACGATAACCTGGCCTGACGATGTCGACATCGCGCCCGATACCCTCTACGTTGAAGTTACCGGGGCAAAATTGCCCTGGATGGAATCATAATTTATTCTGCCCAGCCATATCCGGCCAGTAGGTAAAACACATGGGTGTCGATCTGGTCTTGCGGGGGAAAGCGCCGTGGAGCCTCAAGGGGTTGTTTGCCGGCAAGACTCTGCTGCTTGACCGCGCGATCGAGTGGCTGCGGCAGAACCACGGAAAAAGCCTAAACCGCATCCATCACTACCACGATGACGCCGGCAAGCTGTGCGTCCAGATCTACCTGCATCCCCTGGATTTCATCGAAATCGCCCCCGAAGGCAAAAACGCCATCCGGATTTCCGCGAAAACCAGCCCGCTCGGGGCCGGCTATCACCGATACCTCTGCGACCTGTTCAATAAAATGGGAACGGCCCTCGATCTCAAATGGAAAGTCCTCGAGGAGGACACGGGGTATTTCCAGGGCGGCGACGCCGACCGCATCGAGGATCTGATGCTCCAGTGGCTCGGCGCGGCGTCCCGAAGGATCTCCCAGGCGCGCGCCGAGGGAACCTCGGTCTTGACCCTGAACATGAACATGGACGAGGGTTTCGATTTCGCGGGGGTCCTGACGCCGATGGGGCCGCGCGACGACGCATGGCTCGAACGCACCGCCGGCAACCCGTTGCTCGGGACCGACATCTTCCCGTGGTGGGATTTCGATCCGCACCGGGCGCTCAAGACCTGGGCCGAGTCGGTCATGTGGAGCGAGATCCGCTGGCGCAAGCCGCTGGACAAGAACGAGGCCATCGGCATGCGGCTCGCCTGCGCCTGGCTGGATCAGGCTCATGCGGCCTACCCGGACCTGACCTACCCGTGGCGCGAGTGGCTCGAGCTCATGGATCTGTGCGGGTGGGAGCCCAAAACCGGCCGCGCCCGGATCGAGGAAAAAGCGAGCCGCTGCGAGGGGCCGCTCATCGGCTACCGCCGCCGCGACGTCACGTTCCTGAAAATCAGGCCGTGGTCGATCCGGGTGCCGGGCTCGTTCGCCGATCGTTCGGATTCGGCCGAACGATTCATCCTGGATGACGACACGCGGCGCGTCCTCATCACCGGCTTCCGGACGGCCAAGGACTTCGATCCCGCCTGGCTCCTCGAAAAGCACGACCCGGCGACGATCGCCGAAAAACTCGAATATGCTGCCGACAATTACAGGAGCGCGGCTCTGATCTTCAACCAGCCCGACGACGCCCAGATGCAATCGGTCAGCTACGCGGGCAAACACGCGCTCATCTGCACCTACGTCTGCCCGCCGGAGGAACGCCAGTGGGCGATCGACACCTGGCGCAGCATCAAATTTTCGGAAAGCAAGCCGACCTGGCAGCAGGAGAGATTCGGCGGGCAGTAGCCCTACCGAACAGGATTTTGGGTTCTGTGGATGAAGATGCAGGTGAGGCGTTCGATCCAGAATGCGCTCACGCAAAATCGCAAAAGTGCGAAAAACGCAAAAAAACATGTTTCTTGAAACGGCGGAATCGAACCGCCAAGATTTTTGAACAGGAGGCAACGAAGACAACCGAGACATGATCCGCCAAGAAATTCTCCGTTTCCTCCGTTGCCTTCTGTTCGTTCCGGTCTTCGAGAATTTCTCCGCATCTCCGCCAAACTCTGCGCCTCTGCGACAAGAATTGGTTTTTTGTGTTCCCTTTCGTGTATTTCGTGACCCGCATTTCTGCCTTGTTGTTTGTTTGTGCCGATTGCCCCCCCATCCCCATTGTGTTTTCTTCGCCGCCCCACTAGAATGTCAATGCGCGCGATTTTGCAGACGCACGTTAAGGAGACATGATGACAGAGCGCAAGAAAGCCGAAGCCCCCGCCCACGCCCCCGCGAGCGACGAAATTGTCGAGCCCGCCAACACCATTCCCGAAATCACGTTCGACCAGTTGAGCCCCCGCATGCAGGACGCGGCGCGCCGCGCCGGGTGGACGAAGCTCATGCCGGTGCAGGCGCGCTCGATCCCGTATCTGCTCGCCGGCCGCGACCTGATGGTCCAGTCGCGGACGGGCTCGGGCAAGACCGGGGCGTTTTTGCTGCCGATCCTCGAAAAAATCGACCGTAGCAAGCCCGTCACCCAGGCCCTGATCCTTGCGCCGACGCGCGAGCTGGCGATCCAGGTCGCCGACGAGGCGGCCAGGCTCAGCGGCGACGAGCCGGTCAATGTCCTGCCGATCTACGGCGGCGTCGGCTACGGCCAGCAGCTCGACGGGCTCAAGGCCGGCGCGCACATCGTCGTCGGCACGCCCGGCCGCATCCTCGACCACATCGACCGGCGCACGCTGGTCCTCGACGACCTCAAGATGCTCGTCCTGGACGAGGCCGACCGGCTCCTATCGATGGGTTTCTACCCGGACATGCGCCAGCTCAAGCGCTCGCTCCCGAAGCGCCGCGCGGGATTCATGTTCTCGGCGACGTTCCCGGCCGGCGTGCGCAGCCTGGCGCGCGAGTTCCTCAGCGAGCCCGATTTCCTGAGCCTCTCCAAGGACCACATCCACGTGGCCGACGTCCCGCACATCTATTACGAAGCGCCGGCGATGGAGAAGGACCGCGCCCTCGTGCGCATCATCGAGATCGAAAATCCGGCCTCGGCGCTGATCTTCTGCAATACCAAAGTCCGCGTCAATTACGTCGCGACGGTCCTGCAGCGCTTCGGCTACGACGCCGACCAGCTGACGGCCGACCTGGCGCAGGGGGCGCGCGAAAACGTCATCAAGCGGTTCCACGCCGGCAAGCTGCGGTTCCTCGTCGCGACCGACATCGCGGCGCGCGGCATCGACGTCGAGGACCTCCCGATGGTGATCCAGTACGAGTTCCCCGAGGAGACCGAGCTGTATATTCACCGCGCGGGGCGGACCGGCCGGGCCGGCGCGGCGGGCGTCGCGATCTCGCTCGTCTCGCGCGAGGAGCGCCGCGACTTCATCCACGTCTGCGCCAAATACACGATCGAAATGGAAAAGCGCGACCTGCCGACCGACGAGGACGTCGCCGCGGTCGTCGGCGAGCGCACGATCGCGCTTCTGGAGGCGGCCAGCCGCGGCCGCGACCGGCTCCAGGCCGAGCGCATGCAGCGCATGCTCCCGCTCGTCCAGAGCCTGTTCGAGACCGAGGACGAGCGCTCCCTGCTGGCGATGCTCCTCGACGATTTCTACCAGCAATCGCACCATGGGGCGTTCGCCGCGCCCGAAGCCGAGCCCGCGTCCGCGCCGGCCCATCCGCACAAACAAAGCGCGCCCCGGCGCGGCGGCTCGCGCCGCCGCGGACGCTGACACGGCCGCCCGGCGGCGCGTCCGCCGGGTCCGAAGCACGCTTGATCGGTGAAATCTTTCACACATAACGCATAAGGTCGATCCGCCCAGGGGCGTTTCATATTTGGTATTGAACATAAGTCAACGTGGAGGCTCTCGCATGCGGCATTTGATTTTCGGTTGTTTCATCGCAACGGTCCTGTTCGGCCAAGTCTCGTTTGCGGCGGCGCCCGCGCCGGTCCGCACGCCGATCGACGTCTCGCCGCTCATGAAGATGTCGCTCGACGAAGTCGCCGCGCAGGTTCCCCTCGGCTCCGGCTTCTTCTTCATCGGCTGCCCCAAGTGCGACGGCGGCAGCCAGGAAGCCAACGTCCTGCGCTGGCAGCTCGGCATGGGCGACACCGTGCGGTGCCGGTTCTGCGGCACGACCTACCCCAACGCGCAGTTCCCCGACGACAAGGAAAAGCGGATCGCCTCGCCCGACAAGAAAACCGTCCTTGTTTACAAATATTATCAGGGGCCGACGGGCCGGCAGTATTTCTACCAGGCGCACGCCTGGTTCGAGCGGACGATGTGGCTGCGCGCCGGCGCCCTGACGCTGGCGACCGACTTCAGGAACACCCGCGACCCGAACAGCGCCGACCGCGCCGCGACGATCCTGGCCCGCTTCGCGCAGGTCGTCCCCGGCTACCCCGTCAAGTTCGATTTCCCGTTCAAGCAGAAGCTCTTCTACCCCGCCGACAAGCTGTGGCCGTATGGGGACTTCGACTCCTACCGCGGCTCCAAGTTCGACTGGTGGGGCTACCACGACATCCCGTCGGACCTCGCGCAGGCCTTCCAGATGCTCGACGAGGGCCAATACGATTTCAAGCGGCTCGGCGGCCGCTTCGGCGACGACCCGCGCCGGCTCATCGTCGACGGGCTGTTCCGCACGCTCGTCAAGTTCACCGCCGCCAACCCCGAGACCGCCCACAACATGTCGCCGCGCATGTATCGCGAGATGATCATCACCGGCCGCGCCATCGGCGAGCCCGCGTATGTCCATGACGCCGTCGACCGCTTCCGCGGCCTCGTCGCCAAGCGCTTTTTCGCCGACGGCTGGTGGATGGAGGGCGCCCCCTCCTACCACAAGCAGACCGTCACCAATCTCGAGTACGCCGCCGAGGTCGCCCGGGGCTACACCGACCCGCCCGGCTGGACCGGCGAGAAGTTCGCCAACCTCGACCTCATGCGGGAGGTGCCGCTCCTGGCGCGCGCCAACAAGGCGATGAACGAGGGGGTCCTCCCCGACGGCCGCATGATCCCGGTCAACGACACGTGGTGGCACGGCACGCTCGCCCCCACGTCCGTCTCGCAGTCGCGCCTGTGGCCGTGCATGGGGCAGGCGCTGCTCGGCGCCGGCTCGGGCGCGACCCAGACCTGCCTCGGCCTCAACTGGAGCGGCAATTACGGCCACTCGCACATGGACAACGGCTCGATCTTCCTCTACGCCTTCGGCCACGAGCTGCTCCCCGACATCGGCTACACGCACACCCGCTGGCGCAACTACGCGGTCAATTCGGCGGGGCACAACATGGTCGTCGTCGACGAGCAATCGGCCGCCGAGAAAGGCCCCGGCAAGGACTCCACGGCGGGCAACCTCCTGTGGTTCGACGCGGGCGACCCGCGCGTCAAGATGATCGACCTCGACGCCCGCCCCGCCTACCCGGACGCCACGACCTACCGCCGCCGGCTCGCGCTCGTTCACGCCGCCGAGGGCTTCGATTACGTCGTCGACCGGTTCGACGTCGAGGGGGGCCGGATCCACGACTTCTTCCTGCACGGCTCGGCCGACCAGCAGGGCAAGCTCGACGTCAGCCTCCCGATGAGCGCGGCCGTCAAGACGCTCGTCCCGTCATGGGGCGGCCGCGGCCGGTACGTCGGCGAAGGCGACATCGACTACGTCGGCAAGAAATTCCACGTCTACGATTTCCTGACCGATATCGCCTCATCGAAGGCCGAAGGCGTCTGGACGGCGACGTGGACCTATGCCGGCAGCGCCCTGCGCGCGCACATGATCCCGCCGACCGGCTCGGTCGCCTACCGCTACCGCGCCCCGATGATCCGCCAGGCCGGCGCCATCGACGCCGACCTGCCCAAATACATCACGACCGGCATCATGCAGCGCCACGAAGGCGGCCCAAGCGCGTTCGAAGCCGTCTACGAGCCGTTCCGCGACGCGCCGTGGATCCGGAGCGTCAAGGCGGAAAAGGGTCAAATCGTCGTCGCCTACACGCTGCCCGGCGGCCGGAGCGTCTCCGACAAGATCAAAATCGACGACAACGGCTTGAGCATCGTCTCCTCGGCCGGGTGGAAATACGAGACCGGCAAGCCGGTCGGCGGCGCGGTCGTGGCGCTCAAGGCGGCCGACCTCAAGCTGGACAAGCCGGCCCCCAAGGCCTCCGCCGTGCGCGTCCGGTTCGGCAACCGCTCGTTTGTGTTCCCGGTCCAGAGCGTCCAGGGCGACGCGGTCAAGCTGGCCATGGACAGCGGGATCGAGATGCAGTCGCCCGAGTCGGCCGCGCAGGTCGCGTTCCCCCACGACAAGCTCTCCGGCCCGATCACGTGGACGATGTATGAGAAAGGGAGTGATGAGTGATGAATGATGAATGATGAATGATGAGGGATGCAACGATGAGCCGATGGATGAATCTCATGGATGGATTTTCATTCATCATTCATCACTCATCATTCATCATTCTGCTCATTTTCCTTTCTTCCACCGGGCCCATTGACTTCCCCGGCGCATGCGCTACTATATTCTCAAACTGTTGAACGGGAGGCAGGCTGACCGATGCGCCTGAAACCGGAGAAAATTCAAGTCCTGGCCGAGCAGATCTACGACGCCCTGGCCGCCAACAAGGACGCCAGCGTGAGCCCCGACCGCAACGACGTCGTCGGACTCATCAAGCGCGTCATCGTCGAGGACATGCAGGCCGAGGACGCGCTCGAGGAAGATGCCCGCGCCCTGCTCGAGAAGCACATGGACGAGATCCAGCGCAAGGGAATGAGCTTCGACAAGATGCTGCTCAAGACCAAGCAGCAGCTCGCCCGCGACCGCAAGATGGTCATCTAGGCGGGTCGGGTCTGTGCCCCGACTCCCGCAGTAGCCCGAGCGTCAGCGCGGGACTTCTAGAAAGAGAAATGGACATGCGCCTCTCCGAAGATCGCATCAACGCCATCGCCTACAAGGTCGCGTTCGAGCTGGTCAAGAAACGCTGCGTGAAGACGACGCACCGGCTCAACCAGGTCACCGCCTGGGTGGAAAAGCCGATTTTCGACTACCTGCGCGCCGAGGACGAAATCGACGAGATCATCCGGCGCGACATGGCCAACATGACGACCTGCCCGCCCGAGGGCTCGTTCGAGTACCAGGCCCTGTTCCAGAAGAAGAAGGAAGACTACGCCCGCAAGCGCGGATATCAGCTGTAGCTGCGCACTCAGGACTCAGGACTCAGGACTCAGGACTCAGGACTTTTTCCATGCGCATCGGCATCGACGCACGTTTCCTGGGCGAGAAGGCCAGCGGGCTGGCGCGATACAGCGAGAACCTGCTCGAGGCCATGGCGCGCGCCGACGACCACAACGAATACGTCGTCTTCGTCAGCCGCAAGCTGCAGCGCAAGCTCAAGCTCCGCCCCAATTTCAAGCTCGTCCCGATGCGCGGCCACCCGCTCGGCCTGACGGGGATGCTGCGCATGACGCTCGCCGTCCGCCGCGAGGAAATCGACCTGCTGCACGTCCACTTCCCGGCCTCCCCGCCGTTCATCGACTGCCCGGTCCTCATCACCGTCCACGACATCCTGCCGTTCGCGCGCGAAAGCGCCGTGACCGGCTACCGGCTGCGCCCGCTGCGCCGGCTGTGGTCGTACGTCCTGTACACGATGACGCTGTCGCGCTCGCGCTGGGTGGTGTGCGTCTCGAGCGCCACGCGCGAGGCCCTCTGCCGCCTCTTCCCGGAGCTGCGCCACAAGACGATCGTCGTCCACTCGGGGGTGGACGAAATCTTCCGCACGCCGGTGGAAACCTCGGCGCTGGACCTCATCCGCTCGCGCCTGGAGCTTCCCGAGCGCTACATGCTCTACTCGGGCTCGGTCCGCGCGGACAAGAACATCGCCACGATGATGCGGATCTTCGCGACGCTCTACCAGGGCAATCCGGCGATGGAGGACCTGTGGCTGGTCATGGAGGTGGGCGGCCGCGAGGAGGACATCGAGACGGTGCGCCGCCTCGCCCGGCAATACGGCATTTCCGACCGGATCCAGTTCATCGTCGACGCCAAGGACGACGAGCGCCGCGTCATCTTCGAGGGGGCGCGCCTGCTCATCCTCCTCGGCCGCGCCGAGGGCTTCGGCTTCCCGATCCTGGAGGCCCAGCTCAGCGGGGTGCCGGTGATCGCTGCCGACGCCGGCGCGCTCCCGGAGATCGCCGGCGAGGACGGCGCGGTCCTCGTCGACCCGGAGGATCAGGATTCGGTGATCCACCTCATCGAGCGCGTGATCACCGACGAGGCCCTGCGCGCGTACCTGATTGATCGCGGCCGCGAAAATGCCTCGGAATACGCCTGGAGCGAATCGGCCCGGCAACTGACGCAGATCTACGACTTCCTGTTTTACCCGCGCGATCAGGTCGAACTGCCGCCCCGCAACAAGCTGGCCGTCCTGGTGAGCCAATGGCTTCGGCTTTAATCATCTCGTTCGTCGAGTGGTCCGGCGCGTTCCAGCGCCCGCAGCACCTCGCGCTCGGCCTTGCCCGCCGCGGCTGGGACGTGACGTATCTATCGCCGGGCTACGTGCACCGCCGCGCCAAGGGGGTCGAAAGCGGCGTGGAACTGCCCGCCAACCTGCGCGTCGTCGAGCCCGCCGCCCTCCCCGGCGGCAGCCGGCTCGGACTCGTCGCCGACATCAATGCGAAGCTCATGCTCGCCCGCGCCAGACGGCTTTCGGCCGCGCCGTGGGACGTCGTGATCTTCAACGACCCGCGCTGGGGCGGGCTCGCCGCGCGGATCCCGGCGCGCCGGCGCATCCTGGATTATATGGACGACCTCGGCGCGCAGACCGCCGACCCGCTGCGCTCGGCCGGGCTCGAAGCCGACGCCCTGGCCGCCGCCGACCGCGTCTGGACCGGCACCGGCTCGCTCGCCGACCGGCTCGCGGGGCGCCACGCCAGCGTCCGGTTCATCCCGTGCGGCGTCGACGCCGAACTGTTTGCGGCGCCCAATCCGGCCTGCGCCGCCGACGTCGAGCGCGACCTCCCCCCCGGCGGCGGCCCGCTCGCCGGCTATTTCGGCGTCCTGAACGAGCGGTTCGACGTGACCCGCGTCGAGGCCCTTCTCGACGGCGGCCCGTGGCGGGTCCTGCTGATCGGGCCGATGACGACCCGCTGCGCCCCGCTGCCGCGCACCGACCGCCTCAAATACATCGGCCCGCGCCCCTACGTCGCGCTCCCCTCGTACCTGGCCCGATTCGATCTGGCCCTCATTCCCTACGACACGACCGGCCCGCACCGGTTCCTGTATCCGGTCAAGGCGCTCGAATACCTGGCCGGCGGCAAACCGGTTCTCTCCACTCCCCTGCCCGACATCGTCCGGTTCCTCGGCCGGTACGTCGAGCTGGCCGACACGGCCGCCGACTGGCGCGAAGCATCCTCGCGCCTCGCCTCCGCCCCCGTCGCCGCGCTCGAAAAAGCCCGCGCCGGCCAAGCCTACGCCGCCGGCCGAAGCTGGTCCGCGATGCTCGACGAGATGGAAATCGATTTGAAGTGACTCGCGGTCATCCCCGCGCATGGCCTGCCTGATTTTCTCCCGCGCAAGGCTCGCCCTTGATTCTTCATTCATTGAACCACGGAGACACGGAGGCACGGAGAAACCGGATTTTTTCGGTATCGGACTTGTGGTGCGATGAGCCAAGGTGACATCTCTTATTTTTAAATCATCTCCGTGCCTCCGTGTCTCCGTGGTTCAATATTCGAATTTGATGAAGGATCGAGGAGGCTCCCCCTCTCCGTTTGGCGTATTGATTCTACCCGCCGCTTCGTGTTTCAATTTTTGGCGATGACCGCCTCCGCCCCCACGATCCGCGTCGCCCACGTCCTCGACGGCCGCCATTTCGGCGGCGCCGAGCAAATGGTCCGCCGCCTTGCCGAGGCTTCTCCGCGCGCCCATATCGACGCCCGCGTCTATTGCCTGAGCGAAGGCCGGCTCGCGGAGTTCCTGCGGGCCGCCGGCGTCCCGCTGCGCGTTTTTGCCTCCTCCGGCCGGTTCGACCTGCGGTTTCTGCCGGCGATGGCCCGCGCCGCCCGCGCCGACGGCATCCAGCTCCTTCAGGCGCACACGAGCCGCACGCACCTGATCGCGCGCATGCTTTCGCGCTATCTGCATATCCCCAATATCACGACGATCCAGTCGCCGATCGCCCTCGACGAAAACCGCGCCGTGAAAACGCACCCGCTGCGCGCCACGGTCGAGCGGCTCGGCCGCCCGTGGACGGACGCGATCTGCCCGGTCAGCCGCGAGGAAACCGACCGCCTCGCCCGCGACGAGCGCGTCCCGCCATCGAGGCTCCACTGGATCCCCAACGGCATCGAGCCGGTCGCGGAGGAAAGCCTCCGGCAGCCTCGGCGCCGCGCGGCCTTAAACCAATACTTGACCCAGCAGAATCTAAACCCGGACGCTTTCGCGATCGCGATGATCGCCCAGATGCGCCCGCGCAAGGGCCCCGAGACGCTCCTCAAGGCCTTCGCGCAGCTCAAAGCCGACGCGGTGCTGCTCATGATCGGCGACGACGAATTCACGGAGGGGGCCGGGTACCTCGACAGCCTCCGCGGGCTGTCGAAGCGGCTCGGCGTCGATTCCCGCGTCCGGTTCACGGGCTTCATGGCCGACCCGTGGACGCTCGCCGCGGGCGCCGACGTGTTCGCGCTCCCCTCGCTGTTCGGCGAGGGCCTGCCGCTCGTCCTGCTCGAGGCCATGAACCACGCGCTTGCCCTGGCGGTGTCGGCCATCCAGGGCAATCGCGAGCTGATCGACGCCGGCCGCAACGGCTGGCTGCACCCCCCCGGCGACTGGGAAACCCTCGCCGGCCAGCTCGGCGAAGCCGCCTCCGACCGGGCCGCCACGGCCGACAAAGGGGCGCGCGGCCGCGAGCTGTTCATGGGCGCCTATACGCTCGACGCGGTCGTCGCCCGCCACCGCGCGCTCTACGAGTCGCTGCTCGCCCCCCCGGCGACGCCGATCTCCTGATCGGCCGCTTGCAAACAATTCGCCCGATGCCCATACTTTCCATCATCCCCGTTTTTCTCATGAGCGTTTCGCGCCTCGGCGACGTCGCATTCGGTCTTTTTTAGGCTTTCATATTCTCCCGCGAATGCTTTAAATATGTACCAACGCCTGTGCTGTGGAAGTGGCGATGATCGTCAACATGGAATCCCTCCGCAACGATCAGGCCGGGGGGCCTGCCTCCCAGGCCCCGGCCGTTGATCACGAAGAATATCGCAAGCTCGTCCATATACCGCTGCATGTGCTTCTGATGCCGTCGGAGAAATCGCCCGCGGGCATGATCTCGCCGGTGATCCGGTCGGTCTTCCCGAAAAGCCGCATCGCGTCGCCGCGCACCGTCCGCGGCGCGCGCCGCGCCCTCGCCAGCTCGGTCTTCGACCTCGTCGTGCTCGGCCTCGACCCGCTTCCCGACGGCTTCGACAAGCTCCTCGTCGCCCTGCGCGAGCACGAGACCCCGATGCCGGCCCTGCTGATCTTCGGGGCGGAGTCGGAGGCGGCCATCTACGAGCGCGTCCCCGACCTCCCCTCGACGTGGGAACTGATGTCCAGCGACGCGCTCACGCCGGCGACCCTCGAGCGCCGCATGCGGATGGCGATCGAGAACCACCAGCGCCACTGGGAGCTCAGCCACCTGCACCACGCCTTCCGCAGCTCGCTCGCCCAGTACCGCAACCTGTTCGACGAGGTCCCCGACCTCATCTTCCTGTGCGACCGCTCCGGCTGCCTGCTCGACGTCAACGCCACCGCCGAGCGCATGTTCGGCCGGGGCAAGGACGCCTTCCTGCTCAAGTCGATCTTCGACACCCTCGGCATCGACCGCGCCGACTTCCAGCGCCTCGTCGAGCGCGCGGCGTCGGACGAGGAGCGCATCGAGGACTTCGAGATCGAGCTGCGCCCCCCCGGCCAGAGCCCGATCTACGGCCTGATCCACATGATCAAGTGGCAGACCGGCCCCGGCCGCCCGATGCACTTCCAGGGGGTGGTCAAGGACATCTCGCCGCACAAGCTTCTCGAGCGCCAGCTGCGCCAGAGCGAGGACCAGTACAAGACCCTCTACGAGCTGGCCCGCATCAGCTGCTCCTCGCTCAAGCTGGACGACGTCGTCGGCCGGTCGCTGGAGCTGATCCACCGCTGCATGGACGCGGCCGGCACGCTCCTGCTGATGAACCGCAATTTCGACGAGCTCAACGTCCTGGCCGAATTCGGCATGCCCGGCGATCTCTACGAGCAATTCATCCGGTCCGCGCCGCCGATCATCGGCCAGGGCGCCATCGGCCAGCTCGCGCTCTCGACGAGCGTCACGACGATCCCCAAGGTCGCCGGCGAGGAGATGCACCCGGTCATCGCCGAATGGGCCCGCCGCATCGGCCCATGCCACCTCGCGGCGGTCTCGATGGGCCGCTCCAACCCGACGCTGTCGACGACCGTGCTGCTGCTGCTCATCCCGCGCCAGCACGAGGAGCGCGACGACGAGCTGCTCGCCGGCCTCGCCAAGACGCTCGAGATGGGCATGACCAACTGCTTCCACTACGACAACTCGCTCGAGGCCGAGCGCCGCTACCGCGAGCTGTGGGAAAACGCCCCGACATATTTCATCAGCATGCTCAAGGGCGGGATCATCTTCGAGATCAACCAGACGGCCGTCGGCGCGCTGGGCTACCCGCTCGAGGCCCTGATCGGCCACCCGCTGCGCGAAATCCTCGACCCCGCCGACCACGCCCTCTTCGAGAACGCCCACCAGGACCTGATCGAAACCGGCGCCGAGCAGAATTACGAGCTGCGCCTCCTCAAGAAGAACGGCGATCCCATGATCGTCTCGCTCAAGAGCCAGGCCCTGCTCGACCGCAACGGCCAGCGCATCGGCGAGAAGGCCGCCCTGAACGACATCACCCGCGACAAGGCCCTCAAGGCCCGCCTGCGCGACTACGCCGACAACCTGGAGCGGATGGTCGAGGAGCGCACGACCGCGCTCACGCAGACGATGAATTTCCTCAACGGCATCCTGGAGGGCTCGACCGAGCACGCCATCGTCGGCCTCGACGACAAGGGCGTCTTCCTGCACTTCAACAGCGGCGCGCAGCTCCTGTTCGACTACCCGGCGTCGGAGATGGTCGGCAAGAAAACGCTCGCCTCGCTCATCGACTTCGAGAAGGCGGGGGTCGGCTCGCTCGAGGAGCTCATCGGCATCGTCGACGCCCACGGCGTGTCCGTTCAGGAGACGCCGATGCTGACGCGCACCGGCCACCGCATGATCGCGCTCATGACGATGAACCGCCTGACCGAGCCGGCGGCCAACAACCTGACCTACGTCGTCATCATGCGCGACATCACCGAGCAAAAAGAAATGGAGGACATGCTCAAGCTCATCACCGAGAACCTCCAGCAGATCGTCGAGCAGAAGACGCGCGAGCTCGACCACCAGCACATGCAGCTCATCCAGTCGAGCAAGCTCGCGACGCTCGGCGAGATGGCCACCGGCATCGCGCACGAGCTCAACCAGCCGCTCTCCGGCATCCGCACCCGCGCCCAGCTCGTCTGCAAGACGTTCGAGCACGGCATGTTCGACACCGACCAGGTCCAGCGCACCCAGCGCGAGATCATCGAGCTCATCGACCGCATCACGCACATCATCAACCACATGCGCATCTTCGCCCGCCAGGACCTGATGCGGTTCGTCCCGTTCAGCCTCGCGCAGTCGATCCAGGGCGCCCTCAGCCTGCTCGGCGAGCAGCTCCGGATCCACAACATCGAAGTCGTCACGGACATCCCCGAGCACCTCCCCCCGATCAACGGCGAGCCGCTCCAGATCGAGCAGGTCATCCTGAATTTGATGTCCAACGCCCGCGACGCGATGGACGCCCGCTTCGAGTCGGAGATCCGCTCGACGCACGGCCGCGGCGACTACCACAAGCGCCTCGAGATCATCGTCGACCAGGTCCGCCCCGACGAACTGCGCCTGCGCATCCGCGACAACGGCATGGGGATGAGCACCGAGACGGTCGACAAGATTTTCGAGCCGTTCTTCACGACCAAGCCCGTCGGCCGCGGCACCGGCCTCGGCCTGTCGATCAGCTACGGGATCCTGACCAGCCACAACGGCCGGATCGACGTCGAAAGCGAGCCCGGCAGCGGCACGACGTTCTCGCTCCACCTGCCCATCTACAACGAATCCCAGCACGCCCAGCAGAAACAGGAAGAGGAAGACCTCGTCCTGTAGCGCGGTTTGCAGCCATCGAACAGCTCATCGCAATGTGGCGCCGGCGCCCTCGCCGGCGATTCTTATTGCCGGAAATCTTTCACTCGTTCTGTCAGATCGCCCACGTCATTCGATGGGTTTCTTCTCTTTTTCCTCGGGTCCCTTGGGTCCCTTTCCGACCCCTCACACATTCCACCCCGCCTCGGTTCTCAACCGCTTCGCCTCCTCGTCGTTGATGACCACCAGAAACGAGCACTGCCCATGGTCGCTTCGCTCGACTTCGTACCGAAACCCGGCATCCGCGACGAATGGATCGAGTTTGTCGGCGAACGTGAAATCGAGCCAGTCGCCATCGACCTTGAACACCAGCGTGTGCCGCCTGCCGCCGGCGTCGAACCGCACTTCGGCCCGGGTCTCGTCGGCGTCGAGTCGGGCCTCGATGTTTTCCGGCCGGAACGCGCCGCGCGAAATCCGCGCCCAGTTCCGAATGAACTCAACCCAGCCGTCCTCGTTCAGACAGCCGTCGTCTTCCATGTCCTGGATCAAGACGCGTTCCTCGTCGAGCGCGCCGACCATGCACGGCCGCACGCGCAGCTCGGTCAGCTCGTCTCCGTATTCGTCCGTGATCCGGGCCATCAATTTTTCGAACAGCGCCTCGTCGCTCAGTTCCTTGTCGGCCTTGAAAAAATCGAGCGACCTCAGCGTCCTGATCTGCGCCATCAGCCAGTTCCGGAAATCCTCGCTCGCCGGCTCGGCCCTGCCGCGCCATTTTCGACGCTGCACCCTCGGCACGATATCCGACATCACGATAATCGTTACAGCCATGAAGACGAAAAAGGCTCCGAACACGATCGCGATCCACTTGATCCCCCACACAACCCACTGCACCGCGTGGGGGAAGAAAATGATCGCAAGCGCCGTCAGCGCGCCCAGCGGCAGGGTGATGACGGCGCTTTTAAGGCCGACCCTGACCGCCCGTTTGATTTCCGCACCCATTCGCGCATCCCTCAGAGCACTTGCCGAAAGTTATCCGTTCGTGCGTCGTAATCGTAATCGAACAAACCACCAACACACCCGTGATATCCATGGAAACGTGTTTTATTGCCGCAAAACCTTTGTGAACCTCTCTAAACTATTGCATCGCCGGCCCGCGATCAAACAAAATGCCATAGGTCCCATATGTCTCGGACCCATAAGACCCATCCCCCCGCACGGCCACCCAACATGCCCATCATCGGCATCGGCTACGATCTGACCGAACTGGCCCGCATCCGTGCGGCCCTGGAGCGCCACGGCGACCGGTTTCTGAATCGATGTTTTACCGAGGAAGAGATTCGGTTCAGCCGCCTGCACCGCGACCCGGTGCCGCGGCTGGCGGCCCGCTACGCCGCGAAGGAAGCCGCGTCCAAGGCGCTCGGCACGGGCATCGCCCGCGGGATTTTATGGAAGGACATTGAAGTCGTGCGCGAGCCCGGCGAGCGCCCACTGATTTTCTTCCACAACCGCGCCGCCGACCGCGCCCGCGAGCTCGGCATGCGCTCGGCCCACGTCAGCCTCACCCACGCCCGCGACGCCGCCGCCGCGATGGTTATCATCGAATCATAGACAGAAATTCAAACACGAAACGCACGAAAAGTTTCACGAATTCTCACGAAAAGACCATTTCGTGAGAATTCGTGCTCTTCTTTCGTGAATTTCGTGTTCGAATTCAATTCGAATTTTGAAATTCTTTTGTCTTCTCCGCGCTCTCTGCCGATCTCTGCGCCTCTGCGACAAAGTCCCGGCGTTTTCCGGATCACTTCATATATTTGCTCTGCAAATATTCCTTGAACGCGCCGTATTCGGCCGGCATCGAATCGTAGTTTTCCTTCAGCGCGTCGAGGCCGGCGAGCGCCGGCGGCAGTTCGGGGTGCACGCCCGTCGTCCGCTCGATCTCGTCGGGGAACTTGGCCGGGTGCGCCGTCTCGACCGTGAACGCCGGCGAGCCGTTCAGCGGCTCGGCCGCGATGTAGTCGAGGAATCCCTTCCAGCCGACCGCGCCGTGCGGCTCGAGGAGCAGCTTGTAGTCTTCCCACGCCTTCTTGATGGCGTCGCGGGTTTCCTGGTCGGTCACGGACGTCGAGAACAGGTCGCGCCGCATGGCGTCAAAATCGGGCGCCTTGTGCAGGCAGCCGGTCTCGTCGAGCCAGCCGCCGTAGACGTCGACGAGCCGCGCGAGGTTGCTTGGGTGGCCGACGTTCATGGCGTTGGAAATGCACGCCCGGCTCGGCTCGACCTTCTCGTATTTGCCGGTGGCGAGGAACTTCGGGAACTCGTCGTTTTCGTTGACCGGCACGACGAGCTTCTTGACCGCGAGGCCCATCTGGCGGGCCAGCACGCAGCCCATCATGTCGCCGAAGTTGCCCGACGGCACGGAGATCACGACCGGCTCGCCGGCCTCGGCGATCCGCGACGCGGCGTAAAAGTAGTAGACCGACTGCGGCAGGAGCCGCCCGATGTTGATCGAGTTGGCCGACGACAGCGGCAGCGCCGCAAGGTCCTCGTCGCTGAACGCGCGCTTGACCATCGCCTGCGCGTCGTCGAACTTGCCGTCGATGGCGATCGTGCGGATGTTGCCCGACAGCGTCGTCATCTGCTTGCGCTGGCGGTCGCTGACCTCGTTGATCGGGAACAGGACCAGGACCTTGATCCCCGGGACGCCGTGGAAGGCGCTGGCCACGGCCGAGCCGGTGTCGCCGCTCGTGGCGGTCAGGATCAGCAGCTCGCGGCCGTCCTCGCGCACGAACCGCCCGAGCAGCCGCGCCATCATCCGCGCCGCGAAATCCTTGAACGACGCGGTCGGCCCGCGGTCGAGCCGCATGACGTGAACGCGGTCATAGACTTTCTCGAGCGGCACGTCGTAGTTGTAGGCGTCGCGGCAGAGCTCGCCGAGCGCCGGCCGGTCGATCACCCCCTCGGCGTAGCGCCACAGGATTTCCTCGGCGATCTCGGGATAGGGCCGCTTCGCGAACGACGCGATCGTCCCCGCATCCAGCGTCGGGATCCGCTCCGGCATGTAGAGGCCGCGGTCGGGCGCCTGCCCGGCCAGCAGCGCTCCCTTGAGGTTGACCATCGGCGCCTTGCCATTGGTGCTGTAAAACTGGAGTGAACCCATGGGTCATCCCTTCCGCGCGAAAATTTCCTGCACCAGCTTACCTGCGGTGTTGGCCCGGATCAAGCCCGCAATCAGCCCGCAATCGCCCGATGCTCAGGTGTTGCCTTCGGCAACCCCGTCTGGTTAATATCATGCGAAGTTTCGTCCCAGGTGGATGCATGTCCAGGTCAAAGCCACATAAGAGCCAGCCGACGGCTCAACCGCAGGCGCCCCCCGCGCCCGAGCCGGTGGGCCATGCGGCCGGCCGCGCCGACCTCCTTGCGCTTGCCGCGCTGGCGCTCCTCGTCCTGGCCCTGTTCCGCGCCACGCTGTTCCAGTCGACGCACATCCTGGGCGGCCCCCTGACGGACATGGCCAGCCAGTTCGTCGCCTGGCGCAAGTTCGGCTTCGACGCGCTGGCCAGGGGCGACCTGGCGCTGTGGAACCCGTATATCTTCGGCGGCGAGCCCTACTTCGGCGGCATGCAATCGGCCCTCCTCTACCCGCCCAACGTCATCTTTCTCGCGCTCCCGCTGGCGGCGGCGCTCAACTGGAGCATCGCCGTCAACCTGTGGCTGCTCGGGGCGTTCATGTTCGCCTGGGCGCGCCTGCGCGGCCTGAGCCCGGCCGGCGCGTTCCTGGCCGCCGCCGTGGTGATGCTCGGCGGGACGGTGACGCCGCACATTTACGCCGGGCACCTGCCGAACCTGTGCACGATGCCGTGGGCGCCGCTGATCCTGCTCGGCATCGACGGCTGGCTGGATCGCCGGCGCGTTCGCTACCTGCTGATCGGCATGGGCGCCGTGGCGGTCCAGATCCTGGCCGGCCACATGCAGTATGTCTTCTTCACGGCCATCGCCGCCGGCCTGTATGCGCTCTTCAGGCTGATCCAGCGGCGCGACTGGCGGGCCGCGCCGGGACTGCTCCTGATTTACCCGGCCGGGGCGGCGCTCGCCGGCGTGCAGCTTTTGACCGCCATCGAGGCCTCGTCCGAGTCGGTGCGCGGCGGCCCGGTGGCGTGGGAGTTCATCAAGCGGTTCAGCCTGCCGCCGGAAAACATGCTGAGTTTCCTGGCGCCGGGCTTCTTCAGCCGGTTCGATGCCTACTGGGGCCAGTGCTACTTCTGGGAGATGGAGCTGTTCATCGGCATCGCCGCCCTGGCGATGGTGTTCGTCGCGGCGCTGAGCCGCGAGGGCCGGCGGGCATGGCCGCTCTGGGCCGCCCTGGCCGCGACGATGCTCCTGGCCCTGGGGCAGCACACGCCCCTCCTGTGGTTGCTGTTCAAGTTCGTCCCCGGCTTCGACATGTTCCGGGGGTACTCCAAGTTCACGTTCCAGGCATCGCTCTTCCTGGCGCTGCTGGCGGGGATGGGCTACGACTCGCTGCGCGTCCGCGGGCCGTCGCGCGCGCTGTTTGCCGCCCTGGCCATCGCCGGGGTGGTCCTGTTCGCCGGGGCCGCGCAGATCGGGACCAAATCCGCCAAGGATTGGTCCGAGCTGATGGTGGCGCAGGTGAAAAAGCCCGAGTTCCAGAGCCCGTCGAGGGACTCGATCAACAAGCCGGAATTCCGCGAGCAGGCCCAGCGCACGGCGACCCGGAGCCTCCTGATCGCCGCCGTCACGTGCGCCGTGCTGGCGGGGCTCTTTTACCGGAAAACGCGCTGGACGAACCGGGCGCTCCTGGGCCTTGCCCTTGCCGAGCTGCTCGTCTACGCCAACACCAGCATGGTCACGTTCACGATGGCCGATCTCGATCTCGACAAAATCAAGGCCGCCGCCGGACCCGGCCTCGGCGACCGGCGCATCCTGATGATGGAGCCGCCGAACAACTGCATGCTGGTCGAGCTCGAAAACGTGTGGGGGAACGACCCGTATGTCCTGCGCCGCTACGCCGAGTTCGTCACGTGGGCCAACGGCGGCGACCCGAACACGGCCACCCAGTACGTCCAGTTCACCAAGGACGTCCGCGGCAACGCCCTCCTGCGCCTGGGCGAGTTCATCATGAAACCCAGGCGGGAGTGGATCATGCATGAGTCGCAGTTCCCGAGCATGCCGCACCTGCTCCTGGCGGGCAAGTGGCGCGTCTCGGCCAGCCGCGACGAAATCTTCCCCGCGCTGACGGGCGGCTCGTTCAACCCGTGGCGCGAGGCGTTCGTCGAGCGCGACCCGGGCCTCGGCGCGCCGCAGGCCGAAGTCTCGATGGTCACCACCGCCGATGCAGGCAACGGCAGCGCGCGGATCGTCGAGCGGAGCGCCGATGCGCTGGTGATCGAGGCCGACGTCCTCAAGCCGGCGGTGCTGGTGATCAACGACGCCTATGCCCGGGGCTGGCGGGCGCGCGCGGCGGACGGCCCGGCGCGGTACGAGGTCATGCCGGCCAACTACTGGATGCGCGGCATCCCGCTCAAGCCGGGCCGCCACAAGCTGATCCTCGAATACGTCCCGCGCTCGTTCGCGATCGGGCTGTGGGTGACGATCGTAGCGTTGGGCCTATACGCCGCCGGCTGGTTCTGGAGCGTCCGGGCGGACAAAGGCCGAAACGCCGCCGCCTCGCGCCCCTGACAGTGGAAGATGCCTCATGCACACCACACAATAGATCATTTTCAGAAATCATTCGTACGGGCGAACCAGTGGGCGCCATTCGAGCGGCGCTGAAAGCGCTTGAGAATAAAGCCTGGGGCAGAGCGAAGCGCCGCCCCAGGCACAAGTCGCAAAGTCTTCCGAGCGCTGAAGGCGCGGGAGAAATTTCTTGCGCTCTTTCAGAGCTCTTGTCGATGCGGGCTCGCCGACCTGGGGCTGCGCTTCGCTCCGCCCCAGGCTGGAATCTTTTGCGCTTTCAGCGCATCAATCCCATTCGCCCGCCGGGTGTTGTGTAGCTATCATTTTTTAAAATGCTTTAGTTCACGATGGATATCGTACTTTTTCCCTTGGGTCCCGCAGGTCCTTTGGGTCCCTTGGGTCCTTTTCCGACCGCATCGGTTCAATTAGCTCTTGAGCAACGTGCGGAGCTGGCCGAAGCCGGCCTTGATGTAGTTGAACAGCTCGCGGGGGTTGCGGGCGCTGCTCAGGGTGCGGACGATCTGCGCCGGGCGCAGGTAGAACCGGCGCATGGCGCGGTTGCGCAGTCGCTTGAATTCCTCGAGCGACAGGAACAGACCCGGCATGGCGGGCTCGTCGTAGGCCTCGCGCGGGATCGCCCCGGCCTCGATCAGCCCCTCCTCCACGCAGATGTTGTAGAGCTTCGTCCCCGGGAACGGATACGTGTAGAAGATCTCGAGGAAATCGGGCTTGAGCCGCTTGGCGAACTCGACCTGCTTGTCGATCAGCTCGACGGTGTCCCACGGCAGCCCCATCAGCAGGTAGACGCTCGACTTGAGGCCCGCCTCGCGCAGCATCCTGACGGCGGCGAACGCCTGCTCGACAGTCGCCTGTTTGTTGATCCTTTTGAGCGTCTCCGGGTCGCCGCTCTCGACGCCGAGCGCGACGATCCAGCAGCCGGCCTTCTTCATCCAGCCGAGCACTTCCGGGTTCATCGTGTCGACGCGGCTGTTGCACGCCCACTCGATGTCGAGCCCGGACTTGATGATCTCCTGGCAAAGCTCGACGACCCACTTCTTGTTCTGCGTGAACAGGTCGGAGCGGAACAGGAAGCTGCGGATGCCGTGGCGCTCGACGCACTCGCGGATCTCGGCCATGACGTTGCCGACCGAGCGGTAGCGGTTCTTCGTCCCGGAGACCTGGTTGGCGAGGCAGTAGATGCAGTGGAACGGGCAGCCGCGGTTGGTGACGAGCGTCGTCTGGAGCTCGCCGGTGTCGGGGCGGCGGTAAAACTCGTTGCGCGCGAGGTGGCGCGCGGGGAAGGGGATCGAGTCGAGGTCTTCCTCGAACGGCCGCTCGTCGTTGCGCAGGATGCGGCCGGGCTCGGGCCGCCACGTGATCCCGGCGACCGCGGCCAGCGGCCTCCCCTCGCCCAGTTCGCGGCAGGTGTTCTCGTATTCGCCGCGCAGGACGACGTCCAGGTCCGGGTGCTCCTCGAGCGCGCGCTTGTCGAGGGTGTTGAAGTGGGCGCCCTTGGCCAGCGTCATGATCGACGGGTCGATCTTCTTGGCGACCGCGGCGGCCTTGAGGTCCTTTTCGAGCGACGGGGTGGTGATGCTCAGCAGGATCGCCCGCGGCTTGAACTCGCGCAGGTCGGCCTCGAGATTCGCCCAGTCGTGCTCCTCGGCGGGGTAGTCCTTGACGCGCACGTCGCAGCCGGCCTTTTCGAAGCTGGCGGCGGCGTAGAGCAGATCGATCGGCGGCCGCAGCGCCACGGTGCGCAGCTTGTCGATCGGGGTCTGGCAGCGATCCTCGCGAATAAACCGGCCGGTGGGCGGGACGACGCAAAAGACGCGCGATTTGGGATTCAAAGATGAGGAGTTCATGGGTTCGAGGCGGGCACCTTCCAGGCAAACGGCTCACTCCGCCCGCGGGCGAAAATGATGTCGAACCCAGTTTACGTTGACGGCCGATGGCGGTCAATGGCGATCCAGGGCCAACGAAAAAGCCCCCTCATTGAGGGGGCTTGAAACCTTGGTGCCGAAGAGAGGACTTGAACCTCCACGGGATTGCTCCCACACGGACCTGAACCGTGCGCGTCTGCCAATTCCGCCACTTCGGCATCTTTTCAAGGAGCCGCCGGAAGGCCTTCTCAGACCTCGACCCCGGCCGCAAGGAACATACATATAATCATACATCCGATCGTTTGCAAGATGAAAATATGAATCGATACGAATCAATTCGATTTTCACGAAAAGGCTGTGCATGATGCATCTCATGGATCGCACGCCCCGCCATTGCGCGCTTTATCCCAACCTGCTGCGCGGCCTCGTCGCGCTGTTGGTCTTCGTTTCGTTTGCCGAAATGCTGGCGCTGCAACAGGCGGGAGCGATCCACTCCAACGACTTCAAGCACCTGTGGGCGGGGGCGTGGCTGCTCGCCCACGGGCGCAATCCCTACGACCCGGCGATGCTGTTCACGGTCGCCGCGAGCCAGGGCTGGCAGGGGATCAACCCGTTCGTCTACCTGCCGGCGACGGGGCTGTTCCTCGAGCCGTTTGCGGCGCTCCCGTTCGAGGCGGCGCGCGACGCCTGGCTGTGGCTCAACTGGGCGCTGGCGTGGGCGGTCGTCCTCGCCGGGCCGGCCCTGATCGGCGCGCGCAGGCCGTGGCCGGCGCGGCTGGCGGGGGCGTGCTTCCTGGTCGGCGCGATGCCGTTCATGCGCCAGATGAGCGCCGGCCAGATGAACGTCGTCACGGCGGCGTTGATCGTCGGCGCGATCTGGGCGTTCCGGCAACGGCGCGAATGGTTGCTTGGGCTCCTGTTGGCGATCGGGTTCGGCTGGAAGATTGCGCCGGCGTTCCTGATCGCCGCGCTCGTCCCGATGCGGCGCTGGCGCGCGCTGGCGTGGGGGATCGGGTTCAGCGCCGCGCTGATGCTGGCGTCGGTCGCGCTCTACGGCGTGGCGGTCCACCGCGACGCCCTGGCGATGATCTCGCAGATGGGCTACGGCAAATCGACGTGGGCGGAGCTTGGCAGCCGGTTCCACCTCGACCCGTTCAACCAGGCCCCCGGCGCGCTGATGCTGCACCTGTTCACGCAAAACCCGGTGACGGCGCCGTGGATCGATCTCGGCGCCAGAACGGCCAACGCGCTGACGATCGGGATTTCGATCGTCTTGCTGGCGGCCTGGATCGGCCCGGCGTGGCGAAAGCGATCGGAGGCGGCGTTCCTGGCCGCAACGCTGCTCATGCTGCTGATCCCGAGCCTGATGTGGGACCACTACGCCGTGCAGGCGCTGCCGGCGCTGATGTGGATTTTTGGATTGAAGGACACGTGGTCGCGCAAAGTCCGCGCGATCGCGGCGCTGGTCATTTTCGGCTTGTTGGCGATCCCGTGGAATCACCAGTCCGAATCGTTCCGGTCGGGCGCGGGGATCCTGCTGATGTCGCTCAGGCTGTGGCCGATCCTTGGGCTATTCGCATGGGCGACGTTTTGTTCGAAGGAATATCAATAAAGGGGACCAAGCTCCAATGGCAATGTGCCCGGGGGCGGGCGGGCGCCGGGCTGGAAGTATCTAAGGGACCAAAGGGACCCAAGAGACCAAAAGCGTTAGGTGGCTAGCCGAAGCGGCGGGGGATGGGATTGCGGATTTCGGATTGCGGATTGCGGATTTCGAAATCGCGGGGAAGCGGGGGCGATGGATTGCGGATTTCGGATTGCGGATTTCGGATTGGGGAATTGTCGCCTGGGCATGGGGCTGATCGGTCGGATGGGTCGGATTCTGGAATTTTGCAATCCGGGATCGGCAATCCGCCATCGGCGAAGGCGGCGGAGATCGCTTCGAGCTCGGGGCGGATGCGGTCGAGCGGGACGTCGGGGAGCGAACGGATCTGTGGGATATCGGGTTCGGGGAGATCGACGGGGGAC
This sequence comes from Candidatus Sumerlaeia bacterium, assembly GCA_039683515.1. Lineage (GTDB taxonomy): Bacteria > Sumerlaeota > Sumerlaeia > MVZB01 > MVZB01 > JAJFUE01. The sequence continues at coordinate 101,437 of JBDKRG010000004.1, read as the reverse complement.
GACGGGAGATCGGCGGCGCGGGAACGTTTTTCGGGATTGGGTGATGGGCGGTCGGGGCGCGGCTTGGTCGGGCGCGAGAGTTTGATCAGGGTTTTGCGGATCGCCGTCAGGCGTGCGAAAAAGTCGATTGCCTCGGCGAAAGTCACGATATCGGGGGGCGAGCACTCGGTGATTTCCTGGACCCACTGCCGCAAGATGCCCTCCAGCATCGCGCCGGTGGCGGAGAGGTTTTCCAAGTCGTCGATGGGCGGGATGTTCGGCATTCTCGGGCTCGTGAGGGAAGAGTTCAGAAATAATACCAAATCTAATAAGTTTCTAGTTTCTAGTTTCGAGTTCAGAAATCCTGGCCGGGCGGGGTGGCCTGGCGTGGGAAAGAGTAACATGGAAGATTTTGGTTTGGGTATTCCCTTGGCGACCCTTACGACTCTTATGGGAAACTAATTTTAAAAAAACAGGGTGTGATGCGGTTGGGGGGCGCCCGCTCCGGGGACGTACATGATCGCATGCGGCTCCGCTGGGGCCCGTTGGGTCAGAGTTGGTGATTGGTTCGAATTACGATTACGATTACGACGCACGACGCACGAACGGGGGGGTTACATCCGCGTCTCGATCGAGGCCACGATGGGCTCGAATTGAGCGGGGAGTTCCACATCCGGCCGCGACCAGATCGTCGTCATCGTCTGGCCCTTGGCCTTGGCGCGGCGGGTCTCGGCGATCGAGACGGCCTGGCATTCCTGCATGAGCTCGGCGAAAGGGTGATCCGGGGCGTTCAGGTCGAAAAGCGCGATGCCGCGGCGCAACGCCCAGGCGTTGACCAGTTCGCCATCGATCCTGGGGTCGGCAAGGTCCTTGATGTCGCGGGTCGTGTAGAACAGGTAAACGGGCGGCGGGTTTTTGGCATCCCCCTCGCCCATCTTGATCATGTATAGCGTCCGGCTCTTGAGCAGGCTCTGCATCTCATCCATCTTGTACTGGATGAATTTCTTGAAGTCGGCCTTTTTCTCCTCGTCGCTGCGCTTGTCGACGGGGTTCGGCGTGCGCGGGTAGTTGCCCTCGCACAGGCCGACCAGCTCGACCTTGATCGGGTCGCCGCTGGCGGGCTTGAGCAGAAGCTTGCTCGGGGTCACGACCTTGTCGAGCGTGAACGGGCCTTCCAGTTTGCCCGTCATCTTGATCATCGTGCTGCCGAGCGGGATGCTCGTCGAGGCGAGCCGGCCGTCGGCCGAGGCGCTCACGGCGGTTTTGCCCCGCCCGCCGCAGGATGCCAACACCGCGCAGCAGAAGATCGCACAAAGCCAGTAACCGCTTTTCATCCGTCGCTCCCCTTCAACCTGGTGATTCGAAGATAACGTGGCGGGAGAAAATTGCAAGGGGGATCGGGGGAATCAAGCAGATCGGTCCGATCCGTCCGATCGGTCCGATCGGTCGGATATAGAGTGTTTGACAAAAATGAATGGCCGGCGGGGGCGCCGGCCCCACATCGAAAACATCTGTTGAGTATCGAATAGCTAAGCGCAATGTGGCGCCGGCGCCCTCGCCGGCGATTCCTATTGCTGGAAAACTTTCACTCGCTCTAGAAAAAGGCGCAGCGGTTTTTGGCCGCTGCGCCTTTCGCCGAAATGGCTTCAAAGTTACTTGACGATCTGGGTCGATTCGCCGGCCTTGACGTCGAGCGACTTCAGCTGGCCGTTGGCGTCGATCACCTTGACCGTCGCCGCCGGGCCGTTGAACGACCACTTCATCCCCTCGGCCGTGGCGACGCACGAGGCGTTGACCGGGGCCGACGCCTCGAGGACCGTCCGGCCGCCGACCTTCAGGCTCCTGGCGCCTTCGACCGCCGCGGCGGTCAGCCGTCCGCCTTCGCTGCGGGCGAACGCCGAGGCGCCGTCGGTCGCCACGTCGCCGCCGATCCTGCCGTCGGTGGCGAAGCAGAACGTGTCGACCTTGCCCTGGCCCTCGACCTTGACGCCCTTGAAGCCGCTCGCCTCGATCGGCGAGCTCCGCCAGGCTTCGGAGCCGGCCTTGGCGGGCAGCAGGGCGATCACGAAGTCCTCGCGGTCGGAGGGAGTGGCGTTGACGACCTGCAACACGGCGCGCGGGTTGAGCTTTCCCTTCGGGAACCTGCTGTATTCGGCGACCGGCATCGGGACGTCCTTGACGATCAGTTTGGCGCCGGCCGGCGAGGCCACGGCGACCTGCATCGTGACGTCGTCGACGACGACCTGGGCGCTATCGCCCTTCACCGTCAGGCTTTTCTTTGCCGGCGGGTAGACCTGCCAATGGAAGCTGTGATCGCCGTCGGCCGAGCGGATCTTGTCGTTGAAGACCACGTAACCCGGAGCGACGAAATACATGCGGCGCTCGTAGGTCTTCATCGGGTTCTTGTAGACGGGGGCCAGGTTCGCCGTGGCAAAGCTGGCGCCGTCGCCGGCGACCCACGCCGTCATCCGGGCGTAATCGTCGAGCGCGACGACCTCGCTGTCGAAGTCGCCGGGGTACTGGCTCTCGTTGTTGTCGTCGACGAGCATGCAGTTATGCCCGCCCGGCTGGGTGAAGAAGCCCCAGAACCACGGGTCGCCGTAATACTCGACGTGGCCGCTTTCGGTCGCCACTTCCTTGCCGAAGGCGACGAACCGGAAGTTGCCCATGTCGACGTGCGTGTGGTTGTACCACGGGCCGGCGCGGAAGTTGATCAGCGACGAATCGGGGGCCCAGCCGGTGCGGAAGACCGCGTTGCCCTTGAGCGGGAAGACGCGGCCGAGCGGCATCCCCAATTCGACCGGCGACTTGGGCGCGACGTTGAGCAGGTGCGGAGTCACGAGCATCTCGAAATTCGACTTGCCCCGCTCGCCGAGGAACCAGTGCGCGGACGGGTCGGTCGACTTGCCGCACTCCCACGTGAAGTTGAGGCCCGGGACCGGCTTGTCGAAGCTGTCGCCCATCGACAGGACGGAGGGTTTGGGCGTCATCACCGACATGTACATCGGGTAGAGGTGGCCCTTGGTGTAATTGAGCTGCTCGGCGAGGTCCTCGACGCCCAGCATGTTCGCATAGGAGTACAGGGCGCGCTGGGCGGCCTTGTTCGCGTAATCCTGATAGCTGTAATCCTCGCCCCAGCCGCCGTCGGCGCGCATCGTGCGGTGGGCCATCTCGAGGAACTTCTCGATCGTGGTCGAGAAATACGGCTCGGCATACTGGTTCATGAAGTCGTTCCGGCCGCTGTTCGCGATCGCCAGAACCGCCATGCTCGGGCTGGCCATCGAATGGGCGATCCAGTTGGACGTGCTGAACGGGACGCGGTTGTTCTCGAACCACTCCGTCCACGCCGGCTTGATCCCCTTCTCGAAGATCCCCTGCCGGACCCGGGCCGCTTCCTCGTCGGAGAGCAGCGGCCGGATCAGGTCATACGCCAGCGCCAGCTCTTCGGTCCCCTGGCCGGCCGGGTAGTAGAACGGGCGGCCCTGGAACTCGAACCACGGGCTGACCCACGTGTCCCACTGGATCAGGTTGAGCATCTGCTTCTTGGCCCAGTCGCCGTACTTGCGGTCGCCTGTATAGTAGTAGGCCCACGCAACCGGCTCGATCCGGTCGCAGAAACGCCGGAAAATATTGGCCGGGATGATGTTTTCGTTGGTTGCGAACAGGTAGTCGGTCGGCAGCAGGTCGGACTCGATCTTCGGTGGCGCGTCGCCCGAGCCGCCGGGATTGGTGTTGGGGCGGCCGTTGCGCAGGCCGGCCATGAGATCGTCGGCCTCCCGCGTCACGGCCGAAAGCGTCTGGTTCCACTCGGGGGTCTGCTTGACGGCAGCCAGGCGGTCCGGATTGATCATGACGCGCGGATGCGTCGCCGGGATCGGGTTGATGTTCCACAGGCGGTAATCGGTCCTGGCGACCGAGCCGTCGGCGGCCTTGCCGGCGATCGTCAGCGTCAGCGGCCCGCGGTTTTCATCGGTGAATGTGTAGACGGAGGAGGCGGTGAACTTCTCGGGGCCGCCGGTCAGCGCGACGCCGTCGACCAGCACCTTGCCGTCGTAGGTCTTGAGGCTGGCCGAAGCGCTTTCAAGCGCGCCGCCGTCGCTGACGGCCTCGATCGCGAGGGTCTCGCCGGGGTGATACTGGCGGTCGAGGAAGTTGATCGCCCAGTTCTTGTAGGCGGTCGAGACGGGGGTCGTCAGCTTGAAGCCGACGCGCGCCTTGCCGTCGATCTTGACGTTGTCGACGCCGACGAAGACGTAGGAGGAGGGGTTGCCCTTCTCGATCTCGGCCGCGATCACGATCGCCTGGATCTGCGTGCCGTCGTCGAGCTTGCCTTCGCCCTTGAACGCCGACAGCGGCAGCCGGGCGTGGCCCCACTCGGAGACCTTGGGGTCGTCGATGGTGGCCGCGTAGCGGACGCCGTCGCCGCCGGCAAGCTCGACGCGCAGCCGGTTCTTGCCGGTGGGCAGTTGCAACCAATAGTCGAACTCGACCGCGGTGCGGGAGCCGGCGTAGAGGTTCGGGAATTTCTGGACGACGCCGAGCAACTGGCTCGAGGCCGAGTTGGGGCGCAGGTTGCGGAGCAGGTAGCGCTTGTTGGTCGCCGGGTCGGTCGGCGGGGCGATGTCGACGGGGTAGAAGAACTCGCCGCTTTGCAGGTAGCCCTGCAGGTGGTACCGCGGCATGAACCGCCCGGAGATGAGCGTGAAGTCGAAGGCGGTGTCCTCGAAGGCCGGGTAGGAGTCCCACCCGCACGAGGTGCCGTTTTCGAAGTCTTCGGTCCAGGTTGCGTCCTTGAGCGCCGGGTTCCCCGACGCCGCCCGCGACTGGCCGACGGCCAGCAACAGGATCATCAATGCCAGGCAGAATCTGATGGTTCTCATGATGGTCCTTCCTATGATCAGGGGTTCAAGAAGCCGAACGGGTGCCACTATAGAGACACGAAACACGGTTTTCAACACAGAAAATGAAGCCGGGATGCTTTCATGGCAATATGAACCGGCACGGACGGGCACGGACTTGCACGGACAAGCAGACGACCGGTTCGCTTTGATATTGTCGCTCGGCTAATAAAATGCTCTCATTCTGGGACGTGGCGAGTCAATAAATGGAGGCGGCGGCGATGGGCGGGGCAAGAGTCATCAGGTTCGTCCTGTTCGCCTTCGTCATTGCGGTCGCGCAGCGCCAGTGCATGGCGTTCGATGACGATTTGAAGCTCGAAGCAAAATCGAGCAAGGAGTTGATCCGGATTTATCAGACCAACGGGACGCTCAAGCAAAGAATCGAGATGACCCAGGACGAGATAAACGGGGACGCATATGCAAAATGGGATCGCTACAATATTTTGGATTTGCTAGCGAGGCGGGACGACCCTGATGCATACGCATTCTTCCGTTCGATCCTGCTGAAAGCACCGGGGAAAATCGACCGTCATTACATCAACATCGAATTGGGCGACTGCCCCACCGAGATGAGCCCGACCGAGTGGTTTCTTGTCGAACGCCGTGAAGGTTACCATTTCTTTTCCATGCGCAATGACTTTATCGACTCGCCGACGCTCTTCGCGCAGATCAGGAAGAATCCATGCCTGCTCCCCTACTCGGCGTTTTACGTCGTCGCCAAAAAAGACAGGCTCACTCCGGGATTGAAGGAGCAGATCTCGAGATTGGATCTTTCCCGGGACGGCGATTACTTCGAGGCCTGGGCGCGATACCTCAAAGTCAGGTTGCTCGACAGACCCGAGGCCCAGATCGAGACGGATTCAAAATTTATCGCACAGGTTTTTTTAAAAAGCCTGGATTCAGATGAGAATTTGGAACCAAGCCCGCTCAACAGTTTCTATCTTTTGAATCCCGTAACGGATTTGGCATACCAGCATAACGCCATTGCCATCCAGGCTCTTTTCACAATGCCTCACTTGGACGGCGGAACTTCCTTATTCATGGGAGCCGCCCGTGCCGGCCTGGCGGCGAACGATTTCGATTTCTTCTGCGAAAACGCTAGAAAAGTCATGCCAAAAGACAAACTCGACGCCATGCTTTCGCGATTGGGAACATATGAGATGTTCAACGAATACGATTTCAAGAAGAAATACGCCGAGAAGATCACATATAAGAGTTACGCCTATTACGAGGAAATGAAAATTCTCCTGAATGGTCTGCCGGGACATAAGCGGACGCGCGATGTGATCAAAAGAAAGTGAGCGCGATTGGCAACTCCTGTCGGCGCTGATGATCATGAACTTAGGGGACCATGTCGGTTTCTTTCTAAAAATGGACGAAGGATTATGCCATGAAAAGATGGGCGATGATAACGCTGATTGCAGTCGCGGTCATGATGTCTGGCGTCGCCAACGGGAAGATAGTCACCTTTGAAGGACAAGAATATGACTTCAATCGACCGGAAAATGAGATTTGCGCCTACGAAGCGAAACGGGCGGACAAAGAGATGGATGTTGTTTACGACATGATCATGGATGCCTATGGCGAGCACGACAAAGATAAATGGGAGAACTCCGACGAATTGTTGGATGCGATAAGATATCTAAAAGCATCCCAACGGGCATGGATTAATTACCGTGAAGCTGAAATCTCGTGTGAAGTTAACTTGTTATATTTTGGCGGTGTTCCAAAATCGACCGCTTTTAATAAGAAGTGGACTGAATTGACTATACAGAGGATCGATCGACTGAAGAAATTATTGGAAGATGCGCATCAATACTTGAAGAAAAATGCCTATAAATTTCCGGAAGAAGATTATCATTTCAACCTTAGGGCAAAGCGGGCAAAGCAGGATCTCGACAAATTTATAAAAATGCAAACCGAAGAACCGCCGTCAATTATTAAGGATCTGAAAGAACAATTGAGAATCGATAACGAATACAATGCGGCCAAGCATTAACGCTGCGTAGTCGTCCTCGTCAGTTTGTCGTGATATGCTGGTTGCAGTATTTGTGGGGTGTTTGCAATGGCCCAGACTGTCACCGTTCGCGAAATAGAATGCAAATCGATCCTCAATAAGTCTTCGCTGTTTGAGTACTCGCTCAACTGCTACACGGGGTGCGCGCATGGGTGCGTGTATTGTTATGCGCGGTACATGCAGCGGTTTCATTACCACCCGGAGCCTTGGGGGCGATTTGTGGACGTGAAGGTGAATGCGCCGCAGGTGCTCAGGAACCAGCTTCGGCGGGCGCGGCCGGGGACCGTCTTCATGAGCAGCGCGTGCGACGGCTGGCAACCGCTCGAAGAAAAATACAGACTCACGCGCGAGTGCTGCCGGCTACTCGTCGGCCACGGGTTCACGGTCCACGCCCTGACGAAAAGCGCCTTGATCATGCGCGATTTCGACGTGCTGGCCGGGAGCGACTCGAAGGTGGCCGTGACGATCACGTCGCTCGATGAAGAGCTTCGGAAATTGTGGGAACCCGGGGCCTCGCCGGTCACGGAGCGGCTGAAGGTTTTGAGCGAGGTGAAAAAGGCGGGGCTGCGCACCGGGTCGATGCTGGGGCCGCTGCTGCCGTTCCTGTCGGACAGCGAAGAAGAGATTCGGGCGATGATGAACAAGCTGGCCGAGCTCGACGTCGACGAGATCACGGTCGACGCGATGAACCCCCGGCCGAAGGTGTGGGAACCGGTCGCGGCGCTGGTCGGCAGGCGCTGGCCGAAGCTGCGGGAAGAATACCGCAAGGTCCTGTTCGAGCCGGGGGCCAGAGAGAAGTATCTGGAAACGCTACGCGAGCGGGTCAAGGAAGCCGCCCAAAAAGCCGGGATCGCGGACCGCGTGTGGGCGTGCTTTTAGGTTTTCCCGGGAACGCCACTCTCCTGAGTGGCGTCTTTTAAACCTGTTGATCAGGAGACCGACTTTCCTGGCAACGTATCCGAGCACTGCTCCACGGCCACTCCTCAGGTCTGGCAGCAAAACCCGCCTTAACTGGATTCATGCGAATATAGTCCACGACATTCTGAAAGTGCAGCTCGTTGCGAATGTAGCGATCCCGGTATTCACGATGCCAAATGCGATGGGAAGAATCGATGTCCGGATTGATGATGCCCGCTCGAATAAAATCGCGAATCCTTCGTGCGGTGAATTTTTTCCACGAAGCAACAACCTCTGACATCTTCCAGCCATCTTCGGGCTCAAACAAAACATGCACATGATTCGGCATGATCGCCCACTCCATGAGTCGATACCGTGACGCGTCAAAATGCAAGAGGGCTCGCTGAACCATTACGGCAACATCCGGTTCGCGCAGCACACACGATCCATACCCCGCATCCAACCACGCCTCAATCCGTTTGCGTCTCTCCAAATCCTGCTTTTCCGGTGGAAACGCATTGATTTGTTGGTTCATCTTCTCGAGAACGTGCTGCGGGAGGCTGTCGGCCAGATGGAAGGTAACGTGCTGAGTGAGATTTTCGCCCTCGAAATGCGGCAAATACCCGCGACTATGCCACCCGAATCCAACTTCTGATTCACCATTCTCATGGATCTTCTTGGGAACGCCACTCTCCTGAGTGGCTTCTTCTTTTGAATTCATGCCGATCGGGAGATCGGCGTTCCCGGGATCCATGATTCATTTTCTCCATTGATCACATTCGTGTTGGATCCTATATACTTTATTTTCAGTCGGCAATATTTTTGCGATACCTCCTCACCAGAGCGGATTCTTTTTGAAATTGCCGATCAGGAGATCGGCGTTCCCAGGTCTCAGCGCCGCCTGAAGGCGGGACTACGAACATTGACTTCATATTGAGTTGTTATTAACATTTCTCCAACATGAAAACGCGGAACACAAACGACACTTCGCCGGCTGACGAAAAAGTCCTTGAGGGACCGGCCGATGCGGCGCCGGCGAAAACCACAAGAAGCCGGTGGTGGTCTTGGGCGAACTTTCTGGCGATGGCGCTGTTAGTCACCGTCATCTGGGTGTCGGAATCCCGAAGAAGCCGTGCATCGCAGACTTTTCACGGCGCATTCAATTCAGTCGCGTTGAACCAGGCTTATCGCGAGGATCTTTTTTACCCCAAGCCGGTGGAATTAGCCGTCTCGGGCGAGTCGTTCGATAAGATGATCGTCTATTACAATCAAGGTAAGATCGCCATTTTGGGCCTGAAACAGAACAAAATCGCATGCTCGTACATGGCTGCATATCCGTTATCGGGGGGCGCGTTCCAGAAGGTCGACGATACTGTCATTGCCGACGGCAACTCCCAACCATTAGACCCAGTCAAAGTGGGCGAGCTGACGCAAACGTCGCGCGACCGGCTGGTCGAGCTTTTCCGGAACGTGTTCGAGCACGACGCGGCGATTAAAGCAAAACTCGGCGCGAGCTCACGAAAAGATTACGCCGTCATGCGCGGCGAAATGTATGTGTTCATCGTCACCCACATGAAACGGGATATCGGGATTCAAATCAGGTCGCAGGAATGACCGCAATTTATACAATTTGCCTCTTCATGGGTCGAATGGACGCGTGCCGGAACTCAATTTCCTTCGCTCTTTCAGAGCTTCTTTTTGCCTCGCGCTGATACCTGGGGCTGCGCTTCGCTTCGCCCCAGGCTATTTTCTCTTGCGCCGTCAGCGCAAAAAAACAGAACGAATCATATTTGATGGGATTTGACGAATTCATCCGCAGGCGAAATAATACGGCACTACTTTTGTGGGAAGGTCGAGTCAATCACCATGTCTCCGAAAACCGTTTCAGTCGCGCCGCCGGCGATCAATCCGCACCTCACGAAGCTCCAGCCGTATCCGCCGGGCAAGCCGATCGAGGACGTCAAGCGCGAGTTCGGGCTCGACGACGTCGTCAAGCTGGCAAGCAACGAAAACCCGCTCGGGCCGTCGCCGAAGGCGCTCAAGGCCATGGCGGACGTCGCGACTGAAATGCATTTGTATCCGGACGGCGGGGCGTATTACCTGCGCCAGGCGCTCTCCAAGAAACTCGGCGTCGCGGCCGACGAGCTGATCCTCGGCAACGGCTCCGACGAGATCACGCTGCTGCTGATGATCGCCTACGCCGGGCCCGGCCGCGAGCTGATCACGTCGGAATACTCGTTCGTGCGCTACCGGATGGAAGCCGAGCTGGCGGGAGCGCCGGTCAAGCTCGTGCCGATGCGCGACATGAAGCACGACCTCCGGGCGATCGCCGCGGCGGTCACCAGGAAGACCGCGCTGATCTGCCTGGACGTGCCGTGCAACCCGACCGGCTCGACCGTCAGCAAGCGCGAGCTGGTGCGGTTCCTGAAGGCGGTTCCCGAGAACGTGATCGTCGTGCTCGACCAGGCGTATTACGAATACGCGGCGGGGCTGGACGACGAATACCCGGACGGGATCGCGCTGCGCTCGGCGCGGCCGAACCTGGTGGTGACGCGCACGTTCAGCAAGGCCTACGGCCTGGCGGGGCTGCGGCTCGGCTACGCGGTCACGCGGCCGGAGATCGCCCAGGACGTCGACCGCGTGCGGCCGCCGTTCAACGCCAACCGGATGGTGCAGGCGGCGGGGATCGCGGCGCTGAACGACGCGGCGCACCTGCGGCGGTCGAACGAAACGAACCGCAAGGGAATGGCGCAGCTCGAGAAGGGGTTCGACAAGCTCGGCATCCGGCACTGGCCGTCGCTGGCGAATTTCATCCTGGTCGACGTCAAGCGCGACTGCCGCGAGGTGTTCCACGAGCTTTTGAAACTGGGCGTCGTGACGCGGCCGATGGCGGGCTACGGGCTGAAAACGCACCTGCGGATCTCGATCGGGACAAGAGAAGAGAATGCCAAATGCCTCGCCGCAATGAAGACGGTATTAAAGTAGGTCGCTTCGGCCCAAAGCGACATTGAGACAATCAGGTATGTGTTTGTCGTAATCGATTCGATTTTTGCGCTGAAGGCGCAAGAAAATATAGCCTGGGGCGGAGCGAAGCGCAGCCCCAGGTAACAAGCGAAGAATGACAGAGCTCTGAAAGAGCGGAAGAAATCGGTTTCTCTCGCGCCTTCAGCGCTCCGCCGATCTCATGACCAAACCTGGGGCTGCGCTTCGCTCCGCCCCAGGCTATCATCTTGCGCGCTTTCAGCGCTTGACCCGAACGTCATCAAAGGCATGACCGTATGCAAGACGGCTCTGAACCCAAATTCGACTCGATCAAGCCCATTCAGCCGCGGCCGGCGTTCGCGGGATTCGTTCCGCGGGCGGGGGCGTTCGTGCTCGACGGCGCGGTGCTGTTCATGCTGGCGTGGGCGGTCAACCGCGGATTCCGCAACGCGCTGGTGGGGCTCAACCCGGCGCTGCCGTGGCTCGCGCATGCGATCGCGTTCGGTTACTTCCTGGTCGGCGACGGTCCGATCGGGCGCGGGCGGTCGACGGGCAAGGTGACGCTGAGCCTGCACGTCGTCACGGCCAACGGCGGCGTGCCGGGATGGGGCGCGTCGATCAAGCGGGCGTTCCTGAAGCAGCTCGTCTTCTTTGTCGCGCTGAACATCCTGCTCTACATCCAGGTCTTCCCGGCCACGTGGGCCTACCCGGCGTGCGTCGCGCTGAGCGTGTTCCAGATCGTCTGCCTGGCGCTGGCGGTCGCGCTGGGGGTGTCGGTCTCGCTCCACCCGCACCAGCGCGGGCTGCACGACCTGTGGGCGGGGACGTATGTGACCGGCGACCCGACGCCCGAGGCGTTCCGCGAGGCGATCGCCACGCCGCCCGACGCCGTTGCCGAAAAGCGGATGAAAATGGTGCCGAGGATGATCGTGATTTTCGCCGTGCTGGCGACGATCGCGATGCTGATCCGGCCGGTGACGACCGAGCTCAAGCCGGAGTCGCGCGTCCCGTTCGACCACGCGCTGCAACTGGACCAAAAGGCTCCCATGCCCGGCATGCGGATCGCGCTGGCGATGTATCCCGATGAGGGGAGCAAGGCGCAGTTCGCCAAGCAGGTGGCGCAGATCCGCGAGGACGCGGCCAAGCGCAACGCGGCCGTGCCGACGACCGACAGCCTGCGCCAGAGCGCGCTTTACGACGGCGAAACGATCGCCGTGCAGGCGATCGTCATGCGCGGGCCGCTGCCGTTCGAGGCGGCGTCTTCGACCGAGACGCTCAAGGCCGCCGACGGCGTCCGGCGGGCGGCGTGGCAATACTGGGCGACGGCCAAACCGTTCTCGGGCGAAAAGGTTCCGGCGCGCCGTTTCAAGCTCCTCCTCGTTGAACCGCTCAAGTTCCTGGTCTACAATAAAACGGAGTGGCGGGCGCTGATCGAAGGGCCGGCCGACCCGGCCGCCGGGCCGCTCACCGTGAGCGACCCGAACATCAAGCCGGCCGCCGCGGACGCGCCGACAACGGCGACCGCGGCCGCCACGCCGCAACCCGCAAATGGACCAGGAAAACCACAACCCACCCCAGCCCCAACCGCCGCCGCTCGGTGACGAGCACCGGCGGCTGCTCGGCGTGACGCCCGACGAGATCGGCTCGCTGCCGGAGCTGCCGGGGGTCTACATCATGCGCGACGCGCGCGACGTGGTCCTTTACGTCGGCAAGGCGGCCAACCTGCGCAATCGCGTGCGGAACTATTTTACCGGGCGCGGCGACGGGCGGATCACCGTCCAGTTCCTCATCCGGCACGTCGACCGGATCGAAACGATCATCACGGCGAACGAAAAAGAGGCGTTTCTCCTCGAGAACACGCTGATCAAAAAGTACCTGCCGCGCTACAACATCCAGCTGCGCGACGACAAGACCTACGTGAGCGTGCGGGTCGACCTGGGGCACGAGTGGCCGCGGGCGGTCGTCGTGCGGCGGCGCGGCGAACAGCGCCCGCAGGCGGGATCGCTTTATTTGGGGCCGTACGCGTCGGCGTCGGACGTGCGCGAGACGCTGCGCTGGCTGCAGCGCGTCTTCCCGATCCGCTCGTGCCCCGATCACGTGCTGCGGAACCGGACGCGGCCGTGCCTGCTTTACCAGATCGGGCGGTGCTGCGCGCCGTGCACGAAGCCGGTCGACAAGGACGCCTACAGGCGGATGGTCGAGGGGACGGTGCTGGTTCTCAAGGGGCGCTCGAAGGACGCCGTCAGACTTCTCGAAGAACAGATGAACAAGCATTCGGCCGGGATGCAATTCGAGCAGGCGGCGGTGCTGCGCGACCGGATCCGCGCGATCGAGACGACCGCCGAGCGGCAGGTCGTGCAGCGCCACGACGGCTCGGACTGGGACATCGTCACGATCGAACAGGCGGGCGGCTACGGCGCGTTCGTCGTGTTCGTGTATCGCAACGGGCTGCTGATCAGCAGCCGGCCGTTCATCGTGCGCGACCATGACCGCGAGCCGGCCGACCTCATGGAGGAATTCATCGCGCGCTATTACGAGGCCGAGACGCCGCCGGGGGACATTTACATCGAACCGATGCCGGCCGAGCCGGCCGGGCTCGAGGAATGGCTCGGCGAGCGGCGCGAGGCAAAGGTCAGCCTGCGCGAACCGCAGCGCGGCGAGCGCCGCCACCAGATGGACACCGCCCGCGAAAACGCACGGCAGCTGCTTGAACAGCAGCTTTCGGGCAAAAAGACGGTCGAGGAAATCCACACGCAGGTCATGGAGAAACTGTCGCTGGCCGCGCCGCCCGACCCGATCGAGTGCTACGACATCTCGACGATCCAGGGGTTCGCGACGGTGGGGTCGATGGTCACGTTCCAGGACGGCGAGCCCGACAAGTCGCGCTACCGGCGGTTCCGGATCAAGTCGTTCGCCGGGCAGGACGACTTCGGGGCGTTGAGGGAAGTCTTGACGCGAAGGTTCAGAAGGGTCGCGGCGGGCGAGCAGGAGCCGCCGGGGCTAGTGGTGATCGACGGCGGCAAGGGCCAGCTCGCCGTGGCGGTCGACGTGTTCAAAACACTGGGCATCGAAGGGGTGCCGGTCGTCGGCATGGCCAAGAGCCGGATCAAGCATCGCGGCGACGAAGTGTGGCGCACGGAAGAGCGGTTCTTCCTGCCGGGGCGGATGAACCCGGTCGTCTTCCGCGAGAACTCGCCGGCGCTTTACATGCTGCAGCGGCTGCGCGACGAGGCGCACCGGTTCGGGATCACGTATCACAGGGAACTGCGAGGAAGGCGAAATTTGCGATCGGTGCTGGAGGACATCCCCGGCGTCGGCAAGACGCGGGCGAGCACGCTGCTGCGGCATTTCGGGAGCCTGAGAAAGATCAAAGACGCGACCGCCGACGAGATCGCGAACGTGCGGGGGATCCCGCGGGACCTGGCCGAACGAATTGTCGCGAGATTGGCGAGCCAGCCGGTTCTCGCGCCGCCGCCCGAGAAAAATCACGAAGCGCCGCTCATCGACGACGAGATCATCGAGGCGCCGGATTCAACCGAACCGCCGGCCCCGGACGACTGGCAGCCGGACCTTGGTTAAAGAAAAATCTTGAACCGCAAAGACGCAAAGGCGCCCGGAACATCGGATTGCAGAGCCGCTGACAGAAATTCTGACTGAATGATTTCTGGCGTTCGCAAGACCCCTCGGACCCCGGCTCGACCGAACGTTGATGGAGATGATCTCCGCAGTGGCTGAAATTTTCTCCACTTACTCTGAAAGCTGGAGGAATCAGAGGCAACGGGGTCTTCTCCATTATCCCCGTTTCCACCTGTTTAGAGTCATTGCCATAAATACTTGCCGGAATCGATTTGAATAACAACCGAGCCCCGGGTTGCGCTCGCAACAGCCTCGCTCCTGGGCTGCCGAACTGCATGAATTTGGTTCCGGCTATGCCTGGTTACGATTACGAGCACGAACGGAAAATTATCGTCAAGCGCTCCAACACTCCCTGTCAACACGCTGCAAAACGGAAGTTATTTCGGCAACGGCTCTAAATTTCCGAAAAAAGAATTTTTCGATTTCTCCGCCTGTCGGCCCGACTCTGCCGATCTGCGATAAAATTGGCTGCGTTTCAATCAACAGGAGAAGGCGGCCGGACCGGAGTCGTTCTCCGGTCCGCCGCCTTCTCCCGCTCAGTTTTTCTCTCGGCTTTGAAAAATTTATTTCAGTTCTTCAGTTATCGTTTCGAATCTCTGAAATATTCTTTCCGATACTGACCGATTATACCTTCTCGGTGTGGCCGCGGAACAGGTTCTCGGAGCGCTCGTGGATCTGGTTGAGGATCATCTCGATGTTCGTCGCGTCGTTGGGATACGACAGGATCGAGTAGGTCAGGCGCCGGCCGTTGTTGGGGAACGTCGACATGAACCGGTTCATGAGCAGGACCGCGCCGCGCGGGTCGGTCTCGGGGAGCATGACGATCATCTGGCGCTTGCTGTAGAGCGCCACGACGTCGTTGCGGCGCGTCAGGCCGCTCATCAGCTCGCGGCCGATGCGGCTGATCTCGCGCGTGATCTGCTGGGTGGACTGGCGGTCCTTCAGCTCGACGTGGATCAGGATCAGCGACAGGTAATGCCGGTAGCGCTCGGAGCGGACGATTTCTTCCTTGAGCCGGGTGTGGAAATAGGCGTTGGAGAAGATATTGGTTTCGGGGTCGTGGATGGCTTCGGGGTAGAGACGCTGAAGCTGGCTGATCAGCTTGGTGTTTTGTTGCTCAAGCTCGGCCACGCGTGCTTTGGTCGAAGAAAGTTCCCTGTTGTATTCAATGTTGTCCATGTCGTCTCTTCGTATGCCGACAGAGCCTGAGGTTGCCCGTCTGTAAGGCGTGCAATCGTCTGCAAATCATTTCAGTGCCGAAAAAAAACAAACCTCCCGGTCGAGGGCAGAACGGTGCGCGTCAAAAAGACATTCGCAATGATAGTGCCAAACATCCCCGTCCTCGCATCAAACTTCAGTCAATCCAACCCTGAACGCAAAAAGAGCGCATTCACAACGGGTTTTGGCCCCTCCAACAGGGTATGATCGCTCGGTCGGGCAGCGGTTGGGGGAGTCCGGCTGCAATGCATTGCACCCTGTGAACGCATCCATTTGCAAATCCACCGGTGTGTGCAAATCTTTTTTTTATGGCAGCAACAGTGAAAGCCGATGCATATTATAGGCCATCGGCAGGGATTTCGGATGGCCTGTTTGGGCATCGTGTGAAGTGCGATGCATCAGGCTGATTTTGGGAAGGATGTTCCGTGAGCCCCCAGCTTGCCCGACAGGATCTCTCGGTTCTCGACCCGAGCACGCTCGTTCCGCCGCCGCACGTCCTTGTCCTGGATGACCAGGCCGTCATCCGCGAACTGTTCGGCGAGGTGCTCGGCGCGAACCATTATCAGGTCAGCCTCGCGGCCAACCTCGCGGAGGCCCGCGCCCTCCTCGCCCAGCACGCGTTCGACGCCGTCATCGTCGATATTTTCCTGCAGGAACCCGAGTCGGGACTGGCGCTGATCGACTCCGTCCACACCCAGCAGCCCAACACGCCGACGATCGTGATCTCGGGCATGGCGAGCATGGACCACGTCATCGAGGCGCTCAAGGCCGGCGCCTACGACATGCTCACCAAGCCGCTCAACGTCATCGACATGCTGCGCGTCATCGGCCGCGCCGTCGAGAAGAAGCGGATGGCCGACGAAAACGACCGGCTCGTCGTCGCCCTGCGCCGCGAGCGCGACCTGCTCGAGCAGCGCGTCTGCGAGGCCACGCACGACCTCGAGGAGACAGTCGGCACCCTGCGAGCCCTGAACGAACAGATGGCCACGATGTTCGAGCTGAGCAACACCCCGGCCGCGCTGGCCTCGAGCGAGGACGCCATCCGCCGCATCTTCGAGCTGCTGCGCCGACTCATCGATTTCGACGAATCGTTCTGCGTCATCTACGACCTCAACGCCCGCGACCTGCACCTGAGCTTCAGCCAGGGGCGGATCGGCAAGAGCCTGTGCGAGCAGATCGGCCACCTGTTCCGCCGCGAGGGCGAGCTGATCCACGCCGTCGCCCGCGACGACAACGGCCTCAAGATCGACCGGTTCATGGCCGAGGTCCGCGCGCGCATGCCGGAGGCGAACCTGGCCGACGTCATGCTCATGCCGCTGCACGTCCACCAGACGCTGACCGGCCTGGTGGGGCTCGTGCGCAAGAGCGGCCGCGGGCGCCTGTCGCAGGCCGAGGAGCGCATGATCGGACTGGCCATCTCGCAGCTGCTGGCCGCGATCGAGCAGCGCAACTTCGTCACCCGCACCGGCCAGCTCGCCGGCCTTGGCGAGCTGATTAGTGAAATTGCTCACGACCTGCGCCACCCGATGACCGCCCTGCGCGGCGCGGCGGGACTGCTGCTGACCGGCTGGTCCGAGGAGGCGCGCCGCGAGCGCTGCCTGAGCCAGATCACCGGCAACCTCGTCCGCATGGAGAGCCTCGTCAGCGAGCTGGTCAACTTCTACGACCCCAAGGAAATGAACATGGTCCCGGTCGACCTCAACCAGCTCCTGGACAAGGCGGTCGAGGTCAGCGGGTCGCTCCTGGAGCAGCACGGGATCCGGGTCGAGCGGCGCCTCGCCGACGGCGGCATCCAGGTTCTCGGCCTGACGCGCAACCTGATCGAGGCGTTCATCAACCTGATCACCAACGCCTGCTACGCGATGGAGCCGGGCGGCCGGCTCGAGCTGATCACGCTGAAGGAGCTGCCGGAGGACCACGCCCGGCGGCTGCGCCAGTCGGGCGGCCAGCCCGAGCGCTTCGCCCTGGCGGCCGTCGCCGACACCGGCTGCGGCATCAGCGAGGACAACCTCAAGAAGATTTTCAGCCGGTTTTACACGACGCGGCCCGAGGGCAAGGGGCTGGGCCTGTCGGCCGTCCAGCGCATCGTGAAGAAGAACCTCGGCCACATCCACGTTGAAAGCCAGGAGGGAAAGGGCTCGACGTTTTATATCTATTTACCCAAGGCATAGGCGCGAAATAATCGTGCTCGTGCTCGTGCTCGTAATCGTAATCGAAAATCGATTCCGGGCGCCAAGCAGTCAGCAGCACGAACCGGAAATGAAGGAGCGATTGCATTACCCCGAGCGCGAGCGAGGGATCCGATACATCCGATTACGATTACGAGCACGAGCACGAGCACGACGCACGACGCACGACGCACGAACGTCCTTGCAGCAAGAGACCGGAGACCAGCAGATGAACAACGTTGACAGCGTGAACGGCAAGATCCGAATCCTCGCCGTCGATGACGACCCCAACGTCACGTGGATCCTGAGCGACGGGATCAACCAGAGCGAATTCGTCGTCGAGGGTTGCAACGACGGGCGCACCGCCATCAACCGGCTCGACACGTTCCGCCCGGACGTCTGCCTGCTCGACATCAAGATGCCCGGCATGGACGGCATCCAGCTGCTCAATTACATCAAGAAAAAGGACCCGACGATCAGCGTGATCATGATCTCGGGCCACGCCGACACGCCGGTCGTGGTGCAGGCCGTCCAGGGCGGCGCCGACGACTTCATCGTCAAGCCGTTCGACGTCGAGATGGTCGAGCTCTGCATCCACAAGGTCCTCGAGAAGAAGGACCTCAAGCAGCGCGTCAAGCGCCTCGAGTCCGAGCTGGCGCGCCAGTCGCTGTGGGACAACTTCATCGGCGAGACCTCCGCGTTCATGCGCGTCCGCGAGCTGATCGAGCAGATCGGCCAGACTGACCTGAACGTCCTGATCCGCGGCGAGAGCGGCACCGGCAAGGACATCGCCGCCCGGCTCATCCACCAGACTTCCGACCGCCAGCGGGGGCCGTTCGTCAAGGTCAACTGCGCGGCCCTGCCGCCGGACCTGCTCGAAAGCGAGCTGTTCGGCCACGAGCGCGGCGCGTTCACCGGCGCCTACCGCAGCAAGCCGGGGCGCTTCGAGCTGGCCGACAACGGCACGATCTTCCTCGACGAGATCGGCGAGATGCCGGCCGGGATCCAGGCCAAGCTCCTGCAGGTCCTCGAGCACAAGGAATTCTTCCGCGTCGGCGGCACGCAGACGGTCAAGGTCAACGTGCGCCTGATCTGCGCGACCAACATCGACATCGAGCAGCGCATCCAGGCCAAGGATTTCCGGCTCGACCTGTTCTACCGCATCAACGACATCACGGTGCACCTGCCGGCCCTGCGCGAGCGCCACGAGGATATCGCGCTGCTCGGCCACCATTTCATGCGGCATTACTGCGAGAAATTCGGCAAGGAAGTCGAGCCGCTGTCGGCCGAAAGCGAAAAAGCCCTGATGGAATACCACTGGCCGGGCAACGTGCGCGAGCTCGAGAGCCTCATCAAGCGCGTCGTGATCTTCGGCGAGCAGGAAATCAAAAAGCACATCGAGGCGCACGCCAACGAGACGCCGCATCCGGCCATGGCCGGCGCGATCGCCGGCCTGCAGGGGCCCATCAACCCCGCGTTCCTCCCCGACGCGTTCTTCCAGGACAAGACGCTCAAGGAGATCAGCGAGGGGGTGCTGGCCGACATCGAGCGGCGCGCCATCCAGATGAGCCTCGACCAGCACGGCTGGAACCGCAAGAAATCGGCCAAGGGCCTCGGCATCTCGTACCGCTGCCTGCTCTACAAGATCCAGCAATACGGCCTGCAGCGGGAGGCGGCCACGGAACCGGCCCGGGCGTGAGGACAAAAAACAGAAATACAGTCACGAAAGACACGAAAAGAAGACCACGAAAGAACACGAAAGACGGCAAGCCGCGGCAAGGTCAATCCTGCCGC
Source organism: Candidatus Sumerlaeia bacterium (assembly GCA_039683515.1). Lineage (GTDB taxonomy): Bacteria > Sumerlaeota > Sumerlaeia > MVZB01 > MVZB01 > JAJFUE01. The sequence goes on along the minus strand of JBDKRG010000004.1, from coordinate 81,848 downwards.
GGCTTGTTTTTGAATTTCTGTTCGGAGTTCAAACTTTAGTTTGCCTGATTCGATACGCTTCGAGTTATTTACACCCGCACCGGTTTTCCTGCGCAAATATCCTCGTATGCTTCTATCATGAACCCATTGTGGTTGATTTCGGAAATCCATTTTTTGGGCGCAATCAGGTAAGCGACATCCGATTCATTAAAGCCAAAATAAACTTTGTCACCATCTTCCACTAAAAGACCTGGAGGATATGGAAGGCCTCTTTCAATCAATAACCTGTAAGGTGGATTCGGTTCTGCTTGAGCCTCTTTTGTGAGAAGTGTCTGTTCCCCGAGCCGCCATTCGCGTTCATAGTAGAATGCTTCAGGCGAATCCGTTTGGCCATCTGAGAACGCTTGCATAAAATAAAAATGTCGACAGATTGATCTATAAACATCTTCCGGAATGGTTAGATTTTCTGTCTGCTCTTTTATAAAATTGAATACTTTATTCATGTCTCGTTTATAGATATGCGATGAATAAAAAACAGGTTGAGCCCCAATGTGTATTAAATTATTTTTTTTAAATACAATTCCAAATCGGCCATATTTTCCACAGTGATGACTTGAAAACCGAAATGGGACATCAGTGAAGCACACCATTCTCCCTTTAACCAAGTGAAGATAATCAATAGTGTGTATAACGTTTTCAGAAAGAAGCAACCGGCGCCCAGCGATGATGCTATTCAGATTCTTTACGCCGTCTTCGTCACTGAACTTTCCTGTCCAGTGCGTTAAATAATTGCTAATGTAACCATCATCCTCCGGAATTGTCATAGGTTTGCAATTTCACCTGCTTTCGTGTTCTTTCGTGGTCTTCATTTCGTGAATTTCGTGTTTGTATTTGTTTTTAAATTTCCATCCCCGACTGGATCACGGCGTGCTTGGGGATGATGATGACGCCGTCGCGGATGAAGTAGCGGCCGTCGGGGTCGTCGTAGGTTTCGACCTTGTTTTTATTGATTAATATACAGCCCTCGCCGACCCGCGCGTTCTTGTCGATGATCGCGCCCTCGACGACCGTCCCGTCGCCGATGCCGATCTTGGGGTCGTTGGGGTTGACCGGCTCCCATGCCGGCGTGCTGTAGCCGCCCTCGTAGTAGTCGGCGCCCATCATGACCGTCCGGCGCATCGTGACGCCGCTGCGGATGACGCTGCGCACGCCGATCATGCATTCGTCGATGACCGCCTCGCGGATGTCGCACCCCTCGGCGATCTGCGTGTTGTGGAAGTCGACCTTGCTCATGCGCGTCGACGGCAGGAACCGGATGTGCGTGTAGATCGGCGCCTCGGGGTGATAGAAGCTGAACGGCGGCTTGGGCCGGGCCAGCTCGAGGTTCGCCTTGTAGAACGCGCCGATCGTCCCGATGTCCTCCCAGTAGTCGTTGAAGACGTAGCCGTGGACGCGGCATTTGTCGACGGCGGTCGGCAGGATGTGATGGCCGAAATCGGTCAGGTCCTCCTTCTGCAGATACTCGAGCAGGACCTCGCTGTTGAAGATGTAGATGCCCATCGAGCCGAGGTAGGGCGACTCCTCGTCCATGCCCCAGGCCTCCATCTGCCGCGGCGAGCACGACGGCGGCGGGAGCTGGTCGCCCTTGGGTTTCTCGCGCATCACGACGACGCGGTCGCCTTCGTCCATCTGGATGATGCCGAACGACGAGGCGCGCTTCTTCTCGACGGGGTGCACGGCGACGGTGACGTCGGCCTGGCGCTCGCGGTGGAACTCGAGCATCTGGCTCAGGTCCATGCGGAAGACGGTGTCGCCGGGCAGGATCACGACGTACGGCGTGCGCCACTGCAGGATCTCCTTCCAGTTGCGGCGGACGGCGTCGGCGGTCCCCTGGTACCAGTCGAACGAGTCGGCGCTCTGGTGGGCGACCTCGATCGCCACGAACCCGCGGCTGAACGGGTCGAGCTGGTAGGTGGACGTCACGTGCCGGTTGAGCGAGCTCGACATGAACTGCGTCAGCACGTAGATGCGGTCCAGGCCCGAGTTCAGGCAGTTGCTGATCGGGATGTCGATCAGGCGGTATTTGCCGGCAAGCGGGACGGCCGGCTTGGCGCGGTACTCGGTCAGCGGCCACAGGCGCGTGCCGCGGCCACCGCCGAGGACGACGGAAATGGCCATGCGGCTGATCGAGGGGGCAAATGGGCGGGTGATCATGTGTTTTAGTCCTGAGTCCTGATTCCTGAGTTTGTTTATAACCACGGAAGACACGGAATACACGGAATAAATTCGAAATTCTAAATCCTAAATCCGAAATAAATCCAAATTCCTGAATCCCAAATCCGCAATCCGAAATCCGAAATCCGCAACCGCCTCACTGCTTTTTGCGCGCAATGAGGGCGGCGAGGTCGATCAGCACCCGCGGCGTGACCAGGCCGCCCGGCGTCGCCAGGTAGCGCGGCTCCCACTGCGGGTGGAACTTTTCCTTGTACTGGCGCAGCCCCTTGAAATTGTAAAAGTGCTCGCCGTGGCGGTAGATCATCCCGCCGATCTTGTTCCAGACGGGGGCCAGGGTGTGGTTCTCGAGCCCGGCCAGCGGCGTCATGCCGAGGTTGAAGCGCTTGTAGCCGTGCTCGCGCCCCCACTGCATCAGCCGCACGAACAGGTAATCCATCACGCCGGCGGGGGCGTCGGGCAGGTAGCGCATCAGGTCGATGGTCAGCTCGTCCTTGCCGCCGCCGGCCTCGATGTTGGCGAACCCGGCAAGCCGCCCCGCGATCCGCACGGTGACGATCGGCGTCAGGTTCAGGTAGAGTTCGCTGAAGTAGCCGAGCGAGAAGCCTTTCTCGCCCCCCGCGTGCCCCTTGAGCCATGCGTCGGAAACCGCCTTGAGCTCGTCGAGCATCCCCGAGGCCGAACCGGCCGGAAGGACCTCCCATTTGCCGTCCTCCTGCTCGATGCGGTTGATCGCCTGGCGGAAGTCGCGCTGGTGCCGCCCCTCGAGCGAGAACTTCCCGAGGTCGACATAGCCCTCCTCGCCGATCTTCATCAGCGCCAGGCCGAGGTCGATGAACAGGTTCAGGTGGCGCGGGCCGATCTGGTAGAAGACCGTATGGCCGCCGTGGTGGTCGACCAGCTCGCGGAACCGCCACAGCAGGTCGGCGTAGTCGGCCTCGAGGCCGATCGGCTCGCGCAGCGCGATCCAGCTTCGCCCCTCGACGCCGAACATCAGGAACGAGCGGCTGTTCGGACCGACCAGGAGCTGCTTGTCGCCGAGCATGACCAGCCAGGGGTAGGTCGCCGGGGAGGATTTCACGATCGGCAGGATGCGGTCGAGCTCGCCGGCGGTCGGCGGGGTGGGCAGGTATTCGGCCCCGCGCAGGAGCTGGGCAATCCCGGCGAGCAGCGCCACGCAGGCCGCGCCGACGCTCGCCCGCAGGAACCGCGGCGCGCTGGCGTCGAACGCGAACCGCCACCACAGGTCGTCGGTATACTGGTCGTGCCGGTGGGCGAAAATGCCGAGCCAGATCGAGGTCGCCAGGACGAGCGTCAGGGCGATCACCCAGCTCCACGTGAACGGCTCGCTGAAGAGCGACGCCCTGCGGTAGAAATGCCGCCGGGCCGGCAGGAGCGCGATCAGCAGCAGGACGAGGATGATCGACTCCTCGAAGTTGAACCCCTTGAGCACCGACGCGACGATCGCGAAAAACATCAGGACGGCCGTCAGCCAGTAGGCGGCGTCGAGCCGGCGCTGCAGGCCGCGCGCCAGGATCAGCAGCCCCATCCCGATGATCGAGCCGAGGAAATGCGAGGCCTCCATCAACGGCAGCGGGACGAAATTGGTCAGCCAGTGCAGGCGGCTTTCGCTCGGCGGCAGGGCGCCCGACACGAGCAGGACCACGCCGGCGAAGAAGGTCGAGAACACCAGCACCTGCGGGACGACCGGCGGGACCCACGAGCTCAGGGCGTGGCCGATCTGGCGGATCTGCTTGCGCTGGACGGTGAGCTCATGGACGCCGAGCGCGACCGACGCGCCGATCAGCGGCAGGAGATAATAGATGGCGCGATACGCCAGCAGCGAGCCGATGAGCTGTTTTTCCGGGGCGGTGCCGCGCAGCGCCACGAGCATCATCGATTCGAACACGCCCAGCCCGCCGGGAACCTGGCTCACGCCGCCGGCGGCGTGGCCGAGCATGAAAATCGCGACGAACAGGGGGAAGGAAATGTGCGAGGACTCGGGGAGCAGCATGTAAAGGACCGCGCCGCACAACAGCCAGTCGAGCGAGCCGAGGACGAACTGGCTGACGACGAGCCCCGGGCTCGGCAACGCCAGTTCCATCCCGCGCCAGGAAACCGGCCTGCGCCAGACCGTGCACAGCACGGAGTAAACGATGATCGCCGCCAGCAGCGCGATCCCGATCGGCCGCAGCGGCTCCAGCTTCAGGTTCAGCTGGTACGAAATCGCCTCCGGGATCCACACGAGCAGAACCCCCGTCAACAGCCCCAGCCCAAGCCACAGGCTGAGGCCGCAAAACAGGACGATCTTCGTCGTGTCGAGCGGCGAGAAGCCCCAGGATGTATAGAACCGGAACCGGATCGAGCCGCCGGCCATGTTCGCCAGGCCGACGCTGTTGGCGAACGCGTAGCCGACGTACGACACCAGCGCCACGCGCCGGTACGGCAGCGGGTTGCCGACGTAGAGGCAGGCCATCTGGTCGTAGAGGGTCAGCGCGGCGTAGGCCGTAATCGTCAGCAGCACGGCGATCACGAGGGCGTTGGTCGGGATGCCGCGCAGGCTGTTGACGATTTCGTCGTAATGGTATTTGCCGAGCAGATGATGCAGGAAGGCCATCGCGGCGATAAACAGGATCAGGCCGAGCAGACCCGGCAGGAAATGCATCAACCGTTTGAACATGAATCCTCGCGCGTGATGGAGTCGCCCGCCGACGGGGCATCGGACCTTTTTATTCCGGCGGTGCTCGGAAAGAAACTATTTTTTAAGCTAGCCAATTCGCGGCTCGGTTTGCAACATTATCATGATCCAATCGGGATCGGGAATACAGCGGGATTTCTGGCATGATCGAGACGCGCGATCTTTCCTGGAGCATTGGCCGGCACTCGAGGCTCGAGGGCCTGACCATTTCGGTCGCCGAGGGCGAGGTCGTCGGCCTGCTCGGGCCGATCCACTCGGGCAAGTCGACGGCGCTCAAGCTGCTCGCCACGCTCATTGCGCCGACCGGCGGCTCGGCGTCGGTCGCGGGCCACGACCTGGTCGGGGAGCCCGAGGAAATCCGCCGGCGCGTCGGCTACCTGCCGTTCTTCATGGGCCTCTACGACGACATGCGCGTCTCCGAATACATCGAGTTTTTCGCCCGCTGCGCGCAGGTCGATCCGGAGCGCGTCCTCGACCGGCTGCTCGGGCTCGCGGACCTCGCCGACCGCGCCGACGAATACGTCGACGGGCTCGACCGCGAGGCGCGCCAGCGGCTGGGCCTCGTGCGCACGCTCGTCCACGACCCGCCCGTCCTGCTGCTCGACCACCCCTCGATCGGCCTGGACCTGCCGGCCTGCCTGCGCATGCGCGAGCTGATCGGCCGGGTTCGCGGCATGGGCAAAACGATTCTGGCGTGCTCGAACATGATGACCGACCTGGTCGGCCTGTGCGACCGGATCGGCGTCCTGCACGAGGGGCGGCTCGTCGCGCTCGGGGCGGCCGGCGAGATCGCCGGGCGGCTCGGCGGCGGCCGCTTGCTCGAACTCGAGCTGGCCGGCCCCGCCGCCGACATCGCGGCCCAGGCGCGCCGCCACCCGGCCGTCCTCGAGGCCGACGCCGAGGAGCAATACCTCCTGCTCAGCCTCGACGGCCGCGTCGTCAACCCGCTCGAGGTCGTGCGGCAAATTACGGAAGGCGTGGCCGAGGTCGTGCGCCTGCGCGAGCACCAGGTCGACGCCCGACCGCTCCTGCGCCCGATCGAGGCCGAGTCGTGATCCCGCCGTCGCGGCCGATCGTCCTGCTGACCGACTTCGGCCTGGACGACTGGTATGTCGGCGCGATGAAATCCGAAATCATGAAGCGCGTGTTCGACGCGAGGATCATCGATCTATGCCACGGGATCCCGCCGCACGACGTCGCGGCGGGGGCGTTTGTGCTCAAGGCCGCGCTCGGCTCGCTCCCCGAGGCTTCCGTCCTGTGCTGCGTCGTCGATCCCGGCGTCGGCTCGGCGCGGCGGGCCATTTGCGGAAAAATCGGCGACTGGTATTTCGCCGGCCCGGACAACGGCCTCGCCACGGCGCTCCTCGAGCACGCCGGCGCATTCGACCTGCACGAAATCACGTCGCCGAAATTCCAGGCCGAAAACCCCGGCGCAACCTTTCACGGCCGCGACCTGTTCGCACCCGCCGCCGCCATGCTCGCGCTCGGAATCCCGCCGCGCAAGGCCGGCCCCGAAATCACCGATCCCGTCCGGCTCGACCTTGACCCCGAGGAAACGCCGGGCGGCATCCGCGCACGCGTCATGTTAGTCGACCGCTTTGGAAACCTGATCACAAATTTGTGGCGCGAGCAATACGAGCAGAAACTGGGCGATTATCCGACAATCAGCGCCGGCCCATTCACGATCCAGGGCATCAGCAAAACATTCAACGACGTTGAGCCGGGCGCTCCCCTCGCCTACTGGGGCAGCGCCGGCACGCTCGAGATCGCAGTGAATCAGGGCTCGGCAGCGGACCGCGTCAGTAGGTCGCTTCGGCTCGAAGCGACATCCAAACCGCCTCATGGAATGGAAATTCTCATACATACGCATTGACGAGGATGTCGCTTCGAGCCGAAGCGACCTACTGACTACGTCATCCACGGGCAATTGGCTTTCATTTCGCAGTTCCTGCAACCGACCAGCTTCGCGAACAGCGGGATCAGCACGAAGCCGATCACGCAGAACAAAATAAACAACGCCAATACCGGCCTGGAAAAATCGGCCCACAGCCGGTACGCCCCGCCGAAAAACGGGAAGATCCAGCACGGGTACATGATCGCGATGTTCTGCTTGAAGACCTTCTTGAACTCGCGGCCCGTGCGCGGCTTGAAGAACCTGGGCGACATGATCCCGTAGCCGCACGGACACGCGCGCGTGTTGTAATGGTGGCAGTACGGGCAAATCAGCGCCCAGAACAGCACGATCGACGCGCAGCAATAAACGAAATACGCAATCGCGCCGGCGGCCGTGATCGGCCACAACAGAGCCGTCCCGATCACGAACATCACCGCGACCGGCAGGTTGTCGGCCGCGATCTTCCACGCCGGCACGACCCGCGCGCACTGGTTCGGTATTCCGCAGTCCGGACCTGACTCTTTCAATCCCTGCATGCCTAACACCTATTCCTCGATCGAATCTTCAGCGACGTCGCCGATCCTGAGCCGGCCTACGGTCCAGACCAGGAAATCGCACAGCCGGTTGGGGTGGCACTCCAGCAGTTCGGCGTGATCCTCGTTCTTCCCCATCGTGCCGAGCAACCGCCGGAACCTCGGGTCCCGCGACCACTCTTCGTACGTGGCCTGAATCCGGTTCAAATTGGCAATGAAACCGCTGATGCGGTGCTCGATCCCGCCGCTCCTGGGCGCCGACAGGCCGAAAAAGTTGTTCACGTGCAGGTCCATGATCGGCCGCGACTCGTCGTGAATCGCGACGAGCTTGGACACGAACGAAAACGCAAGGACCTGGTCGCCCGCCGGCCTCGGGTACGCATACAGGTCCCTCAGGACCCGGGTGTAGGGATCGGCCCCGGTGGGCGGCCCCTGGAAAAGCCAATGGAAATACCTGTTTTTCCATTTCACGCTCATCCCGCCGCTGTTCAGGCGGTAGTACTGCGTAAACAGCTTGCGGAAGGCCTTCTGGTCGTAGCCCGCCGGCTCGCGCAGCATGCGCCGCATCTTCAGATACGGCTGGTAATCCTTCGGGGCCAGCCGGTCGGCCGCCTCCCGGAACATGGCAAGTTGATGGATGGTCAGATTCATCGCTGTTTTTTACTCGTCGTTCCCTTTGGTCGGGCCCATCATCGTGCTCTTTTCCGGCATTGCGCCCGTTGGAGTTTTCAGAATGACGTTCCCCACGCATTGTTCAAATCCGGCGGGATTTCACAAGCGATTTATGGAATTCATGGGAACGCCAATCTCCCGACCGGCGAATTTACATTCCCGCCCATCAGGAGACCGGCCGCCGCGCTCTTTTCATTTCGCTTGAATTCCGCCGCCGATTTTTCTACCCGCCCGATTTTGCGTTCTCGCACGGATCTTGCATCATCTTCCATTTCGAGCCGATCAGGGCGTTTTGCGGCGTCGGAAGTGATCAAAGATGATACACAGCGCGGAAAAGTGGATCAGCCCTACCCTCTTGACGCTTCCACCGCCGGACAGGCATAATATTGCCGTGTACGTATGAACCGTGCGCCTTGAAGCATGTACTTCAGCGCACAACCAAAGGAACGGCCGATTTCATGGACATTTTCACCCGGATCATCCGGTTTTTCACGGGCGACAAGCGCGCGTATAATTTCAAGAAGGTCAAACCGGTCATCGACCAGATCAACGCGCATTTCGAGCAGATGCAAGGTCTGAGCGACGAGGAACTCAAGGGCAAGACGGCCGAGTTCCGCGCCCGGCTGGCCGACGGCGCCACGCTCGACGACCTCCTGCCCGAAGCCTTCGCCGCGGTCAAGGAAGCCTGCCGCCGGCTGTGCGGGCAGAGCTGGGTCGCCGGCGGCATCGAGCAGAAATGGGAAATGGTCCCGTTCGACGTCCAGCTGTGCGGCGCGATCTACCTGCACCGCGGCAACGTCGCGGAAATGGCCACCGGCGAAGGCAAGACGCTCGTGGCCTCGATGCCGCTCTACCTGAACGCCCTCGAAGGCAAGGGCTCGCACCTGGTCACGGTCAACGACTACCTCGCCCGCCGCGACTCGGAGTGGATGGGCAAGATCTACGAGACGCTCGGCATGACGGTCGGGGTGATCCTGACGAACATGAGCCCCGAGCAGCGCCGCGCCGCCTATAATTGCGACATCACTTACGGCACCAACAACGAGTTCGGCTTCGACTACCTGCGCGACAACATGACGCTCCACCCCGAGCACCTCGTCCAGCGCGACTACCATTTCGCGATCGTCGACGAGGTCGACTCCGTCCTGATCGACGAGGCGCGCACGCCGCTCATCATCTCCGGCCAGGTCGACCGTTCGACGCACATGTTCGACCAGCTCAAGCCGATGGTCGTCCGGCTCGTCGGCCTTCAGGCCACGCTCGTCAACCAGATCGTCGCCGACGCCGAGAAGCTCCTGGCCGAGGCCGGCGACAACGACAAGGACCCGCGCCGCTACGAGGCCGGCATCAAGCTGCTGCAGGCGCGCAAGGGCTCGCCCAAGCACAAGCGCTTCATGAAGGTCAGCGGCGAGGCGCCCATCCAGCGCCTCATCGAGCGCGCCGAGAACGACTTCATGCGCGACAAGCGCATGGCCGAGGTCGACGAGGGTCTCTACTTCGTCGTCGACGAGCGCTCGCACACGATCGACCTGACCGAAAAGGGCCGCCTCGCGATCTCGCCCGAGAACCCCGACCTGTTCCTCATCACCGACGTCGTCACCGAGTTCGCCGCGATCGAGGGCCGCGGCGACATCGGCCAGGAAGAGAAGGACCGCCTCAAGGAAGAGGCGATGAGCCGCCACGAGCAGCGCGCCGAGGAACTCCACAACATCAGCCAGCTCCTGCGCGCCTACCTCCTCTACGAAAAGGACGTCGAGTACGTCATCCAGGACAACAAGATCCTCATCGTCGACGAGTTCACCGGGCGCCTCATGCCGGGCCGGCGCTGGAGCGACGGCCTGCACCAGGCGGTCGAGGCCAAGGAAGGGGTCACGATCGAGAAGGACAACCAGACCCTGGCGACGATCACGCTGCAGAACTACTTCCGCATGTACAAGAAGCTGGCGGGCATGACCGGCACGGCCGAGACCGAGGCCGAGGAGTTCGCCCACACCTACAAGATGAACGTCGCGGTGATGCCGACCAACCGGCCGATCCGGCGCGTCGACCAGAACGACCTCATCTACAAGACCAAGCGCGAAAAGTACAACGCGATCGTCGCCGAGATCCAGCGCCTCCACAAGTACGGCCTGCCGATCCTCGTCGGCACGACCAGCGTCGAGGTCAGCGAGATCGTCTCCAAGATGCTGACGCGCGCGCGCATCTCGCACTCGGTCTTGAACGCCAAGCAGCACGAGAAGGAAGCCCAGATCGTTCAAAACGCCGGCCAGATCGGCGCGGTCACGATCGCGACCAACATGGCCGGCCGCGGCACCGACATCAAGCTCGGCGCCGGCGTCCTCGAAATCCCGCGCCAGGAGCAGATCGGCGACGATCAGCACCCGCCGTGCTCCGGCCTGCAGATCATCGGCACCGAGCGCCACGAGGCCCGCCGCATCGACCGCCAGCTGCGCGGCCGTTCCGGCCGTCAGGGCGACCCCGGATCCTCGCGCTTCTTCGTCTCGCTCGAGGACGACCTGATGCGCATGTTCGCCAGCGAGCGCATGGCCCGGCTCATGGCCAGCGGCTTCGAGGAAGGCCAGCCGCTCGAGCACCGCATCGCCACCAAGGCCATCGAGTCGGCCCAGAAGAAGATCGAGGGGATCAACTTCGAAACCCGCAAGCGCACGCTCGAATACGACAACGTCATGAACAAGCAGCGCGAGGCGATCTACGGCCTGCGCCGCCGCGCGCTCGTCGCGCAGGGCAACATGGCCGACGAAGTCCTCGACGTCAGCAGCGAGGCCATCAGCAACGAGTGGGCGGCCCACTGCGACGGCGCCGAGGACCAGTGGGACATCGGCGGGTTCCGCGAATGGGTCCGCCGGTCCGTGCCGTTCGCCGACGTCGCCGGACTCGCCAACCCGACCGGCGAGACCACCCAGCAGTTCCTCGACGGGCTCCTCGAGCGGATCGACAAGGCCTACGAGCACAAGAGCGAAGTGTTCGGCCCCGAGCTCATGAACGCCCTCGGCCGCCACATCGTCCTGACGATCATCGACCAGCACTGGCGCGACCACCTGCTGGCCATCGACCAGTTGCGCGAGGGCATCGGCCTGCGCGGCTACGGCCAGAAGGACCCCCTGGTCGAATACCAGCTCGAAGCCACCCTGATGTTCGAGGAAATGATGGCCTCGGTCTACAAGGAGATCTTCGAGAAGGTCTACCGGGTCACCATCACGCAGGAGCCCGAGACCGGCGTCTCGCGCCTGTCGTTCATGAAGGAAGAAGGGCGCCAGAGCGTCGCCCAGACGGTCGCCTCGCAGTCGCGCGGCGGGGACGGCGACGGCGCCCAGCAGCCGCACCAGGTCACCACTTACCGAAGCGCGCAACCCCGGGTCAAGCCCAACGACCCGTGCCCGTGCGGCAGCGGCCGCAAATACAAGAAATGCTGCGGCGCGGTGGCCAGCCAGCCGCCGGCGCCGCCCCAGGGGATGTAGTTTCCCGCGCCCGCGGCGGCCGCGCTCGTCATCGAATGCGGCCGTGCACGGGCCCGCGCCCCTTTGGTTTTGAGCATCGCCAATCTGAAGCCGGGAGTCATAACAAGCTCAAACCCGCCATCGTCATCGTGATGGGCAACCCGCAACGCGGTTTTCGATTACGATAACGATTACGAGCACGACGCACGAGCACGAGCACGATGAATTCTCAAGCAAGCATTACGCTTATCGCCTTCAGCGATCTCCACATGTGGCGGTTCGGCTGGGACGGCGACCTTTCCCCAAAGTGCCTGCTCGGCCTGGCCAACCTCGCCCTGCGGCGCGCGCGCCATTACCCCATCGCCGCCCAGACGGCCATGATCGAGCGCATCGCCACCGAGCAGGCCGACCGGATCCTGTTCGCCGGCGACATCACGACCACCTCGCTCCGCGCCGAGTTCGAACAGGGCCAGATGCTCCTGGCCCCGCTCATGCTCCGCTACGAGGGGCGCTTCCACGCCATCCCCGGCAACCATGACCGCTACACCCCGCGCGCGGCCAAGCAGCATCTCTACGAGCGCCTTTTCCTCGGCCGCGACCAGTCCTACCCGTTCACCGTCCGGATCGGCGACCACTGGTCGCTCGTCGCCATCGACTGCTCCGTCCCGCGCTGGCTGACCTCGCGCGGCCAGATCGACGACGAAAACATGGGGCGGATCGGCGAGGCACTGGCCCGCGAGCAATCCGCCGGCCGCCAGGTCATGGTCATGGGCCACTACCCGCTGGTCTACCCCAAGCACGTTTTCCCGTCGTGGGAGCACATCCTCCCCGGCCGCGACCGGCTCCGGGGGCTCCTCCAAAGCCACGGCGTCAAGCTCTACCTGCACGGCCACAAGCACCTGCGCTGGCTGACGGCCACCGGCCCGATGATCCACGCCAACTGCGGCTCGGCCGGTTTCGACTGCCACGCGCGCCGCCCCGGCTACATCCGCATCCGGCTCAACGGCCCGGAGATCGCCTCGATCCAAGCCATCTCCATGAACCGTTCGTGGAACCCCGCCCACCCGGCCACCGCCGACTCCTGGGTCACCGAAGAACTCGCCATAACACCGGCACGGGCTTCCTGAACCATTCTGATTTCTCATCTTTCATCTTTCAGCGCTCATCTCACTTCACTTCTCATGTCCCCCCATCCCCGTGCCGATAGGATACTGTAATATTTATAGCGGGGAGTTAGTCGCTTTAAATTTTGGTCACGACACTGCCACAGACTTCAGCCGGAACGCCGCCCGCCGCCGATCCCCAGAATGCACGCCTGCGGATCCTCGTGGTGGATGACGACCCGTTTACCCTGCAAATCATCCATAAACGCCTGACCCGCGAAAATTACCCCGTCATGACCGCCACCAACGGCGTCGAGGCCCTGGCCCAGGTCGAACAATCGGTCCCCGACCTTGTGCTGTCGGACTGGATGATGCCCGAGATGGACGGCGCCGAGCTCTGCGCGCGCCTCAAGCAGCAATACGGCAGCCGCATCTACTTCATCATGCTCACGGCCCGCGACAAGAACGAGGACAAGGTCGGCGTGCTCGATCTCGGCGCCGACGAATACCTCGTCAAGCCGATCGACGGCCAGGAGCTCATGGCGCGCCTGCGCGCCGCCGAGCGCCTCATGCGCCTGCAGGGGCAGCTCCGCCGCAGCAACGAGGAGCTCACCCAGGCCAACGGCCGCATCAACAAGGAACTCCAGGCGATCAGCCACATCCAGCGCAGCCTCCTGCCGCAGAGCCTCCCCGACGTCGCCGGCTACAAGTTCGCCGCCCATTACCAGCCGTCGACCGAGTGCAGCGGCGATTTCTACGACATCATGCCCCTGCCCGACGGCCGGCTCGGCGTGACGATCGGCGACGTCAGCGGCCACGGCGCCCCGGCGATGGTCGCCATGGCGCTCGTCCGCATGCTCATGCACCTGGAGGCCCCCAAGACCTCCGACCCGGCCCAGCTGCTCTACAAGATCAACAACCTGATGTGCGAGCACCTGCCGACCGGCCAGTTCGTCACGATGTTCTACGGCCTACTCGACCCGGCCAGCGGGGTGCTGCATTACAGCTCGGCCGGCCACAACCGCCCGCTGTGCGTCGACAGCCGGGGCCCGACCGATTTCTTCCTCGACGGCTGCGAGGGTTACCCGATCAAGCTGGTCGACCGCGACCTCCCCTATCACAGCCACTCGATCACGCTCGAGCGCGGCCAGTCGCTCCTGTTCTACACCGACGGCCTGATCGAAGCGTTCGACCCCGACGGGGCGCAGTTCGAGGAAGCCGGCCTGCGCGGCGCGGCCCTCGAGGCAGCCGGACTGTCCCCTGATTCAATGATTGATCATATCATCGCCAACCTGAACGCCTTCAGGCGCGGACGCCAGTGCGACGACGACCTCTCCCTCCTCGTCATCACCCGCGAATAGTCTAATTCGGTGACAGCGACCGAATTAGATATACCTCAATAGCCTTAATTGAGCCTATTTAGTAGACTGTCCCCGAAACCCCGCGAATGGCACTAAATAATAAAAGTGCACGTCCCGTCCCCGATATTCATCGAATGTTGTCCTTGAATTCCCTATTTTGTTTGTTTCATTATTTGCACATATTTAGATCCTATACTTCTATAAAGGCGAATTTCAGATTCGCTCATGCAGTTCGCTAATGCATATGCGGCAGAAATATATGCTTTTTTACCGCTTTCTGTTTGTTCATTCATACCTCGTTCATATAACTCACGCCACATTTCGCGAATAGCAACGGCGCCTAACTGGATTCTTTTCATTTCTTGTGATCGTTTATTGGGACCGATATCTTTAATATCATCTTCGTTCATCATAAATACTCTTTCAATTGCCACATTATTGTAATCCTTATTGCCCAACATAACTTCAATGGATTCGTCTTTGTTCCCATTCATCCAAAGGCTTAGAGCTTGTATGACGGCAGTACGTTGGACAGTTTGCGTTTGTTTAGATTCAGAAACACAATATCCTTCACATGGGATATGAAGATAATATTTTGCGGCACCAATCTTTATTTTTCCTTCTAAATAGATTCGAAATGCACCTTCGTTACTAGGTGCATAGGCATGGATTCTTACTGAGCATCCATCATTTGATTTGTTAACAATCTCCCAAGAGCAATCACTATTGCTTGACTTAAGATCCAAAAGTTCTATTTTATTGGACTCTGACCCAAAAGAGAGGCCAATATTGCGAACTATTTCCCCTCCGCCTTGTAATGTTCCAGCAAGAATAGTTCTCGGATAAAAAGATATTTCAGATTTGACTACAAATTCAAATAATTGCGTCCATCGGTAGACATCGACATTATTACGCGTTAATACAAAATCAATAGAATCTCGCAGTTGGCCAGATTGTTTTTCAATGTTCTTACATCTTAACTTCAGAATATATTTATTGTTTCCAGCATATAATAATTCCGGGGTTAGGTAACGAGTGTTTTTGCTATCTAAATTTAACGTCTCATATTTAATTTTATTGGAATCCCCTATCGTGATCGGCAGGATCGTTTCATAACTGGTATCCGTGCAAGGAAAATCCGGGATTTTTGCGATAAGATCTCCTTTGCCTATTTTAAGTATATTGGACGTGACCGAATCTAACGTGCATAGATATTTTCGATTTAGCCCATTTGATGTCGCTTCAATATATATTTGAGCCCGCCTTTTTTTATTTTCAAGAGCTGATCGCATTTGAACATCAAGCACTACTTGCCCCCTTCCAGGAAGAACCGACTGAGAAATACTTGTTCCGGTGCAAGCGCAATTTTTATTAATTCTCGTAACTATTAAGGGTTGCGCAATATCATTTACAATTACAAATCGATGCTTCAACCGTTCTCCGGGCTGCACAATTCCAAAATCATAATCGAGTTGCACAACATCGGCCGCATACGATGCTGCTGAAAATATTATGACAATTATGACGCTTAGAATTATATGGCATCGATATATTGAATTTGTCATATAGATCTTCTCCTTAGGAACACCAGAAATGCTGATATACACCCAAAACCAACAATAATGATTAAATAAAGTCGTCTACTACTGTTGCTTAAGGGCACATCGGTCACTCTCTCCTCCCGAAACTGATTAAAATCTTTACTTACAGTATGAGAAGTACTTTTAAGTTCTTTTTTAGGTGCTTCAAATTTATCCATCGTTACACTGGATTCAATGGCAGTATTATTCATAATTTGGCTAACAGCATCTTGGGGATATCGTATTGGCTTCTTTATGTCTGCATCCCACACAACTCTTGCCTGCGCGGAATCCAAAGAAAATATTTCAATCGGACATGGAATTCCCGCTTCATACTCAAGACAAGTTGCATCCAACTCTGCAACAACTTTACCGCCAGAAAAGGCTTTGAGGTTTAACACTCGAGGAAACACAACCCCCGCCGAAGAAAGCGAATATTGGAATGTTGTTAGAGTTATTGGCCGGGAATCAAGCGTTGTTCTCTCTATACTGGCCGGAAAATAATCATATTTTGTGCGGCCATCATTAAACGTTCCAAATTTGATTTTGTAGCAAAATTCTTCGACCCGCGTTGACTCTGCCTTAACTAGCATTTTTCCGCCATCGACAACCAAAACGGCTTCTTTAGACGAGGGCTCATTGACCCAGCGGCCTCTAGTTTTTATACTGTTCCATAGAAATTCGTCGTGCGAATGTTTTAGCATTGGAATTTCGCCGGTAAATGTACCATTTTCTGTTAGTAAGAATTGGATATTGTAAAATAAAGGATTCTCAATGAATTGAGGTTTATTATGGCTTTTTATTTTTTTAGAGTAGGAGAATATAGAACCTTGAATAACATAGTCCTGTAACATCTCCCCGTCAAATGAAGTCTCATAATCTTGATCGGAAACGCTATTTCGATCCTCAAAATAGCGCATTTTGTAGAAATCTCCTTTCCACCAAGATTCATATATTCCATTATCCACACTTTTCAAGCATTTTCCGTCTGGTCCATAAGCTCTGAATTTTATTGAATATGATGCATGGACGCTACTTAAGGTGAAATAATAATTATGAAATCGTTGCAATTTACCATCGTTCTCATTCTGCGCCGATGCATTATCCAGCATAAGGATTAGTATTCCTAGTAAATATATATTTCTCATAATAATTGTATACGCACTCCTCATTTATATTTATGTTGGCGCGAAAATATATCGCGCCAACATATTTTTCAAACAATCGTCATTTTAAACATTCTCACAAGGAATTTCAAGCAATCCATCGCCACAAGCACAGCGGAGGAAAACCCAACACGGCTCAGTACCACAAGCCTTTGTATTTTGTTCATACGCGGTCGGAGGCCAAGGCGGACCTGACACCTGAGGGCCAGGTGCAGATAGAGATGTATCAATTTTCACGCAATCCCCAGTGCCACATTTATCTTCAGGCTCTGGATCATAGCAGGGCCCACAGCTGGCAGTTGCATGAACTTGAAGCGGAGTTGTGAGGACCACGCCGGCAACTAATGCAAAAGAAACCAAGAAGAGCAAGGCAGCTAACCTAATCATTTTTGTTCCCCTTTCAATTCGAACGAACACGAAAAATGTTCGATTCGGTTCAGAAACCTAGCAAACACAAAATTCAGATACCCTCCTTTCATCTTGATTGATTGGAATATCGGGAATTTAATTTCGGAATTTCGAATTTCGGGAGCAGTCTACTGAATTACCAACCCTCGCCGTCCCCGGTCGCGAGATCATAATTAAACAGGGTTATTAATTTCAAAAAGTCGATCGACATATTTCTTGAAACCTCACTATTACAAATAGCCAGCAACGATTCATCCATTATGGTTAGCAATCTCATGCTTTCAAGTTCTAAATAATTCCGAGATAAGTAAGGTACGCAATGTGACGTTGTGGCGATATAGATTAATGTTCGTGAGAAGATCGACCTATTGCGAAGATTCTTTTCAGCGTATTTTGAAATAAATTCGGCATCGGTTCGCGGATTCGCTCTAAAATCCGGTATCTTACCCCGACCATTTTTGGAGATCAAAACAAATTGAGAATTTTTGAATTGTTCGGGGTCATCCAGATCAGCAAACCTGGGATTT
Source organism: Candidatus Sumerlaeia bacterium (assembly GCA_039683515.1). Taxonomy (GTDB): domain Bacteria; phylum Sumerlaeota; class Sumerlaeia; order MVZB01; family MVZB01; genus JAJFUE01. The sequence goes on along the minus strand of JBDKRG010000004.1, from coordinate 64,237 downwards.
CGGTGGATTTCGGTGACAGCTACTGAAATAGGTTCTCCTCATTAGGCTGTTGATTGGGGGCGGTGGACTTTGGGCCGCGTTTTTGGGGGGTCAGAACGCGACCGAGCTGCGCCTCCAGTCCTTGCGCGAACGACTCGGATCCGCACGGCCGACCGGTCATCGTCGCACGGCGCAATCGGTCGATGGCTTCGGCCTCCAGGCCAAGGCTCAACCAGTCAGCCCACGCCATCGGACGGCCGTCGAGAGGATGCGGCCGGGTTCCGCCAAACGGCGATCCGGTCGCGGGCAGCTCGCCCGGCCAGTCGCGCGCCGGCACCCCAGAGTGGTGCCGGGCGCTCGACCAGGACCATTCCTCCGCACGGCGCACCAGCCCGGCCCGAAGGGGATTGAGCTCGATGTATTTGATCGCAGTCCAAAGATGCAAATCGTCAAGCGGGGTCGAGTAAAACCGGTCGGCCCACAGGTGTCCGCGCCAACCATGCGCGGCATTGATGCGCTGCGAATGGCGCTGATGGGCGCGCCCGATCACCCGCGCCAGCGCATCGCGGCGGCGCGGCACAACCAAAAGATGAATGTGGTTGGTCATCAGGCACCAACCCCAGATGTCGAGCCCGCCATCCACGGCGCGGCCGGCGAGGTCGTCCAAGTAACGGCGGCGGTCATCGGCATCGAAAAAGATGTCGGCCCCCCGAATGCCACGGTGAGTGACATGGTAAGGAACGTCAACGGCGACGGCGCGGGCGATACGAGTCATGCGGCCCATTGTGCCGAGAGGCCCACGAAAGTCAAATAAATAAATCCACCGCGATCTATAGAAACCGTCATGGTTTTAATTCGGTAGCTGTCACCGAATTAGAATTCCGAATTAAATGCCCAAAGTTTGCGCCGGGTGGGGCGGCTGATTTAGCCTGAAAGGACAGTCGCCATGCTTGGGACATCAACCCGTTTCAGGAGCCCGGCCATGAATGTCGCGGTCATCGGTACCGGTTACGTCGGCCTCGTCACCGGCGTCGTCTTCGCCGACCTCGGCAACGAGGTCATCGGCGTCGACAAGGACCCCGCCAAGGTCGAGCGCCTCGCCTCGGGCGAGCCGACCATCTTCGAGCCGGGGCTGCGCGAGATGCTCCGGCGCAACATCGAGGACGCCCGCCTCTCGTTCACCTGCGACGTCGAGCAGGCCGTCAGGCGCAGCGACGTCATCTTCATCGCCGTCGGGACGCCGCCCAAGGCCGGCGGCGAGACCGACCTCGGCCAGGTCGAGGACGCCGCCAAGGCCATCGCCCGCGCGATCGACCGCTACAAGGTCATCGTCAACAAGTCGACCGTCCCGGTCGGCACCGGCCTGTTCGTCCGCGACATCATCGAACGCAACCAGCGCCGCCGCGTCGAGTTCGACGTCGTTTCCAACCCCGAGTTCCTGCGCGAGGGCTCGGCGATCCAGGACACCCTCATGCCCGACCGGATCGTCATCGGCGCCCCGAACAAGACTGTAGCGCTGACGCTGCTGGAGTTATACGCCCCGCTGGAGCGCCCCATGCTGATCGTCGACGTCGCCAGCGCCGAGATGATCAAATACGCCTCCAACTCCTTCCTGGCGACCAAGATCTCCTTCATCAACGCCATCGCCAGCCTGTGCGAAAAGGTCGGCGCCGACGTCCTGCAGGTGGCCAAGGGGATGGGCTACGACAGGCGCATCGGCCCGGACTTCCTGCAGGCCGGCCTGGGCTTCGGCGGATCTTGTTTTCCGAAAGACGTTTTATCGCTAATCCATACGGCTAAAACGTTCGATGAGGATAACGAGTTGCTGCGCTCCGTCATGCGCATCAACGATGGCTGCGTCCGCCGGTTCTGCCGGCGGATCGAGAAGCGGCTGGCGCCGCTGGCCGGCAGGCGGGTGGGGGTCCTGGGGCTGTCGTTCAAGCCCAACACGGACGACCTGCGCGAGGCCAGGAGCCTCGAGATCATCCGCTGGCTGCTCGAAAAGGGCGCCCTGGTCCGGGCCTACGACCCGGTCGCCCTCGGCCCGGCGCGCGAGCTGATCCCCGCGATCGAGCCCGCCGCCAACGCCTACGAGGCCGCCGAGCAGGCCGACGCCGTCGTGATCGTGACGGAGTGGAACGAGTTCAAGCTGCTCAACCTGGAGCGGCTCAGAAGCGTGATGAAACAGCCGGTCGTCTTCGACGGCCGCAACATCTACACGACCGAGCGCATCGAAAAATGCGGTCTTGAGTATCACGGAATCGGCAGGGGCGTAAAAACATGATCCAGTTGGTTGATCTACTGCAGGAGATGGTTGAGCGTGGATCCTCGGATCTTTTCTTGAAGGCGGGCAGCCCGCCTTACATCCGGATCGACGGCCAGATCGTCCCGATGGATTTCGGCGACCTGACGCCGCCCGACACCGAGGCCTTCGCCCAGTCGATGATGAACGAGTCGCAGTGGGAGGCCTTCGCCCAGACCCCCGAGCTCGACCTTGCCGTCGGCATCTCGGGCATCGGGCGATTCCGCGTCAACTGCTTCAAGCAGCGCGGCTCGATCGGGATCGTCCTGCGCCACATCTCCAACCCCGACTTTTCGTTCGACGAGCTGAACCTGCCGCCCACCGTCCAATCCCTGTCCGAGCGCCTGCGCGGCCTGACGCTGGTCACCGGCATGACCGGCGCCGGCAAGTCCACCACCCTGGCCGCGATGATCAACCACATCAACGAGACCCGCAAATGCCACATCGTGACGATCGAGGACCCGATCGAGTTCCTGCACCATGACAAGACCGCGATCGTGAACCAGCGCGAAGTCGGCTTCGACACGATGAACTTCCACGACGCGCTCAAGCACGTCCTGCGCCAGTCGCCCGACGTCATCCTCATCGGCGAGATGCGCGACCTCGAGACGATCCAGACCGGCATCTCGGCGGCCGAGACCGGCCACAGCGTCTTCTCCACGCTGCACACGACCGACGCCGTCCAGACGATCGAGCGCGTGATCTACTACTTCCCCGCCTACCTGCACAACCAGATCCGCATGGAGCTGTCGCTGTGCCTCAACGGCGTCATTTCGCAGCGCCTGCTGCCGCGCAAGAACGGCAAGGGGCGCGTCCCGGCGATCGAGATTATGGTCGCCACGCCCACGATCAAGAAGCTGCTCCTCGACGGCAAGACGTCGGACCTCTACGAGCACATCCAGCAGGGCGAGTATTACGGCATGCAGACGTTCAACCAGTCGCTCCTCAAGCTGATCAACGCCGGCCTGATCGAATACAAGATCGCCCTGGGCTTCGCGACCAGCCCCGAGGAGCTGCGCCTGGCCTACGAAGGCCTCGCCACCGGCAGCCAGAACGCCATGGCCGGCGCCGGCGTGCTGTCGACAGGCACCGGATATTAGTAGGCCGGGGTCGCCGATCCCGGCATGCTCTTTTTTTCGTATGCCGAATCTGGTATGAGTGCCGCATCCATGCCGCCGTCGGCGACGTCGGCCTACCACATCCCCAAATCCAATTTTGCCGCCTCGGACATCATCTCCTTCGTCCACGGCGGATCCCAGACGACGTCGACCTGCGCCTCGGTCACGCCGGGGACCGTCTCGGCCTTGGCCTTCACCTCGATCGGCAGGTATTCGGCGACGGGGCAGTTGGGCGCGGTCAGCGTCATCTTGATGAGCACGCGGCCGTCTTCCTGCGGCTCGATCTCATAAATCAAGCCCAGATCGTAAATATTCACCGGAATTTCCGGGTCATAGACCGTCTTCAGCGCGTCGACGACGCGGTCGTGAATATCATGTGAATCGGGTGTTATTTCCATTTTTCGCGGTCTCTCTTAAACAAATCCTAAATCCTAATATCGAAATCCTAAACAAACCCAAAATCGAAATTTCAAATACTCTTCTCCGCGCCCTCTGCCCGTCTCTGCCTCTCTGTGACAAATTCTTTCGTGTTTGTCTTTGCATTTATCCCAGCAGCTTGACCGCTTTCTTCGTGGCCTCGACCAGCTTGTCCACCTCTGCTCTCGTGTTGTAGAACGCCAGCGACGCCCGCGCCGTTCCCGGCAGGCCCAGCCGCTCCATGAGCGGCATGGCGCAGTGGTGGCCGGTCCTGACCGCGACCCCCTCCTGGTCCAGGATCGTCGCGATGTCGGTCGGGTGGATGCCGTCGACGATGAACGACAGGACGCTCGCCTTGCACGGGGCGGTGCCGATGATGCGCAGGCCCGGGATCTCGAGCATGCGCGCGGTCGCGTAGGCCAGCAGCTCCTGCTCATACATGGCGATGTTGCCGATGCCGATCTTCGTCATGTAATCGATCGCCGCGCCGAGGCCAACCGCGCCGGCGATGTCCGGCGTCCCGGCCTCGAACTTGTAGGGCACTTCGTTGAACGTCGTTTTGTCGAACGAAACGCGGTCGATCATGTCGCCGCCGCACTGCCACGGCGGCATTTCCTCGAGCAGCTCGCGCCGGCCGTAGAGCGCGCCGATGCCGCTCGGCCCGTAGATCTTGTGCCCGGAGAAGACGTAGAAATCGCAGCCGAGCGCCGCCACGTTGACCGGCAGGTGCGGGACGGCCTGCGCGCCGTCGACCAGCACGGGAATCCCATGCCGGTGCGCCATCTCGATGACGTGGTGGATCGGGACCTGCGTGCCGAGCGCGTTGGAGACGTGCGTCATCGCGATGATGCGCGTGCGCTCGCCGATCATCTTTTCCATCTTGTCGAGGAGCAGGACGCCCTGGTCGTTGATCGGCGCGACGCACAGGCTTGCGCCCTTGCGCGCGCACAACACCTGCCACGGCACGATGTTGGAGTGATGTTCCATCGCGGAGATCAGGACCTCGTCGCCGGGCCCGATGTTCTGCCAGCCCCAGCTCCATACGACGAGGTTGATCGCCTCGGTCGCGCCGCGCACGAACACGATCTCGTGCCGGTCGGCCGCGCCGAGGAATTTCCTCACCTTCTCGCGCGCGTCGTCGTGCGCCGCCGTCGCCTCCTGCGAAAGCTCGTGGATGCCGCGGTGGATGTTGGCGTAGCTTTCCGAGTAGAACCGGCCGATCGCGTCGATCACCTGCCGCGGCTTCTGCGTCGAGGCGGCGTTGTCCAGGTAGACGAGCGGCTTGCCGTGGACGAGGCGCTTGAGGATCGGGAAATCGGCGCGGACCTTCTCGACGTCCAGTTCCCAGTCGCCGTGATGCGGCAGTGGCGCGACGGCGGTCATGGGAGCGCCTCCGCAAATGGATTGTGCGCGTGGAACTTGCCGGCGACGATCCGGCCGAGCTCGGCCCTGAGCGGCTCGACCCGGACCTGGTCGATCACCTCGCCCGCGAACGCGAACGTCAGGAGCGAGCGCGCCTCGTTCTGGTCGATCCCGCGCGAACGCAGGTAGAACGCCGCCTCCGAATCGAGCTGGCCGACGCTCGCCCCGTGCGTGCACTTGACGTCGTCGGCGAAGATCTCGAGCTGCGGCTGCGTGTTGACCACCGCGTCGTCCGACAGGAGCAGCGCCTTGTTGCGCTGATACGCGTCGGTCTTCTGCGCGTCCGGCCGCACCAGGATCCGACCCGTGAACACGCCGCTGGCGCGCTCGTCGAGGATGCCCTTGTAGAGTTCCGCGCTGTGGCAGTGCGGCATCGCGTGGTCGAGCCGCGTGTGCGCGGCGGCGTGTTGCGTGCCGGCGACGGCATACAGCCCGTTGAGCGTCGTCTCGGTCCCCTCGCCCGCCAGCGTGATGTTCGTGTTCTGCCGCGACAGCGCCGCGCCGATCGCGAAGGCGTGCGTGCGCAGGTTGCTCGACCGCATCTGCCGCGCGTACATCGACCCGACGTGGAACGCGCTCGGGTTTTCGAGCTGGATCCGGTAGTGGTCGACCTGCGCGTCCTCGTCGATGAACATCTCGGTGACGCCGTTGGTCAGGTACGCCCCCTCGCCCGCCCCGCCGTACGTCCCGATGATCGTCACCTGCGCCGCGCGCCCGACGACGATCAGGTTGCGCGGGTGCAGCGCGAGCGGCTGCGTCCCGGCGTTGGCGACGATCACCCAGTGGACCGGCTTGTCGACCACGCAGCCGTCGGGCACGTGCATGAACACGCCGTTCTGCAGCCACGCGGCGTTGAGCGCCGTGAACGGGTTCTTCGCGTCGTCGATGCACCGCCCGAGATGCTTCCTGAAAACCGGGTCGCCCGTTTCGATCGCCTCGCCGACGGTCATGACCCGCACCCCCGCCGGCAGCCCGCCCGCGTCCGAGAGCGCCGGCTGGTACTGGCCGTTGATAAAGACAAAGCGGTGCGCGTCGAGCCCCGGGATGAAATAGTTCTTCGCCGCCTCTTCGAGGCTGTGATACGTCCGCGCCGGATCGGGGCTGGCGAACACCATCGCCTCGAGCGGCTCCAGGTTCGTGAAGCGCCATTCCTCGTCCTTGCGGCCGGGTATGCCGAGCTCGGTGAACCGCTCGAGCGCGTCGCGGCGCATCGCCACGAGCCAATCCACGCCCGCCCCCGTGAGCTGCGGCTCCATCCTCATGAATTCGGTGATGAAATGATCCTTGGCGCTGGAAGTTGCAATAGCCATTGAAAAGCCTTTTACTCGAAATTCAAACACGAAATTCACGAAATCAGATCACGAATTCCCACGAAAATGTTTTGAAATTCCCCGTCTCTATTTCGTGAGTTTTCGTGCGCATTCTTTTCGTGGGTTTCGTGTTTGCATTGAATTATATCTCCGCTTCCCGTGTTTCCTCGACCCAGCCGTAGCCTTCACGCTCGAGTTCCAATGCCAGTTCCTTGCCGCCGCTCTTGATCACGCGGCCGCCGACGAGCACGTGCACGAAATCGGGGACGATGTAGTTCAGAAGCCGCTGATAGTGCGTGACGACGATGATCCCGCGGTCGGGGCCGCGCAGGGAGTTGACCCCCTCCGAGACGATCCGCAGCGCGTCGATGTCGAGCCCCGAGTCGGTCTCGTCCAGGATCGCGAGCTTGGGCTCGAGGACCGCCATCTGGAAGATTTCGTTCCGTTTCTTCTCGCCGCCCGAGAACCCCTCGTTAACCGAGCGCTTGAGCAGCCCCTCGTCCATCTTGACGAGCTGCATCTTCTCGCGCACGAGCTTGAGGAACTCGTCGCTCGAAATCTCGTCCTGCCCGCGGTGCTTGCGCGCGGCGTTGAGCGCCGAGCGAAGGAAATACGTGTTGTTCACGCCGGGGATCTCGACGGGGTACTGGAACGCGAGGAAGATCCCCGCCCGCGCGCGGATCTCGGGCGCCATCTCGAGCAGGTTCTGGCCGTCGTAGAGGACCTCGCCCTCGGTGACGGTGTAGGTCTCGCGGCCGGACAGCACGCCGGCCAGCGTCGACTTGCCCGAGCCGTTCGGGCCCATGATCGCATGGACCTCGCCCGGGTTGATCGTCAGGTCGATCCCCTTGAGGATTTCCTTGTCCTCGACCCGCGCGTGAAGGTTTTTGATTTCAAGCAAGCTCATCCGTGTCCCTTTCGTGCTCGTGCTCGTGCTCGTAATCGTAATCGAAAATCGTCTTACCCCACGCTTCCTTCCAATGAAACGCCCAAAAGCTTCTGCGCTTCGATCGCAAATTCCATCGGCAGCTCTTTGAAGACCTCTTTGCAGAAGCCGTTGACGATCATCGAGACGGCGTCTTCCTCGCTGATCCCGCGCTGGGCGAGGTAAAACAGCTGGTCCTCGCCGATCTTGCTCGTCGTGGCCTCGTGCTCGACCTGCGCGCTCGGGTTGCGCACGTCGACGTACGGGAACGTGTGCGCGCCGCACTTGTCGCCGATCAGCATCGAGTCGCACTGGCTGTAGTTGCGCGCCCCCTCGGCCTTCTTCGCGACGTGCACGAGGCCGCGATACGTGTTCTGGCCGTGGCCGGCGCTGATCCCCTTGCTGACGATCGTCGAGCGCGTGTTGCGGCCGAGGTGGACCATCTTGGTGCCGGTGTCGGCCTGCATGCGCCCCTTCGTGAGCGCGACCGAGTAGAACTCGCCGACCGACTCGTCGCCCTGCAGGATGCAGCTCGGGTATTTCCACGTGACGGCCGAGCCGGTCTCGACCTGCGTCCAGCTGATCTTGGAGCGCCGCCCGCGGCAGGCGCCGCGCTTCGTGACGAAGTTATAGACCCCGCCCCGGCCTTCCTCGTCGCCCGGATACCAGTTCTGGACGGTCGAATACTTGATCTCCGCCCCTTCGAGCGCGACCAATTCAACCACCGCCGCGTGCAGCTGGTTCTCGTCGCGCATCGGGGCGGTGCACCCCTCGAGGTAGCTCACGTAGGCGCCCTCGTCGGCGATGATCAGCGTCCGCTCGAACTGGCCGGTGTTCCTCGCGTTGATGCGGAAGTAGGTCGACAGCTCCATCGGGCAGCGCACGCCCTTGGGGACGTAGCAGAACGAGCCGTCGCTGAAGACGGCCGAGTTGAGCGTGGCGAAAAAGTTGTCCGTGTACGGCACGACCGAGCCCAGGTACTTCTTCACGAGGTCGGGGTGGTTTTTGATCGCCTCGCTGATCGGGCAGAAGATCACGCCCTTTTCCGCAAGCGTCTTCTGGAACGTGGTCGCGACCGAAACCGAGTCGAACACCGCGTCGACGGCCACGCCGGCCAGGACCTTGCGCTCCTCCAGAGGGATGCCGAGCTTCTCGTAGGTCTCGAGGAGCTTGGGGTCGACTTCATCCAAACTCTTGGGCCCGTCGCCGCGCTTCTTGGGCGCCGAGTAATAGACGATCGACTGGTAATCGACCTGCTCGTACTTCACGTTCGGCCAGCGCGGCTCGACCATCGTCTGCCAGTGCCGGAAGGCTTTCAGGCGCCACTCGGTCATCCACTCCGGCTCGCCCTTGCGGGCCGAAATGGCGCGGACGGTCCCCTCATCGAGCCCCGGCGGCAGGCTCTCCTGCTCGATGTCGGTCTCGAACCCCCACTTGTACTGCTGGTTCGCGAAATCCTGGATGGTGTTGGGCGTGTTGGACATCTATCGGTTCTGCTCCAAGGCGTTCATATTTTTCCCGGGAACGCCGATCTCCTGATCGGCCTTGTCGAACTTTTGTATTCTTTCTGATTTCTCGGCGCCGCGACGGCCGTCGTACGGGAACATCGGCTGGAACATCTCGGCCAGCGTGATCCCGTCGAGCGCGCCCTGAATGGCCTCGTTGATCCGGTTCCAGCTGATCCTGAGGGGGCAGCCGTGCACGCCGCAGTGGGAATGGCCGGCGGTCAGGCACTCGGTGATCGCGATCGGCCCCTCGAGCGCCTGGATGATTTCGGAGACGCGGATCTGAGAGGCCGGCCGGATGAGCCGGAATCCACCCTTTGTGCCGCGGTGCGAAATCAGGATCCCGCCCCGCGCCAGCGCCTTCAGGATCTTGCTCACCATCGGCAGCGGCAACTGCGTCTGGAACGCCAGGTCGCGCGCGTTGTGCGGCGTCTCCTGGCCGTGCGTGGCCATCTGGCACAGCAGGATGATGGCGTAGTCGGTGATTTTGGTCAGGCGGATCATGCTTGCAATCTCGTACAAAATCGGTACTCAATGCAGATTTCAATCTACATCCGAGTCAGTTGCGATGCAAGGATTAAATTCATACTGCCGTGGTACGATATAGCCCAAAATAAATCGATTTTTTCTTGACCGAGATGACTTTCGCAATATACTCTTTTTTTTGGAGTATTACGATTCTTAGAGTATTCGGAGGTGGTTCGATGAGCGAATCGGAAGTCACCCGCATGAAACAGGACCTCGATGCCATTCACCAGGCGCTCGGTTTTGAATCGCACATCGGGTGGGATGACGCGGTGTTGGCGGTTGCAATCGGTCTTATCGGAAGCATGATTGCCCTTTCAGCCGCTTTCGGCATGACCATTCCCGCCCACCCCCATTTGATTCGAAATGTGGGTTTTACCCTGGTCGTCATCTTGGGCCTGTGGTTCACCCTCAGGCGCTACCAAAACAAGCAGGACCGCCCTTCTCGGTGGCGCGAGACGCGCAAGGGGTTGCTGGTCTCGGCGATCTTTGCCCCGGCTGTCCTTGTGTTCAGATGGTGGGCCATCCACCAAGGGCTGTCCTATGCGGCTATCGGGTCGGCGATTGTCTTCTCGATTGGAGTCATGTGCCTCATCACCGCCGTCTATGACCGAGGCCGCCTGTATTATGCCGGGCTCGCCGTCCCGGCAATGGTCATCGGAATCATCTATCCGCGCGTCATCGATCACGTGAGGCACAGCGACCTGATTCCCGGCCTGCTGATCGCGAGCATGGGTGTGCTGGTGGGCGGCATCATGGCATGGCAAATAACCCGGAAAGACCGGAGCCGGCGCCATGGCTGATCTGCCCATCGACTTCAACGGCCTCAACTCGACCGTGCACGGTCCGCTGCGGCTGGGGATCCTGACCGCGCTGCGCATGGACGGGCCGCTCGATTTCACCACGATCAAGCACCGGCTCAAAGCGGCCGACGGCGTGCTGGGGATGAACCTGCGCAAGCTCGAGGACGAGGCCTACATCACGTGCTCGAAATCGTTCGTCGGGCGGCGGCCGAAGAGCACCTATCAGATCACGGAGGCCGGGATCACGGCGCTCGCGGATTATCTCGCCGCGATGCGCCGCCTGCTCGAGACGTTGGATTCAAACCCGGCCGAATAACAAAAAAAAACCCGCGACGGAATATGGATCCGATCGCGGGGTTGGTTGAAAGCGCGGGCGTCGGCTAACGGGCCTTGATCCCCGTTCCGCATGCCTTGTCCACGTAAACGCCGACGAAAATGAACGGCAGGCCGGTATACATCTCGGCGTGCGGCATCACGTTGATCATGGCCGTGGCGCCGTCGGCCTTGGCGGCCTTGGCGGCGTCGCCGAGCAAGGCCTCGTTCGAATACATGGGCAGGATTTCCATGATTTTGGTGATGAACGGAATCCCCACGGCAATGCCGACCTCGGTCTGGTCATAGCGGCCGGTCGCGGTGTAATTCTCGAACGTCCCGTCGCCGGTCGTGACGTTGGTCAGACCGCTTTCCTGGGCGACCTGGGCCAGGTTTGTCTTGGATCCGATCGACATGCAGCCGGTCAGCACCATCAGCGTCATCAAAGCGCACACAAGTAACCGCATCATGCCACCTCGCTTGAGCGACAACGCCGCTCGGTTGGATTGATACTTCTTTACGGGCTTGGAATAAATTATTCACATACCGACCTTCCAAATCAAGATAATGCGGCGGCGCGGCCTCCCCGCCCCATGATCAGGGTGGATTTTATTTTCGGTTAATGTTTAGTATTCCCGATGCGTTGCCGATCCACAGATCTTTTGAACCGTCTGCCCGAGGCGCTGGCCGTCCTGATCCCGCTGCTTTACTGCGCGTTCTTCCTCGCGCCGGCCCGCCACCTCGCCCCCGGCGAGTATTTCCTGGGCCTCGTCCACCCCGACCAGCCGGTCTACTACGCCCTGGCGCGCGAGGCGTTCGAAAGCGGCAACGGCCTCGCCTACGCCTCCCCCTACTCGAACCAACCCGACAGCCCGCGCGTCTACTCGCACTTCTGCTTCCTCGTCATCGGCTATATCTGGAAACTGACCGGCCTCCCCTTGCCCGCGCTCGATTACCTCCTGCGCGCCGTCTTCGGGATCGCGGCGATGCTCCTCGTCGTCCGGCTCTTCCGCGCGGCGCTGCCGCGATCGGCGCCGATCGCGTTCGGCGCGGCGGCCGTGATTTCATGCGGCGGCATCGCGTGGGCCGTCGCGCTCTTTCAGCTCATCGAATACCACGTCTTCTTCGGCGCGGGCCCGGCCAGTTGGGATAGCTACCTCACCCTCTTCAAGCAGGCCGAATCCGGTTACGGCGAATGGTATCTGAACGTCTTCGGCAACCTGGCCTTCGTCCACGAGCTGATGTTCCACGTCCTGTTCCTGGCCGGGGCGCTGGCGCTCGTCAGGGGCCGCGCCTGGCTCGCCACCGCCATGCTCTTCCTCGTCTGGTGGTCGCACCCCTACACCGGCCTGCAGTTGGGGCTCATCGCCGGCGCGTTCCTCATCGTCGAGGTCATCCGCGGCCGGCGGGCGTGGGTCCTGCCGCTCCTCGCGGTCGCCGCGATCAACATCCTGTTCGTCGCCTATTACCTTGTGTTCCTGCCGCGCTTCGCCGAGCACGCCTCGGTCTACGAGCAGATGCGCCGGTTCTCGACGCCGATGCTCGCCTCGAAACTTCTGCCGGCCTACGGCGTCTTCATGGGCCTTGCGGTCGCCTACGCCGCCGCCCCCGATTTCCGGCGCCTCCTGAAAGAATCCGCCCCGGCCCGCCTGATGCTTGCGTGGCTGGTCGTCACGGCGGGCCTCATCTTCCACGACAAGCTCCTGTTCTTCATGAAGCCGTTCCAGCCGATGCATTTCACGCGCGGCTACCTGTTCGTGCCGCTCGTTTATTTCGCGACCTGCGCGATGGGCCGCCTGAAAGCGCGGCAGAACTGGTCGAGCCGCAAATACGCTTTCTTATTGGGTATTTTGTTGATCGTTCAACTGCCCGACAACCTGATCCGGACGGCCATGCTGCGCGCCGAGGTCAACGACAAGTATTTCATCTACCAGATCTACAAAACCCCGCGCGCGACGATCGACATCCTTCAGAAACTCGACGCCGTCCAGCCGACGCTCACCGTGCACGCCATCGGCCTGGACAATGTCGAAAAGCTGATCCCGGTCCTGACGCATCACCGCGCCGCGCTCGCGCACCTCTACAACACGCCGTTCCAGAACGAAAAGCGCGACCTGGTCGAGAAGCTCAACCGCGACGTCAGCCTCGACCTCGTCCACCGCCTGAAAATCACCGCCCTGCTGATCCCCTGCAAAAGCGGCTCGATCCTGGCGGCTCTCCCCGCGGACTCGTACTCGATCCTGCCGCTCAATCAGGACGCCGAACTCGTGGTGATCAAAAAATAAATAATTTGTCGCAGAGTTGCGGAGCCGGGCCGAGAAACCAGAGAACAACAAATTCAAACACGAAATTCACGAAATTAAGACCACGAAATTTCACAAAAAAAGCCCGGCATATCGTCCGGGCTTTTCGTGTATTTTCGTGGCAGTTCTTTTTCGTGAATTTCGTGTTTGAATTTTATTTCTTTCCTCTGCGTTCTCGGCCCCGCTCAGCCTCTCTGCGACAAGATATCTGATTTGCATTTCTAATATTCGTATTTGTTTAGGATTTCGATATTAGAATTTAGGATTTGTATGCTTCAATCATTCTCTCCCCAGCACGGCCTTGATGAACTGATCGCCCTCGAGCACTCCGTAGCCGCCCTTCTTGCAGGCGTCCTCGTCGTAGCGCTCGACGGCGTCGGGTTCGATCCCCACGCCCATGATCGCGAACGGCACGTCGCCGTGGATGTGGACGCGCGACTCGACGGGCGTCGGGTGGTCCGGCAGGATCGCCACGACCGCCTTCTCGCGCCGCTTTTCGAGCTCCGCCAGCACCGGGCCGATCAGCCGCAGGTCCATGCTCTCGATCGAGTGGATCTTATGCTCAAGGTTGCCCTCGTGGCTCGCCTCGTCGGCCGCCTCGACGTGCAGGTAAACGAAATCGTGGTCCTCGAGCGCCGCGAGACAGGCGGCGGCCTTCCCCTCGAAATTGGTGTTCCACAGGCCGGTCGCGCCCTCGACGCGGAACACTTCGAACCCGGCGTAGACGCCGATGCCGCGGATCAGGTCGACCGCCGAGATCACCGCCCCGCTGATGCCGAACCGCTCCTTATAGGTCCACATCGTCGGCCGGCGCCCCGGCGACCACAGCCAGATCGAGTTGCCGGGCAGCTTCCCCTCGGCGCGGCGCCGCTCGTTCAATGGGTGATGTTCGAGCAGTTCCCACGACCGGCGCGTCATCCGGTTGAGCAGTTCGGCCGTGAACGCGGCCCCTTCGTTCCTGGGCTTGATCATGTTCTTCTCGGCGAGCTCGCCGGGGTGGTCGTGCGGCGGCGCGCAAACGAGGTCCGGGCTCAGGTCGCGCCCGACGAACAGGTGCCGGTAATCGACGCCGGCGTAAAACGTGCGGCCGGGGCCGCCGAACTCGGCGCGCATGACGCCCAGCAACTCGTCCGATTCGGCCGAGGAGATGTTGCCCGCCGAATGGCTTTTGAACCGGCCGTCCTCGAGGGTGATGATGTTGCAGCGCATCGCCATGTCGTTGGCGGCGATCGACACCCCCATCGACGCGGCCTCGAGCGCGCCGCGGCCGTAACCGCACGTGCGCGCGTCATAGCCCATCACGCCCAGGTTGGCGACTTCGCTCCCCGGCGGCAGGTCGGCCGGCACCGTGCAGAACAGCCCGCACCGGCCCTCGCGCGCGATCCGGTCCATGTTGGGCTTCTTCGCCACTTGCAGCGGCGTCTTCCCGCCCAGTTTCTTGACCGGGACGTCCGCCATCCCGTCGCCAAGGAAAACGATGTATTTCATGGATGCGCCTTTCGCCGAAATCTCCTGATCCATCATTGGGTCTTTTTTCCCCGACTTCAAGCCCTTCTTTTCCAGGGAACGCCGATCTCCCGATCGGCAAAACATGAAAAGGGCCACTCAGGAGAGTGGCGTTCCCAAGGGGGCATTTCGCCCAAGCGCCAACGGCGGGTTTCATCACACGCCCAACCGCTCTTTGTATTTCTTGTAATAGCCCCGGAACTGGTGATAGGTCAGGCCGAGGCGCTCGGCGGCCTGCTTCTGGTTGAACCGGCACGCCTCGAGCGCCTCGCGGATCCGCCGCAGCTCGAGCGCCGCGACTTCGTCGACGAGGCTCATGTTCGCCGTCCCGCCTTCGGGCGGGGTGTGCGGTTCGGGAGTCCCGCCTTCGGGCGAAATTTTCTTAATCTCCCTCCCCCACTCCGACTCGAACGGGTCGAACACGATCTCCTCGATCGGCTCGCCGCCGCTGCGGTAGACCATCCGCTCGATCACGTTCTTGAGCTCGCGGACGTTGCCGGGCCATGGATACGCCAACAACATTTTCTTGGCCCGGTCGGCGATCTCCGGGGCCGTTTCGTAGCCCAGCTCCGACGCCATCCGCCGCGCGAAATGCTCGGCAAGCAGGATGATGTCCTCCACCCTCGCCCGCAGCGGCGGCAGCGTGATGACTTCGAAGCTCAGCCGGTCCAGGAGGTCCTGCCGGAACTGCCCGGCGCGCGCCATCGCCTGCAGGTCGGCGTGCGTCGCGGCGATGAGGCGCACGTTGACGAACAGCGCCGCCGAACTGCCGACGCGCTCCATCTGGCCGTATTCGACGACGCGAAGGATCTTTTCCTGCACGGGGGGCGGGATGTTGGCGACCTCGTCGAGGAAGAGCGAGCCGCCGTCGGCGATTTCGAACCGCCCCTTGCGCTGCCGCATCGCCCCGGTGAACGCCCCGGCCTCGTGGCCGAAGAGCTCGCTCTCGATGAGGGTCGGGCTCAGCGCGGCGCAGTTGAGCGTGACGTACGGCTGGCTCCAGCGCGCCGACAGCATGTGCAGGCGGGCGGCGGCCAGCTCCTTGCCGGTGCCGCGCTCGCCGATGAAGATCACCGGCCGGCTCGTGCGCGCCGCCATCGAGATCCGCTCCTGCAGGTCCAGAAACGCCTCGGACTGGCCGATGGCTTGGTGCTGGGTGTCGAGTGCCGGAACGCCGTCGGGCATGGGGCGCCCCCTTTTTCAGATTCGATTCAAAATGCGGGTCACGAAATTCACGCAAGACCACGAAAAGCATATTCTTGTCGCAGAGGGGCAGAGCCAGGCAGAGATGCAGAGAAATCCTGAAGACAAATCTATTCGTGCCTTTTCGTGGTCTTCCTTTCGGGATTTTCGAGTTTATATGGCTTTTTTCGCCATATATTATTTTTTTACGCCTATTCTTGGCTTGTTTAGCCTGACACACCGCCGGCCCGTTCTGCAATCACAATCTCTATCGACCTGATTTCATTGCGTTTGGACTTTGACCAAAAACTTGGCCCGCAATTGGATATACATGCTCCCATCACCGCGAAGGCCAGCCCTTCGCTCGAAAGTTTCCGAACGAGGTTCATGACCATGGGTATCTTCACCAGACTGCGCGATATCGTCAGCGCCAACCTGAACGCCATGCTCGACAAGGCCGAGGACCCCGAAAAAATGGTCCGCATGATGATCCAGGAGATGGAGGACACGCTCGTCGAGGTCAAGTCCAGCTGCGCCGCCGTCATGGCCGACCAGAAGAAGCAGGAGCGCCAGCTCGCCGGCACCCGCGCCGAGATCGACGCCTGGGACGCCCGCGCCCGGCTGGCCGTCCAGAAAGGCCGCGAGGACCTGGCCCGCGCCGCCCTCGTCGAGAAGCAGCGTTACGCCGAGCGCGCCCGCGTCCTCGAGGACGAGATGGCCAAGACGCGCCAGGCGGTCACCGATTTCCAGGAAGACATCGCGCAGCTCGAGAAGAAGCTCGCCGACGCGCGCGAGAAGCAGCGCTCGATCATCCACCGCCGCACGGCCGCGATGGCCCGCCGCGACGCCCAGAGCCGCATCCGCGCCATCGACACGAGCGAGGCGTTCGCCAAGTTCGAGGCCTACGAGAACGGCATCGACCGGCTCGAAGCCGAGGCCGGCCTGGTCGACTCGCTGCGCCCCAAGACCCCGTCCCTGCGCGAGGAGTTCAATCAGCTTGAGCATGCCGACGAAATCGAGCAAGAATTGCAGAGGATCAAGAACGAGGGGAAACAGGCATAGCCGGAATTTCGCAGGAGTTCAAGCTTCAGCTTGCTCCGCGCAAGAACTCAAAGGTGCACGAGATGGCAATTACGTGGTTCGGTTTCTTCTGCGCGCTACTGGTCGCTTGCGCAGTGGTGGCCTACGGGCTGATGAGCCTGATCATCCGCATGCTGCGAAGAAACCGCGAGGCCGACAGGCTCCGCGACGAAGAGGCCCGGCTCCTGCAAGAGATCGCCGCATCGCTGGGCAAGATGGAGGGGCGTATCGAGAACCTCGAGACGATCCTGCACAGCCGCGTAGAGAAAAAGTAGGCCGGTTTCGCCGAAACCGGCATCCGGCCCCAAACGATCCAAAGGCCACAGTGGTCATGTGATGTAAGCCATTTCGAATGTGATGCCGCCGTCGGCGACGTCGGCCTACGAGGTTATCATGGAAGTTTATGCAATCTATTTCGTCCTGACGTTTTACGTGTTCAGCCTGGCGATCCTTTACCTCGAGCATCGCCACCGGGTGCTGGGCCAGGAGCGCGACCATCACCGCGATCTGGCCGAGCTGAACTCGCGCCTGCGCCGGATCGAGAACCGGCTGGCGCTGCTCGAGGAAAACACGATCCGTGTCTGACCTGGGAACGCCGATCTCCGGATCGGCCCTTGTCACTGAAAACCGATTGGACCGAGGAAACCTAAAATGATCACCTTGCTGGTCCTGTTTTTCATCCTCTTCCTGATCTTCGTGCTGTTCACGGCCGCGCAGCTCATCGGCTTCGTCTTCGCCGTGATCGGCTGGATCATCACCGGCGTCCTGACGCTGCTCGGCTGGATCCTGAGCGGCTCGTGGATCCTGCTGAAGGTCGCGCTGGTCCTGGCCGGCGTCGTGTTCTTCGGGTTCTTCAAGATCATCGCGCTGGTCGGGCTCGCGCTGCTGGTCCTGCTGGTCCTCGGCATCCTGCGCAAGCCGCTGGACCGCCGCGAGCCGGCGCGCTCACGCAGCGCCGACGACCCGCTCAACCGCCTCCGCCGCGACCTCGACCGCATGCGCCGGAGAATGGATAACCTGGACACGATTTTGGGGAGAGACTGATGAATTTGAATTCCAATGGGAGCGAATCAATGAAACTTTTTAAGGGCATTTTGCTGGTTGCGGTCGTGGGTATCGGTTTATTGATCACCGTGAGTATCTTCGCGACCATACTCTCGATCGCGGTGCCGAATTACCTCACGGCTCGTGAGGCCCACACATTCGTGGATGAAGGTTACAGTTTCAGCACGGCTCCGCAGATCAGTCACCGTAAATCGAATTCTACTACGATTGGACTAGCCGAATTGCTCATTGGATTTCTCAGCGCTTTGATTTTCGCTTATATCTGCATTTTGGCGAAGAAAAGCCGTCGCAATGCGGCGCAGTCGCTCACGATAAACGAGAACGATGCCATTCGCGAGCTCATGCGCGTGCAGGACCGCATGGAACAGCGGATTACGAACCTGGAGACCATTTTGCTGAGCCGCACCCATACGGGTGTGCCGAAAGACTAATCCCGAGGCCGGAGCTCGGCGGCTTGCCGTCGCTGTTGAACCCCCACACCGCTTGCAAATCCTCCTGCAACGGTGCCCCCCCACCCCAACAGCCGACCGCGACGGCAAGCCCCCGCGCTTCGAACGCACGAATGGAGAAAGACAATGAGACGTCCCGAACATGACCACAAACTTCGCCGCAGCCGGCGCAATTCCGTCCTCTTTGGCGTCTGCGGCGGCATCGCCGAGCACTACGACCTCTCGCCGTGGGGCGTGCGGCTCGTCTTCCTGCTGCTCGCCGCGGCGCCGGTCGTCACGTTCCCGTTCATGGTGATGTTCTACGTCGTCCTGGCGATCATGCTCCCGCTCGAGCCCGAGGTGTCGATCCTGGACCGGACCGACGCCGGCGAAGAAGTCATCACCTCGCGCGCCGAGGCCCTGCGCCGCATCCACCAGCGCTACGAGTCGCTCGAAAAGCGCCTCGAGCGGATGGAGTCGATCGTCACCAGCCCCGGCTTCGAAGTCGACGACGAGCTGCGCAGGTTATAAGAACAGCATCGGCAAGTCGCCGCCTGATCCTTTAGGTCCTTTTCCGCCCCATCACCCACCCCCGCGCGACCAGGTACGCCATGCACACCAGCGCGGCGATGCTGATCCACATCCCGCCGGCCAGCCCCTCCGGCTGGAACTCGAACGTGACCTGGTGGACGCCGGCCGGAACCGCGATCGCCAGGAACGCCCCGTCCATGGCCGAGATCGGGGCGGGGGCATCGCCGATCCGCGCCGTCCAGCCGCCGTAGCGGCTCTCCGCGAGGCACAGGAGCGCCGGCGCGGGGTAATTCGTCTCGTAGACGTACGCGTTCGGCGTCGACGGAAGCGGCTTGACGACGAAGCGCTCGTCGATCCCGGCCGCCGGCCAGATCTTGGCCATCAGGAAGTTTTGGTCCATGACGAGCGCCTGGTCGGGGGTCGCGGCGGGGCTTTCGGCGAGCCCCGCGCCGGCGGCCAGCGCCTCATCGGCCGTGTTGACGAGCTTGGGCATCGCCGCCGCGAACGCCATGCCGCGGTAGCGCTCGTTGTGCCACACGGTGAGGGTCGTCAGCCGCCTCCCCTGCGCGTCCTCGTGCAGCCCGGGGATGCCCCCCCAGAACGCCGGCAGAACATCCTCGCCGAGCGGGAACTCGATCCGCGCGACCGGCTTGAGGCCGGGGATGTTCGAGAGGTCTTCGTAGCTGATGACCGTGGAGACGCCCATCAGCGCCAGCCACGCCGGGCGCACGATCCGCTCGACGAACATCATGCCGCGCGGCGGATCGGTCGGATGGTTGCCGGCCAGCAGGTTCATCCAGATCCCGATCCAGCGCGCGTTGACGGGATCGTAGCCGCGCGCCTCGGGCAGGCCGTGCATCACCATGCGGTTCGGGTAAAGCTCGGGCTGGTTCTGGTCGAGCTTCCAGTCGATGATGTCGTCGAGCCACAGGACGCGCCCGCCGGTGCGCTTGTATTCGCCCTGCAGAACCTTGACCAGCTCGGTCTGCGGGTAAAAATGATTGTAGTAGTCGGCCACACGCACGCTCGACTGATACGGCAGCCCGGTCGTCTGGAACGGCCATGCCAGCCACGCCAGCTCGACGGCGGCAAGGAGCGGCAGCAGGAACGCGGTCGGCGGCGACGGCCGCCGTCGCGCCTGGATCAGCGTCCCGGCCCCGAGCAGCAAGAACGCCGAGACCCGAACGGCCATCGCCAGCGCGTGCGCGTCGATGATGCCATGGGAGTGCGGGTCGCGGACGACGCCGCCGACCGTGAACGGGTAGCCGGCCGCCTCCCAGATCCTGAACCGCAGCGCAAAGCTTCCCCACACCGCCGCCAGCGCGATCGCAAGCCCGACGACCGCGATCCGGCTCGCCAGCCGCGGCTGGAGCGTCAGCAGCCGGTCGTATGCAAGGGCCGCGACGATCGCGATGCCCGTCGAGTAAAACAGCATCAGGCGCGCCGGCACGCGGAAGCTGCCGAAACCCGGCACCACCTTGTAAAACAGCGCGAACAGGGGGCTCGTCCTGCCGATCGCGAGCAGGATCCCGAGAGCCATCGCGGCCAGCGACAGGATCGCGAGCCGCCTGTAAAGAGGCGTCGTCGAGGATTTCGTAAACAGCAGCGCCATCCCGATCGGCACGAGGATCGCCGGGACCCACAGCGGCAGATACACGCAGGTCTCGGCGAAGTCGGGCGGAAACGCCCAGAACAGCTCCGCCGCCGAGTGGCCGACGCCGAGATAACCCGGGTTGATCAGCAACCACAGTAGCCGCGGCGAAAACGAGCCGTCGGTGATGAACTCCCAGCCGGCCCCCGCCGCGCGGTCGAACGAGTTGCTGATGAAGTGGTACGTCTGAAGCGTCTGGATCGCCGTGAGCGTCAGCGCGAGCACGAACGCCCCCGCAATCAACGCCGAGCGCCCGAACCAGCGCGCCGCGCCTTTTTCCTCCGACGGCAGCGCGAGCCCCAGCGCCAGCGTCGCCAACCAGCCGTAATACGCGATCTGGGGCGACCCCGCCAGCAGCGACAGCGCCAGCGCCAGCCCGAGCACGACCATGCGCCCGGCGCCGGGCCGCTCCACCAGCCGCGCCGTCGCCAGCGCCAGCCACGGCCACCATGCCCCGACATAGATGAACAAAATCACGCCGTTCGACAGCTTCAGCGAGAAAAACGGGGAGCCGGCGAACAACACCACCCCGAGCGCCGCGGCCGCCGGGTGCAATCCCCACCGCCGCGCCAGCAGCCAGCAGCCGGCCATCATCCACGCCGCGTGCGCCGCCAGCAGCAGCGCGAAGCTGACCGGCAGCGGCAGGAACCAGTGCAGCCAGTTGGGCGGATACAGCACGCCGACCTGGATGTCGCCCATGAGCGGCCGGCCGCAGAACGTCATCCCGTTCCATAGCGGCGCCTCCCCCTGCCGAACGCTGTTGCGGATCAGTTCCTGGTACGGCAGATACTGGTTGACGATGTCGCCGCCCGACGGCGAATACCCGATCACATAACGCCCATAGATCCCGGCGAACAACGCCAGCACCACAAGAAGCCCAAGGCGGGATGTATTACGGTTCGGCATCATCAACCCCCAAGCAGTCTTGCCCCCTGTTTACCAGAAACGCCCCGCGAAATCACGCACGATGGAGGAATCAGCCTGTGGGGCCGGCGCCCTCGCCGGCCATTCGTGCCCGTGCCGGTCCGCGCTCCCCCCTCAAAACCCCCGCGCCGCGAACGGGAACACCGCCGCCAGGTGCGCCAGCCACCTGAGCGCGATCCCGAACGACGCCGCGCCGAACACAACCACCAGCGCGATGTTCCACGCCTTGCGCCTGGGCAGCCACGGCGCGATCCCGATGAGCGCCGTCGGCCAGATCGCGATGTAAAACCGGTCCATCGCCTGGAACGCCCAACTCGACGGCAGTAACAAATAAAACAGCCCGGCCGCGACATGCCACGCCAGCATCGGCCGGATGTAATCCTCCCCCGACCGCATCCGGCGCCACAACCCGAACGCCCCCGCCCAGCTCGCCGCGATCACGCCGTATTGATACACGATCCAGAACGCGCCCATGTTCCTGTTTTGCGCCGGGTGCAGGATCGCCCACAGCGGCCACGCGAAATCCTGCGCCGTGTACTGGCGCGCCGCGCGCATCGCGTCGCCGAGCATCACCCGGCTCGCAACGAGGTAAACCAGCGGCACCCACGCCGCGGCGATCAACGCCCTGACCAGGACCCGCGGCCCGCACGCCAGGGCCTCGATCGCGATCGGCACGATCAGCAGCGCCCCGACCGGCCGCACCACGAACGACATCCCGGCGGCCAGCCCGGCCCACGCCCACCGCCGCCTCTCGATCGCCAGCAGCGCCCCCATCGCCAGCACCAGCGCCAGCGAGTCGCTCATCGCCGTCGACGTGAACATTAGCCACGACGGCGTCATGAGCGCCATGTACCAGCCGAGCCGCCGGTCGCGCCCGAGCCGGTCGACGAGCATGACGCACAGGCCCGCGCACCCGATGCTCGCCCAGAATGCCGGGTAGACGAACTCGCGGCCCAGCCCCAGCGCCGCGATCAGCAGCGGATAGCCCGGGAACAGCCGCAGCGTGGCCGGGTCGAGCGCCGCCACCGAGCCGTGCGCGAACGCCCGCGCCAGGCGCAGGTATTCCCAGCCGTCGTGCAGCAGCGCCAGCTGGCCCACGCTGATTTTGCCCGCCCAGCACGCCGCCGCGATCAGGCCGATCCGCGCCAGAACCGCGACGATCGCGGGCGTCAGCATCCAACGGTGATCTGGCGGTTTCGTTTGCATAAGCTTCGCATTTTTACATCACATCCGCCCCCATGCGGAAGGAAACTTTTGTAAACTGTCTTGAACATTGACGGGGAAACCAATAAAGTCTCATCCATTACCGGCTTGATCCCGCATGAGAAGGAAATAGCCGGATCCATACTTCCCTTTTGGAGTTGCGACCGATGCCGCGCACGCTGATCACCGGAGGGGCGGGTTTTCTCGGCTCGCACCTTGTCGACCGTTTCCTCGCCGAGGGCCATGAGGTCATCGCGATGGACAACCTGCTGACCGGGTCGCTCATCAACATCGACCACATCCGCTCCGACCGCTTCCGCTTCATCAAGCAGGACGTCACCGAGTTCATCTACATCACCGGCCCGATCGACTACGTGCTCCACTTCGCGTCGCCGGCCTCGCCGATCGACTACCTGAAGATGCCGATCCAGACGCTCAAGGTCGGCGCGCTCGGCACGCACAAGGCCCTGGGCCTCGCCCGCGAAAAAGGAGCCCGCTTCCTGCTCGCCTCCACGAGCGAGGTCTACGGCGACCCGCAGGTCCACCCGCAGCCCGAAAGCTACTGGGGCCACGTCAACCCGATCGGCCCGCGCGGCGTCTACGACGAGGCCAAGCGCTACGCCGAGGCGATGACGATGGCCTACCAGCGCTACCACAAGATGGAAACGCGCATCGTCCGCATCTTCAACACCTACGGCCCGCGCATGCGCCTGCGCGACGGCCGCGTCGTCCCGGCGTTCGTCGACCAGGCCCTGCGCGGCGAACCGCTGACCGTCTACGGCGACGGCAGCCAGACCCGCTCCTTCACCTTCGTCGACGACCTCGTCGAGGGGATCTGGCGCCTCCTCATGTCCGACGAGAAGGAACCGGTCAACATCGGCTCGCAGGACGAAATGACGATCATGGAATTCGCCGAGCTGATCCGCGAGCTGACCGGCAGCCAGGTCCCGATCATCCACCGCGACCTGCCCGTCGACGACCCCAAGACGCGCCGCCCCGACACGACCAAGGCGCGCGAACGCCTCGGCTGGAAGCCCAAGACCCCCCTGCGCGAGGGTCTGCGCCGCACGATCGAATACTTCCAGTCCAACGTCGGCCACTCCGCGAGAAACGACAATAATGATGAGTGAAGAGTGAAGAGTGAAGAGTGAAGAAAAAGCCCCGCGGCGCCGCGGGGCTTTTTCTTTAGCGCTTACTGCGGCTTGGTCAGCGTCACCGGCTTCTTGAACAGCGTCATGAAGATGATCTTCACGTCGAACCAGACCGACCAGTTCTGGATGTAATACATGTCGTATTTCAGGCGCTCGTCGATCGAGCCGTGCAGGCCGCACAGGCCGTTGACCTGCGCCCAGCCGGTGATCCCGCTCTTGACCTTGTGCCGCGCCATGTAGCCCGGCACCGTGTCCAGGAATTTATCGATGAAATAAGGCCTCTCGGGACGCGGCCCGACCAGGCTCATCTCGCCGCGCACGACATTGAGAAGTTGCGGCAGTTCGTCGACGTGGAGCCGGCGCAGAACGGCCCCGAGCCGCGTCGCGCGCGGATCGAAATCCGACGCGAAGCTCGGCCCGGTTTTCTCGGCGTCCAGTTTCATCGTGCGCAGCTTGATCATCCGGAACAGCCGGCCGTCGATCCCCATCCGCTCCTGCGTGAAGAACGCGGGGCCGCCGTCCTGGCGCTTGATCAGCCACGCAAGGAGCCCGATGACCGGCGCCGCGGCGATCAGCCCGGCAAGCGCCAGCACGAAGTCGATCAGCCGCTTGAGCGCGGCGTTCCAGCCCTGCAGCGGCGTCTCGCGCGTCCCGAGCATCGCGAGCCCGTCGATCGTCTCCGCCGTCATCCCCGAAAGCAGGATCTCGGTCGCTTCCGGCACGATCGAGAAATCGACCAGCAACCGCTCGCACTGGATCAGCAGCGCCGGCATCCGTTCGCGGTCGATCAGCGGCTGCGCGATAATGACTTCGTCGACCCGCTCGCTCTGAACGACCGCGGCCAGGTCGTCGATCGTCCCGAACACCGGCAGCCCGGCGATTTCGGACGGATGCGACTCGCCCGGCCGCCCGCACAAAATCCCGATCGGCAGCATGCCGCGCTCGGGGTGGCGCCGCAGCGTGCGGCAGATGTGCTCGGCCATCGGGCCGGTGCCGATGATCAGCGTGCGCGACTGCCCGATCCCGCGATGAATGATCATCCAGCGGAAGATCCGGTCCAGGATGAGCCGGCCCAGCACCAGCGCCGCGATCACGACGCCGAGCATGATGACCAGCAGCCAGCGCGAATACAACGGCCGGTCCGGCCCGTAGTTGATCGCGATCATCACGAGCACGGCCAGGCACGAGCCGCTCACGATCCGGCGCAGGATCATCTTGTCGAGGACGCGCGCGCGCCGCCGGTAGAGGTTTTCCATCCTGAGCGCGACGAGCCAGATCAGGCACGCGAATGGGAAAATGTTCAGATAGTGCTGGGGATCAAACCCGTTGCGGATGTGGATCAGGGTGGTCAGCGGCGAGTAAAACCGCAGCCAGTAGGCGAACAACAACCCGAGCGCGATGGCCATCACATCGTTGGCCATCACAAGAAGCGTTCTCCAGACGGGCAGGCGTTTTCGACTCATCGATTCGATCTGCTATCACATAACATGCCGCCCGAATCCCACCCAAGCGGCTATCGACTCGCCTACTTTGACAAATTCACCCGCCGCATTCAAGATTTTGCATCTCAAATATCCCAATCACCCCCGATATGTAAATTTGCGCAATCATTAAAGCCCCTGATTGTCCATGTGTGTCCGTGCATGTCCGTGTGTGTCCGTGTGTGTCCGTGCAAACTCGAGACAAACAATTTCACTCCGCAATCCGAAATCGTCACACCGCCTTCGCCATCAATTTCTTCTCCACCGCCTCGAACACATGCGCGGGCATGGGCTTCAAATCCGGCGACACGATCGGCTCGAATTCCATCCGCGCAATGACGTCCCGCTCCAAATCGATCCCCGGCGCGATCTCGATCAGCTCCAGTCCGCGCGGCGTCAGCCGGAACACGGCGCGCTCGGTCACATACAGAACGCTCTGCCCGAGCCGGCACGCGCGCTCGCCCGAGAACGACAGCTGCTGGACCTGGCGGACGAATTTCTTGATCTTCCCCTCGGTCACGATGATCAGCTTGCCGTCGTCGACGTCCACCACGAGCCCGCCGGCCGTGAGCGTCCCGCAAAAGACGAGCTTGGGCGCCGTCTGCGTGATGCTGATGAACCCGCCGACCCCCGCCAGCCGCGAGCCGAAGATCGAGACGTTCACGTTGCCGCCCGCGTCGATCTCGCCCGCGCCCAGCGCGGCGAAGTTGAGTCCGCCGCCGTCGTAGAAATCGAACTGCGCCGGCTCGTCGACGACCGCCTGCGGGTAGACCGACGCGCCGAAGCTGAGCCCGCCGGCCGGGATCCCGCCGATCTGGCCGCTCTCGACGGTCAGCGTGAACCGGTCGAGCATGCCGCGCTCGGCGGCCATGCGCGCGATCCCCTCCGGCATGCCGATGCCGAGGTTCACGATCGCCCCCTCGGGCAGCTCGTCCAGCGCGCGCGACGCGATGATCCGCCGCTCATCCAGCTCCATCGGCGGCAGGAGCTTCTCGAGGCACAAGCCGTTGGGCAACGCGGAGCAATACGTCATGTTCAGTTTCTCGTCGAACGTCTGCTCGGTACACCCCGCCCCCGCCAGCACGATCCGGTCGACGAGCACGCCCGGCACGCGCACGTGCTGCGGCAGGACCGGCGCGTCGAGCAGTTCGTTGACCTGCGCGATCACGATCCCGCCGTTGTTGTGGACCGCCTGGACGATCGGCAGCGTCTCGCCGATGAGCGGCTCCAGGTCGGTCACCAGGTTCCCGAACGGGTCGGCGGCGGTGGCGCGGATGAGCGCGATATTGACCGGGAACGCATGGTAGAAGAGCCACGTGCGGCCGCACAGCTCGACGCGCTCGATCAGTTGTTCCGTCGTGCGCGGGTTGAGCCGCCCGCCGCCGTGGATCGGGTCCATGAACGTGTCGAGCCCGATGTGGGTCAGGCAGCCGGGCCGGTGCGCCGCGATGTCGCGGAACAACTGGCAGATCACCCCCTGCGGGAAGTTGTAGGCCTCGATTTGGTTGCCGATGATCAGCTTGCACAGCGCCGGCGCCAGCGCGAAATGCCCGCCGATCACCCGGCGGATCAGGCCGGCGTGCGCCATGTGGTTGGCGCCGCGCCGGCCGCGGTCCCCCTGGCCGGCCGCGTAGACCAGCGTCAGGCCGCGCGGCGAGCCCTCGGCCAGGAATTTCTGCTCCAGCCTGGTGGTCAGCGCCTCGGGATTGGATGTGCCGACGAACCCCCCGATCACGATCGTCTGGCCGTCCCGGATCAGCCCGACCGCGTCGTCCGCCGAGCACAGGATCTTGTCGCGACGGCATTCGTGGATTACGCGTTCCATCTGCTGCACTCCGTCAAAAACCCGTTTTTGGGATAGAGTCATACCCTCGTCCCGTCGGGGCGCATTTCGGATTTTTAGGTCCGTTTGTTAATCATATTATCCCCCATCCGCTCCCCAGAACCTAGGAATTTACCCGCCGTCGCGCGCCTGGCCGCGCAACCGCACGCGTCTCAAGCAACGCGATGGTCGTTGCGCCGTTTCAGCCGGGCGGCTAAGATACATTCATTCGGGAGGACAGGACGATGAAGAACCGGGAAGATCGCAAAGATCGCCATGGCGAGCCGACCCATGAACCCGTCAAGTCGCCCTGCACCGGTTTTTGCATTCTGGACGAATACGGCTATTGCGGCGGCTGCCACCGCTCGATGGTCGAGATCCTGGCCTGGCCCGACATGAGCGAGGAGCAAAAACGCCGCGTGCTCGATCAGATCGCCGAGCGCGCCGCGCGCGGGAAAACTCCTTCCCGGCCGAAAGGCTGACGCATGCTCAGGAGCATCCTGGTCGCCTATGATCCCTCCGACGCCGCGCGCGCCGCGCTGGATCACGCCTGCTATTTCGCGTCGTTGTTCGGTGGAAAAATCTATGTCACGCACGTCGTCGAGATCGCCGGCGCGATCCCGATCGGCACGGCGATGATCCCCGGCACGATGGAAATGCTCGCGGCCGTGCCGACCATGGGCGCCGGCGGCGAACTCGAAAAAGAGCAGCAGGAACGCCGCGAGGAGGCCGCGCGCTTTCTCGAGGAGGCGTGCCGCGCCGTGCAGCGCCGCGGGATCGCGTGCGAAGTCCGCTGCGAATCGGGATTCCCCCTCGACAAGATCAAGGCGCAGGCCGAGTCGGTCGACCTGCTTGCGATCGGCAAGTTCGGCCCCGGCGGCGAACAACCGCGCATCGGGCGGCTCGCCGAGCCGGTCGCCCGATGCGTGCCCCAGCCGGTCCTTCTCGCCTCGCCCGGCTTCCAGGCGCCGAGCGAGATCATCCTCATTTACAACGGCGGCGAAAAATCGCATCGCGCGCTGACGCTCGGCGCCGAGATCGCTCTGCAGGGGAAAATTCCCCTGCGGCTCATCACGCTCGCCGACACCCCCGACGAGGACGCGCGCCTCGCCGAGTGCGCGACACGCTACCTCAGCGATCACGGCGCCGCGTTCTCGCACGAGTCGGTTTCATCGGCCGAAAGCATCGACCAGGGGCTGCGCGCCCGCATTTCGCAGACGCCGGCGGCGCTCGTCATCATGGGCGCGTTCCACGGCACGCGCCTGCTTCAGTGGCTCACCGGCCACCCGACCCTCTCGCTCATCCGCGACCTCCCCAACCCCATCATCGTCTGCTCGCATTGAGTCCTGAGTCCCGAGTCCCGAGTCCTGAGATTTATCTCATCTCTCATCTCTCATCGCTCATCTCTCATCTCTCATCGCTCATCTCTTTTTTTCATCATTCATCATTCATCATTCATCATTTCCCCATAATTCCCAATGGACCCTCGCCTCCCATCTGCGCTATAAAATACCGAATCTATCCCCATGCCAGAGGGATGGAGGTCGGATAAAATGCTCAACCGGCAGGTCCTCGTCCTGAATCGTCACTGGGTTGCCGTGCATGTGTGCACGGCACGGCGGGCTCTGACTCTGGTCTTCGAGGAACTCGCCCGCGTCGTCACCGAGGACTTCGAAGCCCACGACTTCAACTCGTGGCGCGAGCTGTCGCAATTCGCCAACGGGACGCATCCGCTCATCCACACGCCCAACTTCAACCTGATCCTTCCGCAAGTCATCGTGCTGTCGCGCTATCAGCGCGTGCCGCCGCGCACCGTCAAGTTCAACCGGCGCAACATCTTCCTGCGCGACCAGCACCAGTGCCAGTATTGCGGCGCCCGCCCCCGGCAGGACGACCTCACGATCGACCATGTCATCCCGAAGTCGCGCGGCGGCGAGACCGTGTGGGAAAACGTCGTTCTGGCCTGCACCGCCTGCAACTCGCGCAAGGGCAACCGGCTCGCCGACGAATGCGGCATGCACCCGCTCCGGGCGCCCAAGAGGCCGCCCTGGACGATCTCGCTGCAACACCTGCAAATCACCGACGACAACCGCACGCTGTGGCAGAGGTTCCTCGACACGGCGTATTGGGAAATGAAACTGCACGCATGAGACCACGCCCGCCGGCTCGCTGGATTTGGGGGCTTGCGTTCCTGCTCGTGCTGG
This sequence comes from Candidatus Sumerlaeia bacterium, assembly GCA_039683515.1. GTDB lineage: Bacteria > Sumerlaeota > Sumerlaeia > MVZB01 > MVZB01 > JAJFUE01. The sequence continues at coordinate 35,088 of JBDKRG010000004.1, read as the reverse complement.
GACCGGCCCTGCTGTGGTGGGCGCTCACCCCGTCGCTCGTCGTCTATCCCGTCACGTGGCTGATGCCCGACCGCGCCTCGGCGGCGGTGCGCCTGTCCAACCTCGAGCGGGCGTGGCAGCGCCACTGGCAGCGCCGCGGCCAGACCGCCCCGGAGGCCGCCGTCCGCGAGCTCATGGCCGCGCTCGACAAGTGGCCCGAGTGGGTCAAGCGTTACGGCGAGAACGAGGCGAACCTGCGCCTGCGCCTTTACCAGGCCGCGCTCTTCAACGCCGTCGGCGAGGAGGCGTGGCTCGTCTTCGGCGAATACGGCGGCGCCCAGACCGGCGCCGGCCAGGTCGGTTTCGTCGCCCTGATCCGCAGCCGCACCTCCGTGGCCGCGCGCGTCGGCGACCTGATGAACCTGGCGATGAGCGACTACCGCCTCTCGACGCACAAATACCGCGGCGTCACGATCTACGAATACCAGGACAGGAAAGTTTCGCGCAGCGTGACGTTCTGCCAGCTCGGCGGCTGGATCTGCGCCTCGCTCCAGCAGCGCGGGCTCGGCCCGCTCCCGATCATCATCGACCGCATCGCCGCCCGAAACCCCGGCGCCATGCCCGAGCTGGTCGCCGACTGGTGGCGCCCCGCGCAGCCGGCGCGCGCGCCCGCCGTCTGCATGGCCGCGTGGCCCGAGCGCTTCTGGGGCCAGCTGCGCCTCTTCCGCCAGCAGCGCGACGAGGGTTTCTCGGACAAATCCGAAGAACGCATCACCTTCTGGCAGCAGCGCCTCGACGGCATCGACCGGCTCGAGCTCGTCCAGACCGGCGAATCGATCTTCGACCTGAAGCTCGACATGATCGGCCCGCGCCCGACCGAACTGACCCGGCTCCTCCAGTTCCGCCCGGACAAAAACACGACCGCAACCGCTTCACAGGCCGGCCCCGCGCGCCCGCAGCTGGGGCAACTCGATATCTCGCTCGGCCTGGCGCGCCTGATCTCGCCGCTCGCCGGCCTCCCCGCCGATTCCATGCTCAAGGGGATCGACAACCTCGAGCCGCTCCTGGGCCCGCTCGGCGACGAACTGCGCAACCGCGTCCAGGACCTCCCCCCCGATGTCGAAGGTCGCATGGGCCTTGCGCTCTATCCTGGCGCGCTCCTGCCCGAAGCCACCGTCTGGCTCGACGACGCCCCCGAGCGCCAACTGGCGGACGCCCCCGGCCGGTACTGGCCGCGGCTGGCCTCGGCCGCCCCCGACCTGACGTTCTCGATCCCGGCCGCCACCGGTGCGCAAACCGCCGCCGCGGCCGATGATCCTCCGGCCGACGCGGGCTGGCTCGAATTCGAGCGCCGCATCTGGACGATGCCCCCGCCGCGCCCGATCCTGTTCGCGACCGTGCAGTTCGAGCGCGTTACCGGCGAAATCCAGAAATCGCCCGCCAGGCTGTTCGGCAAGAAGACGCAGAAGCGCCTGCGCCGCGCCGAGCGCGTCATGAAGGCGATCTCGCTGGCCGCCCCCGGCGCCGCCGCCCGCCTCGACGCGTATCCCGACCGCTGGGCCCTGCGCCTCGAAACCCCTTGATATTCGTGTCGCGATAAGATGTTGGAAGTTCTCGTTCTCGTGCTCGTGCTCGTGCTCGTGCTCGTGCTCGTGCTCGTGCTCGTAATCGTAATCGTAATCGAAAATCGTCATCGCCCATCCCCCGCCCGCCGCCCACCGCCCCCCTTGGGTCCCTTTCGTCCCTTAGGTCCTTTCCCCCCAAAAAAACAAGGCCGGCGCCCAACGCCGACCCTGCAAACTCGCATCGCCTGTTTGTTTCGTTACCGTTTCCTGAACCGGTTCATAATCTTCTGGAACTGTTCCTTGAGCCCGGCCTGGCCGGCGGCCGAGAAGATCGACTTCCGCTTGTTGAGCATGACGATCCCCGACTGCGCCCTCTGGTTGCCGGCGTCCCAGCGCAGGATGTCCTCGTACGTCTTACGCGCGTTGGACTTGCTGCCGATGCACTCGAAGATATACGCCAGACTGAATTTGTGTTCGAGGTTGTACGGGTCGAGGTCGATTGCCTTCTGGGCCGCGTCCAGCGCCCGCGTGGCCGATTTTCGGGCCTCGATGAGCGACATCGCCAGCCTGGCGTGATAATTGGCCTCGGAGTCGTTGTTCTGGATCGCCGCCTCGAAGAAGTCGATCGCCTTCAGGAAATTCCCCTCGTTGAAGAGCTGCATTCCCTTGGCGTAGGCCTTCTGCGCGATGAGCGTCTTCTCGGGCGTAATCCCCAGCTGCGGCGAGCGCTGCGTTCCGTCGCGCCGGGCCGGATCGCCCGTCGAGGCCGTGCGCGCGGCCGTCAGCACCGCCGCCGTCGCGGGCTTGCGCGGCGCCGCCGCCTTCTGCGCCGACTCGCTCTTGAGCCTGGCGTCGTAGGCCTCGCGCTTGGCGGGGTCCTTCAAGGTGTTGTACGCGGCGGAAACCTGCGCGAAGCGTTCCTCGAACTGGCGGAGTTCCTCGGGCGAGGCCGCCTTGTCGGGGTGCTGCTCGCGCGCAAGCCGGTAATACGCCCGCTTGATTTCGCGTTCATCCGCGTCGGACGGAATCTCGAGGATTTCGTAGTAATTCGTCTGTGCTGTTGTCGTAGTCTGCGCCATCGGTATTGCTCTATCCTGACTTCAAACCAGGGGCCAGACTCGCGACATCGTCCACTCATTCGAGAGCGGCAACCCAGGAACCCCACTCAGCCTCGGCCGTGAAACGGCGCGGGCTGAGCCCGACATCGCGCAAGGCCCCTTCTATCTCTTCCTTCTCATCGGTCAAAAACCCCGAGTAGATGAACAAAGATTTTCTGTCCCGCAGCAGCGCCGCCAGCCCCTTCAGGTGCGGCCCGGCCTGCTTCGGGATGACGTTGCAGACCACCATGTCGAACCTGCCGTCGGCCGGAGGGGGCGGCGTCCCCGCCAGGCGCAGCTCGACCTGCCCGCCCAAACCGTTCAGCTCGATGTTTTCGCCCGCGTTCGGGATCGCCTGCGGGTCGTTTTCGATCGCGAGGACCCGCCGCGCGCCCATCCGGGCGGCCGCCATCGACAGGATCGCGTTGCCCGCGCCGAAATCGAGGACGTCCATCCCGGGCCGAAGCTCCTCCTCGAGCCGCTCCAGCGCCAGCCGGGTCGTTTCGTGCCGCCCCGTGCCGAATCCCAGTCCCGGCCGGATCCAGATCGTGAGCCGGTCGGCCCACTCCGCCGGCGTCGGCTGGTCCATCTCCCACTCGGGCCGGATCAGGATGCGCCGGCCGATCGGCAGCGGGACGAACGTCGCCTTCCACGCCGTCGCCCACGGCGCGTCCTCGAGCGCGTGGAGCGTCCAGTCGGCCGCCGGCCACCCGAGCCGCTGCATTTCGCGCTCGACCGCGGCGCGGATCGTCTCGATCCCCGCCCCCTGCTCGCGCGGCAGGTAGACCAGCAGCCTGCCCGAATCGACATGCCCCCCGAGCGCCCCGGCGTCGGCCGCCGCCTGCATGACGCACGCCACCTGCTCGTCGTCGGCCTCGCGCGGCAGCGCGAAAATCCAGTGCGGCCATGAAGTCGTCGATTCCATCCGTAGTGCCTCGCTCAAAAAAATCCGGCCGTCCGGCCCGTTCCCTTATAATCCTTGCCGCGGCGATTCGGAAGGATGAAAGCCGGGCTATTTTGACGGCCGCTCAGCGGGTTTGGGCACGTTTCAGGAAGTAATGGTACAGGATGCGGTAGTGAGTATTGGCCAGGAACTTCGAAAAAGCCCGGTAAAGGGCTGAATCGACCAGGCTGGGACGCAAGCGGCCGGGGTGGAGCGGCTTGGCGTAGGTGAAAACCTCGCCGGGCCGGTCGATGCGGCTGTAACCTTCACGCTCGTAGAAACGCTGCGCGCCGGTGTTGTCGGGCTTGACGCTCATCTCGATGCGCTCGAAGCCGTTGATGGCGGCGCGGCGCTCGAGATCGCGCAGGAGCCGCCTGCCGATGCCGCGCCCCTGGTGGGCCGAATCGACGACGATGATGCCAAGCCAGGCGACGCCGGGCAGCTTGATCGGATAATAGACGTAGCAGCCGACCGGCTTGTGGCCGAGGCACGCAACGCCCGTGGTGGCCACGTTGTGGCGCAGATAATAGCTGACGCTGTCGGCGTCCATGTTCATTTCGGCCTGGATCATGCGGGCCAATTCGGGCCAATGGTTTAATCGGCACGGGCCGACGTGGAGCGAATCAGTGGTCGGGTTGTGGGTCATGTTTTTCCCGCAATGAGCATTCGCCGGTGGCTCGGCCGTTTTTCCGGACACGAAACGTTCCCAGGCGGGGTTTCCCGCCCGTGCTCGTCATCGTGACCGCGGACCGATGCCGGAAAGAATCGTCGATTCGGCGCCGCAACGAACCCAAGCGGCCTACTTTTCCTTCCCAGCCGGCAACAAAACCGATATCATCTCGTTGATTTTACGTCAACCGCGTGGTGAATATGGATTTCAAGTTCATTCCCTTCGACGAAACGCGGCGGCCCGCCTGGGACGCCTTTGTCGCCGCCAATCCGCACGCCTGGGTCGGCCACGATTCGGCCTGCATCGACTTCGAGCGGTCGCTCGGCCACGAGTCGTTCTCGCACCTGATCCTCGACGAGCGCGGCGCCGTCGTCGGCGTCACCCCCCTGTTTTTCGTCTCCTACGCGCGGGCGCGCCTTTTCAAGTTCAAGGCCCTCGTGACCGGCACCAGCCTGCGCGCCGCCCCGCTCGCCGACGCCCAAATGCCCCCCAAGACCCGCCGCGATTTCTGGCGCGCGTGGGCCGCGTGGGCCCGGGCCGAGGCCGCCGCGCGCGGCGTCGACGAAATCCGCGTCGGTTTCCCGCATTTCATCGGCGCCGAGCGCGTCTTCGATTTCTACGAGTTCAGCCCGCTGCGCGAATTCGGCTTCGTGGACATCCCGAACCTGACCATGCTCAAGGATCTCGCCGCGGCCGACGGCGACATGTGCGCGAGCTTCGACAAGCACTGCCGCAACAGCATGCGCAAGGCCCTCGCCGCCGGCGCCGAATGGGTCGCCGTCACCGACCGCGACCAGTGGCTGGCATTCGAGGAGCTCAACCGGCAGACCTTTGCCGAGGAGGCCGCCGACGCCTACTCGCGCCGCACCCTCGAGATCATCTGGGACCGCTTCGTCGCGCGCGGCCTGGCCCACGTCGCCGCGCTGCGCCACGAGGGCCGCCACCTCTGCGCCAGCGTCCGCGCCGGCAACAAAAACTCCGAATACAACTGGCTCCTGTTCAACGAGCGGCCGCGCACGCTCAAGGGCGCGACCAACCTGCACATCTGCCGCGACCTGGAGGACATGCGCGCGCGCGGCGTCCGCTGGTGCGAGCTCGGCTCGATGGAATTCGACGACCCGCGCCAGCGCGGCATCGCCGACTTCAAGCGCAGCTTCGGCGGCCGCGTCCAGACCTCGATGGATTGCAAGCTCTGCCTCAGCCCGCTCAAGGCCGCCTCGGCCGAATTCCTCCAGGCCCTCGCCAAACGCCTCCGCCCGCCCAGGCAGGACTCCGCCCCATCCCACGCCGACTGAACCCGAGCGGAAAATATTTAGAATTTCGGATTTGCTTCGAATTTCGGATTTATTTCGAATTTAGATATTCGATATTAGAATTTCTTTCTTTTTGGTCCTTTTACTCGTATCTCTCCCACCCGGCCCGCGCCGCGTTCGGCGTCTGCAATTCGGGATTGCTCGCCGTCCCGCCGATCAACTTGGCGGCCGCTTCGTTCAGCTTGTCGAAATAATTCGCCCCCAGATCGATCCGCATCAGCGCCAGCAGCGGCTGGGTGGCCGGCTCCGTGCGGTGCAGGTTCGTCCCCGTCCACAAATACCTCGCGTCGGGGCTGATCGACGTGTGCGCCTCGGCGAAGTACGTCTTGGTCTCCTCGTCGATGAACGACAGCGTCTGGTTGTGCCCCACCCGGGCCACGACGTGCGGCGCGTCGAGCATGATCATGATCCACTGGTTCGCCGTCCACTGCGCCGCGTAGTCGTCGGAGTCGTAGGTCGAGATCAGCATCCATCCCTTCGTCTTGAGCGACCACATCGACGTCGGGTGGTAGTTCGGGTATCCGAGCTGGTTGAGCCCGATCACCCACGACGTCTTCTTCTCCACCGGCGAATACATCATGTATCCGTCCATGTAGTTGTCCTGGTAGAACCAGCACGGGTTCCCCTTCGAGTCGAAGCACCACGCCTCGTGGCCGTGCGTCCCGGTCAGCGTCAGCACGCTGTCGGTCGTCACGTCGTCGTCGTCGAGGTTGAAGAAGTAATTGACGCTGTTGGAATCGGACGGGCAGCGCTCGATGCGCGCCCAGTTCTGGAACACGTCCGGGATGTTGAGCTGCGCCCCGACCGGCCATTTGAGCGGGCTGACGTCGCGCTTCTTGAGGTCGTAGAGGCCCTTGTAGGTCTTCGTCTGGAACGAGATGAACCGCTCCGACGAGCCCTGGTGGTCGTCGCTCGACACGTCGGTCGGGCTGTTGGGCAGCAGGCCCTGGTCGGCCGGGTTGTCCACGTCCTCGTAGACCAGGCCCACGTTCGCGATCACGCCGACCACGACGTGCTTGTCCGGCTGCGAGTAATCCCACCGCAGCTGGTTGGTCTCGCCGAGGTCGTAATACTTCGAGCCGATCTTGACCTGCGGGTAGCGGACGCGCTGCAGAGTCTCGAGGTTCCACACGCGGGAGATCCCGCCCTGCGTCGAATACGAGATCGCGTACTTGCCGTCGGGCGAGACGCACGGGTAGCGGCTGTAGCCCGGGATGTAGCCGCGGTCCAGGCCCGTCCCGCCGAAGTTGATCGTCGGGTCGGTCTCGTACGAGGCGATCATCGTGAGCGGGAACCCGCTGCCGGGGATCGCGATCGACTCGCCCTGGGCCGGCCGCGGCTCGGTCGAATACCCCATGTGCAGGTGGGCCTGCTGGTTCTGCGGGGCATTTTCGAGCTTCTCGACAATGACCAACGGGCTGGTCGTGACGCCGTCGTACAGCCGCACGACCACGCTGTTCGCCGTCTGGCCCGGCGTGGGGGTGGGGATCGGCGTCGGCGTCGGCGTGATCACGGGCTCGTTGACGCTGACGACCTCGATCCAGTTAAGCGCGAACCGGCCCGGCCCGACCCCGAGCCTGAGCGTCTGCATGCCGGGCGCCAGCGTCAGCGTCCCCGTCGACACCGCGCTCGTCCACGCGGCGAGGTCGCCGGTGTTGGGCAGCCCGACCGTCGTCGACTGATCGCCGCACGCGATCGACAGCCAGCCCCCGTCGTACGGCGTGGCGACCCGCGCCCGGACGACGTACTGACCGGCCTCGGTCACGTTGACCGTGTATTTCAACCACTCGCCGGCGCAGACGCAGCCGACGCACAGGGCCGTTTCCTCGTCGGTCGTCCACGCGATGTCGACATCGCCGCCGCGGTAGGCCGCGCCGCCTTCGTTGCCGCTGCTGGTGTCGTGGTACGCGACGCCCGCGTCGCCGTCGTTGAAGTTCTCGGCCTCGACGCGGCCGGGCACGTTCGCCGCGATCCCGAGGTACGGGGTGCTTTCTTCATTGAGCGACGCCGCCGGGTCCGGGGTGGGAGTCGGGGTCGGTGTGGGCGTGGGCGTGGGTGTCGGTGTCGGGGTGGGCGTCGGAGTGACGACCGGAACGACCGGGTCGTCGGCTTCGAGAATGAGTTTGGACGAGGACTTGCCGATCGTGACATCGTTGACGGTCAGCAAGCCGTATTGATCCGCCTCGACGGCGCCGCTCTGCAGTTGGGCCCCGTCGCTGACGCGCACGTTGCGCCAGTTGTAGCGGGTCCCCGGGACGTGGACAAGGTTCTGGAGCCGGCGCAGCGTCACCGACGCCGTGGCCGTCTCCGTCGTGATGTTGTCGTAAAGGTAGAGCTCGATCTCGTAATGGTTCGCCTGGTCGACGACCGAGTCGTATTTCCACGCCGTGAACCGGTTCAGCGCGCCGCGCAGGTCCCCGTCGTCGGACGCGCCGCTGCCGGGGTTGTCGTCGAGGCTGCACCGGCTGAAGGCGGGGAAGCTCTTGTTGAGCGCGAAGTGGAACATGTCCCAGTACGGCAGTTTCATGTCGCGGACGAAGTACGACACGTTCAGGTATTCCGGGAACGACGCGTCCGGGTCCCACGTCGTGTGCGTCATCTGCGTGAAGTACGCCGTCACCGGCGCGCGCGCCTGCTGCGCCGCCGCGTAGAACGCCGGCTGGGGCTTCCAGGCGATCGTCGTGTCCTTCTTGCCGTTGATCATCCGCACCGCCGGCCAGTCCGCGGCCGGGTTGGCCAGCATGCATTTGCCGGCGTCCATGTAGTCGTAGATCCCGATCCCGTCGGGGGTGGGGATGTTTTCCCAGAAGCGCCCCCACTGCTTGAGCGAAGCGCGCGAGTACCAGCCGTCGTAGTAGGCGGCCGTGCGGCCCACGATCATGTTGATCGCGGCGAACCGGCCCGGGTAATGCGTCGCCAGCGCGAGCGAGGCGCCGGCGCCCATCGACCCGCCGATGGCGTAGGTCCGGTTGGCATCGATCTGGTAGGCCCACGGGCTGCGCTTCTGCATCCAGTCGAGGACGTAGACGATCGATTTCTCGACGTACGGGACGCTCTTGCCTTCCGTGAACGGCCTGGCGATCTCGAAGCTCTTCCGGCGATGGTCCGCCGAGCTCATGTAGCACGGCGCGTAATTGGAGTTCCAGCCGGAGTAATACGAGTAGCCCCACGTGTCGGTCTCCAGATACGGCCCGAGGTCGACCAGCGTCCCGGCCCCGTTGCGCGCGACCACCCGCTGCGAGTCGGCGATGCCGATCGAGAACCCCCCGTAGCGCTCCTCGTCGTAATACAGCGACTGGTCGTAGCCCTCGGTGCTGTCGAAGTAGCCATGGCCCACCGCGTGCAGGTAGATCGTCGCCGGGTAGATCCGCTCGGCGTCGTAGGCGCGCGGCTTGGCGATCGAGAAGAAGAACTGGCCGCTCCGCTGCGTGTTGAACCCGTACTGGTCGTTCGGGTCGGCCGGGTTGAACCGGCCCAGCCACACGACGTAGCCCGTGTACGCGTAGTGCGTCACCGGGTCGAACACGAACGGCTCGGGCAGGCCGATCTTCTCGGCCACCGGCGCGGTCGTGGCGTTGACGCCCGGCTCGATCCGGCGCTGCTCGTTCCCCTCGACGACCGTCGTGACGGCGTAATACGCCCCCGCCTCGGCCTCGTTCGTGTAAACGTACAGCCCCGAGTCGTCCTGCAGCGTGATCCCCGCCGGCGAAAGGTCCGGCTGGTGGAAGCTGTCGGCCCAGTTCGCCATCCACGACGATCCCTGGTGGACGGTGTCGACCAGCTCGGCGGCGTCGAGGTTCTCGGTCGTGATCGGCTGGGTGGAGCGGTAAATCCGGTAGGCGGTCTCGGTGACGCTGGTCGCGGCGTCGCGCCAGGTGATGAACGTCTGCCCGCTGAACCATTTGGCCGACAGCCCCGCCGGGCTCGGGAAGTACTCGTCGTTCTCGCACTCGTAGGTGATTTCCAGGTACGGCCGCTTCCACATGTCGGCCGACTCGCGCGTCCCGAGCCGCTTGTTGAACGACGGGTCCTCCTCGATCAGGAACCCGAGGTTGCGCTCGGGGTAATCGACCCAGTACTGCGCGGCCTGCGTGATGTCCGCCTCGACGTAGGACTGCAGCAGGTTGGAAAAGCACTTGAAATACAGGTGGCCGATCTCCTCGGCCAGCGCCGTGTCGAGGTCGCCGATCCCCCACGGCACTCCGGGAGCCTTGTTTTTCCACGTGCACGTATATTCATCCCACCCGCCGGTGCCGTTGGGGTCGGTCACGAGCTTGAGCGGAACCATCACGTCCGCCATCCCGCTGACGAGGTAGTCCTCGATGACCGGGTGCACGTACACCGCCCGGCGCACCTTCGTCCCGGCCGGGATCGACGACAGGTCGAACCGCACGAGGTCGTGGTAGCGGTAGCGGTAATAGAAAAGGTTGATGGTCCCGTAATTGGAGTTCTGGGAGTTGGGCGTGAGCTCGACGTCGCGCATCGTGCCGGTCGTGTCGCAGGTGGCGGCGTCGCCGAGGCGTTTGGTCACGACGCGCGCGGTCGCGGCCGCAAACGCCGACTGGCAGCACAAACACAGGATCAACGAGACGAAAACGGCTCGAACCCGGTTATCTGACGGCGAATACGCGACATGCGCCCCGCAGCAAATCGGTTGAATCAACATGCTCCGTGCGTCCCTTGCACCCGACTAAGCCAACCCGACCGGCATCCGTGCCGGCGGCCGTGACAGGGGAGACCATCACGGTTCTATTCATCGGGTCCCAGGGGTGGGAGCCTGAACATCCGCAAAACTGTATCAAAAACTGTATCGCCGAAATTTTATGACAGAAAAAGGGACCCGCGGCCTGCCCGCGGGTCCCCTGGGGCCGATCGGTCCGATCCGGCTATTTCCCGTTGATGTCCTGCACCAGCTCGTTGACCAGCACCTTGCCGTCGTCGTTGTAGTCCACCGCCGATTTCTCGGCCGTCGACAGCGTCCCCGAGCCGATGATGTGCTTGGCGACCTTCGTCGGGTCGACGGTCGTCGTCTTGAACTTCCAGGTCGGGCTCGGCTCGCCCGCGCCGGTCGTGTTCAGCGCGCGGACGCACCAGTAGTAGTTGATCCCGGCCTTGAGCACGCTCGAGATCGTGAAGCTCGTCGCGCTCGCCTCGCCCATCGACTGCAGCGTCGAGGCCGTCCTGCCGACGAACACCTCGTACGACGTCGCCCCGGTGGCGCTCGACCACTTCAGCACCCCGCCGGTATACGGGAATCCGGTCGTGGCGTTGGCCGGGCTCAGGATCGTCGTCGCGCCCGGGAACTGGGTCCCGCACACGTTGTAGGAGACCAGCGCGATGTCGTCGACGATCCAGCCCTTCTTGGCGCCGCTGTTGTCGCACACGTGCCGGAACCGGATCAGCCGGTTCGAGCCGGCGTACTTGCCCAGCTCGACGACGACCTGGCTCATCGGCCCGAGCACCCCGCCCGTCCACGCCGATTGGCTCGCGATGGGGCTGTTGTAACTGCTGGAGATCACCCCGGTGTACTGGCCCTGGACGATGTTCGCGCCGAGGTCCTTCCAGTTGGCGCCGTTGTCGGTCGAGATCTCGATCCGCGCCCCGTCGAACCCGTTCTCCAGCTCGTACGTGTGCCAGAAGCTCATCTGCATGATCGGCGTCACCGTGACCGGCGGCATGACCAGGTAATTGTCGTTGACCGTGGCGACGCTCGCCGAGTTCCAGGCATTGGGCGTCGACCGCGCGTAGCCCGAGCACCACGTCCCGGTCGAAATCGTGTATTTCCAGTTGTCGGTCCCCGTCGCCGCCTTGTGCGTCCACCCCGAGCGCGGCTGGGGATCGAGCGAGTCGTACGTGCTGCTTTGCACGAGCGTGCGGAATCCGAACGGCTCGCCGAGGTTGTCGAGGTTGGCCGTGTTCCCCGCCGCGTCGACCAGCTCGATCCTGTAATAATACGGCCGGCACGCGATCAGGTCCCCGAAGGTCACCTGCTGCGACGTGACGTACTGGTTCGTCTTGAACTGCTTGTCCAGGTTGGTCCGGAGCGACCCGTACTTGATCGTGATCAGCGACGGCTCGCTGACGGTCATGTCGAAGACCGCCTCGGTGTCGGTGATCAGCTTCTCGTCGAACGCGACCAGCGCCGGCTTCGTGCAGTCCAGCTTCACTTCGTCGCCGACGAACACCGCCGACGAGCCGGTCTTGGAATCCTGGTAGAGGATCCGGACGCTTTCGCCCTCGGCCACGTCCAGCACGCCGTTGATGAGCCGGTGGCCCGTCTTGCTCCCCGCCGTCACCGTCAGGTCACCCTGCCAGACGTCGTGGAGGTCGCTCGCGGCGGTCAGGTTGAGCGTCGACGGCGCGATCGAGAACGGCTCGACCCGCCCCGGCACAGCCAGGTAGAAGTCCGAGGGGACGAGCCCCTCGTCGTTCGTCGAGAACTGCCGGTCGCGAATCGTGAAACGCACCTTGTCCTGGGCGCAGGTGAAGTAGTCGTCATCGTACTTCAGGACGGCGAGCTGGCCCGCCGCGTCGTCCAGCGAGTAGATCGCGACGTCGTCGATGAACCAGCCGTAGGCGGCGCGGCTGGAGTCGCACCCGATCCGCCAGCGCAGCCGCACGCTCTTGCCCGCGAACGCGCCCAGATCGACCTGCACGCGGCTCATCGGGCCGAGCGAGCCGCCGCTCCACCCGTACCGCCCGCCCAGCGGGTTGCCGAAATACCACGAGATCAGGTAATTATAGCCGCCTTCGAGCATGTAGTCGCCGAGGTCATCCCACGTCTGGCCGCCGTCCTGCGTGATTTCGAGCACCCCGCCGTCGTACCCGACGCTCACCCCCGCGTGTTCGAACAAGTACGTGTGCCAGAATTCCAGCCGCGCGCCCTCGGGCAGCGTCAGCGGGCCGGTGTAGAGGTACGCGTCCTTCACCGTCGCCGGTTCCGACACGTACCACGCGTGCGACGGCGACTTGCAGTAATTCGTCGTGCTGACGAGCGTCCAGTCGTCCGTCCCGCGGCTCGCCCCGTGCGCCCAGTTGCCCGCGCCCGATTCCATGTCGTCCTTGAGCAGGTAACTCCGCGTGGGCGTCTGGAACCCGAAATATCGCCCGTCGTCGCCGGCCAGCCGCATGTTGCCGGCCAGGTCGATCAGTTGCACCTTGAAGAAGTAGGCCGTGTTCCCGGCCAGGCCGGTCAGCTTGAACTTGTGCGACGTCTCGACGGTCAGCGAGGATACCTGGTGCGCCGTTTCGTTGCCCGCCGTCCCGTAAATCAGCGTGAACTGCGCCGCCTCGTCCGAGGCGATCGTGATCTCGGCGGTCTCGTCGGTAATCTTGTCGAACGTCACGTCGGCCACGTCCGGCGCGACGCAGTCGAGGGTGGCATCGGCCGTCGACACAAGCGGCGTCCCCCCCGACCCCGTCGTGGCGTCCTTGTAGGTGGCGCGGATCGTGTCGCCGTCGCGCACGGACAGGACGCCGTTGTTCTTGACCGCCGTCGCCGTGTCGAACCCGATCGAGCCGCGCAGGATCCCCGACGGCGCCTTGACCTCGCTCAGCGCCACCGTCTCCGAATCCCCCGTCTTCTGGCTCGTGACGGTCACGCTGATCGTCCCCGCCCCCTTCAGGTCGGAGTCGCTCACGCCGATCTCGGCCGTGTCCGTGCAGGTGAACCTGGTGTTGTTGAACGATACGCGCCCCACGTTGCTCTGCGAGGAGCCGTTGGTCGCGATCAGCGCGAAGTCCTGCTCGAGCGTCCCGCCCACGCCCGGCCGCGCGTCGCCGCTGATGCTCATGGCCGTCACCGTGACCGTGTAGACCGACGGGATCGGATGCGGGATGAAAACGCATTCGATGTTATTGAGCCGGTCGGCCGAGCCCCCCTCGACCGACTGCCCGCTGGCGAACACGTTCCCCTTGTACGAGGTCTTGCCGTCGCTGACGGTCAGGTCGAGGTCGTTGACGAGGCTTTTGCTCAAGCCGGCGTAGGCCGGAACGTCGGTCCACGTCAGCACGATGCGCAGCGGCTTGGAGGAGTCGGACACCTGGATGTCCTGGCTCCATTTCTGCCCGCTCGCCGTCAGCACCGTCGCCTGGTCGAGCACGAACAGCGCCCGCGTCTTGTCGACGATCCCGGCGAGCGTGGCGAATCCCCACCCGACCTCGTTGTTCGGGATGTTGGGGATCCGCTCGCCGTTGCGGTTGTTCAGGCCGCCGACCGGGTCGACCGTCCCCGCCACCAGCGCCGCCTTGACCATCGCGGGGCTCGGCGCCACGCCGTAGGTTTTCTGGTAGAATTCGTAAAACAGGACCGCGGCGCCGGCCACCATCGGGCACGCATGGCTCGTCCCGCTGCTTCGGGTGTAATAATACTGGTTGGCCGGATAGTACCGCGTGTTGCTGAGCGGCTCGCCCGGCTCGAGCGCGCTCGAGTCGCGGCCGGAGACGCCGTAGCCGTTGAAATTGGACGAGTCCGACGCCCCACCCGCCACGTGCGTCCCGTTGGCGACGACCGTCGGCGCGATCCGCCCGTCGCTCGTCGGGCCGCGGCTCGAGAAGAACGCCACGTCCCGCATGTCGTTCGAAAGCGCCGGGCCGACGCCGCTCTGATCCAGAACGCCCGCGTCGCTGTTCTCGTTGGCGCCGACGGAGACGACGTTCTTGGCGGTCGCCGGCGACCCGAGCGTGTTCAGCTCCGGCCCGTCGTTGCTCGCCGCGAAGATGAACGCCATCGGCTGCGTCCCGCTCCGGGTGTTGGCGTCGCGGGTCATCTTGTCGTAGAGCTGCGATTCCGTATCGTATTCGCCGCCGACCGACGCCCCCCACGAATTGGACGAGATCACCGCGCCGGCATCGGACGCGTTGCTGAGCATCTCGGTCTCGGTCTTGTAATATGCGTCCCACTGGTCGAAGTTGTTGAAGATCTTCGTCGCGTAGACCCACGCCTTGGGCGCCACCCCCTGGCCGAGCTTGTAGCCGTCCTTGTCGACCAGGCCGCCGCCGGCGATCGGCTGGCCCATGATGAGCGACGCGTTCAGGTGGCCGTGCCCGCCGCCGCTTTCGCCGGTCTTGTCGCTCGTCGCGTTGTCGATCCCGACGATCCGCCCGAGGATGTCGGGGTGGGCGGTGCCGGCCCTGTTCGTCGAGTTTCCCTTGGACAGGCCGTCGTCCATGACGTGCACGATGATGTTGTTGCCCGACAGCCCGACCGTATTGAGCCAGGTCGCATACGCGCCCGCCGCGACGACCCCCGAGCGGTCGGCGTTGAACTTGCCGGCAATCGCCAGGTCCTCGCGCTCGCTCAACAGCTTCGGCTCGCGGAACGGCTCGATCCAGATGACGCTGTTCAGCCGGCTGAGCGCCTGGATCCCCTCGTCGTCGGCCGACACCAGCCAGTTCTCCATCGAATCGAGGTCGCCGGTCTTGCGCCCGGACAGCCCGCGTTTGGCGAGGGCGTCCGCGACCGTCCCCTCCCCGCCGGTCTTGACGAGCTGGATCCGGTAGCGCATCGCCGGTCTCTTGGTCGCGGTCGTCGCCGCGTCGCTCGTTTCGGCGGCCGGCGCCGTCTCGAGCCGCTTCGACACCTCGGGGTGGAACTTCCAGTCCGGAGCCATGACAGACGACCAGTCCGGCAACCCCTGCGCCTTGGCCGCCGAAAGCTGCGCGCCGGCCGGCATCGACACCATGTACCCGTAATCCCCGAGCGGCTGGATGAGCCCGGCGCCCTGCTTCGTCAACGCGTCCAGCTTGGCCTGGTCGACGGGGGTGTCCCACTGCACGATCTCGACACGCCGCTCGCCGGCCGCGAGCGCCTGCACCTGCGCGATCCCGGCCGTCTTGGCGGCCGGCATGTTCCCGGGGTCGATCTCGACGCTCTTGAGCCGGATCGTCTGCGCCATCGCGGTGGCCGCCAGCAAGCCGAGAATCGCGGCCAGGCCCGTCACGCGCACGGCGATGGACCGCATCGCCCGGCCCCTGGTTCCGGCCGGGTGGTCCTCAAGGGCGGCGGCCGGCGTTTCCGGATGTTTCGCGCAGTGTTTCATCGGGTTCAATCCTTCGCCAAAATGGCCGGGCAAGCACATGCAAAGCAGTAGCCTGTCCATGAAGCGCGTTCAATGGATCATCTGAGCGCAAAAACTATCCCGTTACAAGATATATCAATTGGGAGAAACGTCTTGCCCGACGACGCGCTCGACGGTCGCCCACTGATCCAGCAGGCTCCGGAGCGGTCCGGTCGGGTCCTGGCGCAGCCGCCGCTCGAGCGACTCGCGCACGCGGCCGAGCTTGATCGCCGGCCGGTCGGGCCGTTCGCTGGTGCAGCCGATCACCGAGTTCGCCAGCCCGAGCCACACGGCGGCGCCCAGCAGCGGCTCGTCGCCGATCTGCCGGTCGGTGATCGCCTGCCAGTGCATGTGGCGCGTGATGACGGTCTCCAGGTCGCGGCGCCCCAGCGCGGCCGAAACCATGTGGCCGGCGATCGACGACGACGCGCGCACGAGCGCCTGCTCGTTGTCGGCGAGGGCGCGCGGCTGCGCGCAAAGCGAATGGATCTGGTAGCACATCCCGAGCTCGTGCAGCAGCGCGGCCTGCGCCAGAATCTCCTTGTTTTCGGGCGACAGCCCGGTCTCGAGTTCCTCGAGCAGCCGCCCCACGCGGCGCGCGTGCCGCATCTTGTCGGTGAACACCGGCGCCGAATCGAGCGCCTCGGTCAGCCAGTCGACCGACGGGCCGTCGGCCGCGATGCGCGCCAGCACGTCGCGCCGCCACGAGACCCACTTCAGCGCCGCCTCGAGCGCGTCCAGGTTGAGCGGCTTGCCCAGGAAATCGGCCGCCCCCTTGCCGATGATGTTCGCCGCGCTCTCCATGTCCGAGTAACCCGACGTCGCGATCACCACCAGGTCCGGCCATTCCTTGCGCACGATCCCGAGCATCTCCTCGAGCTCGAGCTCGGGCATGCGGATGTCGCTCAGGATGCAGTCGATCGGGTGATTGCGCAGCACGTCGAGCGCCTGCCGGCCGTTGCCGGCCATGAAGTGCTGCGTGTAGCCGAGAATGGCCAGGAATTCCTCGATGACGCTGCGCAGCATCGGCTCGTCGTCCACGACGAGGATGCGCAGTGGCGATGGGGGCGCTGGCACGGGGAAACCCGAACCCGATGTCATGGCGCATGCGACTTTCTGCTTGAATCAGGCCCTACAAACGATGTCGAACCTTCGCAAAATTGACCGCAAAAACCGGTCAAATCGCTGGGTATTATTGGTCACCGCTTCGGGGTCATGCAAGAGGTTTATTCGTCCGTCTCCACGTCGGATCCACACGCCTCCATGCATTGTCCATAAATTTGTTACAGTCCGCCAAGCGGTCCTCGTGCCCGTCATCCAAGCCCGGCGCGGCCGAAACCGGACATTGAACCCAAATCAAAGATCGAGCCCCGGCCGGCCTCACATGTTCCTGCTCAAAACCTGGTACGTCGGGTGTTTGGCGTCGATCGCCCGCATCCCCTCGAGCGCGCGCTGCTCGAGCCCGGGGTCCTTGGCCGCCCGCGCGATATAGCAGACGTCGGCCCAGAACCCGAACGAGAACGGCGACCCCATCCCGATCCGCTTCAGCGCCGCCTCGCGCGCCGCGGCCGGGTCGTCGAAGAAAAACAGGAGCAGCCCCGGCCGGCGCTCCGCGATCGACCGCTCCCACTCCGCCGGCTTCATCCCCGCCGGCATCTTGAACCAGTCCCGGGCGGGACCCCCCGCGCGCCGGATCGCCTCCTGCTGCACGATGTGAAACTCGACCGCCTCGTCCGGCCGGATTTTGGCCTCCGTGTAGATGACCATATCGGCCAGCAGCTTCGTCCAGTCCTTCATCAGCAGGTCGTCGTAATACCAGATCCCGCTCTTGAAATAGACGCCGCGATCGCCGTCGCGCATCCGCCGGGACAGTTCGAGCGCCTTGCCGCGCTGGCCCGCGTGCATCCGCGCGATCGCCGTCTGCACCACCCACTCGACGTTGTCCGGGTCGATGGCCAGGATCTTCTCCCAACGCGCCGCCGCTTCCGCGTAGCGCTGCTGCCGAAACGCCCTGTAGGCCGGCACGACGTAGCCGGTGTCGAAGTCGGTCGGGTTGTGCCTCAGGATCCGGCGCCTGAGTTCGTCGGCGCGCTTCGTCTCCCCCTGGCCGTCGAGCGCCTCGGCCAGCTCGAACGCCGCCGCCGTGTAGGCCGGGCAATACCGCAGGGCCTTCTCCAGGTCGGCCTGGTGGTTCGCCAGCTCGGCCGGGTCGCGCGTCAGGTACGCAAGCAGCCGGTCGGCCCGGGCGCGCTGGTAGTAGATGTAATGGAACCGGACGCCCTCGTCGGCGAGGTCGTAATTCTGGCGCGCCTTGTTCAGGTCGGCCACCGCCTGGGCGACGAACTGCGGCCGCTTGCCGGCATCGACCGCCGAGCCGTGCTGGCTGAAAATCTCGCCGCGCGTCAGGTACGCGTCGCCGAGCTGCATGCGCGTCAGGTAGTTGTCCGGGTGAAGCGCGGCGGCCGTCTCGCCGTGCCGGATCGCGTCATCGAGCATCTTGACGCGCACGGCCGGCGGGTAGCCCGGCATCTGCGCGGTGAGCGCGTAGCCGTTGCCCGTGTTGGACTGGACGTCCGCCTCCAGCTTGATGAAGAACGGCCGGGCCACGATCGGCACCGCGGCCACGACCACGCCGACGCCCAGCAGCCTCAGGAACGGGATCAGCCGAATCGCCCCCGTCTCGCCGGCGATGATCCCGCCCTCGGCCGGAAGCTCGTCGCTCCCCTCCCTCAGGCTCCCCCACGCCGTCATGCACAGCATCCCCATGACCGCCAGCGGCGGCACGTGCAGCGGGAAATCGACCATCGCGTGCAGCGCGATCGCGAGCGACGCCCACCCGAACGCCCGGTGCAGCAGCGCATCCGGCTCCTCCAGACCCTTGTCGCGGCGCCGCCAGCCCCGCCGCGCCGCCTCGCCCATTGAGCCCAGCAGCAGGATCAGCCCGACGAGACCGCCGTCGATCGCCACCTGCAGGTATTCGTTGTGCGCCATGTTCGAGCGCATCACCGTCTGGTTGAGCGGCGAGTCGGGGTTCTCGATGAAATAGCGCCCCTGGCTCGGCGGGTACACATATTGGAACGCGAACAGCCCGTGGCCGGCCAGCGGCTTGTCCAGAACGAGCGGCCAGCCGATCACGTTCAGCCGCAGCCGCGACTCCCCGAGCAGGCTCTCCGGCGTCAGGTCCTTCATCCGCCGCCCGATCGGGTTGCCCGGCCAGTAGAGCGGGTTCGGGATCATCTGCGTCAGGATCACCACGCCGACCAGCCCGATCGCCCCGAGGATCAGCGGCGGAACCTTGCGCTTGCCGGCGCGCCGCATCAGCGTCAGCGCCGCGGCCAGCCCCAGCGGCGGCGCCAGCAGCCACACCGCCCGGCTCTGCATGACGAGGATCCCGAACAGGGCCAGGACGAGGTAGACCGCCGACCACGCCCGCTTCGCCTCGGTCCTGGCGCCGACCAGCATCCCCAGCGCGGCGAACGCCGTCATCATGATGAACGACGCGGCCGCCGTGTTGTGCCCGATCAGCGAGCCATAAATGTTCCGCTTGTCGGAGAACCGGTACATGTATTTGAAAATCCAGCCGCCGAACGCCGGCAGCGACTGCAAGCACGCGATGGCGACCACGACCAGCCCGAGGAGCGTCATCGCCCACGCGAGCTGGCGCATTTCCGCGACGCTCATCCCGCGCCTCAGCAGCAGAACCAGAAACGTCCCGTAGACCGCCGCCCACAGCGCGACCTCGCGCGCGATGACCGGCGTCGGCGACCACAGCGCGCTCGCGATGCAAAAGGCGAAGAACGCCGCGACGGTCAGCCACCCCCGCCGCCCCGCCGGCGCCCGGTGCGACGCGATCCCCAGCAGCGGCCGCGCCAGCCGCACCGCCATGAACATCAGCATGAACACCGCCGCGACGACCCCTTTCAGGATCAGCGGCGAATAATAGAAACTCAGGTAGGCGCGCAGCTGCCCCGAGCCCCACCGGTCCCGGAACGTCCGGCCCGCGTCCCACAAGTCGTTCAGCTCGCCGAGCCTTCTGTCCTCGAGCCGCAGCGGGTAGACCAGGACGACCGCCGCGAGCATGGCAAGCAGCAGCAGCCACTCGAGACGGTCGAAGATGGCGGGCCAGTTCGTGGTTTGCTGGTTCGGACGGTTCACGTCAGGTCCGGGTGCTTGGGGTGGTCGGCACGCAGCCGATCGGGCATCGCCTTCGTCAGATAATCGAGCGCCATCGCGATCGACGGGGCGAACGTCACGCGCGGGTCAGCCCCATCCAAGATATTTTCGATGGCGTCGATCGTATAGCGCCTCATCCGCGAAATCTCGCGCTTGTCGAAATTCTTGATCGGCCCGTCCCAGCGCAGCCCGTAGAGCGCCTGGAACTCCCAGCCGGTCTGCTCGCTCGCCTCGAACCTGGCGATGAACGTCGGCCGGGCGTCGATCCCGAGTTCCTCGGCCAGCTCGCGCTTTGCCGCCGCGTCGTAGCTTTCATCGACGTCGACATGCCCCGTCGCGGAGAGGTCCCACGCCCCGGGCCACGTGTCCTTGGTCATCGCCCGCTGCTGAAGCCACAGCCGCCCGTCGCTGTCGTACACGCCGATATGCACGGCGCGGTGGCGCAGGCACTCCAGATGGACCTGCCGCCGCGGCTTGACCCCAACGACCTCATCCCGCTCATTCACCACCGGAATGAGATCGTTGTCCGTCTCCGCAACCTGGGGGTTGTTGTGATCATTCTCTGCCACAGCTAAAGACCCTTTTCTTGATGTTGATCCCCGCTCGTGCCCGGCTTGCCAGCCGAAGCCTCGGCGAAGGCTGGTGCTCTTGTTCGTGCTCGTGCTCATGCTCGTAATCGTAATCGAAAATCGAACCTCGCCGAACGGGGCTCAGGAAGCGGGCAGGTTCATCCACATCCCGAACTTGCGCACTCCCCCCATACCATACACCTTGACCAGCCCCGATTGGAAGTCTTCCCAGCGCCGCGCCTGTTCGGCCTTGTCCGTCGCCGGCACGAACACCCCGAGTTTGGTGTTGTTGGTTCGGATCACGTTCGGCTGCAGCGGCTGGTACTGTTCCCTGAGCGCGTTCATCACGTTCGGGATGATCCCCGTCTGGTCCATTTCCAGGATGACGATCGGGATCTTGCGCGCCTTGATGTCGGCCGCCATCGCAAGCACCTTGCGGATCCCCTCGCCGTCGGGGTTGTTCGCGACCAGGTCGTTGCGCCACTTGACCGTCCAGATGAACAGCTCGCTGTAGTCGCCCCACAGCTCCCGGCGCGCCAGGAACGCGTAAAACGGCGGCGCGAGCACCTTCTCGCCCGGCTTCGAGTAATCGCGCAGCAGCGACCGCACCTCGAGCGTCTGCGCCTGCGGCAGCTCGTAAATATCCTGCCGCCACAGCTTCCAGTGGATCGCCGCCCCCGGCGCCAGCGCGAAGAACGCCAGGGCCAGCGCGATCGGCACCCCGGCGAGCCGCTGGGCCACGGCCGGCTCCCCATCCTCCATGCGCCACCACCGGTGCGCCCACGCCACCAGCTCCCCGGCCGCCAGGATCGCCACCGCCGGCTCCGACAGGCTGAAGATGTAATCGACCGTCCCGCCCTTGGTCACGTACAGGATCGACCCGAGCGTCACGACGAAGAACCACCCCAGCCCCCCGCGCGAGATCCGGTCCAGCGGCGAGCTCTTGAAATACCGCGCCACCGCCAGCAGCCCGGCGAACAGGAAGAACCCCTCGATGATGATCACGTTGGCCGACTGCGGCAGCAGCTTGTCGAACAGTGCATACGCCCAGAAATCGGGCGGGTAGGTCCCCATCTGGTTAAACACGGTGTTGTCGAGGAAATAGCCGCCGGTAAAGGATTCCATGACGGCCACGATGGCAGCGGCCAGAACGATCGATGGGACGGCCATCCACAGCGCCCGCCGCCACGCGACGCACAGCATATACATGATCGCCACCAGCAGGAACGGCGCGGCCGTGGCGTTGGTCATCGCCGCGAGCGTCGCGAACAGCCCCGCCGCGATGTCGCCGCGGCGCGTTCCCTTCAGAGCCGCGAGCATCATCGCCAGCAGCCACACGATCTCCAGCGGCTCCGACTGCCACCCCAGCGCCCACCGGAACCCGATCGGCAGCCACATATAAATGGCCACCGCGACGACCGCGACCGACGGCTTGCCCCATGCCCGCCGCGCCAGCGCGGCGATCAGCCCCAGCGTCACCAGGTGGATCAGGACGCTCGCCCCGCGGAACGCCCACAGCGGCTCGATATTCGTCCACTGCGCCACCTTGTAGACCACGGCGCCCAGGTAGAGGTGCGCCGGCGGCTGCGGGGCCAGGATATCCCGGTAAACGACCGCCCCCTGGGCGATCCGCCAGCCGATATACATATAGTTGCCGTCGCCGAAGTCGATGTACCCGTACGACCACTCGGCCACGGCCACGATCACATATATAAACCCCAGTAAAATAAACAGGAGGTAGTGGTTCAATTTAAACTGCAAGGTGGTATTGGTTTGCATGTGCGTCCCCCGGAAGCATCATGGCAATCCCGCCCTCCGCATGCAATCCACAATTAATCCACGACCACTTTGTCGCGCCTCCCAAATCGAATGATCAGTTAAGATATTTACCCATCGTGCATAATTAACCCTTTACTTTTTACCTGTCTTGCAGCATTATTCTTTTCAAGTTAATAGCAGTTTTGAAATGTGCCGCGGTTTGTTGTTCAGGCCAACTCAGTAAGGAGAAAAGTAAGAATCGGATTTGCTGTTCGAGCGCTGATTCATATTCATTCTTGAAAGGAGAAATGAAATGAGAAAATTGTTCTCACCGCTACTGTTCGGCTTGATTGTTGGCTGTTTAGCATTGTGGCACAGCTCGGTTCCAACATCGGCACACGGCAGCTCAATTCTTGGCGGTTGGGTGCCAGGGCCTGCTGGCTGGTGTTGTCAAACTGATAATTCCCAGCTTTGTTCAAGCGGACAAAATCCCGATGGATCGTTCACAACAGAATGTGGTGACGCGCCGACCCCGGTCTGTGGAGCTATCACAGATCCGAATTTGCCTATAGGTCTTTGTCACACGACGGGTTCAAATATTTGTGCGGATCCGGGACTCGGATTAGAACATATCTGTAATACAACGTCGGATTCAGAATGTTGATGTTTTAGATTGTTAGAAATTTGAATCAGTGCTCGGGAGCCCCTTTTTTATGCCCGAAAACATGTTCCAGCATATCTTAGGGGCTCCACATCTTACTGGAAGGCAGAATCATGGGTCTTCAAGGCACTCTCTTAAATTTCTTCTTACTCTTTTCCATGTTATGCGTGTTAGCCAATGATTCGTTGGCGCAGCCGAATGAAACTGCCTCATCCATCTTGGAAAAGTTTGCTGAAAATCAGGAACGACAAAAGAAAATCTGGTTTATATTTTCCAGCTCCTCCAAATCGACCGCATATTATACACATCCATATTTTGTGAAATTCAATGGAACGCTATTAACTTATGACAAGGGAGAATATCGTTACGACGGCACGAGAATTAAGATTATATTCAACACCTGGGGTAATCTTGAATCGGCCGACAAGAATGTATCCGAAAAAGATGCCCGCTATAACAGCAATATGTATGATGGCCAGAAAATAATTAACTACACACAGGCATCGGGAGATCACGAAAAGCGCGATCATGCATTTATAGATGACTCCAATAACGACAGCATTCATGCGCGTAGCAAGGAGATGGCCAATCGAGGCGGGGGGAGTTTTCTCCGTGGTTATCTAGATGGCAATAGAACGCGTATTGATGAATTACTTCGTCAGGATGCCAATCTTCGTTTGCTCAAGCAGAGGGAAGTTATCGGCGGCGCCTCATGTTTCGTGGTGACCGCACATATCCCGCAAGGTGATTATAAGGTCTGGTTTGATCCATCCCATGGCTACAACTATGTTCAGGTGGAAATATCCAGAAAAAACCCTAACTTCTACCCAAATTCCAAGAATGTGATGAAACCTGGCACTGCGGCCTCATTGCAAGTCAAGAATGTCAAATGTGAACTTGTTGACGGTATTTGGATACCGGCCGAGGCAACGTTTTTCATGCATAATGACTGGGGTGGGGGCCAATGGTCCGAAGGCACCACGAACTACAAAAGTTTCTCCATCAGGTTAGATCCGGATTTTGACAAGGATAATGCCTTTGTCATGGATGATGTTCGGCCCGGCAGCATAATCACCCGCGTTGGCGTACCGAGCGTCGAATATATTTGGGACGGAGATGCAATGAAGATCAATATCGACAAAAAGTTAACAAAAGCGATAGTGAATCAAGCGAATGAGTTCAAAAAAGAAAAAACCATACAACTCGCATCTCTTGGTGAAGGCCCCCAAGGTCAAGCGACCACCGACTCTATGCCGGCGCTGATTACGTCTGTCACCTCGCAATCGCAACCATCTGACCTGCCGGCCACAAATACTAACGTCGGACTGCATGATCAACCCGACTCAAAATCATTCCGTTCAATCGTATATTTGTTTGGGCTTACTATTATTATTGGCGCAACTATAGTTCAGGTTGTGCACAGAATCCGCAAATAATCAGAGTCACTCCAATCTGGGAGACGAATTAAAATGCATAAAGTCAGATTGTGTTGGGCTATCTACTTATATCTGATCGGTTCTCTTTGCGGCAATTTAGCATTCGCCGAATCCACCCCCGGCACCGGCGACAAATCGATCACGAAAACTCGTTCATATGGGGCATATTGTGGTCTATATTGCATTTATTTTGTATCCCGTTACTTCGATAACCAAACAGAAATGGAGGATCTCATTAACCCGAAGTACATCGTATCAGCCAAAGGAAGCACCCCACTCGAACTTGAAACAGCCATCAAAGATCACGGCCTTTTCTCATATGCCGCCCAAAATGTGTTGGTAAATACCCTTAGAAACTCCCATTGCTTTGCAATTATCCATGTCCGCACCAGTAACAAAGAATTTGATCATTATCAGCTTTTCTTAGGCAGCAGAAACGGTCAAGCTTTGATCATGGATCCTGGCTTTCCGATCCAAAACGTTACTTTCCAAGAGTTAAAGGCCAAATGGGATGGAAATGCCATATTTATATCCAACAAACCTATTGATATTGATTCGTTATTCCTTTCCCAACGCATTATTGTGCTGATCATTGTTTTCATCGGCGTCGCTATCATTCTTGCAATACATGCCATTTTGAGAAAAAGGAAGATGATAAGCGCCGGCGCACCTCTTGGCAAACTTGTTGTTCATTCCTTTCTGCAAATGGGGCTCATCGTATTCATTTCCACGCAGATTGCGTTTGCATATCATTTCATCAGCGACACAGGCTATCTTTCTCACTCTTCCGGTGTTGATTACATCCAAAATCTATACCGTGGCTCTTTTTACCCAAGAATCAATAAAGCTGAATTATGCAACTTAATCACAACCCTTCACCCCCAAATCATCGATGCGCGCTTGCCTTCGGATTACAATCGAGGGCATATTGAAGGGGCTATCAACCTACCGGTCAACACTGACATCGATAATTGGTCAAGAATAATCTCAACGCTGAACAAGAGTAAAAAAACTGTTCTCTATTGCCAAAGTTCTAAATGTCCATTCGCTGAAAAAGTCGCCACTCGCCTTTTTTCATCTGGCTTTAGCGATGTTACGATCTATAAAAATGGCTGGATGGAGTGGAAATCCGCTTTGAACACAAAATGAGACGAACAATGAAAAAACATTTTGTCGGCGCAACTGAAGCTTTGTTTTCAATAATAGTTGGCTGTGTTTTCATCATCAGCAGCATCTCTAAGATTCAACAACCCTACATATTCATGTCCGACATTTATGGATATGATCTGGTTGGACCGAAAACAGGCGTCTTTTTGGCAATTATCTTTCCATGGCTAGAACTCTTGATTGGAATTTGCCTGATCGGCAGATTAATTCGCTTGGGCGCACTTGCAATCAGCTCCATCATCCTGTCAGGCTTCGTCATCATTCAGTTTTACGCCATTCATCAAGGTTTGAGCATCAGCTGCGGGTGTTTTAGTTCGAGCAATCCCGGACAAGTAAGTTATATGACTCTGGCTCGTTCTGTGGTTCTTTTCATCATGAGTTTTCTCGCATATATCATAGCCCTGAATTCCGGAACATATGTGTCCTGGCCAAAATTACTCGGAAAGTTGTTGCGACTGCATGTGGGAACCGACTGATGAACAATTTCTGACGCACACCCACCCGCCCATAGCTCTCCTTTCGTCCCACGACCGCCCGAGTGACGCTCCCAGTCGTTTAATCTCCCATTGTTCGCACGTGTCTTGATGGGAGCGAAAATATTATAGAAACCTTGTGGGGTATTTTTCTTCCAGTATTCCATGATGTATTTTTGGATCCATTCTCCCCGCCCCCATTGACAACGCCCCACCCCAAGCGGATAATCGGGCGACTTTACTTGGAGCCGATCATGTCTCACTCTGCCATCACCAACCTCCCCCGCCTGGCCGAATTGCCCGATCCGCAGGGCTATTTTGGCCGGTTCGGCGGCCGTTACGTCCCCGAGACCCTCATGGCCGCCCTCGAGCAACTCGAAGTCGAATACGCGGCCGTCCGCCACGATCCGACCTTTCATGAGGAGCTGAACGAGCTTCTCACCGACTACGTCGGCCGCCCGACGCCGCTGTGGGAGGCCAAGCGCCTCTCCGAGGCCCTCGGCGGGCGCGCGCGCATCTTCCTCAAGCGCGAGGACCTCTGCCACACCGGCGCGCACAAGATCAACAACACGCTCGGCCAGGCCCTGCTGGCCCGCCGCCTGGGCAAGAAGCGCGTCATCGCCGAGACCGGCGCCGGCCAGCACGGCGTCGCCGCCGCCACCGCCGCCGCCCTGCTCGGCCTCGAATGCGAGGTCTTCATGGGCGCCGAGGACATCAAGCGCCAGGAGCTCAACGTCTTCCGCATGCGCCTCCTGGGCGCCACCGTCCGCGAGGTCACCTCGGGCTCGATGACGCTCAAGGACGCCACCAACGAGGCCCTGCGCGAGTGGATGGCCCGCGTCGAGGACACCCACTACATCATCGGCTCGTGCATCGGGCCGCACCCGTACCCGATGATCGTCCGCGACCTGCAGTCCGTCATCGGCCGCGAGGCCCGCCAGCAGATCCTCGAGAAAACCGGCAAGCTCCCCGAGGCGATCATCGCCTGCGTCGGCGGCGGCTCCAACTCGATGGGCCTGTTCGCCCCGTTCTATGAAGATTGGGATGTGAAGATCTTCGGCGTCGAGGCCGAGGGCGAAGGCTTCCTGACCGGCAAACACGCCTGCTCGATCGGCACCGGCGACATGGGCGTCTTCCACGGCGCGCGCCTGTTCGTCCTGCAGACCCCCGACGGCCAGATCATCCCGGCCCACAGCATCTCGGCCGGCCTCGATTACCCCGGCACCGGCCCCGAGCACTGCTTCTACGCCGAGAGCGGCCGCGGGACGTATCTGAGCGTCACCGACAGCGAGGCCCTCGAGGCGTGCCGCCTCCTGTGCCGCACCGAGGGCATCCTGCCCGCGATCGAGTCGGCCCACGCCATCGCCGCGCTGCCCAAGATGCTCCCGAAGCTGCGCGAAGGCGCCACCGTCATCCTCGGCCTGAGCGGCCGCGGCGACAAAGACGTCTACACCCTGCGCAACCATCTCGAAGGTTGATACGAATGCCAAACGAAACACCGGCATCGATCGAATCGTCGGCTTCAGCCGACGCCTCTTTGCACCCGGCTTTAGCCGGGGTGATGCCGGTATTTATTCTTTCCGAGCCGGCTTTGAGCCGGCTTCAAATCATGAACAAGGCGGATCAAATAAGGCCGGCTTCAAGCCGGCTGTAGAATGAAATAGATTGTGCATGATTCCAAATCCGCCGTCATTTGAGCAAAAATCAGGATGCGGAAATTTTTCAAATACTGCTCTTTAATATTTTTCGCATTCAGCACTTTCATTCTGGTTGCCGGGATCATCGCATTTAGAAATGAAGAAGGGGGCATGGCATACTGGCTGCCATATTTCCCCGGCACTTACCTGTGGATTGTCAGCGTGATTATTCTTGTTGAATTGAAAGATCGTAATAAGGATTTTCCTTCATGAACCGCATCGACGCCAATTTCCGGAAATGCAAAGAACAGGGCCGCGCCGCGATGATCTTTTACATCACCGCCGGCTACCCCGACATCCCCACGACCGAGACCGTCATCGACGCCCTGGCCGAGGCCGGCGCCGACGTCGTCGAGATCGGCATCCCGTTTTCCGACCCGATCGCCGACGGCCCGACAATCCAGGAAGCCTCCACCGTCGCCTTGAACAACGGCGTCACCGTCCAGGCGATCCTGAACATGACGATGCGCGTCCGCAAGCGCCACCCCGAGCTCGGCCTGCTCCTGTTCGGCGCCTACAACCCGATCCTGCACTACGGCGAGATCGCGTTCGCCGAGTCGGCGGCCACCGCCGGCGCCGACGGCCTGCTGGTCCCCGACCTGCCGCCCGAGGCCGCCGGCAAGCTCCAGACCTCGGCCGAGGCCCAGGACATGGGCATGGTCTACCTCGTCGCCCCGACCACCACACCCGAGCGCGCGCGAAAAATTACGGAAGCGTCGCGCGGGTTTATTTATTATATTTCCATCAAGGGCGTCACGGGCGCGCGGGCGGAGCTGCCGCCGGACCTGGAGCCGCGCGTCAAGGCGGTCAAGGAACTGACCGACAAGCCCGTCGCCGTCGGCTTCGGCGTCGCCGAGCCCGCCCAGGCCCGGGCCATCGCCAGCTTCGCCGACGGCGTCATCGTCGGCAGCGCGCTGATCAAGATCGTCGGCGCCAACGCCGGCACGCCCGAGCTGGCCGACCGCGTCCGCGATTACGCCCGCTCGCTGGTCGAGGCCGTGAAGTAGCTCGTCCGTGGCCCGCTTCCGCCGGAAGCGGCATGGAACACACAAAGCCTTGCAAGGGGACAAGCTATGCCGGACAAACTTCTCGTGCGCAACTCACGCCGTTATTTTTGGTCCCTTGCGTCCTTTTCGGCCCTTCTCCTTTGCGTCCTGGCCATCCTGCCGGCCCAGGCCGCGACGCCGCGGCCGCGCGGATCGGACAAGAAGACCACCGTCACGCTGCAGCCGGTCATCAAGGCCAGGCCGACGCCGCGCATCGTCGACATCCGCCCCGTGATCAAGGGCGAAAAAACGGCCCCCGCCGAAACCGCGGCGCCGGCCCCCGAAGCCGCGCGCCCGCCGCGCCGCCCACGGCCGGCCATGCCGCCCGCGGACTTCGCCGCGCCGGCGCCCGAGACCGCCGCCCCCCCCGCCGCCCGCATGGACAAGGCGCTTTCCGACCTCATCGCCCTGCCGGCCAGCGCCCCCGCCCGCGACAAGCTCAAGACCTACGTGATCAACCACCCCGATCCGGCCCAGTCGGTCCCCGCGCTCATGCGCATCGCCCAGATCGACATGCAGCTGCGCGATTGGGTCAACGCCGGCGACACGTTCAAGAGCGTCGTCCAGCTTTCCAAGAGCCCCGCCGAGAAGGCCATCGCCCGCGAGGGCCGGATCGAGGCGCTCCTGCACCAGGGCGACGTCGAGCAGGCGCTCGAGGCCTGGGCCGAGCTGCGCGCGCAGAACCCCGACCACGTCCTCAACCCGGCCACCCAGGTCCACGCCGGCATGATGCTGGCCATGCAGGGCAAGGGGGCCGACGCCCGCAAGCTCTGGGACCAGGTCGAGCGCACGCTCCAGGCCATGCCCGGCCCGCAATCGCAGGCCCTGCGCCCGCAGATCGCTCTGGCGCGCGGCCTCGCCGACGAACTCGAAGGCCGCGTCGACCAGGCGCGCGCCACCTACGAAGAACTTGTCACGCGCCAGCCGCAATCCGAAGCGGCCGCACTGGCGCGGGGCCGCATTGAAGACATCAGCCGGCCGCTCACGTTGACCGCACCACCCGCGTCCACCGCCAAACCCTGAGGAAGAGATCGTTGCCCGCCCATGCCGTACCGAATCAATGACTTCATGCTGAGCGAAAACCATCGCCGCGCCCACGCCCCCGAAAGCCACTACATCGACCAGCTTCGCCGGAAGGGCCATCTCATCGAGGTCGACAACGTCCAGATCGACGCCGAACAACTGGTCCTGCGCCCGTTCCAGTGCGACACGACGTGGTGCACCCGCACCACCGGCGAACCCACCTCGCGCCAGTTCAAGGGCTCGTGCTGCACCGACCTGCAGGTCGACATCACCGCCCACGAAATCTCCAAGATCCGCGAACTGGCCCGGATCGCCGAGCAGCGCCTCGCCATGGGCATCGGCGACCCGATGCTGCCGATCGTCCGCCGCATCCGCGACGGCAAGTTCACCGAGACCGTCGACCGCGGCGACGTCGCCTTCAAGCACCTCGGCAGCTCGCGCTGCTCGCTGTCGTGGCTCAACTCCAACGGCGTGCTGCGCTGCGCGATCAACACCCTGTGCGACCGGCTCGGCCTCCCCCTCGAGGAGTTCAAGCCCGAGCCGTGCTACCTCTTCCCGCTCCACTACGTCGAGGCCATCCCCGGCCACTACTTCTTCACCCTGATCAGCGGCGACACCTACGATTTCATCGGCGCGGACCACCACACCGCGCACCTCAAATGCCTCCGCAAGCCCAAGCCCGGCGCCCTGCCCGCCTACAAGGCCCTCAAGGGCGAGCTGATCCTGTGCCTCGGCGCCGAATTCTACCAACGCCTTGAAGAGGCGGCCGCCGAATTCCTCGAGAAGGAATCCCGGCCCGCCGCCGTTGGGAGCGCAACCGCATGAGAGCCCCCCAGGAATCGGTCCACGCCGGCCTGTGCCACCTGTGCAACATGATCCCGCTGTGGGGCCTGCTCTACTGCGGCGGCGTCTACTTCTGGATGCGCGAGGAGAGCCGCCACGTCGTGCGCAACGCGCGCGAGGCGATGATGTTCCACGTCCTGCTCATGGTCGTCACGCTCGTCTTCCTCATCGCCGATATCCTGCGCCGCCTGATCGGCGTCATCATCCCGCCGTTCGGCTCGTTCCTGCAGACGGTCAACATGCTGATCTTCGGCACGGTCGTCCTGGCCTACTGGGGCATCTGTCTCTACGGCGCCCTGCGCTGCTTCTCGAATCTCAACTTCCACTACCCCCTGATCGGCCGGCGGCGTCTATGAGCGCGCAGTCCATCGCTTCACTCGTCCTTGGGATCGAGGCCGCGACCCCGATCGGCGGCGTCGCGCTGGCCGACGACGCCGGCCGCCTCCTCGCCCACACGTGGCGCGTCCGCCAGGGCCCGATCTCGGTTTCGCTCCTTGCGGACCTGGACGCTTTGTTTCATGATGAAGAGTTGAAGCGCGACCGCGTCCGGGCCATCGGCGTCTCGCTCGGGCCGGGGGCGTTCACCGGCCTGCGCGTCGGCCTGGCGTTGGCGAAAACGCTCGCCCGCGGGTGGGGCGCCGCCCTCTACGGGTTCTCGACGCTGGAGCTTGCGGCCCGGCGCTGGCCGGTCGCGGGCGACGCCGTCGCCGTCCTCCTCGACGCGCGCCGCGGCGAGCTCTACGGCGGCCTTTACCGCGCCGCCGCCGGCCGCCCGCAGCCGCTGCGGCCCGACTCCGTCGAGCCGATCGAAGCGCTTCTGGACGCGCTCGACGCCCTGGGCGAGCCGCTCGTCCTGGCCGGCGACGGCGCGTGGAAACACCGCGAGGCGATCGACCGCCGCCTGGGCGGCCGGGCGCGCTGGGCTCCGCCGGAGATCGGCTCGCCCGGCGCCGATGCCGCGGCGATCTCGGCCGCCGAGTGCCTGCGCGCCGGCGCGCAACCCCTGGAGCCGTTGCAGGTCGCGCCGCTCTACCTGCGGCCGAGCGACGCGGAGAAACGCCATAACGTCCACTTGAACGCCCCCTGGAGCGTCTGATGGCCAACCGCCGCGAATTCACCGTCGGCATCTTCATCGTGGTCGGGTTCGTCCTGTTCCTCGCCCTCACGGTGATGCTTCGCAACCTGGACTTCCTCAGCAACCGCCACACGTTCTACGTCATGTTCGACCGCGTCGAGCGGCTCGAGCCCGGCGCGGCCGTCCTGGCCTACGGCGCGCAGGTCGGCGCCGTCAGCAGCATCGCCTACGTCGGCGGCCCGCACCCGGTCATGGTCACGCTCCGCGTCGACAAGACCGTGAACCTCTACCCCGACGCCGATATCCGCGTCGCCCCGGCGACCGTCATCGGCGAGACCACCATCAACATCGAGTCGACCGGCAAGTCGGGCCCGGGCAAGACCCCGCTGCCGCAGCGCTCCGAGATCGTCGGCACGGCGCCGGCCAACATCGAAACCATCGCCATCGACCTCTCCCAGCGCATCGGCGACGTCCTCGACCAACTCGTCCCGACCCTGACCGCCATCAACAAGCTCGTCAGCGACCAGGCCAACCAGCAAAACACCAAGCAGATCCTCGAGAACTTCGCCACCGCCTCCGAGACCCTCGACCGCGTCACCAACCAGCTCGAGACGTTCCTCGACACCGCCACCTCGACCACGCAGCACCTCGACAAGCGGATCGCCGAGATCGGCGACGGCCTCGACGCCACCGCCGCCGCCTGGCAGAAGGCGGGCGCCAGCCTCGACGAAGGGATCCGCTCCACCAGCGGCGACCTGCGCCGCACGGTCGGCCGGTTCAACCAGGCGCTCGACCAGAACCAGAAGCCGCTGGCCGAAACCATCGAGCGGCTCAACCGCAGCGCCGAGCGCCTCGAGCAGATCGTCGCCGGCATTCAGAAGGGCCAGGGCACCCTCGGGGCGCTCGTCACCGACCCCCGCCCGTTCGACCAGCTCCGCGAGCTGATCAACAACCTCTCCGCCTCGCTCACCGGCGGGCGCCAGCCGCTCGTCCCGTTCCCGCAGAACCAGCAGCCGGGCCACGCCGCCCCGCCCCCGCGGAGTGAAAAGTGAAGCGCGCCGCGCTGGTTTTCCTCATCACGCTGGCAACCTACGGGCTGACGGCGGCCGGTCACCTCTTCTCCCCGGACGAGGAGGTCCTGTTCCGCACGACCCGCTCCCTGGCCTCGGGCGAGGGCTTCGCCATTGTCCCCATCCTGCAGGGCGACCGCAGCTTCGCGAGCCGCCCCGCCAACCCGCCCCGACCCGACGGCCGCGAGTTCGGCCAGTACGGCATCGGCCAGCCAATCCTGGCCGTCCCGCTCGTCTGGATCGGCAACGCCCTGGCCCGCATCGGCAGCGACGCGACGTGGGCCGCGCTCTACGGCGACGAGCCGTTCGGGCCGCGGGATCTTGGCATTCCGCAGACCGCCGCCGAGCTCGCGCCGCGCTGGGCGTGCTCGTGGTTCAACGTCCTCCTCGGCGCGGCGATGGCCGCCCTCGTCTACCTCCTTTGCCTCGAGGCGGTCTGCGACGCGCGCGCCGCGATGTGGGCCGCCCTCCTGTACGCGCTCGGCTCGATGGCGTGGCCGCACAGCCGCCCGTTCTTCACCGAGCCGCTGGCGGCGTTCTTCCTGATGCTCGCCTTCTACGGCCTGCTGCGCGCGATGCGCTGCGGCCACCTGCGCTGGTGCCTCGTGGCGGGCTGCGCCGCGGGCTGGGCCTTCCTCGTCCGCAACGACTCGGTCCTCGCCTACCCCGGCCTCGCCGTCATGATGCTCCTGCCGATCGTCTCGGTGGCGCGCCGGCGCGGCGGCTCGTTCCTCGCCGCGTGGATCGCCTTCGCCATCCCCGTCATCCTCGCCGGCGCACTGCAGCTCTTCCTCAACCGGCTGCATTTCGGCAACGCGCTGGCGACCGGCTACAGCGACCAGCAGGAAGGGGTGAAGTTCTCGACCCCGATCATCGCCGGCCTCTACGGTTACCTGTTCAGCGCGGGCAAGGGCCTGTTCTTCTTCTCGCCGGCGCTCATCCTGAGCTTCTTCGGGTGGAAGGCGCTGGCGCGGCGCTGGGCGGGGCTGAGCCGCGCCCTCGTCTGGGCGCTGGCCCTCATGATCCTCTGCCCGCTGGCGATCCAGTCGACCTGGCAGAACTGGGCCGGCGGCTGGTGCTGGGGACCGCGCCACGTCTTCCAGATCCATTGCTTCTTCGCCGTGCCGATCGCGGCCTATCTGGCGGCGAATTGGACCCGCAACGCGCGCATGGCGATCATGCTCATGCTCGCCGTCGGCGCGGCCGTCCAGCTCCTCGGCGCGTCGGTCAACTTCAACCGCTTCTACCAGCAGTTCTTCCGCTCGCCCGGCGACCCCAACGCCTACTTCATCATGTATGACGGTTTCGACCAGGCCTACTGGGGCCAGTATTACCAGCTCCTGTGGCGCACAACCCCGGCCGACCCGCTCAACCCGATCGCCCTCTACCCGCCCGCGCCGATCCAGCAATCGCTTTACATCCCCTACCAGACGATGTGGGCCGGCTACCCCGTCCTGATCCGCCAGGGGCAGATCGACAACTTCTGGCTGCGCGCGGCGACCGGGCAAACCCCGGCCGGTGTTTCGGCGCCATGAGCCTGCGCGTCATCGCCGGGCAGTTTCGCGGCAGACCGCTGGCGGCTCCGAAAGGCCAGGCCACGCGGCCGACGCTCGGACGCGTGCGCGAGTCGCTGTTCGGCATCCTGGGCCCGTGGATGGAGGGGGCGCGCGTGATCGACCTCTACGCCGGCTCGGGCGCGCTCGGCATCGAGGCGGTGAGCCGCGGAGCGTCCTTTGCCGTCTTCGTCGAGAACTCGCGCCCCGCGCTCGAGGCCCTGCGCGCCAACATCGAAAAGCTCGGCCTCGCCGCTCAAACGCTTGTCGTCGAGCAGGACGCCCGCCGCGTCCTGGGCCGCCCCACGCCGCCCGGCGACGCCCCGTTCGACATCGTGCTCCTCGACCCGCCCTACGGGATGGGCCTCGCCGAGGCCGCGCTGGAGAGGCTCTCGGCCGTCGCCGACGCGTGGCTCGCCCCCGAGGCCCTCGTCGTCGCGCAGGCCGGCCGCCAGGACCGCCTCGCCGACGCCTACGGCCCGCTCGCCCAAACCCGCCAGTCCCGCTACGGCGACACCTGGGTCGCCATCTATTCAAGATCGCATGAATAGCCGCCCCTCGTACTCGTAATCGTAATCGAAAATCGATCCCGTAATCGCCTGCGATAAATCCGTAACCAATGGCGAGAGGCCCGGGGGGCGGCTACCCACGGGCGGGAAGGGAGGAAAGGACCCAAGAGACCCAAAGCGTTAGTTGGCTAGCCGAAGCGGCGGGGGACGGGGGGGTGGGGATTGCGGATTTCGGATTGCGGATTGCGGATTGCGGATTTCGAAATCGCGGGGAAGCAGAGGGGATGGATTGCGGATTTCGGATTGCGGATTGCGGATTGGGGAATTGTCGCCTGGATCTTGGGCTGATTGGTCGGATGGGGCGGATTCTGGAATTTTGCAATCCGGAATCGGCAATCCGCATTCGGCGA
>JBDKRG010000003.1:0-132495 GCA_039683515.1 Candidatus Sumerlaeia bacterium | reverse complement strand
TCGCCGAATGCGGATTGCCGATTCCGGATTGCAAAATTCCAGAATCCGCCCCATCCGACCAATCAGCCCAAGATCCAGGCGACAATTCCCCAATCCGCAATCCGCAATCCGAAATCCGCAATCCATCGCCCCCAAATCCCCGCGACAATTCCCCAATCCGAAATCCGCAATCCGAAATCCGCAATCCCCACCCCCCCGTCCCCCGCCGCTTCGGTTAGCCACCTAACGCTTTTGGTCTCTTGGGTCCTTTCCCCCCTTTTCAGCCCGTGGGCAGCCGCCCCCCGGGCCTCTCGCCATTGCCTGGGCGAGGCTCCCGACCCGCATCAATCCTCCGGCCGTTCGCCGGCGGGGGCCATCTTGACGAGGCGCGGCTCGAACCGGGCGACGGCTTCGACCAGATCGGCCTGTGCGGCCATCACCGATTCGATGTCCTTGTAGGCCATCGGCGCCTCGTCGAGCCCCGCCGAGATGAGCGTCACCCCGTGTTCGGCGAGGAACTTCTTGACGTCGTGCCACGTGAAGCTCGCCTTGGCGGCCGTCCGCGACATCCGCCGGCCCGCGCCGTGCGACGCCGAGCCCAGCGACTCGGGCTCGCCCAGGCCGCGCGCGATGAACCCGGCCGTCCCCATCGACCCCGGGATGATCCCGAGCACGCCCGCGCCGGCCGGCGTGGCCCCCTTGCGGTGCACGATCACCTCCTGGCCGTCGTGCACCTCGCGCCACGCGAAGTTGTGGTGGTTCTCGACGTCGAGCAGCACGCGCGCGCCGAGGTGCCGCGCGATGAACCGATGGATCAGCTCGTGATTGGCCGCGGCGTACTTGCCCATGAGCTGCATTGCTTCCCAATACTCGAGCCCCTCCTGGCGGTCGAGGTCGAGCCACGCCAGGTGCATCAGTTCGCGCGGCAGTTCCGGCCGCAGCCGCATGGCGATCTTGCTGTAATGGGCCGCAACGTCGGCGCCGGTGCCGCGGCTTCCGCTGTGGGAAAGCAGCGCGAGATACGTCCCGGCCTCAAGTCCCAAATCCGGCTTGCTCAGCGTCAGCTCGCCGAACTCGACGAAGTGGTTGCCGCTGCCGCTCGTGCCGAGCTGCCCCCACGCCTTGTCCTTGTGCGATGCCGTCACGGCCGTCACCGACCAGTCCTCGTCCATGACGCCGTGCTCGCGCCGTTTCTTGAACTCGGCGCCGACGCCGAACCGCGTCTCGGTGTTGATCGCCCGCGTGAGCTGTTCCTCCTGCCCGCGCAGCATCGAGACCGGCAGGTCGAGGACGGTCAGCTTCATCCGGCAGGCGATGTCGACGCCGACGGCGTACGGGATGACCACGCCCTTGGTCGCGAGCACGCCGCCGATCGGCAGGCCGTAGCCCTGGTGCGCGTCGGGCATCAACGCGCCCTTGACCGCGACCGGCAGCCTGACGGCATTGCGCATCTGTTCGAGCGCGCCCTCCTCGACGTCCGTTCCCCACTGCCGCCACCGCGCCGGCTCGCCGCGCGGAACGTAACGCATCCGCGCGGTGTCGGCTTCGACGAGCTTGGCGG
Organism: Candidatus Sumerlaeia bacterium; assembly: GCA_039683515.1. Classification (GTDB taxonomy): domain Bacteria; phylum Sumerlaeota; class Sumerlaeia; order MVZB01; family MVZB01; genus JAJFUE01. The sequence goes on along the minus strand of JBDKRG010000003.1, from coordinate 130,955 downwards.
CGAGCGCTCCGAACATCGGGTGATCGACGTTGGCCGCCGGATCGCCGGTCACAAGCCGCAGCGCCGCGCGGATCTCTTCCTTCTTCATCCCCGCCTGCGCGGCATTGCCGATCAACTCCAACGCCAGCTTCAAGGCATCCCCCTTCGGGACGCCCAGGTTGTATAGTTCACGCGCTTTCATGGATGTATTCCTTAATGATTCTCATCGTTCGTGCTCGTGCTCGTAATCGTAATCGTAATCGAAAATCGAAATCACTCGTCCGGCTCTGTCGTGACCGGCCTGTCGGTCACATAGCTCTCGTCGATGAAATCGACGCGTTTGGGATCGCAATGATAATACTCTTGATATAACCTTCTGCATTCGCAAATGCGGTCGTAAACTTCTCGCGAAATTTTCAGGTCGTGATCGCAGATCTTGTCACAGATCGTTTCAAACGCGATCGCCGGTTCCTCGCGCGCATCCACCTCAATCCAACTCATTGTGTGCTTGTTAAAAATAGGCGGCTTTGAATGAATGATTTTTATCACGCATTCGCAGAAATGATTCGCCTCGGATTCGTTCATCCACGCAAAGAACTTTTTGATCATCGAAAACATTGTTAATGCTCCGGAAAAATATCATCACGCAAAAGCGCCAAAAAGATTCACGCAAAGATCGCAAAAGGAAATTCGTTCTTTGTTTTTGCGGGTTTTGCTCTTTTGCGTTTTTGCGTGAACTCTTCTCTCCCTAACCGATTTCAATCGCCCAATCGTCTTTGGCCTGCTCGCTCATCCGGATTTCCACATCGATAAACTCCCGGATGACCTCCGCGTTCGTTTGCGTGTGCGGCGTCGGCTCGAGGGTGCGGAATTTCCCGCCGCCGGCCAGCGCCATCGGGATCAGGAGCTGGTCGGCCAGGTGCCGGCCGACCGGGATCCCGTCCGCCTCGATGTATTCCTTCGCTTCACCCACGACCCGCTCGGCGACGGTCTCGGCCGTGACGCCGCGCTCGCCGAAGCCGGTGAACACCTCCGTCACGGCCTCGCTTTCGATCTCGATCGTGAGCGCGTTGCCCGGGCCGTGCGAGTCGCGCAGCTGCGCGACTTTCAGCGACTCCTTCGGCCAGCCGAGTTTTTCGCCGACGACCTTCAGCTCGCGCTCGGCGATCTTCGGGTCCAGGTTGGCGACGGCCGCGCGCGCGGTCCGGCTGACGACGTGCCCGCGCTCGAGCAGTTCGAGCTTGCGCAACGCTTTCGCGGGTTCGATCCGCACCGTGACCTGCCCGCCGCCCGCCGGGTAGAACCCCGGCCGGTCGAGCGTGGCCGTGACGTTCGGGCCGATCTTCCCAAGGAGCGGCAGGAACGCCCGTTCCAGGAAATCGAACGGCGGGGCCATCGGGTTGTGCGTGCCGCCCTCGAGGACCAGCTCCGAAGGCCCGTCGGCGAGCATCAGCGCCGGCAGGACGGTCTGCAGAACGAGCGTGGTGCTGCCGGCCGTCCCGACGGCGAAGTGGTAGTGGCCCGCCTCGGCCGGCCGCGGCGCGAACGCAAGCCGCATCGAGCCGATCTCGCCGCCTTTGAACTCCGCATGGCCGATCTGCGCGGCGGCCGAAACCGCGGTGAGGTGCTGCCGCATGAGCCCCGGCTTGCGCCGCCCGGCCCGGATGTTCTCGATCCGGAACGGCCGCCCCGTGACGAGCGACAGCGCCAGCGCGGTCCTCAAGATCTGTCCGCCCCCTTCGCCTCGGGAGCCGTCGATGGTAATCATGTTCCTGTCCGCTCTTTCGTTTTGTCGACCATCCACTCCAGGATGCGTGCGATGTTGCGCGCGTCGTCGATGCCGCGGTGGTGCGTCCCCTCGAAATACAGCCCGACAATCGCGAGCGTCTCGCCCAGGCCGGATTTCCTGCGGCCGGTGAGTTGCGCGAATGCCACCTTCAGGTTCAGGTGACGCTCGATGTCGTATACGATCCCGTGGCGCTCGCAGTCCTTGCGAAACTGCTTGTCGTCGTAGTAGCCCCACGAGGCCAGCGTGAAAGGTTCGTAGCCGCGCATCCACTCGCGAAAGTTTTCCCACGCTTCCGGGAACAGCGGCGCGCCGTCTACGTTCTCCTGGCGGATCGTGGTCAACTCCGTGCAGAACTCGGATATCGACGAGAACTGCGGCTTCACGAACGTCTGGAACTCGCCGATCACGCCCGCGCCCCTGCGCCATGCCACCGCGCCGATCTCGATGATCTCGAACGGCGCCGGCGCTTTGCCCCGCCAGCACGTGGCTTCCAGGTCGACGATGATCAGGCATTCGCCCTCGGCGGGCGGGAATGGCATCATTGGATCACTCATTCGTTTCTTTTCCTTCTTCTCAATAATCACGGCGACAAGGGTTGGTGAAACGTTTACCGCTCTACCGACTGAGCTACGGCCTTGCGGCCGGCGGGACTCGAACCCGCGACCTGTAGTTCCACCGGCATTCGCCGTGTATGGTAGGTCGGGCCTCTGACCCGACTCCGGATTTATTTCGGCAACAGCATTTCGATCCGCGACCACATCCGGTCGTCCTGCCTTTTCTTTAATGCCGCGAGGCGCTGCCGGATCGTTGCGGTCTGCGACGCGGTCGGCAGGATGGCATACGACTTATTGGATACCCTCAGCCAATCCTGCACGTGTCCATAGGCCTCGTTCCATTCGTTGGGCCGGCCAAGCTCGAGCACGCCGAGCAGCAGCCCAATCCGGTCCCACTTGCGCATCGAATTAAAATCCCGGATCAGGTTGCGCCGAACGTGAACCGCCTCGGCGCCCATGTAAATCCGCCACAACTCCTCCGGATTCGCCCAGTCGACGAACTTGATGATCACGTCGCGGGCGGCCTTCGAGACGGCCGGCCGGGGCGACGTTACGAGCGGCGCGCAGCGACTGTAATATTTTTCCGGCGCAAGCTGCGCCAGGCCGCGAATGGCCGCGCTCGCCACGCTCACGCGCTCGTTATCGATGCAACCCGCAATCAGGTCAGCGTCCGATGCGACGCCCGTTTCCGTCAGCCCTTGAATCACAGCCGCGGCGGGCCTGCCGCTTCGAATCAGTTCGCGGTAACGGCCCGCGATCGCCTCGCGGGAAACCCCGGCCTTCTTCAAATAAAACCGGCACGTCGCGCGGACAAGGCCGCCCGGGTCGACAAGCCCCTCCCACAGCGCGTCCTTCAAGAGCCCGGTGTCTTTTCCCGCGATCGCGTCGATCAACGCCGCCCGCACCTGCGGAAACGGCCCCGCCTTGAAGATGTCGTAGACCGCCTTGAGCCGCTCGTCCTCATACTTGCGGCACGCCTCGTTCGCCACAAGCGCGTAGACCATCGAATCGGGCGCCTGCCGGATGTATTCGCACAGCGCGAGCGGATCGATTGCGTCGTCCTCGAGAAGGACCCGGGCAGCCTGCCGCCGGGCAAGGAAATGCCCCTTCGACAGCACCTCGAGCACCGCCGGCCGCACCTCGGGCCTGCGGATCAACTCGTTGATGCGCGCGACGAACGCGCCGTGATCCCCGCGCCCGCATTCGCGAAGCCGCTCGACCAGTTCGATGCTGTCGACGAAAAACAGGGCGTTCCCGGCGTTCGTCCGCCGCTCGAGCGCGTCCGTCGCCGCCGCCCGAACCTGCGCGACCCAGTCGTTCATCCTGAGCAGCAGGAACGGGATGGCGCGTCCGTCACCGAGCGCACCGAGCGCCCTCGTCGCGGCCTCGCGGATGTGGCCGTTGTGATCGAAGCTCGCGATCCCCAGCAGCGCCGCCGAGAATTCGCCGAACCCCTCAATCGTCTTTACGTCGCTCGTCCTGAGTTCGGGATAATCCGCGTCATAGTTCCAGGTCGAGCCACTGGTCCGGTTGACGAACTCCTCGAGTTTCGGCAAATGCCGCTTCGGGGTCTTCTCGATGATCGCGTGGATCGTTTCGGCCGCAAGAGTCGCCGCCTGTTTCGACCCGTCCAGGACAAAATGAAAGATATACGGAATGCACTCCCACTTGCCGAGCTTCTCGAGCTTTGCAAACAGCGCCGTGCGCTCGTCGGCGTGCCGAAAGCAGGAAAGCGGGCCCGAGATCTTATGGATCCGGCCGACGATGGTGGAGAACGAGTCGGTTTTCATGACGTGATCCAGTACACCCGATCTTCAGCAATTCTCATCAGTTTTTCCGGCGTCAAATCGCCGAGGCGGATCTCCTGAAACCCTTTCAGCGTGATCCGCGACTCGAGCGAGCGGTCATACAGGTGCAGCAGCAAGCCGATCCGGCCCCCTTTCGACCGATCGAGAAATCGCGCGATACATTCGACCCACTGCTCCGCCTCTTTGCTCGTCGTGGCGGGCTGTTCTCGCTCAAGCTTTTCGTTTGCCTTCGCTTTCTCGGTCAGCCACGCCCCGATCTTGTGTTCGGACCATTTCTTCCTGCGCAGCTTCTTGATCTCGTCATTGAGCGCGATCTTGCGTTGCATCTTGACGTTCAAGCTGCCGATCGTCGTACCGCAATCGCACCGGCAGGCCGTGCCGCAGTAGTAACAATAACCCCGCCCGACTTGCGCCATGATGGACGGATTATCGATCGGGGTCAACTGGCGGCCGAGCGGTTTGAAACACTCGTTGTAGATCGACGGATCGACCGTTTCCGGCAGCAGCTCTGTGATGTAGTGGCACATCGTTCATCCCCCGACCAGCCGCGGCGACAAGTTTTTGGTGAAACGTTTACCGCTCTGCCTGCTGAGCTACGGCCTTGCGGCCGGCGGGAATCGAACCCGCGACCTGTAGTTTCACCGGCATTCGCCGTGGCTTGCGCAATCAAGGCGACAAGATTGACGAGAGTTGCTGATTCCGTGTTGTGCCACGGTGTGGGCTTCGAACCCACTGGCTACCATGTACTCCCGCCGGCATTCGCCTCATTTTGCCTTTCCCCTTGGTAAACATCTTGACAGCCGAAGCCTTGGTGACGGCTGGAATCGTAATTGCAAATCGATCCAGCACCTCATGCGGCGACAAAGTATGCCGAGATGTCATTTCTCAAATGTGGTTCTGCAGCATTCAGACATTTTCCTGATTTCTAATCCAAGAATCTTTTTCTTTTCGCATATCACTTAATAACTTGTTTCCCCATAAGCAGAGTTCCGAGATCGGCTCAAACAGGTCAGAAAATCTTGCCAGATGATTGTGTAAGCAATTCACCTCTTCGTGAGGTAGCATTGCCTTTAATTTATTTTTAACCGACTCGGCCAAGTGGTTGTAATGAAACTTAAGCTTAAGTTCGTTTTCATCTGCTCTACTTGGCTCACAAAGATGAATCGAATGGATGAGCAGATTTCTTCTTCTGAGTAACCATTTCATTCCATATGGATCTTCGTTGTAAGCGTAGTTAGTTATGCCTTTCCAAAAGGCGCACTTTTCAACCTGTTTATCAACAGGAACGTAGTTCGCCTTTATTCTGTCAAGAACCGTGGGAAATCCATCCCGTTCATATTGTCGAATATTAAAGAATACATAATCCAATAATTGACCGACACGATCCCAGAGAGAAGCCAGACGAATGTATGCAATCTCTGAATTGTTCCAGAATTCTTCCTTTGCGCAAAACGACATTGCGGCTCTGACATCTTGTGATAATTCGCATTCAATGGCTTCCGGACTTTCCGTTATTGATCTTGTTATAAAGTATGCATGTGTTTTGATAACGTTGTTTCGTGTGCGCCAAAACAATGAGGTCATCTCAATAATTGCATTCCAACAAAAGTTATCATAAACATCATCCATTTTAGCGCCTTCTGATATGATAAAAATATCTGGGGCACCACCCATTTGGCGATTTAGTGCATTGAAATTCTTATTTATCCTATCCTCAACTTCTTTGCTCGCGAATAAGGAAGCGGGTTTGGGTTCGAAATATTGGGATGCTTGCTCCAGCAACATCGACTCCTTCATCGTACGATCGATCAACGCTTCAATCCATGTCCAGTCTTCTTTAGAGTCTAATTTTTTTAAGCCAAGCATCTAAATGTCCCCGCATTCTTGAAATCAAATCCCAATTATACGCATGCATTCCTTCGCGGCGACAAGATTTTGGAGAAACTTTACTGAAGCTCAATCAAGCTTCCGCCTGGAGCGGTCGGGAGTCGCACCCGCCTTCAGTCCCATGTGGTTCCCCCGGTATTCGCCGTGATACCGTACGGCCGACAATTCTGGCCGAGACAATGCATTTGACAATGTAGTCCCGGCGGCATTCGGCCGCTTATAAACCTCGATCCTTATCCAATGGCTCCCTGGCCCAAAGAACCGGTGTTGCGCCGACATCGGGCACCCGCAATGCCGGGTCGTCCGACTGCAACAGGATGATCAGTCTCTCGCCGAACAGCAGGTGATGCCTTGCGTTGACCGCCAGGATATCGATCACCGTCGTCGCGAATTCGGCGTCGTTCTTGAACCAGTCCGCAAATTCCCAAAGCACGACGACCAGCCCACCCGTTTCGGCAATCTCCAAATCACTCATGCAATCGTTGAACGCATTCAGATTCTTCCCGTAATAGTTCGGAAAATCCAATGCCTTTTTCACGTCGGCGTGGAATCTGCATCCGCTCCTCCAGCGGCCGCAATGCAGCGCGACCGTCTTGTAATGCTCGTCTTCGAACCAGGCCAGGTCCTTCGCCAGCAGGTCGCGGCTGTGGTAAAGCGCAATAGGCCCGTTCTGCAGAATCTGCCAATCGATTTTCGGGTCCGCCCAGGGATCGTTGAACACCGCCATGGTTCCGGCCTGCCATTTCGCGAATTCAAACGGCGACAAGGGTTGGAGAAACTTTACTGACGCTCACTGGAGCTGCCGCCTGGAGCGGTCGGGAGTCGCACCCGCCTTCAGTCCCATGTAGTTCCCCCGGCATTCGCCGTGGTGGTAGGTCGGGGCATAGACTCGACTCTTCAGTCCAGAGTCGGGTCATAGACCCGACCTACCAATTTACAGCTCGATCCTGTTGATCACGTCAACCCAATGCCCGCTCGACAGATTCCCCGCCGCGAACTCGGCGACGACCTCGAACACCCGGTCCGAAAAGCCCCCGATGTTGAGGATGTCGTCGCGCTCGGCGGCCTGCGTCGTGCCGTAGGGCTGGATGTCGATGCAGACCATCCGCGCGTTCGGGTTGCGCCGCTTGAACTCGCCCCACTCGCGCATCGTCGCCGTGCCGCGGCCGGCCCCGGCGTCGACCCACGACTCGTTGTCCGAGACGTAGATCACCAGGTCGGCGTTGATGCGCTTGCGGTTCAGCGCCGCAAGCGGCGCGCTGCAGTTGGTGCCGCCGCCGCCGACGGAGGCCAGCTTCTGGGCGTTGGTCATCACGCTGTCGCGCGGGTTGAGCTTGAGCTTGACCACGTCCTGCTCGAACGGGATGACCCCCGCCGAGGGGTTCTTGCGCACGACCGAGGCCGCGACCAGCGCCGCGATATCGACGCACTGCACGGCGCTCGTCGCGCCCTTGCGGAACCCCGTCGCCGGCGACCGCATCGAACCCGAGACGTCCGGGAACACGAATACCTTCCCGTCGATCTTCGGCACGTTGGCCGTGGCGATCTCCATCGCGTCCTGGAGCGCCTCGCGGATCTCCGCCGGCACGCCGTCATCGGCGGCCTTGAACGCCGCCAGGAGCTGATAGGGGAAGGCCCGCGCCTGGGCGATCGCCTGCGGGTCGCGCAGGCGGTCGGCGACGATGCGCACCAGTTCCTTCTCCTCGAAGACGCCGTGCCGCACGAACGTGTTGAGGTTCATGCGGGTCATCGTCCAGCCGGCCCGGCGCGCGATGGCGGTCCACTCGCGCCGGCCGAGCTCGAGGGCCGTGAGCATCTGGAACGGCACGTCGGGGACTTCGCCCGACGGGTCGGCCTTGAACGCCTCGAACGCCTTGACGATCTCCGGCAGCGCCTCGGCGTCGACCTTGCGGCCGATGAGCCAGCCGAGCAGGGCTTCGCGTTCGGCGGTCGCCGGCTTGGGGTGCACCATCTTCACGATGTCGGCGAGCGAGGGGTCGTTGCCGACCGACTCGCGGAAGATCGTCTCGTCCGGCCGCGCCTCGAGCCACTGGCGCACGAGCCGCTTGGGGAGCGTGCCGAGCGACTTGCGGCCGGTCACTCCCGAGCGGACGATCTGCACGAAGTTGCGCAGCATGCGGCCGTTGTCGATGACGCGCGGGTAAACGCGCTCGAGCAGCTCCGGGTCCCGCACGGCCAGCACGGCCACCAGCAGCGCCGGCATGTCCTTCATGCAGCCGGACTCGCGGGCGTGGATCGCCGTCCGCGCGATGAACTCCGGGCCGAGCCGCTTGCACAGCTTGAGCACGGCATCGAGCTGCTCCTCGGCCGAGGCGTAGAACGTGCGGTTCATGCAGCCGGTGGCGGCGTATTGCGCCAGGGCCTGCTCCGGGCTGAACGCGTAGGCCGGGGCATTCTCCTCGTTTTGAGTCGTAGCCGCCGGGATGAGCCGCCCGAAAAACGATTGGAACAAAGTCTTGCTTGCCATCTCCGTACTCCGTTCGTGCTCGTGCTCGTGCGTCGTGCGTCGTAATCGTAATCGAGGATCGACCGTCTGAGCGAGCACGCCCCATCCCAAATGCAAGCCGGATGCCATCGGCGGAAAATATTTTCGAGTTTTGATAAGACTAATAGCATCAGTGTGCTGCGGAAGTAGCCGGGGCGGTTTCGCCCGGTGCGGTATATTTCGCTCTTGAAATAATTATATAGCTATCTAGTCTTCTATAAATACAGAGCGCTGTTCGATTACGATTACGATTACGATTACGACGCACGACACACGAGACAAGGCAACACTATGGCTCAACTGCAAACTGTCGCCATCGGCATCCTCGGGCCCACGCTCGACCATGGCCGCTCCTCCGACCGCTGGGGCAAGTGGCGGCCGACCGTCGCCCTGTGCAGCCACGAGGACCTGATCATCAACCGCTTCGAGCTGCTCTACCAGCCCAACTTCACGAAGCTCCTGGGCTGGGTCGTCGACGACATCCACGCCGTCTCGCCCGAGACGCGCGTCGTCACGCACCCGATCGACTTCAAGGACCCGTGGGACTTCGAGGAGGTCTACGGCGCGCTGCACGGTTTCGCCGGCGCCTACGCGTTCGACCCCGACAACGAGCAATACCTCATCCACATCACGACCGGCACGCACGTGGCGCAGATCTGCATGTTCCTGCTGACCGAGTCGCGCCACTTCCCGGCGCGGCTGATCCAGACGGCCCCGCCCAAGAAGGAGGCGCACACGCGCGCCGGCACCTACGAGATCATCGACCTGGACCTGTCGCGCTACGACTCGATCGCGATGCGCCGCCACGAGGAGACGCGCGACGACATCTCGTTCCTCAAGTCCGGGATCGACACCCGCAACGCCGCGTTCAACGCGCTCATCGAGCGGATCGAGCACGTCGCGCTCCACACGGCCGACCCGCTGACGCTCATGGGGCCGACGGGGGCCGGCAAGTCGCACCTGGCCCGGCGCATCTACGAGCTCAAACGCGCACGCAAGAAACTGCGCGGGCCGTTCGTCGAGGTCAGCTGCGCCACGCTGCGCGGCGACGCGGCGATGTCGGCGCTGTTCGGCCACCGCAAGGGGGCGTTCACCGGCGCGGCGGCCGACCGCAAGGGCTTTCTGCTGGCGGCCGACGGCGGCATGCTGTTCCTGGACGAGATCGGCGAGCTCGGCACGGACGAGCAGACGCTGCTTTTAAAAGCGATCGAGGAAAAACGGTTCTACCCGCTTGGCGCCGACCAGGAGGTCGAGAGCGACTTCCAGCTCATCTGCGGCACGAACCGCGACCTTGCCGCCGAGGTCCGCGCCGGCCGGTTTCGCGAGGACCTGCTGGCGCGCATGAACCTGTGGAGCTTCCGGCTGCCGGGCCTGCGCGAGCGCCCCGAGGACATCGAGCCGAATTTAGCCTTCGAGCTCGATCGCCACGCCGCGCGCACCGGCACGCGCGTGACGTTCAACAAGGAGGCGCGCGAGCGGTTCCTCGCGTTCGCGACCTCGCCCGAGGCGCTGTGGCCCGCCAATTTCCGCGACCTGTCGGGGGCCGTGACGCGGATGGCGACGCTCGCCCCCGCCGGCCGGATCCGCGCGGAGATCGTCGAGCAGGAAATCGCCCGGCTGCGCGGGGGGTGGCGCGACGCCGCGGCCGATGGCGACGCGGAGTTGCTGGCCGATCTGGTCGGCGCCGACCGGGCCGCCGCGATGGACCGTTTCGACCGCGTGCAGCTGGCCGAGGTGATTCGCGTCTGCCGCCGGTCGGCGACGCTGTCGGCCGCGGGGCGCGGGCTGTTCGCGCAGTCCAGGCAGCGGAAGAAGACGGCCAACGACGCCGACCGTCTGCGCAAATACCTCGCCCTTCACGGCCTCGACTGGGCGGCCGTCCGGGCAAAATGAAACGCCGACCCGCGGGTCGGATCGGCGTGCGGCGTCGGGGCGCGCGGGCCGGCGTCAGCGGCCGGTTTCATCGGCCAGCGCGCTCAGGCCGATGTCGTCCATCAGCCTGGTGAGCTTGTTCTTGTCGACGGGCTTGACCAGGTAGCCGTCGCACTGCTCGCGGAAGGCCTGCATGATGTTGTCCTTGTCGCCGAGCGCCGTCGTCATCACGATCCGGACGCCGTCCAGCCCGCCGATGCCGGACCGCTTCTCGAGCTGCCGGATGGCGCGGAGCGTTTCCTGGCCGTCCATTTCGGGCATCATGATGTCGAGGCAGATGAGGTCGTAGGGGGTGCCGACCATCAGGGCCGCCGCGACCGCCTCGACGGCCTCGCGCCCGTTGACGGCAACGTGGCACTCCCCGTAGCGCTCGAGCATCTTCTGCAGCAGCATCCGGCTGGTGAATTCGTCTTCCACGATCAGGGTCCTCATGGTGTCGTCTCCTTATGGTGTTGCGATTCGCAAAGCATTTCGCTCTCGAGCATCGTCACGAGCTGGTTGAAGCACTCGACCAGCCGCGGCATCAGCGCCCGGGCCTCGTCCGGGTCGTTGGACTTGGCGGCGGCTTCGATCGAGCGGGCCGTGTTGCGCATGGCGATCGCGCTCAGGTTGGCCGAGGCGCCCTTGATCTTGTGGGCCTGGCGCTGGACCTGCTCGCAGTTGTCGGCGGCGACGGCCGCGGCCAGTTCCTGGAACTGGTCCTTCATGTCGCCGAGGAAGGTGGCGATCAGCTCGCGCGCCATGTCCTCGTCGCCCATCATCCGCTCCATGAACGAGGCGCGGTCGAACGTCACGGCCGGCCCGTTGGTGTCGGCGTTTTGCACGGCGGGCCGCGCGTGGCCACCGGTGGCCTCGGCCTTGTTCAGCCAGCGCTCGAGCGCGGCCGCCATTTCGGCCGGCTGCACGGGCTTGCTCAGGTAGTCGTCCATGCCGGCGGCGAGGCAGCGCTCGCGGTCGCCCTTCATGGCGTGGGCCGTCATCGCGATGATCGGCACGCCGGGGTTGAGCACGCCGGAGATCCCGCCGCGGATCCACTGCGTCGCCTCGAGGCCGTCCATCTCCGGCATCTGGCAGTCCATCAGGACGATGTCGTACGGGATCGTGCTCAGGGCCGTGATCGCCTCCTTGCCGTTGGCGACGGCCTCGGCGCGGTAGCCGAGCTTCTCGAGGATCTTGAGGGCCACGAGCTGGTTGGTGATGTTGTCCTCGGCCAGCAGGACGCGCACCCGGTGCTTCCTGGCCTCCGCGATCGTGTGCCGGGTGACGAGGCCGACCTTTGCGGGGGCCAGCGGCTCGGCCTGGAGCCGGCCCAGCACCACCGCCAGCAGGTCGTGGAGCTGGTTCTGGCGCAGCGGCTTGGTCAGGTAGCCGGAGAAGCCGAGCTTCTCGAGCCGCGCGGCCTCGCCGCGCTCGCCGAGCGACGTCATGACGACCAGCTGCGTGGCGCTCAGCTCCGGGTCCGCCTTCACGCGGCGGCCGAATTCGGCCCCGTCCATGCCGGGCATGTGCATGTCGACGAGCGCGATGCAATACGGGTCCGCCTCGCGCACGGCCTGGCGCAGGTGGAAGAGCGCGTCCTCGCCGTTGTCGACCTCGGTGTGGCGGCAGCCCCAGCCCTTGAGGAAGTTGGCCGTCAGCAGCCGGTTGCTGGCGTAATCGTCGACGACCAGGATCCGGACGCCGCACAGGCTGGCCAGCGGGGCGGGCTCGGGCTCGTCGGAGCGCGCCTGTTTCTCGAAGACCGCGGTGAACCAGAACTTGGAGCCCTGGTCGAGCACGCTCTCGCAGTGGATCTCGCCGCCGAACATCTGGACGATCTGCCGCGAGATGGCCAGGCCGAGCCCCGTCCCGCCGTATTTGCGCGTGGTGGAGCCGTCGACCTGCGTGAACGGCAGGAACAGGATCGGGATCTTGTCCTCGGGGATGCCGATGCCGGTGTCGGTGACGGAGAACCGGAGCGTGGTGTGCCGGTCGTCCTCGGCGACGAGGTCGGCGCGCATCGCGACCTCGCCCTGGTGCGTGAACTTGATGGCGTTGCCGCCGAGGTTGATGAGGACCTGGCGCAGCCGGCCCGGGTCGCCCTTGAGCCACAGGTGGATTTCGGGGTCGATGATGCAGCTCAGTTCGAGCCCTTTTTCCTGGGCGCGGACGGCCAGGAGCTCCGCCGTGTCCTCCAGGGTTGAACGCAGGTCGAAGTCGAGCGTTTCCATTTCGAGTTTTCCCGCCTCGATCTTTGAGAAGTCGAGAATGTCGTTGATCAGCGAGAGGAGCGACTCGCCGCTCGTGCGGATGATTTCGGTGAACTGGCGTTGTTCGTCGGTCAGCTCGGTGTCGAGCAGCAGCCCCGTCATGCCGATCACCCCGTTCATGGGCGTGCGGATTTCGTGGCTCATGTTGGCGAGGAACTCGCTCTTGGCGATGTTGGCGATGTTGGCCTGGAGCGCCATCTCGTTGGCCATCGCGGTGGCCTTCTCCAGCTGCGTGTTGGTCTGGATCAGCTCGCGCTGGCGCTGGCGCAGCTCGGCGGTGCTTTTTCTCACCTTGGCCTCGAGGTTCTCGCGCCGGTGGACGAGGAACGAGGTGAACATCGTCAGCACGGCCGTCAGCAGCAGCCCGGTCGAGATCGCGATCCAGCCGGCCCGTTGCGGGTTGGCGGCGGTGAAACCGGGGCCCGGGCGGACGTGCGCGGCGTAGGTTTTCCCGAACGCGAACAGCGGCGTCGTCAGCGCCAGTTCGGTTTCGTTCACGAGCAGCTTGCGGTGGCTGCTGTCGACGTGGATCGAGTCTTCCGCCGAAGACGCCATGAGCCGCATGATGCCCGGCTTTTCGAGCTGGTAGAAGTCCACGATCACGTCGGCGTACTGGTCGTTGATTTGCGACAGCGCCTGCTTGAGCATCGTCTCGGGCCTGACCGCGATCATGACCACGCCCTTGCAGTCGCGCTCGCGGTCGGCGGCCCGGACCGCCTCGGGATTCCTGTCGTAGACCGGGGCATACAGCATGATGACGGGCTCGCGCCGGCTGAAGGTGTAGACCAGGTCGGTGGCCGTCGCCATGTTGGTGCGGATCGCTTCCTTGAGGGCCGTCTGCCTGAACGGCTCGGAATGCAGATCAAGGCCGAGCGCCGACTGGTTCTCGTCGAACGGCTCGATGTAGGTCAGCGGGTACAGGAATGGGTTCCCGTCGCCGGAGGCCGTCCCGTCCATCTGCCGGATCGTGAAGCCGGGCATCGAGCGGCGCATCAGGGTCTCGTACGCCTCCCGCTGGCCCGCGGGGACCTTGGCGACCCAGCCGACGGCCTGGACGGTCCGGTTGCGGATCAGGGTCTGGGCATAACGGCTGAACTTCTCGCGGTCGACCACGCCGTCGATTTCGAAAAAGCGGCGCAGCGTCGCCAGGTGATGATCCCGGTAGGTCTGCAGGGCCTTGACGATCCCGGTGGCCTCGGAGTGGGCGAGGTTGGTGAAATCCCGGCGTTGGTTGCGATGGTCGGCCTCCGACGCGATTTGGGCGATGCCGATCGTGATCGCGATGCCGAGGAGCGCGGTCATGGCGATCTCGATCTGCGGCAGCCGCCCCCACCCGCACCTGGCCAGGCACGCGCGCTGGCGGATCAGGTAGATGCCGGCGAGGATGATGCCCATGATCCCGAGCGTGAACAGGATCGCCTCGACGCGGGCCAGCGCGATCTTCGCCTGCCAGCGGCTCGCCTCACGGTCGATGCCGATCACCATCAGGGGCTTGCCCGTCAGCGGGTCCTCGACCGGCGCGAACGAGCTGACGAACGTGCCGAACTCGTCCGTGTAGGGGCCGATCGTCTGCGGGTGGTGGGCGCGGAAGCATTCGATCAGCTCGTCGGGCGGATCCTGGTAGAGCATGCCCGGCGTGGTGGCGTAGGGGTCGTTGGGCTTGACGTTTTCGGGGCCGAACAGGATCTTGCCGTTGCGCATCGCCACGCTGTAGATTTCGACGGTGCTGTTGGCGTCGGCGTAGATTGTCATCTGTCGGGCGACGCGCTGGAAATGAGGGTTGTCCCGGTCGGCGGGGGTGAACGTCAGCTCGCGCGTGTTTTCCACGTCGATCTGGTCGGCGATCAGGGTGGCCTGCTGAAGGATGAATTCGCGCTGTTCGGCGCCCGCGCCCGCGCCGCGCCACTCGGTGATCAGGAAGCCGCCGGTCAGCAGGATCGCGATCACCCCCGGCATCACCCAGCTGCTGAACCAGCCGCATGCCGTGCCCGAGACGCGGTTGGCCGAAAACGCGCGCCAGACGCCGGTGGCGGCGGTCATGGCGCAGAGCGTGCACAGGGCCGGGATGCAGATGCCGCAGATCTTCGGCAGCGGGGCCGTTGAAAGCTCCGACACCGGGCAAAACGAGAAATTCGGCAGGATGAAGCAGGCCGCCACGGCATGAACCAGGAACGCGGCGCCGACGACGGCCAGCGGCAGCCGCTCCATCTCGTGCTTCCTCGAGATGTGCCACAGCACGACGGCGGCCAGCACGCCGGCCGGCAGCGCAATGCCGAAGCGGCTCACTTCCTCGAGGCCGTTGATGCCCCTGAGCCAGGCGAGGACGGCCGCGGCCGGCACAAGCGGAGACGCCCACCACGCCGAAATGCGGCGCCCCGAGAGCCTGACCGAATTGACCCCGAACATCAGGAGTGCCAGGAAGGAGGCGATCATGATGGCGAGGCGGACCGATCGCAGGAGGGGCGTGTCGCCGAGGCCGACCGCCGGGACGGCCATCCAGTCGGCGATCCCCTGAAGCAGGCCGAACCAGCCGAGCTGACGCCACGGCATGCGCCGGCCGGAATTCCGCGACCCGGTCGGAAGCAGCAGCGCCATTAAAATGAATGACAAGCCGTGAATGAAGAATAGATAGTCCAGCCGTGCCATGTTCCTGCTCCGTCTGATTGCCGGTCTTGGCCCGGCGCGATCGGCCCTGGCCATGTTCCCCGGTTGCCGTCTCCCCGTCGACGATGGCGCCTCAGGCCCTGGCCATTGCCGTGTCCTGAGCCAGTTCGAGAATCCGTTGCGGGATCTGGTCGAGCGGCGCGACGATGTCGACCCCGCCCGCCTTGATCGCCTCCTTGGGCATGCCGAACACGACGCAGCTGGCCTCGTCCTCGGCGATCGTCCGGGCGCCGGCGTTGTGCATTTCCTTCATCGCGGCCGCGCCGTCGTTGCCCATGCCGGTCAGGATCGCGCCGACGGCGTTGCGGCCCGCGAACTGCGCCACCGAGCGGAACAGCACGTCGACCGACGGGCGGTGGCGGCAGACCAGCGGCCCCGCCTTGACCTGGACGTGGTAGACCGCCCCCGACCGCCTCAGCAGCATGTGGAAGTTGCCCGGCGCGATGAGGGCCCGGCCCGGGGCGACCGTGTCGCCGTCGGCGGCCTCCTTGACCTCGATCGCGCACAGCTCGTTGAGCCGCTCGGCGAAGGAACGCGTGAAATGCTCGGGCATGTGCTGGACGACGACGATCCCGGGTGCGTTGGGCGGCATCGCCGACAGCACGTACTGCAGGGCCTGCGTGCCGCCGGTGGAGGCCCCGATCGCCACGACCTTGTGCGTCGTGCGCGTCATCGACAGCCGGGCCGCCTGCGGCGCCGGCGCCGGCCCGTCCTTGGCCAGGACCTTGACCCGCGCCGCCGCCTTGATCTTGTCGATCAGCTCGACCGACATGTCGCCGACCGAGAACGACGAGCCCGGCTTGCACATGACGTCGACGGCGCCGGCCTCCATCGCCTCGAGGGCGAGCTCGCCGCCGCGGGCCGTCAGCGACGACACGATGATGACCGGCAGCGGGTAGTAGCGCATGAGCTTGCGCAGGAACGTGATGCCGTCCATGCGCGGCATCTCGACGTCGAGCGTGATGACGTCGGGCTTGAGCGCGACGATCATGTCGCGGGCCACGAACGGGTCGGCGGCGGTGCCGACGACCTCGAGCTCGGGGTCGCGCGCCAGTTCGCGCGCGAAGATCTGACGCACGACGGCCGAGTCATCGACGATGAGCACGCGCGTCTTCATGGCCATCACCCTTTCACGGCGAGCTGCAGGAGCGCCGGGTGCTCGTCGACCTGGAACCCCAGCGTCGCCGGTTCGGCTTGGAAAGCCGCCCACTCGGCCGCCGTCAGCGCCTGCGACGTCGGGATGGACAGGCTGAAGACCGCCTCCTCCCCGGCGATGTCGGTCAGGATGTTGCCGCAGATCACGTTCAACAGTTCCTTGAGGGCGTCGAGCCCCTTGGCGATCGCCTGCTCGTCGTCGGGGTCCATGCCGAGCATGTTGCCGGCGAGCTCGCCGCACATCGCGGCCGGGACCGCCAGGCGCAGGCCGCCGGCCAGCGCCCCCTCGAACCGCATCGCCACGCTGACGCATTCGCCGTCGGGCGTCGGGATTGCTTCCTTTTCCGCCGGCTCGGCGAACATGAACGCGAGCTGTTCGATGACGCGGCAGAAGGTGGCGCTCAGGGCTTCGTCGTGGGTGTTCATTTTTTTGCTCCCAGGATGTCGTCGACGACCTTGCGGATCAGTTCGGGCTGGAACGGCTTGCGGATGTAGGCGATCACGCCCTTGGTCTTGAGCTGCTCGATGCGGGTCTGGCTCCCCTCGGTCGAGACGATGACGACCGGGATGGTCTTGAGCATGCCGTCCTCGCACAGTTTCTCGATCAGCTCGATCCCGCCCATGACGGGCATGTTGATGTCGGTGAAGATCAGGTCGACCCAGTTGTCCTCCAGGACGGCCAGGGCCTCCTTGCCGTTGGCGGCCTGGTAGAGCTCGTGGATCGGCAGACCGGCCACCTGCAGGGTCTTGGCGATGACCGCGCGGACCGTCTCCGAGTCGTCGACGATGAGGAAATTGAAAGCCATTGGGTTACCTCCCAGTGCCGGGCATGAACAGGTCTTTGAGCGTGTCGATCCCGCCGAGCAGCCTGGAGACGACGGTCTCGGAGGTGTGGACGGTGATCCCGAGGCGCGACGCGGAACACTCGGCGGGCCGGTAGCTCAGGCCGTCGCGCCCCGTCCCGATCCCGGAGTTGACGCACAGGACGTCGGCGACGTGAACGATGTCGACGGCGAGCGGGTCGCCCGGGAACGACTCGGGGCGGTGGTGCCAGCGGACGATCTCCACGATCGCCGGCGGCAGGTTCCACATCTCGAGGAGCGTGGCGCCGACCTCGGCGTGGTCGACCCCCAGGACGCGCTGCTCGGCGGTCTCGAACGACAGGTTTTCGGCGGCGACCAGGGCCGCGATCGACTCGGCGTTCGTCTCGACGAAACCGCCCAGCACGATCTTGCCGATGTCGTGCAGGAGCGCGGCCGTGAACAGGCAGTCCGGGGCGTTGACCCCCAGCGTCGCCTGCAGTTCCCGGGCGGCGATCGCCACGGCCGCCGAGTGGATCCACAGGTCGCCGGCCGGCAGGTCGTAGCCCTTGAGCGGCTGCTGGATCATCGGCGCGACCGAGACCGAAACGATCAGCTCGGAGATCCTCTGCGTGCCGAGCCGCACGATCGCCTCCCGGACCGAGCCGATCGTGCGCGAGCAGCCGTAATAGGCCGAGTTGGCCAGGCGCAGGATGTTGGCGGTCAGGCCGGCCTCGTATTCGATCAGCCGGGCCAGGTTCGGGATGTCGGCGTCGGGGGCCTGGATCTGCTGGAGGATCCGCGCCGATCCGGTCGGCAGCGCGGGGACGTCCTTCAGGCGCGCCAGGATGTCTTGGGGTCTGCTGTTCATAGTTCCCGCTCGCTTCCGCCGGAGCGGATCGTCGTCCGGCCCGTGTTCATGAAAAGCGTCAGCGTCCGCGAGGCGTTACCCCCGATGTCCTCGGCGGCGATGAGAATGTTGTTCTTCCACATGATCTTCTTGAGGACGGTGTAGTTGCGCTCGCCGATCTTGAACAGGCCCTTGTCGTCGAGGACCGACGAGCAGCCGGCCACCTTCGCGACGAGGCGGCTGCGCTCGGCGCCCAGGTTGAAGACCGCCTGCAGGAACGTCGTGACCCCCGTGTCGGTGAACATCATCGGGTTTTCCTGGGCCTTGGCGGCGTCGATCTTGGACAGCGGCAGCATGCAGTGGATGATCCCCCCGATGCACGTCACCGGGTCGTAGAGCGACAGCCCGACGCACGAGCCGAGCGAATACGTCACCAGGACGTCGTCGCGCGAGTTGGACACCTTCATGTCGGCGATGCCTACTATCTGGTTCACGTTCAACCTCTCGTCCCCTAGCGGTTTTTGACGTAAATCGAGGGCCGTACCGCCTTCAGGTCGGCGATCATCCCGGTCAGGCTCTCGGCGTGGCCGACGATCAGGTAGCCGCCCGGCTTGAGCAGCCGCAGGATCTCGTTGAGCAGAGCCTTGCGCACGTCGTTGTCGAAATAGATCATCACGTTGCGGCAGAAGACGATGTCGAGCGGGCCGCGCATCGGGAACGGCGGCTTGGCCAGGTTCATCCGCCGGAACACCATCATGTTCCGGAGTTCCTCGCGGGCGATGCGGCCGTGGGGGTGGCCCTCGACGGGCCTGAAATACTTCTCGCGCAGCGCGGGCGCGACGTTCTTGAGCTTGTCGCTCTCGAACACGCCCGAGCGGGCCGCGCTCAGCACGCGCGTCGAGATGTCGGTGGCGAGGATCTTCGCGTCGGCCCCGCGCGCCCCCAGCGCCTCGCGCAGCGTGATCGCCAGCGAATACGGCTCCTCGCCCGTCGAGCACGCCGCCGACCAGAACCGCATCCGCGTCTGCCCTTGGCCGGCCCACACCGCGACCGTCTCCTTGACGAAGTCGAAGTGCGCCGGCTCGCGGAAGAAATGGGTGACGTTGGTCGAGATCGCGTCGAGCAACTGGACGATTTCCTCGCCGCTGGCGTCCTGCTCGACGTACTTGAGGTAGGCCTTGTGGTCGGCGATGTTCAGCGCGCGCAGGCGCTTGCCAATCCGGGCGCTGACCAGCGCCTCCTTGCCCTCGCCCAGGGCGATGCCGCTGTGTTCGTAGACGATCGACCGGAACCTGTTGAACGTAGAGGCTTCCATGTTACATCCACTTCCTGTCAAGACGCCTGGGCATTGCCCGCCAGCTCGTTGATCTTGGTGATGACCGCCTCGGGCTTGAACGGCTTGATGATGTAGTTGTTCGCCCCGGCCTTGAGCGCCTCGATGACGCGGCTCTTCTCGGCCTCGGTCGTCACCATGATGACCGGCACGTTGTTGCCCGACAGGCGGATCCGCTTGAGCGCGTCGATCCCGAGCATGTTGGGCATGTTCCAGTCCATGAGGACCACGCTGTACTGCTTGGCGAGGACGGCGTCGACCGCCTGCTGGCCGTCGCAGGCCTCGTCGATCTCGTTGATCCCGACGCTCTTCAAGGCGTTGATCAGGATTTTGCGCATGGTGGTTGAGTCATCGACTATCAGGACGTTCATCACGCGTTTCCTTTTTTCGAATGATCGGTCTCGATCGAGACGCACAGGTTGAAGGAGCCGAGGTCGCTGTCGAACGGGATGTCGAGCCACACCGACCATGACGGGTGCTGGATCGCGTACTCCCGGCCGAGGATGACCGTCGGCAGGCTCAGCTGGGCCGGCGTGCTCGAGTCGTCGTTGAGCCGCGCCTTGGCGGCCCCCGCCACGACGTTGACCATCTCCGCCATCGCGTCCATCACGTTCTGGTCCAGCTCGTTGATGGTTTCGCCCAGAAGCTGGTGGGCCAGACGCATGGCCGTCCGCGCGGGGAAGACCATCGTCACGCAGCCGCGCACCGATCCGCTCAGGCCGATGATCGCCACGATCGACTGGTTCGGGGGCTCGTTCCCGGGCAGCACGTTGACGTTGCCGCGCCTGGCCTCGCAGTTCAGCATGGTGCTGAACAGGTTGTTGACCCCCTCGACAAACGGATTGATGTACTCGACTTTCATGACCCTTTTCCCGTCTTGGAATTGCGGCCTGGCGCCGCGGTGATGTCCTTATCAGGGCGATTGCAGTTCAAACGGGTTCGCTTCCCGCACCGATGGCCGGCTGGAGGGGGAGGCGCCGGGCCTCCCCCTCGGCCGTGGCCGATCAGAACTCGCTCAGGTCCGAGTCGTTCAGAGGGATGACTTCCTCGGGCTTGGACGCGCGAGCCTGGCCGGCGTGCGCCATGGCTTTTTTATTGCCGCCGGCCGGGGCAAACTTGGCCTTGCCCGCGGCCGGATGGTGAAGGGAAGGGCCGGAGTGTGCCCCGGCGTAAGCCATGGCCGACGACTGCGCCATGGATGCTTCGGTCGCGCCGCGCACGATCGACACGAGCATGTTGACCATGTCGTTCATCTCGCGCGCCTGGGCCGAGAGCTCCTCGGCCGCCGACGCCGATTCCTCGGCGTTGGCCGCGTTGGACTGGGTGACCTTGTCGAGCTGGGCGACCGCGGTGTTGATCTGGTCGATCCCCTGGGTCTGCTCGTCGCTGGCCGCGCTGACCTCGGAGTTGAGCTGGGTGACCTTCTGGATGCCGGTAACGATTTGTTTGAGGATCTGGGTGACGTCCGCCGAGACCTGAACACCGTTATCGGCATTTTTCTGCGATGCCTCAATCAACGACGCCGTGCTCTTGGCCGCTTCGGCGCTGCGCATCGCGAGGTTGCGGACTTCCTCCGCGACGACGGCGAACCCCTTGCCGGCGTCGCCGGCGCGCGCCGCTTCGACGGCGGCGTTGAGGGCCAGCAGGTTGGTCTGGAACGCGATCTCGTCGATGGTCTTGAGGATCTTGGCGGTCTCGTCGGACGAGGCCTTGATCTTGTCGATCGCGACCGACATCTTCTCCATGACCTCGCTGCCCTTTTCGGCGGCCGAGCGGGCCTCGCCGGCCTGGCTGGTGGCCTGCTTGGCGTTGTCGGTGTTCTGGCGGGTCATCGACGCCATCTCCTCGAGGCTGGAGGAGACTTCCTCCAGGCTCGAGGCCTGCTCGCTGGCGCCCTCGGCCATCTGCTGGCTCGACTGGGCGACCTGGCCCGACGCCGACGCGATCTGCTCGGCCCCCTGCGTGAGGCCGGCGATGACCTTGTTGATCGGCCCGGTGATGCTGCGCGTGATGAAGATCGCCATCGTGATGCTGATAATCGTGGCGATGATCAGCCCGATGACCATGACGGATGAGGCCGTGGTCAGCGCCCCGGACGCCTGGGTCGCGCCCTTGCTGGCCTCGTCCATGCCCGCGCTGGCGGTGTCCTTGGCGACCTGCAGCGCGACGTTGACGCACTCGACGCGCTTCTTGTTGAGCTCGTCGCGGGCCGCGAAATTGGCCAGGAAATTCGTGAGCTCGTCGTTGTAGGCCTTGCCGGCGACGCGCCAGTCCTCGAGCGCCTTGACGTCGGCTTCCAGCTTGGTCCTGGCCTGGAGCTCGTCGAGCTTCTTGTTGACGTCGTCAAATTTCTTCTGGGCCTCGGCGATGACCTTCGGGTCGCGGGTGGCCATCCCCTTCCAGACGCCGAGCCGGATGCCCGTGAAAATGTTGGATGCCTCGGCGACCATGTTCTTCTTCCATGCGCGGGCCTCGAGTTTCGCCAGCAGTTCAGCCTTGT
This sequence comes from Candidatus Sumerlaeia bacterium, assembly GCA_039683515.1. Taxonomy (GTDB): domain Bacteria; phylum Sumerlaeota; class Sumerlaeia; order MVZB01; family MVZB01; genus JAJFUE01. The sequence goes on along the minus strand of JBDKRG010000003.1, from coordinate 108,949 downwards.
TGGCGCCTGCGGCGGCCTCGACCGCCTCCTTGTATTCCTCGGCCTGCTGCTTGTCCTGGCTTTCCATGTACGCGTTGCTCGCGGCCTGGTACTTCGCCGCCAGCTCGTTGAACGCGTTGCGCGACTTGGCGATCGCGTTGGTCTTGATCACGGTCTCGTCGAGCAGGGACTGGTATTCCTTGACCTTGGAGTCCGCGTTGCCGATGTTCTGCTTGAGTGTTTCGATCTTCTGCTTCTCGGCCAGATCAAGACCCTTCTTCGTACTGTCCGCGACGAGCGCCAGTTGCTTGCGCCCGGCATCGAGGAACTGGGGGTCCTCGGTGTAGTTGTAGGCGCGCAGCTCGAAGATGCCCTGCAGGAAATTGCGCTCGATGCCGTTGGCGACGACGACTTCGGGCACCGCCTTGTCGACCAGGTTGGCCGTGATCCCCTTGACCCGGCCCATGTTGAACACCGCCAGGCCGCCGAGCAGCACGACGATGACGACCAGCGTGCCGAAGCCGGCGCCGATCTTTGCTCCGAGTTTCATCTGCTTGAACATCGTATCTTCCTCCGTGTTGGTTTTATTTCACGCTGTTTTCAATTCCATGGTGGTGAGCGGGTGGATCAAGCCTGGTCGACGGCCTGCTCGACGATCGCCTCTTCGCCGATCGACAGCACCTTGTCGACGTCGAGCAGCATGACGACCTTCTGGGCGACCTTGCCGACGCCGAGGATGAAATCGGTGTTGGTGTCGGCGCCGAACGTCGGCGTCTCCTCCATCTGGCCGCCCTCGATGTTGATCACTTCCTTGACTTCGTCGACGATGATCCCCATGGTCAGCACCGAGCTCGCACCCTTGAACTGCACGACGATGATGCAGGTGCGGTCGGTGTCTTCCTTGGATTCCATGCCGAACTTGAGGCGCAGGTCGATCACCGGGATCACCTTGCCGCGCAGGTTGATGACGCCGCGGATAAACTCCGGCGTCTTCGGCACGCGCGTCACGTTCATCATCCCGATGATTTCCTGGACCTTCAGGATCTCCAGGCCGTAGATCTCACCCTTGAGCTCGAAGGTGAGATATTTGCCGGCCTTGTTCAGAAGCGCTGCTGACTGGGTCTCCATGTTGTGTCCTCCGTTTGACAGTCGGCTTCTCCGATATGGTCTCGGCTCAAGCCGCCTGCTGCGACTCGGCCTTCGTTCAAACCCTTGCCGGGCTTTCGCCCCCGTCTCCGCAATCCCCACTTCCGGGAATTCCGCAATCCGCAATCCGAAATCTCACACCCCCGCCTGCGCCAGCTTCAGCACGCCGCCGACGTCCAGGATCAGCCCGACCTTGCCGTCGGGCATGATCGCGCCGCCGGAGATCCCCGGGATGCCGCGCACCGACTCGCCGAGGCTCTTGATCACGATCTGCTGCTGGCCGAGCAGCTCGTCGACGAGCAGCACGACCTGCCGGCCGTCGTCCTCGACCACGACGGCCAGCGCCTTGGTCGGGTCCTGTTCGGCCCCCGCGATGTGGAAGATTTCGTCGAGCCGGAACATGGGGATCTCGCGCCCCTGGTGCGAAAGCATCTGCCCCGTGCCGAGGACCGATGAAAGCTGGCTCTCCTCGGGCCGCAGCGAGATCAGGACCGACAGCGTCGGGATGATGTAGCGCTCCGCGCCGACGCGCACGACCATGCCGTCGATGATCGCCAGGGTCAGCGGCAGCCGGATGCTGAGCGTCGTCCCCCGGCCGGGCTCGGTGCGGATCTCGACCTGGCCGCGCAGCGAATCGATGTTGCGCTTGACGACGTCCATCCCCACGCCGCGGCCGGAGACGTCGGTGATTTTCTTGGCGGTCGAGAATCCGGGCTGGAAGATCAGGTTGTAGATGTCGCGGTCGGACGGGGTCTCGCCCTCGGGGATCAGGCCGCGCTCGCGCCCCTTGGCCAGGATCGCGTCGCGGTCGAGCCCGCGCCCGTCGTCCTCGATCTCGATATAAATATTTCCGCCCTTGTGGAAGGCGCGCAGCTCGACGCGGCCGGTGGCGTCCTTGCCCGCCTGGACGCGGGCGTCGGCGCTCGACTCCAGGCCGTGGTCGACGGCGTTGCGGACCATGTGCACGAGCGGGTCGCCGATCCGGTCGACGACGGTCTTGTCGAGCTCGGTGTCCTCGCCGCACATCACGAACTCGACCTGCTTGCCCGATTTCTTGGAGAGGTCGCGGACGAGCCGCGCCATCTTTTGGAACGTGGCGCGCAGCGGGACCATGCGCAGCGACATGCCCATCTGCTGCAGCTCGCGCGTGATCTTGTCGAGCTCGTTCAAGTGCCGCAGGAAGCCGGACGTCCCCATCTGGCCCGACTTGGACGACTGGCTGACCATCGACTCCGCGATCACCAGCTCGCCGATCATCTCCACGAGCCGGTCCAGGCGGTCGGCGTCGACCTTGACCGTTTCCTTGACCTGCACGGTGGCGTTCTGGGTGCGCAGCGCGCCGACGACTTCCTTGGGCGAGACCTTGCCGTCCTCGACCAGCACGTTGCCGAGCTTGGGGTGGTCGGGGTCGGCGGTTTGCTTCTCGAGCGCCTGGTTGACGTCATCGGCGGTGACGGAGCCCTGCTCGACGAGGATCTCGCCGAGCCGGCGCCGCTGGGCGTCGTCGGGGGGCTGAAAATTGATCTTCGGTTCGGAGCTGCCCTGCGCCGTCCGGCGGATCACGTCGAGCAGGGGCGGCAGGCTGGGGTTGGGCTCGATCGGCGTGCCGCTGGCCAGCGACTCGGCGACCTCGCCGATCAGCCGCTTGAGCATGTCGGTCGTCTCGAAGACGACGTCGATCACCTGGCTGTTGATCGCCAGCTCGTGCTTGCGGATCTTGTCGAGGAGGCTCTCGGCCTCGTGCGCGAGTTTGCCGACCTGGGTGACGCCGAGCATGTTGGCGACCCCCTTGATCGTGTGGAACGCGCGGAACACCGAATGGACCGCCTCCTCGTTGGCGGGGTCGGTCTCGAGCGTCAGCAGGTTGACGTCGGCCGATTCCAGGTGCTCGCGCGACTCGCTGATGAACTCCCCGAGCAGGGCCGGGTCGCCTTCGATCGCGGTCGACTGCGCCGCCGCCGGAGCGGGCTCGGCCGCCACCGGAGCCGGCTCGGCCTGGCGATCGGGTTCCATGGCGGCGAACGAGAACGGCGGCGGGATCGGCCCCTTGCCCGCATGGCCGGCAAACACCTTGGCGAGCCAATCCTTCAGCGCCAGCATCGTGTCGGGCAGGCCCGCCGCCTCCGGCGCGGCGAGAACGTCCTCGGCCTCGTGGCAGGCCTTCTCGACGTTGGCCAGGCCCAGCATCCCCGCTTCGCCCTTGAGCGTGTGCAGGAGGCGGGCCAGCGCGGCGGCCGCCTCGGCCTTGTCCGGCGACTCGAGCTTGAGAATCTGTTTTTCCATCTCGTCGAGGACCGACGCCTGGCGCGCGAGGAACTCCGAGAAGATCGAGGCGTCGTACGTGGATTGCTTGGAAGCGGGCGGGACGGGCGCCGGGGCGGCGGCATCGGCATCGCCCGATGCGTCGACCAGTTCGGCGGGGAAGCTGACCTCCTCCGGGCTGCGGCCGCTCAGGACGATCGCCTGCAGGCTGGAGACGGCGCGGCCGGCGACGTTGAGCGCCGCCTGGCCGTCGGGGACGTCCTCGAGGATGATTCCCTCGATCAGCTTGGCGGCGGCCTTGAGCGCGTCGGCGGCGACGCGCAGGCCTTCGCCGTCCGCCCATTGCTCGACTTCTTCCATCCGCCCGTGAAGGTTGGCCAGAAGCTGCAGGTTCCCTGGTTCGGCCTGAACGATCAGGCCGGCAAGCTCCTCGACGCTCGCCTGGATCCACCCCGGTTCATCACTGCGTGGCGACATATGACTTCAACCCTCCGTCCCTGGAGCCGCGGACAACAAGCTGGAACAAAAACTTTCGGCGGCTCGTTCGTTCGAATGAGTACAGCTGCCCGCGGACCTTTTACGCCGTTTGGGACGCAAAAAGCCGGGCCGTTGCCCTTTATGAATGCTTCACAAAGAGCCAGCGTTCGGGAGCGATGACAACCGCTCGAATTTGTCTTGAATCGTGCTTTACGCGAAGCCCTGGCGCGATCTTGGCCCAACCGACAAAAAAAGGCGCAATTCGGTGGAGTTCCGTTTCGAAACCGCCCACTTGATTGCGCCGTCGACTTACAAGCCTCAAGCTTGTCCGCCAGGCGACCTGCACTCAATGCAGGTCCTCTTGTCACATACTTTATCGGCCCGCGGACAACCGGCTTTAATAATTTTTATTACACGGTGAATCGTTCTGCACAATCTGCTCCAGGGTATGGCGCAAATCGCTCAGCTCTTTCGATTTGAACGAACTTCTGGTCCTCTCGAGAACCTTGATCGTGTCCAGGATGATCTTGCGGTACTGCTCCAGGCGCGGGCAGTCATAGAGCTGGCAGACTTCCTGGGAGCTTTTCTGGTCGCTCAGCCCCTCGACCAGCCGTTTGAGGTCCAGGATCGAGCCGAGCATGTTGCTGACCGTGAGCGACACGAAGTCGCCCACCGGGAAATGCTCCTTCATCCGCGGGTTCTTGATCAGGTACTGGCGCAGCTCCTTGATCTCGTGCGTCCAGCCGTTGAGCCGCTCGTAGACTTCCTTGCCGGAACGGCACACGCGGCTGTATTCGGTCAGTTTCGCGACATGGTCGAGCAAATCCTGTCTTTTGACGGGCTTGACGAGGTACGCCATGACCGACAGGTGAACCGACGAAATCGCGGTCTCGAGCGACGGGTAGCCGGTCATCAGGATCACCGGCAGGCCCGCGGCCGACTCCGGCAGGTTGCGTATCAGTTCCAGGTTGCGATTGCCCGGCATGTTGATGTCGCAGATGAAGACGTCGAAATGTTCCTTGCCCAGCAACTCGGCGGCCTCGGCGCCGTCGCCCACGCACGTGCAGGCGTAATCCTCGTAGCCCAGCATCTCGGCCAATACTTTCCGACAGCTCGCATCGTCATCCGCTATCAAAATCTGTCCCTTGTTGGACATAAACAATCCTCTCATTCTGCGATGTGGTGCCCGGATGTAAGAACTTACGAGTGGCCATAAGCCCACTCAATCAATTGACTATTCGGCCAGGGAGAATGCCACGGGGGAAGGTCGCGTGAACTCCTGTTGCAACAGCGAGTGGCTCTCGCATGACATCGACAACTACTGCAAATTCTATAACATGTCCGGCCCGCCAATGAAAGCCGAAATCGTCCGCGCGCCGGCGGCGCGCCGCGATTTTTACAAAGAAACTTTTGATCCTGATCCCCTGCGACAATAGAATATAGACGCATTTGCAGTCCGGGGTTCTGCGCATAATGATTAGAATTCACACAATCTTTCTGCTGGCGGCGCTGGCGCTCGCCGCGTTGAGCGGTTCCGCCTCGTCGGCCATGCCCCTGCAGGCCGAGCTCTACGGCACGCCGGGGCCGTTTCAGGTCGATGCCGCCGAATATGCGTTGCGCGACGTCGCGCGCCAGCGCGACATCCCGCTCAAGCTCTACATGCCGGCCGGCAAGGGGCCGTTCCCGGTCATCATCTTCTCGCACGGCCTGGGCGGCTCGCGCGACGGCTACGAATACCTCGGCCGCCACTGGGCCAGCCACGGCTACATCAGCGTCCACCCGACGCATATCGGCAGCGACGCGAGCGTCCTCAAGAAGGGCGGCCGCGCGATGGACGCCCTGGCGCGCGCCGCCGACGACCCCCAGAATGCGATCAATCGCCCGCGCGACGTCAGCTCCGTGATCGATCAGCTGACCTCGATGACTCTCGGCGCCGGGCCGCTCCACGGCAAAGTCGACATCGGCAGGATCGGCGTCGCCGGCCATTCGTTCGGCGCCAACACCGCCCTTGCGATTTCCGGCCAGACGTTCGTCGGGCCGCTCGGCCGCTCTTTCAAGCTCGCCGACCGCCGCGTCAAGGCCGCCGTGCTCCTGAGCGCCCCGGCCAACCGGCGCAACGCCGACATCCTCGACCGCGCCTACGGCTCCATCCGGATCCCGTGCCTGTTCATCACCGGGACCAACGACCACAGTCCCATCGGCACGTGCCTGGCCCAGGACCGCCGCATCCCGTTCGACAACATGTACGGCGTCGACTGTTACCTGCTCACGATGAACGGCGCCGACCACATGGTGTTCTCCGGCCGCCGGTTCGACCCGGCGCACCGCGACGGCGACAAGGTCTATCACCAGCTGATCCTGTCGAGCTCGATCGCGTTCTGGGAGGCCTACCTGCGCGACGACGCGATCGCGAAGGGCTGGCTCGCCGACGGCGAATTCAAGGAGGATCTCGACGGCGACGGCACGTTCGAGATCAAGCAGAAGGAGTGAGCGGCCTGCGCCGCACCGCCACCGGCAATAGCCCGCACGCCAGGATGATCAGGAACGGCAGCGTCGCGAACCGCAGCCGGTTCCCCTCCAGCCCGTCGACGACGACCGACAGCAAAAACACCCACACGATGCAGGTGAGCATGAAGAGCGCGGTTCGCGCCCGGACCGGCCGAACCCGCCACCGGCGCGCGATCTGCGCCGCGATCAGCGCGATGAGCGCCGGAAACGTCAGCATGAATCCCGACACGGGCCGGAAGCTCGTCAGCCCCGTCTCGGACAGTTTCGAATCGGGCCGCGCGTCCTGGCACAGGCCGATCTCGTAGATCTTCTTCCAGCGCCACAGCAGGCTCCCGGGCGGGCAGCCCAGGTCGCCGCTGTTCGGGTGGCGCCCGCTGAACCGCGTGTAGAACAGGTAATTGGCCGCGATCTTGTCGAGCAGCAGCCGCGGGTTGCGCCGGAGCGCCCGGACGGTCAGGTCCAGGCCGCGCCTCGAGAAATCGAACATCCAGTAATGGTTGCAATTGGTGTGGTTGCCCGGCTTGAGGGGCTTGACGAGCGCCGGCACATGCCGCAGCTTCGTCGGGACGCCGTGCGTGATTTCGGGCGGCATGAGGATCCTGGCTTCCAGCGACCCCGTCGTCGCCAGCCAGCGCATCGGGCCGATCGCGATCCCCAGTTCGCGCCCGATCTCGTCGCGCCACGTCGGCGCGACGTCGAATTCGACGCGCTGTCTGCGGTCGAGCACGCGCACGGCCAGTTGCCGCCGCTGCGGGCCGCGGCTGGTGATCGAATCCTCGAGCACCGGCTTGCCGTCGACGCGCATCGTCACGCGAACCGGCTGCGCGGCGCCGGCGGCCGGGTGGGCGACCGTGTATTCGAACTGGAGCCGCGGCGCGCGCGGCACGAGGTCGAATTCGGCATGGCCGAGCGTCCAGCGGACCGATTCCGCCCCGAGCCGCTCGGGGCGATAAAGCCCGCGCGCGTCGGGCAGGATATGCTCGCTGTTGCTGAAGTAATTGTGGGCGAGGTTGTAGCCCAGCCAGCTCGTGTAGCTGAACGAGTCGAAAATGATCCAGTTCTTGAGCGGCCACGCGCAGAGGACCACGGCCAGGCAGAGCGTGACCGGGACCATCCGCCGCGGCGCCCTCCCGGGGCGCCGCCGCGGATCCAGCCCATACAGGCCGGCCAGCGCCGCCACCGCCCACAGCGGGCTGAACAAGGCGTGCGTGTAGACCAGCGCGACGGCGAAGAAGCCCGCGCCGGCGAAGTCGGCCGCCCGGCGCCGGCGCAGGTAGCGCTCGACGAACACCGCCATCCAGACGAGGAACAGCAGTTCGTGGATGGTGTAAAAGAAAACGGTCGCGTGCGCGTGGAACATCGGGTGGAGGACGAAGACGAGCGTGGCGAGGCACGCCACGGCGGTCGAGCGGATCATCCGCGCGGCCAGCGCGCCCACGCCGACCGCGGCGAGGGCGCCCAGCGCCTGCTGCATCCAGAACAGCGATTCCCGGATGGACGGCCCGCCGGCCTGCTCCAGCTTCAGGGCCGCCCCCAGGATGAAATTGAGCAGCGGCGGCTGGGCATGCAGGTAGAGGAGCGACTCCCAGAAGTGGGCCCGCAGCGCTCGCGGGTCGAGGTAGTGGACGAACGGCTCGATCTGCACGAACATGTGGAAATCCGCCGCCCACGCCAGCACGCCGCCGCATGCGTAGCCGGCCAGGGCCACCATCACGATCACCCGTGTTCTGTGCGCGACAGCCATCGTCTCCGGCCACGCCCCCCCAGGGCTCGTGCATGTTAGGATGCATCCGGGCGACGTTGTCCAGAATTATCTGCCTTGGCCTTTCACCCCGCGCGCGCCGGGCAGCAGCCAGAAACCGAGAATGATCAGGAACGGAATGGTCGAAAAACGCAATCGGTTGCCCTCCAGGCCATCCACGACGATGACCAGCAACGTGACCCACGCGATGCAGTAATACATGCACAGTGCGAGCCGGGCCCGGATCGGGTGCGCTCTCCACTCGCGCATGATTTTGAGCGGGATCAGGCCGATCAGGAGCGGGAACGTCAGCATGAAGCCCGAAATCGGCCACGGATGCGCCAGCCCTGTTTCCGACAGTTTTGATTCGGGCCGGAAATCCTGGCAGAGCAGGGCCTCGTACAGGCGCGTCCAGTTCCACAGCAGGCTTCCCGGGGGGCAGATGTATTCGCCGCTGTACGCATGACGGCCGCTGAATCGCGTGAAATACAGGTAATTGGCCATGATCTTGTCAAGGAGCAGGCGCGGATTGCGCCTGAGCGCGCTCAACGCCATGTCGGTTCCGCGCCGTGAATAATCGAACATCCAGTAATGATTGAAATTCAGATGGCCGCCGGGCTTGAACGGCTTGATGAGCGTCTCCACGTCCTGCATCCGGGCCGGGATGCCGTGAATCACATTCCGCGGCATGAGAATCGTCGCGCGCAAAGATCCCGTGGTCGTCTGCCAGCTCAACCGGCCAATGGCGATGCCCAGCTCGCGCCCGGTTCCATCGCGCCACGTCGGATTGATTTCGAATTCGACCAGGCAGCGCTGCTGGAGCGGCGGCAGGGTCAACGCGCGTTTTTGCAGGCCGCGGCTGCAAATCGTTTCGTCGACCACCGGCGTGTGGTCGACGCTCATCCTGACGTGAACGGGTTTGTTCGCGCCGACGTCCGGGTGCTCGACCCAGTATTCTAGTCGTAGTTGCCGGGAACGCGGCGTCAGTTCGAATTCGGCATGGTCCAGGGTCCACCGGACCGGCTCCGGTCCGAGCGGCTCAGGCCGATAGATCCCGCGCGGATCGGGCAGGAGATGCTCGTTGTTGCCCAGGAAATTGTGCGAGAGGTTGTAGCCGGCCCAGCTTGTATAACTGAAAGTGTCGAAAATCATCCAGTTTTTGAGGGGCCAGGCCACAAGCAGAATGATCAGCATGGCCGCAACCGGCGCGAGCCGGCACAAACCGGTGCCGCGCCGGCGGCGTGGATTGAGCGCGGCCAGGCCGATCAACAGCGCCATCGCCCACGCCGGGGCGAATAGGGTGTGGGTATTGACCAGGGCGATCGTGAAGATGCCGGCGCCGGCAAAATCGCGAACGCGCCCCCGGCGCAGGTATTGCTCGGCGAACAGCGCCATGCAAACCAGGAACAGCAATTCGTGGATGGTATAGAAGAAAAAGAAGGTGTGGACATAAAACATGGGATGGAACAGGAAGAGGAGGGTGGCGGCCGCCGCCGCCAACCGTGGGCGGATGAGGCGCCCCGCCAGGGCTCCGATCCCGGCGGCCGCGCATGCCCCCATCGTCAGGTGCATCCAGAACAGGGACGTCTGGATCGAAGGCCCGCCGGCCTGTTCGAGCTTGAGCACGATCCCGAGGATGAAGTTGAGCAGCGGCGGTTGGGAGTGGAGGTAAAGAAGCGACTCCCAGAAGCGGTCACGAAGCGCGCGCGAGTCCAGGCATTGCACGAGCGGATCGATCTGGACGCACATGTGGAAATCCGCCACCCATGCCAGCGCGCAGCCGCAGCCGTAGGCGGCCAGGGCCAGCACGACCATAAAGCGCATTTTCCCCCGTGCAACAGCCATTGACTCCCGATCGCGCAAGCATGCTCGTGCATGTTAGGCCGAAACCGGGATGCGTTGTCCAGAACTATCCATGTAATCAGTATCTATTCGGGGCGCGGCGGCGGCGCGTCCATCGGCAGCGTCGGCCAGTACTGCTCGAACGGGATCCCGGTCTGGTAGATCCCGAGCAGCGGCGCGCCCCCCTTCTGCACCTCGTGGATCTGCTTGAACCGGCCCGAGTCGGCCAGCGCGCGCTCGGGGCGCCCGAAGAACCCGCGCCGGAACTGCAGGATGTGGTAGTCGTACGGCGGGTCGCCGCCGATCCGCAGCGTCGGGTCGAGCAGCCCCCAGTGCTGCAGGTCGATGAAGCACTTCTCGTGCATCGCCAGCGGCTTGATCCTGGAGCCCTGCGGCAGCGCGTTGAGCACGTCGATCGTGTCGTGGTTGAGCGCCTCGCCCCAGTAGATCGATTCGTACCGCGAGGCCGCCCCGCGCAGCCCGCCCACGAACGGGTTGTAATACGACAGCATGTACGGGTAGTAGCGCCAGATCGAGCCGCCGCCGTCGACGAGCAGCAGCAGCGCGAACGCGAACGCCACCTTGTGGACGAACCACTCGCCGCGGTTGGGGTCGCGGTTGCCGCGCGCCACGAGCCACTCGATGCGCCGGATGAGCGACACGAACCCCGACCCCCCCAGCAGCGCCAGGAACGGGTACATCGGCAGGAACAGCCGCACGCCGTCGTACTTGGGCGTGTCGGGGGCGCTCGCGACGGCCCACATCGCCAGCGCGCACAGCATGAACAGCGCCCCGTACGGCCTCAGGTGCGGCCGCACGAGCGTCCGCAGCGCCCCGACCGCGATCAGGACCAGCGCCACGATGGGCGTCGTGATCCAGAACATGACCGACGGGTAATACCACGGCGCGTTCGGCGTCACGTTGTAGCCCCACCGCTGGCCCATGAAGAACACGGCGGTCTTCTGGTGGACGGCGTGGAAGTGCAGGTATTCGAGGAGCCGCGCCGCCGTGTCGTGCCACAGCCACGGCCACGCCGCGACCATCACGGCCGGCCCCAGCGTCAGCATCGCGAACAGGTTGTTCGTGTAGCGGCGCCGCGCGTAGAGATGCCCCCAGAGGATGAGCGGGATCGGCAGGAAGAAACCGTTGATCTTGGTCGCCAGCAGCAGCCCGAAGCTGATGCCGGTCATCGCCGCCCAGAACGGGTGGTCGAGCCCGCGCAGGAAGCAGAAGACGACGAGCAGCATCATGAACAGCAGCGCCGGTTCCATCGTGGCGAAGTGCGCATGGCCGAAGACGCGCGGCAGCGTCGCGTACAAAATCGCCGCGATGAGCCCCGACATCGGCCCGAACGCGCGGCGGCCGAGCATGTACAGGAGCGCCAGCGTCATCCCGAACAGGATCGCCGACGGGATCCGTAGCGCGCCCAGCGATTTCATCGGATCGGTGAACGTGCGCAGCGCGATGCCCGACAGGAACTTCTGCACGCTCGGGTGCTCGTGCAGGTCGCCCCAGTATTCGTCGATCGCCTCGCGGCCGAACGGCTTCTTGCCGCAGACGACTTCGGTCAGCCAGTCGGCCGCCTTCGCCGACGGCTCGTAATAATAAGCCTCGTCCCAGGCGTAGCCGACCTTTCCCTGGGTCAGCAGGACCGAGGCGTAGCCGGCGACCATCAGGATCAGCGGCATGAACCCCCAGAACACGCGGATCCAGATCGGCGGCAGCGCGAATTTCTTCTCGGCGGCGGGCGCCGGCGCCTGCGCGGCCTCGGCGGCCGGCCCCTTTTTCTTCGCATGGCGGGGCTTGTCGGGGTCGTGCACGATCTCGAACGGGGCGGGGGGAGGCTCGGGGGCGGGCTCGGCGAACATGTGGCCGGACTCGGGCGGGCTCGACTCGTCGAACCATTCGATGTCGAACCGCGCCCCCTCGGCGGGCTTGGCGGCCGGCTCTTGCGGGCGCGGCTGCGCGTCCGGCTCGACGATCCGGAACATGTTGTCGTTGTCGGCCGGCGGGGCGGGCTGGCCCTCGCCGGGCTTGTCCTGAGGTTGATCGTGCGTGGGAGTCATGGGTGTTCCTCAGCCGATATCATCTCCATCATCGGCCGGGTTGGCAAGCATCCGCAATGGGGAATTGAAATTAGAGGCCGTGGCCGTTGCCCGAGCCGTTGGTCCCGCCGACGGTTTCGGTGGGGTCGGTCATCTCGCCGAAGAGCTGCTCGGCGATCTCGGCCACCGAGGGGTTGGTGCCGGTGTCGATCGCGCTGAACTCGACCTTGTGGTGGGCCAGCCAATCCTGGATCGCTTCCTTGAAGCTGCGGCCCATGATGATGTCGCCCTGGTCCGGATCGGGCTGGCCGAGCTCGGCCAGCGCGTGCTCGAATTCGCGCGGCAACAGACCCACAAACTTGGCCCCCAGCCGGTAGACCCCGGGGATCTGCGTGAGCGTGCACGAGATCGACTTGGCGAGCATCGACACCGGCTGGACCTGCCCGTTGACCGAAATGACCACCTTGAGCATGGCGGGGACGGGGATCACCTGCCGCACGAGCATCGCCAGCCCCGAGCGGCTCACGTCGCGCATGATCGCCGCGATCGGCCGGCTCTCGCTGTCGGCAAACGGGTTGATGAGGATGCAGTGCGTGTCGACCGCGAACAGGTAGCGGCTGTATTCGCGCCGGTTGGGGTGATTATCGCCGAAATCGAGCGCCATCTTGATGAAGCGGGTCAGGTCGTCGATCTGGATGGGCTGCTGCAGGAACGCCACGATGCGGTGGCGCGTCGCCTGGGCCAGGTTGATGTGCTGGTCGGGGCCGGCGAACATGATGAAGCGCGTGCGCGACTGCGGTTTCCTGAGCCTCTGGACCAGTTCGGCCCCGGCCAGCCCGCCCAGCTCCCAGCCGCAAATCACCAGGTCGGGCACGCACCGGTCGATTTCGGCGAACGCCTGCTCGAGCGTGCCGGCGAAGCGCAGGTCGTAACCCAGCCCGGTCACATGCGTGCCGATGAGCTCGACGGCGTCGATGTCCTCGCAGGCGATCAGCAGGTGGTGATCACTGGGCATAAATTCTGGCCCTCTGGGCCGGCCGCGCGAAAAATTACGAACACAAGGGCATACGCGAACGACTACTCTGATTCCGTATCGGCGGCGCGACCCCGCCGGATTAAATAATTTTTAACGGCGCGGGGGGCGCCACGCCCTCGTCCGCGCGCGCCTGGAAGCTTTACACCCCTCCCGACTCATCCGACCGCGAAGACGCAAAGCCACAAACCAGGGCCGGATCCGGGCGCCACGGCCGGATCGAGGTTTATGGGCGAGCCCTTCATTTGGTTTTCGCCATTGGATCCTCATTTCATTTATGATGATGCTTTGAGTTCGTCGTCCCGCCTTCCGGAGGACTCTTCCCCGGCGCGTTTTTTTCAGCCTTTGGGCCGGGCGGCGAACCTTCGCGAAACATCCGACAGGAATGGCTTTTTTATGGGCGCAGAATTGAAGATCCAGGCCGTGCGCGGCGAGGAATTCCCGCGCGACTACACCCGCGGCGTGACCGATTTCGGCGACTGGGGCCAGCTCGAGCCGCTGCTGGCCGGCCTGGCCGACCAGGTGGCGGCGATCCAGACGGCCGAAGAGCTCGGGCAGTGGCTGCTGCGCGAGAGCGAGCTCGACTCGGCCATCGACGAGGAATACACGCGCCGCTACATCGCCATGACCTGCGCCACCGACGACAAGGAACGCGAACAGGTCTACCTGCATTTCCTCGAGAACATCCTGCCCCGGCTCAAGCCGTGGCACGACAAGCTGGCGCGGCTTTACCTCGCGTGTCCGGCCCGCCAGCGGCTCGAGCGCTCGCGCGCCGAGGTGATGGACCGCCGGCTCCAGAACGAGGTCGAGCTCTACCGCGACGAGAACGTGCCGATCGAGACCGAGGTCGCCAAGCTCGGCCAGCAGTACCAGAAAATCATGGGCGCCATGACCGTCAACTGGCGCGGCCAGGAGCGCACGCTCCAGCAGATGGCCCCGTTCCTCGAGGAGCTCGACCGGCCGGTGCGCGAGGAGGCGTGGCGCGCCATCGCCGAGCGCCGGCTCGCCGACCGCGTCCAGCTCGAAAAGCTCTTCGACCACATGGTCAAGCTGCGCACCCGGATCGCCGCCAACGCCGGGTTCAAGAATTTCCGCGACTACCAGCACCGCGCGATGGGCCGGTTCGACTACACGCCCGCCGACGCGATCCGGTTCCAGGAATCGATCGAGGCCGAGGTCGTGCCGCTCCTGGCGCGCGAGCGCGAGAAACGGCGCAAACAGCTCGACGTGCCGACGCTGCGGCCGTGGGACCTCGACGTCGACCCCGAGGGCGCGCCGCCGCTCAAGCCGTTCTCCACGGCCGACGAGCTCATGGCCGGCTGCGACGAGATCTTCCGGCGCGTGAGCCCGGATCTGGCCGACCAGTTCGGCGACATGCGCCGCCGCGGCCTGCTCGACCTCGACAGCCGGATCGGCAAGGCCCCCGGCGGCTACCAGTCGACCCTCGACGAGGTGCGCCTGCCGTTCATCTTCATGAACGCGGCCGGCACGCAGCGCGACGTCTTCACGCTCCTGCACGAGGGCGGCCACGCGTTCCACGCCTACGCCAGCCGCACCGACCCGTGGCTCGCCTACCGCAGCGCCCCGCTCGAGTTCAGCGAGGTGGCGTCGATGTCGATGGAGCTGTTCTCGGCCGGGCACATGGACGTGTTCTTCAAGAACTCCGAAGACGCAAAACGCGCCCGACGCAAGCACATCCAGGACATCGTGCGGATCTTCCCGTGGATCGCGACCGTCGACGCGTTCCAGCACTGGATCTACCTGAACCCGGGCTCCGACCCGGCGATGCGCGACGCCAAGTTCCTCGAGCTCGAGCGGCGATTCTCGCCCGGCGTCGACTGGTCGGGCCTCGACAGGGAGCACGACACGGCGTGGCACCGCCAGCTCCATATTTTCGAGGTGCCGTTCTATTACATCGAATACGGGATTGCCCAACTCGGCGCGCTGCAGCTGTGGGTGCGGTTCATGGACGACCCGCGGGGGGCGATCGAGGGCTACCGCCGGGCGCTGGCGCTGGGCGGCTCGCGCCCGCTGCCGGAGCTGTTCGCCGCGGCCGGGATCCGGTTCGATTTCAGCCCCGACACGCTGCGCCCGGCGATCCAGGCGGTCTCGCGCGAGCTGGAGAAATTGGAATAGGCTTCCATCCAATACGGGACGCGGACGGCGCGCGGATCGATCGGGATCCGCGCGCACCCGTTTGGGGGCCGTTGATGACTACTCGGCCATATGTCGTCTGTTTTGGGATGCAAGCAATCCCAAGCGCTGAAAGCGCGAAAGAATACAGCCTGGAGCGAAGCGCAGCCCCAGGTAAAAGACGCAATATCGTTGGAGCGCTGAAGGCGCGGGAGAAGCCGATTTCTCTCGCTCTTTCAGAGCTCCGGTTGGATGCGGTTCGCGACCTGGGGCTGCGCTCCGCCCCAGGCTTTTTTATCTTGCGCCTTCAGCGCAAAAAGAAAGCTGATCGTGCGGAGTGGCGGAGCAGTACTAATCCGTCGGCTGGATTTTGTTTTTGCCCGATGCGTTTTCGATCAGCGGGACGATCCAGAACACGACCCACATGGCGATCAGCGGGAGGATCGAGAGGCCACCCTTGAGGCCGAGCGCGGTCCCCCAGTTGGGCGAGATGTTCCCGCCGAGCCAGACCGCCCCCTGCATGAAGATCATCACGCTCGGCCACGCCCCCACGGTTTCGGGGCGCAGGAGCAGCTCCTTGTCGAGCCTCACCCACGGCTGCGGGTCGAGCCCGACCGGCGCGAAATTCAGCACCGCGCCGATCACCCCGAGCGCCAAGACGGCATAACCCGCCCGCCGGTCGCGCAGCAGCGGGGCCAAGCCGACGCCCAGAATGCCGATGGCCGGGATCAGGTGCCGCGGCACGAACGCCTTGCCCCCCCACCACATGTAATAGCCGCTCGTGTAGGCGATGAGCAGCGCGAGGAACGCGACGGCGACGATCGAGTCGACCCGCTCGGCGCGCCGGCCGCGCGCGATCATCCAGGCGCACCCGATCAGCGCCGCGAGCGTCAGCGGCCACCACAGGAACAGGCCCTGGAACGGCGAGAACGTGATGAGCCACGCCACCAGCGGCCGCGGCCAGCCCGCCCCCATCAGGCCCTTGCCCATCGCCGCGAGGAACTCGGGGTCATGCTCGAAGGCGTAGGGCGAGCCGAACGTGCCGAAGATCGCCTTGACGTAAATGAAATGGCCCGCAGCGCCGGTCACCCCCCCCAGCGCCCACGGCCACAGCCGCCTCCAGCGCTCCCCGAGCGAGCCGGCCGGGACGGAAACCAGCGCCACCGTCAGCAGGATCGCGAGGACGGCGACGGTGTTGAGCGTCCAGACCGACAGGCCGACGAGCACGCCCGCGAGATAAAAGATCCATTTGCCCGCCGGCTCGCCCGACCACGCGCGGCGCGCCAGCATGAACCCGCCGAGCGCGAACGCGCACGCCGGCAGGTAGTTGAAGAACAGGACGGCGTAGGCGACGAGCGGCGTGCCGGCGATCCACAGCGCCGAGGCGCGCGAGGCGGTCACGGGCGCCACGCCGAGCCGCGCCAGCAGCAGTGTCGTCATCGCGGCCAGGAGCGCGGCGGCCAGGCCGATCGTCAGCCACGTCGTCCAGTAGCGCGCCGCCGCGTAACTGAACGAGCCGGGAACGAAATCGGCGACCCATCGATACGCCGCGAACGCGGGGACGCCGAGCAGCGGCGTCACCGGGCTCTTGTCGGTGTAGAAGTGGCCGCCCACGAACGCCTTGTCGTTGGTGAAGAGCTCGTCGCCCTGGCGGTCGTGGTAGGCGTCGATGCGCAGCGTCCCGCGCTCGACGAGGGCATAGGTCATGTCGAGCTGCGAGTTGACGTTCCAGCCGGGCCAGGCCGGCCGGAAATAGCCGGCCGTCAGCAGCACGATCAGCGCCGACCAGAACATGGCGCGGCGGACGGGGCGGGCGTTGGCGGGCGCTGGGCTCATCGGCCGATTATGCGGCGCAACGGCCGAAGCTTGCAATGGCGGAGCCACGGCGAAGGGAACCCGAAAGCGAGCAACATTTGACTCGGCAATGATTTCTGACCGCCCGCCGGGCGGGCGGCCGCGTTTGGGCAAGCGGTCGGGCAAGCCTCATGGATTCAATCCGGCAAGGCCCCCGGAAACAAATCGGCGCGCCCCCCGGGCTCTGGTATGGGAAATGCTCGTTTTCAGCCGGAACCCGTTTAGCGCTGAAACGAGAGCGGTCGCCGTATGGAAACCGTAACCCTGCTGGTTGCCCTGTGCGCCTCGCTGCTGGTGCTGGTCCTGCGGCCGATCAACGGGCTGTGCGTGTTTGCCGCGGCGCTGTTCCTCTACCCGCAGCGGCTGACCGTCGAGATCTTCACGCTCGATTTCAACGTGCAGCGGATCGTGGTCGTGGCGCTGTGCGTCCGCGCTCTCTGCAGCCGCGAGGTGCGGAGCCGGCTGCGGCCGAACCTGGTCGACCTCATCGTCGCGATCGTGTGGGCGTCGGCGTTCTTCGCCTACCAGCTCAACGTCCCCGCCCAGCTGGTCCTGGTGCGCGAGGGGGGCGTGCTGATGGATACCCTGCTTCCGTACGCCGCCGTGCGGATGATCGTCAGCGGCCACGCCGAACTGATCCGGTTCGCCAGGTTCCTCGCGCTCATCGCCGTCCCGCTGGCCTTCTTCGGCGTGATCCAATCGGTCACCGGCTACAACGTCGTCGGGTTCATGGATGCGTATGCGGCCTGGGGGCTGGGCGAAACCCATGGGTCCGAGGTCAACGCGCAGCGGCTCGGCTTCTACCGCGCCACGCTCACGTTCGGCAATTACATCGCCTACGGGATGTTCTTCCCGTGCGCGGCGGCGCTGCTGCTGAGCCTGTGGCAGGCAAGGATCTGGCCCAGGCCGACGCTCTACATCCTGTTCGGGTTCATGCTGGCCGGGATGATGGCGTCGGTTTCGAGCGGGCCCCTGTTCGCGTTCGTGGTGATGGTGGCGTTCCTGTGCTGCTTCCCGATCCGCCGCTACTGGCCGGTCGGCGCGGCGCTGCTACTGGGCGGGATCCTGTTCATCGAGGCGTTCAGCAACCGCCACTTTTACCACGTCCTGACGCGCCTGGCGCTCAGCGGCGAGAGCGCCTATTACCGGATCAAGCTCTTCGACGAGGCCTTCGGCGGCGGGATGGACGGCCACTGGCTGGCCGGCTACGGCTACGTCGGCGCCGGGCCCGGCAACGACAACAGCGCGTTCGGCTGGCAGCAGAAAGACCTCGTGAACATGTACGTCCACCGCCTGGCGCGCACCGGGCTGATCGGCACGATACCGTTTGTGATTATGAACATCATGACCTACCTGCACCTCTACCAGGCGGCGCGCTGGGCCAGGTGCCCGCCCGACAAGTGGCAGGTCTGGGCGCTGGCCGGCGGCATTGTCGGGCTGAACGTGGCCCTCATGACCGTGGCGCCCCTCGAGCAGATCATGACCATGTTCTACATCCTGATCGCGCTGTCGGCCACCCTGCCGATGATCATGGCCCACGGCGGGGCCCCCGCCACGCGCCCGCGCGGCTACATCGTCGTGATGCGCGCGCCGCGGGTGGCGCCGCCGGTCGCGGAGGCGCGCCCATGAGCCGACCCGCCCCCGTCATTTCCGCGATCGTGGTGAGCTGGAACACGCTCCGGATGACGCTCGACTGCCTGCGCTCGATCGAGGAGGACTGCGCCGCGATCCCGCACGAGCTGATCGTCGTCGACAACGCCTCGACCGACGGCAGTCCGGACGCCGTCGCCGCGGCCTTCACCGGCGCGCGGGTCATCCGCAACGCCGCGAACCTGGGCTTCGCGCGCGCCAACAACCAGGGGATCGCGGCGGCCAGGGGGAAATATCTGGCGCTCATCAACTCGGACGCCGTCGTCCTGCCGGGATGCATGGATTCGATGCTCCGCGAGATGAACGAGCACCCCGACATCGGCCTGATCTCGCCGCGCATCCTCGGCCGCGACGGCCGGCTCCAGCCCAACGCCCTGCGCTTCCCGGGCTACTGGAACCGGCTGTGCGAGTCGGCCGGCCTGTCGCGGCTCTTCCCGTCGGCCGACTGGCTCGGCGACACGCGCCTGGCGGAGCGGCACCTGCGCGCCACGCGCGACGTGGACATCCTCACCGGCTGCTTCTGGGTGGCGCGCGCCTCGGCGGTCGACCGGATCGGCCCGCTCGACGCGGGGTTCTTCATGTATGGCGAGGACATGGACTGGTGCCGGCGCTTCCGGCGCGGCGGCTGGCGCGTGGTCTATCACCCGGCCGGCAGCGCGATCCATTTCGGCGGGGCGAGCTCGAACCTCCAGCCGACGCGGTTCTTCATCGAGCTCCAGCGCTCGATCCTGCGCTACTGGCGCAAGCACCACGGCCGGGTGGGCTGGCTTTACTGCGCGGCGATGATCGCGCTGCACCAGCTCG
The DNA here is from genome assembly GCA_039683515.1 of Candidatus Sumerlaeia bacterium. GTDB lineage: Bacteria > Sumerlaeota > Sumerlaeia > MVZB01 > MVZB01 > JAJFUE01. Next base: position 89,475 of record JBDKRG010000003.1, on the reverse strand, counting down.
TGCGCCTGGCGGCCGGCGCGCTGATGTATGCCGCGCGGCCGGGCCGCCGCGCCGACTGGGCGCACAGGATCCGACGCAGCGCGGCGTGCCTGGCCTGGCTGGCCGGCGGCCGCGCCCAGCGATCTCATCAAGCGGGGTGACGCTTATGTGCGGAGTTCTGGCATGCGTGAGCAGCAGGGGCGACGTCGACCGCGAGCGGCTCGAGGCGGCGCTGGCGACGATGGATCACCGCGGGCCCGATTGCTGGGGGGCGATGGCGGAGGAAGGCGTTTTCCTCGGCCACCAGCGTCTCAAGATCATCGACCTCTCCGACCGCGCCAACCAGCCGATGTCGACCCCCGACGGCCGCTACACGATCGTGTTCAACGGCGAGATCTACAACTTCCAGGAGCTGCGGCGCGAGCTCGAGGCGCGCGGCCGCCCGTTCCGGACCAGCGGCGACTGCGAGGTGCTGCTGGCGATGTACGCCGAGCTGGGCGAGGCGTGCCTCGACCGCCTCAGCGGCATGTTCGCGTTCGTCGTCTACGACTGGCTCAAGGGCGAGCTGTTCGCCGCGCGCGACCGCGTCGGCATCAAGCCGCTCTATTACTGCTCGGGCGACTGGGGGATCGGCCTCGCCTCCGAGATCCGCGCGCTGACGGCCGCCGGCCTCGCCGACCGCCGCGTCAGCGAACTGGCCGTCGAGCAGTTCCTCTGCGGCGGGAGCATCGAGGCGCCGGCCACGATCATCAAGGGCGTTTTCGCGTTGCGGCCCGGGCACAGCCTGCGCTGGAGCGGCGGCCGGCTGCAGATCGAGCAGTACTGGCGGCCGCCCTACATCCCCGAGGCCGACAAGCCGGCCATCGGCGAGCGCGAGGCGGCCGAACAACTGACCGATCGCCTCGAGGAGGCCGTCCGCAGCCAGCTCATCAGCGACGTGCCGCTGGGCGTGTTCCTCTCGGGCGGCATCGACTCGAGCACGGTCGTGGCGTTCATGTCGCGCGTCGGCGTCCCGGACATCAAGACGTTTTCGATCGGGTTCGACGTCGGCCGGGCCGCGTTCGACGAGACCCACATCGCGCGCCGTGTCGCCGAGCGCTACGGGACCGACCACAACGAAATCATCCTGACGGGCGAGGACGTCGCGGGGGCGCTGCCGGGGTTCGTCAGCCACCTGGACCAGCCCTCGAGCGACGGCCTGAACACGTATTTCGTCTCGCAGCACGCGCGGCGCCGGATCACGGTCTGCCTGTCGGGCATGGGCGGCGACGAGCTCTTCGCCGGCTACCACACCGTGCGCTGGCTCGAGAAGCTGCGCAACGCGCCGGCGCCGCCGCGGGCCGCGAGCGATCTCCTGCGCGGGCTTTACGAACGAATGCCGCTGGGCGTTCAGCGCTCGAAGCTGGCGCGCGGCGGGTTCGGCATGCTCGGGGCGTGGCCGACGCCGCTGGACCGCTACCGGATGGTGCGCGCGCTGTTCACCGACCTCGAGATCGGCCGGATCATGACGCGGCCGATGACCGTGCGCCGCCACATGCGCGAGGAGATCTACCGCTCGCCGGATCCGCTCGATCCCGTCGACGAGGCGTGCCGGCTCGACAAGCTGATCTACCTCGGCAACACCCTCCTGCGCGACACCGACGTCATGAGCATGGCGCACGCGCTCGAGATCCGCGTGCCGTTCTTCGACGAAAAACTCATCGATTTCGCCGCGCGCCTGCCGGTGCGGCTCAAGTTCAGGAACGGCCGCGGCAAGTGGCTCCTGACCGAGGTGATCCGCGGCATGGTCCCGCCGGAGGTGTTCGACCGGCCCAAGATGGGGTTCTCGTTCCCGACCTGCCTGTGGATGGCGCGGCCGCCGCTGCGCGGCGTCATGGAGGATTGCCTCTCGGAGGACGGCATCCTCGGGCGCGACCTGTTCCGGCGCGAGCGGCTCGGGAAGTTCATCGCGGGCCAGCGCGGCGCGTTCGAGCGCAGGCCCGACTCCTACGCGGGCGTGAAGCTGTGGATGCTGACCATCCTCGAGCTGTGGCTGCGCGAGGCGATCGACGCCCCGCCGGCGCTGAAGCCCCATCCCCCATCCCAGGCGCAGGTGAATGCCCATGGAGCGTAAACCGCGATACGTGATCGTGACCCCGGCGCGCAACGAGGAGTCGCACATCGGCCTGACGCTGGAATCGATGGCCTCGCAGGTCCACCGGCCGGTCAAGTGGGTCGTCGTCGATGACGGCTCGACCGACCGCACGGGCCAGATCGTCCAGGCCTACGCCAGGAAGTTCGGCTTCATCGAGCCGGTCACGGCCCGGGGCTCGGAGACGCCCGGCTTCGGCTCGAAGGTCGCCGCGTTCCGCGCCGGCTGCGAGCGGCTCGAGGGGCTCGACTACCAGTACATCGGCAACGTCGACGGCGACGTCGCGTTCCACCCCGACTACTTCCAGCGGCTCATCGAGTTCATGGAAGGCGACCCCAGCCTGGGCGTGGCCGGCGGGCTGATCATGGAGAAGTTCGGCAAGAAATTCCGCCCGCAGGCGATCAGCGACAACAGCGTGGCCGGCGCCGTCCAGCTCTTCCGCCGCTCGTGCTTCGAGTTCATCGGCGGCTACCGGCCGATGGACATCGGCGGGATCGACGCGCTGGCCGAGATCATGGCGCGCAGCCACGGCTGGACGGCGCGCACGCTGCGCGACCTGCCGGTCTACCACTACGGCCGCGTGACGACCGGCGGCCGCAACGTCTTCGCCAGCCGGTTCCGCAAGGGGATCATCAACTACCATCTCGGCTACCACCCGCTCTTCCAGGTCGCGGCCGGCTCGTACCGCATGCTGCACCCGCCGTTCGTCGTCGGCGGGCTGATGATGATCGGCGGCTATTTCTGGGCGTGGACGAAGGGCGTGGAACGCAAGGCCCCGCCCGACGTGATCGAGTATTTGAGGCGGGAGCAGATCGATCGGCTTCGGCACGCGGTGCTGCCGGCGGGCGTTTTCCACCGCATGCGCCACAGCGGGCCGAGGCTCTAAGCCATGAAAGAGGTTTTCGCAAACGTTCGTGCTCGTGCTCGTAATCGTAATCGTGAATCGGAGTGAAATGCCTGGTTTATGTGCGGAATCTGCGGCCAGTACTGGTATCGAACCCGTCGCCCCGCCGACGCGCAGGCCATTTCGCGCATGAGCGACACGATCGCCCATCGCGGGCCGGATGACGAGGGGATGCATCTCGACGGCGCGCTGGGGCTCGGGTTCCGGCGGCTGTCGATCATCGACCTTTCGGCCGGCCACCAGCCGATGTCGGACTCGCGCGGCCGGATCTGGCTCGTGTTCAACGGCGAGATTTACAATTTCAAGGAACTGCGCCGGCGGCTCGAGAGCCACGGCCATCATTTCCGCACCAACTCCGACACCGAGGCGATCATCCACGGCTACCAGCAGTGGGGGATCGACGTGCTGGAGCGGCTCAACGGGATGTTCGCGATCGCGCTGTGGGACTCGCGGAAGAGGCGGCTCCTCCTGGCGCGCGACCGCGCCGGGATCAAGGGCCTCTATTACGCGATCGCCGACGACGGCCTCGTTTTCGGCTCCGAGATCCGGCCCATCCTCGAGGCCCTCCCCGATCGGCCGGCGATCGACCCCGTGGCGCTCGACATGTTCCTGCGCTACCGCTACACCCCGTCGCCGCTCACGGTCTGGCAGGGGATCCGCAAGCTTGCCCCCGGCACGCGCCTGGTGATCGAGCACGAGCAGATGCGGGTCGAGCGCTGGTGGCATTACCGGCCGTGGCCGCTGGAGCCCGTCCCCTCCGTCGACGAGGCGCAGGACCGGCTGCTCGAGCTTTACCGCCAGGCGGTCGAGCGCCAGCTGGTCAGCGACGTGCCGCTCGGACTGCTTCTGAGCGGCGGCCTCGATTCGGGCCTGCTCCTGGCGCTCATGAACCGGCGCGGCGCGGGGTGGAAGACGTTCACGGTCGGGTTCGGCCGCTCGTTCGCCGACGACGAGCTGGACGACGCCGCGCGCACCGCGTCCATCCTCGGCGCGCCGAACATCCCCGTCCAGATCGACCGCGCCACGTTCGAGGACGTGCTGCCGCGCATCGTGTCGATCGTCGAGGAGCCGATCGCGACGCCGTCGGTCGTGCCGATGTATTTCGTCTGCGCGCTGGCGCGCGGGCACGTCAAGGTCGCGCTCATGGGCCAGGGGCCCGACGAGCTGTTCGGCGGCTACAGGCGCCACGTCGGCGTCGCCTACGGCCGCTACTGGCGAGCCGTGCCGCGCTGGATGCGCGGGCCGGTCGAGTCGGGGCTGCGAAGGTTTTCCGGCGGCGAGGCGATCCGCCGGGGGCTCGATTCGATCGGCGCGGCCGCGGCGCGCCCGGGCACGCTCGAGTACTACCAGCAGGTCTTCTCGATCATGCCGGGCGAGGGGATCGACGCGCTGTTCGCGGACGGCGTCCTGCCGCGCGGCGCCGGCGACCGCATCCTGGACTGCTGGCGCGACCTCGAGCCGCTCATGGCCGGCACCGACGATCTCGGCGGCCTGCAGTTCCTCGAAATCCGCTCCTCGCTCCCCGACGAGCTGCTCATGTACGCCGACAAGCTCTCGATGCACCACAGCCTCGAGGTGCGGGTGCCGTACCTCGACCACGACATCATCGAGTACGTCGAGTGCCTCCCCTCCGGCTACAAGGTTCGCCACGGCGCGCGCAAGTGGCTGCACGCGCGGGTCTGCCGCGATTTCCTGCCGGCCGAGGTCCTCCGCCGCCGGAAGCGCGGCTTCGCCGTCAACGTCGTGAGCGGCTGGTTCCGCGAGGCGATGGCCGGCCGCATCGGCGATCTGCTCGGCGACCCGGCCTCGCTCATGTACGACGGCCTGCTGCGCCGCGATCCGGTCATGGAGCTGATGCGGGCGCACCGGTCGGGCCGCGCCGACAACCACAAGATCCTGTTCAGCCTCGTCGTGCTCGAGCAATGGCTGCGCGACGGGGCGCTGGCGGGGGTGAAATGATGGGAGCGCGATTACGATTACGATTACGAGCACGACGCACGAGCACGAGTTTGTGAGGCGATTGCATGAAGGTGAACTCCAACATCGGCATGCTCGTCTGTTCGTATTACCCGCAGGACCCGCGGGTGCGGCGCGAGGCCGAGGCCCTGGTCGAGGCCGGCTACGCGGTCGACGTCGTCTGCCTCAGGCGCCCGGGCCAGGCGCCGCGCGAGGAGGTGGGCGGCGTGAGCGTCTACCGCGTGCCGATGGACCGCCGGCGCGCCGGCAAGCTCCGTTACGTCTGGGATTACCTGTGGTTCGAGGTCCTGGGCCTGATCTGGCTGACGGCGCTGCACGCCTGGCGGCGCTACCGCGTCGTGCACGTCCACAACATGCCCGACGTCCTGGTGTTCTGCGCGATCCCGGCGCGGCTCGCCGGCGCGCGCGTCGTCCTCGACCTGCACGACCCGAGCCCGGAGATGTATCAGACCAAGTTCGGGATCAGCCCCGCGGGCCGGGCGTTCCGGGCGATGGCCGCGCTCGAGCGGCTCTCGATCCGCGTCGCGCACCTGGTCTTCACGCCCAACGTCGCGTTCCGCGACCGGTTCGTCGCGCGCGGGTGCCCGCCCGAAAAGATCCACATCCTGATGAACTCGCCGCAGGAGGAAATCTTCAATTCCGCAATCCGCAATCCGCAATCCGCATTCGAATTCAGGCTGATGTTTCACGGCGGGATTTATCATCGCCACGGCCTCGACCTCGTCCTCGACGCGATCGGGCGGCTCGAGGGGCGCATCCCGCGCCTCAGGTTCGATGTCTACGGCGAGGGCGACTGGCTCGAGCCGTTCCTCGACCTGGTGCGGGGGCGCGGGCTCGGCGACCGCGTCCGCTACCACGGCCACGTGCCACTCGAGCAGATCGCCGCCGCGATCCCGGCGATCGACCTCGGCGTCATCCCGAACCGGCTGACGCCGTTCACCGAGATCAACCTGCCGACGCGAATCTTCGAGTATTTAAGCGCCGGCAAGCCGGTCGTCGTCCCGCGCACGCGCGGCATCCTCGACTATTTCCCGGACGACTCGATCTTCTATTTCGACGCCGACAGCGCCGACAGCCTCGCCGTCGCCATCGCGCGCATCCACGACGATCCCGCCCGCGGCGCCGGCGTCCTGGCCCGCGCCACGGCGATCTACCGGCGGCACGCCTGGAAGAACGAGAAGCGGACGCTCGTCCAACAGGTCAACGCGCTGACGGGGTTTGAATCGCGGACAGGCGGCCAACGATGAGCGCGCGCGCCCACGACATCCTCATGATCACGTGCAGGCGGCCGGCGTACACGAAGATGGCGCTGGAGCGGCTGCTGGCGACGTGCGACGACACGATGCGCGTCTGGATCTGGCAGAACGGCGACCATCCCGACACGCTCGAGGTCATCCGCGCGTTTTCCAACCACCCGAGCTTTTACCGGCTCGAAATCAGCTCCGAGAACAAGCAGCTGCGCGAGCCGACCAACTGGTTCTGGTCGCACTCCGACGGCGAATACCTTTCCAAGGTCGACGACGACTGCCTGCTCGACGACGGCTGGGCGCGCCGGCTCGTCGCGGCGCACGAGGCCAACCCGCGGCTGGGGATCGTCGCCGCGTGGCGGTTTTACGACGACGACTTCGACGAGCCCGCCGCGAGCCGGAAGATCCGCGTCTTCAACGGTCACCGGCTGATGCTCAACTGCTGGGTGCAGGGGAGCGGCTACGTGATGAAGCGCGCCGTCTACGACGACCTCGGCCCGATCGGCCCCCGGGAGACGTTCTCCGACTACGGCCTGCGCGCGGCGCTGCGCGGGTGGGTCAACGGCTGGTACTACCCGTTCATCCACGAGGAGCACATGGACGACGCGCGCTCGCCGTATTACCCGTTCCGCACGGATGAGGAGTTCCGGGCGAACCTGCCGCTGACCGCGGTCAACCAGGGGATCACGTCGCTCGAGCAGTGGCGCGAAATCAGCCGGCGCCTGGCGCGGTCGCTGCAGCGGGCCTCGCCCGATCCCCGCAGCCACGTCGGCTGGCGGCGCCTGAGGAGCCGGATCGCGCGGCGCATCCGCCGCCTCGCGGGCAACCACAATTTCGAATGACGGACCGGAGCGGAACGTTGCGACTGGCCGAGGAAGAACAATACGCCGAGGTGTTCCGGACCGAGCACCTCAAGGCCGACCTGAAGCGGCGCTCGATGCGCGGCGGCGCGCTGACGATGATGGCCCAGGCGGTCAAGGTCGCCCTGCAGTTCGGGTCGACGGCGGCGCTGGCGCGCCTGCTCGTGCCGGCCGACTTCGGCCTGATCGCGATGGTCCTGGCCGTGACCGGCTTCATCGCGATGTTCAAGGACGCGGGGCTCTCCATGGCCACGCTGCAGCGGCCCGAGATCAACCACGCCCAGGTTTCGTCGCTGTTCTGGGTCAACGTGGCGCTGAGCGCGGCCCTGATGGCGCTGGTCGCGGCGCTGGCCCCCCTGCTGGCCTGGTTCAACAACGAGCCGCGGCTGCTGGGCATCACGCTGGCGCTGGCGGCCACGTTCATCCTCGGCGGCCTGACCGTCCAGCACCTGGCGATCCTGCGCCGCCAGATGCGGTTCCGCGCCCTCGTGGCGATCGACCTCGCGACGGCGGTCGCGCGCATCGCGACCGGCATCGCCCTGGCGCTCGCGGGATTCGGTTACTGGTCGTTGGTCGGCATGGCCGTGGCCGAGGCCGCCGCTGGCTGCGCGCTGGTCTGGTACGTGACTCCGTGGCGGCCGGGGCGGTTCCGGCGCGACTGCGGCATCGGGCCGATGCTCGGCTTCGGCGGGCGCCTGACCGCCGCGGCCCTCTTCAATTACATCTGCGAAAACCTGCCGCTCATCCTGATCGGGCGCGCACTCGGCTCGACGAGCGTCGGCCTGTTCGACCGCGCCTACCGCCTGACGCTGATGCCGACCAGCCAGATGTCGTCGCCGGCCTCGTCAGTGGCGATCCCGGCGCTGTGCCGCGTCCAGGACGAGCCCGAGCGCTACCGCAACATCTGCCGGCGGATGATCCTGCTGGCGTGCGGCGTGACCGTCCCGATCGCCGTCGTGGGCGTCCTGACCGCCCCCGAGCTGATCCACATTTACCTCGGCGACCAGTGGAGCCCCGCGGCGCGGGTCTTCACCTACCTGTCGCCGCTGGCCGCCACCGAGGCGATTTCCGTCATCGCGATCTGGATCCTGGTCACGACCGGCAACTCGCGGGCGTGCCTGCGTTTCTCGATCTTCAACGCCCTGTTTTCGGGGCTGTCGGTGGCGATCGGCGTCAGGTACGGCCTCCAGGCGGCGGCGCTGTGGTTTTCCGGCGTCGGCGTGCTGGTGCGCACGCCGCTGCTCTACCGGTTCGTCGTCGCCAACACCGTGATGGAATGGTCGGACCTGCTGGGCCGGCCGTCGTGGTTCATCGGCGGCGGCGCGGTCCTGACCGTTTCGGGGTTGTATTGCCGCTACGGCCTCCTGCATTTGCATGGGCCGTCGCTGGCGTGGGCGGCGTGCGCGGCGGCCGCGATCGCGATCGTCTGGCTGCCGCTCATGTGGCACGCGCGGATGCTGGAGGAGATCGCGAGCCTGCGCGCCACGTGGTCGGACGCGCCCCGGCCAACCGGCTCGGCGGCAACAGTTGGCCGGTAGCGGCGAATAAACGCCGAACCGTATGTGAAGGTTGATGTCCATGCTCGTGATCGTGCGTCGTGCGTCGTGCTCGTGCTCGTAATCGTAATCGCAATCGATTCAGGCATTGAAGCGTGGGCGCGCGGTACTTTCAGGTTTCGGGCGAAGAAACCGGCTCATCAACGCGCGCGATTGAGCGAATTACGATTACGATTACGACGCACGACGCACGAGCACGAGCACGAATCGGAGGAGGCGGGCTGCGGCCTGATCCTTGCTCGTTTCTTTGCAAGTTTTCAGAAAAGGAGAACACCCGTGCGCATTTTAGTCACAGGCAACGAGGGTTACATCGGGAGCGTTCTGGCGGGGGTCCTCAAGGGCGCCGGCCACGAGGTCGTCGGGCTCGACACGTTCTACTACGAGGGGTGCGGGTTCGGCCCGCCGCCGGCGCCGACCCCGACGCTGCGCATGGATCTGCGCGAGATCGCCCCGCAGGACCTGGGCGGTTTCGACGCCGTCATGCACCTGGCCGCGCTGTCGAACGATCCGCTCGGCAACCTCGACCCCGCGATCACGTTCGAGATCAACCACCGCGGCTCGGTGCACCTGGCGCTCGCGGCGCGCGAGGCCGGCGTCGGCCGGTTCCTGTTCGCCTCCTCGTGCAGCATGTACGGCGCGTCGGGCCCCGGGGACATCCTCGACGAGACCGCGCCGCTCCACCCCGTCACGGCGTATGCCGAGTCGAAGGTGCGCTCGGAGCGCGACATCGCCGCCCTCGCCACGGACGATTTCCACCCGACGTTCCTGCGCAACGCGACCGCCTACGGCGTCTCGCCCTACTTGCGCGCCGACCTCGTCGTCAACAACCTCGTCGGCTGGGCGTTCACGACCGGCGAGGTGATGATCAAGAGCGACGGGACGCCGTGGCGGCCGCTCGTGCACGTCCAGGACATCTGCCGCGCGTTCCTCGCCGTGGCCGAGGCCCCCGTCGACGCCGTCCACAACGAGGCGTTCAACGTCGGCCGCGACGGCGAGAACTACCAGATCCGCGAGGTCGCCGAGTTCGTCCGGGCCGTCGTCCCGAGCAGCCGGATCGAGTTCGCCGAGGGCGCCGAGCCCGACCGCCGCTGCTACCGCGTCAACTTCGGCAAGATCAAGCGGCTCGTCCCGGACTTCGCGCCGGGGTGGAACGTCGCGGCCGGCGTCGAGGAGCTCTACCGCGCGTTCCGCAAGCACGGCCTGACGCTCGACCAGCTCGAAGGGCACCGCTTCATGCGCATCAAGTGCCTGCAGAGCCGTCTGCGCGAGGGAATGCTCGACGAGAACTTCCGCTGGACCGAGGCGGAAGCCCGGGCGTCGGGGGGGGATGCGGCGTTCAAGCCCGGATTGGATCAGGCGCCATGAACCAGCAGCCGACCACATCCGAGCGCGCCCTCGGCGAGGCCGCCCGCGACCGGATCGCCTGCCCGGCGTGCGGCGGCCGCGCGTGGAAGGACTTCTACGAGGTCGATTCCGTCCCGGCGCACGCGTGCCTGCAGATGCCCGACCGCGAGACCGCGCTGGCGCAGCCCCGCGGCCGGCTCGAGCTGGCGCTGTGCCTCGAGTGCGGCTTCGTCGCCAACACCGCGTTCCGGCCCGAGCTGCTCGACTACTCGGCGCAGTACGAGGAGACGCAGGGCGCCTCGCCGACGTTCGGCGAGTACGCGCGCTGGCTGGCCGGCGACTGGATCGAGCGCTACGGCCTGCGCGACCGGCGCATCCTCGAGATCGGCTGCGGCAAGGGCGAGTTCCTCGCGCTGATCTGCTCGATGGGGAACAACCGCGGCATCGGCTTCGATCCGGCCTACGTGGCCGGCCGCGGCCCCGCCGGCGAGCGCGTCGAGTTCCGCGCCGAGAATTACGGCGAGGCGCACCGGGACGTTGCCGCCGATTTCGTCTGCTGCCGCCACACGCTCGAGCACATCGGCCCCGTCGCCGATTTCCTCGCCATGCTGCGGCGCAACCTCGAGGGGCGCGACGACGTCGTCCTCGGCTTCGAGGTCCCCGACCTCGAGCGCATCCTGATCGAGGGCGCGTTCTGGGACCTCTACTACGAGCACTGCTCGTATTTCACGATGCTCAGCCTCGAGAACCTGTTCAGGAACAACGGCTTCGACGCCCTGCGGCTGCAGCGCGTCTACGGCGACCAGTACCTCGTCATCGAGGCGCGCCCCGACGGCTGCGGCGGGCCGGTCGACCAGGGCGAGGAGATGGCGGGGCTCGCCGCCGCCGTCGACGCCTTTGCCGAACGCGCCGCCCGGGAGATTCGCCGCTGGCGCGCGGAGATCCGCTCGCTCCACCGCCGCGGCCGGCGCGCCGTGCTGTGGGGCTCGGGCTCGAAGGCCGTGGGCTTTATTGCCACGCTCGGCCTGGCCGACGAGATCGAGGCGGTCGTCGACATCAACCCGCGCAAGCACGGCAAATACATGCCCGGCTGCGCGCCGCCGATCGTCTCGCCCGAGTGGCTGCGCCGCAAGCCGATCGACCTGGTCATCGTCATGAACCCGGTCTACCGCGACGAGATCGCGCGCGAGCTGGCGCGCCTCGGCGTCCATGCCGAAACGAGGGTGCTGCGATGAAGCCATCCGCACAAGCCGCCGCGACGGGGCGGGCGGCGCGCCCGGCCCGGCCGGCGTGCCCCGTTTGCGCCGGCGAGGGCTCGGCGTTCATGAGCCTGGCCGCCATGCCGGTCCTCATCGGCCGCCAGTTCGAGACCCCTGAGGCCGCCCGCGCCTCCGCCCGCGGACCGGTCCGGCTCGCGTTCTGCCCGCATTGCAGCTTCATCTGGAACGAGGCGTTCGACCCCGCCCTGCTCGTCTACGACACCGCCTACGACAACTCGCTCCACTACTCGGACGTCTTCCAGGAATACACCCGGCGGCTGGTGGAGCGCCTCGTCGAGTCGTACGGGATCCGCGACAAGACCGTCGTCGACATCGGCTGCGGCAAGGGCGATTTCCTCGGCATGCTGTGCGAGGCGGGGGGCAACCGCGGCGTCGGCTTCGACCCGAGCTACGAGGGCGAGCTCGATCCGGCCGGCCGGCCGGTGACGTTCGTGCGCGACATGTTCTCGCAGAAATACGGCTGCGTGGGCGGCGACCTGGTCTGCAGCCGCTACGTCCTGGAGCACGTGCCGGAGCCGGCGCGGTTCGTCTCGATGATCCGCGCCGCGATCGGCGGGCGGCGGGACGCGGTCGTCTACGCCGAGGTCCCCAACGTCGAGTTCATCCTGCGCGGCCTGTCGGTGTGGGACATCATCTACGAGCACTGCTCGTACTTCAGCGCCGCCTCCCTGGCGCGCATCTTCTGCGACCGGGGGTTCCGGATCGCGCGCCTGGCCGAGGGCTACGCCGGCCAGTTCCTGTGCATCGACGCCCTTGCCGGCGGCAACGAGGAGGGGCGACCCCTGCGCCGGCACGAACTGGCCGCGATCGCCTCCCAGGTCCGGGCCTTCGGCGCCGAGTTCGAGCGCCGCGTGGGCGGCTGGCGCGAGCGGCTGGCGCAGTGGGGCGCCGAGGGCCGCCGCGTCGTCGCGTGGGGCGCCGGCGCCAAGGCGGTCGGGTTCCTGAACATGGTCGGCGCGGGGGACGAAATCGGCGGCGTCGTCGACATCAACCCCAACAAGCGCGGCCATTACCTGGCCGGAACCGGCCACCGGATCCTGGCGCCCGACGAGCTCGCGCAGGACCGCCCCGCGACCGTGATCGTCATGAACCCCGTCTACCGCGACGAGATCCGCGACCGGCTCCACGCCATGAATCTCAATCCCGAACTGATGGAGGCCTGAGGCATGTCAACACTCACACGACCGTCCGAGGAAACCCGGCGCGCCGAGCGCGACCCGGCCGGCGGCGCGCCGTCCTGCCGGTTCTGCGGCGCGACGCTCTACCACACCCTCGTCGACCTGGGCATGTCGCCGCTGTGCGAAAGCTACGTGCCGGCCGACCGGCTCATGCGGATGGAGCCGTTCTACCCGCTGCACGTCTACATCTGCGACCAGTGCTTCCTGGCGCAGCTCGACGAGTTCGTCTCGGCCGAGGAAATCTTCACCGAATACGCGTATTTTTCGTCCTACGCCGACAGCTGGGTCGAGCACGCGCGCCGCTACGCGCAGATGGCCACCCGCCGGTTCGGGCTCGACCGGCGCAGCCTCGTCGTCGAGATCGCCAGCAACGACGGCTACCTCCTCCAGCACTTCGTCAAGGAGGGGATCCCGGCCATCGGCGTCGAGCCCGCGCGCAACATCGCCAAGGTCGCCATCGAGCGCGGCGTGCCGACGATCATCAATTTCTTCGGCGTGGCCACGGCCAGGGAACTCGTCAACGAGGGCCTCCAGGCCGACCTGCTCCTCGGCAACAACGTCCTGGCGCAGGTCCCCGACCTCAACGATTTCGTCGCCGGGATGAAGATCGCGCTCAAGCCGGCCGGGGTGCTCACGATGGAGTTCCCGCACCTGCTGCGCCTCATGCGCGAGAACCAGTTCGACACGATTTACCACGAGCACTTCTCGTATTTCTCGTTCATGACGGCCGAGAAGATCTTCGCCCGCCACGGCCTCACCCTGTTCGACGTCGAGGAACTGCCGACGCACGGCGGATCGCTCCGGATCTACGGCCGCCATGCCGAGGACAACTCCAAGCCCGTCTGCGAGCGCGTCCTCGAGATGCGCGCGATGGAGACCGCGGCCGGCCTCGACACCCTGGCCGCCTACAGCGCCTTCGACGAGCAGGTCAAGGAGACCAAGCGCAAGATCCTCTCCTTCCTGATCGAGGCGCGGCGCGAGGGCCGGACGGTCGTCGGCTACGGCGCCCCCGGCAAGGGCAACACGCTCCTGAACTACTGCGGCATCCGCACCGACTTCATCGACTTCACCGTCGACCGCAACACGTTCAAGCAGGGCAAGTTCCTCCCCGGCACGCGCATCCCGATCCATCACCCCGACATGATCCGCCAGGCGCGGCCGGATTACCTGTTCATCCTGCCGTGGAATTTCAAGGACGAGATTATCGAGCAGAACGCGTACATCCGCGACTGGGGCGGCCGGTTCGTCGTCCCGATCCCGGAGATAACCGTCTATGAGTAATTGCGGATTGCGGATTGCGGATTTCGGATTTTCATTCCGCATTCCGCAATCCGCAATCGAGGAGGTTATGCCATGAAAGTCGTCCTGTTCTGCGGGGGCAAGGGGATGCGGCTGCGCGATTATTCCGAGCAGATCCCCAAGCCGATGATCTGCATCGGGTACCGCCCCGTGCTGTGGCACGTGATGAAGTACTACGCCCATTTCGGCCACACCGATTTCATCCTGTGCCTCGGCTACAAGGCCGATTACATCAAGAACTACTTCCTGAACTACAACGAGTGCCTGTCCAACGACTTCGTGCTCAGGCCGGGCGGCGGCGAGCAGGTCCACCTGCTCAACCGCGACATCGACAACTGGACGATCACGTTCATCGACACGGGGATGGAGACCAACATCGGCGGGCGGCTGCGCATGGTGCGCCGGTACGTCCAGGACGAGCCGATGTTCCTCGCCAACTACAGCGACGCGCTGACCGACCTCGACCTGCGCCTCATGATCCGCGACTTCCAGCGCCGGCCCGAGTCGGTGGCGAGCTTCCTGTGCGTGCGGCCGTGCACCAGTTTCCACCTCGTCCAGTTCGACGCGAAGAGCCAGGTGACCGCGATCCGCGATGTCCACCAGTCCGACGTCTGGATCAACGGCGGCTTCTTCGCGATGCGCCCGGAGATCTTCGACTACATGAACGAGGGCGAGGAACTCGTGGCCGAGCCGTTCCAGCGCTTGATCGACGAGAAGCGCCTGCACGCGTTCCATTACGAGCGCTTCTGGCAGTGCATGGACACGTTCAAGGACAAGCAGGAGTTCGAGGATATGTACAGCCACGGCCGGGCCCCGTGGGAACTGTGGAAGAACGGGTCCGGGACGCATACCCCGAGTGAATTATTGAATGTGCGAAGTGCGGCTGAATAAATTTTCGCGCTCGTAATCGCAAATCGAGAAACCCAGGGCATCGGTGATTCGCGATCACGATTACGAGCACGGGCACGAATGGGATAGCACATGGAACTGTCGAAACTCGACACCATCCTCTGCGTCGGCGCCCACGCCGACGACATTGAAATCGGCTGCGGCGCGACCGTGCTCGGGCTGGCCCGGCGGTTCCCCGGCGCGCAGGTCCACTGGATCGTTTTTTCGGCCAGCGGCGCGCGCCGCGACGAGGCCCGCGCGAGTGCCGAGGCATTCACCGCCGGGTTCGCCAGCCGCTCGATCCAGCTTCACGAATTCCGCGACGGGTTTTTCCCCTACACCGGCGCGGTGATCAAGGATCTCTTCGAGGATCTCAAGGCGAAGATCCAACCCGGCCTGATCCTGACCCACTGCCGCGGCGACCTGCACCAGGACCACCGGCTGGTCAGCGAGCTGACGTGGAACACCTGGCGTCACCACCAGATCCTCGAATACGAGATCCCCAAGTACGACGGCGACCTCGGCGCGCCGAACGTGTTCGTGCCCGCCGCCGAAGACCTGGTCGCGCGGAAAATCGATTGCCTGATGCGGTGTTTCCCCTCGCAAGCCCGCAAGCCGTGGTTTGAGCCCGAGGTGTTTCGCGGGCTGATGCGGCTGCGCGGCGTCGAATGCAACTGCTCCACGAAATACGCCGAGGCCTTTTACGGCCGCAAAATCATCCTCGAGGAAGAGGAATGAATCGTCATGGAAGAAATCATCACCCGTTGCCGCTCGTGCGGCGGCGAAAACATAGAAACCTTCCTGTCGCTCGGATCGGTTCCGCTCGCCGAAAACCTGATCGCCGAAGACGAGTTGGACCTGCCCGAGCCGGCCTTCCCCATCGAGCTGATGTTTTGCCACGATTGCACGTTCGTCCAACTCGGGCGCGCCGCGCCGCCCTCGATGATCTATCGCCCCGATTACCATTATTACAGCTCGCTCATCCCGTCGATGGTGAGGCTGTCGGCCGAGTGCGCCGACGAATTGATCCGGCGCCGCAATCTCGGTCCCGGCAGCCTCGTGATGGAGATCGGAAGCAACGACGGCTACATGCTCAGGGAATTCGCCGCGTGCGGCATCGACGTGCTCGGCATCGACCCCGCCCTTGGGCCGGCGCGGGAGGCCGAGCGGGTCGGCGTCCCCACCGTCTGCGAGTTCTTCAACGCCGCCCTGGCCGCCCGGCTCCGCGCCGAGGGGAGGCGCGCCGACGTGATCATCGCCAACAACATGATCAACCTCGTTGAAAACCCGGACGATTTTGCGGCCGGCGTGAGGATGCTTCTGCGCGAGGGGGGCGCGGTCGTGATCCAGTCGCCGTACCTGGGCCGAATGATCGACGATTGCGTCTGGGACATGATTTATCACGGCAACGTCGGTTACTTCTCGGCCACTGCGCTCGACGGCCTGTTCCGCCGCCACGGCCTCGGCATGAACGGCGTGCGCATGCTTCCGGACGTGATGGGCGGCTCCCTGCGCGCCACGTTCGAACTGGAGGCCGGCCCCGACGCCGCCGTGCGCCGGCTTCTGGACGGCGAGGACGCCGGCGGGATGGGCCGGCCCGATTATTACAGGCGTTTCGTGTCGCGCATGGCCGAAAACAGGAACGAGTTGCTTGCCCTGATCGGCCGGAAAAAGAGCCGGGGCGGACGCATTGTCGCGTACGGGGCCGGCGGCGGCATGGCCACGACGCTGCTCTGTTACCTCGGCCTCGGCCGCGAAACTATCGATTACGCCGTCGACGGCAACCCCCACAAGCACGGCTTCTACACGGTCGGCAGCCGCCTGCCGATCCATCCGCCCGAGCGGCTTGTCCAGGACATGCCCGATTGCGTGCTCCTGCTGGCCTGGAATTACGCCGATGAAATCATCGCCGCGCAGAAGGAATACCTCGACCGCGGCGGGAGCTTCATCATCCCCATCCCGCAGCCGCGCGTCGTGAGCGGGGAACCCGAATTCTCCGGCAGCGTCTGATGCGGAGGGACTAAGGCATTTGCAGGAAACCCTGGATTGAGGAGAAGGCGTGCCGTCGGCAGCGGCCGAGCATGTCGCGCAGCCTGGCCTTGGGCCACTGGCGCACCGCCCACAGGCAGGCCAGCCGCTCGGCGGGGGCCAGCTCCATCCGCCACACGGAACGGACGAATTCCAGCCACAGCCGGACGCCCGCCAGCCGCGGCTCGCCGTCGAGGCTCGGGTCGAGCCAGCGCTGAATCGCACGGCCGGTCCGGTTGGCCCGCTGATACGATCCCGCGTGAATCCTCCGGTAAAACCGGGCGGCCGGGATCTCGGCGATCCGGCCGAGCATGGCCAATTCGGCGAGGAGCACGTAATCGGATCCGCGGAACCGGTCGATCCCGCGCGTGCGCCGCAGGACGCCGGTGGGCATCAGCCCCATGACGGTGTTGCACATTCCGGCCCTCGCCAGCATGAGCCCCAGCCGTTCGTGCGCGGTCGCGGCGCTCAGGTGAAGCCGGTCGTCCCACTGCCCGATGGTTTGCCCGTTCTCGTCGATGAACCGCGTCAGGCCGTAAGCGAGCGCCACCCCCGGGTCCCGTTCCAGGACGGCGAGGCATTTCTCGATGTAGG
This sequence comes from Candidatus Sumerlaeia bacterium, assembly GCA_039683515.1. Lineage (GTDB taxonomy): Bacteria > Sumerlaeota > Sumerlaeia > MVZB01 > MVZB01 > JAJFUE01. The sequence continues at coordinate 72,210 of JBDKRG010000003.1, read as the reverse complement.
TCGGATCGATCAGGTCGTCGTGGGCCTGCCACTTGAAGTACCTGCCGCGGGCCAGCTCGACGACGTGGTTGTAATTCCACGCCGCGCCGCGGTTGGCCGGGCCGCGCACGTAGACGACGCGCGGGTCGGCGCCGGCATAGCGGCGCGCGATCGGCTCCGTGCCGTCCGTCGAGGCGTTGTCCGAGATGATCAGCTCGAGGTCATGGAACGTCTGGCCGAGAACGGCCTCGATCGCCTCGGCCAGGAAACGCTCGCCGTTGTGGACCGGCAGGCCAATGGTGACTGTGGGCGCCATGACGAACCCCGCCCTAATTTTGCGCCGGCGCGGCCGTGTTGTTGAAGTAATCGATGCGCCCGGCGTAGGCCGGCGAACTGCTCCCCTCGGCGTTGCCGACCATGACGCCGACCTTCGTCACCGTCAGGGCCGCGTTGAAGCTGACCGCCCGCGTCCACGTCGTCCCGTCCGTGGAGTAATCGTACGTCCACGTCGATCCGGAGCGGCCGACCCTCAGATGCAGCGGCGCGGCGGCGGGGATGGCCCGGTTCAGCTTCGTCGAGACGCTTGTGCCGCTTAGCTGGGCGCAGTAGGCGTAGACCGAGCCGCCGCTGCGCACGGCGTCGAATCGCAGGTAATGCGTGGCGTCCTGTTCCACGATAAGGCCGTGGAACTGATAGGTGGCCGTCAGGCTCGAGGTGAATCCGGCCTCGATCTGGAAATCCCCGTCATTGGCCGGCTGCATCAGGCGGCCGGTCCGGTTGCCGGCCGTCCAGGCGTCGTGGTCCGATCCGGCCGGCAGGTAGATTTGCGCCTCCGAGCCGTTCATCGTCAGCGTCGCGTCGCCGACCGGGTTGACGAACGTCCAGATCGAGGCGTCGAGCGCCGTCGCGTTGAAGTTGTCCGACCGAATCGTCTGCGCGGTGGCCGACTGGAACGTCATGTCGCTCGTCGATTCGGTCGTCCCGTCGGCGGCCGCGCCCGAGATCCGGTAGTGATACAGCGTCCCCTGCGCAAGCCCCCCCAGGCTGAGCGTGTGGCTCGTCCGGAGCGTGGCGTCGCTGACGCGCCCCAGCTCGTACGCCGCCGTCAGGCCGTAATCGACGACGCTCGTTCGGGGCTGCGTCGTCTGCCAGCTGATCGCCGCCTGGCTGGTCCCCGCGCTGACCGATATCGAGTTGATCGGCGCGACCGTCGACCGGATCGTAATGTCGCCGACCGTCATTTGCGTCCAGTGCGCGAGGAACAGGATCGAGCCGTGGCCGACCGCGGTGACGCCGTACGCCTGCTTCGTCCAGCTCGTCGGCTCGACGCTCGCCTGCGGCCACACCTTCTTGCTGTAGAGCGTCCCCACCCCCGGGACCGTCTCGACGCGGACTTTGTAGATGTAGGGGACGTTGAGTTGCAGCACCTGGCCGCTCGTGTCGTTCAGGTTGCCATCCTCGAACGTGCTCGACACCCCGCCGCCGTCGTCCCAGTGATACCAGACGACGTTGCCGAACGGGTTCCAGCCGCTGAGCGGCTGCGTCGCCACCGGCGGGTCGTTCGTGTGGCCGTTCCAGCGGAGGATGAACCCCGCGCCCGGGTAGCCGTTGATCCCGCCGATGCCCGCCGGATCCCAGCTGTGCACGGTGATCGGCACCGTGATTTCGTAATCGGTCCAGCTCATGTCGCCGATCGCGATCAGCCGGTCGTATCCGATCGTCCCGTTCTTCGCCCCCGCGTCGCTCGAGGACCAGCGCCCGTCGACCGGCTGCACGGTTTCGGTGAGCAGCGTCGTCGTGGTCCATTGCGCGCTCAGGTTCGTGTCCGGGATCACCCCGTCGATGTAGTCGACCGTGACGGTCTTGAGGGTGACGTTGCCGAGGCTGTCGACCGCCCGCAGCACGATCGTGTTGGTTCCCGCCGCCAGTTCGGTGAACGCCAACTGCACGTCGAAGTCGCCGGCCCCCTGGAGCCTGCGGCCGTCGGGGCCGACCGACAGCGCCTTGTATTCGCCCCCGTTGAGCGAGTAGGTCAGCGCCGAGATCCCGTCGCCGTCGCTGACGGTGCCCAGGACGTCGACCCACACCTGGGGCTTGCCGATCTGCCCGAACCGCTGGGTGTCGCCGTACCAGATGTCGAACGTCGTCGCGCTGGATGGCGCGAAATTCGCCGTCACCGCGCTGTCGCCCTGGATCGTCAGCTGCGCCGGGTTCTGGCTGCCGGTCAGCGCCCCCGACCACCCCGCGAACTGCGTCGTCGCGTCGCCGGGGATCGCCGTCAGCGTCACGACCTCGCCCGCCTGGTAGGCGGACTGATCCGGCTCCCTCGTCACGCTCCCGTTGCCGTTCACGTTCACGGTCAGCGAGTAGGATGCGTTGTCCTCGGGCGAGATCGGCGTGGCGGTGTTGAAGAAGTAATCGATGATGACGGTGTTGGCCGCCCCCAGGTTGCCGGCGTGCGGCCCCACGGCCGCGACGGCCATCGCGTACGTGAACGACCCGCCCGCCGTCCAGCCCGCCGATTCGGTCTGGTAGGAGACCGTCCAGGTGTCGCCGGCGCGCCCGACCCGCAGCAGCTGCGGATTGCCGGTGGAGATCGTCTTGTCGAAGAAGGTGGTCGGCGAGCCGTTGAGCAGCGCCGCCGCGTACAGGTGCGTCCGCGACCCGTCATGGTAGAACTCGATCCGCAGGAACTTGTTCGCGCTTTCCCTGGCGAACACCCCCATTTCCTGGTACGCCGCGCTCAGCGTCGACTCGAATTTCGCCTCGATCTCGAAAGCGGCGTCGGCGACCTGCTGCTCGAGCCGCGGCGCCATCATGCCGCTCGTCCACAGCTCGTGGGTGCCGGCGGGGACGTCGATCCGCGCCTGCGTCCCCGTCATGGTCAGCGTCGCGTCCGAGAGCGGGTTGACGAACGTCCATATCGGCTTGAGCGTCGCGCCCAAGAAGTCGTCCGACACGATCGCCGCCGACGAGCCGGTCGAGAACGTCATGTCCGCGCTCGAGGTCGCCGTCCCGCCCGCGTCGGCCGAGGCGATCCGGTAATGGTAGAGCGTCCCCTCGGCCAGGGGGGCGAGCGTCAGCGAGTGCGTCGTCGCGAGCGCGGCGTCCTGGGCCGTGGTGCCGTAGTCGGCCGTCGGGCCGTAGTCGACGCGGCTCGTCGCCGGCTCCGGCGTCGTCCACGTGATCGTCGCGGCGTTTTCCTGCGCGCTCGCGCGCGGGTCGACGATGAACTGCTGGAAGTTGGCGGTCATTGCCCAGTCGCGCGTCATCGTCACCGGGACGGGGTTGAGCGTGCCGGTCGTGTCGCCGCTCCACCCGGCGAAGCGCCACGACGGCGCCGCGGCCGCCGCGACCTCGACGACCTCGCCCGTCGTGTACGAGCTCTTGTCCGGCGTGCGCAGCGCCGTCCCCTGGCCGCTGGTGTTGACGGTCAGCGACAGGCCCGGGCCGTCCTCGGGCACGATCGGCGCGGCGTCGTTGAAGAAGTAATCGATCGCCGCCGTGTAGGCCGGCCCCGAGAAGTTGCCGGCGAACGGCCCGATCGACGTCATCGTGAACGCCTGCGTGAACAGCCCCGCGCTCGACCAGTTCGCGCCGTCGGCCGAGTATTCCATCAGCCAGTCCTCGCCCGAGCGCGTGACGTGCAGCCAGATCGGGTTGGAGGCGGCGATCGTTTTCAGGATGCGGGTCGTCGCGGCGGTGTCGGTGATGTACGCCGCGTAGGCGTACAGCCGCGTTCCGTCGCTGTAGAAGTCGAACCGCAGGTGATGCGTCGCGTCCTGCTCGACGAGGATCCCCTGCATCTGGTATTTCGCCGACGGCGCCGACTCGAACTTGACCTCGACGCCGAAATCGCCGTCGTCGGCCGCCTGCATGACGCGCGGCGCGTCGATCCCCGTCGACCACACGTCGTGCGACGTCCCCAGCGGGACGCTGATCGTCAGCTGGGTTCCGGTCAGCGCGTACGAGCCGTCGCCGAGCGGGTTGACGAACGTCCAGAACGGGTTGAGGCTCGCCTGGCTGAAGTCGTCCGACACGATCCCGCCCGGCTCAAGGAACAGCGTCAGGTCGCCGGTCGAAGCCGTGCACCCGCCCTCGTCGCGCGCGACGATCCGGTAGTGGTGCGTCTGGCTCGTGTCGATCCCCGAGATGGTCGCCGTGTGCTGCGCGCCGAGGTCGCCGCACGCGACCTGGCCGAGCTCGTAGTCGGTCGTGAGGCCGAAGTCGACCACCCCGGTCGACGGGAAGTTCGTCGACCAGACGATCTGCGCGCTGTTGGTCGTCAGGTCCAACGCGTCGATCGTGATCGTGAACGGCTCGAACAGCGCCGCGACCGTGGTGTTCGTGGTCATCGCGATGGCCGCCGGGTTGGCCGGGCCGCTCAGGCCGCCGCTCCACCCCGAGAACCGCCAGCCGGCATTCGCGATCGCCGTGAGCGTGACGCTCGTGCCCGCCGCATACGACGCCTGGTCCGGGCTGAGCGTCACCGTCCCGCCGCCGTCGGCGCCGACCGTCAGGGTGTAATCCACGAGCGTGGGCGTCGTCAACGACAGCTCGGCGCTTTGGGCTTCGCCCGTCTCCGCCGTCGAGGTGATCCGGCAGAGATACGTGGTTGCGTCGGCCAGGTTGGACAGGGTCAGCGAATGCTGCGTCGTGAGCGTGTCGTCGCCGGCCGCCCCAAGCTCCAGCGCGCTGGTCAGGCCGTAATCGACCCGGCCCGTCGCCGGTCGGTCGGTCGTCCAGGTGACGACCGCCGACCGGCGGCCGGCCTGGATCGCGATGTCGCCGATGAATTCCGCGAACGTCGCGGTGACAAGCTTGTTGGCGTCGATCACGATGCGGGCCGGGTTCGCCGTACCGCCGGCGTCGCCCGACCAGTGGTCGAAGCTCCAGCATGCCGACGGCTGCGCGGTCAGCGTCACCGTCGTCCCGATCGGGTACGCCGTCAGCGTCGGGCTCGTCGCCACGCTCCCCGAGCCGGCCGTCGCCACCGTCAGCGTCTTGGCGTCCTCCGGGCTGATCGGCGACTGGGCGTCGAAGAAGTAATCGAACACGCCGGTGAAGCCCGGCACGCCCGTCCCCTGGCTCCCCACGAACGGCCCGATCGCGCTCATGACCAGCGGCGCCTTGAAGCTCCCGTCCGTGATCCATGTGCTTCCGTTGATGCTGTGCGAGATGGTCCATTTTGTGCCGGCTCGCTGCAGCTTCAGGTACAGCGGCTGCGTCGGCGAATAATAGATCGTCCTGGCGATCAGGACCGTGCTGCTGGCGCCGTTGAAATAGCAGCCGTAGAGGCGGGTCGAGGCGCCCAGGCTGTCGAAGCCCAGGCGCATGAACTTGGTCGCCGATTCCTGCACGAGCACCCCCTGCATGACGATCGTGCCCGTCGGCGCCGAGACCGGCGACTCGAATTTGATCTCGAGGCCGAAGTTGGCGTCGTCGACCGTCTGCAGTGCGCGGATGGATTGGTTCGTGACGCCATTGACGATGTGCGCGCCGGCCGGGATCGTCAGCGCCAGTTGGGTCCCCGTCATCCGGCAGGAGCCGTCCCCGAGCGGGTTCACCACCGTCCAGAGATTTGTGTCGAGCGTTGTCGAACTGAAATCATCCGACCGGATCGGGCCGGCCGCCGCCGTGGCGGTCATGATCACGGCCAGAAAGAGTCCTCGGATGCAAGGTTGGGTCCGCATAACGATCCTCCATGGCTACGACCCTGATGCATGTCGGAACGGCTCGAATTTCAGGTCGAGACATAGTTTTTCTCATCTCGGCGTGGTGGGCGCCTGGGGCCTTCCCCGCACGTTGTGTGCCGATCCGTTTATATCGGCCCCAACTCGACAACTGCGTCACGGCCGGCCGGGCCTCATGCGCCGGCGCCCCTCCGCGCCGCGATAAGGCCAGTTGTTTCAAGCGGGTTTGCGACGCAATGAGGATGGTTTCATTTCGGGACAATCGGGTCCTGAAGTCCTTGTCCTGAACCGGCCCGTTCGGCGTGAAAGAATTGTTGAGCAAGAGTTGCCTTTTTGTGAGCAAGTCCCGGGAGAACCCCGGCGCGGCCTTCAAAAAATTGCCATCCGGGCCGCCCTGATGAAACAATGAGGAAACTGGCCGAGGAATTCGGATGGCTCCTTCTTCTCACGCGTTCGAGATCGCGATCGTCGGCGGCGGGATCGTCGGCCTTGCCACGGCGATGGCCCTTGCCGAGCGGACCGGCTCCGTCGCCGTCCTCGAGGCCGAGGACAAGCTCGCCGCCCACCAGACGGGCCACAACAGCGGCGTCATCCACTCGGGACTGTATTACCGGCCCGGCTCGGCCAAGGCCCGCAACTGCGTCGAGGGGCGCGAGGCGATGTACCGGTTCTGCGCCGAGCACGCCGTCCCGCACGAGCGCTGCGGCAAGGTCGTCGTCGCCACGCGCGACGGCGAGCTGGCGCTCCTGGACGAGCTCGAGCGCCGCGGCCGCGCCAACGGCCTGACCGGCATCGCGCGGCTCGACCCGGCCGGCCTGCGCCAGCTCGAGCCGCACGCCGCCGGGATCGCCGCCCTGCACGTCGCCGAGACCGGCATCGTCGATTATTCGGTCGTCAGCCAGGCGATGGCGCGCGTGGCGGCGGCCGCGGGCGCGCGGATCTTTACCGGCACGCGGCTGTTCGGGGTCGCGCGCAAACCGGGCGAACTCATCCTGCAGACCACGCTGGGCGAGGTGAGGGCGCGGACCCTGATCAACTGCGCCGGCCTGCAATCGGACCGCGTGGCGCGCCTGTGCGGCCTCGACCCCGGTCTGCGCATCATCCCGTTCCGCGGCGAGTATTACACGCTGCGCCCTGAGCGCCGCGCGCTCGTGCGCAACCTGATCTACCCGGTCGCCGACCCCCGCCTGCCGTTCCTCGGCGTCCATTTCACGCGCATGATCGGCGGCTCGGTCGAGGCCGGCCCCAACGCCGTCCTCGCGCTGCGGCGCGAGGGCTATCGCTGGCTCGACGTCTCGCCCGCCGACATCGCCGACATGATTGCGTTTCCCGGCTTTTGGAAAATGGGCATGAAGTTCATACGCGTCGGCGCGGCCGAGACGTACCGCTCGCTCTCGAAGCGGGCGTTCGTCCATGCGTTGCGCCGGCTGATGCCGGAGATCGAACCCGAAGACCTCGCCCCCGGCGGCGCGGGCGTCCGGGCGCAGGCGGTCGATGCCTCCGGCAAGCTCGTCGACGATTTCCGGATCCTGGAGGCCGAGCGGATGATCCACGTCCTCAACGCGCCGTCGCCCGCCGCGACCGCCTCGATCGCCATCGGCCGCGCGATCGCCGAGAAGGCATTGGCGCACGCCCTCGCCCAAGTGTAACAAGCGCGCTTGAGACCACTGTTAATCGTGCGTCGTGCGTCGTGCTTGTAATCGTAACCTGGCGCAGCCAGAACCAAATTGCCGTCACCAAGAACCGCGTCAGCGGTTCGACCTCCAAAGCCGTGGGTTGAATCGCCGTTTTCGCGATTCAACCCACGGTCAGGGTCGCATCAACCCGAACCGGTTTGCCGGTTCGACAAGACCGTCGCGCGCGATTGTCGAACCGAGTATTCGGTTCGGCGCGATTGTTGCCGCCACCGTGGGTTGCCGATTCGAAAACAGAATCGGCAACCCACGGCTTTGAACGTCGAACCGCTGACGCGGTTCCGATATCATTGGATTTTCTCTGCGCCCTCTGGTTCTCTGCGATCTCTGTGTGAGGAAAATCGTCCGCGATTTGTATTCAATTCCACCTCTTGCACCGTAATCGTAATCGAACCAACCCCGATTACATCACCCACGCTAATCGCCGCGCGCCTTGCCGATCATCGGGACGAACCGGACGGGGAAGATCTCCTCGCGCCCGTAGTGGTCCCCCTCGCGCGTGATCACCCACAGCCGCTGGTCCTCGGGGTACCCCAATGGCGCGACCATCCGGCCGCCGTCGGCCAGCTGCGCCAGCAGCGGCTCGGGCGCGAAGACCGGCGCCGCGCCGAGCACGATCGCGTCGTACGGCGCGCCGTCGGGCCACCCCTCGAACCCGTCGCCGACGTGGATGGTGAAGTTTTTGCAGCCGAGCCGCGTCAGCGTGGCGTGCGCGCCCCTGGCGAGGCTTTCGATGATTTCGATCCCCTCGACCGTTGCGCCGGCCGCCAGCAGGATCGCCGTCTGGTAGCCGCACCCGACACCGATCTCGAGCGCGCGCGCCGGGCTCCGCGTCAGCGCCAGCTGCGTCATCTTCGCGACGACGAACGGTTGTGAAATCGTCTGGCCGTGGCCGATCGGCAGCGGGCAATCGTCATAGGCGCGATCGATCTGGTCGGGGGGGACGAACTCGTGGCGCGGCACGCGCGCCATCGCCTCGATCACCCGGGGCTCGCGCACGCCGCGTATCCAAACCTGTTCCTCCACCATCCGCCTGCGCTGCGGCCCGAACTCGTCGGCAAACCATCCCTCGTCCAGCGCAAACCCGGAATCCTGCCGCGGCGTGTCCTTGAACCAAAACGCCATCGCGGCCCTCCACGTTTCTATTTTAAACCAAAAGAAGGGGGGGGCGGTAGGCCGGGTCTTCGACCCGGCGCCGTTTATTTCAGCGCGATGGCCTCTTCGATGAGCATGACGGGGATGCCGTCGACGATCAGGTAGGCGAACTGGCCGTCCTCGCGCACGAGCACGTCCTGGATCTTGCCTTCGACCTTGCGCCCGGCGCGGTTGGTCAGGCTGCCCGCCTCCTGCAGCGCGACGAGCCGCGAGCGCACCTCCGGCTCGGCCGGCCGCACCTTCTGTCGCGTCTCCGGGCAGACGAGGATTTCCAGCAGTTCAGGCGAGATGGCGTCCATGGCGTCACGAGCCTCCGAAAATAGGTCTCTCCCCAGATGATCCATCCGGCGGCCATCAAATGCAAGCTGTTCGGTTGGCGCGTCGGGTCTTTCTCGATCCTTCACAAAATTGAACCACGAAGGCACGAAGAGCCGAAGCATTCAAAGCATCCGCCTGGAAGGAGCATGCCGCCCCCGACTTTGTTGGGGCAAGGCATGAATCCCGGATTTTGCCGTTCTTCGTGTCTTCGTACTACGATCCGTCCGAGTCTTGTATTTCTGGCAAGATTTTGAACAGGAGGCAACGAAGGCAACCGAGACGTGATCGGCCGAGAAATTCTCTGTTTCCTCCGTTGCCTTCTGTTCATTCCTGTCTTCAAGAATTTTTCCGCATCTCTGCCAGACTCGGCACCTCTGCGACAAGAACAGGTTTTTTGTGGTTGTTCGTGTTCTCTTTCGTGATATTTCGTGACCCGCATTTCTGCCTTGTTGTTTGGTTGCGGCCCGCCTTAATTCCCCGTCCCGGCCACTTTGGGCGGCTCATGCGGCGGCGGGACGATCTGCGGCTCGGGCCGGCCGTTCCAGCAGGCCAGAAGCTGGCGCGCGAGCGGCCCGGCGTAGGTCCCGCCGTGGCCCGACTCCTCGATCAGGATCACGATCACGATGTTGGGTTTCTCGGCCGGCGCGTAGCAGACGAACCACGCGTCGGGGATTTTGCGCCCCGTCTGCGCCGTCCCGGTCTTGCCGCACACGTTCCATTCCGGCTTGAACCCGGCGTGCCGGCCGGTGCCGGTCGGGTCGTGCGTGACGCGCCACAGCCCCTCGCAGATGGTCTTGCGCGCCTCCTCGGTGATCTGCAGCTTCCCCTGCGGCTGGGCCTGGCCGACCTGCCACACGGCGCCGTCGGGGCCTTCCACCTCGCCGATCGCGTGGTCGTCGGCCGTGCGGATTTCCTTGATGAGCCGCGGGCGCAGCAGCGTGCCGCCGTTGCACAGCGCCGCGTAGGCGCGCGCCATCTGGATCGGCGTCACCGAGATCATCTCCCCCTGGCCGATCGCCATGTGCAGCACCGAGCCGGCGTAGATCGGGTCGATGTCAGGGTTGGCCACGTGGCCCGGGTTCTCCGCGCCGGGCATGGCCATCTCGAACCCCGTTTCGGCGCCGAACCCGAACCCCCGGGCCATGTCGGTCAGCGCCCGCGCCCCGACCTGCCGCCCCCATGTGTAGAAGTAGATGTTGCACGAGTGCATCATCGCCTCGAGGAAGTTTTCGCCGTCGTGGCCCCACGTCTGGTCGCACCAGAACTTGGTTTTGCCGCCGAGCGTGATGTAGCCGCCGCAATTGATCACCTGGCTCGGCGAGAACCCCGCCATGAGCCCGGCCGCGGCGGTCACGATCTTGAACGTCGAGCCGGGGGCGTAGCCGGGGTAGCGCCCGTTGATCGGCCGCGATTTCTGGTAGATCGGGTTGAACTGGTGGCCGCGCGTCGGGAAGTTGGGGTCGTAGCCGGGATGATACGACATGGCGATGATGCCGCCGTCCTGCGGGTCCATGGCGACGATGAAGCCGCGCCAGTCGGCCAGCAGCGCGTCGGCCAGCCGCTGCATCCCCAGGTCGATCGTCGTGTAAATGGTGTTGCCCGGCTGCACCGGCTTGTGCAGCCGGCGCGAGCGGGTCCGCCCCAGGTGGTCGCGCGACAGGATCTCGACGCCCGGCGTGCCGTGCAGGATGCCTTCGAACGTCCGCTCGGCGTTGCTGCGGCCGACCATCTCCTCGCGCAGATACCCGCGCTCGAGGAAGCCGTCGAGCTCGCTTTCGGGGATCCCGCCGACGTGGCCCGTGATCCCGCCCGTGATTTCGCCTTCGGGGTAGACGCGCTCGTAGCTCGTGTGGACGCTCACGCCCGGCAGCTGGAAGCGCTGCTCCAGGAGCGGCAGCACCTGGTCGAGCGTCAACCCCTCGGCCAGCATGACGCTGTTCTCGCGCGGGCGCTTGCGGATCACCGTCGTGGCGAGCTGGTTGATCGAGGGCTTGCCGATCAGCCTCGCCACGCCGGCGACGGTCGAGGTGATCTCGTCGGCCGACAGCTTCAGCGGGGCCATGTCGACCTGGAACACCGTCCGGTTGATCGCGATCGGCCGGCCGTGGCGGTCGAGGATCCGCCCGCGCGGGGCGGCGATGCTCTCCTCGCGCATGAAGTTTTCTTCGGACTCTTTCCGGTATTCGGGCCCCTTGAGGATCGACAGCTTGTAGATCTGCATGGCGAACACGACCGCCACCAGGCCGAACGCCAGCACGAGCAGGTTCAGCCTGCCTTGCACGAACGGGACGTCGTCCCGAGTCGGCGGCTCATCCGGGTCACGGTGCCTGATCGGTCGATCTTTCGTCATGTCATCACGGTTTGCGGGGCCTGTGCATCCGTTCCCGAATCAACGATTGGCTGGTGATGGTGGCGGCGGTGGCGGTCCCGGTCGTCAGCCGCCGGTTGCTCCGCGTGATGGCTCTGCCGCTCATCGGCTCGGAATCGCCCGGGAAGAACGTGCGGTTCGGGTCGACCTTCGAGATGTTCAACGCCTTCGGGACCGCTTTGGAATCGGCCGCGATCCGGTAGGAAACGCTGACCTTGTCGCCCGGCCTCAACGCCGTGATCGGGATGTGGGGCGTGAGGCGCTCCTTCTGGCCGGCTTGGAGCTTGAGCGGCGACGAGTCGTCCACGATGTACGTCCGCATGTCGAGCTTGAACCTGCGTTCGCCCGACCGTTCGCGCGCATACAGCCGGTCGGCCGGGATGTTCCAGCGCTTGGCCCGGACCTGGATCGAGTGCGGGAAGGTCGTCAGCTTGGGGTCCATCCGGATCACCACCGTCGACGTCGCCGCATCGTAGCTCTGGAACCAGCCGATGCCCAGGGCCGGCCGACCCGTCCGGAACAGCGCGGCCAGCGAGTCGGTCGTCATCCGGGCGGCTTCCTCGGGCGTCGGGATCTTGGGGGCGATCCCGAGGATGCCGCTGAATCTCGCGTCGAGCGTCGCCGTCGTCGGCAGGTTGAGCTGTTCCAGCCGCGCCTTGGTGTAGCTGCTGATCGTGTCGTCGGCGCTGCCGCTGGTGGGCGCGTCGAAGTTGACCGGCCGCGCCAAGCCTTCCGTCGTCTTTTTGTCGGCGCGGGGTTTCTGCTGCCTGGGGGCGGCCATGGCCGGGATCGCGAGGCCGAGAATCATGATCGTTGCGATCATGGTGCGGAGAAAACGGGATGACATGTTTTGAGAACTCCGGGGGCGGCCCCGTGTCGGGCCGGTGAGGATTCTGGGCGGCGCATCGGACGCGGCCCTGGCCGGCCCATCCTGATGCGCCGGCCCATTCTACCGTGCGAGCCCTGTCGTTTTCCAGCACGACCGTGTCGTTTTTCGTTCACGGCGCGCCGCGTTTGCGGCAACATCGGACTCCGGGCGGATGACCGCCCATGACTGAATATGGTTCGGTGCCGCCGATATTGGCAACCCCCAGCGTGCAGAATCCTCATTCGCCCGGTTGTGCGCGCCGCCTCGCCTCGAGCCGGCTGTGGCTTTCCGCGTTTGTTCTGGCGGCGTGGCTGGCGGCCATGTTCGCCGTCTGGCGCCACGAATCCGCGCGCGGCGGCCGCGGCCTCAAACAGCTCGGCATATCCCCCGACGTCCTGCTGGTCACGTGGACCGACTACGCGCAGGTCCTGTGGATCATCCAGAACGGCAAGCCGATCGGCTCGACGCACATGGCCATCCTGCGCCGCGAGGACCCCGCCGTCTCCGCCGACCGCCTCCCCGGCTACGAGATGTCGAGCCGCACGCGCCTCAAGTTCCGGATGTTCGGCCTGCCGCTGCCGATCGACATGTCGATGGTCGTCGGCATGAACGGCCAGTTCGAGATGGACTGGTTCCAGGGGACGGTTCTCGTCGCCGGCCGCCGGCTGCGGCTCGACGCCTTCGCCGAGGGCAAACACCTCTACTACCGGGCCCGGATCGGCCCCGAGTCCGCGGACACGCCGTCGCTGGCGGGCGGGCTCGAGGCGCTCCTTGCCGCGCGCGACATCTGCGGCCGCGCCCCGGTCGGCGGCCCGATCCTGATGCACGACGTCCTGCTGCCGCTTCTGATCCACGAGGGCAAGCTCAAGCCCGGCCAGAGCTGGTCGACCGAAACGTCAGACCCCATCGGCGGCCTCCTGCGCCAGCCGGTCCGCGTCACCGTCGCCGGCCGCGAGATGATTCAGCTTGGCGGCAAGGACGTCCTCGCCTGGCACCTAACCGAGCGCGTCGGCGAGATGCAAAGCCAGGCCTATTACGGCTCCGACGGCCAGCTCCTGCGCCGCGACGCCCCCGGCGGCCTGACGATGCTCCGCGCCGACGCCAAGGCGGTCCGCAAGTTCGACCCCGGCTTCGGCCGCACCCCCGAGCCCGAGCCGATCGACCGCGACTACATCCGCGCCCACCTCGACCCCGACTTCACCGACAAGCCGCTCGAAAGCCTCCTGCCCGGCCTGCCGTCGCTGTAACCCCTGGAGCTGTTGCCATGCAGTAGCCCGAGCGTCAGCGAGGGACGGTGAGGCCGGCGCCCCCGCCGGCCATTTTTCGTGCGTCGTGCTCGTAATCGTAATCGTAAATCGAACGCGCATGTCGCGGAGCGCCTGCAAATGGCTTGCATTTCTCATTCGCTCTGCTATGACATTTTTCTGTTCAACAAAATCGGGACGGCGCAAACATGAGCACGATGGACGATATTTTTTCGAAGTTGGCCGACAAGAAAACGCACGACGAGGCCGCCGCCGCGCTGAAAGCGCTTGGAGCGGTCGCGTTCGAGCCGCTTATCGAGGCAGCTCGCGGCAAGGACCGCAAGCTCAAGGCCGCGGCCGTCAAGCTCATCCGCGACATCAACGAGCCGCTTGTGCCGGAACTGCTGGTCTGGGCGGAAAAACCGGATAAAGCCGATCGCATCCACGCGATGAAAATGATGGGGGAGATCGCCAGCGACGACGACCGCCTCCTCGAATGCCTCGATCGCCACATCAGGTCGGATCAATATTCACTCGTCGGCAAGGCGGCGTTTGACGCCCTGATCAAAAAGGGGGACAAGGCCGTGCCTTACCTCACCGGCGCGGTCGGCTATTTCCTGAGGCGTTATTATTTCATCGATCACAAGGCGATTTTCGAAATGTTCGGCGAAAGGCTGCTGCCGGAAATCTACAAAATCCTCGAGCGGGAAGGTCCGCAAAACGGCCCGTTCCAGATGGAGATCATGTTTTCGAGCGATTGGGAACTCAATGCTCCATTCAGGCTGCTGCATTTTTTCGGCCCGTCGATTTTGCCGCCGCTCCTTCGCTGGATGGAACGCAAGTACCACCGTGAGATCGTCGTTGCGGCGGCGATTGCCGGAATGGATTGCGATCTCTATCCGCCGGCGCAAAACGTGGTCACACAGATGGTGCCCCACCGCCGCGACGCTCTGCGGTCCGCGATCGCCTTGGTTGCGCATTATGGGCTTAAACAGGATGGGCAGGCCAGGATCCAGATGGTTCGTGAGTTGCTTCGCAGCGAGGATTTCCATGAGGGGATGGCCGGGCTCCTGCTCGCCGGAGCCTCCAAATGCGCCGATTTGATCGAGCCCGTGGCCGGTTACCTGAACAGAAATGAATACCTGCGGATTGTGGCGATCCTCGCGCTCTCCCGAATGGTGGCCACTGCCGAGCAGATCCCCGCCGCCATGCTCGGCCTGCTTGATCATCCGAACCCGAAGGTGGCCGAGGCCGCCGTCTGTTCGTTCAGGCTGATGGCCGCGAACGGGGTCAAAATCCCCAAGGCTGCCCAAATTGTCGCGCACAAGTAGGGCGCGCATCGGTTTTTTGAATTCGAAAACGCTTTTTCAAATTGCCTGGTGGGGTTTCCGCAAAAACTATTTTTCACAGCGTCGCCTCATGGGCGCGGACGATCAAGCCCGACTCTTCGGCTGCAGGCCATGAAATGGTCCCGGCTGTGATTTGCGTCCCGGCATCGGCGGATTATTGCCCCCTCTCGCCCCTTAAATGCTGGTAACAGTAGACTTGTCATGATACAAAGATCCTTGACGGCGGCCGCCAGGGTGAGGTTGGCGGGCTTGTTTTTCGCCGGGCGCGATCCGATATGGCTTAAGGCCTCGGGATGTCTTTTTACTTTTTTTCTTTTATGACATTTCCGGCCGCAGATATATACTGCAAAGGGCCCCTGAATCTGATAAAGATATCGAGGGGTCTGGTCGAGATAGACTCCAGTGGGGCGTTCTTGTTGTCGTTCGGATCTCGTTTTTTTGCTCGTTTTCGTGTAGAGTGGGTTGCTTGGCGTTGAGTCGTCAGGAGTTGATGAGAGTTGTGGTCTTGGAAACAGCGGCTTCTCCCCGACGAGTTCGTCATTGACGAGCAGCCGCTCGAGGTGTACCGGCCGGAGGAAACGGCCGTCGCCGTCGCCGATCCGCCTGGCGACGATCCCCTGCCGTCGACCCAGGACCTGCTGACCCAGGTCATGCAGATCCTCGTCAGCCAGGACGAGCTGGCCCGCAAGGCCAAGTATCTGGAGACCCGGCAAGGGGGCAACGACGAGTTCGGCCGGTTCGTGCGGCACCTGCTGCCGTTCCTGGACAACTTCTCGCACCTGCTCGACCTGGCGCGCCAGCATCCCCCCTCGGAGGAGATGACAAACTGGCTGAAGGGGGTTGAGGCTCTTTACTTTCGCATCGTCAGCCTGATGGAATCTTATGATTTGCGTTTCATCAACTCGGCGGGTAAACTCGTCAACCTTGATATTCACGACGTTGTGGAGTATCGCCGAACCAACCAGTATCCGCACAATACGATCATCAAGGAACTGCAGAAGGGCGTGGTGTTCCGCGATCGGTTGTTGAGGGAAGCGAAGGTCGTTGTCGCTTGCAATGAGGAATAATCGTTTGAGCCAGACCGTATTGACCAAGGAGCATTGTTAATATCATGGGCAGGATTCTGGGCATCGACTTGGGCACCACCAACTCCGTCGTGGCTGTCATGGATCGAAACGGGCCGATGATCGTTCCCAACAACGTGGGCGAGCGTCTGACGCCGTCGGTCGTCGGCTTCACCAAGGGTGGCGAAATCCTCGTCGGCCGCAAGGCCCGCCGCGCGGCGGTGATGAATCCGCAGCGCACGGTCTTCTCCATCAAGCGCCACATGGGGACCAATCACCGCGTCAACATCGAAGGCAAGCAGTATACGCCCCAGGAGATCTCCGGCATCATCCTGCAGAAGCTCAAGCAGGACGCCGAGGACTTCTTCGGCGAGAAGATCGACCAGGCCGTCGTCACCGTCCCGGCCTACTTCACCGACACCCAGCGCCAGGCGACCAAGGACGCGGGCGAAATCGCCGGCTTCACCGTCCGCCGCGTCATCGACGAGCCGACCGCCGCGGCCATGGCCTACGGCCTCGACAAGCAGAAGGACCAGACCATCCTCGTCTACGACTTGGGCGGCGGCACCTTCGACGTCTCCATCATCGAGGTCATCTCGGGCGTCTTCCGCGTCATGGCCATCCACGGCGACACCCAGCTCGGCGGCGACGACTTCGACCGCCTCATCACCGAACACCTCCTCAATGATTTCAAAGCCAAGAACAACGTCGACCTCAAGAGCGACCAGGTCGCGATGATGCGCCTGCGCGACGCCTCCGAGGAGGCCAAGATCGAGCTGTCCGACATCAACGAGACCCACGTCCTGGTCGAGGCCATCACGATGGGCGAGAAGGGCCCGCTGACGCTCGACTGCACGATCACCCGCAAGCAGTTCGAGGACATGATCCAGCCGCTGGTCGAAAAAACCCGCGAGCCGATGCTGGCCGCCATCAAGGACGCCGGCCTGACCGCCGAGAAGCTCGACACCATCCTGCTCGTCGGCGGCTCGACCCGCATCCCGCTCGTCCAACGTGTCTGCCAGGATACGCTCAAGAAGCGCCCCGTCCGCGACATCTCGCCCGAGGAAGTCGTCGCCATGGGCGCCGCCATCCAGACCATGGTGATCGCCCCCGTCGACGGCGCCATGGAGGAAGAGTTCGCGGCCCGCTACGGCAAGGAAAAACCGGTCATCATCCACATGACCCCGTTCAGCCTCGGCGTCGGCCTGCAGAACGACATGTTCGCGCCGCTCATCGAGCGCAACTCGACCTACCCGACCGAGGCCAAGGACATCTTCACCACGACGCGCGACTTCCAGGAGGCGATCAGCTTCCCGATCTACGAAGGCGAGGCCAACACCGCCTCCGAGAACACCTTCCTCGACCTGCTGCGCATCGAGGGGATCACGCCGGCCCCGCGCGGCGTCCCGCGCATCGAGGTCACCTTCCGCCTGAACGCCGACCGCATCCTCGAGGCCCGCGCCGAGGACCTCGCCACCGGCGCCGAAAAGAAGATCACGATCGCCTCGACCGGCTCGCGCCTGTCCGACTCCGAGAAGCAGCGCATGGTCAAGGAAGCCCGCGAGCGCGTCAGCCAGACGGTCCGCCAGGCCGGCCACTCGCACATCCACGAGGAGGCGCTCAGCGCCATCCAGCGCGCCAACGACGCGATCAGCCACGCGCCCAATCACCCGCGCTCGGAGGAGATCGCCCAGCTCGCCCGCGGCCTCGAAAACCGCCTCGACGAGGCCGACGAGCACGAACTGGAGATCATGACCGGCGACCTGATCCAGGTCCTGGCCGAGATCGAATCGGCCCGCTAAAAACCCGGCTCGGGAGTGAAACACGAAGCGGCGGCATCGCACGATGCCGCCGCTTTTTTTGCAATTGGCGCAGGCCCCGGCAGCGCCGGAAAACTTTTGGCAACGGCTCGCCGCGTCCGCAATCCCAACCGCGAGAGGGGAGGGCAAGCATAAGAGAAGTGTCGGGCGCGTGAACCCATAAACAATTGTTCATTTTACTTCCCCCGCCCGCGGCTATATATTTTCCCAACCGGGAGTGGGAGCTTACAGCCGATGAAACAATTGAAACTCGTCATCGCGTTGATGATCGCCGTCGCGTGCATCGCCTACATCGTCAGCCTCAACAAACAGCAGTCTCCGCCGCCGACGGCGCCCCGGCCCGCTCCGCGCGCGACCGCCAAGCCGCGCGGCCAGATCACCGTCACGCGCGGCGACGCCCAGACCACCGCGCCCACGTGGCGCGCCACGCCGCGCCGGGCTTCCGCGCCGGTCGGGCAGGCATCATCCACGCCCGAGCCTTCCCCCTCGCCGACCGCCGACACGGCCGAGATCGAGCGGGAGGCGCGCGAGGCCCTGCCCCGTGTCGGCGCCAACACGAACGCCACCAATACCTGGCTCGAGGCGATCAACAATCCCGACGTCCCCGCCGCCACGCGCGCGGCTCTGATCGGCGGCCTCGCCGACGAGGGCTTCTCCGACGCCGACAATCCCGGCGAAGCCGACCTGCCGCTCATCCAGGCGCGCATGCAGCTCGTCGAGCGCGTCGCCCCGCAGGCGATCGACAACACGAACACAACCGCGTTCAACGAAGTCTACCGCGCCCTCCAGCAAATCGCCGAACGCCTCGCTCAGGACAATAACAACAACAACCAGCAGCCGCCGCCGCAGCAAGAGCCTCCGCCGCAGCAGGACCAGCAGTAATTAAAATTTGTCAACGGACCTCAGTAGTTTCTTACGACAGACGATCGCGGCGCGTTCGCGCTTCATCGGCCACACCACCGCGTTCTCGGGCAGGATCGTGAATTCCCACGAATAATCCGCAAGCGAGTCGAAATACTGGTCCAGGCTCACCGTCTTGAACGTGCGCTGTGCGACCAGGTGATAAATCAACGAGGCGGCAAAGAACAGCGCCACGCCGATGCCCGTGTTGTAGAAGAAAATAAAAACCAGGAAGACGGAGTTGATCATCAACCGGCTGGTGATCATCATCGGCGCGTCCCTCTTCACGAGCCGGCCGAACAGCTGCCCCATCCTCTCGGCGAGAACCTGCTCGTGCCGGGGCAGGATGAAGAAGTGCATCAGGAACCAGGATCCGAGGAAACACCTTCGCAATTCGGCCTCGGGGCTGATCGGGAGCTTGATCCAGTTGGCCGCAGCCAGGATTCCGGCCGTCGCCGCCCCCATGACAAAAATCAGGACCATCACGATTTTTCGTCTTCTCAGGATGCGGAAGAACTCGACGCCGAGCCGGATCGCAATGTATTCACGAAGGTTGATCGGCAGCAGCGCGAGTTCCGGATTGGGCGAAAAGAAATTCCGATACGTCATTTGCCCCGACCGGCCTTTCTGGATCAGGAACATGGCGATCGCGAACAAAACAGGAAGGGGCAGCATCATCAGTGGGTTGAAATGAAGGCAGGCCACGCCGATCAGGACGATCAGCGACCACCCCGCAATCGTGGCCGCGGGTTTTCGGCGGCTGTCCCATTGAACGAGAACTTCGGTGAGCGGATGACTCGCAGTGCGGCCAAGTTCCGGCCAGATCCGCCTCAAGTTCTCGAGGCCCGCGGCGATTTTCGGATCGCCGATCGCTTCCTCGAGAGACAGTGGCGGCTGCCGCGGCGGCTTCATGCATCAATGAATATGCCTCGCGCAACGGATGTCAACAGTCTAATGCGGCGTGTGGGGTGCGGAAGAAAAAATGATGAATGATGTCGGCTGGCTGCATCGGATTGCGTTTGCCAGTCCCGGCAGGGACGAATGCTGACCTTGAATTCAGCCGTCCCTACGGGACTCATGCGCGTTTTCGCCCTTTGTCCCGCCATGGGCATGGCGGGCTGAAAGCCTTCGTCCCTTCGGGACTTGGGAAACAGTATTCCGCGTTATTGAACAATAGTGTTTTGGAGTAAACAGCCAACACTTTCAGGTTCACTCATCATCCGCAATGATTTTCCGCCCGCTCCATTTCCACCGGCCGCGCTTATCCGTCTCGAACTGCCACTCGTAGTTGCCGTGGTCGCGGAAATACTTGTCGAGATCGGCCTTTTTCCCCCAGTCGAGCAGATAGGCGTGGTAGTAAATGCAAAGCACGATATAAATGCCGACCCCGAAAAAGCCATGGAACCGGCTCATCATGCTACTGAGCAGAATTGCTTGAACGAACCAGAACCCGAGGACGAACGGCTTGCCGAACAGGATCGGGTAATACAACCTGATCATTTGATCCGTGAGCAGCTTTTGATACGTCGGGAAGATGAACAGGTTCAGATCGCACCAGAGCAGCAGCAGAAAACTTCTCAATACGTCCAGGTCGCCGATCGGCAGTTCCACGAATCGCAGGGACAAAAATAATGCGAAATGGGCCGCGGCGATCCCGGCAAGCCCCCGCCACGCCAGTCGCCGCATCCGGCGCATCGCGACGAACTCCGCCGCCAGCCTGATCGCGACATACTGATGCACCGACAGCGGCATCAGCGCCAGGTCCGGATTGGCGGCAAAGAACAGCTTCCTGATGAACCGTTTTCGGTCCGCATAAATGAACGGCGCGGCGCCGGCCACGATCAAAATCCAGAGTTCAAAATGCTGCCGCGTCCAAAGCACCGAAGCCATGAGCGTGAGGCCGATATAAAAACCGGCGAGCGGATAGACCCATTTGCGCGGCCGGCTGAATCTGACGACGAGTTCGGTCAGCGGGTGCTCGGCCGCCGCGCCAATCACCGGCCAGCGCCGCTTGAATTCGGAAAACTCCGCCGCAATCTCCGGGTCCGAAACGACCGGCTCATGTTCCATGACGCTGTTCGCCGCCGAAATCATGGCTCGTTCATAAGCGCCCCGCGAACAATTGTCAAACCGGTTGTGATTGAAAAACGCCGGCGGTTTTTTTGCCGCCGGCGTTCTTCTCTGCGTTCTCTGCCAATCTCAGCGTCTCGGCGACAAAAGTCACGCTGTTGCCGCGGCCATCGACGCCTGTTTGCGCTCGGCCTTTTTCCTCAGCTCGGCGTCGAGGATCATCTTGCGCAGCCGGATCGACTTGGGGGTCACTTCGACCAGTTCGTCCGGGCCGATCCACTCCAGCGCCTGGTCCAGGTTCAGCTTGCGCGCGACGTTCAGGACGACCGTCTGGTCCTTGGTGCTCGAGCGGTGGTTGGTGAGCGCCTTGGCCTTGGTCGGGTTGCACGGCATGTCGGTCTCGCGGCTGTTCTCGCCGACGATCTGGCCGCCGTAGATGCGCTCGGCCGGCTCGATGAACATCGCGGCGCGGGCCTGCAGCGAGTAGATCTGGTAGGCCGTCGCCATGCCGGTCTCCATCGCGACGAGCGAGCCGCGGTTGCGGGCGCCGATCTCGCCGCGCCACGGCCCGTAGCCGACGAACCGGCTCGTCATGACGCCGAGGCCGCGCGTGTCGGTCAGGAACTCGTTGCGGTAGCCGATCAGGCCGCGCGTCGGGATCTCGAACTCGAGGCGCATGAGGCCGGTGCCGCTGCTCAGGACGCTCTTCATCTCCCCCTTGCGCTTGGCGAGCTTCTCGATGACGACCCCCTGGTAGGCCTCGGGGACGTCGATGACGAGCTGCTCCATCGGCTCGAGCGGCCGGCCCTCCTCGTCCTGGTGGACGATGACTTCTGGGCGCGACACGCACAGCTCGACCCCCTCGCGCCGCATCTCTTCAATCAGAATCGCCAGGTGCAGCTCGCCGCGGCCGCTGACCTTGAGGCCGTCGGCGCGGCCGAGGTCCTCGACGCGCAGGGCGACGTTCGTGCGCAGCTCGCGCCCGAGCCGCTCGCGGATCTGCCGCAGCGTGACCGCGCGCCCCTCCTCGCCGGCGAACGGGCCGCTGTTGACGAGGAAGAACATCGAGACGGTCGGCTCCTCGATGTCGAGCGGCGCCATGGCCGGCTCGGCGTATTCGGGCGACGACAGCGCGTCGCCGATGCCGAGGTCGTCGGGCCCGGCGATCCAGACGATGTCGCCCGCGCCGGCCTCCTCGACTTCGACGTTCTCGAGGCCGCGCGTCACCCACAGGTGGACCGCCCGCTCGTTCCTGCTCGACTCGACTTCCCAGCCGTCCTCGGGGTGCCCCGCGCGCTTCCACGTGACGAGCGTGCGCACGATCGGGTCGCCGCGGCGGATCGTCCCGGACAGCACGCGGCCGCAGCCGATGCGCCCGACGTAGTCCGACCACGCCAGCGTCGAGACCTGCATCCGGAACGGGGCGCCTTCCTCGACCGTGGGCGCCGGGACGCGCTCGACGATCGTCTCGAACAGCGCCGTCATCCCCTCGTGCTTGTCCTTGTCGAGGTCGCGCACGAGCCAGCCGTCCAGGCCCGAGCCGTACAGGACCGGGAAGTCGGCCTGCTTGTCGTCGGCGCCGAGCTCGATGAACAGGTCGAACGTGTGGCTCAGCGCCAGCTCGGCCTGGGCGCCCTTGCGGTCGACCTTGTTGATGATCACGATCGGCCGGAGGCCCAGCTTCAAGGCGCGCATCAGGACGTAGCGCGTCTGCGGCATCGGGCCCTCGTTGGCGTCGACCAAGAGGAGCACGGAGTCGACCATCGACAGGACGCGCTCGACCTCGCCGCTGAAGTCGGCGTGGCCGGGGGTATCGATGATGTTGATCAGGTGGCCGCCCCACTCGATCGTGCAGTGCTTGGCGCGGATCGTGATGCCGCGCTCGCGCTCGAGGTCGAAGCTGTCCATGACGCGCTCGGCAACCTGCTGATTGTCGCGAAAAACATGGGCCGCACGGAAAATCGAGTCGATCAGCGTCGTCTTGCCGTGATCGATGTGCGCGATAATCGCGAGGTTGCGGATGCTTTGGGCCGGAGTGGTCATGCGTCGGTACGTCGAATCCTGGATCTCGTGCACGCGGTCAAGGCGTACACACGAAGTCCATATCATAGCAATTTAGGCCATTTGTTGGAAGGGCAAAGTAGAAAGTGGACACGCTATTCGTATCTTCCCCACTGCGCGACCGCATTGATGCCGCGCGCGCCTTCGGTGAGGTAGTAACAGGTCCTCACAAGCGACACGGAGCCGTTGTTGCGCCCGCCGCTCACCCAGGCCGTCACGATCACATATTGAGGTTCGCGCAGCGCGATGTTGGGGTTATCCAGCCGGTAACCGACCCCGGGCGCCGCCGTCCCCCATCCGAGCACGTTGACGGTCGTCCCGTTGTCGTACGTGTTTTCGAACAGGACCTGGTACGGCTGCGGCGAGCTTCCGCCCAACGCCCACGTCGCGCTTCTTCCGCCCTCGCCCACGATGAGCCGCTGCACCGCCATGTCCGGATTCGACAGCCGCGCGAAATGCCGGCGCGCGACCCCCATGATGGCATTGAATTCGCCGCAGGCCAGCGTCTTGCCGTCGCCCTGAATCATCAGCCCGCGGACGGCGCCGTCCGCCCCCTCGCCCACGGCGTAGCTCGCGTCGGGCGACCCGTCCGCGTCGAGTCGCGCGATGCGCCTGCGCTCGACCCCGTTCACCGCCGTGAACTCGCCGGCGATCTGGATCCTGCCGTCGGCCTGCAGCGCGATCGACAACACCCTGCCGTTGGCCCCCGAGCCCGGATCGAACGCCGCGTCGAGCGAACCGTCCGCATTGAGCCGCGCAATGCGGTTGATCGCCTCGCCGTTGATGCTTGTGAACGCGCCGCCGACCAATAATTTCCCGTCCGGTTGCGCGACCACGACGTCGACCTCGTCATTGGCAAACGGCGCGAAGGCCGGATCGATCCGCCCGTCGGCCTTGAGCCGCGCGATCGCGCCGCGCGGATTCGCCCGGACCGCCGTGAATTTGCCGCCCAGAACGATTTTGCCGTCACCTTGAACGGCGATGCTCTTGACTTCGCCGTTGGCCCCCGAGCCCAGCGAGTTCTCGAGCGACCCGTCCGCATTCAGCCGCGCGATCCGGTTGCACACCGCCCCATTGATTTGCGTGAACGCCCCGCCAACCACAAAGCGCCCATCCCGCTGCACCGCGATCGCATTGACACCCCCATTGGCCCCGGAGCCCTTGAAGTAGCTGTCGATCAAGCCGGTTTCCCTGATCCTCTCGAGGTGCGGCCGGTAAGATTGGTAGTTCGAAAACCCGCCTCCGACGAGCATCTTGCGATCCGTCAGCATCGCCACGGCGTCAACCGATCCATCCGCGCCGGTGCCCGTGAACTCCGTGTTCAGCGTCCCATCATCGCGCGACAATAAAGCAATACGATTCGTCGCCGCGCCGTTCACGCGGGTGAATTCGCCGCCGATCAGCACGTCGCCGTCTGGATGAGGCGCGATCGTGCTGACTGCCCCATTCGTTCCGGCCGCCAAAAACTGCGATGACCGATCGACGGAGCCGTCACTGTTCAGGCGGACCATGTTTCTGCAAGGGAAGTCGTCGAAGAAGCTGAACTCGCCACCCGCAAGCACTCCCCCATCGGGCAGAACAATGACGTCCCGGATCAACCCGCCGTAACCGACATGCTGCATGCCGATTCCGACGCTCCAGGTCTCGTCGACGGACCCGTCCGCATTGAAGCGCATCAGTTGCATCGCGCCTGACCGGAAGATGCCGGCCAAGAATTTTCCATCCGGCTGCAAAGCCAGGCAGTATGCGGAAGCGCCGTCTCCCAGGTCCGGATTAAAACCCGAATCCCTCGTTCCGTCGGAATTGAGCAGAGCGAGTCCGAACATTCCGGCGATTGCAATCTTGCCGTCGGTCGACAGCAGCGCATCATAGACATAGACCTGGCTGCCGGTGTCCGCGGTGAAACCCGGATCCGGCGTCCCGTCGGGATAGATCCGGGCAATCTTGTATTGTCCCGCAATGGAACCGACGGTCACGATTTTGCCGTCCGGCTGCACGATGATTTTGTAAACGCCGGTGCCTCCCGCGGTGACAGGAGCGAATGAGTCGTCGAGCGTGCCGTCCGCGTTCAGCCGCGCGATGCCGATGCGCGGCGATCCGTTGACGGTTGAGAAATCCCCGCCGATCAGGATTTTGTCGTCATCCTGCAAGGCAACGCATTGCACGGTCGCGCCGGTGTTCAGAACGGGGTGGAATGTTTTATCGAGGGATTCATCCGCGTTCAGCCGGGCGATGTTTCGATAATACGTCCCGGAAGACAGGATCGAGAGTGATCCGCCCAGCACCAGTTTTCCATCCGGTTGCTCGAGCATCGCGTAGACGTTTCGCACGCTCGTGCCCGTGGTGATTGGCGTGCCGTCGGCGCTGAACCGGAGCGTGTCGGGCTGCGTTCCCGCCATGACCCGTCCATCGGCCCTCGCCAGCAGGGTCACGACCGGGTTGCCAACTGCAGGGCCGATGTTGAACGTCATATCCCTCCGGCCGTCGGTGTTCAACCTGATGAATAGAACGCCTCCGGTCCGCCCCGCGGTATAACCGCCGCTCACGACAAGCTTTCCGTCCGGCTGCAAGTCGCATGTTTTCAGATACGAGAAGGAATACGATCGGTTTTGGTAGAGGGGATCCTCCGCGCCATCGGGCCGCAACCTGAGGATATTCCCCCCGGCCAGCAAGACACAGCCATCGGGTTGCAGCACGACTCGGGAATACAATACCGAAGCCGGGGTGTCCGGATCGAACGAGCGGTCCAGCGAGCCATCGGCATGGATGCGCGCCACGTGCAAGCGCGCAATCCCGTTCACTTTCTGGAACGAGCCGGCCAGCACAATTCTGCCGTCGGCCTGGACGGCCATGTTCAGCAATGCCCCATCCAGCGCCGCGTTGAGATGCGCATCCAGCGAGCCGTCCGGATTAAGCCGCGCGATGCTCCGATCGGTTACGCCGCCGATCCCGGTGCGATTCCCGCTGACCAGCCACTTGCCGTCGGGCAACTGCGCGATCGTCGTGCCGGTCGTCCCCAGCGAGTGAAACGCCGGGTCGATCGATCCGTCCGCGTTCAGCCGGATCATGTTCCCGTTGCGGCCGGCCAGGATCCCGCCGTTCGGCTGGATCAAATAGATCTGGCAGCGGTCGCCCGCCGCCGTTCCCGGTTTAAAAGTCGCGTCGAGGGTGCCGTCAGGATTCAGCCGGGCCATGCCGTTGCGCTGGACGCCATCGATCGAGCTGAACGAGCCCGATATCAGCGCCTGCCCGTCCGGCTGAACCATGACCTTGCTTGCGCCGCTGAAGTCGGCGCCCGCGGCATTGAACGCCGGATCGAACGACCCGTTTGCATTGATCCGCACAAGCCCGTGTTCAATGTCCGTTGCGGTGACGAGCATTTTCCCGCCGGGGACGAACGCCACCGAACTCGGCATCATGATATTCGGATCAAACCCGTCGATCGGCGACTGCGCTCCGGCCGTCATGCAAACGCCAAAGAGAACCGCCGCCGCCAGCCGGAAACAAGCTTGCCGCAACTGAACCATGGGAGATCATCCGCCTTGACAAGGGATGTACGGCTTCGATGTTTTAAAGATATAATGACAACCCGCCATCGTCAACGCGGACACAGCGGACATTTCCCCATTGGCGTCAGTCCGTCAACGATCATGCCCGTCCGCGTCGGGCGATTTCGGGATATTTAGATGTAATAGCGTTTGTTGAGCTGGCCGGCCAGGCAGAACAGCTCGTAAGAGATCGTCCCGGCGCGGGCGGCGACTTCGGCCGCGGGCAGGATCGCCTCGCCCTGCCTGCCGAACAGGACCGCCTCGTCGCCGACCCTGACTTCCGGCCCGCCGGTCACGTCGACCATGAACTGGTCCATGCAGACGCGCCCCAGGATCGGCCGGCGCACGCCGCCCAGCAGCACCTCGCCCCGGCCCGACAGCGCGCGCATGTAGCCGTTGCCGTAGCCCGCGCCGATCACCGCCAGCTCCGTCGGCCGGTCGGTCGTGAACGTCATGCCGTAGGAAATCGTCGTCCCGGCCGGCACGGCGCGGCGATAAACGACGTGCGACTTGAACGTCATCACCGGCTCGAGGCCGTCGACGCCGGGGTGGTCGCCGTAAAGGACGATCCCCGTCCGCAGCCACACCGCGGCCGACGCGATCGAACCCAAAACCAACGAGTCCGACCCGCCGACGTGGCACGGCACGGCGCCGAGCCCCGACCGCCGCTGGAAATCCTGAAGCAGCCCCCACTGGCGGCGCGCGCCGTCGGGGTCGGTCCAGCCGTTGGCCAGGTGCGTGTACAGCGCCTCGACGCGGAGGGCGTCGAGCCGCAGGACGTTGGCCATCTCCGCCGCGACCTCGTCGCCGAGCCGCCCGATGCGCCCCATGCCGGTGTCGAGCTTGAAATGGGCCGCCGCGACGCGCCCCAGCTCCGCCGCCGCGTTGGAAGCCTGGCGCGCCTCGTCGAAATTCGTCACCGTCAGGATGATCCCGGCCTCGATCGCCTCGCGCAGCGCCTCGCCGGCCAGCACCGCGAAGCACAGGATCGGGCCGTCGTAGTCGGCGCGCAGCGCGAGCGCCTCGTCGAGCTCCGAGACCGCCGCGGCCTGAAACGCCTCCATGTCCTTGAGCCGCCGCATGACCGGCAGCATCCCGTGGCCGTAGCCGTTTTTCTTCACCGCGGCGATCATGCGTCCGCCCTCGGGCAGCTTCGCCGCGAACCGCTCCGCGTTGCGCCGCATCGCGGCCAGATCGACTTCAACCCAACTGCGCCGGCAGGCAAGCAACCGGTCTTCGCCATCGGCCGCCAGGTCAGGGCCGCTCAGAAATGTCATCGTTCGTGAAGCCTCGCAGGAAATCGAGCCGTCGGCGTGGGATCCGTTCAGGGCCAGGGGCCGGGGGCCGGAACATGAATATAGCACAGCCGGCGTCCGGCGGCGTCACCAAAATTGGGGGCGTTTCAAAATGAGCGCCCCGGCGATTTCGCGTCGGCGGACCGGAATCCATACAGCCCTCTGCGGGTATTCCTTATCCATTCTTTTACAAATTTAAAGTTTCGGCAATTCCATCCCGGGAATTATATTTTCATCCATATAAAACCTTTAATGTTGGTTGTTGTTCTCCAAAAAAGAACCACACTTTCACAGGCAGCAGATGACCTCGCACCTTCACATGAGAATCCCGCGGATTTGAGCAAGGAGCAGGAACATGTTTCAGCCGGGCAAACATGTCTTCATGGCTGTTGTCGCGCTTTGGGCCGCGACCGGCTGCGAGCCCCAAATGGGTTCCGTGGCCGGCACGACCGATCAAGCCGAACTTTCAAGAATCGCCGTCGAGGCGTCCGGCTGGGAAGTCCGCAAAGCCGCCGCCGAGAAGCTCGCCGATCAGGCCGTGCTCGCCCGGATCGCGCTTGACGACGAGTCGCCGGCGGTCCGCGCCGCCGCCATCGACGCGATGACCGGCCAGCCGTACCTCGCCTATGTCGCGCTGCGGGCCACTCACGAATCCGACCGCGCGGCCGCCGATCGCAAGATCACCGACCAGGTCGTGCTCTCGAATTATATTCAGCAGGTCGAGGATCCCAAATTGATCGACGCCGTCCTCAACGACAGGCTCACAAGCCAGGCGCTGATCGCCTGGATCGCGATCAATGCGCCCGGCGCGAACGTGCGCGAAGCCGCCTCCCGGAAAGTAACCGACTACGACATCTACGAAGCGGCGGCCGCGGCCAGCCCGAGCAAGTGGATCCGCACGACGGCCTTCGCGCCGACCATGGCGCAGGGGAACAACTGAACGGGCGCGCGGTTTTCTGGCTTTCAGCCGCGGCCCTACAGCAAAATCGGAATGATGATCACGCCCGCGACCGTTATCGTCATCACGATGATCAGCAACTCGATCAGCGTAAAAGCCTTTCCCGCCCGATGATGATGAAGTGCCTTGAACGTTTTCATCGCTCTCGCCATCGCTTTCTGTTTCCCCCCCATCACTATATAAGACGCGCCAGGAGCCGAATTGTTTGCGGAAAATAAAATATCGGGCGATTTTCCCCGATCCATCTATGACTTGAACCCTCCTTCGAAAAAGGCGACACTCTGCTGAGCGCCGAGGACTCACTCAAGCCTCAGGACTCAGGACCCAGGACTTTTCATGAACGCCCTTGCCGCCATGCTCAGGCCCGTTGCCGCCGAGGAAACCCGGATGGCCACCCCGCAGACGCGCGGCTACGTGATCAACCTCGTGCGCAACCTCTCGCCGGTCTCGCTGGAGCACGAGATCCAGCGCGCCGCCGAGGCCGGCTTCAACCTGCTCCTCTTCCCGATCTACAACAACGGCTGGACGCTCTTCCCGAGCGAGGCCGCCCGCTCCTACGGCATGAAGCGGATCAGCCCGCTGTTCAGCAAGTGGAACCCGCTGGCCGAGGCGTGCCGCATCGCGCGGGCGGCGGGCCTGACGGTGTGGGCCTACGGCCGCCCGTTCAATTTTCACCCGCGCTTTTCGATCGCCGAGCACAAGCTGCTCCACAGCCACCCCGACTGGCGGCTGCGCGCGCACCCCAACTACCAGACCGCCTATCACCGCCGCTACGAGATCTGGCACCCGTGCCCGCTCAACAAGGACTATCGCCGCTACATCGGCGACGTCCTGACCGAGGTGGCGCACGGCTACCCGGTCAGCGGGGTCGTCCTCTACTACAGCAGCTACGGCCTGCACGGCGGCTCGCTCCACAATTTCCCGTACTGCTTCTGCGACTCGTGCCTGGAGCAGTATCGCGAGGCCTTCGACGGGGCCGACCTCGTCGCCGACGGCATCAATAACATGGAGCGCATCCGGCAGTGGCAGCTCGAGATGTCGCACGAGACGCTCGGCTACCTGCGCCACCGGATCTTGCGCGCGCGCCGGGCGCTGCGGTTCATCTGCCGCGCGCGCCCGCACTGGCGCATGGAGCCGCCGACCCAGCGCGTCATCGACCGCAACGTGCGCCTCATGGACTGGCCCGAGCTCATGGAAAGCGGCGCCGTCGACGAGTTGCTGATCGACCCCGACGACGAGCCGCTGAGCGCGAACCTCGGCTCGCGCCTGGCCGCCGACTACGCCTTCCTCGGCGACCGCGTCCTGTTCTCGCCGATCGTCACGGTCGAGGATCCGGCCAGCCTGCGCGTCCCGATCCGCATGCTCTACAAGTACCCGATCCCCGGCTTCATCGTGCAGTTCCAGAACCTGATGACGCCGGACGAGGCGCTCGCGATCCGCGAATCCTACTTCAGCGAGCCGGCGATGATCGCCGAGGCGAGCCCCGTCCGCACCGCGATCTGGCTCCTCGACCAGGTGCGCCTGCGCCACCAGGACGGCAGCCCGCTCGGCCCGCTCATGGCCGACATGCTGCGCATCCTGACGCGGCAGCTCCCCATGCCCGACAACTTCTCCATGCTGCAGGTCATCGAGCAGAACATCCTCGGCGTCGAACAGTTCATCCGCCGCGGCCGGCTCGAGCCGGTCAAGGTCGGCGACGACGTGCTGCGCTATCTTGGCCTCGCGCGCCGCTTCGTGCGCATGGCCGGCCTGGACGTGCGCGCCTGATGCGGATCAAATCTCTCTACATCCTGCCGTGGCTGGCCGCGTGGCTGTGCACGGCATATTTTCTTTCGGCCAACGTCGGCTCGCGCCGGCCGGAAATGTTTCAAGAACTCAATCTGGGCAATTCCGTCCTCGCCGGCCAGGACACGCTCAGCCACGATTACCCGGCCTCGTGGTGGGGGTGGTCGCAGATCCGCAAAACCGGCCGCATCCCGCTCTGGAACCCGGCGTGGTTCGGCGGCGAGCCGTTCGTCGCCTCGCAAACCTTCATGCCGTTTTACCCGCCGGGCTGGCTGAGCGCATTTCTCTCTTACCCATTGGCATTTAATATCCAATATCCATTGCATTTATTATTGGCCGCGCTCGCGATGGCGTGGGCGTGCCGGCGGCGCGGGCTCGGCTGGATCGCGGCGGGCCTGGCCGGGCTGTCGTTCGGTTTCGGCGGCCACCTGGCGACGCTCGTCGGCCCCGGCCACATTCAAAAGCTGCAAACGCTCGCCTGGCTCCCGATCGTCACGACCGGCATGCGCGAGCTGGCCGGCGACCGCCCGCGCCGCGGCATCGCCCCGTTCGCCGTCGGCCTGGCCCTGCAAGTCACCGCCGGCCACCTGCAGATCGTCTGGCTGACGCTCGGCACCGGTCTGCTCGAATCCCTCGCCGTCTTCGTTTCCCGCTTCCGCAATCCGCAATCCGCGATTCTGTCATTCCGCAATCCGCAATCCGCAATCCGCAATTTAGCATGGGGCGCCGTCGCGCTTGCCGCGGCCCTCGGCCTCTCCGCCATCTTCTGGGTGCCGACGGCGGAGTTCGCGCGGCTCTCCAACCGCGAGGGCAAGCTCTCGTGGGAAGACGAGACGCGCGGGTCGCTCCCGCCCGAGGAGGCGTTCGAATTCGCGCTGCCGCGCCTGCTGGGCGACTCGGTCCCGGGCGGCCGCGGCGCCTACCTGGGCCGCTACGGCGAAAGCGCCCCCGGCTCCAAGATCACGCTCACGCCCGAGCGCGTGGTGAGCGACTACGTCGGCGCGGGCGTTCTCGTCTTCGCACTGGTCGCCCTCATCTCCGGCTTTATGCAAAATGGGGGAGATGGAATTTCGGTTCGGAGTTCAAACTTCAGTTTGCTCCGGAACAACCGCGCGCTGGGTTACATCCTTCTCGCCGCCGCCGCGCTCGTCCTGAGCATGGGCCGCTACATCGGCCCCGTTTACAAATTCGCCCTCGTCGTCATCCCCGGCCTGTCGCACTTCCGCTCGCCGTCGACGATGATGGCCGTCTTCGCCTACGCGATGACGACCGCCGCCGCGTTCGGCGTCGATGATTTCATCGTAATGTTATCAACAAGAAATGCTCGCCGGATAAAATGTCTGACTGTAGTGTTACTGGTTGCGCTCATCGTCTCATGTATTGTGTTGATGTCCCTGCGCGCCCTGAACACACCCGGATTTTCGGGTGCAGCCATGAATCAAATGCTGCATCCGCTTGCGCAAATTCTACTCGCCATGTTTTTAATGGCGCTGTCTATCCGTAACTGGCCTCAAAACACACGAATCATCCCCCTGTTAATCATTTTTATGACTCTTGTCTGGGGCCGCGACCTGATCAATAACGCCAAGCCGTTCTGGTCGGCCGAGCCCGTCGCGCCGTACCACGCGTGGCTGACTTCGCACTGGGCGCTCGAGCGCTGGGCGCGCGAGGAAGTTCCCGTCCGCTACATCCAGCTCGGCAACGAGCTCTCCAACCAGGCGCTCACGCTTTCCGACTACGCCAGCTTCCGCCAGGTCGGCTCGGCGCACGGCTACCACCCCGTCGCCTACGGCCGCTACTTCGACCTGCTCAATAAACTCGGCTTCACGCACCCCAACTTCGCGCGCCTGTTCGGGATGCAATACATCCTGGCGCCGGCCTCGGCCGGGACGCCCCCCGCCGGCTGGCAGGCCGTCGACCGCCACGGCGACATGCTGCTGCTGCACAAACACGGCGTCCAATACATCCGCCAGGTCCGCCACGTCAAAGTCGTGCCCTCGTGGAAGGACGTCCTCGACCGGCTCGCGCAGCCCGGCTTCAACCCCTACGAGTCGACGACCATCACGCACGAGGACGCGGCCAGCCCGAAGCTTTACGGCCGAAGCTGGGCGCAACGCGACATGCACCTTCAGCCGCGCGTCTTCGCGCAGGGGCCCGGCCTGATCGATCTGCGCCTGATGGCCACCGCCTCCGGCCTGATCGAGCTGGCCGAACCCGCCGCCCCCGGCTGGCGCCTGTGGTCGAACAGCGAGGACGTCTCGAACCTCCTCTCGCGCCTGGACGGCTATTTCCTCGGCGTCTGGGTCCCCGCCGGCCAAAGCGCGTTCCGCCTCGAATACGACCCGATGAGCCAGGTCCTGGGGACTTACATTTCATTATTAACGCTATCGATTCTCGCATTTTTCATTGCATTTCATTTCCGTGTATCCCGAGCCTTCCGTGGTTGAAAAAAACAAGATGACCCTCTTCACCATCACCGCCCGCGATGCCAACTCCCGCGCCCGCACCGGCATCCTTCACCTTCACGGCTGCGAGATCGAAACGCCCGCGTTCATGCCCGTCGGCACGCGCGGCACGGTCAAGGCCATGCTGCCGGAGGAAGTCTCGGATATTGGCTATAAACTAATATTAGGAAATACGTTCCACCTGCACCTGCGGCCGGGGAGCGAGCTGATCGAGCGGCTCGGCGGCCTGCACAAGTTCATGAACTGGCCGCACGCGATCCTCACCGACTCGGGCGGCTTCCAGGTCTATTCGCTCGCCGACATGCGCAAGATCAGCGAGGACGGCGCCGAGTTCAGCTCGCCCTACGACGGCGCGAAGATCATGATGCGCCCCGAGGATTCGATCGCGATCCAGCACCGGCTCGGCTCGGACATCGTGATGGCGTTCGACGAGTGCCTCGACTTCGACGCCCCCGCCGAGGCCGTCCGCGCGTCGGTCGACATGACGCTGCGGTGGCTGGAGCGATGCAAGCGCGCCCACGCGCCGCGCCAGGACACGAGCCACCTGTTCGGGATCGTGCAGGGGCATTTTAATCCTGAATTGAGAGACTACAGCGCCCGCCGCACGGCCGAGATCGACCTGCCCGGCTATGCGATCGGCGGCCTCTCCGTCGGCGAGCCCGAGCCGCTCATGATGTCGATGCTCGAGGCGGCGATCGGCCCGCTGCCGGAAGACAGACCGCGCTACGCGATGGGGATTGGTTTGCCATTAAATTTAATCGACATGGTCGCGCGCGGCGTCGACATGTTCGACTGCGTCGTGCCGACGCGCAACGCCCGCAACGGCCGCGTCTTCACGTTCGAGGGCGTCCGCTCGATGAAGCAGGCCCAGTACGCCGAGGACGACACTCCCCTCGAGGCCGGCTGCCCGTGCGAGGCCTGCCGCCATTACAGTCGCGCCTACCTGCGCCACCTCTACACGTGCAATGAAATCCTATCCTCGCGCCTGCTGACCGGTCACAACCTGACGTTCTTCTGGCGCCTCATGGACCGCATCCGCCAAGCCGTTCGCGCCTCCACCCTCCCGCAACTCCGCGCCGAAATCGCCAAGGTTTACTTGCAGGCCGAAGAAGGGTAGGTCGGGTCTCCGACCCGACTCCGGAAATTTCGGTTCGGAGTTCAAGCTTCAGTCTAGCTTGCCTCTGAATGAGCGCTCGTACGGTGACGCAATGTATAGGTCATAAGACCTATTGTTGAGGTCTTGAAAACATAAGGGCAAACCCGCATTTCCTTTCGCGGATTTTGCCCTTTTGCGTTTTTGCGTGATGTATTTCTTTTTTTTACCGCTCCGTCAGCCTTGTTCCCAGCGCCGCCCCGACGGCTTCGCGGTCCTTGGTCTTGAAATACCAGTCAGCCGTCTTGTGGAAGCCGTCCATGAATTTGACCTTCGGCTCCCAGCCGAGCAGCTTTCTGGCGAGGCTGTTTTCGGCGACGCGGTTCATCGGGCCGGTCGGCATCTCGGGGTGCAGCTCGATCGGCGCGTGGTGGCCGGTGTAGTCCATGATGTCGTGGACGGCGTCGATGACGCGGGTGCGCTCCATCGTCCCCAAATTCACCGCCGTGCCGTCGTCGATCTTCTCGGCGGAGGCGACCATGCCGCTGACGATGTCGCTGACGTGCGTCCAGTTGCGGATCTGCTCGCCGTTGCCCCACACGACGAACGGCGACTGCTTGACGAAGCAGCGCGCGATCATCGCGATGACGGCGTGGTTTTCGTGGCCGCGGTCGCCGTAGACGGTGAAGAACCGGCACGACGCCGACTTCATCCCCCAGTCCTGGTAGTACGCCTTGAGCGTCATCTCGGCCATGAGCTTGGCCCAGCCGTAGAGGTTGTCCGAGTCGTACGGCGGCCCGACCATGTCCTCGGTCAGATAGAGGACTTCGCTCGGGTCGGTCTGGAGGTGATTGGGGTAGACGCACCCCGAGGAGGCGTAGACGACCTTCTCGACCTCGGCGTTGCGCGCGGCCAGGAACAGGTTGCCGTCGAGCGCGAGGTTGGTCGCGCAGGCGGCCTGGTGCAGGTCGACGTAGCCGCGCCCGCCGTGGTCGGCGGCGAGGTGGAACACGTAGTTCATCCCCTCGACCGCCTTGCGGCAGACGGCGCTGTCGAGCAGGTTGGCTTCGATGAACTCGACCTGGCCGTCGCCGATCCGGTCCTGGATGTTGGCCAGCCGGCCGCTGGAGAGGTTATCGACGACGCGGATCGCGGCGCCGCGCTCCGCGAGGGCGTCGACCAGGTGCGAGCCGATGAACGAAGCCCCGCCGGTCACGAGCACATGTTTGCGACTCCAGTCGAAGGTCACGGTATTGCTCCTTGAATTGAATCGACGAATCCGTAGCGACACATTCATATTCCGCGCACAGGCCGCGCCGTGTCAATTTTTCTCGCCACGGTCGGCGATGAGCCGTTCCATGCGGCGCCGCGCCACGCGCTGCCAGCGCGCCGGGACGAGCGTCGGGAAGCGCTCGCCCCTGAGGCTGCGCATGCCGATCGCCGCGATCTGGCGCGTGGTGAGCCACTTGAGCCGCAGCCAGTCGCCGAAATCCCACTCGGGCCGGCCGAGGTAGCGCTCGCGCAGCTTGCGGTCGTCCTCGGCCCAGCGGCCGCGGCTGTGGCTGGTCTTGGCCTGCATGTGGTGGCGGTAGGCCGCCATCAGCCGCGGCACGTGCCGGACCTTCCCTTTTTCCGCCACCTTCAGGAAGAACTCGTAGTCGAACGAAAACCACAGGGCGCGGCCGAGCCCGCCGGCCGCCTCCCACGCGCGCCTCCGCCAGAAGCACGCCTGCTGCGGCACGATGCAGATCCGCTTGAGGTCCTCCCAGTCGTATGCGGGCAGGACGTCGATGACCAGCGGCCGGTCGTCGGGGTCGACGTAGAGCGCGTCGCCGTAGATCATGTCCAGCTCCGGGTCGGCGGCGAACGCCTCGCCGGCGGCGCGCAGCGCCCCCGGCAGGTAGTAGTCGTCGCTGTTGATGAACGCCATGACCTCGCCCTCGATCCGCGAGAACCCGCGGTTGACGGCGTCGGCATGGCCCTCATCGCGGCCGCTCGTCCAGCCGGCCAGTTGCGGCTCGTATTTTTTGATGATGTCGAGGCTGCCGTCGGTCGAGCCGCCGTCCTGGACCCAGTACCGCAGGGCGGGGTAGTCCTGCTCGACGACGCTGCGGATCGTCTGCTCGAGGTAGCGGCCCTGGTTCAGGCTGGGGGTCACGATGGCGATGGTGGGCAGGCTCATGGGCTCCTCGGCCGCGCAATCTTCCCCCCAAGCTCCACCAAAACCCATGCGGCTGTCAAGCGGGCCGGTTTTTTCAGAATTGATTTTCGATTTTCCCCGGGCCGCGCGCGACCGGCTCATCCCTGGCCGACGACTCGTTACGATTCCGGCCGCATCGCGCGATCCTCGGGCGCCGGGACTTCGGCCAGAAGCCTCTTGACGATCACGATAAAGATCGCCGTCAGCGACAGGTTCAGGGCGAGGCTCAGCAGCGCCACCGTGATCACCGGCCCGCCCACGCCGTAGCTCAGGCTGATGACCAGGATCCCCGCCCCGACTTCGCCTCTGGGCCACATCGCCACGGCGACCGCGACGCGCTCCTTGAACGTCGCCTCGTCGCGGTAGCAGAACATCGGGGCGAGCTTCCCCAAGTTCGACAGCAGCGTGACGGCCAGAACGTGGCCGGCGATCATCTCCCACCCCGGCATCGGCTGGGCGGCGGTGAGGGTGGCGGCCTCCTCGCCCGAATCGCCGAAAATCGGCGGCATGCTCAATCCGACCAGGAACATGAACGCCGCCGAGACCGCCGAGTCCGCGATCGCCTCGCCGCGGCCTTCCGGCCCTTCCAGATCCTCGGCGAGCTGGAGCGTATCGAGCGGATGCCGCCGCATCACGCACCCGAGCGCGAACGCCGGCAGCAGCACTTCGAGGTGAACCCCCATGGCGGGGTCGACGGCCCGGGTGACGACGTAGACGGACTCGCTCGCCAGCGTGATGACGAGCGCATAGCCCAGGACCCAGTTCCAGGCGACCGGGATGGCGAGCCGGTGCAGCCAGTGATAGGCCGCCGCCACGACCGCGATCACGATCACCAGGACGACGCCCAGTTGCCACACCAGCCCGACCATCATCATTTGCAGCGGGATCATCAGCAGGACCGTGTCGAGATCGTCGAAGATCGCCAGCACGCGCGCCTTGTGAAACACCCACGTCGCCCCGAGCCCGGCCGCCGCCAGCATCGTGAACAGCACGCCGGCCGACGTCGGCGCGGCAAACCGGCCGGCCAGCAGCGTCTCCTGCCACGCCTGCCAGCCCGCCCACGACCCCCGCGGCGTCATCACGAACACGAAGTACAGCGTCACGAAAATCCACGGCACGGTCGCCGCGCTGAACGCGATAAAGTAATCCCAGCCGTAGCGCCGCAGCCTGCTCTTGTCGATCTCGAACTCGTACCCGACGTGGATCATGATGAACGACAGGGCCGCCATCGTGAGCAGCCGGACCCCGTTCGTGAAGGCGTGGGCTCCCGGCGCCGCGTGGGCGACGACCTGCGACAGCCCGAGCCCGGCCAGCAGAAGCGCGGTAAACAGGATGACCTTGCGCATGCCGAAACACCTCGAATTTCATTCTATAAGGTGTCCGGCCCGGCAGCGGAAAGGATTCGAACGCGGCGCCGGCCCAATCGGAGGCCGCGGCCGCGGCGCTCACCCCCGCCGGCTCATCCGCCCGAGCGTCCACTTGAGCCCGATCGGCGTGATCAGCGTCGTGACGACGACCACGATCACGATGCCGGAGAAGACGGCGTCGGTGAGGATGTGCATCGATTTGCCGATGCTGGCGAAGATCAGCCCGACCTCGCCGCGCGGGATCATCCCGACGCCGATCGTCAGGGCGTCGACCCCCTTGCCGCCGGCCAGCCCGCACACGAGCTTGCCCAGGATCGCGGCGAGGATGAACGCCAGCGCCAGCAACACCACGTCCGGCTGCATGAACGCGGCGAGGTTCACCTGCATCCCCATCAGGACGAAGAAAATCGGCACGAAGATCGCCTCGACCGGCTCGATCCAGTCCAGCGCGGCGCGCTTTTCGGGGTGGCGCTGGAACAGGTTCTCGCTGAAGACCAGCCCCGCGGTGAACGCGCCCACGATCGGGGCCAGCCCGATCAGGCTCGCCAGCCACGCCATCACGAACGCCAGCGACAGCGGGAAGAGCAGCTTCAGGTCGCGCCCCGCCAGCCGCTGCATGTGCCGGATCATCCAGCCGATCACCTTTTCGCCGATCAGCATCGCCAGCCCGAGGAACAGGACCGAATACAGCGTGATCTTCGCGATCCCCATGAACTCGACCGCGCCGGTCTTGACGATTCCGGCCACGATCGCCAGGATGATCAGCCCCAGCACGTCGTCGATGACCGCGGCGCCCAGGATCATCGTGGCCTCGGGCGTCGCCAGGCGGTTCAGGTCCTTGAACACGCGCGCCGTGATCCCGACGCTCGTCGCGCACAGGATCGCGCCCATGAAGATGTGGACGTTGTGGCCCAGGGCCGGCAGCAGCAGGGCGCTGCCCACGAACCCGAGCACGAACGGGGTGATCACCCCCACGACCGCCACGAGCGTCGCCCGCGGCCCGACCTTGATCAGCTCCCCGATCTGCATCTCGTAGCCGACCACGAACAGCAGCAGGATCACGCCCAGGTTCGAAAAGATCCACAGCGCCGTCCCCAGCACGATGTACTCGGCCGCCTGCGGCGAATTCACGATGGCCAGCATCCGGTCGCCGGCCATGCCCGGGGCCATCTGCGCCGGTGAAAACACGGTGCGGACAATGTCGGCCGTCGAGGCCGTCGTCCCCCAGATGGCGTTGAAGATCGCCTGCAAGTCGGTCAGGTGCATGATCACGCTGAAGAACCTGGCCTGGAACAGGTGATAGCCGATATTGCCCATCACGATGCCGGCGATCAGCTCGCCCAGGACCGGCGGCTGCTTCAACCGGACCGCCACGGCCCGCCCCGCCATCGCCAGCAGCACGACCATGGCCAACTCGAGCAGGACCGGCGCGAACACGTCCTCGTGGCCGCCCCCGCCGTCGCCGCCGCCGGCCGCGGCCGCCGCGCAGACCCCCACGAACGTGAACCCGACCGCCAAACCGAACCAACGTCTTTTGAACATATTGAACATTTTGGATACGCCTTTGAACATTCCGCTCCGATCAGTCAACCCGTTTTTTAACTTATTGAAAATCAAATTTCCAGCATCTAAAAAGGGAGTTGGATAAAGACCTGCGAACGTGCTAAATTCTACCATCATGGCGGGATGTTGAAAAATTTGACACCAGTGGACTTCTCAACCCCGAAAACGAAACCGTAGACGCCATCGTGGCGGCGTAGCCGGAGGCGTTCGGGCTGCCGGTTTGCCTGCCGCGAACTCATGGCGGGGAACGCATGCCCGCGCACATGGCCCAACGCGCCGACCATACCGAAACGCAGCGACTCCGACTCAGCCGAGGCCGGGGGGTCGCGTTTGTCCTGGTGCTGCTGGCGGGCATCGGGTTTTCGCTCTACCTCGCCACGCTCGTGCGCAACCTGCAGCAGAAGGAATTCGACTCCTCGTTCCAGGTTCGCGCCCAGCAGACCAACTCCAACATCCGCGAGACGATCGGCCACAGCTTCGAGGTTCTGAACTCGATCGCCGACATCTGCGCCATCAACACCCAGCTGACCCGCGAGCAGTTCGACCAGATCGCCCGGCGCTCGTTCGGCCGGCTCGCCTACATCGAGTCGCTGCGCTGGCTCCCGATGGTCAACGGCGCCGACCGCCCCGCCTTCGAGGAGCGGATGCGCCAGATCCTGGGGCCCGACTTCCGGCTCATCGAATACGACCGCAACGGCCGGCTCGACGCCGCCCCCCGCGGCGCGATGTATTTCCCGATCGTGTTCTGCTACCCCGGCTCCTCCTCCGAGTCGGCCGCGGGCGGCGGCCAGAGCGTCCCGCCGCTGGTCGGCTACAACGTCTACTCCAACGCCCAGTGGCGCACCGCGATGGACCGCGCCCGCGCCACCGCCGGCCCGACGGTCAACGCGTGGGTCAAGACGACCGACGCCGAGGGCCAGCGCGAAATCTCGTACCTGATCTTCGTCCCGATCTTCAACGAGACGACGGGGGCCAACCGGCGCCTGATCGGCTACATCCAGGCGGTCGTCTCGGTCACCAAGCTCATCGAGTCGTTCGTGAGCCGCTCGGACATGGCCGGCATGGCGATCGAGGTCCGCAGCGAGAGCCAGCCGATCTACCGGGCCCGCGACGGCCAGCGCGTCGCGATCGCGCACGCCAACTGGTATTCGCGCCCGGCGCTCTACGGCACGCCGCTCGACCTGGGCGAGGTCCACTGGCGGGTCAACTTCTGGCCGACGCAGGGCAACATCAGCCTGGCCGACTGGTGGCGGATGTGGTCGCTGCCCGGCCTCGTCCTCGTCATCAGCCTCCTGACGGCCTACTATTTCATCGATTCGTCCCTGCACTCGTGGCGGATGGAGGCGATGGTCGTCAGCCGCACCCACGAGCTCTCCGACACCAACCGCAAGCTCAGCCGCGAGGTCAGCGTCCGCCAGCGCACCGAGCTGGCGCTGCGCGACAACGAGGCCCGCCTCGAGGGCATCCTGACCTCCATGGCCGACTCCTGGGTCATCGTCTACGACTCGGAGCTGCGCTGCGAGTCGATGTGGATCCCCCTCGAGCTGCAGCAGCGCTACGACCTGCGGCCGGAGAACATGGTCGGCCGCCGCATCCAGGAGATCACGCCGGGCGCCCTGAGCGAGGAGCGCATCGACGACCTGCGCCGCGTGATCGAGACCGGCGCCAACTCGCGCGTCGAGTTCCTGATGAGCCTCCCGCACGGCGAGTTCTGGGTCGAGTCGGCGATGTCGCCGATGCGCGACTCGGTGGGGCTCACGAGCGCCGTCATCTGCCTGATGCGCGACGTCAGCGAGCGCAAGCGCGCCGACCAGGCCCTGGCCGAGAGCGAGGGCCGCTACCGCAGCATGGTCCAGTCGCAGGTCGACATGGTCGTGCGCATCGACACCGAGGGGCGCCTGACGTTCGTCAACGACGCCTACTGCCGCAAGACCGGCCGCTCCCGCGAGGAGCTCATCGGCCGGCCCGAGGCCGAGATGGTCCTCGAGCCCGACCGCCCCGCCGTCGAGGAAACGATCCGCCGGCTCATGCAGCCGCCCCACACCCGCATCTCGGGCGAGCAGCGCATGATGAGCGTCATCGGCGTGCGCTGGGTCCACTGGGAGAGCGCGGCCGTCCTGGACGAGCACGGCCGCCTGGTCGAGATCCAGTCGGTCGGCCGCGACATCACCGAGCGCCGCAACGCCGAGCAGGAGCACCTGCTCCTGGCCGAGGCGGTCGAGCAGGCCGCCGAGTCGATCTTCATCACCGACCTCGAGGGCGTCATCCAGTACGTCAACCCGGCGTTCGAGCACATGACCGGCATCTCGCGCTCGCAGGTCCTCGGCACCCCCCACCAGATCCTGCGCCGCGACCGCATGAACAACGAGTTCTACCGCAAGCTGTGGCGGACGCTCGAGGCCGGCAAGATCTGGCGCGGCCACTTCACCAACCGCCGCAAGGACGGCGAGGTGTTCGACCAGCTGGCCACGATCTCGCCCGTCCACGACTCGGCCGGCCAGATCACGCACTTCGTCTCGGTCGAGCTGGACATGACCAACGAGAAGCGGCTCGAGCGCCAGCTGCGCCAGGCCGAGCGCCTCGCCACGATCGGCCAGACGATCGCCGGCATCGCCCACCGCCTCAAGAACATCTCGGCCCTCATCCGCGGCAGCGCCACGCTGCTGGACCAGGCGGTCACCCGCGACGACATGGCGTCCATCAAGCGCCTCTGGCCGATCTTCCCGCGCAACAGCGAGCGCCTCGCCAACCTGGCCAACGACATGCTCAACTTCGCCCGCGTCCACGACCTGGACCTGCGGCCGCTCGACCTGAACGACCTGCTGCGCAAGCTCGTCGAGGAATACACGGCCAGCGCCCGCCAGCACGGCGTCGAGCTGCGCCTCGACAGCCTCAAGCCTCTGCCCGCGGTCCGCTGCGACCAGAAGAAGATCCACGACTGCATCCTGAACCTGGTCCAGAACGCGGTCGAGGCGTGCGATCCCAAGAAGGGCTGCACCGTCTCGGTCGGGTCGGCCGTCGAGGACGGGCAGGCCGTCATCCGCGTCAGCGACGACGGCCCGGGCATCCCGCCCGACGTCCTGCCGCACATCTACGAGCCGTTCTTCTCGACGAAGGAAGACCGCGGCACGGGCCTGGGCCTGCCGATGACGCAAAAGACGATCCACGGCCACGGCGGCTCGATCAAGGTCGAGTCCCAGCCCGGCCACACGCAGTTCAGCATCTATCTCCCGCTCTCCGACGCGACCGCCCCCGAAACGATCGCGACCGCCGACCCCGCCGACCACTTCGAGGCGTAAACCCCGTGCCGGTCCGTATTCGTCCGTGCCGGTCCGTGCCGGTCCGCAATTCATTTAGGGCTTGCGCGTGTATTGGCGCTCGTCTCATCATGCTGTAGTGGATCCGACTGGACGGCACGGCGCCCCGATTGCGCCGGCCGTATGCGGGAGGCTAGGCTAGTCACATGTAT
Source organism: Candidatus Sumerlaeia bacterium (assembly GCA_039683515.1). Lineage (GTDB taxonomy): Bacteria > Sumerlaeota > Sumerlaeia > MVZB01 > MVZB01 > JAJFUE01. The sequence goes on along the minus strand of JBDKRG010000003.1, from coordinate 29,884 downwards.
CTGCAATTCTATGGCTTCAAGGAAGCCCCGTTCAATCTTACACCCGACTCCAAATTCCTGTTCTTGAGCCACCGGCACCAGGAGGCGCTGGCGGCCCTGCTCTTCGGCGTCCAGGAACGCAAGGGGTTCATCTGCCTGACGGGCGAGATCGGCTGCGGCAAGACGACGCTCTGCCGCGCCCTCCTGAACCAGCTCGACCCGGACCAGGTCCGCGTCTGCGTCGTCCTGAACTCGTATCTGACCGACCTGGAGCTGCTCAAGACGATCAACGAGGGCTACGGCCTGGCCTCGGACTCCGACAGCAAGAAGACGCTGCTCGACACGCTCAACAATTTCCTGATCGACGAGTTCTCGCAGGGGCGCAACGTCGTGCTCATCATCGACGAGGCGCAAAACCTCAAGCCCGAGACGCTCGAACAGATCCGCATGATCAGCAACCTGGAGACCGAGACGGCCAAGCTGATCCAGATCGTCATGGTCGGCCAGCCCGAGCTGCGCCGCACGCTGGGCCTGCCCGAGCTCGAGCAGCTCAACCAGCGCATCACCGTGCGCTACCACATCACCGCGCTCGAGCCGGCCGAGATCGCCGAGTATATCCGCCACCGCATCCACATCGCCGAGCCGCAGGTGCAGGTCGTGTTCAGCGACCAGGCCTCCAGGCTCGTCGCGCATTACTCGCGCGGCGTGCCGCGGCGGATCAACGTCATCTGCGACCGGTGCCTGCTGATCGGCTACGTGCAGGGGACGTTCAACATCGACGACAAGATCGTCGAGCAGGCGATCACCGAGATCAAGGGCCAGGCGCCCGGGTTCGAGCCGAGCTCGCCGGCGGCCGAGGCCGCGGCCGAAGTCGCCGGGGCCGGCGCGCCGCGCTGGCTGGCCACGGCCGGCAAGGCCGGCATCGTCACGGTGACGGTCGCCGCCGGGCTGATGATCGGCATGTTCATGCTCAACCTCGGCAACGATAACGTCACCAGCAACAAATCGAAGAAAAAGGATCGCAAAAAGGACCAGAAAATCGCGGCCAATGCGCCGATGCCGTCGCCGAAGGTGACCCAGTTCCCGACGCCCAAGCCGACCAAAACGCCCGCGCCGGCCCCGACCGTCAAGCCTAGCCCGACGCCGCGCCCGTCGCCGACGCCGGTCCCCTACGACAACTGGCAGTACGACAGCAAGGGGGTCCTGCGGGTCCGCGACGCGAAGCTGGCCGAGGGGGCCGCGTTCCTGACGATGCTGGAGCAGTGGGGGATCCGGGTGCGGCTCGAGGATTACCGGGCGGCCACGCCCGACGATATTTCCCGCTACGACTGGCCCGCAACGATTGCACAGCTCAACTTCAAAGTGCTGCGCACCGATAAGTTGAATGACGCCCTGCGTCTGAACTTGCCGGTGCTGGTGCACCTGAACGGAGCCGACGCGCAATCCCCCTATGGCGTGATCGTTCACGTCGGGGGCGATTATCTGGACCTGATTGACCCCATTCACGGGCTGCGCAGCGTTCGCCGTTCGGAGCTTGAACCGAAGGTGGCCGAGGCCAGCGTGATCTACAAGGACGATGCCGGGATGACCGGCCTCGCCATGGGATCCAAGGGCGAAGGGGTCCGCGAGCTGCAACAGCTGCTCATCAATGAGGGCAAGCTGAGCGGCGTCGCCGACGGCAGTTTCGGTCCGGTCACGCGCGAAGCGCTCCAGGCATTGCAGAACGGCGCGGGGCTCCAGCCAAGCGGCCAGGTCGATCCGGCGACGGCGGCCTGGATATCCACTCGGCTGAACCCCCAGGGGCCGATTCTGGATTAAATGAACAGTATCCACGACGCGATTCGCAAATTCCGCCCCGACCTCAAACTCGACGGGTGGAGCGCTTCGGCGCGCCTGATGCCGGCGACTCCGGCTTATCCTGAAACGATCAAGCCCGAGACGGTCATGCGCGGCCTGATGCGGAGCGATGCCGCCGCCGGCCCGCCGCGGCTGCCGGAGTTCTCATGGCGCCCCGTGCTGAGCTTGGCGCTGGTGTTCGCGCTGGCAGTGACGGTCGGCGCGGCGCTCACGCTCCGGCCGGCCCGGACCGGCGTCGTCAAGGCCAGCTACGAGCCGCGCTCGGTGGCCCGCTTCGAGATTGCGAAAATTTCGCCCCCGCCCGGCTTCACGTTTGCCGAGCCCGCCGTCGCCGCCGCCCCGGCCGCCGCCAAGGCCGCCGCGGAAGCGGCACCCGCCCCGGCGGCCACGCGGACGCTCGCCCCGATCCGCAAACCATCGATGCAATACATCTCGCTCCAGCCGGTCAAGACCGCCGCGCCGGCCGAGGCCGCGCCTTCCAGCCTTGGTTCGGCCGCGCAAGCCTCCGTTCCGCCTGAAATCGCGACTGTGAACGATGCGCCCGCCCCGGCCGTCAACAGCGGCAGCGTCCCCGAGGTCCTGTACGAATCCGAGTCGCCGCAGACGATGCCCGCGACCGAGTACGTGCCGCCCGCGGCGCCGGCCGCGCATCAGCAGGCCAGGACCGACCCGCCCGCGGCCTCCAACTCCGAGCCGTCGGCGGCGAAGGTCCGGATCCAGGGGATTTTCTGGGATTCGGCGCGCCCGATGGCGCTGCTCGGCGACGACATCGTCGAAGTCGGCAGCATGACGCCGCTGGGCAAGGTGGTTGAAATCACGAAGAAAAACGTGGTCTTCGAGCGCAACGGCGCGCGGGTCACGCTCGCGCCCTAAAGCGGTTTACAGCAATAAAATCACCGGCGAGGGCGCCGCGGCGCCACAGCGCGATGGACCTCTATCCGTCAGAATCTTGTTTTCCCGGCAAGATTTTTGAACAGGAGCCAACGAAGGCAACAGAGACCTGATCCGCCAAGAATTTCTCCGTTTCCTCCGTTGCCTTCTGTTGATTCCTGTCTTTAAAATATCTTCGCATCTCTGCCAAACTCGGCTCCTCTGCGACAAGAGCCGATTTTTCGTGTTTTCTTTTCGTGTATTTCGTGGCCCGCTTTTCTTGTTGTTGTTCAGTTGCCCTGGTCGCTCTTGCTTTTCTGGCTTTCCTGGATCATCCGCTCGAGGTGGCGGGCGGCTTCGCAGTTCATCGCCCGGGTGTGCTGGACCGCGGCGCGGCTGGTATCGGCCAGCTCGCGCCAGATCAGCGCCAGCCCGAACAGCGCCAGCAGCAGCACAACGAACATGTAGGCCAGCCTTGCCGCCGCGGGGGCCATCTGCGGCCACCACCCGAGCGCCGCCAGGATCGCGACGAAGACGATCGAGATCGAGATCCGGCGGATCAGTCGGCGGCGCGGGTACGGCATCTCGTCCTCGCCGCGCGAGGCCGCGCGGTAGCGGGCGATCTCCAGCGCCGACAGAAACACCAGCGTGCCGATCATGACGTAAATAAAAACCAAGGCTCGGTCACCTCCCCGACCCGGCGCGCCGCCGCGCCTTTTCCTTAAGTGTATAACAAGTCAGCGGCAATCCGGTGCCCTTGTCGAATTTCGCGGCGGTTTCGACGCCGAGTTTGGCGATCTCCTCGGCCGAGTCGAGGGCGTCGTACGCCACGTGCAGCGCCCCCAGCGCAAACTGGTAGCCGGACCCGAACGCGTAATATTTCGAGTAGCTCTCGACCTCGCGGAAGGTGTAGACGCCGAAGATGCCGTGCGGGTTGGCGATCATGCACATGATCTGCGACGACTCGTACTCGTCGTCCTCCTCCTCCTCGGTGTTGATGTAGTAGTAGTCCTTCAGTTTCTGGTGCAGGCCGCGGAAGAACGCGAAGATCGACTGCGGCGTGTCGAACTCGGGGATTTTCTTCATGTTGCCGAACAGATGCTGCATCACATCGTGGTGGGCGCAATGGCCGGTGATGCCGATGTAGGACGTGCCGACTTTGAGGATCTTGTTGTGGTTCAGGACGAGATCGGCCGACTGGCGGGTGTCGCCGAGCGATGACATGGTGTCGGCGGCGATGGCGATCTGGCCGTTTTTGCGTGCGACGACGATAGTGGTCATGGGGGAATGCTTTCTAAAGTAGGCCGACGTCGCCGACGGCGGCATTCTTGTGATTTTGATGCCGGGTTCGGTGAACCCGGCCTACCCGTTCAGTCTCTTCAGGAATTCGGCCTCGTCGATGACTTCGATCCCGAGCTGCTCGGCCTTGGCGAGCTTGGAGCCGGCGCCGGGACCGGCCACCACCGTGTCGGTCTTGCGGCTGACGCTGCCGCTGGCCTTGCCGCCGAGCTGGACGACCTTTTCCTCGGCCTCCTCGCGCGTCATCGCCTCGATCGTGCCGGTGAAGACGTAGGTCTTGCCGGCGAAGACGGAACCCGCAACCTCGGCCGGGGCTTCCTCGGGCAGGCGCGCGAGGTTGAGGCCCGCTTTGCGGAGGCGTTCGACGAGTTCGAGGTTGTGGGGCTCGTCGAAGAACTGGCGGATGCTGGCCGCGACGATCCCGCCGACCCCCTCGATCGATTCGAGCTCGCCGACGGGGGCGGCCACGAGTTCGTCCATCGACGCGTAGCGGCGCGCGAGGAGCCTCGCGCTGGTGGCGCCGATGTGGCGGATGCCGAGCCCGAAGATCAGGCTGGCGAGCGGGCGCGCGCGCGTGGCGTCGATCGCGGCGACGAGGTTGTCGGCCGACTTGCGGCCCATCCGTTCGAGCGCGGCGAGCGTCTCGGCGTCGAGGTTGTAGAGGTCGGCGATGTCGTGGACGTAGTTGCCGTCGACGAGCTGGTCGACGAGTTTGTCGCCGAGGCCGTCGATGTCCATCGCCTGGCGCGCGGCGTAGTGGAGGATGCGCCCCTTGACCTGCGCGGGGCACGAGGCGTTGACGCAGCGGTGCGCGGCCTCGTCCTCCTCGCGCGCGAGCGCGCCGCCGCAGACGGGGCAGTGCTCCGGATACTTGAATGGTTTCTCCTTGCCGCTGCGGAGCGAGTCGACGGCGCGGACGACCTTGGGGATCACGTCGCCGCCCTTCTCGATGATGACCTGGTCGCCGACGCGGATGTCGCGCCGCTCGATTTCGTCGGCGTTGTGGAGCGTGGCGCGGCTGATCGTCGTGCCGGCCAGCAGGACCGGCTCGAGGATCGCGACGGGGGTGGCCACCCCCGTCCGGCCGACCGAAATCTCGATGTTGTTGAGGCGCGTCTGCGCCTGTTCGGCCGAGAATTTATACGCGATCAGCCAGCGCGGGCTCTTGGAGGTCGAGCCGAGCCGCTCGTGCAGGGCGATGTCGTTGACCTTGATCACGAGGCCGTCGGTCTCGTACGGCAGGCCCGGCCGGATCGACTCGGTCTGCTGGATGATGTCCAGGAGCTCTTCGATGGTCGAGCAGAGCTTGCGCCGCGGGTTGACCGGCAGGCCGAGCTTTTCGATGTGGTTCAGGGCTTCCCAGTGCGTCGGCGGCAGGTCGGCGTCGACCTGGCCGAACGCGTAGAAGAAGGCGTCGAGCGGGCGCCGCGCCACCTGCGCCGAGTCGAGCAGCTTGAGCGTGCCGGCCGTGGCGTTGCGCGGGTTGGCGAACGGCTCGAGCCCCTCCTTGATCCGCTGCTCGTTGTAGAGCGCGAAGGCGCGGCGCGGGAAAAAGATCTCGCCGCGCACCTCGAACCGGCCGGCCGGCGGCTTGCCGTCGCCGATCGCCTTTGGGATCGAGCGGATCGTGCGCAGGTTGGCGGTGACTTCGTCGCCGCGGACGCCGTCGCCGCGCGTGGCGCCGTAAACCATTTTCCCGTCCTCGTACATGACGGAGATCGCCACGCCGTCGATCTTGAGCTCGACGACGTACTCGAGCGGGTCGGAGGCGCTCAGGCGCAGCATGCGGCGGATGCGCCCGTCGAACTCGCGGACCTCTGCCGGCGAATACGTGTTGCCGATCGAAAGCATCGGGACCGGGTGGATGATCGTCGGGAAGCCCTCGAGGCGGTCGCTGCCGACGACCTGCGTCGGCGACTCGGCGACGGCGAGCTCCGGGTGGCGTTTTTCGAGCTCGGCCAGTTCGGCGACGAGCAGGTCGTACTGGGCGTCGCTGATCTCGGGCGCCGCGGCGCGGTAGTAGAGTTCGTTGTGGCGGGCGATTTCCTCGCGCAACTGCGCCACGCGGCGCGCGGCCTGTTCGGGGGCTTTGGGGGTGTTGGGCATGGGGCGCCTCGAAAATGGACGGTATGGACCTGGTGGACCGAATGAACGGTTTATTTTGAACCAACTGAGCGAAGGGTTGTAGTGAAAAGTCGGGGCGATTGGATTAGGATGACGGTGAGTCGGAGTCGATGACGATGACGATGACGAGCACGAGCACGAGCACGAAAAGGGAGAAAGCACCATGACGCAGCAGGCCGACCGCCCGGTCTACATTCAGCAGGACGCCGATTGCCAGGACATCCCGCTGCCGGTCTACCAGACGCCGGACAGCTCGGGGCTGGACCTGCGGGCGGCCGTGCCGCCGGACGAGCCGGTGGTGATCGATCCGGGCAAGTGGGCGCTCGTGCCGACGGGGATCCGGATCGCGATCCCGCCGGGATTTGAGGCCCAGGTGCGCGCGCGGTCGGGACTGGCGCTCAAGAGCGGCATCGGCGTGCTGAACGGCCCCGGCACGATCGACGCGGATTACCGCGGGCCGGTCGGCGTGATCCTGTTCAACTTCTCCAAGCAGCCGTTCCGGATCGAGCGCGGCGACCGCATCGCGCAGCTCGTGCTCATGAAGGTCGAGCGCCTCAAGTGGGTCGTCACCGACGAACTCCCCCTGACCCACCGCGGCGACGGCGGCTTCGGCAGCACCGGAGCGAGCTGATTGCGGATTGCGGATTTCGGATTGCGGATTTTTCCAAAACCGACATGATCAAGGGTTTGAGACCATTCCCTCAAAAGATTTCTAAAATTCCGCAATCCGCAATCCCCCAATCAGGGTTCCAGTTTCGCGGAGGCTTCGTTGAGGATCACGATGTCGATGCGGCGGTTTTTCTGGCGGCCTTCGGGGGTCGAGTTGTCGGCCTTGGGGCGGTATTCGCCGTAGCCGGCCGGGCTGAGCAGTTTCAGGTCGAAAGCATAATTCTCGCTCATGAACCGGCAGACGCGCGTCGCGCGCAGGACGGAGAGCTCCATGTTGTCGCGGTAGCGGCCGGATCGGACCGGCGTATCGTCGGTGTGGCCCTCGATGCGGATGTGAAATTTGCGCGTCCGTAGCAGGTTCATGATCTTGTCGAGCTTGTGGACCGACTGGGGCAGGACGTCCAGTTCGCCGGGGGCGAAGAACGCGGCCTCGCCAAGGCTGATCACCGTGCCGCGGGTCTCCTGCTTGACGTCGACGGCCTTGTCCAGGCCGGCCGTCTCGAACATCTCGCGCAGCTCGTTCATCAGCGCCGTGTTGTTGGAGCCCTCGGCGCCGAGCTCGATGTTGGACTCGGGGGTCGGCTGGGGCGTGGGGGTCGGGGTCGGCGTGGGCGCGGGGGTCGCATTGGACGCCGGGGTCGCGTCGGGCGGAGGATCGTCGCCTTCGGGGCGGTGTTCGTTGCCGCGGAAGAGCGAATTGCCATCCTGGTCCTCGGCGGGCTCAGGCTTGGGCTTGGGTGGCGCATCGATCGTCGGCGTGATCGAGATGATCAGGTCGCCGTCCTTGTTGGCGCCGCCGGTCATGGTGACGCGCGAGGGCCCGCCGCCGTTGAATGCCTCCTGGATCGACTCCCGCATCGCCTTGAGCTTGGTCAGGTCGGCGCTGCTGATGGCGAACAGGGCGGTGAACGTCGCGAAAAGCAGCGTGATGAAGTCGGCGTAGCTGACCATCCAGCGCTCGTGGTTTTCAGGCGGTGCGACTTTCTTTTTGCGGGCCATCGGGTTGGGTCCTGAGTCCTGGGTCCTGAGTCCTGCGTCCTGAGTCCTGAATTGAAATTTACTCAGCACTCAGGACTCAGCACTCAGCACTCCATTTATGCCGCGGCCTTGGCCGCGTCGCGGGCGACGTCAAATTTTTTGCGTTCCTTCTCGTCGAGGAAGCTCTTGAGCTGCTCCTCGATGATGCTGTGGTTGACGCCTTCCTGGATCAGCAGCACGCCCTTGAGGACGATCTGGCGCAAACGCAGGCTGTCGTGGCTGTTGGCTTTGATCTTGTTCGCAAACGGCAGGAAGAGGAGGTTCGCCGACCCGACGCCGTAGACGGTGGCGACGAACGCCGTGGCAATGCCCGCGCCCAGCTTCGACGGCTCGGCCAGGTTGCTCATGACCAGGATCAGGCCGAGCACGGCGCCGATGATGCCCATCGTCGGGGCGTAACCGCCCGCCGCCTCGAAGAACTTGATCGGCCCCTCGCCTTCGTGCTCGAGGGTTTCGAGCTCGGTCTCCATCGTCTCGATGAGCTGCTTGGGCTCGAGGCCGTCGACGGCCATGCGCAGCGCCTTGGCGAAAAACGGGTCCTTGATGGTTTCGATCTCGCGCTCGAGGCACAGGATGCCCTCGCGCCTGGACCGCTTGGCGTATTCGACCAACTGCAGGATCACCGCGGTCGGATTGGCTTTCTTGTTGATGAATACGCTTACGAAGCCCTTGAAGGCGCTCAGGGTCACTTTCATCGGAAACTGCAGGACGCAGGCGCCGACGGTTCCGCCGAGGACGATCATGGCCGCGGTCGGCTGCACGAGGCTCTCCAGCTTGCCGCCTTCCTCGGCATTGCCCAACAGAATGAGGCCGATCCCCATGACTAAACCGATGATTGATCCGAAATCCATGACAGATCCATCCGTGGATTACAACACGAGGGAGCCGCTCGCCGGAGGCGTCGGATCCTTCTGCTCAAGTCATCGACTTAAATTGTTGCGAGCTTTAGGAAGAATGGCGATCGGAGGCAATTAATTGCCGATCGGCAGATCGGCGTTGCGCGTTTAACGGCGCTCGTCGAACAGGATCGTCAGCGGGATCTGGCCGGCGGCGCGCTGCCGGGTCGGCGTGGTCGCGTCGGTCCTGGCCAGCAGTTCCTCCCCCTCGAGGACCGAGTAGCCGGCGGCCTCGCCGGAGGAGGCCTTGATCCCCATCTGGTTGAGGCGCTCGATGAACCCCGGCAGGTTCGCGTGCGGGATCGAGCCGTCGATCTTGTATGCGGGTGGGTTGATGCGAGTCTGGCTGACGGCCTTCACCGCGCCGCCGGCGGCCGTGATCGCCTGCACGACCTGCTCGTGCGTCACAACGGCGGGCGCGGCGGCATGCCTGAGCTCGCTCGCCGCCGGCGCCGATGACGCCATCGGCAGGACACGATCGGCCTCGGCGGGCTTGACCGACGAGCCGACGCGCTGCGGCGCGAACGAGGACATCGGCACGCCGCGTTGGGGCTCGGCCGGGGCGAGGGCGCGGACCATGTTCGTGCGGCTGAAACCCTGCGCCGGCTGGGCCGGCTGCGCGGGCTCGGCCGCGGGCTGGGCGGCCGCCATTTCAATGCGCATCACGAGGCCCGGTTGGGCGGCTTCGCGGGCGGCCGCCGGGGCGGCGGCAACGGCGCGCTCCTCCTGCCGGGCTTCAAACCGCGACGGCTTGGCGCGCCACGCGCCGGTGCCGGGGGCGATCTCGGGGCTGGCCGATTTCGGCTCGGCGGCGGCCACGGCTTTTTCAGGTTGCGGCTCCGGGGTCGTGACGGCCTGCGGCTTGGGCGGCTCGGGGGTCGGGGCGGGCGAAGGCTTGACGGCCTCGCCCTCGATGGCGGGCGCCCCCTCCTCCATGTTACCCATCGCGACTACTTTTTCCTGCTGCTCGGCCGCCTTGGGGGTCGAAGTCGGCTGCGGCTTGACCGCTGCGATCCGCCGCTCCTCCGGCTTGACGCGCTCGCGGCGTTGCTTTACCTGCTGGGCGGGCTCATCGGAGGCGGGGGCCGCCGAGACGCTCTTGGTCAGTTCGGCCTGGTCCGGGGCGGCGCCGAGCATTGAGTAACGCTCGATTTGCTCGGCCGGCGAGGCCGGGTGCTCGCGGTAGATCACCCACATCCCCTGGATGCCGACCACGACGAGCGCGGCGGCGGCCAGCCCCCAGCGCAGCTGCGGCGAGAAGAACCACGGCCGGCGCGTTTTCCGGGGTTTGACTTGGACGACCTGCGCCTCGGGCTGCTCGTCCAGGCGTGCGAAGACGGCGGCGGCGAGGCCCTCGGGGGCGCGGTTGGGCCCCTTGGCGGCGAGCATTTGGGTGAGGGAGCGTTCGCGGCGCAGGCGATCGGCCAGCTCCGGGTCGCCGGCGGCAAGGGCTTCGAGCATGGCTTCGCCGTTGCGATCGAGCTGGCCCGCCCACAGGGCCTCGAGCAGCTCGTCGAATTGTTCATGCGGGGTCTGTTCGTTGGTGGTCACGTGTTGGTCCCCCCGTTAAAGATACGGCTCCATGAGCCGGCGAAGCTCGGCGCGCGCGCGGTTGATGCGCGACTTGACCGTGCCAAGGGAAATATCGAGCGTCTGCGCAATCTCCTCGTACGAAAGCTGGTCGGCGAACCTCATCAATAAAACCTGGCGGTGATCCTCCCCGATCCGGTCGAGCGCGGCGTTGAGGGCCTCCATCGACTGGTTGGCGGCGGCCTGCTGGCGCGGCGACGGGGCGGCGTCGGGCGGTTCCCAGTCGCGGTCGGGCTGGTCCTCGTCGTGGACCATCTCCGAAAGCGAGAACGTGACCGAGCGGCCGCGCCGCTTGAGCCAGTCGAGTCGGTTCAAAACCTGGTTGTCGACGATGCGGGCCAGCCACGTCCAGAACCGGGCTTCTCCCCGATACTGCCCGATCTTGCGGAAACAGAGAACGAACACCTCCTGCGCAACGTCCCAAGCTTCGTCGTGGTCGCCGATGCGGTAGAGCACGCGGCGCCAGACTCGATCCTGAAAATGACCGATCAGGCGCTCCATGGCGTCGCGGTCGCCCTTCTGGGCGGCCGTGATCCATGCCTGCACCTGCGGGTCCTCGGCGGCGGCGGGCTTGGCCCCGGCCGTGGCCTGTATAGGTTGACAGGAGTCTGGGAGGTTTTGTTCCAACTGGTCCGACACTGGAGTCTGTCTGAAGCCCGTTTATTTGGACTTGGCCGGCTTTTCCGTGGGCTTGAGCCGGAAGCTGGCGATCAACCACAGGCCGATTCCGATGCAGATGGCCGAATCGGCGATGTTGAAGATCGGCCAATGAGCTTTATAGAACCAGTGAGCGTCAATAAAATCAATAACATACCCGAGCCGGAACCGATCGATGAGGTTGCCGACCGCCCCGCCCAGGATCAACCCCAGCCCGATCCGCATCCCCTGTTCCTCCGGGGTGCGGGTCCAGGCGATATAGACCAGCACGATGCTGATGATGAGCGAAAACAGGGCCAGGAGCATCGTGTGCTCGCTGGCGATCGAAAACGCCGCCCCCGTGTTGTGCGTGTATTGCAGCTGGAGGAAGTTGGGGATGACGACCACCGGGTCGAGAAAGTTCAAAGTCGACACGACAACCAGTTTTGAGATCTGGTCAAGGATGAGCGTGGCCGCCGCCAACACAAGGAACGTGACGCGGCTGACAGGCCGCGCCGGATCGGTGGTGGTATCGAAGGGTTGAAAAAGTTTCATGGTGGTCGATTGCGGAATGCGGATTGCGGATTGCGGAATTAATTCGAACACCAATTCCGCATTTTACTCCGCAATCCGCATTCCGCATTCCGCAATTGATTACAGTCCGCGCCGGGCGCGGATTTTCTCGTAGCGTTGGCGGCAGTCCATGCACAGGTGCGCATGGGGACGGGCGATGAGGCGCTGGATGCCGATCTTGTTGCCGCACGCCAGGCACAGGCCGTAGTGATTGATGTTGCGCTGGATGCGCTCCAGGGCCTCGTCGACCAGCTCGAGCTGTTCCTGCTCGATCGTCCGGAGGCCCATCGAGGCCTCGGCCGTCTGCAGGTCGGTGGCGTGTTCGGCCAGGTGCTGCGAGTAGCCGGGGTGCTCGCGGGTCTCGTCCATCACGCTGCGGCTGACGCCCTGAAGGGAGTTGAGGACATGGATGAGCCGCTCGCGCTCCTGGGTGAGAGCCTCGCGCAGCTTGTCGACTTCCTTGCGCGAGTAGGGGGTCTTCTTCGGAAACGGCTTGGGGTTTTCCGCAAGCAGGATCCCGTTGTACATCCCGGTCGGGCGGTCGATGAGGTCCTGGATGAACTTGTGGACGGGGCGCTTGGCGGCAAGCTGGCTGGCCAGCTTTTCAGCCGGGCGAACCTCGGCGGCCGCCGGTCGGGCCGGCTTTTTCGGCGCGGCCTTGGGCGCGGCCTTCTTCGGCGCGGGCTTGGCGACGACCGGCTTTTTTGCCGGCTTGGCGGCAACCTGCTTCTTCGCGGGCTTGACGGCCTTTTTCGCGGCGGCCTTCTTCGGGGCCGGCTTCTTCGGGGCAGCCTTCTTCACGGCCTGCTTGACGGCCTTTTTCGGCGCGGCCTTCTTCGGCGCAACCTTCTTGGGGGCCGCCTTTTTGGGCGCGGCCTTTTTGGCCGCCGTGCGCGCCGGCGCCTTGGCCGACTTGGCCGGTTTGGGGTCCTTGCGGGGTGCTTTCTTGATGGCCATTCTTGGTTAGCTCATCCTTCCCACTACGTCGGCGCATCGCGGGCAGAGTCCCGGATGACGCGGATGCCGGCCCACCTGCGGGTCAAGCATCCAACAGCGCTCGCACTTGGCGCCGCCGGCCTTGGCGACGGCGATGACGCCGGCGGATTTTTCTGCGCCCGCCGGCGGCTGGATTTGAACGTCTGAAACAATAAACAGATTTTTCAGAAGCGCAAGATTTTTAGTTAAAAATTCAGACTCCGGATCATCGGCAGCCGTAATGATGACACATGCATCAAGACTGTGGCCGATCTCCTTGGCCCGCCGTTTCTCCTCGAGGGCGGCGCTGACGCGGCCGCGCAGGTCGAGGATTTTCTCCCATTTGGCGGACAGTTCGGCATCGCGCCACTCGGGCTTAAGTCCAGGCATGTCAGCCATATGGACGCTCTTCTCGGGGCCCATCTGGCCGAACTGCCACACCTCGTCGGCCGTGAAGACCAGGATCGGCGCCACCAGCCGGACGATCGTGTCGAGCAGGTAGTGGCAGACGGTCTGGGCGGCCCGGCGGGTCGGGTCGTTCGGGGCCGAGCAGTAGAGCCGGTCCTTGACGACGTCCAGGTAGAGGGCGCTCAGGCTGACGCCGCAGAAGTTATGGATGTAATGGTAGACGCGGTGGAACTCGTACTTGTCGTAGGCCTGGCGGACGCGCTCGACGAGCTCGTCGAGCTGGCCCAGGATCCAGCGGTCGAACTCCTCGAGCTGGTCCAGCGGCACCGCTTGGCTCGCGTCGAAGTCGAACAGGTTGCTCAGCAGGAACTTGAACGTGTTGCGGATGCGGCGGTACGCCTCGCTGATTTGCTTGAGCTTGTCGCGGGCGATGCGGACGTCGCTGCGGTAGTCCTCGCTGACGACCCACAGCCGCAGGCCGTCGGCGCCGATCTGCTGGACGATTTCCTGCGGCGAGATGACGTTCCCCTTGGACTTGCTCATCGGCTCGCCCTTTTCGTCCAGGACGAAGCCGTGGGTCAGGACGCTCTTGAACGGCGAGTGGTCGCGGGCGCCCATCCCGACCAGCAGCGAGGCCTGGAACCAGCCGCGGTGCTGGTCCGAGCCCTCCAGGTACATGTCGGCCGGGCTGGAGAGCCCCTCGCGCTGCTCGAGGACGGCGATGTGGGTCGATCCGGAGTCAAACCACACGTCCAGGACCTCGAATTCCTTCTCGAACTGGTCGGGGCGGCACTCGCCGGTCGGCTCGTGGACGAACCCCTCGGGCCAGAACGTGTCGAGCGGCTCGCTGAACCAGGCGTCGGTCCCCTTTTCGCGGACGACGGCGATGAACTTGTCGATCAGCTCGAGGTTGAGGATCGACTTGCCCTCGGTCTTGGAGTGGATCGAGGGGATCGGGACACCCCACGCCCGCTGGCGCGACAGGCACCAGTCGGGCCGGGCCTCGACCATGTTGTAGATCCGGTCATGGCCCCACTCCGGGATCCACTCGACCTTGTGGTCGATGGCGTCCAGGGCGCGCTCGCGGACGCCCCCCTGGTCCAGCTCCATGAACCACTGCTCGGTGGCGCGGAAGATGATCGGCTTGTGCGAGCGCCACGAGAACGGGTATTGGTGCTTGATCTTGCCGTGGGCCAGGAGCAAGCCTTCAACCTTAAGCTTCTCAACGATCTTGGGGTTGGCGTCGAAGACCTTTTCGCCTTGCATCTCGGGGTAGTCGGCGGTGAATCGGCCGGCCTCGTCGACCGGGACGAAGACGGGCAGCCCGTACTGGCGGCCGATGTGGAAGTCGTCGGCGCCGTGGCCGGGGGCGGTGTGGACGGCGCCGGTGCCGGCCTCGAGCGTCACGTGCAGGCCGAGGATCACGAGCGAGGATTTGCCCGGGAAGATCGGGTGGCGGCAGACCTTCCCCTCGAGCGCGCGCGGCTTGACCTGCCCGACGATCGAGGTCCCCTCCAGCTTGCACTCCTTGATGAAGGCGTCGGCCAGTTCCTTGGCGACGATGTAATGCTCGTCGTCGCCGGACTTCACGACGACGTATTCGAACTCGGGGTGGAGGCAGACGGCGAGGTTGGCCGGCAGCGTCCACGGGGTGGTCGTCCAGATGACGATCGAGACGCCGTCGAGCCCCTCGAGGCCCGGAACCGAGCCCGAGTCGACGAGCGGGAACTTGACGTAGATCGACTCGGAGGTGTGCTCCTGGTATTCGATTTCGGCCTCGGCCAGGGCGGTCTGGAAGACCGTGTCCCAGTAGACCGGGCGGAAGCCCTTGCGGACGAGCCCGCGGGCGACGATCTCGCGGAAGGCCGTCAGGATGCCGGTCTCGACCTCGGGCTGGATGGTCAGGTACGGGTGGTCCCAGTCGGCGCCGATGCCGAGCCGCTTGAACTGCTCGCGCTGGATGTCGATCCACTTTTGGGCGTAGTTGTGGCACTCGCGGCGGAAATGGACCGGGTCGAGCTCGCGCGCCTTGTGGCCGAGCTTCTCCATGACCTTCTGCTCGATCGGCAGGCCGTGGCAGTCCCAGCCCGGCACGAAGTAGACGCGGTGGCCGGTCATGGTCTGGTAGCGGACCAGCAGGTCCTTGAGGATCTTGTTCAGGGCGTGGCCCATGTGGATGTCGCCGTTGGCGTACGGGGGGCCGTCGTGCAGGACGTAGTCGGGGGCGTCCTTGCGGTGCTCCAGGGTCTGGCCGTAAAGGTCCTCGGCCTGCCAGCGGGCGAGCATCTCGGGCTCGCGCTGGGGGAGCTTGGCCTGCATGGGGAAGTCCGTGCGCGGCAGATTGAGCGTGTCCTTGTAATCGATCTTTTGCTGGTCCATCGGGTTCATCTTCTGTGCAAGATACAGACTCATCATTCGATGAAGGCCGATATTGTAACAGGAAGTTGGGAAATATCAAAAGAATACAGAAGCGGGGGGCGAAATGGACGGCGTGGACGAAATGGACCGTCGCCGCTCGCAATGCCGAGGCAATCTTTTCGGAACCTGAAATCGGCGGCAAGGCGCCGGTTATGCCGACCGCGCTACTTCCAGGTCTCGATGAACTTCTTGAACGAGCGGTCGTAGGTGGCTTCGGCCTCGGGGGTGAAGCAGCAGGCGGGCAGCTGCTTGTGGGCGAGGTGATACTCGAGGCACTCGCAGCAGAGGCCGTGGCGCGGGCAGCCGGAATAGGTGCACGTGCAGCGGGCGGCGTTCTTGGACTGGTTGGGGCAGTTGGCCATGGGCGATGTCCTTTTGAAGAGTGAAGGGTGAAGGGGGAAGAGTGAAAATGACACCCTTCACCCTTCAGTATTCCTTTTACTTTCGCTCTTGCTTTTCACATTCTGCTTAAGATGCCGGTGATCAGCTTTTCCAGCCGGCCTTCGGCGGCGCAGGCGGTCTTGATGATCTCGTCGATCTGGGCCGGCTCGAGGCAGTCGGGGAGGCACTCGTCGGTCACCGTCGAGATCGCGATCGTGCGGATGCCGGCGTGGACGGCAACGAGGACCTCCGGGACGGTCGACATCGAGACGATGTCGGCCCCCATCGCCTTGAACATCCGGTATTCGGCGCGGGTCTCGAGGTTGGGCCCCTGGACGGCGACGAGGACCCCTTCTTTCAGGTCGATGCCGGCCTCCATCGCGACCTCGCGGGCGATGGCGCGCATCGGCTTGTCGTAGGGGCACGACATGTCCGGGAATCGCGGGCCGAGGCCGTCGTGGTTGGTGCCCAGGAGCGGGTTGTCGCCCATCATGTTGATGTGGTCGTCGACGAGGACGAGCGAGCCGCGCTTGATGAGCGGGTTCATGCTGCCGACGGCGTTCATGATGATCAGTTCCTTCACCCCCAGCTCCTGCATGACGCGCACGGGGAACGTCACCTGCTTCATCGTGTAACCTTCGTAGAAGTGGAAGCGCCCCTGCATGACCATGACCGGCTGGCCGGCCAGCCGGCCGAGGACGAGGTTGCCGTGGTGGGACTCGACGGTCGACAGCGGGAAATGCGGGATGCGGACGTAGGAGACGATCGTCGGGTCGGCGACCTTGTTGGCCAGGGCGCCCATGCCGGTGCCGCAGATGATGCCGACACGCGGGGCGGGGGCGTTGAGGGACCTGACGAAGTCGGCCGCCTCGCGGATCTGGGCGATGTACTTCTGAAGGTCAAACATTGGGGCAACTCCTTGGAATTGGGGGAAGAGTGAAGAGTGAAGCGGGAAGGGTGAAACTTGGAAATATTTCACTCTTCACTCTTCACCCTTCACCCTTGCTTCTCATCTCTAATTTTCCTTCGGCCTGGTCAACGGTCACGCCCGACAAGAGCAGGTCCTTCTGGCGCGAGTGGTCGCCGCGCAGGATCGTGACGGCCGAGGGGCGGATGCCGAAGGTTTTGGCGGCCCACGCCGCGGCGGCCTGATTGGCCTTGCCCTCGACCGGCGGGGCCTGCACGCGCAGCCGCAGGCGGCCTTCGAGGATCCCCTCGGGCGAGGTTTTGCGCGCCCCGGGGGTGACCCGCAGGCGCAGGACGCATCCGTCCGCGTGTGGCGACAGGCAGTCCAGGCTCATGGAGGCAATGATGAATGATGAATGCGGAATGATGAATAAAAAAATTCAGACTTTCAGATGATTTTCTTGACACTATTCATCATTCCGCATTCATCATTCATCATTCATCATTGCCTTGCATGCTCCGGGGGTCTATGGCAGCATGGGGCCGAGACCCGAATGAGGGGTTTGCCGTGGGTTTCGCCGTGTCCTGGCGGAACCGATCCGATGACCCGCCAAAAGGATTTCTTCGCGCCATGAAACAATGTTTCGTCCTCCTCGCCTGCCTGGTGCTCGCGCAAGCCGCCTGGGCCGATAAAATCGTGCTCGACAACGACCGGACGGTCGAGGGGGTGATCCAGTCGAAGAACGACTTTTACATCAACATCAACGTCCGCGGAACGCTGGTGCCGATCCCGCGCGAGCGCATCCGCGAGATCGTGGTCATGAAGCCCAACGAGAACATCCGGTTCCTGCTCGACAAGACGACCGAGGCGGTCGGCAAGAGCAAGGCCTCCGCGGCACGCGCCCAGCTCGAGCAGGCCAAGGCGATCAACACGACCGACTCGACCCTGCGCGACGAAATCGCCAAGCTCGACCGCAAGGTGATCGACCTGGAGCGCAGCGGCGGCAACCCCGACGAGCGCCGGCACCGCGCCCAGGACCTGCTGCGCCGGGCCAACGAGGCCTATGACCGGATCCAGAACGAGCTCGGCAACGACCTCCTGATCGAGGCGCTGCGCACCGACCCGACCTATGAGCCCGCCCATCAGATGATCGACCAGAAACTCAACGTCGGCGGGAGCCGCCCGGACCTGATGCTCGCCGCCGAATACTTCGCCGAGGCGCTGTGGCCCGACAACATGAAGGCCGACAGCGTCGTCGTGCCGCTGCTGCCGAAGATGTACGTCGAGCTGACGAACCGGTTCGGCGACACGATCGACCTCGAGCGCGCCAACCGCTACTACGACCTGCTGAACCTGCTGTCGCAGGCGTTCGCCGCGCATCCGGAATGGATCGGCAGCGATCCCGAGGAAAAGCGCGTCGTCGAAATGCCGTTCAACGACCTGATGGCCGACCTCGTCGGCCGCGAGCTGGGCAAGTCCCAGTACCAGCTGGCGCTGGACAAGCTCAACATCTGGACGCAGCCGGGCAAGCTCGGGGCGGCCGACGTCCTTTTCGCGCGCGCCTACATCGGCCAGAAGCGCTACGACGAGGCGCTCAAGCTGCTCGAGAGCGTCGCCTCGAGCAGCAGCGGTTCGGCCCAGCTCCAGGTTCAGGCCAAGGCCGCCAAGCGCCTGGTCGACGCCGAGGCGAGCTCCGAGCAGGGCAAGACCGACGAAGCGATCACGACGCTCGAGACGATCTTCTACAGCTCCGAGCAGATGCTGCCGGAAATCCGCAACGCCGTCGGCCTGCGACTGGCCGAGCTCAAGGAGAGCAAGCTGAAGGCCGGGACGAGCCCCAACCCGTGGATGCCGGCCGAAGTCGCGGCCCTGAACCTGAAGTTCAACACCGAGCAGAGCGGGCGCGAAGCCGGTTTCGCCTCGCTGCGCAAGGCGCTGGCCTACATCCCGTGGCATCTGGACGCGGTGTGGAGCGTCAACGGGACGACGATGAACGTCCCGGCGCAGCTCAACGACGCGCTGGTCAACACGCTGTCGCTCCCGATGGTGATCCAGTTCAGCCAGAACAGCCCCTTCAACCTGCGCGTGCAGATCGACCTCGGCATGAGCGACGCCGACGCGCAGACGTTCGTGCAGTCGATGGAGACCGGCAACAAGGCCAACTTCCCGAAGCCGGTCACCGTCAACGGCATCAAGATCTCGGTCGAGGCCTCCTACCCGGCGCTGCCGCCGATGCTCAGCACCGAGTGGAGCGCGTCGGCGCTGATCCCGGCCAACGCCAAGAGCAAGGAGATCAAGATCCAGCTGGCGGCCACCGGCGACCTGACCAAGGCCGTCCAGAAGGAGCTGCCGACATACATTTCGCCGGCGGTCAAGAACCTGCCGGCCAAGCTGCGGATCCCGGAGCCGGCCATCGCCCCGGCGGCGACGCCGACCCCCGCGGCCGAATAAACAACGCCCCAATCCAAGCGCAAAGCGCCGGCGATCGCTCGCCGGCGCTTTTGTTATGGCTGAGCCCCTTGGTTTGACGGGTTTTTCTTCTCTTTTCCCTTGCGTCCCTTGGGTCCCTTCTCGAACCCGCCCCAGGCAGGTGACCGGGCTCCTAAGACTACTCTGCCACTCCGTATGATCAGCTTTCTTTTAGCGCTGAAGGCGCAAGAGATCATAGCCTGGGGCGGAGCGAAGCGCAGCCCCAGGTCACGAACCGCACCAAACCGGAGCTCTGAAAGAGCGAGAGAAATCGGTTTCTTCCGCACTTTCAGCGCTCCAATGATTTTGCGTCTTTTACCTGGGGCTGCGCTTCGCTCCGCCCCAGGCTGTATTCTTTCGCGCTTTCAGCGCTTGGGATCGTTTGCATCCCAAAACATGCGACATATGGCAGAGTATTACTAATTGCTGGACGGGGCGTGGGTGGTCCAGGCGGTGGCTCTCGGGTCGATCTGGTCGTAGACGAGCGGGTCGATGTCGAGCTGGCCGAGCAGGTAGGAGCGGAAGTGGCGGCCGAGCTTCATGTTCAGGCCGAGCGCGGCGGCGATCAGGACGGCCGCCAGGACCGCGAAGCCGACGAGGACCGGCGTCGACGTCACGTGTTTTTGCCAGATGAAGAACAGGCCCAGGTAGCCGAGGAACAGGACCGAGCCGGCGATGAGCAGCGCCAGCGTCGAGAGGCCCTTGAGCAGGCCGCTGCGCAGCCTCACCTCGATCCACAGCCGCGAAATGTAGAGAAAGACCAGCCAGGCGATCGTGCTGAAGAACAGGGCTTCGTAGAAGACCGCGTTGCGCGCGAGGTCGCCGACGATCCACTCGTCGTCGATCTTGACGAACACGTGCTGCTCGAGCGTGTAGAGGATGAGCGAGAAGAACGCCATCAGGCAATACTGGCGCACGACGACCCAGACCGGCATGACGAAGCCGTTGGTCAGGTCGCGGTCGGTCAGGGGGGAGGCCAGGACCTCGGAGGTCCAGTGCGCCTCGAGCAGCAGCTGCATGAGCTCAACCCCGGCCAGCCGCGTCAGCGACCAGATGAAGAAGAACGGGTAGAGGAGCGTGAGCAGCCGCACGGCGGTCGAGACGTAGTCGATCTCCTCGAGCGGCAGCCAGACCATGACGCACAGGATGAAAAACGCGGCCCAGCTGTAGCGCAGCAGCCAGTTTTCCAGCGTGAACAGCGTTTCGGCCGAGCCCATCTTGACGCGGGCAAACCGGACCATCAGCGGGTAAAACGGGTTGACCGCGAGCGGACGGGGGAGGGAAGTGAGCTGGCCGAGCGGCAAGGGGCGTCACCTCAGATCTTGCGCAGATAACCCTCGATGCAGATGTCGGAGCCGATGCTCTGAAACGTCATTTCGTGGATCGGGAGCGCCTGGTCCATGCCCGGGACGCCGAGGTCCTCGACCGGATTGCGCAGCTGGCAGCCGCCGATCAGCTTGGGCGACAGGAACACGTGCAGCTTGTCGGCGAGCTGGTTGGCGATGAGCGCCGTGTGGATCTGGCGGCCGCCCTCGACGAGGACCGACATGACGCCGAGCTTGTGCAGCTCGGCGACGACCAGGCGCAGGTCGATGATGCGCCGCTTGCTCGGGACGACGACCACGCGGCACCCCTCGCCCTCGAAGTAGTCGATCTGCGACTGCTTGGCGAACGGCGTCGTGAACAGGATGACCTCGCCCTTGCGGCGCTCGCGCAGGAGGCGCGCCCGCGTCGGCATCGACAGGTCGCCGTCGATCACGATGCGGCGCGGCTGCTGGCCGGTGTAGCCCGCCAGCCTCACGTTGAGCATCGGGTCGTCCATCAGGACCGTGCCGATGCCGACCATGACGGCGTCGTGGAGCGAGCGCAGCCGGTGGCCGTGGTCGCGCGATTCGGCGCACGAGATCCAGCGCGACTGGCCGCTGTCGTGGGAGGTCCGGCCGCACAGCGTCATCGCCCACTTGAGCGTCACGAACGGGCGCCCCAGCTCGTGGAACGTGACGAAGAATTCGTTCAGGCGGCGCGCCTGCTCCTCGAGGCAGCCGACCTCGACGTGCACGCCGGCCTCGCGCAGCGCCTCGATCCCCTTGCCGTTGACGAGTGGGTTGGGGTCGCGCATCGCCGCGACGACGCGCTTGACGCCGGCCTCGACGATCGCGCGCGTGCATGGGGGCGTTTTGCCGTGGTGCGAGCACGGCTCGAGCGAAACATACAGGGTCGAGCCCGCCGCCGCCTCCCCGGCCTCGCGCATGGCGACGATCTCGGCGTGGTGGTCGCCGGCGCGCGCATGGAAGCCGCGGCCGACCACCCGGCCGTCCTTGACGACCACGGCGCCGACCATCGGGTTGGGGGCGGTATGGCCCCGGCCGCGCGCGGCCAGCGTCAGCGCCATCTGCATATACGAAAGATCGTTCCGACTGAAAGAGCTCACAATCCGAATTCCTGCCATTTCATGCTCGCGCATGACGGCGAGACGCCGCCGTGCACGCAAATCATTACAAGCCAAAGGCCGGACGCATTCAATCAAAAAGCACGGCGGGCGGAATGGCCTCGATTTTCACCCTCTTTCAGGGAACATGCCGCCCCTGACATTGTCGGGGCGAGGCATGAATCCCGGGCTTTGTCTTTCGTTGTGTCTTTGTACTACGATCCGTCCGAATCTTGGTTTTCCCGGCAAGATTATTGAACAGGAGGCAACGACGACATGATCCGCCTTGAAAAAATCTCCGTTCTCTCCGTTGCCTCCTGTTCGTTTCTGTCTTTAAGCATTTCTCCGCATCTCTGCCTGACTCCGCACCTCTGCGACAAGAACCGGTTTTTCGTGTCTTTTCGCGTAACGCGGCCCGCCGGGAGGTCGGCGTCTCCTGGCAAAGAAAAATGCGGAGCGGAGCACTGGGCTCCACTCCGCAATCCGAAATCCGAAATCCGAAATCGGCTTACTTGATCGGCGCCGGGAACGTCTGGGCGAACAGGCCCATGGCGTGGACCACTTCGTCCAGCTCGCGGCGGCTGAGGCCGGGGCTGATCGGCAGCGACAGGATTTCCTTGCACAGCCGCTCGGCGTTGGGGAAGTGCCCCTCGCGGTAGCCCAGGTACTCGAAGCACGGCTCCAGGTGCAGCGGCCGCGGGTAGTGGACGCGCGTCTCGACGAGGCGCTCCTTCAGGAAGTTCCGGAGCTGGTCGCGCTGGGGGTGCCGGATGGCGAACATGTTGTAGACGTGCGCGCCCTCCTCGGTCGGGGCGGGCATGGCGAAGACTTCGCCGTTGAGATGTTCGCGGTAGAAGTCGGCGTTGGCGGCGCGGTCGGCGTTGTCCTCGTCCAGCGAGCCGAGCTTGATGTCGAGGACGGCGGCCTGGAAGGCGTCGAGGCGGCTGGCGATGCCCAGGTCGACCGTGCGGCCGGCCTCGTCGCGGCCCAGGTCGCGGTAGAGCCGCAGCCGGGCGGCGAGCTCTTCGTTGTTGGTGACGATCATGCCGCCGTCGCCGATGGCGCCCAGGTTGCGCGACGGGTAGAAACTGAAGATCCCGGCGATGCCGGTGTTGCCGACCGGCGTGCCGCCGATCTCGGCGCCGCAGGCGTGGCTGGCGTCCTCGATCAGGTGGACGCCGCATTCGCTGGCGATCTGCTCGAGCGCGGCCATGTTGGCGGCGCGGCCGAACGTGTGGACGGCCAGGATGGCGCGGGTGCGCTCGGTGACGAGGCCCCGGACCGACTCCGGGTCGATCTGGAAGTTATCGTCGACGTCGGCAAAGACGAGCGTGGCGCCGATGCGCGGGACGGCCACGGCCGCCGCCGGATATCCGAAAACGGGGCAGATCACCTCTTCGCCCGGCTGGACGCCCAGGGCCAGGAGGGCCAGGTAGATCGCATCGGAGGAGTTGGCGACGCCGACGGCGTGCGCGGTCCGGATGCGTCGGGCGAAGTTTTCCTCGAAGCGCTTGACAGTGGCACCAAGGACATACTCGCCCGAATCGATGAACACCTCGAGGGCCGCTCTAACATCCGCCGCATATGGCTGGTTGATTCGCGTCAGGTCTATAAAGGGGACTGTCATGAGCGGTTTTCCACTCCAGCGAGAAGGGTCGCGTGCGGATTGTCATAAATCCGCGAGCTTCAACATGCATGGCCGACCCGCCAACGGCTGACTGGGCCATCGGCGGGGACCAATCATCTAACATACCCGTCCGCGCACGATTGGAGCAACTCAAATCTACCCCTCCGTGTCGGGCGTGTCGTGAAAATCCGGCCCGAATCAGCCCCGCGAACGCCCTAACCGCAGCAGCGCCAGTGGCGCAGGGCGTTTGGCATGATTCCGGCTTATTGCCGGCCGCCTCCCCGCGCCCCCAAAACTCCCGTTGAACATGCAACCTTATTTCTGGAATATCCAACGGAGTCGTCTATATTTGGAAAGACGGGCCCAGCCAGCACGACCACGAAAAGAGCGAATTTCATGAACGAAGCCGGTCAATTCTCGACGGAACCGCAGGGTCAGCCCTTCCTGACCCCGGCGTATCAGCCGCCGCCGCGCCCTCCGCGCAAGCCGATGCGGACCTTCTTCAAGGTCATCCTCACCCTGTTCGTGCTGGTGATCTTCTTTTTGTTCGGCCTGGTGCTGCTGGCCGTCGTCGCCCTCAAGGGCGAGCGCGACGGCGTCGCCTTCGGCGACCGAATCGGCCTGGTCCGGATCAGCGGGGCCATCCGCCAGGGCGAGGACGCCCAGTTCTGGATCGATTCATTGCGCAAGTTGGGCGACGACAACGGGGTCAAGGGCGTCATCGTGCGGATCGATTCGCCCGGCGGGACGGTCGGCGCCTCGCAGGAGATCTACAAGGCCGTCATCGACTGCAAAAAGAAGAAGACGGTCTTCGTGTCGATGGGCGACATGGCCGCCTCGGGCGGCTATTACATCGCCTCGGCCGGCGACAAGATCTTCGCCAACAAGGGAACCATGACCGGCTCGATCGGCGTCATCATCAGCCTGCCCGACCTGAGCGTCCTGACCGACCGGCTGGGGATCGCCGAGAAGAACATCAAGAGCGGCAAGTTCAAGGACTCGGGCTCGATCATGCGCAAGATGACGGCCGAGGAGCAGGCGATGTTCCAGGGGCTGATCGACAATACCTACGGCCAGTTCCTCGCCGACGTCCTCGAGTTCCGCAAGCCGGCGATCGACAAGGCGCTCAAGAAGTTCCCGGAGACGGCGTGGTCGGCGTACGGCTTCACGAAGCCCTCGGCCGAGGAAACCAGCAAGACGCTCGCGATGACGTTCCTCCGGCAGGTCGCCGACGGCCGCGTCTACACCGGCGAGCAGGCGCTCGAGCTGGGGCTCGTCGACAAGCTCGGCGGCCTCGAGGACGCCATCGGCGAGCTGGGCCGCCAGAAGCGCATCAAGGGCCGGCCGACCGTCTACGAGCCGCGCAAGAAGCGCAGCATCTTCGAGATGATCGAGTCGCGGGTCGGCGACGTCCTCCCCTCGTCGCAGTCGCCGCTGCAATACAAGATGGTTTTGCCCTAGGGCCGATGGCGCCCGGGCTCGACAGGAACCGCAGGAATTTGCCTAACAAGAAAAATAGATCGCTCAGGCGGCGGATCGGCAATGTGACCCGGCCGCTGCGCCATGGCCTCATGCTGAAATGCGCCGAGGGATTCCGGCGGCTGGTGTGCCTGCTGCCGCTGTCGTGGCTGCCGGGGCTGGGGCGGATGGCCGGGCGCGTGGCCTGGGCGTGCGCCGTGGGGGCGCGCCGGCTTGCGGAAGAGCAGATGCTCGAGGCGGGTGTCGCCCGCGACGCGGCCGAGGCGCGGCGGCTCAGCCGGCGCGTGTTCGAGTCGCTGGCGATGAACGCCCTCGAGTGGATGCACTCGACCGGGTGGCCGGACTCGCTTTTCGCCGAGCGGGTGCGCATGGACACCGAGCCGGTCCGCCGTCTGCTGGCCGAAGGCCGCGGGCTGATCTGCGTGACGGGGCACATCGGCAACTGGGAGGTGATGTTTCGCGCGGCGCGCATCTACCACGGCTTCACGCAATACGTGGTGATGGCGCCGCAGCGCAACGACGCCGTGAACCGCTGGCTGGTGGCCCAGCGCGAGCGCGGCGGCGACAAGATGGTTTCGTCGCAGGATGGGGCGCTGCCGATCGTGAGGCTGCTCCGGCGGGGAGAGATGATGGGCATGCTCGGCGACCAGGATTCGGCGCGGGTGAGCGGGATTTTCGTGAACTTCTTCGGCCGGCCGGCCTACACCCCCGCCGGGATCGGCATGCTGGCGCACATGTGCAACACGCCGATCCTGCCCACGGCCGGCTACAGAACGACGGACGACAACCGTCACGTGCTTGTCTATGGCGAGCCGATCCGGCCCGACCCGGCGCTGGACGCCGCGGCCGACGCGCTGCGCTTGACGCAGGCCTACACCGCATGGCTCGAGGAGCGGATCCGCGAACACCCCGAGCAGTGGGTGTGGATCCACAATCGATGGAAGCGAAAGCCGGGAAGAAATGATGAATGATGAGTGGTGAATGCGGAATGATGAATTCCAGTGCAATTTTGCATTTTCATCATTCATCACTCATCATTCATCATTCTTCTTTCCCGCCATTCCACTTGTCGTAAGCCTCGGCATACGCCATACTGTTGGGGATGTTGCGGGGGTGGCGGCACCCTCGAGGGAGCAAGGCGCCCGGGGCTTATGGCATTGCCGTTGAATTTCAGTTTCGTCTGGAAGAATCTGGTTGCGGGTTCGGGTTATCCCGGCTCCGGCGGCGAGCTTCTGTCCACCCTCTCGGCGCTCGAGGAAAAAGGGATCCGCGCGATCCTGTCGCTGACGGAGGAGCCGCTGGAACTGGCCCCGCTGCGCGAGTTTGGGTTTGAGTACCAGCACCTGCCGATCGAGGACTTCACCGCCCCGACGCAGGAGCAGGTCGAGCAGGCCGTGCGCTTCATCGACCGCCAGATCGAGCGCAACCAGGGTGCGCTCGTCCACTGCCGCGCCGGCATCGGCCGCACCGGGACGATCCTGGCCTGCTACCTCGTCAGCCGCGGCCTCGAGCCGTCGCAGGCCATCGACGTGGTGCGCGAGAGCCGCCCCGGCTCCTGCGAGGTCTACACGCAGGAATTTGCCGTCCATCAGTACGCGCGGCGCCTTCGCCTGCAGGACGACATGGATCAAACCAAAGGCCAGACGGAGTAATGCGGACACAGCAGGAACAGCGCCAGACCCGCGAGGCGGACCGGTTCTCGACGATAACCGTCCTGATCGGCCTGGCCGTCATCTGGCTCGCCCTGTTCATTGTGTTCAAGGCCAACCAGCTCTCGACGGTCGGCGTCCGGATCGGCCGCGGCGTCGTCGACGCGACCGCCTCCCGCAACATCATGAGCATGGAGCCGCGCTCGCGGCTCCTCCTGCCGGCCGAGGTGCACCTGCCGAACCTGACGCCGCGCCAGGCGATCAAGCGGCTCGCGACCGACATCGAGCTGCGGATCGCCAACCCGGACCTGGAGCGCCTCGCCAACGACAAGCCGGTCGAGCAGAACCTGAGCGCGGACACGGTCATGATGATCATGCACCGCCTCATCGGCAACGGCGGCCTGGGGCTCGCCGTCTCCGGCGAGCGGCTGATGCTGATCCCGCAGCAGGTCGAGAATCCCGCCCCGGGAACGGCCCGCTGGCGCGCCCGCGTCGAAATGGACCGGGCCGAGCTGAGCATCGCGCCATTGCCCGATCAGCCGTTGTGGTTTACCCTCAAGCTGGACGGGGCGCCCGACCAGCCGCTGGCCCAGCGCGGCCTGGTCCGGCTGGAGGTCTGGGACGGCAAGGATCAGCTCGGAAGCGTGCGCGGCGGATTCAGGCAGGACCAGGCGCACTTTGAAGTCGACGGCGGCGCCCGTCGCTTCGAGCTCGACGTCCGCCGGCTGCCCAACCCGACGGGGTCGGCCGGCCCGGCCTTCGACCTGGGCATGACATACCGCACGGCGATCCAGAACCAGGATGGAAAGGGGAAATAAGGCGATGTTGGAGACGTGGGGGCGGGTGTCCGCCTTTGTCAATAAATTCACGGCCATGGGGCTCATCCTTGCGTTGACGGTCGCGGCCGCCCAGGCGCAAGTATCGCCTCCGGGCACCAAGGTCAGCGCCGATCCCAGCGACGTCGTCCGCGGCCGGGTGAACGTGCGCGGCAGCGGCAAGTACTTCATCGGCGAGCCCGTGGTGCTGCGCTTCACGCTCAGCAACCATGCGCGCTCCAAGCTCGGCATCCAGACCAACTTCATCCCGCAGTCCAACCTGACGATCGACATCCAGGCCCCGGGCGAGGGCAGCCGCGCCTACACCGGGCCCTTCCCCCCGGGCCGCTACCCGCAAATCGTGTTCACGCTCATGCCGTTCGACGAATTCAGCGAGGACGTCCTGGTCTGGAGCGATCCCGAGCGGCCGGTGGGGCTCGCCTTCGACAAGCCGGGCGAATACATCATCCAGCCGTCGCTCATGGTCGAAGTCATCGAGACCAAGCGGGTCGGCAAGGTCCCGCTCGAGCCCATTCACATCCGCGTCGTGGACACCCCGGCCAGCCTCAAGCCGATGATCAAGCGGCTGGCCGAACTCAAGGCGTTCGAGAAGCTGCAGCGGCGCCAGGTCCCCGACGGGTCGGCCCTCGAGATCGAAAAGATGCTCAAGCAGTATCCGGTCAGCTCGATGACCCCATACATCCTGTATGCGATCGCCAATCATTACACGTTCGTGCTGAGTGAGCACCCCGAGCGCCACAAGGAGGCGTTCGGCAAGTCGCTGGCCTATTACCAGCTCGCCGCCCAGAGCGACTCGGCGCTGAAGATCCCGATCTTCCTCGACCTGCTCCGGTTCCTCGACCACGAGAAGCGCTCGACGCTCGCGACGAGGATCGTCCAGCAACTGATCAAGAGCCTCCCCCCGGACATCCGCGGCAAGATCGGCGGGTTCGAGCCGATCGAGAAATCGAAGTCGGGGACGTATTTCCCGTATCTGCTCAAGAAATACATGATCAACACCCCCGAACTCGACCGCGAGAAATACTGGCAGGTGTTGAACTGATTGCGGATTGCGGATTTCGGATTGCGGAATAAATTTTGCCGGGTTGCGCGTTGTGGGTTGTCCGGACTTTGAATCCGCAATCCGCAATCCGAAATCCGCAATTCATTAAAGGTATGGTCTCGGAGAAAACCAACACCCCGGGGCGGCCGTTGACCGTCGGCGAGCTGGCCGCGCGCGTCCGGCGGCTCGTCGAGGACGGCATCGGCCGCGTTTGCGTCGAGGGCGAGGTCTCCAACCTGCGCGCGCCGGCGTCGGGGCACTGCTATTTCATGCTCAAGGACGGCGCGGCGTCGATCAACGCCGTCTGTTTCCGCAACACGCTGGCGCGCCAGCCGGTCTTCCCGGCCGACGGCATGAAGCTCGAAGTCACCGGCCAGCTGACGACCTACCCGCCGCGCAGCGAATACCAGATCGTCGTCGATTCGATGCGCGAAGCGGGCGTCGGCGAACTGATGCGCCGGCTGCAGGAACTCAAGGAACGGCTGCGCGCCGAGGGCCTGTTCGATCTCGAGCGCAAGCGGCCGATCCCGGCCCTGCCGCGCCGGGTGGGGATCGTGACGTCGTCGACGGGCGCCGCGCTGCGCGACGTGATCAACATCCTGGGGCGGCGCACGCGCGGCCTCGAAATCTATCTCGCGCCGGCCGCCGTCCAGGGCGAGGCCGCGCCGGCGCAGATCGTGCAGGCGCTCCGGCTGCTGGCGCGCCACGGCAGGAGCGAGGTCATCATCGCCGGCCGCGGCGGCGGCTCGATCGAGGACCTGTGGGCGTTCAACGACGAGCGGGTCGTGCGCGCCATCGCCGCCTCCCCGATCCCGGTCATCTCCGCCGTCGGCCACGAGACCGACACCACGCTGAGCGACTACGCCGCCGACCTGCGCGCGCCGACGCCGTCGGCCGCGGCCGAACTGGTGAGCGCCCATTACGCCGAGGTCCTGGAGCGGCTCGATTCGTGGCGCGAGCGGCTCGGCCGCGCCGAGGAGCGGCTCGTGGGCGACCTGCGCGCGCGGCTGGAGCGCTGCTCGTCATCGTGGGGGATGCGCGGCCCGCGCGAGCGCGTCGGCCAGGCCATGCAGCGCCTCGACGAGCTCGAGGAGCGCCTCGGCCGCGGCGCGGCGCGCTCCGTGCGGCGGCGGCGCGAGGACCACGCGAATTGGGCGCGGAGCCTCGAGCGCGTCTCGCCGCGCGCGCGGCTCCAAAACCTGCGCGCCAGGATGGAACATCTTGCGGCGATGCTCGAGGCGCGCTCCAGCGCGCTGTGGCCGGAGAAGCTCGCCGGTGCGCGCTCGCGGGTCGCGACGCTTGCGCAGGGGCTGTCCCACCGGGCCGCGCTTTCGGTCGACCGGCAGCGCTGGCGGCTCGAAAGCGCCTCGCAAAAGCTGGCCGCGCTCAGCCCCAGCGCCGTCCTCGCGCGCGGCTACAGCATCGTCACGCACAAACACGGCAAGATCGTCACGTCGCCGGAGCAGGTCAAGCTGGGCGAGACGGTCCAGATCCGCTCGGCGGGCGGCCCCTGGCGCGCCGCCGCCCTCCCCCCCGAGGAAGATCTGTTCGACTCGATATGAATTGCCGCGGCGGCGGCAAACGATCGCTTCACTCGCCCGCGCTTATTAGAGCGCTTGACGATAATTTTCCGTTCGTGCTCGTGCTCGTGCTCGTAATCGTAATCGAACCAATCACCGACTCTTGAAACTGATAACCATTGGGATCGTGCTGATTGCCGGAAAACTTTTGTCA
>JBDKRG010000002.1:0-1562 GCA_039683515.1 Candidatus Sumerlaeia bacterium | reverse complement strand
CGATCTGCGCCGACGCCGACGAGATCTGCTCGGAGGCCTGCGTCATGTGGTCGATCATGGCGTTGAACTTCTCGCCCGTCTCGTCGATCTCGGCCGTGCTGAACGCCTTCAGCCCCTTGAAGATGTTTTGGAACGGGCGGGTGATGTTCCGGGTGATCAGGACCGCGATGACCGCGCCGGCGATCGCGCAGCAGATCATGAACACCATGATCGTCGACACCGTGCGTTTGTTGAGCGCCACGGTATCGGCGGAGACCGTCTGGTCGAGCTTGGCGATGTTGTCGACGATCGCCTTGGCCTGCGTCGCCATTTCAGCGCCCACGTTGCGGCCGGCGACGATCTGGTCGCGGTACTTCTGCCCGACGGTCTCGTAGTCCCTGGCGTTGGCCTGGAATTTCTGGACGATCGCGTCCATCTCGGGAACGGCCTTGACCGTCTCGGCCCATTTGTCGATGCCGGCCTTGAATCCCTTAACGTTGGCCAGATAGGTATCCCAGTCGGCGTCGGACTCGGACTTCATCAGGTAGACCGCCTGGACGCGGACGAGCAGGAACGTCCGCATGATGTTGTCGTTGGCCCCCTGCTCGATCGTGACCCACTGGTTGTACGCGTGGAAATCCTTTTTCGCGGCCGCGTCGGCAAGCGCCGGCTCGACCTTGGTCTTCTTCACCTCGGCGAGGCTTTGGGTGACCGCGCCGCCGACGGCCCTCCACTCGATGAGGATCGCATCCTTCGCCTTTTGCGATTCGGCGACACGGTCGAACGATGCCTTGTAATCGGGCAGGATCTTCACGCCCGCCGTCGCGATGTCCTGGTACTTCTTGTCGACCCCTTCACCGGCCGCCAGGGCCTGCATGCCCTTGTTCAGGTCGGTGTAAGTGTCGTACCACTTCTCGGCCGCGTTTTTTTCGCCCTGGGCCGCGGCGAACTTCGTGATCGCAAAGTCCCTGCGATACTGGGCGCATTTGCTGATCTGGTCCTGGCACGTGGATGCCTGTTCGGAGATGTTGATCATGTTGCCCACGTTCTTCAGTCCGCTCCACCCCGCCACGCCCATGGCGATGGTGATCAGGATTAAAGCGCTGAAGCCCGCGAAAATCTTGGTTCCCAACCGTAGATTGCCTAACATGTCTCTTCCCTCCGTTTGTCGGGTGCGAACATCTTGCCCCTTTGTTTTTTTCAAATGCTGGCGTAAGTTTTCCGCCCGTGCCCGTCGCCGAATCAATGGGGGACTCGTTGCGGCGCGGGTGGTCGCGGAAAACTTACGCCGGTTTCGTTAGAATTCCCCCATGTCCGATTCACTCAGCGGGATGCTCCGCTCGGCGGCCGACGGGCCGGAATGCTGGCCGGCGCGGACCGGAGCTTTTTCGGATGCCGCGGCCCGGGCCTTGCGCGGCGGGGCGGCCTGGACCGTGGCGAACGGCTTGTTCTGCCGCTTGGCGGCGGCCGAGTTCTGGCCGCGGACGATCGAGACGAGCGAGGCGACGGTGTCGTTGAGCTCGTGGGCCTGGGCGGAGAGTTCCTCGGCGGCCGACGCCGATTCCTCGGCGTTGGCGGCGTTG
>JBDKRG010000001.1:0-61139 GCA_039683515.1 Candidatus Sumerlaeia bacterium | reverse complement strand
GATTTCGGATTGCGGATTGCGGATTGGGGAATTGTCGCGGGGATTTGGGGGTTGTGCGGCTGATGGGACTGATGGGACTGATGGGACTGATGGATCATCCGTGGCATATGGGAGCGGATGGGCGGATTGGTCGGATTCGGGAATTTTGCAATCCGGAATCGGCAATCCGCAATCGGCGAAAGCGGTCCTGATGGCTTCGAGTTCGGGGCGGATGCGGTCGAGCGGGACGTCGGGGAGGGAACGGATTTGGGCTATGTCGGGTTGGGGTAGATCAACGGGGGATGATGGAAGATCGGTGACGCGGGAGCACTTCTCGGGCGATGGGCGGCTGGGGCGCGGCTTTGAGAGGCGCGAGAGCTTGATCAGCGTTTTGCGGATCGCCGTCAGGCGGGCGAAGAAATCAATCGCCTCGGCGAAAGTTACGATATCGGGGGGCGAACACTCCGTGATCTCCTGGACCCACTGCCGCAGGACGCCCTCCAGCATCGCGCCGGTGGCGGAGAGGTTCTCGAGATCGTCGATGGGCGGGATGTTCGGCATATTTGGGTTCGTGGGGAAGAGTTCAGAAATAATACCAAATCTAATAAGTTTCTAGTTTCGAGTTTCGAGTTTCGAGTTCAGATAGCTTGGCCGGGCGGGGCGGCCCGTTGAAGAAAAGCGTAACATGGAAGATTTGGATTTGGGTATTCCCTTACGGGCCCTTATGACACTTGCGGGAAACTAATCTTTGGAAAATGCGGGGGGACGCGGGGCTTGGATGCGGCCTGGGTTTAAAGCTTGAAGTAAATCGCCAGCGTGGCGAGGATCAGCGCCGCGGCGACGACTCGGTTCAGGAGGCCCGGGCTGCGCACGAAACTGAAGATCGAAAGCAGGATGGCGGCGCCGCCGGCGGCCGGCGAGATCGCGGCCTGGGGGACGGCGCTGGGGATCAGCGACGTCGGCACATAGGGGACGCCGGCCATCATGACGATCAGCACGACGACCACCAGATAAATCCCCTTGTTGATCGAGAGCGATTGTTGCCGCTCGATGCTCAGGTCCAGCGCGCTTTTGTGGTAGCGCACGCCGCAATGGTAACAGTAATTGTCGCTGCGCAGGATCTCGGCGCCGCATTTTTCGCAGATGCGGTAGAGCTCGCCGGCGTCGGCGTCGGTGTAGTCGGGCCCCTGGGCGGCTCCGCCGCGGCCGGCGGGCGAGGGTTTCATCAGCGCCTGGCTGAGCCGGCTCATCAGGCCGCCCCGGGCCTCGCGCGGCTCGAGCTGGTCGTTGCGGCGCTGGAGCGCCGTGCCCGCTCCCGGTTCCGGCCTGCCGGGGGAAATCACCAGGTCGCGGCTTTCGGCGTCGATCTCGATGACGCCGTCGGACTGCTCGGGGGCGGGGAGGGCGCGCACGCCGCGACCCTCGAGCATCGCCGGCCGGCCGCTCTCGATCGCCTGCACGGTCTTGGGCGTCAGCCGCGCGGCAATCTCCGGCGGGACCTTGTTGCCGGCCAGCAGCTGCATGTCCTGCATCGAGCCGAGCAACTGGCGGTCGACGACGAAGACGACCTGCTGGGGGGCGTTCTGCCCCGAGGGCCTGCCGTCGACCCACTCGCCGCAGTGCCGGCACTTGACCGCCCCCGCCGGGATCTCGCTGCCGCAGAACTGGCAGGTGCGCGGCGGCCGCACCGCCCGCCGCAGCTGCGTCCCGCAATACCAGCAGCTCTGCCGGCTCGGGTCGACCTTGTGGCCGCATTCATAACAGTAACGAACGATTTTGGGTTCCTGGAGCGCCATACTCAGCCAAATACCAAGTCATGCTCGTGCTCGTGCACGTAATCGTTATCGTAATCGAAAATCGATCCGGTTTCCATGGTCCGTTTCTCTGGCCTTGTCACATGCCGGGTTCGGCGAACCCGGCCTACCTTGAATACTGGGCGTACTTGATCGCGAACTCCTTGCTGTCGGGGACCGCCTCGATCGCGGCCTTGTAATCGATTTTCCCCTCCTGCAGGAGGCGGCCCATCGAGGAGTCGAACGTGACCATGCCGTCCTCGAGCCCGGTCTGGATGGCCGAGTAGATCTGGTTGTACTTGGCCTCGCGGATCAGGTTGCGGATGGCGCGGTTGCAGATCATGACCTCGTGCGCGGCGATCCGGCCGCGTTTGCCCTTGAGCTTGAGTAGCCGCTGCGCGATGACCGCCTCGAGCGACAGCGCCAGCTGCGAGCGGATCTGGTCCTGCTGGTGGGGCGGGAAGGAGTCGATGATGCGCGTGATCGTCTGGGTGCAGTCGGTCGTGTGCAGCGTGGAGAAGGTGAGGTGGCCGGTCTCGGCCAGGGTGATGGCGGTCTGCATGGTTTCGGCGTCGCGCATCTCGCCGAGCAGGACGACGTCGGGGTCCTGGCGGAAGCTGTGGCGCATGGCCGCCGAGAAGCTCAGCGTGTCGAGGTCGAGCTCGCGCTGGCTGACGAGGGCGCGCTGGTCCTCGTAGACATATTCGATCGGGTCCTCGATGGTGAGGATGTGGCAGCGGCGCGTGGCGTTAATATAGTTGATCATCGCGGCGAGCGAGGTCGACTTGCCGGAGCCGGTCGGCCCGGTGACGAGGACGAGGCCGCGCGTGATCGTCACGAGGCGCTGGCACGCCGGCGGCAGCGCGATCTCCTCCATCGACGGGATGCGCTCGGGGACGAGGCGGATCGCGGCGCAGAACGCCCCGCGCTCGATATACAGGTTGATGCGCATCCGGCAGACGCCCTTGAGCGAGTGCGAGAAGTCGACCTCGTGCGAGCGCTCGAACCGCTGGGCCAGCTCGCGCGGCATCATCTTCTGGAAGAATTGCCACATCAACTGCTCGGCGGGGAGGATGCCCTTGACCTGCATCAGTTCGCCGTCGATGCGCAGCCGCGGCGGCGAGTCGGCGCGCAGGTGGACGTCCGAGGCGTTTTCGGCCACGGCCTGCCGCAGCAGCGCGGTCAGCTTTTCCTCTTCGGGGGTGAACCTGGGTTCCGAGGTGTTCAGCGCGTCAGGGGTGAGGAGTCTTTGAAACATGCCGGCGGGCCCTTTCGAGGTTTTGACTACATTTGCTTGGAAAGGCCGCAAGTGCAACTGAAAATACACTATTCCATTGCGCCCTTCACCGCCGGGTGGAAAAATGTGGGCGGTATGCGCGCGACCGACTGAAAGGGCCCCGATCCATGACCGACTCGGTTTCCGATATCATCCTGACCCAGCAGCAGATCGTCGACGAGTTCTCCAGGCTCGAGGAGTGGGAGGACCGTTACGGCCGCATCATCGAGCTCGGCAAGCGGCTCCCGGCCCTCGAGGAGCTGCCCGAGGACGCGCGCGACGAGAAATTCCGCGTCCGCGGCTGCCAGTCGACCGTCTTCCTCAAGCCCGAGCTGCGCGAGGGGAAGATTTTCTTCCAGGCCACGAGCGACGCCATGATCGTGCGCGGGCTGATCGCCCTGCTGCTCAGGGTTTACTCCGGCCGCACGCCCGACGAGATCATCCGCACGCCCCCCGAGTTCATCGACAAGATCGGCCTGTCGCGCAACCTCTCGCAGGGGCGCGCCAGCGGGCTCTCGGCCATGATCGAGCAGATCAAGCTCTACGCGGTCGCGTTCAAGACCCTGCAGGGACGGATGTGATGACGCTGACCCGCGCACACTGGATCCGCCTGGGCGTCCTGTTCGCCGCCGCCGCCGCCGCCTCGGTCGCGGCCTGGCAATGGCAACTGGGCCTCGAGCGCGCCCGGTTCGAGCGCAGCCTCGCCGATCTCAAAGGCTATTCGCGCGCCGAGCTGGCCAAGCAGTGGCGCGACCGCGACGACCTGCCGGCCGTCAAGTGGTCGCCGGTAGAGAATGCCGACCCGGCCCTGGCGGTCATCCCGCGCTCGGGCCACATGTTTCAGGACGCCATCTACATCCTGTATCGCGGCGACCGGCCGTCGGCGATCCTCGCCGTGACGGGGATCGGGACGTGGTGGAACGGCTCGCGGCTGAGTTCAGGAACGAAGCCGGGCACGAAGGATGCCGGGGATCGCACTGAAATGGTCCGGCTGATGGCGGAGTATCGCGCGGCGCAAAAACCCGGCGCGCCGGCGATCGCATCGACCGATCACGCGGTCCAAGTGGCCAAGGAGCTGGTGGATTAGCGAGAGGGGGACTCGATTTTCGATTACGATTACGATTACGAGCACGAGCACGAGCACGAGCACGAGCACGAGCACGAGGACGATGACGAGGGCTTACCACCAAACCTCATAGAGGATGGAGCGGTCTGGATAGGCAGGGCGAAAGAGCTTGCCTGTCGCGGCCCGCATCGAGGACGATTCATAGTCGGCGCCAGCGCCGGTTATATTTAAGGAGAACATTCCCATCATGACGCGCATTTTGCATGCTTCTCTTCGCCCGTTCGCGGCGATCGCGATTTATTGCCTGACGCTGTCGCTCGCGGCGGCGCAGTCGCCCGCCGCGCCGGCCCAGGCCCAGACTCCGGCCTCTCCGTTGGCGCCCGGCGTCACCAATATCGGCAGCATTTACGGCTCAGGCGCCCGTCAGTTGATCACGATCTACGTCAAGCCGTTCGTCAACAAGGGCGTCGCCGGCGCCGATCCGACGCTCGAGAAGACCATCAACAACGACCTCATGCTGTCGGGCTTCTTCCAGGGCCCGCGCGTTCAGGCCTTCGCCGATGAAACCAACCGCCTCGACCAGGCCAAGGGGACGATCCAGTTCGCCGAGTGGGTCCGGGTCGGCGTCTTTTACCTCGTCAACGCCGAATACGCGATGGAAAGCGGCCAGGCCAAGGTCAACGTCCGCGTCTACGACACCGTCAGCCAGCAGTACGTTTACGGTTATGGCTACCCCTACGATCCGAGCCGGGCCCGCGGCCTCGGCCACTGGATCGCCAATGACATCATCAAGCGCATCACCGGCCAGGAAGGGGTCGCCGACACCCAGATCCTGTTCATCATCCAGGGCGACGCGATGGGCCGCACCAAGCAGGTCGCGATGATGGACGCCGACGGCAGCAACGTCCGCACGCTGACCAACCGCGGCGAGCTGGCGGCCACGCCGTGCTGGGGCGCCCACGGCACCGAGGTCTACTTCACCACCTACCGCGACTTCAACCCCGACCTGATGGGCATGATCCTGAACTCGCGCTACCAGTGGTGGGTTTCGCGCGCGGCGGGCCTGAACCTGTCGCCGGCGTGGTGCGAGGCCAACCAGCGCATCGCCCTCACGATGACCTACGAGGGCAACTCGGAGCTCTACACCGTCAGCCGCGAGGGCAAGGGCCGCACGCGCCTGACCTACAACCGCGCGATCGACTCGTCGCCGGCGTGGTCGCCGGACGGCACCAAGATCGTCTTCACGAGCGACCGGACCGGCAACCCGCAGATCTACGTCATCGACCTGAACACCCGCGAGGAGCGCCGCCTGACCTACGAAGGCAACTACAATGACGCCGCCTCCTGGTCGCCCGACGGCAAATACATCGCGTACCATTCGCGCCGCGACGGCGAGTTCCAGGTCTGCCTGATGAGCCCGGACGGCTCGGGCAGCCGGGTCGTCACCGAGGGCGAGGACCCGTCGTGGGCCCCCAACAGCCTCCTGCTGGTATTCTCGTCGAAGCGCAACGGCGCCTCGCAGATCTACAGCATGTTCGCCGACGGCACCAACGTCCGCCAGCTGAGCCACGTCTCGGGCGGCGCGCAGTCGCCCTCGTGGTCGCCGGCCCGGGCCAAGTCGGAATAAACCATGGGCAATCGAACGACGAGCATCACGCGCTCGGTGGGCAAGCCCGGTCTCGCCTGTGCGTGCATGCTCGTCTTTCTTTTTTCGTCCGGATGCCTGAGGCCGTCGGGCAAATCGGCGCCGCGAATCACTCCGATCGCCACGCCGGCCGCCATGGCCGCCCCCGCGGCGATGGACGCCGCCACCACGTCGACCACCGCCAACGGCGCCATGCGCGCGGCCAACCCCGAGTCGCTCGGCGAAGGGGCGCGGCTCCTGGTCGGCCGCGAGTTCGACCCGGTCTACTTCGACGGCGACGGGACGGAGCTCGACAGCGAGGCGCGCCGCATCCTCGGCGAATACGTCGACTGGCTGAAGGGCCATGGCCAGGTCTGGCTCGCCCTCGTCGGCTATTGCGGCCCCGACCAGGGCTCCAAGTTCGGCTACAACCTGGCCATGGCCCGCGCCCTCGCGGTCGAGGATTACCTCGTCGCCAACGGCCTCGACCGCAAGCGGATCTACTCGATCGGCTACGGCCGGACCGGCTCCGACGACGCGACGGCCAACCGCGTCGAGGTCATGGGCTTCATGGCGCCGAGCCAGCCGGCGATGATCTCGGCCGAACCCGACAACCCGCCCGAGCCCGAGCGGCCGGTGCCGGAGGACTACCGCTGAGCACCGCAGCCGCCATCCCCCTTCACCGGCGTTTTCTCCGCCAGTTCGCCCTTTCGTTTCAGGCAATCCGTTTCTCGCACAGCATCTTCGCGCTGCCGTTCGCGCTCCTGTCGATGTTCATGGCCGCCGGCGGCCGGCCCCCGGCGCGCGTGTTTTTCTGGATCGTCGTGGCGTGCGTCGGGGCGCGCAGCGCGGCGATGTCGTTCAACCGGCTCCACGACGAAGCGATCGACCGCCTGAACCCGCGCACGAAGGAGTGGCCGCTGGCTTCGGGCCGCCTCTCGCGCATGTTCCTGCTGGTTTTCTTTCTATGCGCGGTGACGGTCTTCTTCGTCGCGGCCGGGATGCTCAACCGCCTCGCGCTGATGCTCGCCCCGCTGGCGCTCGTCGTTCTGCTCGGCTATTCCACGACGAAGCGCTGGACGCAGCTTTCGCATTTCGTCCTGGGCGCGGCGTTGGGGATCGCCCCCGGCGGCGCGTGGATCGGCGTCGCGGGCCGGCTCGACTGGCCGCCGGTCCTGATGGGGCTCGGCGTCCTGTGCTGGACCGCCGGGTTCGACATCATTTATTCATGCCAGGACGACGAGTTCGACCGGCGGATGGGTCTGTATTCGCTCCCGTCGCGGCTCGGGCGCGCCTCCGCGCTGAGGATCTCGCGGCTTGTGCATGCGATCGCGATCGTGCTGTTCGCGGCGGTCGCGCTGACGAGCTCGCTCGGCGTGTGGTATGCGCTGGCGGTCGCGGCGGCCGGCTGCATGCTGGTCTGGGAGCAGTCGATCGTTTCGCCGAACGATCTGTCGCGGCTCAACGCGGCGTTCTTCACCGCCAACGGCTGGGTCAGCGTCCTGATCATGGCCGGCGGCCTCGCCGATCTGTTCACGAAATAAACCGCAGGCCTGCAACATCGAGAAAGAAATGCAGGTCGAGAAATTCAAGAAAAACAATCCGAAAACTTTTGTCGCAGAGTCGCAGAGTCCGGCAGAGATGCAGAGAAATTCTTGAAGACAGCAATGACAGAAGGCAACGGAAGATTTTTTATGAATTCTCCGTTGCCTTCGCTGCCTCCTGTTCAAAATGTTGTCAGGAAAACAAGATTCAAGCGGCCTGCTGGAACCGATTGCAACCATCCGTGTGAATCCGTATCATCCGCACATCCGAGTTGGTTCAGAATCGCGGCATGCGTCTTCATCTTGTCGTCATCATCCTGTTCCTTGTCATAGCGGCGTGCGGGCGCGATGAGCCGCCGCTCGTTGTTTTTATCTGCGGCGACATGGAAAAGCACACCGGCAACGGCCCCGTCGCGGACAGCGCCGACGTCGTGCGCGGCGGCACGATCCGTCTCGACGGCGCGTGCAACGAGGTCGTCGCGTTCCAGGCCGTCTTGCGCGCCGGTGTCAAACAGGCCGATCTCAACGCGCGCGTGACCGACCTGGCCACCTCGGCGAGCTCGATCGGCGCGCGCAATGCCGAATTGTTCCTGGCCCACTACGCCGCGGCGCGCGACGCCAGCTACAGCTGGGGGCCTTCGCAATCGGGCGTCCTGCCGTGGAAAGGCGAGCTCTGGCCCGACGCGCTCGTGCCGTTCAACGACCCGTACAGCCCCGCGCGCGAGCCCGTCGCCGCGCCGTTCGCGATCGACCCGGCCCGCCACCGCAACCAGTCGGTGTGGGTCGACTTGTTCATTCCCAAGGACACCAAGGCGGGGATTTACACGGGCTCGCTCGAAATCACGCAGGCCGGGAAAGCCATCAAAACCTTCCCGATCGAGCTCAGGGTCCACCCGTTCAACCTCCCCGACGAGTGCCACGTCGACGCGTTCGGCGAGCTCTACCGCGAGACCGGCGTGATGTTCGACAGCGGCGCCAAATTCAAGGAGCACCCCGAAAAAGACTGGCCGGTTTACAAGCGCTACCTTCAGATGGCGCACGCGCACCGGTTCCTGGCGACGCACCGCGCCGAAAACGGGCCGCTGCCCAAAACCGAAAACGGCGAGCCGGCAGTCCGGCTCGACCAGGCGTGGGGGAATGACTGGTCGCTCTACACGCCGTACGTCGACCCGGTTCTGAACGGGACGCTGTTCACGGAGCGCGAAGGCTATTACGGGCCGTGCATGGGCGTCGGCCCCTCGTTTTTTCCGGCGCCGTTCGTCGAAACCTTTTACGGAGCCCCGAGCCTGGCCGCGTACCTGGGCAAGCACAACGGCCGGATGGACCCCCGACAGCTCGCGATCCTCCGCGACAACGCCGCCGCGTTCCGGCGCGAGGCCGTTGCCCGCGGCTGGGACAAAACGCGCTTCTTCGCCTACGTCATGGACGAGGTCGACGGCGTCACCGATCAGGGCGACGAGATCGAGAACATCGTGCGGACCCGGAAATTCCACCATGCGATGCGCGACATCCAGCGCGCCCTCGACGACGGGGCGGGCGAGGGGAGCATCAGCCTGATGTGGACCTCGCACACAGACCCGAACCAATGGATCTGGACGCCGGCCGACCTCGGGCCGTTCATCCGGTGGTGGGTCCCGAACGGTCACGCCTTGAACCCGGAATTCGTCAACAACCCGGAAATCAAGGGGACGGTGTGGTTTTATCATTCGGGCCGGCCGGCGATCGGCAACCACACGATCAACCAGACGGGCATCGACCTGAGGCTGTGGGGGCTCCTCTGCGCGACCGAGACCCGCATCAACGGCTCGTTCTGGTGGTCGATGATGAATTTCGCGGGCCGCCACGATGAGCCGGAATTCAACCCCTACGACACGCCGGTCTACAACGAGAAGGACACGCGCTGGGGCAACGGCGTGCTGTTTTACCCGGGCATGCGCCTGACGATGATCGGCGCGAGGAAGAACATCGCCGGGCCGGTGTCGTCGATGCGCATGAAGGCCTACCGCCGCGGCCTGCAGGACTACGAATACTACTGGCTCGTCAAGACGGTCGCGGATGACGCCAGCCTGCGGACGTCATGGAAGAGGCTCCACGAGCTCATCCCGGTGGCCTTCAGCCACGCCGCCGGCAGGAAGTCCGCCGCCTGGAGCGAGAAGCCGGCCGATTACGAAAAATTCCGCCGCGAGATGGCCGGTTTCATCGGGAGCCGGAAAAATCGTTAGGCTCGATGGAAGATTATGTGGGTGACGCGCTCAAACGAACAGGCGTTCACGCAAAATCGCAAAAGAGCAAAAAGCGCAAAAGATTCTGGTTTCTTGATGGGCGTGATTGAACCGTAGAGACGCAGAGGACGCAGCGAGAATGCACCCTCAGGTTTTCGAACGCATGGGCAACTTTTGAATTCGATCCCAAGCGCCTGCCGAGGCGGCCTGTGCATCATTCATGATTTCATGCCCGCTTATGCGTGCGCGGCGGCAAGCGCCTGTTTGTGGATTTCGTAGGCTTCGCGATCGAAGCAGACGAGGTAGACTTTCTGGATGTTCTGGGTTGTCGCGATGTATCGGGCGACCGTCTCGACCGCAATGCGCGCGGCGCGGTCCATCGGGAAGCCGTAAATCCCCGTGCTGATCGCCGGGAACGCGACCGTCTGGCATGCGCGCTCGTCGGCAAGCCGCAGGCTCTGGCGATAGCAGCTTTCGAGTTCGTCGTCCTCGCCGTGGTTGCCGCCGCGCCAGACCGGCCCGACCGTGTGGATGATGTAGCGCGCCGGCAGGTCGAATCCCTCGGTCAGCCGGGCCTGGCCGGTGGGGCAACCCCCGAGCCGCTGGCAGGCCTTGACGAGGCGCGGCCCCGCGGCCCGGTGAATCGCGCCGTCGACGCCCCCGCCGCCCGCAAGCCTGCTGTTCGCGGCGTTGACGATCGCATCGACACGCATCTTGGTGATATCGCCCTGGGTGATTTCAATTCTGTTGTCCATGAGCCGCCTCCTGAACAAACAAAAGAATTTTATTTAATGATTGAATTAAAATGCATATTTGCGCTTCTATCCATATCGGGACGCCTGCCATCGACTGCATGAATTTCTAATTATATATCACATCCACGCATTCGATGCAAGAAATGCGGGTCTTTTCAGGCGGGCCTGCGCAAAGGCAATACATTAACAATATGTCATGATTTGTTGTTAGGATATGGCGGCCTCTACCGCAGCGCGGAGAACAGGTTGCGTTCCCATGCGGTCGGCAGCGCGGGCCACTGGTCGGGGCGCATGGCGGCGACGCCCTGGCGCACTTCGAGCCAGAACGGTTCGGCGCGGTCGCCCTCGCTCGACTGGTACCGCCCGATCACGTCGCCGACGCTGACTTGCGCGCCGGCCTTGACGGCGCAGCTCGAAAGGTTTCCGTAGAGCGTGCGCCAGCCCCCGCCGTGATCGACGATGAGCAGGTTGCGGTAGCCGGCGAACGGCTCGGCGAAGACGACCCGGCCCGAGCCGAGCGCGCGCACGCCGATCGGCTCGGCGCGCCAGAAGAGCTGGCGCGTCCCGTCGCTCGAGCTCGAATCGCTTTCGCGGGAGACCAGCGGCGCGTCCTGGTTCTCGTTGGCGACGGTCTGCGGCCCGGCGGCGGCGAGTTTCTGTTCGGCGGACGGCGTGGCGGTCGGCGCCGGCGAGGGCGATGGCGTCGCGACGGCGGCGGTTTTGGACTCCCCCTCGACCAATCGCGCCATCAGCGCCCGCAGCTCCTCGCGGCGGCCGGCGAGGGTCTTGATTTCTTCCTCCGAGCGGCCGATCCGACCCTGAATCGCGGCGAGCTGCGCGGCCAGTTGCCTGTGTTTTTCGCTCAGTTCCTGCTCGCTGAGCAACGCGAACACCGAATGCTGCCGGGCGACCTGGCCGGCCTGTTCGCGCCCCTGGATCAGCTGGGCGCGCTGGCTTTCCATCCGCAGCAGCCGGTTGGCCGAGACGGCGGCCACCTGGTGGCGGTCGCGCCACAGGAGCGCCAGCGCCAGCCTGTCGGCCTCGGCGGCGAGGGGATCGTTCGCGGCGCGCTGCATGGCGGCGCCGGTCAGCGCCAGGCTCTTGCGCGCGGCGCGCATCCGGAGGAGGTCGTCCTCCATTTGCCGGTCGATCCGAGCGGCCTGACGCGCGGCCTCGGTCTGGTAATTCTTGAGGAACCGCTCGCCCTCGGCGCGCAGCGAGGTTTTGTCGCTCAGCCGTTTCTCGATCGATTCGAGCGACCCCTGGATCGTGACGATCTGGTTGCGCTCCTCCCATTGCGAGCGGCGCAGGCCGTCGATCTGGCGCTCGATGCCGCCCATCTGGTCGAGGGCGTCGCGGACGCCGGCTTGCTGCGCCGCGGCCGCGCCGGCGAGCGTCAGGAACAATGCGAGAATTGTGAGCGTTCTGGACATCAGATTTTTCCCAGCCTCGCCCATTTTATTGATATACTCGGCGAAGTTCAACGGAGGTGTTCGCGAGGCGCATGAATTCCGGTCCACTTCATCATCGTCAACTGCTGGTCGTCGGCGACCGGGTGCTCATCAGGCCCGACTCGGGCGAGGACCGGACCGATGCCGGCCTGATCCTGCCGCAGACGGTCGCCGACCGGGCGCAGGTGCAATCCGGCCGTGTGGTCGCGGTCGGCCCGGGCGTGCCGATGCCGCTGGGCAACGAAGACGACGAGCCCTGGCGCCAGAAGGAACGCGAACCCAAATACATCCCGATGCAGGCCAAGGTCGGCGACCAGGCGCTGTTCCTCAAGAAGGCGACGGTCGAGATCCGGTACGACAACGAAAACTACCTGATCGTCCCGCAGGCCGCGATCCTCGTCCTGCTGCGCGACGAGGACGAGGCGCTGTTCCAATAATACGGAAATGCAAATCACGAAAAACACGAAAGAAAAACGCGAAAAACCCACTCTTGTCGCAGAGGTGCAGAGTTTGGCAGAGATGCGGAGAAATTTTTGAAGACAGGAATAAACAGAAGGCAACGGAGGGAACGGAGAATTTCTTGGCGGATCCTGTCCCTGTTGACTTCGTTGCCTCCTGTTCAAAAAAATTGTCGGGACAAACAAGATTCCGACGGATAGTAGCACGAAAAAGCATCGACCTTTGCGACGATCGAATCAAAAGTCCGGGTCGGTTCTTTTTTCGTGTTTGAATGGGATGTGAATTTGTCAAAGCCGAAGCCATTGCCCACCATGCTGCTGACCGGGCCGACCGCCGTCGGCAAGACCGGCCTGGCCACGGCGCTTGCCGAGCGGTTCGGGCTGGAGATCATCTCGGCCGACTCGATGCAGGTCTATCGCGGCATGGAGATCGGCACGGCCCAGCCGGCGCCCGCCGAGCTGGCCCGGGCGCGGTTTCACCTCTGCGGCGTGCGCGACCCCGCCGAGCCGTTCAGCGTCAAGGAGTGGCTCGGCCTGTGCGAGGCCGCCCACCGCGACATTGAATCGCGCGGCAAGACGCCCCTGTACGTCGGCGGCACCGGCCTGTACCTGCGCGCGCTGCGCTGGGGGCTGTTCGAGGACCTGCCCGACTCGCCGGACGTTCGGGCCGACATCGAGCGGGAGCTCGCGGACAGGGGACCGGCGGCCCTTCATGCTCGGCTGGCCGAAATCGACCCCGTCGCCGCCGCGCGCATCGCCCCGGCCGACGGCGTGCGCATCGTGCGCGCGCTCGAGGTGCACGCGCTCACCGGCCGTCCGATCAGCGAGCTGCAGAACCAGTGGGAGGAACCGCGGCCCCGGTTCGAGCACGTCATGGTGACGCTCGTCGCCCCGCGCGAGGCGCTGCGCGGGCGCATCGCGCGGCGCACGCGCCAGATGCTCGAGGCCGGCTGGATCGACGAGACGCGCCGCCTCCTCGAGCGCGGCATCCCGAAAACCCGGCACTGCTTCAAGGCGCTCGGCTACCGCGAGATCGCCGACCACCTCGAGGGGCGCATCGGCCTCGACGAGCTCGCCCGGCTGATCGTGACGCGCACGGGGCAGTTCTCCAAACGCCAGATGGTCTGGTTCCGGCGCGAGCGGCCCGCCCTGTGGGTCGAGGCCGATTTCGACCGGCCGGAGCGCA
The DNA here is from genome assembly GCA_039683515.1 of Candidatus Sumerlaeia bacterium. Classification (GTDB taxonomy): domain Bacteria; phylum Sumerlaeota; class Sumerlaeia; order MVZB01; family MVZB01; genus JAJFUE01. The sequence goes on along the minus strand of JBDKRG010000001.1, from coordinate 47,785 downwards.
CGCTGCGCCGCGTCGAAAATGTGCTTGCAAACATATTGGGCCGATTCGTATAGTTTGGGCTCTATTACGTGACTCCAGCGCCGATCGATGATAAATTCCGGGGATGTGTGTCGCGGAAATAGGCGGGTGATCGAGACCGCCCGCATAAACGTGAAACGAAGCAAGGGCTGCTTGAGGTGACCCAAATGATTGGCAAGGCGACCGTGAATCTGCAGGACAGTTTCCTGAACCAGGTTCGCAAGGACAACTCGGAGATCGAAATGGTGCTTGTCAACGGCACGCATTTGACGGGGCTGGTTCGCGGCTTCGACAACTTCACCGTTGTCGTCAACGCCGCCGGCAAGCAGCACCTGGTTTACAAGCACGCCATCGCGCAGATCGTCAGCCAGCGCCCGATCCAGGACACGTCGGCCCAGTTCCAGGGCCAGCCCCGCGAGCAGCGCGAACAGCGCGAACCGCGTGAACAGCGCGAACAGCGCGAGCCCCGCGAACAGCGCGAGCGCCGGCCCCAGCCGCCGCGCGTCGAGCGCCCCCAGCCGCCGCGCCCCGAGCCCGTCCTGGGCGAGCCGCGCGAGCAGCGCGAGCAGCCGCAGCCCCGCCCCGAAAAGAAAGAACAGCAGCAGTCGGCCAGGGATAAATTCAACGTCCTCGACCTGAGCGACGTGAAATTGGACCAGCAGAAACCCTGACGCCGCCGGTGCGCCAGAAACCCATGACATTGAAAGATCGTTATCCATACACCGATCCGCAATTGCTTGACGACATCGTGCGGCGCTTGCGTGGCGCGAAGTTTGTGCAGGTCATCGGCCACGTCAATCCCGACGGCGACTGCGTCGGGTCGATGCTGGCCTTGCACCACCTGCTCGGCCAGTTGGGGGTCGCGCACGCGCTGGCCTCGCACAAGATCGCCACGTCGGGCTGCTACGATCAGCTCGCCGGCTTCGATCTGATCCGCGACAGGCCCGAGCCGGCCGACGCCTGCGACCTGGTCGTCTACGTCGACACGGCGACGATGGAGCGCGGCATCGAGGGCTGGGTCCCGCCGGCGCCGGTCATCAACATCGATCACCACGCGGGCAACACGCGCTTCGGCGCCGTCAACTGGATCGAGGCGCGGTTCGCCGCCACGGGCGAGATGGTTTACCAGCTCGCCGTGCGCGCGGGCGCCAGGCTCACCCCCGCGATGGCCAACTGCCTCCTGCTGGCGATCACGACCGACACCGGGTCGTTCCGCTACAACAACACCGGCGCCGACCAGCACCGCGTCGCGGCGGAGCTGATCGAGGCCGGGGCGTCGCCGCAGGCCGTGGCCCGGGTCGCGTACGACAGCCAGCCGATCGAGAGCCTGCGGATCACGGGGCACGTGCTCTCCAACCTGCGGCTCGAGGCCGGGGGGGCGCTGGCGTGGAGCGAGCTGCGGCTCGAGGACTGCCTCGCGTTCGGCGGGCCGGACAAGGCGCCGGAAAACCTCGTCAGCCTGCTGCGGTCGGTGAGGGGCGTGAAGGTCTGCCTGCTCTTCCACGAGCTCGAAGGCGGCCGCGTGCGCGTGAACTTCCGCTCCGACGGCTCGGTCAACGTCAGCCGGCTCGCGACGCAATGGGGGGGCGGCGGCCACGAGTGCGCCGCCGGCCTGATGGTCAAGAACAGCGCCGACTACGAAAAAACCCGCGACGCAATCATCGCCGGCACGATCGCGGGGATGGATTAAAATCCAAAATCCGAATTTCGAAATCCGAAACAAATCCAAAATATGAAATACAAAAAAAATCCCGCCCCCTGATGGGGGCGGGATCCTGAATGAGAGCCAGTGTTTTACTTGGCCGGGACGACGGCCATTTTGCAGGCCTTGGTCACGCGGAATTTGACGACCGTCTTGGCCGGGATCTTGATCGATTCGCCGGTGGCCGGGTTGCGGCCCATGCGCGCCTTGCGTTTCTGCAGGACGAGCTTGCCGAGGCCCGGGATCATGAACCCGTTCTTGGCTTCCTTGTAGGCTGTCGCCGCAAGGGTCTCGAGCGCCTGGGCTGCCTGTTTCTTCGAGATGCAGATCTTTTCGGCCAGGGCTGCGATCAATTGCGATTTCGTCATTGCTTTCTTCGCTGTCACCACCATGGATCGGCTCCTTCCTCTGGACTTGGAATGGATTTCAAAAAACTCGTGAGGATTATTATGATGAGCGAGACTTGGAAATCAATCAGAATCGGATGGAATCATTCAGAAATACGGAACAAATCGCAATCGGGCAAAAACATGAAATGATTCATGGGGTTGGTGTCGTGCCGTGCGTCAAGTGACCGGCCTGCCGGGAAGCCCATGGCATGCGATGCGTTTCGAAGCGATGATCGGACCACTTCGCGGTTCGAAAACAAATCCGACAGATGGCGGTTGACGCGTCGCCAGGAGTCCGGTCACCTGCTTTGGATGCGGTCGGAAAAGGACCCAAGGGACTTGAAAATGTTCCAGCCCCGTCTTCAGGCGGGACTACGCATCGTTCGCGATCTTGCCGTGGATGATTTCCATCCGCGCGTCGAACGGGCTGCCGGCGGGGAAGTCCTTCGGGCTCGTCGCGGTGACGATGACCTGCATCGATCCGGCCAGGCCCGCCAGGACGCTGGCCCGCCGCGCCGGGTCGAGCTCGGAGCCGAAGTCATCCAGCAATAAAATCGGCGACTCGCCCGAGACGCGCCGGATCCACGCCGCCGACTCCAGCTTGAGGGCGAGCGCGATCAGCCGGTGCTGGCCCTGCGACCCGTAGCGGCGCAGGTCGTGGCCGCCGAGCCGGAGCGAGAAATCGTCGCGGTGCGCGCCGACCTGGCACGTCCCCAGCCGGCGGCTGTCGAAGTAACACTCGCCGAGCATGCCGCGGAATAACCGCGCGATGCCGGCTTCGTCCGCATCGAGCGCCTCGGTTCCCAGATCGGGGTCGTAACCGAGCTCGGCCTGGTCGGGGCAGCCGAGTTCGGCGAGGCGCGCGGCGAGCGCGGGCGCGGCCTCGGCCAGCCACCGCCGGCGCGCGTCGATGAGGGTCGCCCCCGATTCGGCCAACACGGCCCAGTAGGCCTCGGCCTCGGCGCGGACGTCGCGGTCGATCGGCTTGGTTTTGTAGAGCGCGTTCAATCTGCGCAGCGCCTGCTGGTAGCGCTGGAGCTGGTCGAGGTAGCGCGGCGAGATCCGCGCCAGGACCATGTCGATGAACCGGCGGCGCGCGGCGGGCGGGCCCTTCATCAGGTCGGCGTCCTCGGGGGCGAACGTGATGACGGAGGCGCGCGGCCAGATCTCGATGAGGCGCGCCAGCCACTGGCCGTCGGCATAGACGCGCTTGAAACCGCGCCCCATGGCGACGCTCAGCCGGGTCGCGCCGGCGCCGGCGATCAGCGAGGCCTGCACGCGCGTCGGCTCGTCGGTCGTCCCCCACGGCAGCATTTCCTCGTCGTGGCGCGTGCGGAACGAGCGGCCGGTCAGGGCGAGGTGGATCGCCTCGAGCAGGTTGGTTTTGCCCTGGCCGTTGTCGCCCCAGACGAGGCTCAGGCCGGCGGGGGGCTGCCAATCGAGGCGTTCAAGATTGCGCAGGCGGCGGATGGCGATGGCGGTCAGGTGCACGCGGGGGGTCCTCGGGACTGTTTTGTTTCACGGCCCGGGGGGCGATGTCAAGAGGCTTGCCGAGCCAGCCCCGGTTATTCATAATACGGCATGGAAGAAGAATCATGGGACCCAATGGGCCGTACGGGACCAAGTGGGCCCACGGGTTGGGTGGCGACTTGAAAAACACTGCAAGATACCTTCAAGGCCGGCGGGGGCGCCGGCCCCGCGGCCTGCTCATCTTCGCGGCCTGCCTGTGGCTCATGGCGGGCGCCCTGGCGCATGGCCAGCAGCAGCAGGTGCCGGCGGTCCGGGTCGATCAGCTACTGAACAGGCTTTACCCCGGCAACACCGGCGAGATCGAGCGGCGGCTGGCCACGTCGGCGACGCTGGCCGCGACCCCGCTGCCGACGATCAAGCCCGCGGCCACGCCGGCGCCGCTCGTGATCCGGCTGCGGCGCGCGCAGTCGGGCGACCGCGCCACGACGGCGAGCCGCGCGAAGTCGGTCGGGGATCATCGCTCGACCCGCGCCACGCCCGCGCTCATCATCCCCCTGCGCCCCGACTCCGTGGAGCCGAAGACCACGCCGACCGTTGCGCGGATGCCGGCTCCGCGCCCGACCGAATCGGGCGATGTGTCGAGTTATCTGAGCTCGCTCGAGCCGGCCGCCCAGGATCAGGCAACCTCGTCGACCGCGGCCGCGGGCAAAAAGGCCCCGGCGGCCGTCCCGCTCGACCTCGTCGGCCACGCCGTGAACGTGAACCGGGCGACCGCGGCCGAGCTGGTTCAGACGCTCGGCGTCGACGTCCGCCGCGCGCGGCTGATCATCGAATTCCGCACCCAGCAGGGCCGGATCCGCGGCCCCGACGACCTGGCGCAGGTCAACGGCCTGACCGAGGACATGATCATGGAGTGGGAACAGAAGGGGTTGTTGAGGTTCGAGTGAACATGAGCGCGAGCATGAGGATTTGAAGAAATTACGCGCTTGAAGGTTGAGATTGAGGGAAGCATTATAGACCGTGGGCTTTGGCCTGTATCTTTAGAGAGAGAGCACGAGATGACACGCATGACCCCTTCCTCCGCGGCACCGCTGGTTTTTGGCGGCACTTCCGGCATGCATCTGTCCTCCGGAGTCTGCGAATATCTGGGGCTGGAAGAGGGACGGCTTGAAATCTCGTCGTTCTCCGACGGCGAAAGCTGGGTCAAGATCCTGGACAACGTGCGCGGGGCCGACTGCTACGTCATCCAGGCGACCTGCCCGCCGGTCAACCAGAACCTGATCGAGCTGCTGCTGACCATCGACGCGCTGCGCCGGGCCTCGGCCGAGCGCATCAACGTCGTCATCCCGTATTTCGGCTACGCGCGGCAGGACCGCAAGGACCAGGGGCGCGTCCCGGTGTCGGCCAAGCTGATGGCCAACCTCGTGGCGACCGCCGGGGCCTCGCGCGTCATCTGCCTGGACCTGCACTCGGCCCAGATGCAGGGCTTCTTCGACATCCCGGTCGATCATCTGCTCGCCCGGCCGGTCCTGCTCGACTACATCAACAAGCAGCCGTGGACCGAGAACCTCGTCGTCGTCTCGCCCGACGTCGGCAACGTCAAGATGGCCCGCGCCTACGCCACCGCGCTCAACGCCAAGATCGCGATCATCGACAAGCGCCGGCCGCGCCCGAACGTCTGCGAGGTCATGAACATCATCGGCGACGTCAAGGGCCAGCACGCGCTGCTCGTCGACGACCTGATCGACACCGCCGGCACGATCTGCAACGCGGCCAGGACGATCATGGACAACGGGGCGCTGTCGGTCTCGGCGTGCGCCACGCACGCGGTCCTCTCGGGCCCGGCGCGCGAGCGGCTCAAGGCCTCGCCGATCGAGCGGCTGATCGTCACCAACTCGATCCCGCCGCGGGCGGTCGACGAGCTGGAGATGCTCGAGGTCGTCAACATCGCGCCGCTCATCGCCGAGACGATCCACCGCATCCACAATTACCTGTCGGTCTCGGAGATGTTCAATTCGCAGTCCAACGCCGGTTTCGAGCTGCTGCGCCGCGCCGAATCGCAAGCCGGGAAATAATTTGGGAACGAGAGTCGCCTGGTCGGATCGCCACGGCACCCATCCGACTGGATCGCCCTTTCAGGGCTCGTCGTGACGATGCCGATTAACCCAGGGTTTCGCCGCGCTCCACCCTGGGCTGTCGAACTCGGTGACCCTTTCAGGGTCAAAGATTCATGGCCCCATGGTCGCTTCCATCACTGTCTACCCCGAGCCGCGCGCGGCCGATGTGTTTCGGCCGGCCGGCGAGATGCGCGGTTGGCTGGACGGCTGCGCGGGGCTGTATCAATGGGGGCGGTCGGCGATCTACTGGGCGTTGCGCGGGCTATCGCTCGAGACGGATTCGGTCGTGTGGCTGCCGGCTTATCACTGCGGCGTTGAGATCGACGCGGCGGCCGCGGCCGGATTGAAATTCGGATTTTATCGCGTCGGCGCGGACGCGAGGGTGGACGCCGAGGATCTCGAGCGCAAACTCGAGGCGCGGCCGGGGCCGGTTCTGGTCGCCCACTATTTCGGGTTCGTTCAGCCGGAGATCGGGCGGATCGCGGAGCTGTGCAAGGGGCGCGGCGTCGCGCTGATCGAGGACTGCGCCCATGCGCTCGGCGCGCGGCAGGCCGGCGATTACGCCCCGATTTCCATCTACAGCATCTATAAATCGCTGCCGACGATGGAAGGCGGGGCGCTGCGGGTCGACGCCGCGCGCCTGCGCGGGTGGACCGGCCGCGAGTTCGTCACGCCCGACCCGGCGGCCGCCTCGATGCAATCGTGGGGCCTGCTTGCCAAGACGGCGGCGAGGCGGGCGCTCGGCGCCAAACTGACCGGCGCCTACCGGCGCGCCCGCTTCGGCGAGGAGAAGCCCGACATCGAAACCGATCCGGTTTACGAGCCCGAGCCGTGCGATTTTCGGCGGGGGATGGGACGGCCGGCGCGGTTCCTGGCGGGGCGGTTCAGCCGGGAGGCCGTCGCGGCGCAGCGGCGCAGGAATTACCAGCTGCTTGCGTCCCGAATCGCCGGGGCGAAAGGGATCGAACCGCTCGCTGGGCAATTGCCCGATGGGGCGTGCCCGCTGGTTCTGCCGGTCCGGTGCGGCCGGGCGCCTGAGTTGCGCGCCGCCCTCGCCGCCCGATCGATCGAGACCTACGTTTTCGGGCTTTGGCGGCATCCGGCCTTCGACGAATCGGAATTCGCCGATGTGGCGCGGCTGAGGCGCGAGGTGGTGGGGATACCCGTCCACCAGTCCCTCACCGCCGGCGAACTCGACCGGATTGCCGGGGCTTTGAACGGGTTCAGTTAAGTCATTTTCGCCCTCCAGGTCTTTTTATTTTCCATTTTCCCTTGAATTTTGACTTATTTTATCTTGCAATTCTTTTTTGCTTGTCGCGACAGGCGGCTTTGGGTAAAACTAACCTCCTGATTAGTTTGGATGATGGCCATGGCCGACTACCAGCCGCTTTCCGTTTATTACGTCAACGATGTCGAGGTACGGGTCTATCCAAGCCTCCTGTCGCTTGCTGCGGCCGCGGCGGCCGACGGGGCGGCGACGATCCGGTGGGCCATCGAGACCCACGGCAACGCCCGGGTCGTTTTCACCGCGGCAAAATCCCAGATCCGGATGATTGAATGGCTGATCGAGGCGGATGTCGACTGGAGCCGGGTCACCGTGTTCCAGATGACCGAATACCTCGGCTTGCCGGCCGACCACCCGGGCTCGTCGCGGCGGTGGCTCGAGAAGCATCTGCTCAGCCGGGTCGCGCCGGGCCGGGTCGAGCTGCTTCGCGGCGATGCCCCCAACATCGGCGTCGAATGCGCGCGCTACGGCGACCTGCTCCACGAGGCCCCGATTGACGCCGTGTTTGCCGGCTTCGGCGAAAACGGCCGCCTTGCGTTCAACGATCCCGCTTCATCCGATTTCAACGACCCGGCGACGGTCAAGGTCGTGAAGCTTGACGACTCGTGCCGCGGCCAGCAGGTTTTCGAGTCGCTGTTCGTCGATTCGTCGGCCGTGCCGACCCATGCCTACACGCTGACGCTCCCGGCGCTGATGCGCGGACGGCGGATTATTTGCTGCGTCCCGGAGGCCCGCAAGGCCGAGGCCGTCCGCAACGCGCTGGACGGGCCGCTGACGCGCGCGTGTCCCTCCTCGTTCCTCATCACGCATCACAATGCGACCATTTACCTTGACACCGATTCGGCATCGATGTTGACTCGTCCACTGAGTCGCGTTCTGGACTGAGTCTTCCGAGGTGCCTCCCCCCATGTGGTTCCATGCTATTACCGGTCAATTAATTTCCGAGATTCCCGCCGGCGTTTTGCGCGTCGAGGGTCTGGACGGGCCCGACGGCCTGATCGGCCCGGCGCTGTTCGACCCGCAGGTCAACGGTTTCGTCGGCGTCGATTTTCAGTCCCCGTTCATCACGCTGGACGAGCTGGAATACGCGTCCGAGGCGCTCGCGCGCTGCGGCTGCTCGCACTACCTGATCACGATCATCACGGACGGCGCGGACGCGCTGACCGACCAGTTCCGCCGGCTGGCCGACCTGCTCGACCGCAGTCCCGCCGCCAGCAGGCGGGTTTTGGGCTTTCACCTGGAGGGACCGTTCATTTCGGCCACGCCGGGGTTCGTCGGCGCGCACCCGATCAAGCACACGTGCGACCCGAGCTGGGAGCTGTTCGAGAAATTCCAGAAGGCGTCGGGCAACCGGATCCGGCTGCTGACGCTCGACCCCGAGCGCCGCGGCTCGATGGAGTTCATCCGCAAGGCGGCGGCCTCGGGCGTGTGGGTGTCGTGCGGCCACGCCGATCCCTCGCTCGAGACGCTGTGGGCCGCGGCCGAGGCGGGCGCGAAGCTGTTCACGCACCTGTCCAACGGCTGCCCGGTGACGCTGCCGCGCCACGACAACATCATCCAGCGCGTGCTGGCCGTCCCCGAGCTCCAGGTGTTGATGATCCCGGACGGGATCCACGTCCCGCCGCCGGCGCTCGGGAATTTCGCGAAGGCGGTCGGCCCGTCGCGGCTGATCTTCACGACCGACGCGGCCACGCCGGCCGGAGGGCCTCCGGGGCATTACCGTTTCGGCCCGATCGAGCTCGAGATCGGCGACGATCGCGTCGTGCGCCTGCCGGGCTCGCCGAACCTGGCCGGCTCGTCGCTGACGCCGATCGAGGGGTTCTACAACGCGATCCGGATCGGCGGGATGGGCGCGGCGGCCGCGTGGCACGCCTGGACGCGGCTGCGCACGAAGATGTTCCCCGAAATCGAGCCGCCGCTTCTGGCTCTGCCGTTCCCGCGCCCCGCGCCCGTCATGGATCGGAAATTCCAGAAGACCGAATAAAACGATTGCGGATTGCGGATTTCGGATTGCGGAGTTAATTTTCCAATCCGCAATTCGTGTTTGTCCGGGGTTGGTTACGGATTGAATTCCGCAATCCGCAATCCGCAATCCGAAATTCTTGACTTGCCCTTTCGGGGGGCGGGGTTCGATAATTGATGGCGAGGGAGATGCGATCCGTTGGGGGGCACTTCTGGGCGAGGTGATTCGATGAACAGGCACGTTTTCTCGGGTGATCGGCGGCGCGGCTTTGTCATGATCGCCGTGCTGGTCGTGGTCATGATCATCATGATCCTGATGGTGAACACATGGCTCAAGCAGGATCCGGTCACGCAGCAGGCGCCGATCACCGCGCATGTTGACAACGCCGATCACGCGGCGGTGATGGGCACGCTTCAGGGGATGAACCAGCAGCTCCAGATGATGCAGATCGAGGAGCCGGGCAAGACGTTCACCATCGAGGAGATTCGCGCCAAGCTCAATCCCGCGCAGAGCCGCAGCGGCGGCGAATACGTTCTCGGGACCGACAACAAGGTCTATCACACCGGGTTTCCCGACCTGGCGCCGCCTCCGGACATGATGGCCAAGGTCATTCCCCTGCAGGTTCAACAGTAAGTACTTCGCGAGACAACCATGAGACTACCGCGCCGGTTCTATCAATGGGTGGGCATGACCTTGACCCTGGGGGTCATGGCATACTGTTTCGGCATGGGGCTTCGCGACGGCAAGGAGCGCGGCGTCGCGCCGCATGCGGCCGCCCAGCCCGCCTCCCCCCGCGTCTTCGCCGCGCGCGACAACCGCCATACGATCGTCGTCGACGTGGCGCAGCGGGTCAGCCCGGCGGTCGTCAGCATCGGCGTGACGCGCCTGACCGGCGAGCGCCAGTTCGACCCCTTCGGCGGCGAGTTCTTCTCGCCGTACAACCTGATCATGCGCGAGCGCGATTATCCTTACCTCGGGTCGGGGTTCATCATCGACCAGAAGGGGCACACGCTCACCAACTACCACGTCGTCCAGGACGCCAACTCGATCAACATCACGCTGACCGACGGGCGCTCGTTCAAGGCGAAGCTGCTCGACGCGGACAGCTTCGTCGACATCGCGCTGCTGAGGATCGAGGGGCTTGCCCCCGGCGAAAAGCTGCCGACGATCGAGCTGGGCGATTCCGACTCGATCATGATCGGCGAGTCGGTTCTCGCCGTCGGCAACCCGTACGGGCCGCTCCTGGCCGACCCGCGGCCGTCGGTTTCGCTCGGCGTGGTGAGCGCGGTCAACCGCTCGTTCCGCAGCCAGCAGCAGCAGATCTACCAGGACATGATCCAGACCGACGCGGCGATCAACCCCGGCAACAGCGGTGGGCCGCTGATCAACCTCGACGGCGAGGCGATCGGCATCAACACGTTCATCTTCTCGCGCTCGGGCGGGTCCGAAAACATCGGCTTCTCGATCCCGAGCAACCGCGCCAGGCGGGTCGTCGACGAGATCCTCAAGTTCGGCAAGGTGCGCGACATCCGGCTCGATTTCGAGTTCATCAACGTTTCGCAGTACGTCGTCCAGGTGCTCGGGCTCAAGGTCGGCACGGGCGTGCTCGTCACGAACCTGGACGCGGCGGGGCCGGCCGATCGCGCCGGGCTCAAGCGCGGCGACGTGATCGTCGCCATCAACAAGCGGGCGATTGCCGACTCGCGCGACCTGCTCGACCAGTTCCTGTCGCGCACGGTCGGCGAGAACATCGCGATCACCGTCCGGCGCGGCGAGCAAAGCGTCGACTTGACATACCGGATCGAGGAAGGCGGGGCGCGCTGATGATCCCTCCAGCCGAATACGCCAGGCGCATGGGGCAACTCCAGAAGAGCCTGGGGCGCAGGGGCCTGGATGCGCTGCTGGTCTTCGACCGCGGCAACACGTTCTACCTGACGGGGATGCGCTGCTCGCTGTCGCTGCTGCTGGTCACGCCCGCCGGCGCGATCATGCTCCTCGACGGCCGCTACATCGAGGCGGGGCGCGCGGCGGTGTCCAACTGCGAAGTGCGGCTCATGACCACCCCGCTGCTCGGGCTCGGCAAATGGGCCGCCGAATTCAAGCCGCGCACGATGGGGTTCGAGGGGACGACCGCGTGGGCCAGCGTCCGCCAGTGGCAGGAAGTCGTTGCCGCCGACTGGCGGCCGGCCGACGAGCTGATCGCGGCGATGCGCCTCGTCAAGTCGCCCGCCGAGGCGCGCGCCATCCGGCGTAGCGCGCGGCTCAACGACGAGGTCCTGGCGAGTGTCTTGAATTCCATCAGGGGCGACGAGACCGAGCGCGACCTGGCGCTCCGCATCCGCCACGAGGCCGATTTCATCGGCGCCGAGCGGCTCAGCTTCGACTCGATCGTCGCTTGCGGCGCGATGAGCTCGCGACCGCATTACGAGCCGCAGGCGCGGCCGCTCGAAAAAGGCGGGCTGCTCCTGATCGACATGGGGCTCGTGGTCGAGGGGTATTGCTCGGACATGACGCGCACGGTCGGCCTTGCGAAACGGCCGCGGCCGCGGCTCATGAAGGCGTATGAGGCGCTGCTCGACGCGCAGGAGAAGACCCTGTCCGAAGTCGGGCCGGGGATGAAGTGCGCGGACCTCGACCGGATCGCGCGCGGCCGGCTCAAGCGCAAGGGCCTCGACGAGTATTTCACGCACGGCCTCGGCCACGGCGTCGGCCTCAACATCCACGAGGCCCCGACGCTCAACCCGCGCAGCCGCGAGGTGCTCCGGCCCGGCATGGTGATCACGATCGAGCCCGGCGTCTACCTGCCCGGCCAGGGCGGCATCCGCATCGAGGACCTCGTGCTGGTGACGCGGACCGGCTACGAGGCGCTGTCGAAGACGCCCAAAGAGTTCAGGGTGATTGAGATTGAATAATCGGCCGGATCGACGTCACGGCGCCAAGCCGGTCCCCGAGCCGATCCGCGCCGTCCCGCCGCTGCTTTCGAGGCGCGCGTTTTTCGTGATCCGGATCGTCTCCGGGTTTGAGCCGGTCAGCACGTGAATGATTCCGCCGGACTTGACCCACGCAAGCCCGTCCGCCATCCAATCGAACGGATCGCCATAGGTGCCGAGCCGCGCGCCCGGGTAGCCATGGCCGACCCAGATCTCATCGGCGCCGGCGGGCGGGTAATAGACGCGGCTGAGCCGCGTGGCGGCCGTGTTGGGCACGCTCGAGTCGTTCGCGCAGACTCCGGCCGGGACGTCGACCGTGACGACGCCCGCCGCGGCCGGCGTGACGTTGAACGAGTAGCCCGACCCCGACCCGCTGAACCCGCTGACGGCGCCGTTGGCGACGACCACGTCGCCCGCCGTGAACCCGGTCACGCTTTGGCTGAACACGACCTGAACGGATAGGGTGGCGGTCGTGATCGCGTTGGCGGTCGAATAAATTTCGGTCCACACCGCCGAGCCGGCCGTGACGTCCGGCGAGTTCGCCGCGACCGACGGGTCGGCCGTCGCGCCGTTGCTGTCCTTTGCGATGAACTGGTATGTGTAGTCGGTCGCGGCCGAAAGCTTCTTGAGCAGCTGGTATTTGCGTCCGGTCAGGTAGCTGTTCGTGTTCATCTCGGCCATCGTGAACGGGCTGCCGGGGATGTCGACGCCGCCGCGCATGATGCGCACCTTCGGGTAGCCGGCCTGCGGCGGGTCGTTGTCGTTGTCCATGAAGCGGACGCGGTAATCGAACGCCGTGTCGCTCGTGCCGCTGCCGGGGTAGACGCCGGTCTCGACGAAGTTCGTTTCGTCCGGCCATTGCAGGACGGGGGTCGAGTTGCCGGAGGTCACGGCCGGCCCGGCGGTTTCGGCCGTCGCGCTTCCCGTCGCCCCGTCGCCGACGTCGTCCGGCGCCTCGAAACAATAGGTGTAATCCGAGCCGCGCGGCAGCTTGACCTTGCAGGTGTAGACGCGGCCGGTCGAGCAGGGGCTCGCGTCGATTGGCATCATCGTGAGCGGGGTTGCGTAGGCGAACTCGGCGCCGCCGCGCAGGATGTGGAGCTTGGGGTAGCCGGGCGCCGGCTCGTCGCCGTCGGCGTCGGTGTATTTCACGCGGAACGTGAACGTGCTCGCCATCGTGCCGGTCTGCGGGTCGACGCCGTCGCCGCTGAAATTCGTTTCGCCCGTCCAAGCGAGGGTCGGCGCATGGTTGCCGGGGTGTTCCGGGCCGGGCGTGAAGATTTTGACCTCGTCGAGCGAGCCGTCGATCGCGTTGCCGAGCTTGAGCGTGCCGGGCGAGGCGGGCGTGTAGCCGTCGAGGCAGTCCAGCTCGCGTTCGAGCTCGCCGTTGATGAAGATCCGAAGCCTGTCGCCGTCGCGCGCGCACACGACGTGATACCAGACGCCGGTCGCCAGCGCGGTCGTGCTCTTGACGCCGGTGTAGTAGTTCCACGCCGAGTCCCCGCCGGCCGTGTTCTCGGCGATGCGATAGCGGAAGTAGAGCTTGTTCCCCGCCCAGCCGCCGCGGTTGAAGATATCGAACAGGTTGTTCGTCAGGACGTACTGGTATTCGGCGAACGCGTCGAACTTGACCCACAAGTCGATCGCGATGTGGTCGGTCTGCGTGAGGCTCGCGCCGCAGGCGACGTAATCGTTGACGCCGTCGAACGTCAGCGCCGTGCCGCTCGTGCCGGCCACCCAGGCCGAGGCCGTATCCATGTTGGCGAGCGTTCCGGTGCGGCTGTTGCCGGAAGTGTCGGCGGCGGTCGCGCCGGAGCCCTCGTTGAAATCCCACGCGCCGAGCATCGTCCCGGCGGCCGGGTCGGGCGGCGGAGTTTGGCGCCCATAAATGTTGTCGCCGACGAACAGGTTGCCGTAGGCGTTCGTCTGGCGGACGACGAGGCCGCCGTATGGGCGCCAGAACCAGTTGTTGTCGACCCAGCAGCCGACCGTCGGCACGCCGCGGATCAGGACCGCGCTCTGGTTCACGCAGCGCACCGTGTTGTGGTGGATCCGGATCGTCTCGCCGGCGACGTCCCCCTCGATGTTGTAATGGCGAAGCACGTCGGCGGCGGCGATCGCGGTGCTGTAGCAGCGGACTTCGTCGAGAATGCCCTTGAAATGCGAAGTCGCGGCCGTCGAGTCGCGGCCGATCGTGAACGGGTGGCTGGACGATTGCAGGACGCCGCCGCACGAGAACGTTTTGGCGGACGCGCCGTTGACGTAGAGGATCGCGGTGGCGCCGTTGAACGTCATCGCGACGTGCGTCCACGCGCCGGCCGGAATCGTTCCCGGGTTCGTGGCCGCGCTCACGCGCGCGCCGCTCGAGTTGTGAATCGCGCCCTCGAGGGCGGAGCCGACCAGCCGCAGGCTGTAGCCGTAACCCGATGCATCGTTGTCGCCCTTGCTGACGATCGCTTGCGTGCCGGCGACGGCGTCCGGCTTGATCCACGCCGTGATGCTGAAGCTGCCGCCGGCGAGGTTCGATTGCGCGCCGCAGTCGACGTAATCGTCGGCGCCGTCGAACCGCAGGGCGTTGAGGATTTTGCCGGCCGTCCAGCACGACGGCGCGCTGAAGTTGACGAGCGCGGCGTCGTTGCCGCCGTACTCCGAAGAGTCGTTGGCGACCGTGCCCGAGGCCTCGTCGAAGCGCCAGTTGCCCTGCATGATGGTTTTCTCGAAATCGTTCGCGCCGTGCATGTCGAACACGTGGCTGATCGAGTTGTCCATGTAGAGGTTGTAGCGCGCTTCGTAACTGGCGGGCAGCACGCCCGAGGACGCAACCGCGTGGCGGCAGAAATCGAACAGGTTGCCCTCGATCAGGCACTCCCGGCTCGTATAGCACGCGACGCCGTAGCCCCAGCCGTTGCGCTGGTTGTGGTGGATGTAATTGTGGTGGACCTTGATGCCGGTAAGATTTCCGCTGGTTGCGACTGACGCCAGGTTGAACCCAAAAATTTCGCAATTGTCGAATTCGCAGTCGTTATGGGCGAACGTGACGCCATACGCATATGGGATCGTGCGGCCGTTGCCGCAATGGGGCCCCGCGATTCGCAGGCCGGTGAAGCGCACGCCCGGGCCGCCGGTCTGGAACAGGTAGTGCCTCGCCGAAAATAAATGAGTGAAGATCAGGCCGCCGAGCGAGCCGTTGCGTCCGCGCCCGCTGGCGATCGTCACGCCGCCGGGAACGAGGATCGCGCCGGTTTGGGAGGTCAGGTCGATCTCGGCATTGTCGTCGACGTAAATGATCGTGCCGGAGGTTGCCGAAGAGATCGCGTTGAGAAGCTCCGCGGCGGTGTCGACGACCACCGTCGCCTCGGCCGGGGTGCAAATCCGGCCGTAGCCGGTTCCACCGCCGATCGGGTCGCCGGTCGGGTTGCACTCGGCGCCGAAAACCGCCGGCCCGGTGGTGAGCGTGTAATCGCCGCTCGCCGACGTTTCGCCCGAGGCGTTTGCGCCGCGGACCCGGTAATGGTAGATCGTGCCGGGGGCGAGGTTGTTGAGTTGGATCTGGTGGGCCGTCACCAGGGCGCTGTCGCTGGTGACGTGGTCATAGTTCGCGGTGAGGCCGTAGTCGACATACGAATTCGCGCCGACGTCCGTCTGCCAGCCGACCCGCGCCCAGGTGTCCTGGACGGGCGCGGCGCCGACCCCCGAAACCACCGGCGCGGAGCCGCGGGCTGCGTCCACGAAAATGCAGAACATCAGGACGAACAATAAATTTTTCATTTTCGCTCTCGCCGCGGCGCGTGCCGCCGCGTACATCAATCATTACATTGATGCCATTTTTCACGTTTTCCCGCCGTCTATCCAGCCATTTTTCCATGGCGGCGCGCAATGAACGCCGCGGGCATGGGCGGCCCGCGCTCTCGCCGATTGACAATCGGCGCGCGATTTCCTACAGTTTGGTAGGAATCGCCCCGCCCGCCGGCCGGACGCGCCGCGGACCGCCTTGCAGCCTGAACTTAAAGCGATCAAACACCCATGATACGGCCTGCCGCCCTCGCCACCGAAGCCCCGAAGGAAGTCGACAAGCTCGGGCTCCTTTTCGCCATCAGCCAGACGCTCGACAGCGAGCTGGAGCTGCGCGACGCGGTCGGCCCCGTCCTCAAGGCCATGGCCAGGTTCACCGGCATGAGCCGCGGCGTCCTCACGCTGCACAACCGCGAGACCGGCGAGATCCTGATCGAGGCCGCGCACGGCCTCTCCGCCAGCCAGCAGCAGAAGGGGCGCTACCGCCTGGGCGAGGGGGTGACCGGCAAGGTCATCCAGACCGGCCGCGCGGCCGTCGTGCCGAGCATTTCCCAAGAGCCGCACTTCCTCAACCGCACCGGCGCGTGGGGCGACTACCGCAAGCAGGATATCTCGTTCGTCTGCGTCCCGATCAAGCAGGGCCGCCTGGTGTTCGGCGCGCTGAGCGTCGACAAGCTCCTGCCCGAGCACGTCGCGATCGAGGAGGACTACCAGCTCCTCACGATCATCGCGTCGATGATCGCGCAGGCGGCGCGCCTGCGGCAGCTCCTGCTGGAGGACCGCCAGCGCCTCCTGCTCGAAAACGAGCGCCTGCAGGACGAGCTCAAGAACAAGTTCCGGCCCGACAACATCGTCGGCAACTCCAAGCCGATGCAGGCCGTCTACGATTTGATTTTCCAGGTCTCGCACGGCTCGTCGACGACCGTGCTCGTGCACGGCGAGAGCGGCACCGGCAAGGAGCTCGTGGCGCAGGCGATCCATTACAACAGCGACCGCGCGCGCAAACCGTTCATCAAGGTCAACTGCGCGGCGCTGCCGGAGGCCGTCCTCGAAAGCGAGTTGTTCGGCCACGAGCGCGGCGCGTTTACCGGCGCCATCAGCCTGCGCAAGGGCCGGTTCGAGCTGGCCAGCGGCGGGACGATCTTCCTCGACGAGATCGGCGACTTTTCGGCCGCGACGCAGATCAAGCTGCTGCGCGTCCTGCAGGAGCGCGAGTTCGAGCGCGTCGGCGGCAGCCAGTCGATCAAGGTCGACGTGCGCGTCATCGCCGCGACCAACCGCAATCTGGAAGAAATGATCCGGGACGGGAGCTTCCGCCAGGACCTGTTCTACCGGTTGAACGTCTTCCCGATCCACCTGCCGCCGCTGCGCGACCGCCGCGCCGACATCCTGCTGCTGGCCAACCACTTCGTCGAAAAATACGGCCACGCCAACCACAAGGAAATGCGCCGCATCTCGACCCCCGCGATCGACATGATGATGGCGTATCACTGGCCGGGCAACGTGCGCGAGCTCGAGAACTGCATCGAGCGCGCCGTGCTGCTGTCGACCGACGGCGTCCTGCACGGCCACCACATGCCGCCGACGCTGCAGACGGCCGAGGCGAGCGACACGAAATTCGAGGGCTCGCTCGAGAAGATGCTCGAAAACATCGAGCGCGAGATGATCCTCGACGCATTGAAATCCGCGCGCGGCAACATGGCGAAGGCGGCGCGGATGCTGGGCCTCACCGAGCGCGTCATGGGCCTCAGAGTCAAGCAGCACGGCATCGCGAGCAAGCGGTTCAGAGGATAAATACGGATTGAACCACGGAGACACGGAGACGCGGAGAATTTCCGTCATCAACTTTTTCCGATTTTTCTTTTCTTCTCCGTGTCTCCGTGTCTCCGTGGTTCAATTTTCTGGAATTCAATGATGACCAAACCGATCCGCAACCTCCGTCAGTTTCTGGAACTGCTTCATTCCCGCAAGCAGTTGGCCGTTGTTTCGGCGCCGGTCGACCCGGACCAGGAGCTTGCCGAGATCCATCGGCGCGTGATCGCGGAGGGCGGGCCGGCGCTGCTTTTTACGAATGTCAGGGGAAGCAAATTTCCGGTCGTGACGAACCTGTTCGGCACGCCGGAGCGGGTCGAGTGGGCGTTCGGCGAGCGGCCGTTCGAAATGATCGCCCGCGTCGCCGAGATGGCGCTCGAGATGCCCCCCTCGGCCGGCAAGATCGGCCGGCTCATGATGGAGGGGCTTCACATCGGCCTCGACCGCAACCGCCGCGGCCCGATCCTCGAAAACCGCATGCAGCCGGCGAAGCTGACCGAATTGCCGTTCACGAAAACCTGGCCCGACGACGGCGGCGCGTTTTTGACTTTGCCGCTGGTGCTCACGCATTCGCCGGCCGACGGCCGCGCCAACCTCGGCATGTACCGCATGCAGCGCTTCGACGACGCGACGGCCGGCATGCACTGGCAGATCGGCAAGGGGGGCGGGTTTCATGATTACGAGGCCGAGCAGCGTGGCGAGGCGTTGCCGGTCAGTGTTTTCCTCGGCGGGCCGCCGGCGCTGATCCTGTCGGCGATCGCGCCGCTGCCGCACGGCGTGAGCGAGCTGCTTCTGGCCTCGCTCATTCTCGGCGAGAAACTGGACGTCGTCGAAAACCCGATCGGCCCGCGCGAGCTCATCGCCGAGGCCGAGTTCGCGCTCGTCGGCAAAGTCCCGCCGCGCGAGCGCCGCCCCGAGGGGCCGTTCGGCGACCATTACGGCTACTACTCGCTCAAGCACGACTACCCGGTCTTTCACTGCGACGCGGTCTTCCATCGCAAGGACGCGATCTTTCCGGCGACGGTCGTCGGCAAGCCGCGCCAGGAGGACTACTTCATCGGCGAGTATCTTCAAAAACTGCTCAAGCCGGTCTACCCGCTGGCGATGCCGGCGGTGCGCGAGCTGTGGAGCTACGGCGAGACCGGCTTCCACGCCCTCGCGGCGGCGGTCGTCTGGGAGCGCTACGGCCGCGAGGCGATGTCGGCCGCATTCCGGATCCTCGGCGAGGGGCAGCTGAGCTTCACGAAATTCCTGATCGCGACCGACACGCCGCGCGACCTCGCCGATTTCCGCGCGCTCCTCGAGCACGTGCTGGCGCGGTTCCACCCCGAGACCGACCTCTACATTTTCTCCGACCTCTCGATGGACACGCTCGACTACACCGGGCCGGAAGTCAACAAGGGGAGCAAGGGCGTGATGCTCGGGCTCGGGGAGGCCTGCCGCGAGCTGCCGCGCGAGTGGTCGGGCGAGCCGCCGGCCGGCACGCGCGAGGTCGCCGTGTTCTGCCCCGGCTGCCTGGTCCTGGGCGGCCCCGCCTACAAGAGCGACGATGAAACCGACGGCCACGGCGGCGATTCGTTCCCGTCGCTCCTTGCCAAGAACAAAAGGCTTCTGGACTGGCCGCTCGTCGTGCTGTGCGACAAGCCCGGCGAAGCCGTCTCATCGACGATCCGCTTCCTGTGGACGACGTTCACCCGGTTCGAGCCCGCGGCCGACGTGCATTCGGCGTCGGTCGAGATCAGAAGGAATCATGTGGTTCATCGCGGCCCGATCGTGATCGACGCGCGGATGAAGCCGTGGTACCCCGGCGAGGTGGAAGTCGCGCCGGAGATCGCGCGGAAGGTCGAGGCGCGGTGGGGAGAGCTTTTCAAGGGTTAGGGGAGTGTGGGGAGTATAGGACCTATAAGACCTATAGGACCTATAGGACCTATAGGACCCATAGGACCCTATACGGTTCAAATTTATTTTTTTTCTCGGGCGATCCAGGCTCCGGCGGCGATGAGGAATGCGCCGATTAAAAGCCCCGGATTGAGCGCCTGGCGGAAAAAGAATCCGATCAGCGCGCTCGAGCCGATCGGGATGAAGTAGGCGAGCAGGCTGATCAGGTGGACGTTGCCGCGTTTCATGCCGATCTCCCACCAGTGGTAGCCGAGGCCGACCGGGCCGATCCCGCCGAACAGGATCCAGAAAATCATATTCGCCGAAACCGGCGGGAGCGCGTGCCACTGGCCGCGCCACCACGCGATCAGCGCGGCCATCGCGGCGCAGACGGCGAAATGAAAGGCCGTGCCGCCGTTTTCCTCGGGGACGCGCCAGCGCCGGAGCAGGACGCAGTAGAGCGACCACATGACGCCGCCGGCCAGCGCCATCGCGTGGGGGAGAAGGTTTGTCGGGACGACCGCCAGCTCCTTCGGGCCGCGCGCGATCGCGACGCCGGCCAGGCCCGCCAGCGCGCCGGCGAGCGTGCGGAGGGGGTTGGCTTTCTCCGCGAGCATGAAGAACGACAGCAGCACGAGCCAGATCGGCCAGAGGTAATTGAGCAGGTTGATCTGGCCGATATCGGGCGGGTCGGCCATCCCGAACGCCATCGAGAGGATCACGGTGTAAAACGCCACGCCCCAGAAGCCGGCGAAGATGACGCGCGGCGGGAGCTTGAGGAGCGGGGCGATCGGCTTGCCGCCCCATGCGTGAAGCACGATGACGGTGAGCGAGCCGACGGCCGTCATGCCGGTCAGGTAGGCCATGTCGCCCATCAGCTCGGCGCCCATCCGGAAGCAGACGCCGCTCCAGCACCACAGGAGAATCGACCCGACGGCGGCGGTGGTCGCGGCGCGCGAAGAGGTTTGGGCGGGTGTCGGGCTGGGCATGAAAGCAGAGATGAGCCATGAGAGATGAGAGATGAGATGAATGACTCAACTCCCATATCTCATATCGCATCTCTCGCGTCTTATCCATCATTCTTCCGGTTCCGCGCTTCCGTTCCTCCGTGAGCGATAAAATCCGCAAGACCGCCGTTGACAGGATGGTTTCAAGAGGATAAAGTTAGAAAAGGAAACTGTTCGTCAGGCCAGCAACATCGATGACCACCCCGCTCGAATCCGCCAACCGCCTCCTCGAAACCATCCCGCTGATCATGGGCACGCTGCGCCACGAGATGCGCGGCCGCCGCCCCGGCGAGATTTCCGTCCCCCAGTTCCGCGTCCTTGTCTTCCTGAGTCTCCATGACGGCGCCACCCTCTCGGACGTCAGCAATCACATTGGGCTGATGCGGCCGACCATGTCCAAGATGGTCGACGGTCTCGTGCGGCGCGGCTGGGTATGGCGTCGCATCCCGCCCGAGAATCGGCGCTGCGTGCAACTGGGGCTGACCGCCGACGGCCAGGCGATCATGAAGCTGGCGCGCGACGAGGTCCGTCGCAAAATGGCCAGGATGCTGGCGACTTTGACGGCCGAGGAGCAGGCGACCGTCGGTTGCGCGCTCGAGATGCTGTGCCGGGTTTTTTCGCGCCGGGATGGCGGCGCATCCCATCGAAAGAAGAAATGAGAGCCGCAGACGCGCCAGGTCGCCCGGAACCGCTGCCTGCGAAATTATTGCATAGTGAAACTTGTCGTCTGCGCAGTTATTGCACATGGATCGACCGATAACACAGCACGTTTTGGACTTCCGGGTCTGGCATGATGCTTGCATGATAACGATGCGCGGCCGCGCCATGCGCGCGCGGCCGAGGTGTGTTTGCCGCGGATTTGGCCTGCCTGAATCGTCCTTTGAACGCGTGCAATCATCAGTGGGGCTGACCGCGGATCAAGAAAGCGGCCATGCCGGCCGCGAATGCGCAAAAGGAATCCTTCGCGTCGTCGTTCAATGAAGTTGGAACATGGATTGAAAGCCGGCGGCGCCGGCGTTGCGAATAGAATCATCAAGTCTAGAGGATTAACATGGCCCGGTTCATTCGTTGGTTGATCATCATTGCGCTGGTCGGCGGCGCCGCCGCCTTCGGGTTCAGGCAGTACCAGTCGAAGTCGAGCGGCAGCCAGCCCAATTTCATGACGTCCCCGATCCGGACGGCGGACCTGGTGGCGGCGATCCCGGCGACCGGGACGATCGAGCCGGAGGACCTGATCGACGTCGGGGCGCAGGTGGCCGGCCGCATTCTCGAGTTCGGACGCGATGAAAAAGGCAATGAGGTCGACTATGGCTCGCAGGTCAAGAAGGGGATGATCCTGGCCCGCATCGACGACTCGACCTACAAGTCGCAGCTCAAGATGTCGGAGTCGGCGCTCAGCAGCGCCAAGGCCAACCTGGCGCGCGCCAACGCCGACATGGGCCAGCTCAACGCCAAGCTCAACCAGGCGCGCCGCGACTGGGAACGCGCCCAGCGGCTCGGCCCGTCCGACGCGCTCGCCCAGAGCAGCTTCGACGCGTATAAATCCGCATTCGAATCGGCGCAGGCCAACATGGAAGTCGGCAAGGCGGCCATCGCGCAGGCCCAGGCGCAGGTCACGCAGTCGCAGGCGAGCCTCGACCTGGCCCGCCAGAACATGAGTTATTGCACGATCGTGTCGCCGGTCGACGGCGTCATCGTCGACCGCCGCGTCAACATCGGCCAGACCGTCGTCGCCAGCCTCAGCGCCCCGAGCCTGTTTCTCATCGCCAAGGACCTGCGGCACGTCCAGATCTGGGTCGCCGTCAACGAGGCCGACATCGGCAGCATCCACGTCGGCCAGCCGGTCACGTTCAAGGTCGCCGCACTCCCCGACGAACAGTTCGTGGGCGAGGTCGGCAAGATCCGCCTCAACGCGAGCATGACGCAGAACGTCGTCACCTACACGGTCGAAGTCCTGACCGACAACTCGGACGGCCGCCTGCTTCCATATCTCACGGCCGACGTCCAGTTCGAGACGGCGCGCGCCGATGGGGCCCTGGTGGTTCCGAACGCCGCGCTGCGCTGGACGCCGCCGGCGACGCTTCAGGTTGCCGCCGCCGATGAAACTACCAGCGCCGCCGCGCGCGGCCCGCGCGGCGACGGGGCGCAAGCCGGCTCCGGCCGGCGCCGTGGCGGCGGCTCCGGCGCCGCGGCGGGCCAGGGCGGCAACGGCGGCCGCGGCGGTTCGCGCGGCACGATCTGGGTCACGGATAACGGCCAGCTCAAGCAGCTCCGGGTGCGGGTCGGCATCACCGACGGCATCGACACCGCCGTCAGCGGCCGCGAGGTGGCCGAGGGGATGAACGTCGTCACCGGCATCCAGACCGTGCAGGCGGCTTCGGCGGCCGGCAGTTCGACCGGCCCCAGCCCGTTCGTTCCGCAGATGCCGCGACGTGGCGGCCGCAGCGGCGGCAGTGGCGGCGGGGCGCGCGCCGGCGGCGGGGCGCGGTAGGTTGCTTCGGCCCGTAACGGCATGGATTGCACTCAACTGAGCTAACCAAGCAAGGCGTAGCATGGATCTGATCCAACTTCACGACATCTGGAAGATATACCGGCTGGGCGACCTGGACGTGCCCGTGCTCAAGGGAATTACCCTGACGGTCGCCCAGGGCGAGACCGTCTCGCTGATGGGGGCCTCCGGCAGCGGCAAGAGCACGCTCATGAACATCCTGGGCTGTCTCGATCACCCGACCTCGGGCCAGTATCTGCTCGAGGGGCGCGACGTCACCAAGCTGTCGGTCAACGAGCGCGCCGACCTGCGCAACCGCAAGATCGGGTTCGTGTTCCAGAACTTCAACCTCCTGGCGCGCACCAGCGCCCTCGAGAACGTCGTCCTGCCGCTCGAGTATCACCACCACGGCCTGACGCGCCACGAGAGCATCGAGCGGGCCAAGCGGCTCCTGGACCGCGTCGGCCTTTCCGACCGGATGCACCACCAGCCGTCGCAGCTCTCGGGCGGCCAGCAGCAGCGCGTCGCGATCGCGCGCTCGCTGATCAACGAGCCGTCGATCCTGTTCGCCGACGAGCCGACCGGCAACCTCGACTCGCGCACCAGCGGCGAAATCCTCGAGATGTTCCAGCAGCTCAACGCCGAGGACGGCATCACGATCATGCTCGTGACGCACGACCCTGACGTGGCCCATCACGCCCGCCGCGTGATCCATATCCGCGACGGATGCGTCGACGGCGACCTGGTCGGCCACGCGACCGTCGCCGGCGGAGGCGAGCGCCCATGAAATTCCTCCGCCTGATCCGGACCGCCATCCGCGCCCTGCTACGCAACATCACCCGCGCGCTGCTCACGATGCTCGGCATCGTCATCGGCATCGCCGCCGTGATCGCCATGATGGAAATCGGCCAGGGCGCCTCGACCGCGATCCAGCGCACGATCTCGAGCATGGGCTCCAACACGCTTCTGGTCATGCCCGGCGCCCAGAGGTCGGGCGGCGTCAGCATGGGGGCCGGCTCCAACCTGACGCTGACCGAATCCGACTGTGACGCCATCGTGCGCGAGTGCCCCGACGTCCGCCAAGCCGCGGTCATCGTGCGGACCAGCTCGCAGGTCATTTACGGCAACCGCAACTGGACGCCGCACGATCTCTACGGCACGTCGCCCGATTACCTCGACGTGCGCGACTGGCAGAACCTCGCCGAGGGCGACACCTTCAGCGACCGCGACGTGCGCAACGGGGCCAAGGTCTGCCTCATCGGCCAGACCGTCAAGCGCGAGCTGTTCCAGGGCGAGTCGCCGATCGGCAAGGAAATCCGCATCCGCAACGTGACGTTCCGCGTCGTCGGCGTCCTCTCGCAGAAGGGCGCCAACCTGATGGGCATGGACCAGGACGACATCATCCTGGCGCCGTGGACGACCATCCGCTACCGGATCTCCAACCAGCGCAGCTCGAGCAGCGGATCGAGTTCCTCGTCCTCGTCGTCCTCGAGCAACTCGGTCAACACGCTGAGCAACCTGTACCCCTCGACCGGCGTCGTCCTGTATCCCGAGAAATCGGCCGTTCAGCAGGCCGACAACCCGATGCCGGTCCGGTTCGCCAACGTCGACCAGATCATCCTGGCCGCGCGCTCGGCGGCTTCGATCCGCACGGCGATGAGCCAGATCACCGAGCTGCTGCGCGAGCGCCACCGCCTCGCCGCGGACGAGGACGACGACTTCCAGATCCGCGACATGACGGAACTGACCAACACCCTGGCCTCGACGAGCCGGCTCATGACGCGGCTCCTGCTGTTCGTGGCGCTCATCTCGCTCATCGTCGGCGGCGTCGGCATCATGAACATCATGCTCGTCTCCGTCACCGAGCGCACGCGCGAGATCGGCCTGCGCATGGCCGTCGGCGCGCGCACCTACGACATCCTCCTGCAGTTCCTGATCGAGGCCGTCATCCTCTGCCTCCTCGGCGGGATCATCGGCATCGCGCTGGGCCGCGGAGCCTCGACCATCGTATCCGTCGTCCTGCGCTGGCCGACCCAGATTTCAGTCGACGCGATCGTCCTGTCGGTCGTCGTCGCCTGCGCCGTCGGCATGGTGTTCGGTTTCTACCCCGCGTGGCGGGCCTCCCGTCTCGACCCGATCGAAGCCCTGAGATACGAGTAACAGTCCTGAGTCCTGAGTAGGATCGTTCCATGAATACACGTCGATTCGCATCGTTGCTTTGCCTGATCGCCTCCGCCGCGCTGATGAGCGGCTGCCTGCTGGGACCCGATTTCAAGCGGCCCTCGCTCAAGCTCCCGACCAGGTGGGTCGGCGCCGAGGAGACCACCCCGACCCGCTCGACCGGCCCGGCCGTGGAACTCGGCCAGTGGTGGGGGGCGTTTCAGGATCCGACCCTGAATGCGCTCATCGACCGCGCCATGAAGTCGAACCTGGACGTGCGGCTCGCGGTCGAGCGCGTCCGCCAGGCGCGCGCCGCGCTCGGCCAGGCCGAGTCCTCCTTCTGGCCGACGCTCGATTTCAGCGCGTCCTATTCGCGCACGCACACCCGCGTCCCCAAGCCCGAGGTCGGCTCCGACGTCGCCGGCGCCGACACCAAGCGCAGCTCCAACACGAACATGCACCGCGCCGGCTTCGACAGCGTCTGGGAGGCCGACATCTTCGGCGGCGTGCGGCGCGGCGTGGAGGCCTCGCGCGCCGACCTGCTGTCGAGCGAGCTGGACCTGCGCAACGCGCTCGTGACGCTGACGGCCGAGGTCGGCCTCGATTACCTCGACCTGCGCGCCCTGCAGGAGCAGCTCCGCATCACCCGAGAAAACCTCGTCACGCAGAAGCAGTCGGCGGAGATTACCCGCAGGCGCTACGAGGTCGGCATCGCCAGCGGCCTGGACCAGGCCAACGCCCAGGCGGTCGTCGCCAACACCAGCGCGCAGATCCCGTCGCTCGAGTCGCAGATCCGCCAGATGATCTACCGGATCAGCTACCTCCTCGGCGAGGAGCCCGGCGCCCTGATCGCCGAGCTCGATCCGCCCAAGCCCTACCCGGCCGTCCCGCCGCGGCTGCCCGCCGAGATGCCCGCGACGCTGCTCGACCGGCGGCCCGACATCCGCTCCTCCGAGGCCGCCCTGCACGCCGCCACCGCCCGGATCGGCGTCGCCATGGCGGACCTGCTCCCGCGCCTGACGCTCAACGCCGCCGCCAGCGCCAACGCGACCAAGCTCGGCTCGTGGAACCGCGAAGTGACCAGCGCCTACTCGTTCGGGCCGTCGCTCAGCTGGAACATCTTCAGCGGCGGCCTCCTGTGGAACCGCGTCAAGGAGAACCGGGCCGTCGCCGACCAGGCCCTGACCCGCTACCAGCAGGCCGTCCTGACCGCCCTGCAGGAAGTCGAGACCGCCTGGACCGCCTACAACCACGAGATCGAGCGCGGCAAGGCCCTCTCCGTGACCGTGGCGCAGAACCGCAAGGCGCTCTCGCTGGCCACGCAGCTCTACACCGAGGGCGAAACCGATTTCCTGTCGGTGCTCGTCTCCGAACAGGCGTTGCTCAACTCCCAGAACGCGCTGATCCAGAGCCGCAACAACGTGGCGGGCAACCTCGTCACGCTCTACAAGGCCCTGGGCGGCGGCTGGACGGAAGGGGCGGCCCAGGCCGCCCAGGCCAATGCGCCTCTTGCATTCTCCAAATGAGCGTGCTTAAGGTGGAACAATTTTGGACCGTCGGTGTCCATGGATTTATGGAGGAGTCGACGGACTCCCGGTTGTAACTCGGAGGAAGTGCCGTGAGAATCGCAAAGATCGCAATCTGCCTGACGATGCTGGGTTTCCTCAGCTCCTGCGTCGTGTATCCCTACGACCCGGTCGTCTACGAGCCGGTCCCGTTGACGGCACCCCCGGCCCGCGTCTACCAGCCGGTTCCGCCGCCGCCCCCCCCGCGCGTTTATGTGGCGCCCGCTCCGCCGGTTTACGTCGCCCCCGCGCCCGTGTATGTGGCTCCGCCCCCGGTCGTCTTCGGCGGCGTTTACATCCGCGGCGGCCACGGCGGCGGCCACGGCGGCGGCCACGGCGGCGGTCATCATGGCGGCGGCCATCACTGAGCCAGCTTGTTATTGCCACACCAGCCCACGGCCCGCAAGCCGTGGGTTTTTCTTTTTATCTTTTCCCGTGATCGGGAGTTGGTGTAATGATCGTGCATGTCCAGGATCGCGCTCATCTCCGACGTTCATGGCAACCTGGCGGGGTTCAACGCCGTCCTGGCCGACGCGGAAGCTTGCGGCTGCGACCGCATGGTTTGTCTTGGCGACCTCGTCGACGGCGGGCCCGACGACGCCCAGGTCGTCCGCGAGATCATGGCCCGCCGGATCCCGTGCGTGCGCGGCAACCATGACGAGATCAACGGCCTCACGCTCCCGCCCGACATCGAGCGCTACCTGGCTTCGCTGCCCGAGGAGATGATCGAGGGGGACTACTACTTCACGCACATTTCGCCGCGGCCGAAGAAGAACAAGATCGGCGGGCCGATCGAGGCGTGGAACGTCTTCGACGAGCATCCCTACCGGATGATGTTTTTCGGCCACATCCACGTGCCGGCCGTCTACGGCGAGAAATCCAGCCACGCCGTCACCGCGCGCGACCACAAATTTCAATACCAGACCCCCTACGCGCTCGACCGCGCCGACCGCTACCTGATCTGCCCGGGCGCGATCGGCTACAGCCGCGACCAGCACCAGAAAATCCGCTACGCGATTTTCGACGAGGCGCCGTGGACGATCGAAATCCGCATGGTCGAAGGCCCGCTCCTCAAAATCGGCCGCTGGTTCGTCGACTGATTTCGTGTGGAGGCCTGTCTATTTGCTGATTGCGAACATCCTGGCGCTTGATCCACGGCAGGCTCTGTTGTCGGCGTCCATCACCACGATGCGGTAAGTGTCCCCCGTTGCGAAATCGGTCGGTACCGTCCATGCATACACCTCGCCGTCATCGATGGAGCGTGAAGAAACAAGCGTCTTGTAAGGCGCGTCGTTCTTGTAGATTTCAACCCTGATATGTTCGATGTCTGAATCGTATGGAACAACCCAATGGATCGGAACCTTCTCCCCGCGCTTGAATGCCTCGCCCCCGCCCGGATATTGGACGGAGATTGTGTCGCCCGGGCTTTTCAGCGTGAACGCCTTGGACTCGCCCTGGATCGTCGTGTGGTCCGTATCGGTGACGATGATGCTGTAATTGTCGTCCGCGACAAGGTCCGTGCTGACCGTCCAGTCGAATGCCCCGTCATTCGGTGTCGAGCTCGTGATGATTTTGACCGGTTCATGATTTCGCGCGAGCGCCAGCCTCACGTTGCCGATCGTGGTTTTGGCGCTCCAGCGAATCGGGAGATTTCCGCCCAGATCATATGTCGAGCTCCGGGTCGGCGTCGTGACCTCGATGGGGCTGTTCAGGATGTGGACATGGTCCGCGATATCGACCTTTGAATCGGCGTTCTGGTCGAGGTTTGCGCTCTCGCTCGACAGTCCCAGAATATACGCCAGGATCTTGCCCGACTTGAGCGGCTGGTTGGAAATGCCCTCGCCGGTGAGCTTGACCGAGATCGTCGGCTGCGCGGCGTCGGCCGTGGTGATCTGAAGCGTCGCCGACGTCGGCCCGAGCCGCCTCGGGTTGAACGAAACCCCGATCGCCCGCGAAACATTGACCGGCGCCAGTTTGGGCGCCGGGTTCAGCGCGAATTCACCAGGCCGCGAACTGATGATTTCTGCTCCGGTCCCAGTGAATTTCAGTGGTGAGAGGCCTGTATTGTGGACGATCACGTTTTGACACGGGCTCGCCCCCGCCATCACTTCGTGCCGGCCGAAATCCATGGCAGAGGTGGGAACCGTCACGCTTTGATTGAAGGTCGATCCGCACCAGACCCCATCTTCCGAGAATCCATACAGCTTGTTTTTGAAAACAAAAAGCCCTGAAAGTTCCGAGTCATTGGCCCACGAGATGATGTTGGTTGGCTCCCCATTCATCCCGTCGAGCGAAACTATTATCTGGCTGTTCAGCCGATTCCCGTCAATTGCCCACAATTTGTCATCGTAAACAACGATGTGATCGAGAACGGAGGAGTATAAGTCAGCTTTCGTCCATGACTTTCCATTATATGAATAATAGACCTGCCCATCCGTATACGTGCCGCTTTCACCATCTTGTCCATCGATAAAATAATGATATCCACCATAAATCCATATCCTGCCCTTGAAAGCCACCATTCTGCCATAATCGTAAAGATCATTGAACTCGCCAAGCTTGGACCAGTTGCTGCCGTCGGATGTCGCCCATACCACATTTTTGTATTCATAGTCATACCAAGTGTTTAAATCGTAGTGAATCATCACGTACAGCCGGTCATCAAGAATGCAGGTCGAACTGATTTCCGGTGAATAGCTCTCGGAACTCCAATCCACGTCATCCCATGGAGCATCAGATCTGTTCCAATTCATCCCATCCGACGATTTCGAGATAAAGTCAGCCTCGAGCGCCATTAGTTTGTTTCTAAAAAACACGACGTCGCCGTAGAAATCATTTTCGTCATATTCCTCGTCGTACCCGGGAGCATTCTTGTCCAAGTCGGTCAGCTCGACCCAATCCAAACCGTTTGCCGAACGGTAATTCCAAAGCCAGAAAAATTGATCGGAGACAGCCGTGTCTCCCTGTTCGCAGCTGTGATAATTTTCAGAGGACACTTGCCGCCACGTAATTGGGTGATCGTATAACAAATCCAGCGACAAAGTCATGACGTCGCCGAACTGTCCAACAGATTCCTGGAACATGCGGAACTTGATTTCGGTCGGGGTCCATAGGCGCGACAGATCAAGCGGGATCTTGAATTTGTACGTTTCTCCTGGATTGACAGTCGTACTGATGGTTGTCATACCGTTTTGAGCGCATGCTTTATCCGGATCAGAGGAGACTTTCAGCCCGAACCCTGAATTCCCCGCCCATGGAAGTTTCCCGGTATTTTTTACTTCGACTGTTGCCGTCTGCCCGGAACGTTGCGGCAATACCAGTTTTAATGGAACGTTCACCGCGGTCGCGGCGTAATTCGGATCGTCAGTTACCCACACGTCCCCAAGGCGTATCAGTTCATCGCCCCCATCCCCGTAAAATTCGTCGTCAATCCAGCGTGCGCCGCCGATGATATAAATCCGGTTATTCAAGACAACGGAAGCCTGCCACTGAATCCGGCCTATGGGATCATTGACGCCTGAACTCCAGGTCTTGCCATCTGACGAGTACAAAAACGAATCGGATGACTCCCCCGAGATGTATTCGTCATAACCATAGTCTTCGTAATCAAAATATTCCTCTCCGCCGAAAATCCACAGTTTATCATCCCAAGTCGCTGTCGAAAAACCGCCTCGGTTGGGCGAGATCTGACCGATGCACGTCCAATTGACGCCATCCGTCGAAGTCCACACGTCATCCAGACTAAAATACGAAGATGGCGACCAATCATCAACGCCCCCGATGACGTAGAGGCGGTCCTTATAAGCCGCGAAACCGTGTTTGCAGCGTGCCGGCCACCCGACTTGAGACCCCTTGGCCACCAACGTCCATGATGTTCCGTCCGCGCTGTTCCAGATTTCGTTGAGCGCTTGCGATCCATCCCAACCGCCTGACATCCATAGCTTGTCATTGAAAACCGCAAGCGCGTACTGGCTGCGCCGGCCGGGAATCGTCGGTGGGCGCACTCGCGTCCATGTATCGCCGTCCTCTGTCCGCCAGAACTCGAGGTTCCGGGTCGCATTCGAATTGATCGCCCACAAGGAACCCTTGAACACGATGAGCTGATAATCCTCGGCATCCCAACCCCATGGTTGCGTCTTTTCCATCCAGTGAATCCCGTCCGGAGATTGTTGAATCAGGCCGCTTTCCCAGTATGCATTTGTGGCTTCCTTGGTGATTGCAAATATGCTGCCGTTAAAGACCGCCGCGGTGACAGGTCCTTTCGGGCCGTCCGGCGTCAAAAGATTCCAATTCCTGATCCCGGCCGCGCCGCCGATACAAGGCGCCAGAACGAGCATCAGGAACGCGATGGTGGGCAGGATTCGGGTATTAGGCATGGAATGTCCTCGGGTTGGATGCGGAATGACGGTTGGCTCCTCAATATAACAAATCAGGTAGGTTGTCAATCGGTTGGACGACGCCGGGATCTCCATGGATGCTCTCCACCCACCGGCGCCCTGTCCGGGCGCCCGATGATGAATTTCTTTTAATCTGCAATTTAAATGATTATTTCAAATAGCTGTTTTATATTTGCGTTCAGATGAGCCGGAGGGGGGCGATGGGCAGATCCAGGGAAATGACCGGAACGTGCAGGCAGATCCTCGAGGCGGCCACGGTCGCGTTCAGCCGCAAGGGCTTCCGCGCCACGACCATCGCCGAAATCTGCGTCCTGGCCGGGACCAACCTGGCCTCGGTGAACTACCATTTCGGCGACAAGGAAAACCTCTACATCGAGGCGTGGCGCGAGGCGTTCCGGCGCTCGCTCGAAAAACACCCGCCCGACGGCGGCGTCGCCCCCGACGCGCCCGTCGAGGAGCGGTTCCGCGGCCGGATCATGTCGATCATGGGCCGCGTGCTCGACCCCGAATGCTATGATTTCGAAATCGCGCACATGGAAATCGGCAATCCGACCGGCATCCTGTTCGACGTGATCCACGAGCACATGGAGCCTCTCGACGCCGAACTCGATGCGATCGTCCGCGAACTGCTGGGCCCGCGCGCCACGGCCGAGGACGTTCAGCTTTGTTCCATGAGCATCCGGGCGCAGTGCCTGAACCCGATGGTGTTCAGCATGCGCCCTGGCGCGCACGAATATCTTCCGCCGCCGTTGCCCCTCTCGCCGAAGCTGAATCTCGTGCTGGTCGCCGATCACGTCATCCGCTTCAGCCTCGCCGGCATCGCGGAGGCGCGCCGGCAAATTGAATCCCGCGCCCGGGCCGGGAAACAGCCGGCCGCGCGACGCCGGTGAGTTCAATCAGAATCATCTTTTTCGCCCATGCGCGGCATGGGGTGGGTAGAGGTTTGACCATGATGTCCCGTCGTCAGAAACAATTGAAAGCTATCCCGATCGTGCTCGCCGCGCTCCTTCTCGGCGGCTGCATGACGGTCGGGCCGGATTACGCCGCGCCCGAAAGCAAGGCGCCGGCCGCGTGGCACGCGAAGCTGCCCGACGGCCTGACCTCCGGGGCGGCCGACGCCGGGACGCTCGCCGCATGGTGGCGCGGCTTTGGCGACCCGGCGCTGGCGACCCTCATCGGCGAGGCGGTCGCCGGCAACCTCGACCTCAAGACCGCCGCCTCGCGTGTCCGCGAGGCGCGCGCCCAGCTTGCGATCTCGCGAGCGGACTTATTCCCGACGGCCGACGCTTCCGGCTCGATCACGCACGGCCACACGCGGACCGAAAGCAAGGTCGCCGGCCAGACGCAGGTCGTCCGGAACGAAAGCAGCAT
Organism: Candidatus Sumerlaeia bacterium; assembly: GCA_039683515.1. GTDB lineage: Bacteria > Sumerlaeota > Sumerlaeia > MVZB01 > MVZB01 > JAJFUE01. Next base: position 15,441 of record JBDKRG010000001.1, on the reverse strand, counting down.
CTACCGGGCCGGCTTCGACGCCAGCTGGGAGATCGACGTCTTCGGCGGCACGCGGCGCCAGGTCGAGGCCTCCGGCCGCGACCTCGAGGCCCAGCAAGCCGATTTCCACGACGTGCTGGTTTCGCTCGTCGCCGAGGTCGCCGGCGAATACGTGAACGTCCGGGCCTACCAGACGCGGCTCGACCTGGCCGAGGCGAACCTCAAGATGCAGAAGGAGACGCTCGAACTCGTCGAGTCTCGCTTCAAGGCCGAGCTGATCAACGAGCTTCCGGTCCAGCAGGCCCGCTACACCTACGAGAACACGGCCGCGCAGATCCCGACCCTCCGGACCGGGCTCGAGGAGTCGCTCAACCGCCTCGCGATCCTGCTCGGCGAAAACCCCGGCGCGCTGCACGACCGGCTCGCGGCGCATCAGCCCATCCCGGTCGCGCCGGACCGGCTCGCGGTCGGTGTTCCGTCCGAGGCCTTGCGCCGCCGGCCCGACATCCGCCGGGCCGAGATGCAGCTGGCCGCGCAGACGGCGCGCGTCGGCGTGGCGGTCGCGGACCTCTACCCGAAGTTCTACCTGACGGGCGCGGCGAGCCGGCAGGGCGACGGCTCGGCCGGTTTCAGGGAGCTGGCGACGAGCGCCTACAGTTTCGGCCCGAGCGTCTCGTGGAACATCTTCGACGCCGGCGCGCTGCGCCAGCAGGTCAAGGTTCAGAACGAGATCGAGGAGCAGTACCTGCTCGGCTACCGCTCGGCCGTCCTCGACGCGCTCGAGGAGGTCGAGAACAAGCTCTACTCGATCGGCCAGAAGCGCGAGCGCCGCGGCCGGCTCGCCAATGCCGTCGCCGCCGCGCGCAGCGCGCTCGAGCTCGCCAAGGCGCAGTACAGCGTCGGGCAGGTCGATTTCACGGACGTGATCAGCGCCGAGCAGTCGCTGCTGGTCTACGAGGACACGCTCGCGCAAAGCGACGGCCAGATCGCCACCGACACGATTTCACTCTTCAAGGCCATCGGCGGCGGATGGACGCCGGCCGATGCGAACGAAAGGACCGCGCAGAAATGAGCATCGAAAACCTTGATCCGAACGACGCGCTGGCCGCGCACGCCGGCTCGCATCGGCGCCGCTGGTTCCTGTGGCTGACGATCGGGCTGCTGGTCGCCGGCACCGGGTTCGTCGTGGCCGGCCGCGGCAACGGCGAGGCCTCCGCCGTGCAATACAAGACCGAGCAGGCCCGGCGCGGCAACCTGGTCGTGACCGTCGAGGCGACCGGCAACCTCGAGCCGACCAACGAGGTCGACGTCGGCAGCGAGCAGTCGGGCATCGTCAAGGTCGTCAACGTCGATTACAACGACGCGGTCAAGGTCGGCCAGGTCCTGGCCCAGCTCGACACCACGAAGATCAACGCCAACATCCAGCAGGCCCGCGCCACGCTCGCGTCGGCCAGGGCGCAGGTGCTGTCGGCGCGGGCCACCGTGACCGAGAAGCGCAACGAGCTCAAGCGCCTCACCGAACTGCGCAGGATCAGCACGAGCAAGGCCGTCTCGCAGCACGACCTGGACACCGCCCAGGCGGACCTCGACCGCGCCGTTGCCAGCGAGGCGCAGGCCGAAGCCGCGGTCAAGCAAAACGAGGCGGCGCTGGCCGCATATGACACGGATCTTTCCAAGATGACGATCGTCTCGCCGATCAACGGGGTGGTTCTCTCGCGCTCGATCGATCCGGGCCAGACCGTCGCGGCGCAGTTCGAGACCCCGGTCATGTTCACTCTGGCCGAGGACCTCGCCAAGATGCAGCTCAAGGTCGGCGTCGACGAGGCCGACATCGGGACGGTCAAGGCCGGCCAGGAGGCGACGTTCACGGTCGACGCCTACTCCGACCGCGAGTTCCCGGCCGTCATCCGCCGCGTCAATTTCGGCTCGACGACCAGCAACGACGTCGTGACCTACGAGACGATGCTCGACGTCGACAACCGGCAGATGCAGCTGCGGCCGGGGATGACCGCCACCGCGACGATCACCGTCAAGAAAGTCGACGACGCGCTGCTGATCCCCAACGCCGCGCTGCGCTTTGCGCCGCCCGAGGAAAAGAAAGAGGTCGAGTCCGGGAGCCTCGTCAACAAGATCCTGCCGCACCCGCCGGCCCAGCCGGCCAAGACGAAGACCGAGAAGGGCGACAAGAAACAGCCGGTCGTGTGGACGCTGAAGAATAACCAGCTCGTCTCGGTGGCGGTGACGGCCGGCTCGAGCGACGGCACGATGACCGAGGTCCTCGGCGGCGGGATCCAACCCGGCATGGAACTGGTGACCGACACCGTGAAGGCCGCGCAATGAACAGGCATGATCCGATCATCAGGCTGCAGGGCGTGACGAAGGTCTATGGGACGGGCGTGGCGGAAATGCGCGCCCTCAAGGGGATCGACCTCGAGATCGGGCAAGGGGAGTTCGTCGCGATCATGGGCCCCAGCGGCTCCGGCAAATCGACGACGATGAACATCCTCGGCTGCCTGGACACCCCCACCGGCGGCAAATACCTGTTCCAGGGGATCGACGTCGGCTCGCTCACGCGCGACCAGCGCGCGCTCCTTCGCCGGCAATACCTTGGCTTTGTCTTCCAGGGATTCAACCTGCTCAACCGCACGTCCGCCCTGGAGAACGCCGAGTTGCCGTTGATCTACCGCGGCGTGGCGCTTGCCAGGCGCAAGGCGCTGGCGCAGGAGGCGCTCGAGGCGGTCGGCCTCAAGGGTTGGGAGGACCACAAGCCCAACGAGCTGTCCGGCGGCCAGCAGCAGCGCGTCGCCATCGCGCGCGCGATCGTGACCAACCCCAGGGTGCTCCTGGCGGACGAGCCGACCGGCAACCTCGATTCCGAGCGCAGCCGCGAGGTCATGGACCTGCTGACCATGCTCAACCGCGAGCGCAACATCACGGTCCTGATGGTCACGCACGAGCCCGACATGGCCGAATACGCCACGCGCCAGATCCATTTCAAGGACGGCCACATCGATGACCGTTACCTGGCGGAAACGAGCCGATAAATGCTTTACGAAACCATACTCCTCGCCCAGCGCGAAATCCGGCGCAACGTCCTGCGCTCCTCGCTCACGATCCTGGGCATCGTGATCGGCGTCGCTGCGGTGATCACGCTCGTCACGATCGGCGCGGGCACGACCGCGCAGGTCGCCGACCAGATCGGGAGCCTCGGCAGCAACATGCTGCAGCTGAGCCCGGGCCAGGGTTTTCGCGGCCCGGGCGGCGCGAGCAGCCAGGCCGACAACTTCGAGGTGGAGGACGTCGAGGCGATCAAGCGCGAGATCGGCGGGCTGTCGGCGGTGGCGCCGATGGCCTCCTCGAGCGCGCAGGCCGTCTACGATGGGGAGAACTGGTCGACCTCGATCACCGGCAGCGACAACGACTACCTGGTCGTGCGCAACTGGCGCGTCGAGGCGGGCCGCAAGTTCACCGACGGCGAGCTGCGCGCGGGCCGCGCCGTGTGCATCATCGGGACGACCGTGAAGAAAGAGCTGTTCGGCGGGCTCGACGCGGTCGGCAAGTCGATCCGCATGAAGTCGATTTCGTTCAAGGTCATCGGCGTCCTCGAATCCAAGGGGCAGTCGAGCTTCGGCAGCGACCAGGACGACTTCGTCCTCGTCCCGATCCGCACGCTGCAGCGGAGGATGGCCGGCAACAACGACGTGTCGAGCATGATGATCTCCGTCCAGACCGAAAGCGGGATCGACAAGGCGAAGAAGGACATCGAGACGCTCATGCGCGAGCGCCGCCGCATCAAGCCCGGCGACGACGATGACTTCAACGTCGGCGACATGCGCGAGATCATGAGCACGATCACGGGGACGACGAAGGTTCTGACGGCGCTGCTGGGCGCGGTGGCCGCCGTGAGCCTGCTCGTCGGCGGGATCGGCATCATGAACATCATGCTGGTCTCGGTGACCGAGCGCACGCGCGAGATCGGGATCCGGCTCGCGATCGGCGCGCTCGGCAGCGAGGTGCTGATGCAGTTCCTCGTCGAGGCGGTGGTGCTGTCCTGCTTTGGCGGGGTGGTGGGGATCACGCTCGGCCTGGCGACGGCCGGCCTCGGCTCGATCGCGCTCAACGTGCCGTTCATGTTCCAGCCGAAGATCGTGATCCTGGCGTTCGCGTTCTCGTCGGCGGTCGGGATCGTGTTCGGCTACTTCCCGGCCAGAAAAGCCGCCCAGCTCGACCCGATCGAGGCCCTGCGCCACGAGTGACCCCGGAGCTCAGGCTTCGGCGTGCTGAACGTCACCGCGCCAGAATGACCATCCCCTCGCGGTCGTGCGCGCGGTTCCGCGCGACCAGCAGCTGGATGCCCCGGCGGATCGCCTGGTCGACCTGGGCGCCCGCGCGCAGGTAGCCGAACAGGCGGGCGGTCTCCTTGACCAGGTCGTCGGCGGGCAGGCTGATCTGCCGCTTCAGGATGTAATGGGCGGCGTTGGCGATCTCCTCGGGAGGCAGGTCGGCCGCGTCGCGCCGCGAATCGGCGCTTTCGCCCGGCACGCGGAAATCGGCGTAATCCTCCGGCCTGCCGCCCGGCGGCCACAGGAACAGGCTCCCGTCGCGGCTTTCGACTTGAACATGGGCGCGGCGCGCGACCTGTTCGGTGCGGGCCATCGTGCGCTCCGTGACGCGGCCGATGCCGTAGGACTCGCCGAGGCGGCGCGCGGCCAGGCCGAGGCTGATCGGGCCTTCCTTCTCGACGATTTCCCCGAGCCGCTCCCGAATCTCGTCGTCGTTGGCCCGCGAGTGGAAATCGGAGTTGTCGCCGAGCTTTTCGTCCGCCTTGAACACTTCGTAGACGGCCAGGCCGGCCTCGGGCGGGGGCGACGGTTCCGGGCGGGCTGGATCCGCGGCGGGCTGGGGCGCGGCGCCGGTGCGGGGGGGCGGCGGCGGATCGCGAGGGACCGGGGCAAGCTTCGCCTTCTCGATGGCGGCCTCGATTTTCTCGAGGGTCTTGTTCGGATCGTTCCACCAGTCGGTCGACCAGACGCGATGCAGTTGCCAGCCGAGGTCGCGCAGCACGATCTCGCGCAGGCGGTCGCGGTCGCGCGCCGTGCGGGCGCGATGATAATTGGCGCCGTCGCATTCGATGCCGATCAGGTAGCGGCCGGGCGCGGCGGGATCGACCACGGCCAGGTCGATGCGGTAGCCGGAGCAGCCGACCTGGGCGTGGACCGCGTGGCCGCGTGCCGTGAGCGCGTCGTGCACCTGCCGCTCGAACGGCGAGTCGAACGAGCCGCCGTGGCTCGGGCTGGTCGCCTCGGCGATGGCCGACGGCCCCTGCTCCGCGTACTTCAGGAACAGCTTGAGGTCGGCGGCGCCCCGGGAGCGCGTGCGCGACAGGTCGATCTGGTCGGCGCGCAGCGTGGAGAACACGACCACCTCGCGGCGCGCGCGGGTGATCGCGACGTTGAGCCGGCGCTCGCCGCCGTCCTTGTTGAGCGGGCCGAAGTTCATCGAGACGCGGCCCTGCGCGTCGGGACCGTAACAGATCGAGAACAGGATCACGTCGCGCTCGTCGCCCTGGACCGATTCGAGGTTCTTCACGAAGACGTGCTCGGGCGCGTCCGAGTTGAAGAACGACTCGATCTCGGGACGATCCTGCTGGGCCTTGTCGAGCAGGTCCTCGATGAGCTCCTGCTGGCTGGAGCTGAACGTGACGACGCCGATGCTCCAGCGCGACAGCTCCGGGTCGGCGAGCCGGCGGATGATTTCGGAGACGACCGCGTCGGCCTCGGCGCGGTTGGTGCGGCTGCGCCCCGCGTCGTAGATGCCGTGGGGAACCGGCCGCCACTGAACGCCCGTGACGCCGTTGGCCGGCGAGGGGAAGGTGAGCAGGCGGTTTTCGTAATAGTTGTAGTTGCTGAACGCGATGAGGCTTTCGTGGCGGCTGCGGTAGTGCCACGACAGCCTGAGGCGCGGGATGCGCGCGCCGATGCAGTCGTCCAGGATGCTTTCGAGGTCCTCGACGGCGTCGTCGTCATCGGGCGTTTCCGCGTCGGCGCGGTTGAAGAAGTTGGTCGGCGGGAGCTGCTTGGGGTCGCCCACGATGACCGCGTCGCGGCCGCGCGCGATCGCGCCGACGGCGTCCCAGACCGGGATCTGGGAGGCCTCGTCGAAGACGATGAGGTCGAACGGCGGGTGGGACGGGTCGAGGTATTGCGCGACCGAGATCGGGCTCATGAGCAGGCACGGCTTCAGCAGCGGCAACAGGTGCGGGATTTTCTGGAACAGCTTGCGGATCGCCATGTGGTTGCGCTGGCGCTGGAGCTGCCGCTGCAGGATGCCCATCTCGGAGTTTTCGTTGGCGAGGTCGGCGTTGACCGGAACCTTGGCGGCGAGCCGCGCCTGGACGAGCTCGATCGTGAGCCGGAGGAATTCCTCGTCCATCTTGCGGAACGCCTGGATCTTGCGCTCGTGCTCGGGGCTGTAGAACGCCTTCAGGACCGGGTCGGCCGCGAAGTGCGACTCGACCCACCACTGGTAGAACGCGCGGTCGAACGCGGCCCGCAGCCGCTTCGACTCGAGCGGGCGCCCTTCGTAGGCCTCGACGAGGTTGAGCAGGTTCCGGTCGATCGCGCCGTGGCGGGTCGCGCGCCAGTTGCACCACCCCTGCAGTTCGGGCAGGTCGGCGAGCCAGCTTTCGAGCCGCCGGGCGATGCGGGCGGCGGCGTTCGGCTCGGAGGCGGCGCCCCATGCCGCTTCGGCGTCAAGGGCCAGGAGCTGTTCCAGCCCGTGCCGCGCGTCCTGGAAATGCACCCATGCCCGCAGGTAGTCGGTCAGCGCGCGGCCGATGGCGCCGGCCGGAGCAAGCTGCTCGCGCCCCTCGGTGAGGAGGCGGGCGAGGTGTTGCCGGTACTGCGCGGCCTTGTCGAGATTGCCGCCGCCGGCCGCGGCCGTCAGCTTTCGGAATGTCCCGGCCCAGGCCGTGAGTTTCTCCAGGGCGTCCCAGTCGGGCCGGCCGTCCTGCCAGAACCGGCCGAGGAGCCCGCGCGCGCGGTCGCCCGCCTTGTTCAGGGCGTCTTCCTCGGCGCGCAGCGCGATGGCGTCCTTGAGGTCGTCGGCCAGTTGGCCGGCCGCGGGCTTGTGGCCGGCTCGGGCGGCTTTCTTGAGCGCGCCCCCGACGGGCAGGCGCTTGAACCACCCGATCGGGCCCCACGCCGCGCCGGCCCGCTCCAGCCGCGCGGCCAGGGCTTCCAGGTCGAGCGCGAGGATCGCTTCCGTGTAGCGGCCGTAAAGTTTTTCGCGGAGCGAATCGCGCAGCCGGCCGCGCCGGATCCACTCGCCGAGCGCGTGCTCGGTCTCGTCCCAGTCCGCCCCGGTCAGCAGGGCCGCCGTCGGCCCGGGCGAACTCATCAGCAGCGATGCCATCTCGCCCAGGAGGCCGAAACCGTCGAGCGATATGGCCACGCCGCGCACGTCCAGATGCGGCCCGGCGGCGGCGGCGGCGGTTTCCAGCGCCGGCAATTTCCCCTTCAGCTCGTCGATCGCGGCCTGGACCTCGCGCGACAACGCGTGGCTCCACTCCTCGCGCCGGCTGGCCGCCCACGCGTGGCCGGATGGATGCCCGCACGCCGCGCCGGCGTTCGAGACCTTGTCGACCCACTCGCGCAGCTCGCGGAGCTTCTCGCGGTCGATGTCGTCGGGCGAATTCCATGCGAGCTGGATCTCGGGCGCGCCGCGCAGCCCGATCAGCCTGGAAAGGCCCTCGTAGACGCTTTGGCCCGTCCCCCGCTTCCGGTGCATCGCCTCGGGGTACCGGTTCAGGTCGCGCCGCATTTCCTCGAGCCGCGCCGCCTCCGAATCCCACTCCTCGGGCTCGCGCAGATGGACCAGTTCGAGCGACTGGCCGAGCTGGTCGATGACGTCCTTCTTGTGGCTCTTGTTGGAGTGCAGCGCGAGGCAGAACCGCTCCAGCCCGATCCGCTTGAGGCGCGAAAAGACGACGTCGAGGGCTGCCATCTTTTCCGAGACGAACAGGACGCTCTTGCCCGCCGTCAGCGCCTGGGCGATCAGGTTCGTGATCGTCTGGGACTTGCCGGTTCCGGGAGGGCCCTCGAGCACGAACGTCTTGCCCTCGGCGGCCGCGTACACGGCCGCCATCTGGGACGAATCGGCGCTGAGCGGGCTGTACGTCGCGGCGAGCCGGTGGGTTTCGTCCAGCCGGTCCTTGTCGGGGAAGTCGCCGTCGCCCGGGAACGGATCGTTGGGGCGGTTGACGAGGTGGTCGACGAGCCTGTTCTGAAGGAGGTCGCCGCTGCGCGCCTGCAGGTCGCGCCACATCAGGTGCTTGGTGAACGTGAACAGCCCGATCTGCGCGTGATCGAGGACGTCCCAGCGCGGGACGTGGAGCACGGCGCGGCGAATCACGGTGAGGATATGCGCCACGTCGATCCCGTGCTCGTCCTGCGGCAGGGGGTCGAGGCCCTCGATGCGAATCCCGAAGTCGCGCTCGAGCATTTCCAGCAGGGTGATGTTGATCATCGGATCGTCGTCGCCCTGCCGGATGCGGAAGCCCTCGCGCACGAGCCGGCGCGCCAGCTCCAGCGGGATGAGGATGATCGGCGCGAGCCGCGGCTGGTCGCTCGCCGCGGACTCGTGCCACTGCAGGAAGCCGATGGCGAGGTACAGGGGGTTGAAGCCGCTCTCCTCGATCGCCCCGCGCGAGGCGCGGAAGATCTCGACGAGCCGGTTGGCCAGGTCGGCCGGGGTGAGGTCCGCGTGCAGCCGGCGGGCCTGGAACTCCTCGGCCAGGAGGGCCTTCAGCAGGTCGTTGCCGGTGCGCTGCATGTGGGCCTGCGCGTCCCGGGGGCTGTTCTCCATCTCCGCCGGGCGCGGGCCGATCGTGAACTCCCGGCCGTCGGCCAGCGCGTCCTCGAGCGCCGCCGTGTCCGGGCAGAGGATCGGCAGGGATTTCTTGCTGTCCTTGAAGTTGATCAGCCGGTTGTGCAGCGTCAGGTCGAGCAGCTTGCGTTTCCAGCGGTCGAGGCGGGTCGCCGGCGTGTCGTCGGCATTGGGCCCGCACTCGTCGACGCGGATCCGATCGGTCGAGCCGGCATACTCGGGGGCGGCCTCGGCCTGATCGCCGCGCGGGCGCCGCTCGCCGATCGCGATCCGAACCGTCTGGCCTTCGGCCTTGAGCGGCAGGGGCCGGATCTGGCTCGCGCGCGCCCGATGGACGTCGATGGCGCACTGGAACGTCTCGTCGCATTCCAGGCGCGAGCGGGCCTCGGCGCGCGCCCGCTCGAACGTCCCCTCCGGGTTGGCGAGGAGGGTCGCTTCCGCGACGCAGACCTCGCCCAGGTCGACGCGCTTCCTGAGGGCCGCGATGTCGAACTCGGCGCAGGCGGGGAAGCATTCCTCGACCAGCCACGCGCCGACGAACGCGTGGCCCTGCGTCAGGATGAGGAGCGGGTGCAGACCGGCCTGTTCCAGGCACGCCGCCATGAGCACGGCGAGGTCGAGGCATGTGCCCATCCGGCTTTCAAGGATCCGGTGCGGCAGGCGGATCTTCTGGCCCTGCTGCTCGAAGCTGGCGGGCGGGCTGACGTAGGTGAGCCCCAGCCGGTGCAGCGCGGAGAAGATCGCGCCGATCGTCTTGAGGACGCGGTCGGGGCTTTTGAGCTGGTAGCCCGAGAGCGCCGCGTCGCCGGTCCAGCCCTCGAGAACACTCGCCGCGCCCGCCAGGATTGGCTCGATCGCGGGGTGGTTGGGCAGAACGAACGCGGCCAGGATTTCGGGGAGCGAACGCAGGCCGCTCCACTCGTCGGGGGCCAGGATGTCGATGCGGCGGCCGAGCGTTGCCGGCGCGCCGGCGCCCGTGGCCGCCTCGACGCGGAGCGTTCCCGCCAGCCGCTCGGTCAGGTCGAGCAGGAACTGGGCGGAGAGGTCGAGCCCGACGTTCGCGAGGTTGTAGGTCGAGCCGGCGGCGATCGTGTCGATGCGGCCCGACCACGGGGCCGTGAAGGCGGGCTCGCTCCAGATCCGGATGTCGACGCCGCCGACGGCCTCGCCTCCGTCGTTTTTTACGCGCAACGCCTTGATCACCGGGACGTCGTTCTGCTGCATGGCGAGATTGATGGTCGGGTCGGCTTCGAGCTCGAGCGTGAGCCGGCAGGGTGTGTCGGCACCGGTCGCCGGCGTGGCTTCCGAGCATGCCTCTTGATTCGCCGCGGTATCTTCCATCGAACGACTCCAGCGCGCCTATGGGCCTGATCAATTCGGCCCAATATCCTACGATGGTCATCAATCGGCAATCTGAATTATTCGGCCGGAGGCCCGCGCCGGGGTCGGTCCCCACGCCCCCGTCACCGGGCCGTTTCGCCCGCCCCAAAAAAGAACAGGCAGACGGGAAATCGTCTGCCTGCTCGTGTCGACTGTCAGGGCGTTTTCAAGGCGCGGTGACCTGCTGCGTGGTCGAGATGTTGCCGAGCGAGCAGGCGCCTTCGATCTCGAGCGTCAAGGAGCCGGCCGGCACGTTCTTGAACTGGAGCGTGCACTGCTTGCTCGCGCCGGGGTTGATCGTGCCCAGCAGGATCGGCAGCGACGTCAGCGGCGCCGCGCCGCCAAGGCTCACGGAGCTGACGGTCACGTCGCCCACCGCGGCCGTGCCCGGGTTGTTGATCCTCACCCGGACCTGGCAGGTGCGGCCGTGCCGGACGATCGTCGCCTCCGAGACGGGCAATACCGACGTCACGACCTTCGCGGCCATGAACGCCTGGCTCATGTTGTAGGTGTAGCCCGCGATCGAAACCGGCGCGTCGCAGGCGCCCACGATCTGGCCCGCTTCGTTGACGTCGTTGAGGCACGCATAAACCCCGCCGTCCAGGCAGGGCACGGTCTCGAGGCCGGTTTCGCGGCTCCAGCTGAACGCGCAGGATTCCCACGCGGCCGTCATGTAGCTGCCGACCACGACGCCGGAACCCGAGCCGACGATCGATTCCACGCTGTAGGCGGGGATCGGGATCATGTCGATCGAGCCGTTTTCCCACACCCACAACCGGATCGAGCGGGCCTCGTTGCCCGACTGGTCAAGGGCAACGACCGAGGCTTCGCCGAACACCTGCCCCGCGTCGCTGATGCAGCGGGCGACGCTGGAGACCGTCACGCCGGGGTCGTCCGAGGGATTCAGGATCGTGTCGATCCCCGAGCCGATGTCGTTCATCCCCGCCGCCAGGCCGTATGCCGGCTGCGGCAGCCAGACGAACGCATGCTGGCGATACGACGCGGTGCAGCCGAACCCCACGACCTGCCCCGACGCGTTGATGGCCGAGGGGATGGACGCGAGCATGACGCCGCTCGGGTCCAGCATCGTCGTCGCGCCGTTCTGCCACAGGCACGCGGCGGACGCGGCGGTCTGGCCGACGACCTGGCCCGAATCGTTGATCGCCTGAATGTATTCCATGCCGCCGGCCGAAAGATCGGCGACGGAGCCGTCCTGCCACAGGCACGCATGGTAGACGGAGGAATACGGATCCTGCTCGTCCGGTCTCAGGCTGTAGCCGATGACCTGGCCGGCGTTGTTGATCGCGACGGGTTGGGATTCAAGGTCGCCCGGCAGCGGGCCGAGCAGGCTGAGCCGGCCGTCCTGCCAGACGAACGCGGTCAGCCGGTCGGTGTAGCAGTACCCAATGACCTGTCCCTGGTCGTTGATGCCGAGCGCGCTCCCCGCCAGAATTTCCGGATACTGCGCGAACAGGTTGGTGGACTGGCCGTTCTCCCAGAGGAATCCGCACGAGAAGTAAGTCCCGTCGGCGTTTTCCCCCATGGCATAGCCGACGACCTGTCCGGATGCGTTGATGGCGTTGGCTTCGCTGACCAGGGCGTTAAGCGGAAGCAGGTCGGTGACCGTATACTGAGCGGGGCTGGGCTGTGCGAAGGCCAGCGCAAGCGCGATCGCCGTCACAAGGCTGGTGAATCGCGCGGTTCTGTTCGGTCGCATCGGTTGTTCCTTTCTTATGGTGAGCCACTGACGCCCGGACACGGGTCTGCGGCCCGGGCGGCCGAAACAAGAGCCACGAACCTTCCTGTTCGTTACTGGGCGCGCTCGCGTCCTGGAGCGTTTGACAATGGGGAAACGACGAAATCGAGGCAACGGCCCTGGAGGCTCCGTGAGAGGGGCGGGATCCCGCCGCGTCCGCGGCGATGCATGATCGGGGTGCGGCGTCTTGCCGCGATGGGGGTCCAGGCCAGGTTGCTTCGGGTCGGTTGACAGGAATCCATGGGATTCGCTTCGAAACGTCCTTCCTTCTGCTTCCCTTGACATATCGACACCATGGGGACGGGGGGCAAGAAATGTATCAGAAATTGAAACGGGGGTCATGGGAGGGCGCAGTACAAGATTTTTAGCCCTGGGGTGCTCCTTTTTTGATGACTTTTGCTGAAATAAAAGTAACCTCGCAAGAGGTCTGATGTGCAAAAAGTTTGACTTATAAGTCAAAAAGAGTTGAGATGGGAATCGAAATTGACGATTATCTAAACGGGGTTTGGACCATAGCCGTTGCCGTTGAAGACGGAAAAGATAGATTTCGTCAATATTTAGACGAGTTGAAGGATCAAAAGAAATACGACCAGCTCGATGCTATCGTTGCAGAGTTGCAATCGTTTAGTAAGCGGGGACAGCCACGCAGCCGTGAAAAGTTCAAACCGGAAGGCGATGGCGTTTTCGCGATAAAATGTTTCCAAGAGAGAGTATACGGTTTTTTTGCCGGCAAAAATAGGTTTGCGTGTGTTGCAGGGGCATCGAAGAAGAAAAACAAGGCGGATCAAGGTCTTCTGAAAATTGTGAAGAGGATAAAAAGTCGATATGAAAGAGAAAGATGCTGATTCGAAGAATGCGGAAGGTGCGCCAGAAATGAGAGGCAACAATTACCTTCGTGCATTGATTCAACAGCGGCAAGATTCGCCTGCATTCATCGCTGAACAAGCCTTGCTTGAGCTTTCCAACATGATCGCAGATTGTATGGAGCACAGCAATCTGAGTCGCTCTGCATTGGCTGAAAAAGCTGACTTGCATAACGCGCAAGTTACTCGAATTTTGAAAGGCGACCATAATGTGACCGTGAAGACGATTTGTAGGATTGCGGTTGCATTGGGAAAAACTGTTGAAATCAGAATGTCATCCATGACAGTTCAATCCGAAAGAATCAAATTTCAGTTCATACCGGCTCAACAGAAGAATGTAGAAATTACAAATTGTAAGGTAATATCCAATGATTCAGTTATCACAGATGCAGCTTGAAAACTTTTGGATAGATGAACTTTCGATGCGTACTCCATCTAGATCCGTTCAACGCGAGCGGCCTAATATCATTTTGAATATGGGGGCGAGATACCAGGTCGAAAAAGATGATCCTAATGATCCTCTGCATTTTTGGGGTATTTTAAATTTGACAATTAAGCCTACTGACTCATCAGTTAACAATGCTCCAGAGATCTTGCTGAAAATCACTGGTGAATTCAGGATTCATCCGGAAGCATCTGAGGATTCAATTAAGAATTATGAAACTATAAGTGCCCCCTCTATGCTGTATGGAGTATGCCGAGGGGTTATCGCTACAACTATGTCTCTTTCCACATTGGGGAAAATGGTTATTCCTTCGGTGGGTATACGTTCTTTTATGCCTGATTTAGAAAAACGATCGGGCCACAGCGCAAATACATCTGACCTACCTCCTGAAACTCCCAGACGGCGGGTTGCCAGGCGAAAGAAGTGAACCTTTTGGTATCGATTAGCTACTCGAACACAAAAAGCACAATAAGGTAGCAAAACGGGCGAGGGGCCACAAAAAAGCGGCCTACACTTCACATGTAGACAACTTTTTTTCGATACCGGACAATCTTGCAAGCAAGTAAAATGCGACGAAAGTGCATCCACTGGCTGCTACCTATGTGCTACTTATGAAAAAAAGCCGGAAATTATGTTTCCGGCTGAACCTTCTAGAGCGTTGATTCTTTTGAGCTTTTGGAGCGGGAAACGAGATTCGAACTCGCGACATCCAGCTTGGGAAGCTGGCGCTCTACCAACTGAGCTATTCCCGCTCACACACCAACGAGTATATCGATCTCTGTGGGCCTGTCAAGCGTTTGGGAGAGGGCATTTTACGGCCGTCCTCAATCCGCATCCCGCATTCGGCTCATTCCTCGCGCACGACCCTCAAGCCATACCAGTTGTCGTCCTGCGACGGGTAGTTCGTGGCGCGGTACGACGGGCGGGCGAGGTCCGCGCTCATGTGGAACACGCCGCCGCGCACGACCTTGAACGGCAGGTTCGAGTCCATTTTGCTCCAGGCCCCGCCGTCGGCCGGCGCGCCCGCGTAGCCGTCGTGATACCAGTCCTGGACCCATTCCCACACGTTGCCTTCCATGTCGCACAGGCCGAAGCGGTTGGGCCGGCGTGTGCCGACGACGTGCGACGTGCCGCCGGAGTTGGCGCCGAACCATGCGTCATTCTCGAGCTGCTTGGGGTCGTCGCCGCAGCTCCACTTCGCGCTCGAGCCGGCGCGGCAGGCGTATTCCCACTCGGCCTCGGTCGGCAGACGGAACCTGCCCTGGCCGAGCGCGTTGAGTTTCTCGATGAATTCCTGCGCGGCCTCCCACGAGATCATCTCGACGGGCAGGTTGCCGTCGCCCTGGATGAGCGCCGGGTTCTTCCCCATCAGCGCGACCCACTGGCCCTGCGTGATCTCGCATTTGCCGAGATAGAAGTCGCGCCCGATGCGGACCATGTGGCGGGGGGACTCGTCCTTGAGCTTGTCGGTCGGGTCCGAGCCCATCAGGAACGTCCCGGCCGGGACGCGCACCAGTTCGAGCGGGACGCCGCCGGGCAACTTGATGGTCATGGTCCGGCCGATCTCGGAGGCGACGATGTTGATTTTTGTATTCTTCTTATAGATTCCGGGGAGGTCGCGTCTGATGTCCCACGCGATGCGCTTGTCGGCGCCGCCGGTGACGCCGGGGCCGACGTCGCCGGTGAGGGTGGCGACGTTCGGGATCTGGTCGCCGGCGAGCACGACGCTGACCATCACCGGGGCGTTCGCGCCCGCAACGTCGTAGACGATCGAGATCCTGCCGTCGGGGAGGGCGCTCGCGCGGATGTTGCCGACGGTCGGGGCGGCGTGGGCCAATCCCAGCCCCATGGCGATGGCCGGCACGAGTTGCATGAAGAATAAAGCCGTCCGCATGAGGATCCCCCCCACTAGAGCGCTTGACGAAAGTTATCGGTTCGTGCTCGTGCTCGTAATCGTAATCGTAATCGAATCAGCACCAAGCTTCGAAACCAAGCCCTGTCTCGATTACGGCGATTGCCGCAAGACTTTTGTTTGAATGCAGAAGTTAGTTGGTGAAGAGGATTCCTCCCGGTGGCAAAAAGGCCGAGCCCGGCCTGAGCCGGCTCAGAAACCATTCAGGAGGAACCCAGAT